>NZ_CP029364.1:0-1362500 GCF_004006435.1 Bacillus halotolerans
GGGAATTCGGGGAGCTGTACGCCAATCAGGAGCTACCTGCGCTTCACATTCAATATAAAGACTATGCCGTATGGCAGGAGGCCTTTAAAAAAGGAGACCCGTACAAGACGCAGGAGGCGTACTGGCTGAAGCAGCTCGAAGGCGAGCTGCCCGTACTGGACCTGCCGGCTGATTACGCCCGGCCGCCAGTGCGAAGCTTCGCGGGTGACCAAGTCTCATTTACGCTCGATCAAGAACTCACAGCCGGGCTTCACAAACTCGCACGCGAGAACGGAAGCACCCTGTACATGGTGCTCCTGGCAGCTTACACAGCGTTATTGTCGCGCTTAAGCGGACAGGAAGACATCATCGTCGGGTCACCAATTGCCGGACGTCCTCACAAAGACCTTGAGCCGATACTTGGAATGTTCGTCAACACCCTGGCGCTTCGGACACGCCCGGAGGGCGGGAAGCCATTTGCGCAATTTTTGCAGGAAGTGCGTGAGACCGCATTGGAAGCTTACGAACACCAGGATTATCCGTTCGAAGAGCTTGTCGATAAGCTCGGCGTAACAAGGGATATGAGCCGAAATCCAGTGTTTGATGCCATGTTAGTCGTTCAAAATACAGAGCAACAGTCTTTGGAGCTGGATGACATACAACTCCAGCCGGCCGGCGTTTCTCATCATGTTTCTAAGTTTGATATCACATTGCAGGCTTCTGAGGGTGACGAGCAAATTCATTTGCAATTTGAATATTCGACTGCACTTTTTCAAAAAGCAACGATAAAACAATGGACATATCACCTGACAAATTTGCTGAGTCATATTGTCAAAAATCCGAACACACTTCTTAACAATATCGACATTCTGACTCATGAAGAGCGAAACAAACTGCTGAATGAGTTTAACAGCGGGCAAGAAAATGAACATAAAGTGCAAACAATCGATCAGCTGTTTGAAAAACAAGCAACGCTGACTCCGAATGCTCCTGCACTCATCAGCAAAGAAAACACGCTCACCTATCAGGAACTGGACGAATGGTCCAATGGCATTGCATGGGCCCTGCGAGACCGCGGGGTTAAGCCGGACACACCAGTCGGAATTATGATGCCTCGTTCATTCAGCATGATTGCAGCCATTCTGGGCGTTTGGAAAGCCGGCGGCTGTTATGTCCCGATTGATCCGGAATACCCGGCGGAACGGAAACGCTATATACTCGACGACAGCCGAACCAAACTGCTCATCACTTTACCTGCTGCGGAGCAAGAAGCACTTGAAGATTTTGAAGGTGAGATATTCGCTATAGAGACCGCGGAGACATACGACGGATCACCGCTTCCGCAAGTGTCACGCCCTCAGCATTTGGCTTATATCATTTATACTTCAGGAACGACAGGCCAGCCAAAAGGCGTGATGGTCGAGCATAAAGGAATAGCCAACACCCTGCAGTGGCGGCGAAATGCTTATGCTTTGAATGAGACAGACACAGTCCTTCAGCTCTTTTCTTTTTCGTTTGACGGCTTTTTAACAAGTATGTTCACACCGCTTTTGTCAGGTGCAAAGACAGTGCTGCCTGATGAAAACGAAGCGAAAGATATTTTGTCCATTAAGCATGATCTATCTCATCATCGGATTACACATATGATTATCGTCCCTGTTTTATATCGGGCACTTTTGGACGTCATACAGCCGGAAGATGCGAAGACGCTTAGAGTAGTCACGCTTGCAGGAGAAGCAGCTGACCGGGAATTGATAGACCGCAGCATGGCAATATGCCCGAATACAGAGCTAGCAAATGAATATGGGCCGACAGAAAACAGTGTGGCAACCACAGCCATGAGACATATGGAACGGCAGAAAAACGTATGCATCGGCCGGCCGATCGACAATACTGAAGTGCTGATTTTAAACGGGGATCAGCTTCAGCCAATCGGCGTTGCCGGCGAGCTTTGTATAGCAGGAACAGGGCTTGCGAGAGGGTACATCAATCTTCCGGAACTGACAGCAAAAACATTCGTTCAGCACCCATTCCAGCCCGAAAAACAGATGTATCGAACAGGTGACGCAGCCAGATGGATGGCAGACGGTACAATCGAATACTTAGGACGAATGGACGATCAAGTCAAAATCAGAGGCCACCGTGTAGAAACGAAAGAAATTGAATCAGTTATCCGCCGTATAAACGGAGTAAAAGAGGCTGTTGTCCTTGCTCGCGAAACAGCGCCTGCTCAAACCGAATTGTGTGCTTACATTGTGGCAGAGCAAGACTTTAATACAGAAATGTTGCGTGCCGAATTAAAAAAACAGCTGCCTTTGTATATGATGCCGGCGTTTATTCAAACGCTGGACTCGCTTCCTTTGTCACCAAATGGCAAGCTGGATCGCCGGGCACTTCCAGAACCGGCATTCAATCAAGTACGTACATTTCATGCACCGAACAGCGAGATGGAACAAAAACTGGCAGATATATGGGGTGAAGTGCTCGGTGCAGAGAAAATCGGAATTGATGATTCGTTCTTTGAGCTCGGAGGAGATTCCATTAAAGCGTTACAGGTGTCAGCACGGCTTCATCGAATCGGGAAACAAATGTCGGTTAAAGATTTATTCAGTCATCCGACAATTAAAGAACTGGCAGCATATATCCGTGATTCCAATACTAGTGCCAGCCAAGCTCCGGTTGAGGGAGAAGTACAGTGGTCACCTGTTCAAAAATGGTTCCTTTCTCAAGATATAAAAGAGAAACACCATTTTAATCAATCTGTTATGCTGCATCGGAGCACCTCCGTTCAAGAAGACGCGCTGCGCAAAACGTTAAAAGCCATCACAATCCACCACGATGCGCTGCGAATGGTGTTCACACAGTCTGAGCAAGGCAAATGGGTTCAATATAATCGGCCGGTCAGTCATTCAGACGACGCGCTGTACAGCCTTCAGATCATCAATCTTAAAGGTTCAGAAGTCAATGAATATGAATCTCTGATTAAACATCATGTACGTGACATTCAGCAGAACATAGATTTGGAAAAAGGGCCGCTATTGCAGGCCGGACTTTTCCGTACAGATGATGGAGACTTTTTGTTCCTAACGGCTCATCACTTCATCGTTGACGGCGTCTCATGGCGTGTCCTGCTGGAGGATTTGGCAACCGGATACCGTCAGGCTGTAAACGGAGACGGCATTGATTTGCCGCCTAAAACAAGCTCTTTCAAAGCATATACGGAAAAACTCGCTGACTATGCTGAAAGCCGTCAGCTTATGAAACAGCTCGCATATTGGCGCGAAGCTGAAGAGTATCAAACAGAAGCACTGCCGTTTGATCAAATGAACGCTCAAACTTTAAATGAGAGAAAACGGGATACAGTTTCATTCTCTCTAAATACAAAAGAGACGGAGGCGCTTTTAAAACGTGTCAACAGCACATATAACACAGATTCGCAAGATATGCTGCTGGCTTCCGTGATTCTAGCTTTGCGGGATTGGACAAAACAATCCGCCGTCAAATTGTCATTAGAAAGCCACGGACGCGAGGATGTGTTAGACGGCATAGATGTCAGCCGCACGGTTGGATGGTTTACCGCCATTTATCCATTATTCGTCAAACTAGATTCAGACTTGACCGACAAGGATCAAGAAGAATACTTGGTTCATGTGTTAAAAACAACAAAAGATACACTGAGACGCGTTCCGGACAAAGGATTCGGCTACGGTGTACTCAAATATTTGACCCCGCCTGAGAAAACTGACGTTGATTTCACCGGCACGGCGGACATCAGCTTCAACTATCTGGGTCAATTTGAAAACAGCCGTACAACTGAAGCGCCTGATGAAAACACCTTCTCGTTTTCTCCGCTCGGGACCGGAGAAGATATCAGCACTTCTTGGAACCGTGAGCAAACGCTTGACATCAGTGCGATGGCAGCAGAAGGAAAAATGACAGTCAACATGACGTACGTAACATCCCGTTTCCAGCATAAAACAATCGCACAGCTTTGTGAGAATTGCCATCACTATTTACTGAAGCTGATTGATCACTGTCTGAACAAAACAGAAACAGAAAAAACCATCAGCGATTTTGATGATCATGAACTGACCGAGGACGCACTCCAAGAAATCGCTGATATGCTCAGTTTTCACTAATGAAACCGTATAGAAAGGTGCAGGCGATATGGTTAAAACCAAAAAAATCAAGAACATTTATCCTCTGAGTCATATGCAGGAGGGAATGCTGTTTCATTCCTTCCTCCATAAAGAGGAGGGAGCTTATGTTGAGCAGTCGCTCTTTACGATAAAAGGAAGCCTTAGCTATGAGATGTTTCAGCGCAGTATTCAAGCCATCATCGACCGCCATGATATTTTCAGAACTGTATTTCTGCCGCACGTCTCCAATCTGTCGGGGCCTCGGCAGGTCGTGATGACAGAACGGAAATTCCATTTGCACACTGAGGACATTTCCAGCCTGCAAATGAATGAGCAGAATGATTATATTGAACAGTTTAAGGAGAAAGATAAGAAAAAAGGGTTTGATTTGCAAAAAGACATGCTGATGCGGATTTCTCTGCTCAAAACAGCAGAAAATGAGCATGTCTGTGTCTGGAGCCACCATCACATCTTAATGGACGGCTGGTGTCTCGGAATCATTCTGCAGGAATTTATGCAAATCTATCAATCTATCCATACAGGAAATCACCTTGCTTTGGAGCCTGTTCGTCCCTACAGCACCTATATTTCTTGGCTGACAAAACAAGACAAAGAAACGGCAGCAGACTACTGGCGTGCTTATCTGAAAAACTACAGCACCCCCTCACAGCTGCCTCGGGTGACGGACAGAGAAGCAAAAGAAGGGTATTACCGTGAAGAATTAACTTTCACTCTGAATCAAAAGCTGACGGACAAGCTAAAAGAGACCGCCAAACAAACAGGCGTCACGCTTGCCACCTTTATTCAAACGGTCTGGGGTGTTATGCTCCAGCGCTACAACCGAACGGACGATGTCGTTTTTGGCGCAGTTGTTTCAGGCAGACCATCTGAAATTCCGGGTGTTGAGTCAATGATCGGATTGTTTATCAATACAGTTCCGGTTCGTGTTAAAACAGGCAAAGAAGAAACGTTTGCAGAACTGCTCAGCCGCTGTCAACAAGATATGCTGGACGCTGAGCCGTTTACCTGCCATCCTTTATTCGATATTCAGGCAAACACCGCCTTAAAACAGGAACTGATTGACCACATTATTGTCTTTGAAAATTATCCGTTACAGCAAAAAATGGCTGACTCAGCTGATCAGATTGATTCACCTCTGCAAATAGACAATGTAAAAGTGTCTGAACAGTCAGGATACAATTTCAACCTTGTCGTTGCTCCCGGTGATGAACTCGTCATCAAGTTCAGCTATAATGCGCACGTGTATGATGCTGCCTGGATGACCTGTATCCAAAGACAGCTGACACAAGCGTTACAAGCTGCTGCAGATCACCCTGACATTCCCGTTGCAGACTTTTCCTTTCTTGATCCGAAAGAAAAAGAGCAGATTTTAACACAATGTAACGACACTTCGACGGCGTATCCGAAAAACAAATCAGTAATAGATATATTCCGCGAACAGGCAGTAAAAACACCGGATCAAACAGCTCTGGTTTACGGAAATAGGTCCATTTCGTATCGTGAACTCGATCAAAAATCGGATGCACTGGCTAGAACATTGTATGAAAACGGGCTGCGCCGGAACGGAACAGCCGGTATTTTGTCTGGTCATTCTCCTGAATTCATCATTAGTGTACTGGCTGTTTTAAAAGCAGGGGGGACATACCTTCCTCTTGACGCGGAGCTTCCGCCTGAACGGATCAGCTATATGCTCGACGAAACAAAAGCCGCTATGCTGATTGTTCAAAAAGGACTGGAGCCAAACACAGCGTTTGCTGGAACCTTCATTTCTGCAGATGCAGAGGCGATGATTGAAGAACATACGAAACCTTTGGAAATCGTCACTGGCCCGGATGATCTCGCGTACATCATGTATACTTCCGGTTCGACAGGCCGGCCTAAAGGCGTCATGATTACCAATCGCAATGTCGTGTCCCTTGTTTGCAACAGCAATTACACATCAGCTTCTGTAAATGACCGGTTTATCCTAACAGGGTCCATCAGCTTTGACGCCGTCACCTTTGAAATGTTTGGAGCGCTTTTAAAAGGAGCAACTCTGCATATCATTGATAAATCAACAATGCTGACACCAGATCGTTTTGGCGCGTATTTAATTGAAAACAACATCACTGTGCTGTTTTTGACAACCGCTCTTTTTAATCAGCTGGCACAAGCTCAAGCTGACATGTTTCATAGGCTTCATACGCTATATGTCGGGGGCGAAGCGCTGTCGCCTGAGCTTATAAACGCTGTCAGGCGCGCGTGTCCGAAGCTTTCGCTTTATAATATCTATGGACCGACAGAAAACACGACGTTCTCAACCTTTTTTGAGATTAAAAGAGACTATGCCACTCCTATCCCGATCGGGAAACCGATCAGCAATTGTACCGCTTTCATCTTAGATGCAAAAGGATGTCTCTTGCCAATAGGCGTTCCCGGAGAGCTATGTGTCGGCGGTGACGGAGTGGCAAAAGGCTATTTAAACAGAGATGATGTAACAGCTGCCGTTTTTTCTCCTGATCCTTTCATACCTGGAGAAAGAATATACCGTACCGGTGATTTGGCGCGGTGGCTGCCTGATGGGAACCTAGAATATATCAGCCGGATTGACAGACAGATTAAAATTCGCGGAAAACGGATTGAGCCAGCTGAAATTGAAGCGCGGCTGTTAGAAATCGAAGGGGTCCGTGAAGCGGCAGTTACTTTGCTGGAAACAGATGGAGAGGCGCAGCTATACACGCATTATGTTAGTGATGAAAGCAGAAACGAAAAGGAAATTCGCGCTGCATTGGCACGAGTGCTTCCTGACTACATGATTCCGCAGCGCTGGGTTCGAGTTGACCGTATGCCGCTTACCGGAAACGGAAAAATCAATCGCAGCGCACTCCCTGTTCCAGAAAACGAGTCTGAAAATCGTCAGGACCTCACACCGCCCAGAAACTGGGTCGAACAGGAATTGGCGCAAATTTGGAAAAGCGTACTCGGCGTTAAAACGATCGGAATACATGATGATTTCTTCGGTCTTGGCGGACATTCACTAAAAGCGCTTCAAGTGATACACATGCTTAAACATCATCAGCATATTGATATACCGATTGATGTCTTATTCGAAAATCCGACGATCGCCCAGCTTGCGGAAAAGCTTTATTCTAATCAGCTGTCAGCGGCCGGTGAACAGCATGTGATCCAACTGAACCAGCAAGGCGGAAAAAACCTGTTCTGCTTCCCGCCGATTTCAGGCTTCGGGATTTATTTTAAAGACCTGGCATTGCAGCTGAATCACAAAGCAGCCGTGTATGGCTTTCATTTTATTGAGGAAGACAGCCGCATTGAACAATACGTCAGCCGCATTACCGAAATACAGCCAGAAGGGCCGTACGTTCTATTAGGCTACTCCGCGGGCGGAAACTTGGCTTTTGAGGTCGTACAGGCTATGGAGCAGAAAGGACTAGAAGTCAGTGACTTCATTATCGTAGACGCCTACAAAAAGGATCAGTCTATAACAGCAGATACCGAAAACGACGACTCAGCCGCATACCTGCCAGAAGCAGTCAGAGAAACAGTGATACAGAAAAAAAGGTGCTATCAGGAATATTGGGCTCAGTTAATAAATGAAGGCCGTATCAAGTCAAACATTCATTTCATTGAAGCTGGCATTCAAACCGAAACGAGCGGGGCTATGGTATTACAGAAATGGCAAGACGCCGCTGAGGAAGGCTATGCCGAATACACCGGGTACGGCGCGCACAAAGACATGCTGGAAGGTGAATTTGCTGAAAAGAATGCAAATATTATCCTCGATATTTTAGACAAGATCAATTCAGATCAAAAAGTGCTGCCAAATAAGCATTAAACAAATACTTGCCGGACAGAAGCGTATCTCTGTCCGGTTTTCTTTTTGCAAGAGAGTCGCGCATAAGAATGGATGCAAAAAAGCGGGGAATGATAACATCATCCTTTTTCTTGGAGGCTTGTCATGGAACATCTTTCTTGGCTTACTTTTTTTATGCTGATACTGGCGAGTTACAGGCTGACACACTTAATTGTATTCGACAAAATTACTGAATTCATCCGAAAACCTTTTATGAAAAAGAAAAGAACCGTTGATGCAAACGGGCATGTGAATGAAAAAAACGTGCCGGCCTCAAACTTTGGCTATATGTTAAATTGCTACTGGTGCGCGGGCGTTTGGTGTGCCATCCTGATCGGGCTTGGCTATCTTTTTTTACCTGATATCGCTGTTCCGGTGATTTTCATATTATCGATCGCAGGCGCACAGGCCATTCTTGAATCAGCTGTCGGCGTAGGCGTAAAACTCGTAGACGTGTTAAAAAGTGTCCAAATTCTCATAAATGATAAAAAGTCCTAAAGCAGGGTAAAGAGGCTTCAGGACTTTTTTACGTTCAGCCGGTTATAAATCCGGTTTCTTCAATCCGATTAAGCACCCTTTTACAGCCCGGGAATACCGTAATAACGAATAGTGAAAGCGATGTAATGGGGGAGAAGAAACAGAATGAAGGGTTGTCAAAAGCCGATTGTACGTATTCTTGTCAGCTTGCTCATCGGAACGTTAATCATATCCGTTCCTTATCTGGCCAAAGCACAAACGGACAGGGAACTGAGAGCCGTATGGATTGCATCCGTACTAAACCTTGATTGGCCGTCAAAAAAAGGCTTATCGATTGAAGCGCAAAAACAGGAGTATCTCAGCCTGCTGGATGACGTTCAGTCAATGGGAATGAATGCCGTCATCGTTCAAATTAAGCCGACGGCCGATGCCTTTTATCCGTCCGCTTACGGGCCTTGGTCTGAATATTTGACTGGTGTTCAAGGAAAAGACCCAGGTTATGATCCGCTCGTTTTTATGATTGAAGAAGCCCATAAACGAAATCTTGAATTTCACGCTTGGGTTAATCCTTACCGCATTACGATGAACCATACAGATCTCAATAAATTGTCTGATGATCACCCGGCAAGAAAGCATCCGGACTGGGTCGTGGCTTACGGTAAGCAGCTTTATTATAATCCCGGCATCCCTGAAGCGAGGGATTTTATCATCAAAGGCATTGAAGAAGTCGTAAAGCATTATGACGTTGATGCCGTTCATATGGATGATTATTTTTACCCTTATAAAATAGCCGGACAGGAATTTCCTGATACCGTACAGTATGAACAATACGGGAAAGACACGTTTCCCGATATTGATGACTGGCGAAGAGATAATGTAAACCAGCTTGTCAGCCAAATCAATCAAACAATCAAAGCTGAAAAACCATATGTCAAATTCGGCATCAGTCCATTCGGTGTATGGAGAAACGCAGAAGACGACCCAACCGGATCGAATACCAAAGCAGGTGTCAGAAATTATGACGACCTTTATGCAGATACGAGACACTGGATCCAGCAAGGCGACATCGACTATATTGCCCCGCAAATTTACTGGAGCATCGGCTTCAACGCAGCCGCTTATGACGTGCTGGCTGATTGGTGGAGCAACGAGGTCAAAAACAGACCCGTTCATTTATACATCGGGCAGGCAGCTTATAAAATCAATAACAATTTTGATCCGCCATGGTCCGACCCTGAAGAATACGCCAGACAAATCAATCTCAACCGTCAGCTGGAGCTGGTGAAAGGAAGCATGCATTTCAGCCTCAAAGACCTCAATAAAAATCCGCTCGGCATCAAAGACAGACTCATCACCGACCTATACAGCAAGCCTGCATTGGTACCCGAAATGCCTTGGCTCGACAGCAAAGCGCCGAAAAAACCGAAACTGACCAAAGTAACCGCAGACGATAACGGAAACCTACTGCACATACAAGACCACCCATCAAATCGAAAAACAAAGGAAACAGCCTATTATGCGATATACAGGGCTGAAGGAAAACAGGAGCAAACATTGCTGACCACAGCAAGAAAAACAAACGACAAGCAAACCTTCCTAGATGACACGGCAGAACCAAATAAAACATATACGTATTATGTCACGTCCGCAGACCGGCTTCATAACGAAAGCAAGGCCTCGAAAAGAAAAATAAATCAATAGCCCGCAGAGACGGCTGTTACTAGCCGTCTTTTTCAACAAATTGCGTTTTTATGAATGAGACAAGAAACGTATTGCCGGTGCTGAATTACTAAGAGAAAATGATTTTTAATGATTTCCCTGTATTGGAATCTGAGCATTTCGTATTAAAAAAGATCGAAGAGGCACACTTGCAAAATATATTTTCAATCTATGAACATGACGAAGTATTTAAAAACTGCGGCATCATTCCTAAACATAACATAAAGACAGTACATAAAATGATTAGCCATTTTGATCGAGATTATCAGAAAAAAGCGGGGGATTTATGAGAAGTATCAAGGGACTACAATGACGTTAAAATCAGTTGCCGAACAAGCAAATGTCACGCAAGGAACCGTTTATTATCATTTTCGCACAAAAGAGAACCTGATGCTGGAGGTGGTTCGTCATGTGTGCGACAGTTCATGGGCAAACGTAAAGAACAATCAGCGTCCGCCAACCGAAAAGCTAAAATCAGCAAAAGCCCGAACGAAGGAAAATGCTTATTATCACCGGTTAATTTTAACGCTGGCGTTTTAATTTTCAGACTTCTTTTGTCAGGGAATGATTCCTGAATTCACTTAATAGGATGTTACAAAGATGTGAAGGAGGAAACCAAGTGAATTTTGAGCTGACAAAAGAACAGCAAATGGTTCGTGAAATGGTAAAGGATTTTGCAAAGAGAGAAATTGCTCCTCACGCAGAACATGTAGATCAAACGGGTGAATTCCCGATACAAACGTTTCAAAAAATGGGTGATCTCGGACTGATGGGCATCCCCTTTCCTGAGGAATATGGAGGATCAGGCGGAGATACGATTTCCTATGCCTTAGCTGTTGAAGAAATCGGCAAAGCATGCGGCAGTACAGGATTAAGCTATGCAGCTGCAGTTTCACTCGGTGCAAGCCCTCTATATTACTTCGGGACAGAAGAACAAAAACGGGACCATTTGATTCCTCTGGCTTCCGGAAAAGCACTCGGATCATTCGGCCTGACAGAACCAAATGCCGGCTCTGATGCAGGAGGCACGCAAACGAAAGCGGTGATAGATGGTGATGAATATGTGATTAACGGCGAAAAATGCTGGATCACAAATGCCAGCTATGCACGTACGGTGATTGTGACGGCAGTGACAGGCAAAAATGAGAGCGGAAATAATATCATCTCCGCATTAATTGTTCCGACAGACACACCCGGCCTTACCATAACGAGCCCGTACGATAAAATGGGCGTGCGCGGATCAAATACAGCGGAAATTTTGCTTGAGGATGTCCGTGTACCCGCAAGTTACCTGCTCGGCGACCCTTCAAAAGGATTTAAACAGTTTCTTCATACCCTGGATGGCGGACGCATTTCAATTGCCGCTCTTGCAGTCGGCATTGCCCAAGCGGCACTTGAAGCCTCCTTAGCCTATGCGAAAGAACGAAAGCAGTTCGGACAGCCGATCTCTTCCTTTCAGGCCATTCAGTTTAAACTTGCCGACATGGCGATGGAAATCGATCTTGCCCGGCAAATGGTATTAAAAGCTGCCTGGCTGAAAGATCATAAGCGCCCGTTTACGAAAGAAGCGGCTTATGCCAAGCTGTTTGCCTCTGAAATGGCAACAAGGGCATGCAACCAAGCGATTCAAATCCACGGCGGTTCCGGCTACATGAGAGAATATGCGGTTGAACGGATGCTGCGGGATGCAAAATTGATGGAAATTGGAGAAGGCACATCAGAAATACAGCGTATCGTGATCGCCAGACAGCTTCTGAAATAAAATGTAAACGCTTTCTGATCTCGTGAAAGGAGGACCGTCACATGTCCGAACTCATCCATTGCACAATCGGCAGGCTGCTGGAACAAACGGCAGCAGCCTATCCTGATCAAGAAGCGGTTGTCTATCCCGACCGGAATATTCGCTACACGTACGCGCAATTCAACAGGCTGTGCCGCCAAACCGCTAAAGGTCTCATGGGGATGGGGATTGGAAAGGGAGACCACGTAGCCATATGGGCCTCGAATATACCGGAATGGCTTGCTGCTCAATTCGCCACCGCAAAAATCGGGGCCGTGCTCGTTACCGTAAATACAAATTACCAATCCCAAGAGCTTGATTACTTGCTGAGACAATCAGATGCGGATGCACTTATCGTCATGAATTCATATCGCGGCACTTCTTATACTGAGATCCTGAACAGCTTAATTCCCGAGCTGAAGGAAGCAGAGCCCGGGCAGCTGCAATCAGAACGCTATCCGTGTTTAAAAACATTGATTTATATCGGTGAAAAACGTTTACCTGGTATGTATCATTGGGACGATACAGAGATGTTGGCACAAACAGTGTCAGATGCCGAGCTGGAAGCAAGAATGAGCAGCCTTGAAAAAGATGATGTCATTAACATGCAATACACGTCAGGAACGACAGGATTTCCTAAAGGAGTGATGCTAACTCATTTTAATGTCATCAACAACGCCGCAAATATCGCTGAATGTATGAAATTAACCTCATCTGACCGCATGTGCATCCCGGTTCCGTTTTTCCATTGCTTCGGCTGCGTGCTTGGCGTTTTGGCATGTGTGTCCGTCGGAGCAGCCATGGTACCTGTTGTAGAATTTGAACCTGCCACAGTCCTTACAACGGTTGAAAACGAGACATGCACAGCACTGCACGGTGTTCCGACGATGTTTATCGCGGAGCTTCATCTTCAAGATTTTGATTCTTATGATCTGTCATCGTTGCGAACAGGCATCATGGCAGGATCATCCTGTCCGAGTGAGGTGATGAAAGCTGTCATTGAAAAAATGGGCATGACAGACATCACAATCGCCTACGGACAAACGGAAGCTTCGCCGGTGATCACACAAACAAGAGCTAATGATTCCTTCCAAAGAAGAGTGGAAACAACCGGCCGAGCCTTGCCAGAGGTCGAAGTGAAAATTGTGGAGCCCGGCACGTTTAATGAGGTTCAAAGAGGCGTACAGGGAGAGCTTTGCACCCGCGGCTATCATGTGATGAAGGGCTATTATAAAGACGAAGAAGCTACCCAAAAGGCAATCAACCCAGAAGGATGGCTCTTTACCGGTGATCTCGCTGTGATGGATGAAGACGGATACTGCCGCGTCACCGGGAGATTAAAAGACATGCTCATCAGAGGCGGTGAAAACGTTTATCCGAGAGAAATAGAAGAATTTTTATACCGCCATCCTAATATTTTAGATGTACAGGTAGTTGGTGTGCCTGACGAAAAATACGGGGAGGAGGCAGCTGCCTGGATTAAGCTGAAAGAGGGAAAAACAGCTTCACCCGAAGAGCTGAAAACCTATTGCAAAGGGAAAATCGCCCGCCACAAAATTCCGCGTTATTTCATCTTTACAGACGAGTATCCTATGACGGCCTCAGGCAAAATTCAAAAATACAAGCTTCGTGAAAAAACGATTCAGCTGTTTCACTTACCATCAAGTCAATGAGGGGTGATTTCATTTGTTTACAAAAGTGCTGATTGCCAATCGCGGAGAAATCGCAATGAGAATCATACGTACGTGCAGCCGCCTTGGGATCAAAACGGCAGCGGTATATTCTGAAGCAGACAGAGATGCGCTCCATACAAAGGCAGCAACAGAGGCTTATTATATCGGAGAATCGAGAGTCAGTGAGAGCTATTTAAATATTGAGAGAATCATAGAGGCGGCGAAAAAGGCAAATGCCGACGCCATCCATCCGGGATATGGATTATTGTCAGAAAACAGCCGTTTCGCGCAACGCTGCAAAGAAGAAAACATTGTATTTATCGGTCCTTCACCCGCTGTGATTGCCAAAATGGGAAGTAAGATTAAAGCACGAAAGGCAATGGAGGAGGCAGGTGTTCCTGTAGTGCCGGGTGTTTCCGAATCCCTTGGAGATATTCAGGCAGCCTGCCTCGCCGCGAGTAAAATCGGCTACCCCGTTATGCTGAAAGCTTCAGCAGGGGGAGGAGGCATCGGAATGCAGCTCGTTCCTGACGAAGTAGCATTGGTAAAGGCGTATGAAGGAAACAAAAAGCGAGCAGCAGATTTTTTCGGAGACGGCTCCATGTATATAGAAAAGGTGATTGAACACGCCCGCCACATCGAAATTCAAATTCTTGCAGATCACCACGGGCATGCTGTGCATCTGTTTGAACGTGATTGTTCTGTCCAGAGACGCCACCAAAAGGTCATTGAAGAAGCCCCATCTCCATTTGTTGATGATGAGCTGAGAATGAAGATAGGAGAAACGGCAGTGAAAGCAGCCAAAGCGATCGGCTATGCCAATGCGGGAACGATCGAATTTTTAGTCGATGAGAATAAAAACTTTTATTTTCTGGAAATGAATACGAGATTGCAGGTAGAACATCCCGTGACTGAAGAAATTACAGGTTTAGATTTAGTTGAGCAGCAATTAAGGGTTGCGGAGGGACAGACTCTCAGATTCTCTCAGCAGGACATAAAACGAAACGGGCATGCCATAGAGGTCAGAATATATGCGGAAGATCCGAAAACCTTCTATCCGTCACCGGGAACAATCACCGCTTTTTCTCTCCCGGAACAATATGGAGTCCGACACGAATGTGCAGTAACAACAGGGAGCGCAGTTACGCCTTTTTACGATCCGATGATCGCCAAAATGATCGTCAAAGGCCAAAACAGAGAGGAAGCGATTGAGAGGCTAAAGGAGGCGCTCCGTGACTATCGGATAGAAGGGATCAAAACGAATATTCCGCTTCTCTTACAGGCTGCTTCATCAGAAGCATTCAAAAAAGGAGACGTCACAACTGATTTTTTGAAAAACAACTTATAAGGAGGCAGCTGTCATGACGATACACATTCAGATGGCAGGGAACCTGTGGAAGGTGCATGTCAAAGCCGGAGACCACATTGAAAAAGGCCAGGAAGTCGCCATTTTAGAATCAATGAAAATGGAAATCCCGATTGTTGCAGAGAGAAGCGGAACAGTCAAAGAAGTGAAAAAAAAGGAAGGTGATTTCGTGAATGAAGGTGATGTGCTGCTCGAACTGAACGATCCAACTCAATAATCGGGGAGGCTTACCATGTCCTATCCTAAAAAAGTCATGTTAAGAGAAGTCGGCCCGCGGGACGGCTTGCAAAACGAACCGGTGTGGCTTGCAACAGAAGACAAAATCGCTTGGATCAACCAGCTTTCCCAGACAGGACTCTCCTATATCGAAATAACATCCTTCGTTCATCCAAAATGGATTCCCGCGCTTCGAGATGCTCTAGATGTGGCAAAAGGCATCAGCCGGGTAAAAGGCATCACGTACGCAGCACTTGTCCCTAATCAAATGGGACTGGAGAATGCGCTGGAAGGGGGTATTGACGAAGCTTCTGTCTTTATGTCCGCAAGCGAAACACACAACGTAAAAAACATCAACAAATCCACTGCTGACACTCTCCAAGTTCTCAAACAAGTAACAGACGACGCAAAAAAAGCAAATCTTACAGTAAGAGCCTATCTCTCCACAGTTTTCGGCTGTCCGTATGAAAAACATGTACCGATCGAACAAGTGATTCGCCTGGCAGAATCTTTATTTGAATTCGGAATTTCTGAACTATCGCTTGGAGATACGATCGGCGCGGCAAATCCTGTACAGGTTGAAATCGTACTTGAAGCGCTTTTGAAACGATTCCCGGCAAGCCAGCTCGCACTCCACTTTCATGATACAAGGGGAACGGCTCTCGCCAACATTCTCACCGCTCTGCAAATGGGCATCACCACATTTGACGGCTCAACGGGCGGGCTTGGCGGCTGCCCATATGCTCCAGGTTCATCGGGAAATGCTGCGACAGAAGATATCGTGTACATGCTTGATCAAATGGGAATCGAAACAAACGTAAAGCTCGCCAAGTTACTTCCAGCAGCCAAATGGATCGAGGAGAAAATCGGGAAACATCTTCCGAGCCGAAATTTACAGGTGTATAAATCATCTTTATAAAAGAAAGGAAATACCAATGGGAGAATCTATTCTTTTCACTGCAAAAACAGAACACATTGCTGTTATCACCCTTAACAGGCCCCATGCGGCAAATGCCCTTTCGGCAGAAATGCTTAGAGACCTGCAATCCATTCTCCAAGAAATCGAATTCAACACGAAAAACCGCTGCGTCATCCTGACAGGCGCCGGTGAAAAAGCGTTCTGTGCGGGAGCAGACTTGAAAGAAAGAATAAAAATGAAACAAGATCAGGTTCTCAAAAGTGTATCCTTCATTCACAGAACCGCTGCTTTACTCGAAGCCTTGCCGCAGCCGGTGATAGCAGCCATAAACGGAAGTGCTTTAGGAGGCGGGCTTGAATTGGCATTGGCATGCGACATCCGAATAGCAGCCGAGAACGCTACGTTAGGCCTTCCGGAAACGGCTTTAGCTATTATCCCAGGCGCAGGAGGGACACAAAGACTTCCGCGTCTGATCGGCAGAGGAAAAGCAAAAGAACTCATTTATACAGGCAGACGCATAACCGCACATGAAGCCAAAGAGATAAACCTTGTAGAGCATGTTACGGCTTCTTGTGAGCTTATGGCGAAAGCAGGGGAACTGGCAGAAGCCATTTCAGCTAACGGACCAATTGCCGTCCGCCAGGCTAAATTCGCGATCAATAAAGGATTGGAAACAAACCTTGCAACGGGATTATCAATTGAACAAAAAGCGTATGAACACACGATCCCGACAAAGGACAGGACAGAGGGACTTCAAGCCTTTCAAGAAAAAAGACGTTCCGTATACACGGGAGAATAAAGATCGGAGGGAATACCTTATGGATTATGAAAAAGAACGAACAGAACGGGCGGAAAGGATACAAAAAGGCGGAGCGGAGAAGTATCATCGCAGCAACCAAGAAAAAGGCAAGCTCTTTGTTAGAGAGCGGCTTGCCCTTTTATTTGATGATGACATCGAGCTTGAGGACGCTTTTTTTGCAGAATGTATGTCAGACGGGCTTCCCGCCGACGGAGTCGTAACCGCCATCGGTAAAATCGGCGGCCAAACTGTCTGCGCCATGGCAAATGATTCTACAGTGAAAGCAGGCTCCTGGGGAGCAAAAACAGTTGAAAAAATCATCAGAATACAAGAAACAGCAGAAAAATTAAACTGTCCGCTCATTTATTTAGTCGATTCGGCAGGCGCCAGAATCACCGACCAGATCAATGTATTTCCGGGCAGAAGAGGCGCAGGGAGAATTTTTTACAATCAGGTCAAATTGTCAGGGCGCATTCCCCAAATCTGCCTTCTATTCGGCCCGTCCGCAGCTGGGGGTGCTTATATTCCTGCCTTCTGCGATATTGTCGTCATGGTAGACGGTAACGCGTCCATGTATTTAGGCTCGCCGCGGATGGCGGAAATGGTGATCGGCGAAAAGGTGTCACTTGAAGAGATGGGAGGCGCCCGCATGCATTGTTCAGTTTCTGGCTGCGGAGATATTCTCGCTGAAACTGAACAAGAAGCCATTCACTTGGCACGCTCATATTTATCTTACTTTCCGGCAAATTATAAAGAAAAAGCGCCTGTACAAGAAAAACGGCCGCCAAAGCTCTTTGACATACCGCTTTCCGACGTTATTCCGCAAAACCAAAATGCACCTTTTAATATGTTTGAGCTGATCGATCGTGTAATAGATGAAGGCTCTTTTTTTGAAATCAAAGCTTTATTCGCACCGGAAATCATTACAGGTCTTGCGAGGATTCACGGACAGCCTGTCGGAATTATCGCGAATCAGCCAAAAGTAAAAGGCGGTGTCTTATTCCACGATTCAGCGGACAAAGCCGCTAAATTTATCACATTATGCGACGCCTTTCATATTCCTTTGCTGTTCTTAGCGGACATTCCCGGCTTTATGATCGGCACAAAGGTAGAACAGGCCGGAATTATCCGCCATGGAGCCAAAATGATTTCAGCGATGTCAGAAGCAACCGTCCCCAAGCTTTCTGTAATTGTGAGAAAAGCCTATGGAGCGGGATTATATGCTATGGCCGGACCGGCTTTCGAACCGGATTGCTGCATAGCGCTTCCAACCGCACAAATCGCCGTAATGGGCCCTGAAGCAGCCGTAAACGCTGTCTATGCCAAAAAAATCTCCGAGCTGCCGAAAGAAGAGAAGGCTCAATTTATCAGCAGCAAACGCGAGGAGTACAAAGAGGACATCAATATATACCGCTTGGCTTCAGAGATGATCATTGACGCGGTAATCCCAGCCAATTCATTGCGCGAGGAATTGCACAAACGGCTTATGGCGTACATGACAAAGGAAGTGACATTCACCAATCGAAAACATCCGGTCTATCCAGTTTAAAAGGAAGTACCAGGAGCGTGATAAGCGCTCTTTTTATGTTTTAGATAATTTTATTATGTAAACTAATCAACTGTGCATAAAACCCTCTGTTTTTTACAATAGTAAATAAAGGCTGCCGCACACCTATAGCGGCAATCTCCAGTATGATAAAAAGGGGCCTTTATTATGTACCATTTATATTCACATAACGACTTGGACGGAGTAGGGTGCGGGATCGTTGCGAAATTGGCTTTCGGGAAAGAAGTTGAGGTCCGTTATAACTCTGTCAACGGCTTAAATGCTCAAGTCCAATACTTCTTAGAAAAAGCAAAAGAGAGCAGCAGACACGATGCCTTATTTATCACGGATCTTGCTGTCAATGAAGAAAATGAAAAGAGGCTGAACGAGTATGTCCATGCGGGCGGAAAAGTGAAACTAATTGACCACCATAAAACAGCCCTTCATTTGAATGAGCATGAGTGGGGATTTGTCCAGGTGGAATACGATGACGGACGTCTTGCATCGGCCACATCTCTTTTATACGACTATCTTGTCCAAAATGATCTGATGAAGCCGACAAACGCCTTAGATAAATTTACAGAGCTCATCCGCCAATACGACACTTGGGAATGGGAGCAGTACGATCAAAAACAGGCAAAGCGGCTCAATGACCTTTTCTTTTTGCTTTCAATCGATGAATTTGAACAAAAAATGATTCAACGGCTTTCTGCCCATGACGAATTCTTCTTTGATGAATTTGAAGTGAAACTGCTTGATTTAGAAGAAGAGAAAATCGAGCGCTACCTTCGCAGGAAAAAAAGAGAAATGGTGCAAACCTTTGTTCACGAACACTGTGTAGGTATCGTTCACGCAGAATCGTACCATTCTGAACTCGGAAACAGACTCGGAAAAGACAATCCGCATCTTGATTACATTGCCATTTTAAGCATGGGATCAAAACGAGCCAGCTTGCGCACCATTCATGATTACATTGATGTTTCAGAAGTAGCAGGCCGGTACGGAGGCGGGGGGCATGCGAAGGCTTCAGGCTGTTCCATAACGGACGAAGTATACGATTTGTTTGTAGCTGAAGCATTCCGAATGGAACCGGTCCGCCCAGATGCATTCCGTAATTTCTATAATCTGAAAGGGTCGGCAAACGGCTCATTATACGAAAATCGCGAACAAATGAGATTCTTCCTGTTTCCTTCGGACAACGCATGGAACATTCAAATTAACGGGGAGACACAGGATGAAACCTTCTCGGCTTTTGAGGAAGCAGAATGGTTTATTAAAAGGAATTACGCGGCATCTCTTGTACGGGATGAAGTGTTTGTCGCATTTTTAGCGGAACATATGAAGCTTTCAAATCATCATCGAAAATAACAAAAAAATATGCATAGGGGAGAGTCCTCCCTATGCATATCCATTAGCTATCGTTTAAAAATGGCTGTGCGTTTTTTTATGACAAAATAAAGTGCAATGACCACTATAGCCAGTATCATAATCGGTGTTGTATAAGTGCCCGCAATGTTCTCAACGTCATCCCACTGGCTTCCGAGCTGAATGCCTAAATAAACAAACAGGATAGACCACGGAATGATAGCAAGTACAGTCAGTACCACAAATTTGAGAAACGGCATTTTGGCAATGCCTGCGGGAATTGATATCGCATGTCTGACAACCGGTATAAAACGTGCCGAGAAGACAACCCCCGTACCGTACTTTTGAAACCAGTTTTCTGACATGTCAATGTGATGCTTTTTAATCAATAAGTACTTCCCGTATTTGTCCAAAAACGGCCTTCCGCCATAGCGTCCGATCCAATAAATAAAGATCTGGGCAATGGTGCCCCCGATAACCCCCGCAATGATGGCGCCGATAAATCCAATCGTGCCTTCCGATACCATATAGCCGCCATAGGCCAATACAATTTCACTCGGTATGATTTCGATCATCAAACCAATTGCAATGCCCGCATATCCCATATTCGTCAGCCAAGTTAAAATTTCGCTTATCAAACTGCTCACATTCTTCACAACCTGTCCTTATCTTTTTCACTATTATATGACTGATTGACGAGCAAGATGGTTACAAATTTTTTTATCGCAGCACTTCTTTTGTTTCCCGTTTGAGCACTTCTTCTAAATAAGCTAAAAGCTGAGATCTCATTTCAGGACGCATTAAGCCGATTTCGGTGCTTGCTTTAAAACAGCCCAATTTATCGCCAATGTCATATCGTTTTCCTTCCAGAAGCCGCGCATGAATAGGCTGGGTACGGCAAACCTCACGAAGTGCATCTGTTAATTGAATCTCATTGCCTGCGCCTCTCCCGATCGACTTCAAAACAGGGAAGATAGAAGGATTCAGTACATATCGTCCCATCACTGCAGTTTCGGAAGGGGCTTCTTCCGGAGACGGTTTTTCAACTAAATCGTTCACTTCATACACATGGCCTTGAGAGCCTGATGTCTGAATAATGCCATATTTGCTGACATCCTCAGGGAGAACAGACTGTACGCCGACAACCTCTGTGCCATAATCGGCGTATACATCCATTAATTGCCGAAGAGCCGGCTTTTCAGACACCATAATATCATCGCCTAATAGAACGGCAAAAGACTCATCTCCGATAAAATGCTCCGCACACAGCACCGCATGACCTAAGCCGAGCAGTTCTTTCTGGCGGATATATAATGAATATTGGCCAAATCGGCAATCTGCTGTATTTCCTTAAGCGTCTCCGTCTTGCCTTTTTCCCGCAGATTGAATTCCAATTCCGCCGACCGGTCAAAATGATCTTCAATCGAGCGTTTGTTTCTCCCTGTAATAATCAGTATATCCTCAATTCCCGACTCTACGGCCTCTTCTACAATGTATTGAATTGCTGGTTTGTCGACGATCGGGAGCATTTCTTTCGGCTGCGCCTTTGTCGCCGGCAGAAATCTCGTTCCTAAACCCGCTGCGGGAATGACCGCTTTTCTCACTTTTTTTCTCATTCATCTTCACTCCTGATCCTGTATGTTTTTCAGCGAATCTCCAAATACCCAGATTCGGTTTCCGATAAAATTCATCATCATTCCGCCGATTGTGGCGGCGAGCTTACTCACCAAAAGCGAACAGCCGCCTTTTTGAAACAAATAAAGCAGCAAAAAGGTGATCCCCGACGCGGCAATATTAATCATGAGAAAACGCACGATCTCTTTTCCGTCAGCCTTACGTTTTACACGAAACGTCCAATTCCGGTTCCACACATAGCTGTTGATGATACCTGCCGAATAGGAGCAGATCTGTGCTAGCAGATAAGGGACATGACAAGCGGTGAGAAGAAAGAAGACACCAAAATCTATCAGCGTATTGCCGACGCCCACGGTGCAAAAACGGCCTAATGTTTTTATTTTTTCTCTCAACATAACGGCACCCAGTTTTGACCTCCCTTCATAAAAAATGCAGATGGCTGTCACATTTGTTGATATGGATTACTTTAGAGGACAGTGTTGAATAAACAATTACTAAAATATGAACAAAACATGAAAAAATAATGAGGCCTTGCAGATTCATTAAGTTAATAGTTTGATCGTGCAGGTTGACATATTTTACGAGGAACACTAATATCCTGCACAAGTGTTAACCTTTAATGAGTTTAGTTAACATTCATTCTCAAGGTTAGAAAGGAGGGGAATATGATGCAGGAAGAAACATATTATAGCGTCAGAATGAGAGCTTTCCAGGACGCCCCCTATGAACAAGGCGGAGAACGGGTCATCACTTACAGCGGTTTACAGGAAGGGGTGAATGGCTTATTACATAAAGGCTTCTCGCACTCGAGAGGGACAGGGACAGCGACAAAGCAAAAGGCATCACAGGTCAGGCCGTAGTTATGGACGGCGGGTATACCGCAATAGTTCTTGTACTCTAAAAAAAACAGCCGCTCTGAACGGCTGTTTTTTTGCGCCTGAAAACCTTTTAAGACTGATTTTCCCACCTTATATATTCAATGAATAAATGTATCCAGTTTCTTTGTAAAACCGAACAATAATTCCTCCGAAAGTATTCTATACACATTTATTATAATCATGCTAGGATGTTAGATAAAGGGATATTTTGTATAATATTGCATCTCTATTCAATGTGATCGGAGGGAACTCTTGAAAAATCCTGCCTTTTTATTTCCTGCCAGAAGCATGCATCGGCAAGCTGTGGTACGTGTCATCAGGATGGCGGAGGAAAAGGGGGGCTAAATATACCTTATTTGAATGTCAGTGCGCTTTTTCACCGTTCGATGATACGATCAGCATCCGATTTATGTGTCCTTCATGACCTGTGTGATCACCCCCCATTTTTAGAAAAAAGGAGGATGTTAAGTCATGAGTAAAAAGTGTAGCGTATGTTTATGGGTTCTTGCTTTATTATTGAGTTGCTTATTTGGGGAGTCTGCATATGCAGCCAGTACTACAATTGCAAAACATGCAGGGAATTCAAACCCCCTTATAGACCATCATTTGGGAGCAGATCCGTTTGCGCTGACCTATAACGGAAGAGTCTACATCTATATGTCAAGTGATGACTATGAATATAATAACAACGGAACGATTAAGGATAACTCATTTGCCAATTTGAATAGAGTATTCGTCATCTCTTCAGCGGATATGGTGAACTGGACAGACCACGGAGCCATTCCGGTAGCAGGTGCCAACGGGGCTAATGGCGGCCGGGGGATTGCGAAATGGGCAGGTGCGTCCTGGGCCCCGTCAGTCGCAGTTAAAAAGATAAATGGTAAGGATAAATTCTTCCTTTATTTCGCAAACAGCGGCGGAGGTATCGGGGTTCTCACCGCAGACAGCCCGATTGGCCCATGGACCGACCCAATCGGAAAAGCGCTCGTAACGCCAAGTACGCCAGGAATGTCCGGTGTTGTATGGCTTTTTGATCCGGCAGTATTTGTAGATGATGACGGCACCGGTTACCTGTATGCCGGGGGAGGCGTTCCTGGCGGTTCAAATCCAACGCAGGGACAATGGGCCAATCCTAAAACAGCAAGAGTCATGAAATTGGGGCCTGATATGACCAGTGTTGTTGGAAGTGCAGCTACAATTGATGCGCCTTTTATGTTTGAAGATTCGGGAATGCATAAGCATAACGGAAAATATTACTATTCCTATTGCATCAATTTCGGGGGCACGCACCCGGCCGATAAACCCCCAGGTGAGATCGGCTATATGACCAGCTCAAGTCCCATGGGTCCCTTTACATATAGAGGGCACTTCCTGAAAAATCCGGGAGCATTTTTCGGAGGTGGCGGAAACAACCACCATGCTGTTTTCAATTTAAAAAATGAGTGGTATGTGGTGTACCATACCCAAACTGTCAGTTCAGCTCTGTTCGGGGCCGGCAAAGGATACCGTTCTCCCCATATTAATAAGCTGGCGCATAATGCAGATGGATCCATTCAAGAGGTTGCAGCAAATTATGCAGGCGTAACACAGCTTTCCAATTTGAATCCATTTAACCGGGTAGAAGCTGAAACGTTTGCCTGGAATGGACGCATTTTGACCGAGAAATCCTCAGCACTCGGCGGGCCGGTAAATAATCAAAATGTAACAAGCATTCATAACGGAGACTGGATTGCTGTAGGAAATGCAGACTTCGGGGCGGGCGGTGCCAGAACGTTTAAAGCAAATGTAGCATCCACTATAGGCGGGAAAATAGAAGTGCGTCTAGACAGTGCAAACGGTAAGCTTGCAGGAACCCTGAATGTACCTTCCACAGGCGGAGCGCAAAACTGGAAAGAAATAGAAACTGCGGTAAGCGGCGCAACCGGTGTACACAAAGTTTTCTTTGTATTTACCGGAACAGGTACAGGAAACTTGTTTAATTTTGATTACTGGCAGTTTACGCAAAGATAGCACCGGCAATGGTCCTGCTTAAGAGTGTAGAAATGGCCAACGCCGGAGCAGCCCCTCCATTATGAATATACCGTTTGGGTGAAAAAATGGTTCGGGTAATTACAACGAGTTTAGCAAGGAAAAGTTTGATATACCTCTTGAAAGCAAAGGGCTTTTCAAAAGATGAGAAAACCTTTTGTTTGCAATATAAAAGGAGACAGATCAGATTGTTTAATACCATAAAAGACAAGGAGAGGAAAAAATGATTTCAAGCGTAAAAAAACCAATTTGTGTATTATTGGTATGTTTCACTATGCTGTCAGTCATGTTAGCCGGGCCAGGTGCTACTGAAGTTTTAGCAGCAAGTGATGTAACAATTAATTTATCTGCAGAAAAACAAGTGATCCGCGGTTTTGGAGGCATGAACCACCCGGCTTGGATTGGAGATTTGACAGCAGCTCAAAGAGAAACCGCTTTTGGCAATGGACAGAATCAGTTAGGTTTTTCAATCTTAAGAATTCATGTGGATGAAAATAGAAATAATTGGTATAGAGAAGTGGAGACTGCAAAGAATGCGATCAAACATGGAGCAATCGTTTTTGCTTCTCCCTGGAATCCTCCAAGCGATATGGTTGAGACCTTCAATCGTAATGGTGACACATCAGCTAAACGGCTAAGATACGATAAGTACGCCGCATACGCGCAGCATCTTAACGATTTTGTTACCTACATGAAGAATAATGGCGTGAATCTTTATGCGATTTCTGTTCAAAACGAGCCTGATTATGCGCACGAATGGACGTGGTGGACTCCGCAAGAAATACTTCGTTTCATGAGAGAAAATGCCGGTTCCATTAATGCACGTGTCATTGCACCAGAATCTTTTCAGTACTTTAAAAATATATCGGACCCCATTTTGAACGATCCACAGGCGCTTAGGAATATGGATATTCTCGGAACTCACCTGTACGGTACTCAGGTCAGTCAGTTTCCTTATCCTCTATTCAAACAAAAAGGAGCAGGGAAAGAGCTATGGATGACGGAAGTATACTATCCAAACAGTGACAACAATTCAGCGGATCGCTGGCCCGAGGCATTAGGCGTTTCAGAGCATATTCACCATTCAATGGTGGAGGGAGATTTTCAATCTTATGTTTGGTGGTACATCCGCAGATCTTACGGTCCTATGAAAGAAGACGGTACGATCAGCAAACGCGGTTACAATATGGCTCATTTCTCGAAGTTTGTGCGTCCCGGCTATGTAAGGGTAGATGCAACGAAAAATCCTAATGCGAACGTTTACGTGTCAGCCTATAAAGGTGACAACAAGGTCGTTATTGTTGCCATTAACAAAAGTAACACAGGGGTCAACCAAAACTTTGTGTTGCAGAATGGATCTGCTTCTCAGGTATCTAGGTGGATAACAAGCGGAAGCAGCAATCTTCAACCTGGAACGAATCTCAATGTAACGGGCAATCATTTTTGGGCCCATCTTCCAGCTCAAAGCGTGACAACATTTGTCGCAAATCGTTAAGGGCACCTCAGGCAAGCGGGCCCGCGGACATGTTTTGCCAAAAATCCATATTGCAAAACCAGGGAAGAGGAAGAAACTAGAGGAAGAAATTATATATTTAATTTGATGGGTTTTTTCGAATTTTTGGTAATACAATTCTGTTTCTGAAAATGACAGAGTTGTATTACCCTTTATTATTTGGGAAAGTAAAAGTGGATCCATTCTGAACGACCGATGCACTATCACTGAGATATTATGAATATTTATAGAAGGGTATTGTAGAACCTTGTCGAAATTTTATAGAAAAATCTTGTTAAAAGAGGTGTACACATGTATTCGCTCATTAACATGAAAAGAAGCAGCAAGTTTGGAAATAATTATTGGGAATTATATAGTCCTTAACTAAAAAGGAATGTTCGCTTGTTCAGTGAACTAGAATACGATTTTTGGGTTCTTGTTGAAACAGACCCTAAAACAGTTTTGAAAAGCGCTTATAGCGCAATGTATGTATTTCACATTCGCCACTTTTATTAATGAAGGGGGAACAAGAAAGTGAAAACTTATGACGCATTTCCAGAACCAATTGGCGGCTATACTGTCGGTCGAACCCAGATGGATGTTGAGTACACGGCATCAGATCACTCAAAAAGAGAACTGACGGCGTTTGTGTATTATCCATCTGACAGCAGCGAAGGGAAGACTACATCAACGTACATGTTTCCTGAAGTCTACGAGATGTTTAATGAGCAGCCACTTGTCACTGCGTATCTTAAAGGGAAGGATGTTTTCTCTATAGATATCAAGACCCAGTGTTACGACGACATTGCTCTCTCCGGGAAGGAAAAGCGCTATCCGGTGTTATTCTATGTTTGCGGCGGTGGCGGTTCTCCAGAATGGGGTACAGTGATCTGTACAGACTTGGCAAGCATGGGATATGTTGTGGTAAGCATCGGCCATCAGAATAGCACAATGTATAAGCGTAAAGATGGGCGCCTGTTTAATGTATCAAAGGATTTTTCGGATGTCATTATGGCGTTTTCTGAAGATACGGAGATGCTGGCGTTGGCTGGTAAGATGGAGATGCGGCCTGACGATGAAACTGCCATTGAGATGTGCCATGACTTGCTTACACTGCCGATACTTGCCAAGTTAACAGAGTATAGTGAATTACAGGCAGAAGATGTAAGGTATGTAGCCGATTATCTTTACAAACTGGACTCTGGAGAGCTGAATTCCATCTTTAAGGGCAGATTGTTGCTTGACATCGGCATGGGCATAGTCGGACATTCTTATGGAGGGCCTACGACGGCGATTGTTTGCCGGGACGACGACCGGTTCGCCTGCGGGATTGGCTTGGATAGCGGTGCGTTCGGCCTTCTCGACAGCGACCTTAAGAAACCCTTTTTGCTACTGTTTTGTGAACCTAACTATAACATGAATGCGATAATTGGCGATAACAATAGCATGGAAACCTATTATTTCTCTGTTGATCGTGTTGCGCATTTAGATTACTGCGACATCGTGTTTACCAGTGTTAATGAGGAACTCAGAGGCGAACGGGATGCTATAGAGATGCGAAATCTTGTTACAGACTATACGAAGAACTTTTTTGATCATTACATACTGCAGAAGGCTGCAAGTGTGGAGAGTCTGGCATACGATGGCGTGGACTTGATCAAGAAGACCAGCAACAAGTGACATAACCGAATTGGGCATTGGAAGCGGCAAAACAATTAAAAAAATCAACTGACGAAATAGATTATTATTACAAGCTCAAGGGTGCAATGATTTGTCAAATTTCATTGCACCTAAACAATTATTGTTTTCGCGAGCTACTTTAAAGTTTTTTTCTTATACAGATAATAATCCTGGCATAAGAGAGGCTGAACAACAATGGTGTGGATTTACGACTTATTTTAGTTAACATAATATATATTCTAGGAAGTAATTAATTTCAAAGAAATTCTGTCTCAATAACAAAGTATACTTAAGTTAGTGAGACAGAATAAGAAAATTACTTGCAGGTTGGCCAATTTCGATTGCTTTTATTTCAAGTGTCAAATGCCTGAGCTTCAGGAAGTCTTATTAAGAAACTTTAAAATGGCGAAGTCAACCCATAATATACGGCTTCCAGCTCTTCCAATGTCATATCACCGTATGCGCATTTGATCACCGAATCAGCAAACTCATCATAATCATAATCGCTGGTAAAGCCTTGCTGCAGAAGTTTTTCGTAGGCTTCAATCTGTTCTTTTTGGTTTTGGATATCTTTTTCCTTTCCTGGATAGTCCGGTCCGTTAACCAAGTCGCTGTTTTGTTTGAACAGCAACATATACTGTTTCAATGTTTCGTCCACAGCTTGTACCTCCTTGTTCTGCCGCTTGTTAGATAATGAAAACGGACACCAATTGTGATGTCCGTCAAAACAGTCACTATTTGGGTTCTGTTCCCCAAATCAGTTTTCCGTTATTATATAATGTGATTTTTTTTGTATCTTTAAACGTATTTGACTGGAAAAAAGAATAATCCCCGGCTTGTGAATAATTGCTCCAGTCCTCATTGTGAAGACGAATTTGAATTTCTCCGGTGCTTGCTCCCGGTGACAGCGTCCCGTTTCTAAACCCAAGTTCCAGATAGGCATCTGCACCTTTTACAGGTTTATGTAATGTCACAAACTTGTGCGTCACATTGCTGCATCCGATCTTCGCGTAATCACAGTCGAAGTTTTGGCCTTTGTTTTTCGTGTTATACCAGTAGCGGACAGTTACATTTTTTAAGTTAACGGTGGTCTTGCTGTTGTTTTTCACATTGATCTGAGGACGGATTTGGTTGCTGTTCACACTTCCATCCCCTGTTCTGTATTGCACAGAGATGCTGTTTTCCTGTGCGGGTTTCTCTTGCTTTGGCGTCTCAGATCTGTCTTCTCTCGAATTTTGGGAGCCGCGGATGTTTTCTCTTACAAATGTCCCTGAAGCGGATAAATCTGATAACGGCCAGCCGCCTGTTTTAGATGCCCCCGGCTTTAAAGCTGAGGATGATTCCTGCTTATCAGAAAGGTTCCAGTTTACCCAGCTGATTTTCTTGCTGTCGAGATAATTCAGCCATTCCCTCGACTGGTCAAGGTATACCCCTCCATTTCCGGAAGCGTCACTCGTCCCCCATTCCGTTACAAAAATCGGCGCTCCTTTGCTGAGCGCATAGTCCGCTTTATCCCTTAAAAACTGGCCGTGTGTACCGGCATAAAAATGAAGCGCGTACATGACGTTTGCATCCTTAAGCTGATCATCTGCAGCATCGTTGACATCCTGGCTCCAAGTGCCTGTTCCGGTAATAATGATGTTATCCGGGTCATTTTTACGGATAACAGAAATCACTTCTTCCGCATACGGTTTGATATCGCGCTTCCAATTTACATCACCGTTCGGTTCATTAGCAATTTCATATATAACGTTTGGTGAGCTTCCGTAAAGGCTTGACATTTCCTTAAAGAATTCCTTCGCCTTCTCTTTATTTTGATTTGGATTGCCGTCATTTAAAATATGCCAGTCAATGATGACATATATCCCGAGCTCTTTTGCCGCTTCAACAGCTTCTTTGACTTTATTTTTCACAGACGGATTCTCGATATAACCGCCGTCAGCCGTGTACATTGCCGCCCGGAAGACGGTAATTCCCCAATCGTCTCTTAGCCATTTTAAAGTGTCTTTATTGACATAATCGCCGAACCACTGCAAACCGTGTGAGCTGATCCCCTTCAGCTGCACCGGTTTTCCGTTTTGATTGACTAGCTGAGTACCTTTAATGCTAAGCTGGCCATTAAGGGCTACAGGCGTTTTCGCCCCTGCTGCAGATGCTTCTGGTGCCGCGACACCGCTAATTGTTAATACTGTCATTAATAAACATGCGATAAAGATAGAGACTGAACGTTTCATATAGCATTCTCTCCTCCTTCAAATAATCATGTAGAACGTATGGCTAATAGCTGCCGTTCTCCCTCCCTTTCTTTTTTTAAACACGCACTCATTGTAAAAATCTTTCTCATGATTGTCTATCAACCTAATTTCTTGTTTTTAGGCGGCTTAAAAGCCTGTCTATTGACTCTTTTTGTGTTGCTTCCTATACAGCTGACACGTGTATATCAGGGATAAAAGTGTTTGATCAGGACTTTACACGTTATTTTTTGATGAAATCAAAAGATTCCGCTTTTTTTTCGGCAAATAAAAAGCTGCATTCAAGTCATTGAATGCAGCCGTATTCTTTATAAATTATGCTTCTTGTTTCTCATCTTCCCAAGTTTCAGCGTGTTTCAATCCTGGGATATTTTTTGCTTTAAACACAGGATCCAGTCCTTGTTTGCGCTGTTTCGCGTAATCTTTATAGACTTTGTATGCTACGTTTGACAGCAGTGTGATCACAACTAAGTTAATCAGCGCCATGAGCCCCATAAAGAGATCCGCCATGTCCCAAACAAGTTGAAAGTCTGCCATACATCCGTAAACAACCATAAAAATAACCGCGATACGGTAAATATTCAGCCATAGCTTGCTAGTTTTAATAAATTCAATATTTGTCTCACCATAATAATAGTTTCCGACAACTGAACTAAATGCAAACAAGAACATTGCGATGGCTATAAAAGTCGGCGTCCAGCTTCCAATATGGTGATTTAATGCAGCCTGTGTTACTTGAATACCGTCACCTTTTGGCGTTACGCTGTAAAGTAATACGATAAACGCAGTGGATGTACAGACAATAAATGTATCGAAAAATACACCCAATGTCTGAATAAGACCCTGTTTTGCCGGGTGCGAAACATGAGCTGTCGCAGCTGCATTCGGCGCGCTTCCCATTCCTGCTTCGTTAGTGAATAGTCCCCGTTTTGCGCCGGTTATAATGATGCCTCCTAAACCGCCGCCGACAATTTGTTCGAAGCCGAAAGCGTTCTTGACAATTGTTGCGATAATTCCCGGGAATGCAGAAATGTTAGTAATCACTACATATAAAGCAATAAGAATATAAATGCCTGCCATTACCGGAACAATTAATTGTGATACCGCCACAATACGTTTTAAACCGCCAAAAATAATAAACGCAGTTAAAACAGCAAGAACGATGGCTACTGCTGTTTTATTCACATGAAAAGCGCCATCTAAGGCACCCGCTATTGTGTTAGTTTGAACAGCGTTAAAGATTAAACCGAACGATACAGTAATTAAAACAGCGAATACAATGCCGAGCCATCTAGCTCCAAGACCCTTTTGGATATAGTAGGCCGGTCCGCCGCGGAAATCCTCCCCGTCTCTCACCTTATAAAGCTGCGCTAACGTACTCTCAACAAAGCTTGAAGCCATCCCTACAGCAGCTACAACCCACATCCAAAATACAGCTCCTGGTCCGCCTGTCGCAATTGCTAAGGCCACACCAGTCAAATTTCCTGTACCAACTCGGGATGCCGCAGAAATAAAGAACGCCTGCATAGATGAAACGCCTTTATTTCCTTCAGGCTTCTCACCTACTATTCTAAACATTTCAATAAAATATCGGAATTGGATAAAACCAAAACGAATTGTAAAAAATAATCCAAGCCCTACTAAAATATAGACTAAATAATCCCAAATAAAGGCACTTGGAATATTAATCATTTTGCTGAAAAAAGACTCCATACTTACCTCCCGTTTTTGCAATTCATGCTGAATTCATTTTTGATGTTAGATTTTTTAACACAACGAGTATTATTATATCACAATATGTCGAATTAGAAAGTTTTTTCGGAAGAATATTATGTTGGTTTGATTTTTTATTTTCTATGAATAAAATCATTAGAAATCAATAAAAAGAGTCTCCCTTTCTATTCATTCTCCGCTTGTTTCTCCCTAACCTTAGGGTGTATATCGTGATAATGTTTGAGCTGCAAACATATCTTTAAAATATGTTTTGAATCACACCCTAGATCGGGTATACATATACTAATAAAAGACATTTCACTTTAAAATGGAACTGAAACGATATATACTTAACAAAGTGAATTTTATTTTTAAATTTAATAAATCAGGTTTACTTTTAAGATGGTCTGGGGTATCATTATAAAAATATTCAGTAATATCGAAGGGGGGAGATCATTTGAAAAAAGTAACGATACTTAAAGCGTCCATCTTATTTTTGGCGATTGCCAGTTTTCATTTGTTCTCAATTCCCCACGCCTTTGATATTGGCCATCATTATAAAGCGGTAGCCGACCAGCAGGAAATGCATGAGATGAAAGCTGGCCAAAATGCAGATGATGAAAAGAAATCCATCACCGGAACTTTTGCGCTGACTGCCTTCTCAATGGCTGTGCTGCTGATGACCGCGGAAAACAAAGATATATGTTACTCCCGGAGACGGCAGCGAAGAAAAAGCTTTATACTGGCGAAATTTTATCAATCGTCTTATTTCGACAAACTTCATGTTCAACATCACCCGAATATATAACGAAAATATGAGGAGGCTGTTAACATGTTGTTTATCTTAAGAATGGTGATTTTAGGCTTGTTCTCTTTCACAGCGCTGAACTTATTTGTATGGCAAGGTATTGAAGTCATTCATGCCGTGACAGACTTATTCACCAGCCATGAAAGCTGATGAAAAACAAAATATACCCGCTCACGATATGTGGGCGGGTTTTTTAATGATTATTCAGTTGTAAGACGCCAGACAGCTGTGACCTTGCCTGATTCTTCTTCATCAATAAAGAATGAACCATTGCTGTATCTGTCGTTTGTTCGCAGCTCTTTAGCCTGCAGTTCTTTTCTGTCCCCTTTTTCCGTTTCTGCCATAAACCATTCATCTAGTCCGCACGCGAACAGCGAAACGACACGATGCGGATTTTTCTTCAGTTCACGCAGCATAACGACTCCCCGTTTTGCACGGGAGGTCTTTTCAAACTCAGAAAGACTCATACGTTTGACCGCTCCCCGCTGTGTAAACAATACGAGAGAATCAGACTCATTCAGAATTTCTCCTGACACAACAAAGTCTCCATCTTTCAAGTTAATTCCTTTAACGCCAGCTGCACGTGCGCCCACAACATTTACTTCATCTTCTCCAAACCATAGGCCATACCCCAGATGTGTCGCCATCAAGATCTGACTGTCACCATTTGTCACATGTACATCAATCAGCTCGTCTTCACCCTTTAGATTTAACGCCACAAGTGCTTTAGAATAACGCTGTGCTTTGTAATGGGTGAGTTCTGTCTTTTTCACCATGCCGTTTTTCGTGAAGAATAAAAGATAAGCAGTTGGATCAAACTCTTTTATCGGTATGGCCTTTACAATCGTTTCGTCACGTTCAATCGTGATTATGTTAGAAAAGTGCTGGCCCATGTCCTTCCATCTGATATCAGGCAGCTGGTGAACCGGACAATAGATATAGCTTCCCTTATTCGTGAAAAGCAGCAGCACATCTGTCGTATTCATTTCAAACTGGTGCAGCATTCTGTCTGTGTCCTTCATTCCAAAATCCTGTCCGTTTGAAGCGGCAAAGGAACGCTGGCTTGTGCGCTTTAAGTAGCCATCTTTTGTAACGGTCACGTATACATCCTCAGAGGCAACCATGACTTCAAGATTAATTTTGATTTCCTCAATTTTTTCTTCAATGACAGAGCGTCTCGTGTCCGCATATTTCTTTTTCAGCGCTTTTAAGCTGTTTGTAATGACCTTTAACAGCTTTTTATCATTGCTCAAAATCGATTCAAGCTCTTCAATATTTTTGCTGAGCTCTTCAGCCTCTTCCTTGAGCGCTGTGATATCGGTATTTGTTAAACGATATAGCTGCAAGGACACGATAGCTTCAGCCTGAGGCTCAGTGAATTCATATTTCGCCATTAAATTGTTTTTGGCGTCACGTTTATCGCTAGAGGAGCGAATCGTTGCGATGACTTCATCCAAGATCGATAAAGCCTTCATAAGACCTTCTACAATGTGATGTCTGTCTTTTGCTTTTTGAAGCTCGTAAACGGATCGGTTTGTGACAACTTCTTTTTGGTGGCCGATGTATGCATCTAAAATAGCTGGCAGACTCATCAGCATTGGACGGCGGTTGTGGATCGCCACCATATTAAAGTTATACGTAATCTGCAAATCAGTATTTTTATATAAGTAATTCAAAATGCCCTTGGCATCTGCTTCTTTCTTTAGTTCTACGACCACTCTAAGGCCGGTTCGGTCTGTTTCGTCTCGAACCTCGGAGATGCCCTCAACCTTTTTATCAATACGGTACTCGTCCATTTTTTTCACAAGGTTGGCTTTATTGACTTCAAACGGAATTTCTGTAATCACAATTTGCTCACGTCCGCCTCTGATCGTTTCGATCTCAGCTTTTCCGCGGATAATAATTTTCCCTTTTCCGGTTTCGTAGGCTTTTCTAATGCCATCAATGCCCTGGATAATTCCGCCTGTCGGAAAGTCGGGCCCTTTGATCACTTCCATGAGATCGTCTACAGAGCATGACGGCATTTGAATGCGTTTAATAACAGCATCAATGACCTCTCCTAAATGATGAGGCGGTATATCAGTCGCGTATCCTGCAGATATACCGGTAGATCCGTTGACCAGCAAGTTAGGGAACATAGCAGGAAGTACAACAGGCTCCTTGCTTGTATCATCAAAGTTTGGGACAAATTCAACAGTATTTTTGTCAATATCCCGCAGAAGCTCTGATGCAATCGAAGACAACTTCGCTTCTGTGTAACGCATGGCCGCCGGAGGATCTCCATCTATACTTCCGTTATTCCCGTGCATTTCAATTAATACATTCCGCACTTTCCAATCCTGGCTCATCCGCACCATTGCTTCATACACCGAACTGTCACCGTGCGGATGGTAGTTACCGATGACATTACCGACCGTTTTGGCCGCTTTTCTGAAATTTTTATCAAATGTGTTTCCGTCCGTATGCATCGCATACAGAATTCTGCGCTGTACGGGCTTTAAACCGTCGCGCGCATCAGGCAGCGCCCTGTCTTGAATAATATATTTACTATAGCGTCCAAAACGGTCGCCGATCACCTCTTCTAATGGTAAATCATGAAATAATTCTGGCTGTGACAATCATTAAACCTCCTCAGCGACCGATAAGTTTTCATTTTCTAAAATATTGCTTTCTTCATCCAAGCCGAAAGCTACATTTTTCTCAATCCACTTTCTGCGCGGCTCTACTTTATCGCCCATTAATGTCGTCACGCGTCTCTCAACACGTGCCGCGTCGTCAATTTTGACCCTCACAAGCGTACGGGATTCCGGATTCATCGTCGTTTCCCACAGCTGATCTGCGTTCATCTCACCAAGACCCTTGTATCGCTGGATTGTATAGCCCTTGCCGACTTTTTTCAGTACATCATCCATCTCTTCATCAGACCATGCATATTCAATGATTTCTTTTTTCCCGCTGCCTTTGCTGACCTTATATAAAGGAGGCAGTGCAATAAATACCTTTCCATTCTCAATGAGCGGCTTCATATAGCGATAGAAAAAGGTTAAAAGCAGTACTTGAATATGAGCGCCGTCAGTATCGGCATCCGTCATAATGATGATTTTATCGTAGTTAATGTCGTCGACTGAAAAATCAGCCCCGACACCGCCGCCGATGGCATGAATGATCGTATTAATCTCTTCGTTTTTAAAGATATCTGCAAGCTTTGCTTTTTCCGTGTTAATGACTTTACCGCGCAATGGCAGAACCGCTTGGAATCTGCGGTCTCTTCCCTGCTTTGCTGAACCACCCGCAGAGTCACCCTCAACGAGATACAATTCATTTTTTGCCGGATTTCTCGAACCCGCAGGTGTCAGCTTACCGCTTAATGTCGCTTCTGATTTTTTTCGTTTTTTGCCGCTTCTGGCTTCTTCCCGGGCTTTACGTGCCGCTTCTCGCGCCTGGCTCGCCTTTATTGCTTTTTTCACAAGAAGAGTAGCGGTGTCCCGATTTTCCTCTAAAAAGTAAGCAAGCTGTTCTGATACGATTGCGTCTACAGCAGATCTTGCTTCGCTTGTGCCGAGTTTTCCTTTTGTTTGTCCTTCAAATTGAAGAAGTTCTTCAGGAATACGGACAGAGATTATAGCTGAAAGCCCTTCCCTTATATCTGTGCCTTCAAGGTTTTTATCCTTTTCTTTCAGCAAAGCCACTTTTCGCGCATATTCATTAAAGGCTCTCGTCATCGCTGTCTTTGCACCTGACTCATGAGTACCGCCGTCTTTTGTTCTGACGTTGTTAACAAACGACAGGATATTTTCTGAATAGCCGTCGTTAAACTGAAACGCAAAATCCACTTCGATGGAATGATGCTCTCCTTCAAATGAGACCACTTCAGACAGAGCATCTTTTTCCTCATTTAAGTAAGCAACAAACGCTTCTATTCCGTTCTCATAATAAAAGACTTCACGCTGGCCGTTCCGCTCGTCAATCAGTTCAATTTTTAATCCTTTTAATAAAAACGCTGATTCCCGTAAGCGTTCAGAAAGCGTTTCAAAATTATAAGTTGTTGTGCTGAACATTGTCGGATCAGGCTTAAAGTGAGTAAGTGTGCCTGTCTTTTTCGTTTTGCCAATCTTTTCGAGAGATGTGACCGGTTTACCTCCGTTTTCAAAACGCTGCTGATAGACGAAGCCGTCCCGCTCAATCGTAACCGTCAGCCATTCAGATAAAGCATTCACGACAGACGCGCCGACGCCGTGAAGCCCTCCGCTCGTCTTATAACCGCCTTGACCGAATTTTCCGCCTGCGTGAAGCACCGTTAAAATGACCTCAGGGGTTGGTTTGCCGAGTTTATGCATTCCAGTCGGCATGCCGCGGCCTCTATCCTGTACAGAAATACTGTTGTCTTTATGTATTTTAACGATAATGTGATCTCCATGGCCGGCAAGTACCTCATCGACGGAGTTATCTACAATTTCATAAACCAAGTGATGCAAGCCTCTCGCGTCGGTTGAGCCAATATACATACCCGGCCTTTTCCTTACGGCTTCAAGGCCTTCCAGCACCTGTATGGCATCTTCGTTGTAATCAAATTGCTGTTTTCTAGCCAAACGTACAAACCCCTTTCAAAAAACTAACATTCTCTTTTTCATTGTTACTTGTCAATTGTATAAAAGTATTTTTCATAATCCTTGCCCCGGTGCGCTTCTGCCTTGGACTCTTCATTATAACCAATGTAATCCCATTCTCAACATACAGCTAACGAATCATTCCGTAAAACATCCAAAAGTGCTGTTTTTCCGAGATGAGAACGTATGTTTGTTTATTATATATAAAGCAGCGGACCTTCGCAAATCGAACGGCCGGAACCCAGCTTAGCAAGGCATTCAAAAAAAGCTGTTCAAGCTTTATTGTATCTGTTTCACAGTAATTCGCAAACAATATCTTTACATGAAAAAGCAAAAATCCTTGAATTCACAAGGATTTTTGCAGCTCTGCACCTATTTTGTTACAGCGTGTGCCACTTTTATGCACAGATCCATGATGACCGTTCTGCCATCTTCCTTCAGCATCTGATAAGCCTCTTCGTTCACCAGGCCTTGCTGCGCCCAAAATACCGGGGCATCTGTCTCCAGAAACTCTTTAGCGACATCAGGAAGCTGTTCTGAACGTCTGAATACATTTACGATATCAATCGGACCGTCAATTTCTTTTAACGATGATACGGCTTTTACACCAAGCGCTTCTTCGATCGTCGGATTTACTGGTATGATTTCGTATCCCGCATCCTGCATCGCTTTTGATACCATATACGATGTTCTATCGGGACGGTCTGAAAGCCCGACTACCGCTATTCTCTTACTTCCATCAAGAATTTCTTTGATTTCCGCTTTTGAAGGGTTTTGCATGATAGACCACTCCTTTTTGTTTATTCTACACGACCGAAAAGGAAGAAATCAAAATATGATGTATGGCTGATTAGATTTGTAAGCAAACTTTACAAAAAAACTTATCATCAGATCATGACATCTCATGTTAAAATAGAGATTAGGGACATTGAAAAAGGAGAAATGTAGATGTTAATTGCTTTATTGATTATTTTGGCCTACTTGATAGGCAGTATTCCATCTGGCTTAATCGTAGGTAAGCTTGCCAAGGGAATTGATATTCGGGAGCATGGAAGCGGAAACTTAGGCGCTACCAACGCGTTCCGTACACTGGGCGTAAAAGCTGGTTCGGTTGTCATAGCCGGAGATATTTTAAAAGGGACACTGGCAGCTGCATTGCCTTACCTCATGCATGTTGATATTCATCCGCTCCTTGCGGGAGTCATAGCGGTTCTTGGCCATGTGTTTCCTGTGTTCGCCAAATTTAAAGGCGGCAAAGCCGTAGCAACTTCGGGAGGCGTCTTGCTGTTTTATGCACCTCTGTTATTCATTACAATGGTTGCGGTCTTTTTCATCTTTTTATACTTGACTAAATTTGTCTCTCTGTCATCAATGTTAACAGGGATATATACTATCATATATAGTCTCTTTGTACATGATAAGTATTTATTGATTGTCGTCACGCTGCTCACTGTTTTTGTAATATACAGGCACCGGGCGAATATCAAACGAATTATCAATAAAACAGAACCTAAAGTCAAATGGTTATAAATGTTTAAAAAACTTCTATTTTGACACGAGATAGCCTTATACGTTTATAATAGAGAAAATCAAATGATAACAAAGGGAAAAGGGGGTCCTGTTATGAATATGACAGTTAACGAAGACGCGCTGAACTGGTATAAAGAAGAGCTCGATTTACAAAACGGAGACCAAGTTCGATTTTTCGTCCGCTATGGCGGCTGCAGCAACGTTCAAAAAGGCTTTTCTCTCGGAGTGGCGAAAGATGCTCCTCAAGAAGCAGGAGTCACGGCAGAAGTCGGCGGCATCACCTTCTTTATTGAAGAAAGTGATCTTTGGTACTTTGACAACCATGATCTTCTCGTCAGCTATTCAGAGTCTGCTGATGAGCCTGTATTTGAATACCATTAAGAAAAAGAACGCATATTATATGCGTTCTTTTTTATAAATGAAAACGAGTGAGATGGTCGGTCAGATTTTCTTGTTCTAAGATATATTTTTGCGTCTCGCCCAAAAGATCAAAGTGGGGAAATTCGCTTTTTTTATGTATCCATTCTTCCTTCAAACCGTACGCCGCACCCCATTGAACCAGCTTATCAATATCTGCACAGCCTGCTTTTGTCACGGTTTTAGATTCGGGGAAACGGTCATCCAGCCAATAATGTGTTAAAAATGCGATTTCCCCTCTTTTGACTGCCTTCTTCCAGCGGTTAACTTCCTCCCGTTTCACGCCAAATGCCATATGTCATTCACTTCCTATTTTTTGGCCTTTTCATATGCTGCGTGCCAATCGGGGAAAGCCTTACGAAACTGAATCGGTTTAAAACTTTCTTTATCCACACAAATATGAGATGATTTCGCTTGAATAGATAGCTCACCAGCCGGATTATAAATATGGTAGCCATATATGGTTTTAAAGCCGTTGTATTCCTCAATCCATGTGTGCACCACCGCAGTTTCTCCATAGTGGAGGGGTTTTTTGTAGGAAATATTGATATCAACGACTGGAGAAAGCACGCCTTTCTTTTCCATATCACTGTACAAAAAGCCTAGGTCTTTAATGAGTGCCGTCCTTCCGACCTCCATCCAAACAAGATAATTCGCATGATACACGATCCCCATTTGATCTGTTTCGGCGTAACGCACTTCTATTTCTGTTTTTGATACATGCAAGATACTCTGCTCCCTTAATCAGTTTAGCCCCATTTTACCACATCCAAATCAGAAAGAAAAAAACCAGGTTTCCCTGGTTTTTACGAACGGTATCCGTTTTCTCTCGCTTCGGATTCGTCTTGAATTTCATTGCGAAATGCTTCGATGCTCTCTTCCCGTCTTGCGTTTTTTTCTTTGATGCGCTGCTTATCTTCTCCTGAAGCAAACTCCATTGATTCCTTTGCTTCTTCTATATTTTCGATTGTATTTTGGACCATATCCTGCAGTTTCTCTACGTTATCGGAACGGTCGTCAGGATTGGGCTGCTGATATTGATTTTGGTTTTTTGTCATTGGATGGACCTCCTAGAATAAAATCAATCCGGCGCTATTCGCCTTTCGTCTGCATGATAATTGGCTGCTGACCAGAAGTATCGTGCATTTTTTCCCCTTTATTGCGTTTATATTTAACAGGCTTTGTACCCAAGTGGCTTGGAGCATATTGAGGCTGACCGTTTTTCTTGTTGTTTCCCATGTTTATCCCTCCTCAACAAATAGGATTCTCAAAAGGAGGGGCAAACATGAATACAAATTAAAGGTTATTTTTGCTTAAATCGCTGTTCAAGCTTTTCCTCAAGCTGATTTAAATATTCCGTATTCGTCATCAGCTCTTTTTTGTTTTCCATGACGAGCTCATGAAAAGAACGTTTTCTCATCTTCTTCACTCTTCTCACCTCCGCGTATTCTTTTATTTTTTCCAATTCTGAAAATTTGTAAGCATGTTTGCACATAAAAAAACTGAATCTAATGAAGATCCAGTTTTTCTTTCATCTCTTTTTTTGTCATGGTCCCGATATGTATGTCTTGAATCACGCCTTTTTCATCTAAAATATACGTAGTTGGGTATGAAAACACATTATAGTCAGCATTAATTCCTTTTTTATCAATCAAAATGGGGAAGGTTAAATGATACGTATCAGCAAAGGTTTGCACCTGTTTCTCGCTTTTCTCAGCTGAAGTGAAATTAACTGCAATAACCGCTACATCTGAGTGCTCCTTTTGCAGTTCCTCCATCGCCGGCATTTCCTGTCGGCACGGTTTGCACCAAGTTGCCCAGAAGTTAAGCAGAACTTTTTTGCCTTTGACATCTGATAAAGAGGTCCTTTCTCCTGATATCGTTTTCAGAGTGAAGTCAGGCGCTTGCTGTCCCTCTTCAATGCCTATTTCTTTTTTGCTAAATTGCTGATAGATGTTCCAGCACATGTATCCGGCAAGCCCAATCAACAGGATTCCTGCCACCCATTTTTTCAGCATAAATTCACCCCCGGAGCTATCTTATTTCATAAAAAGAAGAGAAAGCAGGCTGCCTTCTCTTCTTCATACATTATGATTGCTTCATTTTTTCGCGAAGCACCATTTGCAGAATTCCGCCATGGCGGTAATAATCAATTTCAACTTCACTATCGAAGCGCACAAGTGCTTCAAATGTTTTTACACTTCCGTCTTCATCAATTGCTCTTACTGTAACGATATCACGAGGGCGTACGCTTTCATCAACATCCACCTCGATCACTTCTTTACCGCTTAAGCCGAGTGTATCCGCATTTTCACCTTGTTTAAATTGAAGCGGGAGCACACCCATGAATACCAGGTTACTTCTGTGAATTCTTTCAAAGCTCTCAGCAATTACAGTTCTAATGCCGAGCAGGTTTGTTCCTTTTGCAGCCCAGTCACGGGAAGATCCCATACCATAATCTTTGCCCGCTAAGATGGCAAGGCCTGTTTTATCTTCTTTATATTTCATGCAGGCATCATAGATTGATGTCACTTCACCAGTCGGCCAGTACGTTGTAAATCCGCCTTCTGTGCCCGGCGCGATTTGGTTTTTGATGCGGATGTTTGCAAATGTTCCTCTCATCATAACCTCATGGTTTCCGCGGCGTGAACCGTAGGAGTTAAAGTCACGAGGTGACACACCTTTTGCTTGCAAGTATTTTCCGGCAGGTGTATCTTTTCCGATTGCCCCTGCAGGAGAGATATGGTCGGTTGTGACTGAATCGCCGAATTTACCGACAACACGAAGGCCTTTTAAAGGTTCAACCTTGCCTGGTTCAACTGACATTTCTTCGAAGAATGGCGGGTTTTGGATATAAGTTGACTCATTATCCCATTTGTATAGCGCTTCATCTGTTGTCTCAATCTCATTCCAGCGTTTGTTGTCATCGAATACTGTTTCGTACTCCTTGCGGAAGAGCTCCGGTGTAACAGTTTGTTTAACAAGTGAATTAATTTCGTCCATTGACGGCCAAATATCGTTGAAGTACACTTTTTGTCCGTCTTTTCCGACACCGATCGGATCCGTCTTCAGGTTAATGTTCACTGTTCCAGCCAGCGCATAAGCTACTACAAGCGGCGGAGAAGCAAGATAGTTACCTTTCACAAGCGGATGAATACGTCCTTCGAAGTTACGGTTTCCAGAAAGAACAGACGTAATCAACAGGTCATTTTTCGCAACTGCTTCTTCAATTTCCGGTGAAAGCGGACCTGAGTTTCCGATACATGTTGTACATCCGTATCCGACGAGGTTAAAACCAAGCTCTTTCATGTATGGAAGAAGGCCTGAATTAACAAGATATCCTGTAACAACCTTAGAACCCGGTGCAAGTGATGTTTTCACGTAGTTAGGCACTTTGAGTCCTAATTCAACCGCTTTTTTCGCCACAAGGCCGGCGCCGATTAAGACGTATGGGTTAGATGTATTTGTACAGCTTGTAATCGCAGCAATAGCGATTGCACCTGTTTTCATGACTGTTTCTTCGCCGTTAAGCAATTTAAATTTAATTTCTTTGTCTTCCTCTTCGGCGTTTAATCCGAATCCTTGGTTACCCGCAGGGCTGACTAAGTGCTTTTTAAACGTTTCCTGCATAGCAGAAAGCGGAATCAAATCCTGAGGACGTTTTGGACCGGAAAGGTTTGCTTCAATTTTAGACAAATCAATTTCAACGACATCAGTAAATTGCGGGTCTTCTACATCTGGAGTATAGAACAAGCCGTTGCTTCTGCAGTATGCTTCTACTACGTCAATATGTTCAGCATCGCGGCCTGTCAAACGCAGATAATTTAGAGCTTCTTCATCTACAGGGAAGAATCCGCATGTTGCACCGTATTCCGGAGCCATGTTAGCGATTGTCGCACGGTCTGCCAGCGGCAGTTCAGCAACTCCCGGTCCGAAGAACTCAACAAATTTACCGACTACGCCTTTTTCACGCAGTACTTGTGTCACTTTTAACGCCAAGTCAGTGGCTGTTGTTCCATTCGGAAGCTTTCCGACGAGTTTCGCACCGATTACCTCAGGAACAGGGAAATAAGAAGGCTGCCCAAGCATTCCGGCTTCCGCTTCAATTCCGCCGACACCCCAGCCGAGAACACCGATTCCGTTAATCATTGTTGTATGCGAGTCAGTTCCTACCAGCGTATCAGGATACGTAATCAGTTCTCCGTCTTCTTCGACTGCGTGGACAACACTTGCCAAGAACTCAAGGTTTACCTGGTGAACGATACCTGTTGCTGGCGGTACTGCCTGGTAGTTATTAAACGCTTTCTTTGCCCAGCTTAAAAATTTGTAACGCTCTGCATTTCTTTCGAATTCCAAGTCCATATTAATAGCCAGAGCATCTTCTGTGCCCGCTTTATCAACCTGTACAGAGTGGTCGATGACAAGATCAACAGGAATCTCAGGGTTGATTTTGTCAGGATCTCCGCCGACAGCTGCCATTGCTTTACGTAATGAAGCAAGGTCAACTACTGCCGGTACCCCAGTGAAATCTTGTAAAATAACGCGTGATGGTTTAAACGGAACATCGATTTCCTTTAACTCGGCAGTTCCCCATTTTGCCAAATTTTCCACGTGTTCTTTTTTGATGACGAATCCGTCCACTTGACGCAATACAGATTCTAAAAGAACTTTAATGGAATAAGGAAGCTTCGACACATTTCCGATCCCCAAATCTTCCAATGCTTTCAAAGAGTAGTAATGATAAGTTTTCCCATTTGTAGTAAACGATTTTCTCGCTTGGAAAACGTCTTGTGCTGCAGTTTTTTGCTCGTTTGCCATTCTCCAAAATCCCCCTTCAGATCAGTTCATTCTCAGATGAACATTACATTCCATCACAATTTTCTCACAATTTCATATTAAAACAAAATCATACATAAGTAAATATCAATGTTTTTATTAAATACAATAAGATCGGCTTATCAGGGCAAAAAAGCGGGAAATTTTACTGTCTGCACTCTCTCATATTCCTCATTGAAAGAAGCCATATTATGATTGAGGTGATAATGATGGTCAAACGAAAAGCAAATCACGTAATAAATGGGATGAATGACGCGAAAAGCCAAGGCAAAGGCGCCGGCTATGTAGAAAACGATCAGCTTGTACTGACTGAAGCAGAACGCCAAAATAACAAAAAAAGAAAAACCAATCAATAACGTTGAACTCTTTTAAGGAGGTTCTCATTTTATGACCAATAAAAATACAAGTAAAGATATGCATAAAAACGCTCCTAAAGGACACAATCCGGGTCAGCCGGAACCCCTCAGCGGAAGCAAGAAAGTGAAAAACAGAAATCACACAAGACAAAAGCACAATTCAAGCCATGATATGTAATAAAAGCAGACCTTAGCGTCTGTTTTTTTATGCGTTCACCCATTTCTGACCAACTGCATAAGCTAAAGCAAGGTTGATATATGGAGGAATGCTTCCATGACCCATTCAAAACGAAACGATGCTAATGATTTCGATGGCATGGAGGAATGGCTTCGGCAATTTTTTGAAGATCCGTTCGCCTGGTACGACGAAACATTACCTATTGATCTATATGAAACAAGTCAGCAATATATTATTGAAGCAGATCTGTCGGCTATACAGCCGACACAAATCACAATTACCTTGTCCGGATGTGAGTTCATCCTGACGGTTAAATCCTCAGAACAGACTCTTGAAAAACAAATGATGCTTCCTTTTTATTTGAATGACAAGTCGATTGAGACTGAATGCGAAAATCAAATTCTCACAGTTGCCGTCAATAAAGAGACGAATGATGGCTCTTCTTTTTCTCTTCAATTCCCTCTCAGCTAAAATCAAAAGTCACTTTCATCCCCTATAATGAAAGTGACTTTTTTTCCGTCCATTTATCGTCAAATACCCTCTAGTGACTCTCCCATGGCCAAATAGCAGATTCACTATACAATAGAATATGATCTACCATCTCTTTTGACTAGACGTCTATCATTTTTTTCTATTTTTTTTAAACATTGTTCTTCTATTCTTTCTTCATATACAATATGGTTAGTATAAGGGGGAATGATTGATGCTGGAAGGCTGGTTTTTGTGGTTTATTCTGTTTTGGGTGATCACGATGATTGTCTTGTTATCAATCGGCGGATTTTTTATGTTTCGAAAGTTTTTAAAGCGTTTACCAAAAGAGGACGGCAAATCTGAGCTGGATTGGCAGGATTACTATATTGAAAACAGCAGACATCTATGGAGCAATGAAAACAAACAATTTCTCGATGAATTGGTCACACCTGTTCCGGAGCTGTTCAGAGATATAGCTCGAGCAAAAATTGCCGGAAAAATCGGAGAGCTGGCATTAAAAGAAAACGCAGCAGCGATTGATCAGCGGCTTATTATCAAAGGTTATATCCTGGCTACTCCGAAAAGAGACCATACCTTTTTAAAGAAACATCTAAGAGACAAGAAAATCGATATTGAACCTTATCAGGCCTTTCTTAAATAAAAAACCTTTCCCGCAAGGAGGAAAGGTTTTTTAATTCATTTGAATGTCTGCTGACTGAAGCTCGCTTTGAAGTTTTCGGTATGACAGATACATGGCGATTCTCCACGGCACAATCATACCGAAAGCCAGAATCCAAAACATTCCGCTCAGTGCGCCGTAATCAACCGATGTGCTTAAAATTGATTTCATCACAATTCTGATCACTAAAAGGCCGATTAATATAAAGACAAATGCCTTAGAGCGTTTCATGTAAATTTCATTATTTTTAATTTCAAACTTTGAAGTTTTTATAAGAAAAATAGAGAAAATCACGCCTAAAGTGATCGCTTCTAAAAACTCTTCACCCGTTACCCAAAAAACCGGAAATAAAAACATTAACGCCCCCGTACTCATAAAAATCGGCGGGAGAATGATTTTTTTCGGTGAAACGGGCTTATCGGAAGACTTAATTCTGACCACCATCACAGCTGCAGCCATTAAAACAGCAACAATTGATGAAACTATAATCATCATACTTATCATTCCTTTGTTTTCTCGGAGTGTTGACACTATATACTATACTCCAAAACAATAAAAAAAACCATTTTGAAAAGAAATGACTATCAATTTCCCATAACGCGGTTGACAGCTTCTAATACTTTGGACTCCTCAAACGGTTTGACAATAAAATCTTTGGCCCCAAGTTCAATGGCTTCTGTAACAATTCTTTGCTGGCGCATTGCCGTACACATGATTATCTTTGCTTTAGGGTCAAAGGATATGATCTCACGGAGCGCCTTAATGCCGTTTTTCACCGGCATCGTTATATCCATCGTCACTAAGTCCGGCCGAAGTTTTTTATACAGGTCAGCCGCTTGCTCGCCGTCCGCCGCCTCGCCTGCTATTATGTAATTTGCCTCTTCCAAGATCTCTCTGATTTTTACTCTCATGAACTTGGCGTCGTCTACAACTAAAACTCTTGTCATATTCCCCTCCAAAAATCGAATTCCTCAGGTAATAGTCTTATTGTACCAAAAACAAAAGGATTAGTAGTAGTGCAAAAGTAATTTAACAGTCAGAAACCTGTAAATCCACCAAAAAGATCCGACAGCAAAATAATGATCAAGTTCATCCAGTCAAAAAATAGCAAGACCCCAATAACAATCATAAGTACACCGCCCGCTTTCATGATCAAAAGCTGATTCTTCCTGATCCACTTCAGTTTCGTGATGAAGAACGACAATAATACAAACGGAACGGCAAATCCGAGAACATATAGCATCATATACGGTATCGCTGAGCCAGGATTCGTACCTGCTAATGTGATAACAGCCCCCAAAATGGGACCGGTGCAAGGCGTCCATCCGGCCGCAAAAGCCATACCGATTAAAACGGAACCGAAAAAACCGCCTGGCCTATGCTTAAAATGGACTCTGCGTTCTTTCATGATAACCTCAGGCCGAAACACGCCAAGCGTAATAAAACCAAACAAAATAATAAGCAAAGCGCCAACTTGCCGAATGGCATCATGATAATCCCTAAACAGGGTTCCAATAAAAGATGTTCCATATCCTAAAGCTATAAAAATCACTGAAAACCCCAGCAAAAAAAACAGCGTATGGGCCAAGCTTCTTTTTTGCAGCAATAGTTTCTCTGTTTTCACATCATCCATGCTGACTCCTGTAATATATGACAGGAAAGCCGGATAAAGCGGCAGGCAGCAAGGCGAAATAAATGATAAAAATCCCGCGCCGAATGTCAGAAAATAATTCACATCTCCCATGTCATCATCCCTTCATGATTTGACATTCCTTCAAGTTATGACAAAATCATTTCATTTTTTTAACACTTTCACTCGAAGGATTTCTATTTTCAAAAAAAACTTATATAATTTAATTTGACATTGAGACATTGTACTCCTTCTCATTTGAAAATTAGTATAAATATGGATATAATATAAACATTCACTTTTGAAGATCTAATGTATGAAAGGATACATCCCTGTGATTAGAGAGCATCTATTAAATGAAATTGAAAAAAAAAGAGCAGAGCTGCTGCAAATTGTCATGGCGAACGGAATGACATCTCATATTACGATAGAACTCAGTCAGGAGCTTGACCATCTTCTCATACAATATCAAAAGCAGCGCCTTCGAGCAGTAGCGGGTGATGAATGATTGCAAAATAAAAAACCCGATAAAGGGTTTTTTATTTTATAACCATGTTTCTCTATATCATAATCTTTACGTATTATTTCGTTTGATTATTCATGGCTTTCATCATTTGATTGATTTTCTTTTGAGAAGGTTTCATTCCCATTTGCATCATCATCATGCGTAACATTTGTTCATTAATAGGCGGATTCTTTTTAAGGTAGCTCATCATATATTTACGAGCAATAAAAAACCCGAGTGCAACACCTATGAGCAGTGCAACAACGCCCACTAGGATGCCAACCCATAAAGTCATTTTATTTCCTCCTTCATGTTGTCTAGTTTAAAGTGTACTAAACCAAAAGCTATTATACAACATTTACATCTCTTTTTCTTCGGTTTTAGACAAAATTTCTTTCTTTCACCGGATTTAACCACCCATACCGCTTCGTATTGAAATCCATTGCAAGAAAGCAAGGGCTTACTTTGCGAAGAACTTCAAAAAATATCGTTTCCGCCTCGTAATCTCCGTTAGCAACAATTTCAATCATGTGTTCTTTCATCATAAAAGACGCTTGTCCCTTTGCTTTTGGGAGAGATAATCTATAAATATAATCCAGCTGTGTATAGTTTGTATTGTTCAAATTCATTTTTAACCGCTGATGCATATGTAAAATCGGAATGGGTTTCGTAATATATTGAATTTGTTTCTCTGTCATTTCATACTGCTGCCTCGTCAGGCTTGTCCAATGATAGTCTTGAAACAGATCAAACATAACCGATTCCCGCCCGAAATAGTGATTGGCAAATTCCTCTTTGATCAGGTACGTATAGTAGTGACGTTCCATCTTCTCATCCCCTTTTCCAGCAGCATTTCATTTGCATTCTATTATACAAAAGAAGAGAAGAAAGAATTGTCTATTACTGTTAAACAGCCAATACTATTTTTGTCGGATAAACAAGAAAAAGAGGATGATTTGACTCATCCCCTTTGAAAAACTTATTTATTGATTAATGCTTTGACTCGATCCACAACGTTTGCAACTGAGAAGCCGTATTCATTGATAATGGTTTCGCCAGGAGCGGAGGCGCCGAATTTGTCAATACCGAGCACGTCTCCTTCAAGCCCTGTGTATTTGCCCCAGCCAAATGATGAGCCCATTTCAATCGCAAGACGTTTTCTCACATCTGACGGAAGCACGGAGTTTTTGTATTCATCCGATTGTTTCTCAAAACGATCTACTGAAGGCATGCTGACGACAGAAACATCAATATTTTCTTTTGCCAATTCTGCCTGTGCCTCGATTGCGAGGCCAACCTCTGAGCCCGTAGCGATGAGAAGAGCGTCAGGTGTTTCGTTTTTAGACTTAGAAACAACATATGCACCTTTTTCTACACCAGCCAATGCCTCTTCAGCTGTTTGGTCGATTGTAGGAAGGTTTTGACGTGTCAATACAAGCGCTGTTGGGTGATTTGTGCTCTGCACCGCAAGCTTCCAAGCCGCTGCTGTCTCATTACCGTCTGCAGGGCGGATTAAAGAAAGGTTAGGCATTGCCCGTAATGAAGCAAGCTGCTCAACCGGCTCGTGAGTCGGTCCATCTTCACCGACCGCGATACTGTCGTGAGTAAAGACATATGTCACAGGAAGACCCATTAATGCTGCAAGGCGAATGGCCGGACGCAAGTAATCAGAGAAGACAAAGAATGTTCCGCCGAATACACGAAGTCCGCCGTGAAGCGCCATACCATTTAAGGCTGCACCCATAGCAAATTCGCGAACACCAAACCAGAAATTTTTTCCTGAGTAATCAAGCGCTGTATAATCACCGGAATTTTTAATCGTCGTTTTGTTTGATCCTGCTAAGTCTGCAGAACCGCCGACAAAGAACGGAATTTTATTCGCAAGGCCGTTCAGAACTTCACCTGAAGAGGCACGGGATGCCAGACTGCTTCCTTTTTCATAAACAGGCACCTCTTGATCCCAGTCTTTCGGAAGTTCTCCTTTGATAGCCAGCTCAAGCTGTTCAGCGAGTTCCGGATAAATTTCTTTATATTTAGCGAATTGGTCATTCCATTCCTGTTCCTTTTTCTCGCCGGATTCTTTTACTGTTTTTGCGAAATGCTCATATACTTCTGACGGAACGTAGAAATCTTCTTCATACGTCCATGCATAAGCTTCTTTTGTTAATTTACTTTCTTCTTTGCCAAGCGGAGCACCGTGAACACCGGAAGTGCCGGCACGGTTAGGAGAACCGAAACCGATTGTCGTTTTTACTTCAATCAATGTAGGTTTCTTGTCGTTTTGGCGTGCTTTTTCAATTGCCGCAGATAATTCTTCAATATTGTTTCCATCTTCAACGTAAAGAACTTCCCAATTCATCGCCTCGAAACGCTGTTTCACGTTTTCAGAGAATGAACGATCCAGATCTCCGTCCAAGGAGATGTCATTAGAATCGTATAATACGATCAGACGGCCAAGCTGAAGATGGCCTGCAAGTGAAGCGGCTTCAGAAGAAATACCTTCCATTAAATCGCCGTCACCGCAAATGCTGTATGTATAGTGATCGACTACATTGAATGAATCGCGGTTGTAAGTTTCGGCTAAATGGCGTTCTGCGATAGCCATTCCGACCGCCATTGCGATTCCTTGTCCAAGCGGCCCTGTTGTTGCATCAACACCGGCTGTATGTCCGAATTCCGGATGCCCCGGTGTTTTGCTGCCCCACTGGCGGAATCCCTTAAGATCTTCAATGCTAAGATCATACCCGCTTAAATGAAGCATGCTGTATAAAAGTGCTGATCCGTGTCCCGCAGATAAAACAAAACGGTCGCGGTTAAACCACCCAGGGTTTGCCGGATTTACATTCATAAATTTTGTCCATAGCGTATATGCCATTGGCGCTGCCCCCATAGGCATACCAGGGTGACCAGAGTTTGCTTTTTCAATAGCGTCTATTGATAGTGTGCGAATGGTAGCAACTGATTTCTTTTCAATTGTATCCATAAAAATCCCCTTCCTTATATGTTGTACCCTTTCATCATAAATGTCTGACGACTTTTTCTCAACTGTTTCAGCTTAAATTTGAGAGAAACTTGATGAATTTTGTCGCTTGAAGAAAGCGCTGTTGTTTGTAGTATATACAAAAGAGGAATACGATATTGCCGTATTCCTCTTATATTAGTGAAGTCTGTTATTATTTTTTTCTCTTTTTAACTTTTCAGGTGTTACGTCATTGCCTTCAGGATCAATGATTTTTACACTTTTTAATGTGTTTTTCATAGAAGAACGAAATCCTTTTAGGTACTCTTGACGGAGCTTTTGCTGTTCAGCTTTTTCTTCTTCTGTAATAACGCCAGCTTTAGCTTTTGCGGCAAGTTCATTGATTCTGGCAATTTTTTCGTTTGAAATCATGATAAACTCCTTTATTGCATTTTGTCTATATACTACTAAAACAAGAGGAGTTTTACAACTGATTCACTCGCCTGTCTGCTCATTCTCTATGTATTCCTGAAAACGCCGATGGACTGTCGCCTTTGACACATCATAGCCAAAACCTCTCAACGTAGCCGCGATTTCAGCAAACGTCAGTTTATTCGCTCTCAACCGGACAATCTCCGAGATCGGAACTTCTATTCTTTCTTTTCCGCTGTTTTCATGCTGGTTTTTCAGGTTCTTTTGTGGCTTAAAACCATTTTTCACTGCGCGTTTCATTCCGCGTTTAATTTTCATGTTGTGGATTTTCCGCTGGTATTCCTCCACAATGCTGACGATTTCCAGCACCATAGAGTCAGCCTCTGATAACTCCAGCTCACCTCTGTGAGCGGTCGTATATACTTTCACACCTTCCCTGTAAATACAATGAAGAAGTGCAATTTTCGCGTTTCCCCGGCCGAGTCTTGTTTCATCCTGAACTAAAATCACATCAATATTTGAATTCTTGATATGATCAAGCAAATCAAATACACCATCCCGGTCCATTTCATATCCGCTGGCTTTTTCAGAAATCACTTTGACGACTTCCATGCCGTTCTCGGCAGCAATGGCCGTAAGCTCCTCCTCCTGCCGCTTTAATGAGGTTTCTTGCTGTTCTTTATTTGTGCTTACTCGGGCATAAATGAGTGCTTTCACCTTCTACCTTTCCTCTCTATTTAACAGTAGCCAGTTCGTATGCAGCCGGGTGTTCCTTTTTTAATGGAATCACCAATTCATCCCCCGGCTGAATCTCAGACGTCTGGAGATTATTTTTTTCAGCTACCCATTCAACAAAATCACTTTTATTTATCTTTTTTGAGTCATCCACCTGATCAGCAAGCGACCAGAGCGTATCCCCAGACTGAACTTTTATTTTAACATATTGATTAAGCTCCTGGTCGCTGCTTGTATATGACAACAGAAGGATAACCACGCTTAGAATCACAGTGAACAGGCCGACAAAAATAATAGATTCTTTATTCATGATAACAACCTCCGACAAGAATGTTTGTTCGCTTTTTTATAATTTCAGTATATACGAACAAACGTTTCTGTCAATTGTTTTTTTCGAACCTATGTTTGTACTGTCAGGAAAATCATGCTATAATCTATTTAAAATCGACGTTTAGAGGTGCAAAAAATGACGAAGCTATCAAAAAGGCAACTTGATATCCTCCGTTTTATTAAAGCAGAGGTTAAATCAAAAGGATATCCGCCTTCGGTTAGAGAGATCGGAGAGGCTGTCGGCCTTGCGTCCAGTTCTACTGTCCACGGCCATTTGGCCCGTTTGGAAACAAAAGGGCTGATTAGACGCGATCCGACAAAACCAAGAGCGATAGAAATTCTGGATGAAGAAGTAGAGATTCCAAAAAGCCAAGTCGTTAATGTACCGGTAATCGGAAAAGTAACGGCGGGCTCACCTATTACAGCGGTTGAAAACATTGAAGAATACTTCCCGCTTCCTGACCGTATGGTTCCTCCGGATGAGCATGTGTTTATGCTGGAGATCATGGGTGACAGTATGATTGACGCAGGTATACTTGATAAGGACTATGTTATTGTAAAACAGCAAAACACGGCGAATAACGGTGAAATCGTAGTGGCGATGACAGAAGATGATGAAGCTACGGTAAAACGTTTCTATAAAGAGGATACACACATTCGCTTACAGCCTGAAAATCCAACCATGGCTCCGATCATACTGCAGAATGTCAGCATATTAGGAAAAGTAATTGGTGTGTTCAGAACTGTCCATTAAACTATTGAACTATCAGTTACAAAGAATAAACCCCCTCTTCCTTTGCGGAGTGGGGGTTTTGTTTTAAAAAAAAGCAGGCTCGCCCTGGCTTAGGTGCGAACCTGAATAGGAGGAAAAAGAACATCATGTTTACACCATAATTATCCATCATTCAATTGTTGAAGTCAAGAAATTTTCTTTCCTTAACGAAACTTTTTTTAAAAAAAGTGCTGTTTAAAAAATTAGACGTTCTTTTCTTATAAATGTTTCGATTTTCGGACGTGAAAAGATGAGTTATACTCTCCTCTTTTATATTGAGCGAGGCAAAAGGAAATATACTGAATATTTAGTACATAGTTTATTTAGTTAATTTATTCCGCAAAAAAAGCTCACTTCTTTTCAAAAATGTGAGCATCAATCAAAATTAAAATATTCTACACCATAGCGGCCTTTTACATGAACACTTGCACAGTTTTCTGAATGTTCTTCAGCTAATATTCGATACCGGTGATAAGGTTCAATGGAAACCTTATCGTGAGCGCTAAAGTCAAACCAATTACCGGTGAATTGTTTTGTGCTTAACGTAGTATAATCCCCTGCAAGTCCCATTCGCTGAAGCTTAATGTTAACTGAACAAGTGTTCACTCCTAATATCGTAAATTGGTATCCTAAAAAATAATCCATTGCCGGTACATCACTAATGTTTTCTACATAAAGCGCTTTTGTTCCGTCATTTAGAATAAAGTCGGTTTTATGCTCAAAATGTGAAGTTGCTGCATGAATGGTCCCGGTTCCAAAAACACATAGCAAAACAGCTGTCATGAGCAATATTTTATTTCTCAACTGCAATCCCCCTCCTTTACCATATATTAACCCCATAAGATAAATATGTATATTCCCTGTTACTCTGTTTCCCGTGCTTTTTCAATCGTTAAAATCCATGTGGGTTTTAGCTTGCTTATAATATTGAAGTCTGTCTTGAAGAGTTCCTGTATGGAATTCAAATTTATGGCCGTCAGGATCAGTGTAATAAATTGATTTTCGATCACGTACATCTCGTTCTCTCCCAGACAAAATAGTAACATGAAGGTTTTTTAATTTTGCGGACATTTCTTCAAACTTGCTTTCCTCAATTGTAAAAGCGATATGGGTATAAGAAGCGTTAATATCATTTCTGGGAATGTCACGCTCTTCGTTGAGAGCCAGCCATATGCCGTTTAAATCGAAATATGCAGTGCTCTTTCCTTTAACCAGCAGTTTAGCATCAAAGACATTTTGATAAAACTCGATGGAAGTCAGTAAATCAGAAACAGAAAATAACAAGTGATTGATCCCTTTGATCTCCACTGTGTCTCCTCCTTAGTATTTAAAGATAGATGATTAAAAACCAGTGAATAATTGATTATTTTAACAGAAGCTCATCCCACCCCTTGTGTACGGGCATTGCAGCCAGAAAGTTTCAAACGACCAGCAAAAAATACCAGTGTAAACAAAAGCAATTTGTTCAAAATAAACCATATTACTTCAGAAGGGAATGACCGTTATGAATGGCTACGGCCTTCATGAAACGTTGGAATTGCACGAATTGCTTACGTTTAAGAATCTTTGTTTGACAAAATCTTCAACCATGACGGGACTTGTACAAGATGAAGAATTAAAGAGTATTCTTGAGCAGGATGCTCAAAAAACAAAACAGCAGGTTGCGCGTTTGCAGGAATTGCTGTCAGTGAGAGGTGAACAAGCGTGAATGAGTTCTTTCAAAAATTAGCCGGAATGGGCAGCATGACCGAACAAGTGATCGCAACGGATTTTTTAATATCGGCAAAGACAGGCGTAAGGAATATTGCAGCTGCCATCACAGAATCTTCTTCCCCAGAAGTCAGGGAAACGCTGCAGCAATATTTACATGACGCGATGAATACCCATGAACAAATTTTTCATTATATGGCTGCAAAGGGTTTTTATCATTCTAAAGATTTAACTCAGCAAATAAGTGTCGATCTTGAGGCTGCAGATACCGCTAAAGATTTGCCACAAATATAGGTGATCAAATGAAACATATTATCGCTCTTGCTTCTAAGACAGCTTTAACTCTTGCCCTATTGTATGTGATTTTGGATAGAGTTTACCATGCTTCCTTTTTAAGTGTGCTGTTTATTGCATTTTTCTTAAGCTTTGTAACATACCTTTCCGGTGACATCCTGATCTTGCCGAGAACCAGCAATATGATAGCTTCACTGGCTGACTTCGGACTTTCACTCGTTATTCTTTGGGTCTTTCTTGAAACGCAAACTAGAAACGGTTTCTCACCGTTTGCAGCCGCTCTGATTGCGTCTGTCTGCCTTACTGTTTTTGAATATTTTTTTCACCGGTATTTACTGAAAAATGTGCTGGATGAAACATTCCGAAACGAACTGACTGTCAAAGATAACACCTTGCAATATCAAACTGAGGCATCAGATGAATTGTTTCCTGAAGCCAATGATCAGAAGGACGAAAAATAAGGAGGCGCAAAGCCTCCTTATTTTAATAGCTGTTTTCTATGAAATGGGTCATCACTTCTGTAAAATCATAAAACCTCTCATTTTGAGTCGTGGATCTGCTTTTTAAAGAAAAGATGCCAAACAAAGATTCTCTGAAACCTGTACTCATCTCTAACTGGATGCTCAAACCGGTTTTTGATTTATTCGCTATATTGTTTGGACTTACGCCTGCATGCGGATGATCCGTACCAAGCAATTCAGCCGGAAAACCGGCTTTTTGCAGTTTTGAAACTAATTCTGCCGCTCTTGATCGGTCTGTTCCGCCGATTTGTATCTGTTGGTCCTCTCCTGCATATCCATGCAATGAAATGACATACTCATGACTTGCTACAAGCTTCAGTGCCTGAGGCTCATCAAAATGTGTGCTTGTTATATGCAGTACTGAATTTCCAGACGTCTTCAAACCTTCAAACAAATACATGGAATATTCTTTGCTGAGCTCTCTCGCTAATTCACTTGTGCCGCCTTCAATACCTCCTCCGTGAATAGCTAAAACAAGCACAGAGCTGCCGGTTTCTTTTGTGGCAATGTTATAATCTGAAGGATCTTCGTGATTCTTTAATTCCTCGAAATTCTGATAGATATCCTCTGCATATACAGAAGAAACCGGAACAAACAACAAGAAAATCAACAACAATTTTACATTTTTTAAAGTTGATGGAAAACGTTTGACTATGTTACAATCAACATGCTTCAAGGAATGGAGCACACGGCGGAGCAGGGATACTTTGGCCGGTTTCATCTACTCCGCCTCAAAACCAAAAACACAGGATGCTGGACTCTTTGAGGCTTTAGCACGAATTATCTCGTCCTCCTTGTTAAATTTTTGTTAAATTCACAATATTATATACCATTAGCCCGGGCGCTGTTCTTCACATTTATGAATTTATACTCCTTAGCAAAAAAGTAAGATTGCACCGGCTTTGTTCTCATTCCCCATTAAATAAAAAAAATGCACCCGCCTGCTGGCTTGTGCACCTTTTACTTTCTGTTATTCCGGCGTTTCTTTACTTTATTGAGCTTATTAATGTCTTTTTCAATTTTTCTTATTCTCCGCTTTTGCGGCATGGCTTTTATTTCACTGTAAACAGCAATAAACCCGCTTAAAGTAACTGCTGCAATAAATGAAACGGTGTTTGATAAAACGGTCAACAAGATCATAGTCACCTGCTTCTTTTTCAAGCCTTTCGATTACATCTTTATCGAATAGCTCATCGACATAAACTTGCTTCATCCCCACTGCAAATCCCGCAGCCAGCCATACAATCAGAAACAAACTGATATAAAACATAAAAACCCTTCCTTCCCCGTCTGTATGAGGTGCAGCATGAAAATGTGCCGAACCGATTGTTTACCGGACGAGAGACTGTCAGATGAACTATTGTCTTTGTTTTATATTATTCATTTGGACGGGCAATATGTAATGTCATAATCTACAGTTAGAAATTGAATCCCAAACAGCCACATTTCATGAACAGCTGTTAACCTGCTTGCGCCCGCCGGAGCCTTTATAAGAAAGGTTTCAGATAATGGAAGCGGGCAGGTCCCGACTTTTGTTCTAAGATAAATCCCTTCATCCCCAGCACCGCTTTTTCTCCGCCTGCTTGTCAAAATCAGGTTCTCTTTGTGATGATAAGGCTTTAAAATGCCTGTCATGTTACTGAAAGGAAGCGGCAGAGAAATATTCATGTACCCTTCCCCTTTTGAGCGATATACAGAATATAGCGCGGTGAAAATGGTTTCGCTTTTTTCATTTGTTCTGATCCAGGCACGTACCTTTTTTCTTCCGTCTTTTTTTGAATGGACACCTTTTATTGTACTGTGCATCCTATACCAGTCAGGATTCGTTGACAGATGTATTTGTCCGGTTCTTTTGCTGATGTATTCATACATTTTCGCAAAGGGCTGAAACCAAGTGCTCCACGTCACTTTTGCTTTTACCTCATAATCTTTCGTCTGTTCATAAAAAGAAACAATCAACGGTGTCAAATGCTCCGGTGAAAAATCGTTTGAACGAAGGCTTCTCATATCATCCACAAGTCCGCTATATTGAATGTTATTTTCAGCGTGAATGTTGTGCAAAAAGTTCTTTCCGATTGTTCTCTTTCCGTATATACGGCTGAAAACCTTGACACTCGCATCCGATAGCTGAGGATTTTCTTTTCTCCATCCTGCAAGAGCCGGCAAAATAACACCGAATGCGTTCACGACACCGTGTATCCAAATCATTTGGCTGATGGTCAGCGTGACTTCTTGCCGGAATACACCGAATGAGTAAATGAAAGAGAAACAGATCGTTATCATTAACACGACTGAAGACAGTCGGATAAGCACTTTTCCTGTCTTACTGCGAAAAGCTGTCTTAAATATTAAGTATGAGTTAAGATAAAGTGCCGCCATATAGATACCAACCGCCAAGATATCAAGTGTTTTTGAGTATGTTATTCCGAGTGCGATGAGGAGCGGCGACAGTAAAATAATCCATGTCACCCAACCGTACATAACCCGTTTTTCTCTATTGACTCTGCCAAGTAAACCATTAAAGATCGGGATCAGAAAAGCAGAATAGTGAAAATGAACAGCTGTGAGCAAAATAATAAGAGGACCGAAGTGCAGGATATGTAAATGCGCAGCATAGGCAAAAAACCAAAATCCCCCTCCTCCTAAATAAAAGAGTCCAAATAAAATAGATGTTTCTTCGATTCTGTGTATTTTTGTTTTCAAGAGCCGCAACAAACCATATAAAGCCAACAAAGCAGTGTATATCCACCAGATCAGTGCAAAATACCCCACGTCGGTCACAAGGGCTAACACCGCGAAAACAGCTGCTGCCGGATAGATGTGCATCAATAATTTTTCCGAAAATTGAATAGTCCTGTGAGCTGATTGATGAAAAACAAAAGGAAAAATTCCCGGCACAAAAAAGAGAATGGAAAACAAGACAAGCGCCTCCGTAACTGATATGTCGGGAGCTTCAGATACAAGAAACCAAATGAAACAAAGCGCACTAATGATGCCGTTTCGTTTTAACATACTTCTCCCTCTGTTTCCTGAAACGTCCCTTTATAATAAAAAAGAGTTCCCAGAATTGCATTTTCCACATGAACTTGAATAGTGAAACAGTTGTTGCTTTCATCAAAAGTTTCGCAAACAGTGGAATTACCGCTCAGCCATTTTGGCAAAGGAATTCTTTTTCCGCATATTAATAGCCATTGCTTTCCTGATGTAATGTAGAGAGACCCGTCAGAGAGTGCTTCAAAAGTTAAAACGGACAGCATAATATGAGGTTGGCCGAAAAAATCAAGTATTCGTTTTTCATTTTCGTCGTATACCATAACTGCATCAAAGAAACGCTTTTTATCTTTAAAGACAAAAGTCCGATTCCATTCAATCCCCGTATGTTCCTGCTTCGTAAGACATGTTCTGTTTTTAATTGTAAAAGGGATGTCCTTTCCTCTTTCTGAAAAGAAACATCTAAAAAACACCCCGCACTTCAGCAGCATTCTGACAAAAAAAGAACCTCCGCTTATTTCTGACATCGTTCCTCTTCCGCTGAATGTATGTGACCTGTCTAATTGATAACGTTTCTGCAGCTTGGGATGTAATAGATGATAATTTATAATTGTTTTTTTATACATTGAACTCACCATTTCACTTCTTTCTTTTTCGTTTCGTATGCCGAGCACTTGGAAGCCGGAGACTGATCAAGCCGCTTGCCGCAGTAATCACACTTAACAGTAAAGAATATATTCCAGCATCTAGAAAAGCGAAGACAGCAAAGATACAGGTCTGCACAGCATGAAGTGTCCATTTTCTCTTTAATGGACTCAGCCATAAAATGCCCAATCCTATCTTCGCAGCTCCTGCCATGTTGTTCGTTTCAAGATCTATAAACCCGTGGTAAAACCAAAACAGACTAAAAAACAAGCACGTCAGCATATAGACAAACGCATAACGGATCAATTGTTTCGGATGTTTATTTTGTTCAATCCAAAGTCTCAATGAATCAAAACTCCATGCTGTTGCCCAGCCCAACAGCGGCCGAAATAATAAACGGTCAATCCATCTTCCTAGAAAGCCATATGCCGTTTCATATTGATACTGCGTCATAAATGTAAGCTTCCCGTTATCATGCTGTATGTATTTCCAATACCCGCTGCCTTTTTTAATCAGGGATAACGGATGGTTGGAGGAAAAGGCCAGGGAGGATACTCTTTGAGAGGAATGCAATTTCGTACCCACGGTTTCACCAGCACCTGACACCTTTAATCCAAAGCCAATTCTTGTCTCGTAAAGAAACCTCTGCGCTTCATTTACGCTTCTGTGTAAATATGTAATATCAGAAAACCGCAGATCCCATTCCTTATGTAGCGATGGGTTTTGCGTATATTCCCAAAGCTTGTCTAGGTCAGATGTCATCTCGATTTCGACATAAATCGGCTTCTGTTTCACAACCCCTCCTCCCTTCTTTTTCTAGCAGTTCCTATATTAGCATATTTATAGTATTAAAATATATTAACGTTAAAATTTGAGTTCAAAGCCTTCTACATCATCTGAAACCTCCACAGGAATCCCCATAATGGTTTTAGGTTTGGAAACATAAACAAAACGCATCTCTTCTTTTAACTGCTGAAGTGTGCTTTCATTAACTACAATTTTCGCGGGTTTTCCCGGACTATTATCAATGGCCGCTTTTATTTTACCGAGCACGAAGAACCCTCCTTCTTTACCTTCTCATCACAATAGAAAAAGCAGAGTTATCAGCATAATTACATTAACTACAGCCAAAATGCCTGAGACATATGCTATGCTCTTCTTTTTTTCCAGAAAAACAGCACATTGGCCAATAACACAAAACTGATCAGTGCACAAATACCCGAAATGCTAATTGATTAAAAAGAAATCTTTGTTCATAAAAGCCCATTGCAGCTACACAAATTATCAAGAATGAAAAGACCGTGATATATATTTTCCGCTCTCCTGCTGTATTTTCGTTTTTTTGCATGAGACTTCCCCTGCCTTTCACCACTCAATATAACAATAAATGGATAATAAATTCACTTTTAATCGTGAAATTTATAGAATGAAACACTTGCCGACAACAGATTCAGCATAATTCATGCTCACTATGGACATGATTTCGTTAGATGATATAAAATTTGCTTGAAAGTATATATTGGATAAAGAGGAGCAATATATGGATAAATATCAAGAAAAAACATTACCGGACATTACGAAACATGTAACATTAGAGGCGCCTATTCAAAAGGTTTGGGAGACAGTCTCAACTTCAGAAGGCATAGCCAAGTGGTTTATGCCGAATGATTTTCAGCTGAAGGAAGGATATAAATTTCATTTACAATCACCATTTGGACCATCACCTTGCAAAGTTTTGACGGTTCATGCTCCCGGAGAGCTTTCTTTTGAATGGGATACTGATGGATGGATTGTTACATTTCAATTAACAGACGTAGGGAACAAAACAGAATTCACTCTCATCCACAGCGGTTGGAAGAAGCCTGATGAAATGATCGGTAAGGTAAACGAGAAAAGCTCAGTCATTCGGGATAAAATGGATGGCGGCTGGACAGGCATTGTGAATGAACGACTTGGCAAAGCTGTTCAAGAGTAAGGTATTTCATTGCTCATACAGTATAAAAAGAGAGAGCTCCCTCTCTCTTTTATTCATGACAAAGTTAAATTCACTGAACTATATCTTCAATCAATCGTAAAACGTAACTGTTTTTGATTTACCAGAGTAATCAGTAACAAAGAACTCTGCCTTGTTATTGCTTCCATCTACAAATTTCCCGATACTGCTAAAGGTATGACATTCTCCGGGTGAAAAATAATTAGAACCCACATATTCATCAGGGTTGTCACCAGCATCATCCTCATATAGATGCAGCGATACGGAGAAAGGTGTACTTCCTGAAAGACAAACTCTAAAATCGCCTCCGCTCGAGTATACCGTCGGACTTGAATAAGTATAAGTGTAAGTCCCAAGCTTATCCCACTCTCCGGCTCCAGCAGTTCCCGCTTTTTCTGCATGTGCAGATAATGGAAAAGCGACAGCGAACATGAAAACAGACAGGCACCCTATTAGCTTATTGCATCTCATAATTAATATCTCCCCCTTATTTTGATCATAGCAACTTACAGTTATATATATATATCACCCCCCTTTAAATAAAATTGCAGGTATGTGTATGGCATTGGAAGCCATACGTTTTATCATCAGCATTTTTTCCTGAATAAATCACATCATTCTCCCTTCGCCTGTGTTATACAAAATATTCAAAACAGACGTATTCTCATTTGAACCGCCATCTTTTATAATTTGTTAATAAGGGTTCGTACTTCAAACAAGAGGAGGAGAAGCATCATGGAATTAAGCGTCACAAAAATTTTAGTTATTTTATTTGTAGGTTTTTTAGTGTTTGGTCCTGATAAGCTGCCTGCGCTTGGCCGATCTGCCGGAAAAGCCTTATCAGAATTTAAAAAAGCGACCAGCGGATTGACTCAAGACATAAGAAGTAGTGGTTCAGAAAACAAAGAAGACAAGCAAATGTAAGGTAAAATGATTTGGCCGATGCATATCGGCTTTTTTTATATTGTTGTTTCTGCATGATCCCTCAGTTTTCCTCTGATTTTTCCTCAACTTCTTTTTTTGGACAGCCCTTTTTTACTTTTGCAATTTAAACTGTCCAATCCGCAAACTCTAACTTCCATATAATAAAGCGTATGATCATAAAAGGAGGGGTATTTATGGGTTATTACAAAAAATATAAAGAAGAGTATTATACGGTTAAGAAAACGTATTACAAGAAGTATTACGACTATGACAAAAAACATTATGATCACCATGACAAAAAAGATTACTACTGTGATTATGACAAAAAACATTATGATCACGACAAAAAAGACTATGACTACGTTGTAGAGTATAAAAAGCGTAAGAAACACTGCTAATACTCCATTTAATCTCCTCAATTTTGCTTCCCCGGTCAATGGCCGGGGGTTTTTTTGCAGAAAAAACTATGTAACTTCAATGTCTAAACGAATCATAGGTCTAATTTGTTAAAAAAGGATAAAGCTTTTTTACCTTTGGTGAATGTCTTACAATTATTATTTGCTCCTTAATGCCGATTTTTTAATAAAAATTGAACATTTGGTACATAGTTTAATTAGTTTATTTTTAGATCTATGGTGTCAATATATAAACATAACCCCTTCATAAACAAGAGATTTTAACGATTTTAACGATTTTGTCGATTTATCTTAATAAAAAAAGTTCCAAAATAAGGTATAATAATTGGCGAAACCACTTTTAAAAGGGGGAATTTTGTTGAAAAAAGTATTAATTGCAGGTGCAGTAGGAACAGCTATTCTTTTCGGAACTATTTCTTCAGGAGTTCCAGGTCTTCCAGGTGCAGACACTCAAGTGGCAAAAGCGGCTTCCCAGCTGCCTAAGGGAATCGGCGGACGCGCCTACCTAAACAGTACAGGCGCTGTATTCACGGCTAAAATTAAGCTTCCCGACACTGTGAACATCCAAGACTCTGTCTCTACCCCTTATATTTATTCAGGCTTTAGCGCAAAAAACGGAACTGAGGCAGATATCGGCCTTCAGTACAGCAAACAATACAACGTCTGGAAACCGCTCATGAAAGTCGGTTCTAAAAATGATGAAACGTATATCGAAGGAAAAGAGAAATTCACTTACAATAAAGGCTTTCGTCCCGGAAGCACAGTGCAAATGACGATCTACAAAAACTTGAACGGGAATACTCGCATGACTCTCTGGGGAACGAACAATGACGGCTATACCGGACGTATTATCATGGAAATTCAAGGAACAAACATCGGCACTCTGTCGAAATGGAAAACGCTTGCCACCGCTGCGGTTTCAGCTGAAAGCCAACGCTCTGCCATTAAAGCAACTTTTTCAACAACTTTTAACAATATCACAATCGACAATAAAGCAGTGACACCTGTCGTAGATACACAGGATTTTGCAAAAGTCCTCCCTTCTGGAAATAATGTCACGATTTCTGTTAATAAATAAGGAATGCTGCAAAGGGCGCCGGCAATGCCGGCGTCCTTTTTTCGTTGTATAACCTGAACACTTTATTTGTCCTCAGAAGCCTGATAAATGTAAATCCATATAAACTCACACTGATTAACTCAATACCACACCCTTTTTGTGTTTAGCTTAAAAGATTTCGAAATTACCAACCCAATATAGATCTGTTCTTGTTATGTATTTCAGATCTTTGCTATTCCGTTCTCTTCAAAAAGCCTGCCTTAATTAATAGCAGTGAACTTTTATTTTTCCACGTCCATCTAAAACCACACTTTAATTCTTTAACATTCACTGTTTGCTGCATCACATTCCCCTTTTTGATTTTCATATACCAACCCTGTACAATATTCAAAAAACCAAAAGGATGATGAACATGTGTGGCAGATTCACTTTATTCTCAGAATTTGACGACATCATTGAGCAATTCAACATAGGTCACTTCTTGCCTGAAGACGAATATCACCCCAGCTATAATGTCGCGCCATCACAAAACATCCTTACCATTATTAATGATGGATCAAGCTACCGCCTTGGAAAATTAAGATGGGGTCTCATTCCTCCTTGGGCTAAAGATGAAAAGATCGGTTATAAAATGATCAATGCTCGTGCTGAAACATTGGCCGAGAAACCCAGCTTTCGAAAACCGCTTGTCAGCAAACGCTGCATCATTCCGGCCGACAGTTTTTATGAATGGAAACGCCTTGATCCAAAAACTAAGATTCCTATGAGAATCAAGCTGAAATCATCCAATCTGTTCGCTTTTGCCGGCTTATACGAAAAGTGGAATACGCTTGAAGGTTACCCGCTCTACACTTGCACAATCATTACGACAAAACCTAATGCGCTTATGGAAAATATCCATGATCGAATGCCGGTTATATTGAGTCACGATCATGAAAAAAATGGCTGAACCCTAAAAATACAGATCCCGATTTTCTCAAAAGCTTGCTTTTGCCATATGATGCTGATGACATGGAAGCATACCAGGTTTCATCATTAGTTAACTCACCTAAAAACAATTCACCTGAGCTTATTGAAGCCCATTAAGTACCCTGCCAGATTGCTTTATATATCACCTTCGCCTAAGCAAAATAAACGAACGTGTACATGATTCAAAAACAACCCCTTATGTGCCATGCGTTATTTTTAAACCATAGTTAGTCAATGATTCAGTCAGCTGTCTAATTTTTAAATTGAATCGATTAAAGATATAGAGCGTTTCTCTGTAATGAGGAATGCTTTTTTCTTGTCCAAAGTGAAAAAGGATAGTTTTAAAACAACAAGAAAATAATCTATTTCAATACTTTTTTATTGTAAAACGATAAATAATATGTTAAATTCAAATCGACAATATTAGGTGAGGTGCTTTTTATGAAACGAGGATCAACACTTTTTTTAAAGATAGCTGTTATTCTTATTGGAATTCCAGTTATTGCTCTGTGCATATTTTTGGTGCCGCAGATAGCGAACTTTGCAGCGGAATTGTATCCAGATATTTCTTATCTGAAATATCTTGTTTATATCGATTTGTATGCAGCGGCGATACCTTTTTATTTCGCTCTGTATCAAGCCTTTACACTTTTAAGCTATATTGACCGGAATAAAGCTTTCTCGGAATTATCAGTAAGAGCTTTAAAGAAAATAAAATACTGTGCAATCACCATCAGTCTTTTACTTGTGGCAGGCATGCCACTCTTCTATCTCATCGCGGAGATGGACGACGCTCCAGGTATTATACTAATCGGATTGGTCCTTATTTTTGCCTCAATGGTTATCGCAGTCTTTGCTGCTGTTCTCCAAAGGCTTTTGCAAGAAGCTATAGATATAAAATCAGAAAATGATTTAACAGTCTGAGGTGAAAACAATGGCAATTATAATCAATATTGATGTGATGCTGGCTAAAAGGAAAATGAGCGTAACGGAACTGTCTGAGAAGGTTGGAATCACGATGGCTAATCTTTCTATATTGAAAAATGGAAAGGCAAAGGCCATTCGATTATCAACTTTAGAGGCGATTTGTAAGGCTTTAGAATGTCAACCCGGAGATATTTTGGAATACCGAAGTGATGATGACACCCAAGATTAATAAAGCAAGAATAATCATGAAAGGAAAAGATAGTTGCTCGGCGGTGATTCTATGCACATAACCCTATGTCTATTTATTAGCTACTATACTAAACAGGTCTTCCATTTAATCAAAAAAACCTTTGGAGGCAAAATTCATGAAAGCATTTAAACAGCTCGTTTGTTTTGGCTGGGAGCAGGCCCTATCATGTCTGTTTCCTGTCGTTATTTTTGCCTCTTTGGCAATTACACAAATCATACCGCTTCCCCTTCTGCCACGGTATGACTGGCTGCTCATCATCTGCCTGCTCATGCAATGGTGGATGGTGTATTCAGGGCTTGAAACACGTGATGAACTAAAGGTGATCACAATGTTCCACCTTATTGGACTTGCTCTTGAACTTTTCAAGGTACATATGGGCTCTTGGTCTTATCCGGAGGAGGGGTATTCCAAAATTTTTGGAGTGCCTTTGTATAGCGGCTTCATGTACGCAAGTGTAGCCAGTTATCTTTGCCAGGCATGGAGGAGGCTTAAGGTTGAACTGGTTAAGTGGCCGCCGTTTTGGGCCGTTGTACCTCTCGCCGCTGCGATTTATTTGAATTTTTTCATCCACCATTTTTGGATTGACGTCCGCTTTTGGTTATCTGGACTTGTCTTGATCGTCTTTTGGCAATCATGGGTTACATACGAGGTGAATGGGACTCGTTACCGTATGCCGCTCGCCCTTTCATTTATGCTCATCGGATTCTTTATATGGATAGCCGAAAATATCGCAACGTTTTTTGGGGCTTGGGAATACCCAAACCAAACCGATACATGGAGTCTCGTTCATCTAGGAAAAGTGAGTTCATGGCTCTTGTTAGTGATTGTCAGCTTTCTTATAGTAGCGACGTTAAAACAAGTTAAGGGGAAAAATTCCACCAGGATAGATACTAGTCCATTTTTATATCGTTAAGAATCTTCTTTAATAAAAGTCGAATCCCACATAGTAAGGAATTAGCGTACAACATTCTGAATAAGATAAAGTGGAAAAAGCAACGTTTGAATTGTTGCTTTTTTCTTTATAAATAGCTGCCGGAAAAATAGATGGCTATTTCAGTAAGATTTCGACCAGGAAGTAAAGATTTAATCAAAATCAGCTTTCGTTTAGAGAACTCAGCATTTGGACTTAACCTTATGTCTCTCTAACTCACCCTCCCATAAAAGAAGTCGTCAGGTTGCATAAGGTGAATGAATAGCTTATGATTTATCGCTCGGCATTTATTTCTTTTGGTAGCTGTGATGGCGCTTTTGGAACTTTTCGCAGTTTGATATTGATGACATCAGAGGAATAAAGCGTAACAATCATACTTCCCTCATATCGTTTGGCTCGGATTAGGACCGGTTGGTTATATTGATTATGAAAGCGAAAGTCAGGGCCTCCCCAGCTTACGGTTGCATCGCGTCCGGACGGCACATATGGTACGCTTCTTGTATGAGAATAGCGCTGAACGATTTGCAGCCCTGCACGATCGACAGCATTAAATAATGTTGATGACACCTGACAAATTCCCCCGCCTACACCTTCAGACAACTCACCTTTTACGATAATAGGTGCCCGCATGTATCCTTTGTCCTGAGTTCTCATCCCAACAACTTGGTTAAATGAAAACGTCTCATTTGGAAAAACAACATGATTGTCAATTGCTTTTGCAGAAAGAGAAATATTGTGTGAACGGCTTTTATTGCTTGAATTAAAATAAGTTACATACTGGCCTAATTGCTGCGTACTGATGTGAGCAAGCAACTCGCTGTCAACTTTCGGATAAATGTTCAATTCCGGCACTTCTATTTTGGATGGGCCATGACCAAAGAAATAGGCATAAAATTTCTCCTTAAACGCCTGTTGATAAAGTCTGTAACCCATTTTCCCCGGGATGATGATTCCTTGATCGTTAAGCTTGGCGTTTATGGGCTCCCGGTAAATTTGTTGATCAAGCTGTTTGATAAACTTACGGTATTTTTCATGATCAATCATTGGGGTACCGGGAAGAGGCATCGTAAAATCTTCGCGGTGAACAGTAGCAATCGTCCGTCCTTGTTGTGTGATCGCTAAACTGTCAGATGGCTCGCTGGGCTGAGCCAATAATAAAAGGCCAGTGATCCAAATGTGTATCATAAGTCGGCATACCTCCCGACAATTAGTATGAACAGGAGCTTATCCTTTGATGTATCTCGTCTTATCATATCGTTCTTAAGCGTCTGGTCTTTGTTTGAGCACAACGTGAGCCCTCGCTAATAGAGCTTTGACTTAAGTGAGTAGTCAATGTCTACTTCAGCATCCACAACGCCTAGTGTTATGAAATCATGCCTTAACCAATACCAATGTTGTCAAGCAATCGTTGAATTAAATCAGTAAATGAAGTTACAGCCATAGGCAGGCTATTTTTGTTTAGATGTACTATCTGATCCTCGGTCACCGTATCAATCCTCACCTAAGTGAAGAAAATCAAAATTGAACTAATCAGCAAATATGCAAAAAAATGAAAGTACTGTCGACTTCGGCCATCGGTTAGCATCTTCTCGTTAGATCAAGAGTTTGCTGTTGAATGATTTCAGTTAAGGTTGAATAAAATCAGATTGAAAGCATCCAACCATCAATGTTACAGGATTTATTAACGGCTAAATGCGCTTTACACTATTCTATAAGAAGGAAGGAAGCGTCGATGACAAAGCTCTGCCGAGAAGTTTGGATCGAAGTAAATCTTGATGCCATTAAAAAAAATTTGCGAGCAATACGCCATCATATACCAAAAAAGACCAAAATTATGGCTGTCGTAAAAGCGAACGGTTATGGTCATGGGTCTGTAGAAGTGGCGCGCCATGCACTGGAACACGGGGCTAGTGAGCTCGCTGTTGCCAGCGTGGAGGAAGGAATCGTTTTACGAAAAGCGGGAATTACAGCGCCTATCCTTGTGCTTGGTTTTACATCCCTTAGTTGTGTGAAAAAATCAGCAGCTTGGAATATAGAGTTATCAGCATTTCAGGTTGATTGGATTAAAAAAGCTAACGATATATTGGAAAGTGAAGCGAGTACTAACCGATTGGGTATTCATATTAATGTGGATACTGGTATGGGCCGATTAGGTGTACGTACAAAAGAAGAACTTTTAGCAGTAGTGAAGGCATTAACAGCAAGTAAACTCCTAAGATGGGAAGGTATCTTTACACATTTTTCAACAGCCGATGAAGAAGACACCACTCTAACCAGACTGCAGCACGATCAATTTCTCCGTTTTCTCCGTTTTTTAAAAAACCAAGACATTGAGCTGCCCACCGTGCATATGAGCAACACGGCTGCGGCTATCGCTTTTCCGGAATTTAGCGCTGATATGATTCGTTTAGGTATAGGCTTATATGGATTATATCCTTCAGCATATATAAAACAACTACATCTCGTTAAGCTTGAACCTGCATTAAGTTTAAAGGCGCGTATCGCTTATGTGAAAACCATGCTGACAGAACCCCGGACCATTAGTTATGGTGCTACATACATCGCAAATCCCGGTGAAGTCATTGCTACACTCCCGATCGGATATGCTGACGGTTATTCTCGCGCGCTTTCCAATCGCGGGTTTGTTCTTCATCGCGGAAAACGAGTGCCGGTGGCGGGAAGAGTGACAATGGATATGATCATGGTTAGTTTAGGAGAGAGTGAAGGCAAACAAGGAGAGGAAGTTGTGATTTACGGTCACCAAAAGGGAGCTGAGATTCCCGTTGATGAAGTTGCTGAAATGCTTAATACGATTAACTATGAAGTGGTGTCTACATTAAGCCGCCGCATCCCCCGTTTTTATATAAGAGATGGCGAGATTTTTAAGATATCAACTCCAGTAATGTACGTGTAGATTTTTTCTTTCATTTTTTTGCAAATGTGAGGTCAATCCCTCTTTTATGCTGATTTAAGATCCTATAATAAGAGGGATTCAGTTTTACACACTTATCCCCCTATCGTCTGCAATTTTAGAAAGAGGATCACAATACCAAATAGGAATTTTAGGTGTTATTTCTCGATTGATTAAGAATAAGCATTATGAATACTTGAGCTACTTAGTTGCTGCCTTTTTCTCGTTTTGCAGAAAAACAGAGTCCCAGATCCAAAAGATTACAGCAAATGATATACTAAATAAGTAAACTTCGTATTCCATTAGAAAGTCTAAGGTGTTCTTTGGATCAGTAATTACAGTGAAGAATAACCATACTAAGAAGGAAAAGAATATGTATATGAGTAAATATTTCGGGTTAAACCTCTTTGGATTGCGATTTACGAAATATTGAACAGGTGCAGCAAAGATTACATAAAAGATAAACAGAATAACACTTATTAAGAAGTATGGAATGTAGCCATCATAATCAATGCCAAAAACATAAACAACAGCAGCTGATAATGCAGACAAGACATGAACAAATATGATCCTTAAAACTTGCATGTTTAAATCCCCTTTCACAATGTAAGCATCACTATGATGATCTCAATTATTGTTAAAATTGACATACCTACTTCCTGAATTAAATCTAGACTAGACTAAAGCTCCGTCACGTCCGAACTTTACAAATAGATTTACTTTGTTTCTTCAAAGTGACAAGAACAATAAACTGAATTGTGATCTCTATCTATAAAGTATGTATCCCGGATGAAGAAATTTGTGTAGCCAGTTGTCTTGAGTATCGCTTTACTCGTCATGAGCATATCCATCTGAATATCTTAATCAGTTGGAAAAGCCACATTAGCAGTAAACGCTGCATGTACTTCAAAAGAAAGAATTATCAAATTTAAAGTTTAAGATTTTCATGGCAATCCCTCCGCACTATTTCCTTTATTGTGCCAAGAGATTTATGTCTCATTAAAACTGCTGTTTTATTCAGATATCAAACATCTTGGGTATCTTTCTTATTCTTAAACCATTGAATAGCATTTCGGCGAGTTATTGCAACAGGTATTAATAGCAGAGTACCGACAATAAGCAACATAAAAAAGATCACAAACAACGCACCTGTTCCCGGAACAATTTCTTCATAGGTAATAAAGCGTTCCTCCCCCTGCAGGACGAAGAACCGAGAATGTTCGAGAAAGGCTAGATGAAAAGCGATTGACGTCCATAAGCTTCCTGTTACAATATGCAGGAGTTGAAGGATGAATCCAAAAGACAACAATAAAACGATGTAATCTAATGTGATAGCAGGTGACTTAATTCCAGCTATATACTGCAAACCACTTACAGCTATTGGTGCAAGCACAAACAGAATCGGCTGCAGGAGCAAGGCCATGAAACAGTTAAATCGCCTGTTTAGAGCATAGTACACCGCCCCACGAAAAGTTAATTCCTCTGGAAAAGCTTCATAATAGAAAGCGATAATCATATTTAAGAGCAATACTGAAACTAAATGGATAGAGAAATGAAATTGTGAAATTTTGACCCAGTCCAATAAATGGGCGATTGTGAATCCAGATCCGGAAAGAATAATGACGTACATTGCACCCATAATGGCTTTCGGAACGGCTTGCCTCCACCCAGACAGTCCGATAGAGCAAAATGGCCTACTAGACGTCCGTTTGAGAAGAAAGTAGAGTAATGGAACAGTAATTAATGTTACTAAGCCTGATTGTATACCTTGCTGTAAGAGTTTAGAAGCTCCTGCTTGGTGGGCTATTGAACCGATTAAAGTAGCAAAAAACAAAGCAAATACGAATGTTCCCCAACTTAGCAAGATAGTTACCAACCATTTTGGATGATTGTTTTGTTTTCCGCTTTGGGTATGATGAAATTGCATATGGATACTCCTTTCACAACATTCATATGAAGCAATATAACCCCTACAGTCACTATACGTTCTATAACTGTTATTGTTTCAAATTCCTGTATATCCCACTTCCCTTCTGATTAAAATTGTTGTTTTATTGAGGTGCCATCACAAAAAAAGCGTCCTAGCTTCAGTTGCCGGTACGCTTACTTTCTTAATATATGAACATATAACGACATTTCAGAGTTATCCGGATTTTCAAACTATATCTTCTGAAGTTGCTGACTCTTTCTTAAAATAAGCTTCTAACTGATCAAAAACTAAGAGCTGTGTGCATTCAACAATTTCACTCCACAACCACATATCCATTGTCTGTAAAGTAAATCCATCAGGAAAATTCTTCATTTTCACAATCATTGAACCTCTTGCCGGTTGTTTTATGGACAATAGCCAGTTCTTCTCCATTAACGAAACGTACAATGGCCTCATCAAATTCAATTGGTTGATTAACGGCATATCCTTCTTTTAAAGCCTTAATAAACAAATAAGGATCATCTTTTTACAGCTCCTAAAGAACATTGGCATATTGTTCATTTTTGTCTCTAAGCAATTCGAAATTAATCAACGATATGTATAAATCTTTATCTGATAAATTTAATTTAATGAAGGTGTCTCTTGTGAGCAAGCGCAGACTACAAAAAATATCGCTATTAAACAAAAAATTAATACTATTCTATTACACTTATAGGGAAAGTTATAAAACCTGCTGGAGAATACCCTACCTCCAGCAATGCCAAGGCCGTTCACCTAGTAGAAAACGACCTTTAACCATTCCTAACGATTTTAATAATCATTCACCATACTCGATCCATATATTGGGATTCCAACTAAAAGGCCGTCGCTTCTTAGTAAACTCACAATAACAACGATTATAAAATTTCTCAAGGAACGATCAGCAGCCCGTTAGCTACCCCTGATTAAAGATAATCTGTTACCACACTGTTACGTTAGAACTTCCACTACTTTGATATCCCTCTGTCGCTAAGACTTGGTAAGACCAATTACTACCCAGATTCATCCCATATCTCTTCCATGCGTTAACGTGATTGCTGAAAGTGATTGTAGCGTTGCTTCCAGTTGGTCTCTTCGACTGGCGAACACTCCAGTACTGCGTAAAAGTAGTTTTATCGCCATCAATGGAAGGTGCATCATAACGTGTAGTTGTGTACACGTCATATGTACCCCCATCACTGTAAACCGTACCTTTATACGTTCCAGTAGGTCTATAAGTACCCCATGAATCCACTACATAATATTCTATGAGGGGTGATCGCGTCCAACCATATAAAGTCAAATATGCATTGCCATTCGGCGCCCAAACTCCGGCATTATAGTTTATCGTCCTAAATGGCGAACCTGTAGTCCAACCTTTACCAACAACGAAATTCCCGGTATTAGACCAATTCACACTGTAATTCCCGCCAGACCCATTGACAGCGTTTACTGTTCCGCCCCCATCAGTCCAATTTTGCCAGTAGTCTGTGTTAGCTGCAGAGGCGTTTGCCGAAAACAAGCTAATACTCATCAAAGCTGCCGTTAACCCAACTAAGAATTTCTTTGTAAACTTAAACATATGTTACCTCCTATAATATTTTTTCTGACTTTGACATGAGGTAGCACTCGTATCTATTTAAAACATCCTTAATTACTACGCCCCAAAGCTTTTGATCGTCCCCTTCAATATAATATCACGAATTCACAAGCAAATATTAAGAATATTTGTAATTTAATTACAAATACCTAAAAAATTATATTATAAGTGGTCTTGTTCCGCCTAGCCTGATCCTTTTTTCGCAGAATCACAATTCTTGTTTCTAAATCTGATGGAGTAATATCTGTAATTAACCTCCATTCGAACCATTTCGTTTAAAGGAGATATACATTAGAGATTGTGAAGTCATTGTAGCTGCCCCAGAAGGTGCTCCTGACTTTGAAGCTGTAATGGAACATATCATGTCCAAAAAATCCAGCTCATAAGATTGTTTACTGTGTCTTCGATGTTATCTGCAAAGACGGTCAGTCAATTGCCTCTAAGCCGCTCACTGTGCGTAAGACAGTTTTGAATTCACTTGAACTGAATCATCCTAATGTCTTTGTTATCGAAGGAATTTCAAGGTAACGGACTAACTTACTTTACCTTGGCCAAATAAAAAAATTAGAGGGAATCGTGCTCAAGAAAGCTGACTCTCCTTATGAAATCAATAAACGTTCACACAATTGGCTGAAAGTGATAAATTATGATTACACTGAAGTTCTCATAATCGGCTACACCAAGAAGGATATAAAATTCCTTCTATCCTATCCCGATGGAACTTCAGCTGGATTTATGGAATTCATGCCACATGCAGAACGAAGTAAGTTCCTCTCTATGAAACAAGTAAATTCTGAATCTGATGAATATGTATTTATTGAGCCTATCTAATGTAAGGTTAAGCATAGATTTAAGACTAAACACGGTAAACTCCGCATACCTTCCTTCGAATCCTGAAGAGTATAAACTCTCCGTTACATAACTCCTTAGTGCCAAGCCCTATAAAGCTTGATGAAAATTTAGTACATGGTTTAATTAGTTTATTTAGTTTTCATCTATTCATCAAAGCTATAAGGGTAAACGATACTTTCTACAAATCCAATCTCCTTTCCCTTATTGCGAATTTTCATACATCCCTCATAGCTGTACGCCCATATTTCTTTATAATCCCTCAGCTCGCCACAGTTCCCTGTTATGATGATTCTCTAAAACTATTGATCAGCTGCCACACGTTACCTCCGTGTGAAAAGCCGTTTGGATCGTGGCGTAATTCATACGGATAAACGTCTTCTCCCGTGTATTTATCAACAAAGAATAGCTGTGTCCTGAATTTGAAATACGCTTTTTGATTGGATTGTCCTGAGATGTTTTCTTTGCTATAGAAAGTTCGACGATCAATGCTTGCGATAAGCTTTATCAGGTCATTAATATCATTCATGCGTTTAATTAGCCCTTCCCTTTAGCCCTTCCCTTACCCTCTTTCAATAAAATAAATATTTTATTTTGATTCTAATGTAATTTTTTTTAACCTTTTTAGTTTCTATCTTTCAATTACATTTTGTCTCGAGGTGAAATGTAATGAAATTTCTTCTGGATTTTGCGAATTGGACTTTTGATAAAGTCATGGATTATACACTGGCTGCTGTAATTTGGTTTGTATTCAAGTCCAAATCAAAACAGAATGAGTATCATGATCACTTCGAAGAGAGGCGCCGCCATAGAAACTAAATCATCCTTCTATGATCGTTATCGATACGTGTGTTTTTCCGATAACGATCCATCCTTATATGTTTAGTTAAAAAACTATCTTTTATTTAGACTTGTTCAACTTGTCGTATAGTATCTAACAGTTCTTTCTCAAATGTTTTTATGTGATTGCCTCCGAATCAAACCCTTACTCTTGTTTCGCTTTCAAATTCATTATTTAAAGCAGCTGCTTATTCAGTTCCTACATAAATACATTTATTCTTGCTTTCATCGACTACATAAGCGTTCATTATCTTCGCTCCTTGGAATCACGATTTTAAGTTAACTTTAAAGTACATCGTCTTGAGAAATTCCCCTTTAATTGGTAATCTGACACCTAGGATCATACAAAGCAGGTGATGTCTTGAATAAAATAATCGGAATAATTGGATTAATTGTTTCCTTAATTGTGCAAGGGTTTTCAGCAAGTGATTCGTTGACTCATGAGATTGCTATGGCTTTTCTATTTTTATTCTTAATCATTTATAATTTTGAACATGCCAAGGATTTCTCTAATTGTCTTAGGAGCAATCTTTATAGCTCTAATGCTAGGTATTTATCAACTCCTTTCCTTTATCGGTGATTACTTTGAGAGGCTAAACTTAAATATTGGACTTATCATCTTACTTGAGATCGCTTTGATCATTGTTTTGGTATCTATTGCAGTAAACTTAATGAAGCTTATTGCGAATCGGTTAAGGAAAACACCTCATGGTAAAGAGTTTTAACTCTTTGCCTTTTTTATGCTAAGTGCCTCTTTCTGTTGGTATCTTATGTATGAAATCAAATGCAATATCAACTTTCCCTAATTCCTTCTTTTCTGTTATGGTCTCGACTGATTCACCCTTAGCTGCAATATAAGTACTTGATCATACCATTGATGTGATTGCTGTATAAGTTCGTCTTTAAAATTCAAGCCTACATATATGAAAAACGATGGACTCTCCATCTTCATTATTAAAGACAAGATTGAATATATGCAGTGCTTCATCAGAACAACTATTTCTTATAAAAGTATAAAATAAGTGTTCGTTTTAATCTTTCCTGTTACGAAAACGATCAAATACATAGATATCTGTCTCTACTCAAGCCAGAAATCATTTTGTTTTTTTAAAAAACATTCTTGATTTTCACATTTATATAAGCGCTCATAAAACATTAGATCATATCCATTATATATAACTAAAATGCAGGTATTAGAGCTATTATATCGGGATTTAACTACGAAATATATGGGGGCATATTTACATCTAAATACTCAAAAACAAGAACAAACGTGTCTATAGCACTGCCATTTCCACACCCTACCCAAATATTTTCATTTTCCTAATTCCGCCTCAAAATCACCCTATTTTATATCGTAAAATCGCTATCGTAAAACCGCATAGTGCCAATGTTTTTCTCTCTTAAAATTCCCTCTTTTTCTTCAATATTTACTTAAAGCAGCCTACTTCCCTCTACTCCCTCTTACGTTTTACGTTCGTTTAATCCCTATTCACCAATCCAATTAGCAAATGTCCTTATGTTTATCGCCTTTTTAAAATCTTTTTTAATTTTTACGATAAGCATGTTATTCCGTACGATATATGACTTGATTGTATTTGTTGACAATTTGACAGAGAAATTTAATGCACTTCTAACTTTTTTAATTGCAATAGGAATTGTGGTTGACCCCACAACTCAAGGCATTTCTGACAGTGAACAAGCAATGGATGACGAATCTGCACAATAAACCCCTACGTTCTCTTAATTGAGGAGGGTATTTTTTCGTTTTTAAGATAACATTAATCTTCCTTATTCATTTAAATATGATAAAATATTACATATTTAATATAGGAGGGCTTGTCTTGGAGCAAATGATCTCTTCTTCTAAAGTCGGAGTGAAAATAAATGAGTGGTATAAATACATAAGATTGTTTAGTGTCCCAGATTCGGAAATATTGAAAGCTGAGGTCGAGGAAGAAATAAGGCATATGAAAGAAGACCAAGATTTATTGTTGTACTATTCTCTCATGTGTTTTCGTCACCAATTGATGCTGGATTACCTTGAACCCAACACAATGAACGAAGAACGCCCTAAAATTTCAGACTTATTAGAAAAGATCGAAAGTAACCAAACTGATTTGAAGGGAATTCTTGAATATTATTTTAACTTTTTCCGGGGTATGTATGAATTTGAACAGTACGAATATCTTAATGCCATAAGCTTCTATAAGCAAGCCGAGAAAAAGCTATCACTTGTCGCAGATGAGATAGAGCGAGCAGAATTCCACTACAAAGTTGCAGAGATTTATTATCATATGAAGCAGACACATATGTCGATGCATCATATTGTTCAAGCAATAGAAAGTTATAAAGCACATGAAACTTATACTGTAAGGGTTATTCAATGTTCGTTTGTTATTGGACTTAACTATTTAGATATGGAATATCCTGAAAAAGCGATTCCTCATTTTAAAGAAGCTCTAGACAAAGCAAGAGAAATCGACATGCCACGTTTAATCGGTTCGTCCCTATATAACCTTGGCTTATGTTCATTTGCTGAGGAAGTTTATGAAAAGGCAGCTGAGTACTTTAAAGAAGGTATACTAGTATACCAAAACAACGGGTACGAGCATTCAAATCGTTTATTAGATATCTTGTTAATGTTATCAAAAACCACATTTAAAATGAGGAATCAATCAGAAGCAATTTCTTGGTGTGCACATGGTCTGTCTTTGTCCAAGAATTTAAATGATGAAATTATGGCTAAAATGTTTGAATTCATTAATGCCTTACATGTTGATGACGACAAAGAAAAATTAAATTCGATTCTAAATTATTTAGAATCGAAATCAATGCTTTCAGACGTGGAGGATTTAGCCTCAGATGCAGCGAAGTATTATAATGAAAAAGAAGACCATAAAGTAGCTAATGTTTTTTATGAGAAAGTGCTTTATGCCCGTAAACAAATTCAGAGAGGGGATTGTCTTTATGAAACTTAAGCATGCATCTGTCTTTATTTTAGCCATTGTTTTAATTGGATTTGTCAGCATTTATTTAACTAACACTCAAAAAGAGGTCCAAGAAGCACGTAGAGGGCATACAGCAAGTATTGGTTATTTCACTGATGGACATTCATTTGAAGTTGCTAGTAGAGGTCATACTTCTTAAATATGTATCATTCCCCCTTCAAATTTTGAAGGGGTTATTTTTACGATTTATGTCCACCAGTTAGACCTGCTTTCTGAAGCGCAGTTCCTGCAGGTGTATAAGAAACTGCTCTCAGGATCGCTTTCGATTCAAATTTGTTTCTTTCCCATCCATTACAAACCCGAGCTTTCTTCTTTCAAATAGGCTTATTTGCTGATTAGAGTTATCTTCAATATTAGACAGAATAACTGAGATACTTCTTACTTACATGATTCTAGTAAGAAGATTGTTATTATCATTATTTTGACTGATGTTCCCTTTTAAAAGAATCATGTATGATCGATATAGAAAACGCTTTCAAAGAAAGGGGATACCAACATGTCTAATCGTATGAAACGAGTGTTGTTGCTTTTTATCACTGGATTGTTTATGAGTTTGTCTGCAGTCACTTCTACTGCCTCGGCTCAAACCGGCGGATCGTTTTTTGACCCTTTTAACAGCTATAACTCCGGATTATGGCAAAAAGCAAATGGTTATTCGAATGGAAATATGTTCAATTGCACTTGGCGTGCAAATAACGTATCAGTGACGTCATTAGGTGAAATGCGTTTGGCGCTAACAAGTCCATCTTATAACAAGTTTGACTGCGGGGAAAACCGCTCTGTTCAAACATATGGCTATGGACTTTATGAAGTCAGAATGAAACCAGCTAAAAACACAGGGATCGTTTCATCGTTCTTCACCTACACAGGTCCAACGGATGGAACTCCTTGGGATGAGATTGATATCGAATTTTTAGGAAAAGACACAACAAAGGTTCAATTTAACTATTATACAAATGGTGTAGGAAACCATGAGAAGATTGTGGATCTCGGATTTGATGCAGCCAATGCCAATCATACGTATGCGTTCGATTGGCAGCCAAACTCTATTAAATGGTATGTCGATGGGCAATTAAAACATACTGCGACAAGCCAAATTCCGACAACACCAGGAAAGATCATGATGAACTTGTGGAATGGTACGGGTGTAGATGAATGGCTCGGTTCCTACAATGGTGTAACACCGCTATACGCTCATTACGACTGGGTGCGTTATACAAAAAAATAATACCATATGTGATAAGAGCCTGCAGCCTCAATATAGCCAGGCTCTTATGATTGTAATGAGAAAATTGTTGGCGTTCCCTATAGTGAAACTGAAGAGCAAATAGAAGTTTAAATTTATATGAGTTAGTTTCTTAACTAAATGATAACAAAAAACGATTATATTTTTAGTCACTTTTTGTGATGACTTATGCCCACCAGTAAGCCTAGATCTGTGAAGCGCAGTTCCTGCAGGTGTATAAGAAACTGCTCTCAGAATCGCTTTCGAGCCATATTTGCTTCTAATCCCATCCATAACGAATCCAAGCTTTCTTCTCTTTTCATTATCCACTTCAAATAAACTCAACTGTTGATTAACTTCATCTTCAATATTTGATAACGTAACCGAGATACTTCTCACTGTCTTACCTGAGTAAAACTTATGAAAGAGCATCAAGCAGCATCTGTAGTCCATCGTGATATTTGTGGGAAGATCAATTGTTTTGGATCGATGAAATTCCCCCCAAGCTCATCCTTACTGTAACCAATCCCCAAGCTTATTGTTCGACCAACTTTGTTATGTGTACGTGCCCTTCTTGCAAATCTCCAAGAGAACAGCTTTAATCCTTCCCTCTTTGTATACTCCCTCAGAAAAATCTGACTCTTACCAAAACTAATTTGCCTCTGCATCAAAGGAGCACCAATTTCTGATAAATCAATTTCCGTGATCATGGTAGCACAACTTGTTACCCTTTATTCCGAACTTTTTTCAAGCAGCTCTAAGGGAAACTTGGCTAACTGGTCTACAGTCGATATCTCCATTCGGTTCAGGTTTCTTTCTATCCTCCCTCCTATCCCCCACATTTTAGACAACGAATGAAGCAATTTGTCTCGCTCCTTTATTGATCCAATATCAATAGAACAAAGGTTCGATGTAAATGCTGGTAATGCTATTCCATATCCTCGAATGATCCTTCCTTAAAACAATCTACACGTCTCCAAATAAATAAACCTCTAAAAATTAGAAGACATAAAAAATAACAAGAGCTTTAAAACCCTTGTGAAAGCTTGTTTTCATTACACTCTCTATCTTCCTTTTTCATCATTTCTATATGTTTTTACGAATTTTGGTAAAAAAGAAAAAGGTACCGTTTGGTACCTTTTTTTATATTTATTTCTCATTTCTTGTGAATTTTGGCAGTCCGAATATAATTGCTATGATGCCGCAGATCCCGATTAAAACAGGATAGAAAGAGTAATGCAAGATGCTGACAGGTGAAATATTCCCAAACTTCCCGGCCGATAACATCTGCGCGCCATAAGGAATTAAGCCTTGTATCACGCAGGAAAAGATATCTAAGATACTTGCTGACTTTCTATTATCGATTTTAAATTCATCAGAGATATTTTTGGCTATCGGTCCGGCTGCAATAATAGCAATCGTATTATTGGCAGTAGCTAGGTTAGTAACACTGACCAATCCGGCAATACCGGCTTCAGCACCTTTTTTCGAATGGATTCTTTTGGAAATGAATCCCACCAAAAAGTCAATCCCTCCGTTTTGTTTCATGACGCCGACCATTCCGCCAATTAACATTGAAAGGATGATAAGATCAGACATTCCGGCAATTCCATCCGTAATTGCTTTAAAATAAGACTCAAGCGTCAAGCTGCCGCTTGCAAACCCTATAATTCCTGTTAAGATCAACCCTCCAAAAATGACAGCCACCACATTAAAACCAATTAACGCAAAGACTAACACGGCAACATAAGGAAGTACTTTAAACCAGCTGTAAGATTCAGCTCCGGTATGTCCTACGTGTCCTGTCGGTATAAAAAATAATAAAATGATAGTTATGATAGCAGCAGGCAAAACGATCAAAAAATTCGTTTTAAATTTATCCATCATTTGTGTTTTTTGTGACCGTACTGCCGCGATGGTGGTGTCCGAAATAAAAGAAAGATTATCTCCAAACATAGCTCCGCCGACAACAGCTGCAATAGCGATTGCAGTAGACAAACCAAGTTCTCCGCTCAAACCGGCGCTAATTGGAGCAACTGCGGCAATCGTCCCCATCGATGTTCCCATCGAAACAGAAATAAAACAAGCAATGATAAATAGCCCTGGCAGTATAAACTGCTTCGGAATAATGCTCAAAGCAAGGTTGACGGTTGAGTGTACCGCTCCCATCGTCTCAGCTGCAGAAGCAAAAGCACCCGCTAATATAAAAATGATAACCATCATAATAATATCAGGATGTCCCGCCCCGGAAGCAAACCATTCTATTTTCTGATTGAGAGATTGCTTCTGGTTAAATGAAAGCGCGAAAGCTGATGCTATAATTGCCGCAATCAATATCGGCAATTTATAGAAATCTCCAGTCAATACACCAGAGCCGACAAAAAGGCCTACAAATAAGACTAGTGGCAATAGCGCCCAAGGATTTCCATTTTGTTTCATCTAAGTAGCCACCTTTAATTTCAGTATCAAAGTCGTTAAACATAGTCTAAACAACATTCCATACTTTAAAAGGCTACAGTAAAAAAGTCAAGCGTAAAAATAGTATAGTAATTATTAAATTAAAAACAGAAAAGAAAGAAGGATTTTTCAAGAAGAGGAAATAACACTTTCATCAACAGATTATTTGGAAAGTTCCATATACAAATACAACTGTTTGATGAGGGGTGTTTGAGGGGGAAGATGGCAACACGCAACGATACTGGCCATAAAAACTGTTTTAGCTATTATCAATAATACTAATATAAAAAGTAAAGGGTTCATACCCTTCCTCTTTATGCACCAACTTAATCTGCGGTCATAGCAATTGTTATTCAAACAAGACATAGCAGCATCAGAGAACATGAGGAGCATATACAAGAAAATAAATTCAATAATTAAAAGGGCGCTATTTTCATATTCAAATTGAGTTCTTGTAAGCACTAATTGCTTCGTTACGTAGTAACATGTTATCTTTGTTAACCATACCTAAGTTGTAAGCTTTTTTAATAATATCTAATACCTTCAAATCCATTGCAGAAAGACTACCTCCACCATTTAATCTAGATTTCCAATAATCTAAAGACTTATTTATGTCAAGTGAGCTTTTTTTATTCTCGGGTTCAACTACCTCATTTTTCTCAAGTTTTTCACAGAATTCACTAAAACTAATGGATGAAGGAGTTGGATTATTCCCTCCATACCCTTCAGTAGCCAAACTGCAAAATGCTAAGAATTTTGGATCATAAATAAGATCACTTGAGTTTACATTTACCACCGATAACCACAATCCTTTCAGAGCTTTTTATAATCTTAGAGCACCCTTTCCATCTTTACACATGTTAAATATCGACAATTATTCAAATGATTTAATAATTGAATAAAAAAAGAACCTGCATTAAGCATGTTCTCTCCCTAATTTGCAAACTTTTGTTTTATAACCATTATTTTATTTAGATTGAGGATGCTTACTCGGAAAAGCAACAATACTTTAACATTGTGTTTAATTCGTATAAGTCTCCTTATAGCTCCCCGTTTTATTTAAGTATATTTCTTCATAAACTTTAGGGTGAAAAGAGAGAGACTATTCCCCCTAAATTCTATTAACTGGGCTGTTGTTTTAACCATTCTTTTTTTAGCAATGCATATTGAAAAGTGTTTTCATATTTAGGTGTTCCATCCTCGTATTTAGTAAATGAAATAAATTCAAGAAAATAACCTTCTTTACGCATACCTAATCTTTCACATAATTTTTGAGACCTATAGTTATCATCTTCAACATATGCATAAAGCCTTCTTGCTCCTTTTTGCATAAAGAGATACTTTAAGAAAGCCTTCGCACTTTCACTTGCGTATCCCATCCCTTCGAATTGAGCATTGAAATTCCAACAAATACAATAGGTATCTGGCTCTTCTTTAAAATAAAATAGTTCTCCTATTATATCATCACTATCTTTTAAGCAGACTGCAATATAAGAGTCATCTTTGCTTCTTTTTTGCACTCTTAAGACAGCTTCTTCTAACGTAGAAATTCTGTCATCAAGAAAGCAGTTTACTCTTGGATTAGCCGAATATTCCAACAAGCCTTGAGAATCTGCCTCGCAAAAATTTCTTAAAATTAATCGGTGGGTTTCAATTTTTTGCATTTGTAATCTCCTAATTCAAATTTATCGATAATCTGATCAAGCAAGAAGATGGAATTTTATCACCCTCAAATACATCAACTATGAAGATTCCCCCAGGTGGAAAATACATGGGTAAATACAATTATAAATACAATTTGAAGGGAGTTTCAGTTGGTGTTGCTACCGCAGCAATCGCCGCAGTCTCAAAAAAGCACCTTACAATGTCATACTAAGTATTGTATCATTTTTAGCAGGTACACAAACAACTGCATATTATACGGTATTCCAGTATCGTTATGCCTTTAAATGTAATGCATATCCTTATGCCAATAGAACAAAATTCTATGAAGACTCGTCAAGAAAGAAAGTCCTAAGAACAGCAGACAGCGCTAAATTCTTTGGAAGCAGACCAATACCGGCAAGTTGTCGGCCATAAAAACGAGGTGAAAATATGCAACAAGAAAAAACAACAGTTATTAATAGGATAATAAAAAGATATATCCTTTTGTTCCTTGTTTTATGTGCGTGCTATTTCGTTTACATGGGGGTACTGGGGAACAAGTTTACTGTGATTCCACTGGTTATTTTCATTGTTGGCTCTTTAATTGGCGAGTTCATAAGAATAGGGAGGATAAAAAGATAGGAGGTTCCACCTTCTATCTTTTTTGTTATGGTTTTTCTAAATAAAAGAAGAATTTTATTCAGAAATTACATATAGTCTCACCAACTTACTTTGACATACTGATTAAGATTCAAAGAATGCGATTTTATTCATTATTGAAGCAGCATTAGTGATGAACAAAATATAAGTGCTATTTGCTGTTTTAATCACTACCCTATCCGTAGATCCATAAGGAAACCCAATTTTTTTGGCCAAGAAATACATCGTTAATTTCTTTGATTGAAATTTCCATTTTGAATAGTTGCCAATTGATTATTAAGTTTTCTTTTGATTTTTCAACTTTGATTCCCAGCATAAACACATTCCCTTTTTGACTTGAATTCAGTGAAATTTTAACATGATCTGATCAAACATAGACTGAAAAAAGAACATGCTGTGGACTATATTTATGAAAAGGCAAATAAAAGACCATATGCTTATTCTAGCGCCCAAAAAATAAAACCACAGTGGAATTCTTGAAGGGAATAAAAAGACCGCCGTTTGATGGTCCATCATTTCAACAAGGCGATACATCAAATTCTCTCAAATAATTGAAATGCATTTATTAAAACTAAAATTTATAGTACCAAAAAATTGCATTTTCATTTGCTGTTGGAAAGTTTGAATAAAGCATAGTATCGACTGCACCTATTACAAAGTTATTTTTGGCATAAAAATGACAAGCTGAAACATTAATATCTTGTGTTTCAAGCATAAGACCACTAAAGTTATACTCCTTTGCCCACTCAATAGCTTTATTTAATAATGCCGTCCCAACACCATTTTTTCTATAATCTTTTGCAACAGCAATGTCTTCAATTAGTGCATATCCATTCCAATTAGAACGAAGCTTAATCCGACCAACGCAGTTGTTTTCAACGTAATAAAAAAATACAGCTTTCTCCTCTTCTTGAATATAACTGATATCAATTTCATCATCTTCATATTTCTTGAAATAAGGTTCAGAAAATATCTCTTCTGTATATTTCCAAACATTGTTTTTAAATGTTGGGATAATTCTACCTGATACAATGAAACTTTCGTTTGGTTTATTAAAATCCTTCATATTAAATTGAGTCATTTTAATTATCACATCAATCTGCCTCCAATCGAAATTGATTTGTAGTACAACTTGTATTATATCGTTATTTTCACTTCGACTTTTTTCATTTATTCTGCCTCTTTTGCTCAAGAACACCTAGATTCTATTATATGTCATTTATAGGATGAATCAATAACCCCTTGCGAAAACAGTTTTTATAAAAGAAGCCAGAGAGTATGTGAGGGAACTCTCAGGCCTATAGTGGCTGATATATCACAGACAAGATCATTATTTGTACTGCATCTTCTGAAAAACTTTACTTGAAACAGGGATGCATAAGGGAGAAGAAATATTCGGGGAAACAAAAACATAAGAATTTAATTCAGCAGCTCATTAGCAAAAGAATTAACAACATACATGTACTATATAATTTCTTTCAATTAGGCGGAAAGTCCTTAAAAGCGGTTTATTTTACCTGTGATAATTATACCAAACACTTGTTAAAAAGAGCTTGGACATGGAAGGTAAATGTTGGCTTTTTCTTTATGAAAAATATGCATTTTCTCGGGCTTCCCCTTTTCCATTTTTATAATTGATTATTTTTGATATTTTGATATATCACGCAGCCACTAAACAAAAAAAGTGGTGGCGATTTTGGAAATGAAAAGTCCAACAGCGCCACCACGTCCTAAAATTATATAATTTTCATCAAATCAAAAATCTTAATTACATACGGATGCTACTTGCGTAACGTTTTCCACCCTCTTTGGAAGTGTAATACTCTCTAGGGACATTGTGTCTATTGGTAGTATGGTAACTCACAAGAATCTTATTATTAGCTCGGCTAGTAACAATAGCAGTGTGCTCCATCCAACCATCAGAACGAGGAAGACCTATTTTATTCCTAGTATCATAATGATATACATCACCAAGCTCAACATTCGTATAAACGTCTTTTACAGTTTTCATTTTTATGCCGCCAGGTTCTAAAATATAGTTTCTAAAAGAACCTGCATTAATCCATGCATTTGTATAAGGCTTCCACTCTTTGAAATAAGGCATTGAACCCGCTCTTAAAGCCTGAGATACAAAGTTAGTACAGTCTCCATTTTTATAATATTTATAATTTTCATTTGGAGAAAAAGCATATTTGTCAGCGTATTCCATGGCTTTCCAACGATTATATCCTTTTACAGCAGATGCAGAGACTTCCGCCCCGTTGATCTTTTTTTCAGATTTTTGTTGCGTTGACAGTTCCTTATTTTCTTCAATTTCTTGCTTGTAATTCTTTAAAAACTCATCCAATTTTATATTTGACGAATCGTCACCTTCATTCTCATAATGAAGCGTAGAAGATTTTTTTGTCTTAGGTGCCACTTTGCTTTCTGATGAAAGACTTTGTTTCTTGGAAACATTATTATTAGAAATCTCTAATTTAATATTGTCCCCTAACCCTGTATCTACTTTTTCTTCACCAAAAACAAAGTTTCTAACAATATAGGCCTCTACAAATGTTTTATTGTTTTCTTCATAAGTAGTGACATCACTAATTTTATATGTAAATTCATGCAGCTTTTGTTTGTCAACTGTGGTGAAAGCATAATACAACAAAACACCTTCATCAGAATCAGTTAATTTTGAAACATCTTTATGAGCAAAAGGCTCACTGTTCTCAAAATCTCTTTTTTGTTGTTCTAACATTGTATTAAGCTCTTTCATACCAATGTCATTTGATACATACGTTCTACCTTTTTCTTCATTTTCAGAAGACGCGGCAAATACATGATTCGACAAAATCAGTAAAGGCAACAGGCAACAAAATAAAGAAGTCAACAGAACTTTTTTCTTAACACCATCCATGTTTTCAGAATATAGGAAACTTTTACATTTACACCAACGGAAATATGGCATAAAATACATGAATAATAAAACGTAAAATCAAATACAAAAAAGGATAGTAGGAAAAAATGAAAAAAAGGACCAAAATATTGCTATCTATTTTAGCAACAGTATTAATCATATTAATTTTAATGCCTCCCCTTTCACCAGTTTTTTTCAATACTTCTTCAGAAAAAGGAGCCATAAGACATGAAATCTATAAAATGGGATACCCATACCAAAGCTATTTCACAATCCTTCAAAAAAGGGAAAGTGACAAATCATCAGGGAGTCTTTATTCTTTGATGTTATTTAATGCTTGGAAAAGTGAAACTGGTCAAACTCCTTATCTCTGTTATTCAAAGAAAGTAACAGAGGACGAATACAAAGTTGATTGCGGAACAGCACCTTAATTAGTTAAAAGACCCTCTCTATGAGAGGGTCTTTTGCCACTTCAATAATGATTCAAGTTTTGCTTTTTCTTTTATTTTATTGAAAGACACGTTGGAAGGACCGACGAAGAATTAATAGAAAGACTGAGAACTGATCCTAACCCACATATTACAGCTTCATCTACTTTCAAAGACAGGGCTACCGCTGAGAGAATTGCTAATTCAGTTTTAAACGATCCAAAAAATATAAAGAAAATCGAAAATTGGATTGATGATCCTAAAAAACCTAAATTAATGTTAAGATACAAGGGCGATGGAGAAATAATCGGTAGAAGTGTATCAAGAAATTCAGAACTAGTAGAAAACGTTACAAACGCAAAAATTATACTCAAAAAAGATAACAACGGTAACTTTATTCTTACAGGATATCCAACCAAATAGAAAGAGAGGAAGTATCATGGATGAAAGTTATGATTTCTTAGACGAATTAGAAAATTTTTTAGGTGCAACATTTCATCAAGATATCCGATCCCCTGAACACGCATTAGACGAATTTATTGAGGGAAATTAGTAAAGAAGGTTTGCTATTTACAGTAAAGTATTGCGAAGAGTTTCTAAATAGCGATCAAACTAAAGAAGAAAAGGAAGACATTATAAAGTGTAATGCAGAAATATATTTCCCGACAATTGGATTACCACCTATTCCTAGCCGTTTCAGAAACCCCGTACTTTTTTTTTACTTTGAAAATATCTCCGTTATCATACGGTTCCTCGTCTTGAACATCAGCGTCTACGATAATTACCTTCTCACCAATTTTTGCCTTTCTTTTGACCTCTACATATTCGCGCTTGATGCCGCCAAGTGTTTCGTCAGCCAGTACGTGAACATTTTGATTGCTTTTCGTCATTTAAATTTCCCCCTTTTTTTAATTTCCCATTTAAATTTTCACCTTAATTTCCAATAGGTTAATTGTAAATACCTTTGTTGCTTACTAAGTTGAATGTCAAATTTATTTTAATTAATGGAGGAGATAGTTATGAATTATTTACTTGATTTATTCTTTAATTGGTTGTTTGAAAAGAGCTTGGATAGTTTTATTGCTGTTGTAATTTTTCTTGCATTTAATCCAAAAAAGAAGTACCCCGATCACTTTCAAGATAAACAGCGTTTCAGGCTATAAAGACGCTATCTGTAATTTACTCGCTACCTGTAAAATCTAAATCTTTTGCGGGTAGCGTACCCTTGAGTTATCTGGTTAAAAACTATCTTTTATTTAGATATCGTTATTGAACTCCAATCAAACGTTTCGAGAATTTTAAGCAACCTTTCAACTTTTGGCGCTCTCCAAGATGTCATCGCGTACGTATGAGCTTCTGAAGTATAATGATGCTTATTCAATTTGAGTGGCTCTTTGCTTCTGCTTTTGTCAAAAACATTGTATCTGGTTGTATAATGTGAACCTTTCTTTCTGGAATTAGTTCTGCTCCTTCATCAATGTATTTTTGAATCCACTCAATGACATCGTCATAGTCATCCTCAATTTCTTGCAACTCTATAAGGGCTTCCTTAGACAGCTCACTATCATCTTTTATTTCTTCTAGATAATCATCTAAAACATATGATTCTGCAATATATGGCAGGTATACAGAATAGCGTTCTGCGTTTTCCTCCCGAGCTTCAGCCCATTCATAATCACCGACTGTCCAATACCGCGGTGAAGCTTGACAATCGTTGTCTTGTGTTTTCAACTCATTCTGAAGCTCTTTTAAAAACTGAATATCTTGATTCATTCGTTTCCTCCTATCTGTTTAAAATCACGATTTTAACTATTTATGATCCATTATTCACTTCCAAAGCAACTTCCATTTACCTCATAATTAATGTATAAAATGTTAATGGAGTTGATATAATTGAACCCTCGAAAAATTTTATTGAGTTCTGCTTTAACATTTGGCATGCTAATATCCGCTGTTCCTGCCTTGGCAACAAGTTCTTCGTCTGAAGTGGTAGTAAAAAGTGATGAATATGATTATGACACCATATATCAGCTTAGCCCAATACCAAACTTCAAGCCTTCTATTGAATACAACGGATATACTTATACTCTTACAAGATATTATTTCGATTACTCAATTCAGTTTTATACGGCTATTTATACAAAAGTTGTTTAAATTTAAAGGTAGGGGCTTTTTAGCTCCTTTTTTCTTGTTTTAAGAAAGGCATTTCTTTTTATGCTGTCTTCTATGTACAAAATCAAATGCAATATCGACTTTTTCTTGTTTCTGTTCTTTAGCTGCTCGCTGCGTAACAACAATTAGTTGACCATTTTCTTGGCGATCAATACTCTGAACTGAATGTCCTTTAGCAGCGTAATATTCTCCGATAATCTCATCAACGTGGTTTCTAAGAAGATTCCTCTTTATCACTAATATAACCTCCACTTATTTTATTTTTATTCTATATTTTTTATGATTCCATCCTATAATCCATCTCTCCATTTGCCTTCTCATCTATCACGACATTAACCGACACACAATTTCCATATATATGGGAGTAATTTCGCTATTTCCCTATCCGTCAAAACCATATAATGTAATTGCAAGAAAAAATTATAAGAATGGGGGATTTACATGAGTTACAAAAAAGCATTAACAGGTATTGCATTATCTGTAGGTTTACTTGTTTCAGCATCTCCAGCATTCGCTGCAAGTACAAGCCCAAGCCCGGATCAGGGAATAGCTAATGTTGCAAGTGATGATTTTAAAGCTCAAGCTATCACTTGGGATTTACCTAGCAGTACAGGTATTTTTGCCAACTCATTTGAAGACGGCGGATATCGCTGGTATTTAAAAGGTATTACGAAAGTTTCAGATGGATATTGGATTGGGCACTATGAAGGTGTACGAATATAAGATCGCAATTGGGGGCTTCTAGCTCCCTTTTTAAATTCAATGTTATTCAATATTATTATTGATTATTTTGTCCAGTCCTCTCTAGATAAAATAATCCTTTTATTGTGATTCTGTGATCTTAATTAGAAATCTCATTCTTTCCTTCTTTGTTCTTGTTGAATTGTAGCTTTCTCTTAAAAAGTCCTGAAACCTGTGAAATGGGATAGGTACTAAACCAAGGTTTCTCACTTGATTACAATAACCCCCATAGTATTCTTGCTCATATCCTCTCTGTTCAGATCTGTAGTTAAAAGGATTCAATGCTTTATTATCTCCCGCTGGGTTATTAAGGTGTATAAGATATATCCAATTCAAAGCTATAATCGGGATGAAGCCTCCATAGTTGATGCCCTAAATGAGCTCTTTGGGCATAATTTAAGCAGTCCTTGTGCCACTTTTAGTTCCATCATAAACAGCTACTATTGCTTCACTGTGATCAATCATGTATTCATTTCGTTTTTGCATCTTAGCTGGTGAAAACTCTCCTGGTTCATCTCCACTAACTTTATATTTATCTAATTCTTCAATATTAATAATCTCATCTGCTACATCAAGCATACGTTTATACCACATTTTTTGATCTGCAGACCATACTTTATCTTGTTCTTTGAAAATAATGTTTGGCATAGACTCATCCTTCTTATGTCAATTTTAAAGCTGGATTATAATTAACCCAGCTAAACAGCTTTTTGATTTTAAAAAAGGCTTTTCCAATCATAATCATATTTATCCATGGGCACAAAGTTTCAATAAGGTGATGGGAAAAGCAACGTTCGAATTGTTGCTTTTTTCTTATGATTGACCGCCTTATGTTTTTTTGTGTACGGATTTAAATCACATCTGCTTTCAACACCTTGATAAACTCTTGCGCCGCCGGCGTTATTTCATCAAAAGAATGCGCGATAACGCCAATATCACGGGTGATCCGCGGAAAGATGTCTTTTTTGATCAATTGATGCGGGACAGATGACAGTGTAAAGTTTGAAATAATGCCTATGCCCAAGTTGTTTTTGACCATATTGATCAAGGTTTCGGCATTTTGCACAGTTAAGTTTTCCTTTAATTCAATGTGGTGCCGCTGAAACGTGTTTGACATCGCAATTTCATGACCGCCTTTGCAAAAAATAAGGTCATCTTGATATGTTTTGAGGTCAACATGCTTTTCCTGTTTTAATTCGTCATATTGCGGTGGGATGACAGCCACCATATAGTCTTTGCACAATAGTTGATGGTCAAACGGTTCAAATGGAGATGCTGCGACCCCAATATCAACCGTTCGATCCTCGACCCATCCTTTGATTTGATCAGAGGTCCCTTCGACCAATTCTATGCGGATCAGCGGGTAGTTTGATCTGAATGCCGCAATCGCCTGCGGCATGATATTTGTTGAAACAGCAGGAAATGAACCGATTTTCACCTTCCCGCTTAACAGCTTGTTTTCCCGGTTGGCTACTTGATATATTTTGCTTTCAATCCCCTTCATTTGCCTCGCCAGCAGCAAAATTTCCTTTCCGACATCAGTCAGCATTAAACCATGATGTTTATCTCTGATCAATAATTTCAGCTGCAGCGAGCTTTCCAGATTTTTAATCGCTTTGCTAACCGCTGGCTGAGAGATGAACAATTCTTTTGCCGCTTCGGTAATATTCAATTTCTCCCCGACTTTTACAAATATGTGAAGGTGGTTCATGTTCATAACCATTTGGTTATACCCCCAATAATAAAAATGTATTTCAGTTATATATAAATGTAACATATGATAGAAACCAGCACGAATATATAAACAAGAAAGGCGGCTTTATAATGGTAAAAGTCATGCTGGGAATCATATCTGTCACACTTATTTGGGGCTATACTTGGGTAGCGATGAAAGTTGGAATTCATGACCTCCCCCCGCTTTTGTTTTCGGCTTTGCGCCTGTTCATCGGGGCGGTTCCTTTATTTCTCATTCTCTTCATTCAAAGAAAGAAACTTTCAATAGGAAAAGCACATGTCAAAAGCTATATCATCATGAGCCTGCTAATGGGTCTGGGTTATATGGGGATCTTAACGTATGGAATGCAATTTGTTGATTCAGGAAAAACCTCTGTTTTGGTGTATACGATGCCTATATTTGTTACGGTGATCAGCCATTTTACATTAAACGAAAAAATGAATGTGTATAAAACGATCGGGCTGATAAGCGGCTTCTTCGGACTTTTATTTATATTTGGAAAAGAAATGCTGCATGTCAATCAAAGCGCTTTATTTGGAGAACTATGCATCCTTGCGGCAGCGCTTAGCTGGGGAATCGCAAATGTGTTTAGCAAGCTTCAATTCAAGCATATCGATATCATTCATATGAATGCCTGGCATCTTCTGATGGGAGCCGTCATGTTATTGGTTTTCTCCTTTATATTGGAACCGGTGTATTCAGCCGAGTGGACATATCAGGCGATATGGTCATTGGTGTTTAATGGTTTGCTTTCCACCGGCTTTACATTTGTCGTATGGTTTTGGGTACTCAATCAAATCGAAGCGTCAAAAGCATCCATGGCACTAATGTTCGTTCCCGTATTGGCTCTATTCTTTGGATGGCTGCAATTGCACGAACAGATCACCATAAACATCATCATCGGCGCACTGCTGATATGCTGCGGCATCTTTATGAATACATTTAAATTTTCACGACAGAAAGTGTGAATGTATATACATTTCTCGGGAGTGGTATTTAGTAATAACAATTTCCAAAGCCTTTAGAGAAAATGAAAGATTTCTATACAGCGTTTTTTATAAAACCGAAAACGACAAATACATCAATCCAAAAAATAATTTAAAACTATTTCATACAGCTTCAATCAGGAACCCGGCTTGAGCAAATGAGACGGTCGGATCTGATGCGGGGAAATTGAAAAAAAGAGCATGTAATTTAATGCTCTTTTTGTTTTAAATTTGTTTAAAATACTTCGTTATCTTGATCCCTTTGCCTCTCCAATAATATATAACGTGTTAAGGTTTAATAAAAACTTCATTAGGAGTGGTTCTTTGCTTAAAGCTTCAAAAATTTTTATTTCATGTGCAGCTTTGATACTATGTGTGTATTCTCTATATAGTCAAAGTGAATTCCTCTTGATTTCTCTCCAAGTATTAGTTGCACTTCTCTTTGTTTTAGTGGGAGTGGAATCACTTTCAAATAAACAAACAAGGTCAGGGTATTTGTTGTTCGGATCAGCGGCCTTTATACTTGTTGTGAACGTTGTAAAATACGTGATTTAAGTTAAACAAAGGAATGTGGAGTCCCAGAACCAATACATTACCGCAGCGACAATGCTCATTATCGATTCTTCGCTTATTGGTTTTCCGACAGTTATTTTTGTATTCTCTTCAGGCAAAATAATCGATTTAATCATCCACTTCAACCCAATCCAAATTTATTTTCACTGTTGTGCCCTCAAATAACTTCTAATCACAAGATTGAATATTATTCGTTAATACACTTGGCCCCAACTGTTGAGTTCTAGAATTAGAAAGACGTACTTGAACTTTAACATTCTTCATTTCGGCTGTAATTAAGTCAAATCTTCCCGCCCAACTAGGGCTCTCTTCCTCAGGAGTAGGATAAAGTTTAAACCGCCAACTAATCTCACCAGGTTTAGTAGCAAATCCTTCGTAACTGTCGTAAGTTCCAAAAGAAGAAGGAGCAGGAAGATGGACAGCAAGAATGCTTATATTGGTTCTGGCAGCACTCGGTGGGTTCAATTGCACCTTATAGATTAATGCTACACCTTTAGCATTTTTAAAATTTTTATCTACCGGTTCCAGTATTACACTGCAAGGCATTGGACTGGCGTTTGTTTGAATGGGATAGGCAACAATAATACTCAATAAGGATAAAACTAAAATAAATCGTTTCATTGAATGTTCCTCACAATTTTTTAGTTAATTTTCCTTATTTCTGGATTGATTATTCATATGTATTTCACCAATTCCAACTGTACACATCAGGCCAAACTCTCTCCACATGCTACTTTGTATTGCTTTGGCATTTCTTCAGGATCTTCTTTTCCTGCATCTAAAAAAGATTCATCAATTGAATAAGTGTGGACACATTTTTCAGGAACAAATCTGTAAAACAGTTTTGTAATCTCAGTTGAAACTCTGATGAAAAGCTTCATTTGCGGATTTACAATGTGTATTCTTGGATCTTCAGGTATCTCAAAAAGTCTCGATCCTGTTTTGATTCCAAAATCTTTTTTAAGTGCAGGAGATGCAGCTAACACTACACTTCCCTGTCCATCTATGTCTCTACAAACTTTGATGCTAAGATTTGGTTTACCCTGAGCTTTAAAAACATCTATATACTTATTTTGCAGCTTTTCGGATACTACTTCCCCCAGGCTCTCCAGCTCAAATATCATTTGTTTAAATTCTAGATTTATATCCTTTTTCAGAATCTGTAAATAACCTTCATCGAGTGAACTTTGATTTTTCTGTTTCTTAAGTAACTATCTTAAAACTTTCCACACAGTGTTGTCCTCCCTTGGCTCATGTTTCGCATCTCCTGCTGTTAGAACACAAGTTTCCCACAATAATAAAGATGGCTGCTGTTTACCTTCCTTTTTTATTGCGGAAGTATGAACGGCAGCCTTATTGATTTAGAATACCCAAAAAATAATCACAAGCCAGGAGATAATCAAAGTTAAAATGAACCATTTTTCCTGCAAAGAAATTAAAGCGTAGCAAATATAAGAGATAGTTAACATCACAATAGAAGTGATCTTAACATACCATCCAATAGATTCATTGGAGAATGCATAAACAAATAAAGAGATAAGAACAAGAACCATAAATATGTTCCCTACAGTCTTTAATATACTCTTTTTGTCATCAAAGTTCATAATTTCAACCTCCAAAATATGTATATTATACAGCATCCAGATAGTCATAAGCATTAAAAAACTTGAAAGGATGATTGTTAGTGAAAAAAACAGTTCTAACTACCCTATCTCTCGGACTCCTATTCTCAACAGTGGCTCCACTAACTAGCCATGCAGAATCCATCTCAGAACCTACACCAAGTTATATCACTCAGGTTAATTCAACACCACTTCAAGAATTAGTTAAAACATCATCAGTTCCAGTCATCCAAGAGAATGAAGAAATTTCAATTCAAGCTGTACCACCATCAACAAAATGGAAGGTTGTAGATCATTTTAGAGGGAACTCTAAGAACATAGACACTGCAGCTGAATTAGGAGCAAGAATTGCTGCAGGATTACCTGGCCTTAAATACTCCTGGGCTGGTATATTCGCTCAAGCTGTGTTTGGAACATTCTATCACAAAAAACCAACTCGTTATTACTCAACAACCCAATACTTAGCCTACGACAAAAAGTATAGATACACAATCGTTGATATGTACGTCTACAAAGACAGTAAATATAGCAAACAAATAGGTTATGATTATAAAGTTTTCAGAACTCCTAGATAATGTGTTAGATATAAAGCCCTTTTAAAGGGCTTTTTAGCTTTTTTAAACAAAAGGCCAGAGAGTATGTGAGGGAACTCTCTGGCCTATAGTGGCTGATATACCAACTATGATACATATACAGGATACTTTAAATTTAGGATGTATTCAAGCAGCTTTTAGGTTTAAATAAAATGGGAATTTTATTTAGAGTCAAGAGGAGAAATTCACTTCAATATATGCTAGAGACTTACTTATCTGAATTTTTTGATTCCCTCAAAAAACTAAGTGCTAAAATGGGATATGTTACAAACGAAAGGTGGAATAATATGGCTAGTTTCAGAAAAAGAGGAACTACATGGCAATACAGAATAAAACATAAAGACCCTTTAACTCAAGAGCCAATCGAAGTCTCCAAAAGTGGATTTAAAACAAAAAAAGAGGCACAGATAGCTGCAAGACAAGAAGAGCAAAGATTGATAGGTGATTTAGAAATTAACGGAGGAGAAACCCTTTTAAAGCATTATCTTAAAGATTGGCTCGCTCAATACAAACAAGGTAATGTTAGGAAAAACACTTACATTCTTCATGAACGAAATGTTAATACAAAAATTCTCCCCTATTTTAAGTAAAAGATATTAAACCCTTACGTTATCAAAAATTTATTAATTATTTAGCAGACCAGGGATACAGCAAAAGAACAATTGAAATCATTCACGGGACAATGTTCAACGCTTTAGCTACGGCAGTAAAGCCTCTTAAAAAAATTGAAGAAAACCCATGTGAAGGGGTAACAATTCCAAGGGCTAAATCTAAGAAAAAAGAAAAGTTAGAATACATTAAGTCAGATGATATTTCCCTCTTCCTTAAATTTGCAAGACAAGATAATTATTTGTACTATATCTTCTTTAAAACTTTACTTGAAACAGGAATGCGTAAGGGAGAAGCAGCTGCTTTACAAAGAAAGGATATTGATCTAAAAAATAACTTCATCAACATTAACAAATCATTAGACTTTCAAGTTAAAGAGGGAGAAGAAATATTTGGAGAAACAAAAACATATGAATCCGAAAGAAGAATTAAAATTAGCAATTCATTAGCAAAAGAGTTAACAACACACATGAACTATTTAAATGATAATAGAATAGTTTTTAATGAGATTTACGAACATGAATTAGATCTTGTTTTTTGTAGACAGGATGGAAAACCTTTACCAAAGTTCAATGCACTCAATCGCATTCTGAAGAAAGCTGGATTAGAAAAAATGCCAATTCATGGTTTAAGACATACTCATGCTGTCCTTCTTCTAGAATCAGGTGCAAGTATGAAGTTTGTTCAAGAAAGACTCGGACATAAAAATATAACCATCACATCGGACGTATACTCTCATATATCTGAGAAGCTTGAAAATACATCAGTGGATGGTTATGAAGAATACATGAATTCACTTTTGTCCTAAATTTTTTTAATTTTTTTGGTGGTCAAAAAGTGGTCAAACTAGTTGTTTCTAGTTATCCCACTTGACTTGGCCACCTAGTTATTAATCTAAAACCCTATCAAATCAAGGTTTATCAGATTAATACTGAGACATATACTGTTCGCGTTCCCAAGGATGTACTTGCGTGCGGAACATATCCCACTCGATTTCTTTTGCTTCGATGAAGTGCTCGAATAGGTGCTCGCCTAGAGCTTTGACCATCACTTCGTTTGATTTGAATTCGTCTAATGCTTCAGCAAGTGTTGCAGGAAGGTCGACGATTCCGTTTTCCATGCGCTCTTCTTTGCTCATCACGTAGATGTTGCGGTCGATTGGAGCTGGCGCTTCTAGTTTGTTTTTGATTCCGTCTAAACCTGCAGCAAGCAAGACGCTAAGTGCTAGGTACGGATTCGCAGCTGGATCTACGCTGCGCACTTCAACACGTGTGCTGATGCCGCGGGAAGCCGGGATACGGATAAGCGGGCTTCTGTTTTGCGCGCTCCATGCAACGTAGCAAGGTGCTTCATAGCCAGGAACAAGACGTTTGTAAGAGTTCACTGTCGGGTTTGTTACTGCTGTAAAGCTTGTTGCATGCTTCACGATACCTGCAATGAAGTGTTTCGCTGTTTCACTTAACTGAAGATCTGCGTTTGCATCATAGAATGAGTTAACGCCATCTTTGAAGAGTGATAGATTACAGTGCATACCTGAACCGTTCACACCGAACAACGGTTTTGGCATAAATGTCGCATGCAGACCGTGTTTGCGGGCAATTGTTTTAACAACTAGTTTAAACGTTTGGATATCGTCACAAGAGCGGACTGCACCAGCATATTTAAAGTCGATTTCATGCTGGCCAGGCGCTACTTCGTGGTGAGATGCTTCGATTTCAAAGCCCATCTCTTCAAGCTCAAGAACGATATCGCGGCGGCAGTTTTCTCCCAAGTCAGTTGGAGCTAAGTCGAAATATCCGCCTTTGTCGTTTAATTCAAGAGTCGGTTCGCCTTTTTCGTCTAATTTGAATAAGAAGAATTCAGGCTCAGGTCCTAGATTGAAATCACTGAAGCCCAGGTCTTCCATTTCTTTCAGAATCCGTTTTAAGTTGTTTCGCGGGTCACCTTCGAAAGGTGTGCCATCCGGATTGTAAATATCACAGATGAAACGTGCTACTTTACCTTTTTCAGCTGTCCATGGGAAGATAACAAATGTATTTAGATCAGGATACAGGTACATATCTGATTCTTCGATGCGAACGAAACCTTCAATAGAAGATCCGTCAAACATGACCTTATTATCAAGTGCTTTTGGAAGCTGGCTTACAGGAATCTCAACGTTCTTGATTGTTCCAAGAATGTCGGTAAATTGCAGGCGGATGTACTTGACGTTTTCCTCATTTACTAATTTTACGATATCTTCTCTTGTATACTTTGCCATTTCGTAAAACTCCTCCTCTAAAAGGTAAATGTATATAGCAAAACAGTTGCTAACGGATTAATGAAAGAAGCGGGACATGTCGCCTTGACGGAATGTATTTCCTCTTTGAAAACGGCCGGCTTGCATAAGCTCGTTTTTCAGGAGCTGTCTCAGTTCGTCATCAGACAGATCATGTTTCATTGGTTTCTTCGTCTTCTCATTTTGTTTCTGTTCCGGCTCAGCCGAAGCTTTCGCCAGAATTTGTTTAATTCCTGCCATGTTTACACCTTGTTCAATCAGGTGTTTAATTTCTAACAGTTTATCTACATCGTGAAATGAGAATAATCGTCTATTTCCTTCGCTTCTAGCTGGAAATATCAGTCCATTTTCCTCATAATACCGAATTTGTCTTGCTGATAATTCGGTCAATTGCATGACAATTCCTATTGGAAATAAAGGCATTGAGCGGCGAATGTTATCACTCATCTCAATTTCCTCCTTTTCTTAACTTAGTTTCATTATAGGTGATGTTATATTTTGTGTCAATAACATGTAAGGATTCTTAACATGAAATTCAGTGAAAATTTTAAACTATTCAAATTAATTTCTTATCCATTAAAGAATCCACTGCACTGCATATGGCATTTTTCACATGCGCATAGGTTAATCCTCCCTGGACATACGCTACATATGGCGGGCGGATAGGGCCATCAGCTGATAATTCAATGCTTGCTCCTTGTATAAATGTGCCCGCTGCCATAATCACATCATCTTCGTATCCCGGCATGTAGGCTGGATAAGGCGTCACGTGGGCATTGATCGGCGATGCATATTGAATGGCCTGGCAAAAGGCAATCATCTTTTCTCTGTCGGAAAACTCAACGGATTGTATCAAATCTGTTCTTTTCGCATCCCATTTCGGGTTTGAAGTGAAGCCCAGTTTTTCAAGGAATCTCGCTGTAAACACCGCTCCCTTTAAGCTTTGTGACACAACGTGAGGCGCCAAAAAGAAGCCTTGATACATTTCCTGGAGCGAGTAAAGAGACGCTCCGGCTTCCCGGCCGATGCCCGGTGAAGTCATTCGGTATGAACAAGCCTCGATCCATTCAGATTTTCCAACGAGGTACCCGCCTGTTTTGGCAAGACCGCCTCCCGGATTTTTAATAAGAGATCCCGCCATGAGATCGGCGCCTACATGGCAAGGTTCCAGCTCTTCTACAAATTCTCCGTAACAGTTGTCCACAAATACGATAAGATTTTCATTGATTTCTTTTACAAAGCGGATCATTTCTTTGATTTCACTAATTAAGAAAGAAGGACGATTGGCATATCCTTTTGAGCGCTGAATGCCGATCACCTTTGTCTTCGGATTGATAGCTGCAGCGACAGCATCGTAATCTATTTTTCCGTCTTCAGTCAGTTCAACCGCATTGTAACCGATTTGAAAATCCTTTAGCGATCCAGAATTTTCTCCGCCTCTGACGCCGACAATTTCTTCTAACGTATCATACGGCTTGCCTGTGATATAAAGCAGCTCGTCCCCCGGTCTGAGGACACCGAATAAAGCAATGGAAATCGCATGTGTGCCTGATATAATTTGAGGCCTGACAAGCCCGGCTTCGCCCCCAAACACTTCTGCATAAATGCTTTCAAGTGTATCTCTTCCGATGTCATCATAGCCGTATCCTGTAGACGGCGTAAAATGAGTGTCGCTCACCTTGTGTTTTCTATAGCTTTGAAGCACTCGCCATTCATTGCGTTCACTGATTTCTTCTATTTGTTTATGAACGCCGGCAATTTCCGTTTCCACTTCCATTGCTGTTTTTTTTAATAAATCTCCGTGTGTTAAAGTTTCGAACATGTCCTTGTATTCCCTTCTTACATATACTTCTTCAATTCACCGATGATACTTTGCTCTTCTTGTACATATCCCGATATGTCGTACTGTTCGTTTTCTTCATTAAAATGAAAACGGTCAACCATCGTTTCGGATTTGATTCTGGAGAGAAGCTTGCCCTCACTTGCCGGTACCTGCGCTTCAAAAGGCGTTAACAGTTCTTGGCGCAAATAACGCTGGATGGCTTCCTTAAACTTTTCAGCATCCTCCTCAAATCTTGCACTGACCATGATATGATTCTTTCCAACGGACGGGATAAAGTCAGGCAGCTTTTGATCGCGTTTGTTATAAGCCGTCAGCACCGGGATATCATCTGCTTCAAGCTCTTCCAGCAAGCGAAGCACCGTTTTTTCGTGCCCTGTGTACTCCTCATTTGAGGAATCAATCAGATGCAGAATCACATCCGCTTCTTTTACTTCTTCAAGCGTTGAGCGGAATGCAGCGATCAGTGTCGTCGGAAGATCTTGAATAAATCCGACCGTATCTGACAGGAGCACGCTGTAGCCGCTTGGCAGCACCATTTTTCTGGTCATAGGGTCCAGCGTGGCAAACAGAAGGTCTTCTTCATAGCTGTCAGCGCTTGTCAGGCGGTTAAACCACGTTGATTTCCCCGCGTTCGTATACCCGACAAGAGCGATTTGCAGCACACCGTTTTTCTTTCTTCTTTCCCGGTAGCGGCTTCTATGGCGAATGACAGCGGATAACTGCGTGTTAATTTCATGAATGCGATTTCTAATATGGCGGCGATCGGTCTCCAGTTTTGTTTCCCCCGGTCCTCTCGCGCCGATCCCTCCGCCTTGCCGGGAAAGGTTGATCCCCTGTCCAGTCAGACGCGGGAGAGCATACTGGAGCTGAGCCAACTCGATTTGAAGCTTTCCTTCTCTTGTTCTTGCTCTTTTCGCAAAAATATCTAATATCAATTGCGTGCGGTCGATGATTTTTACTTCAATCGCAGTTGCCAAGGACTTTAGCTGGCTTGGTGACAGTTCATCATTAAAAATAAGAAGATCGGCTTCAAGCTCTTCAACGAGCGTCTTCAGCTCTTCAACCTTCCCTTTTCCTATATATGTAGCTGCGTCAGCCCGGTTTCGTTTTTGCGTGACGCTGGTCAATACTGTTCCATCTGCTGTTTTTGTCAGTGATGCAAGCTCTTCCATGGAATTTTCAAAATGCTCATCTGTGATATGCGGCAGCTGACATCCGACTAAAATGGCCTTTTCCTGTCTTGTTTCTTGTTCGTTCAAATGGATGTTCCTTTCTATTGCATATTGGGCAGTAGTATTATCATACCAAACCCTGCATGTGTATACCACAAATCGATTGCTGTGAAAACAAGAAATACATTAGAAAAAAAGACCTCTCACAGGAAGAGGTCTATATCGAGCCAGCGGTATCTTCTTTAATTGAAAGATCTTGGCTTTTAATGGTCATCAAATCGCTTTTTAAGTATTGGTCGCCCATTAGAAGTCTCATGGCTTGCGCTCTGATCGATTTTTCTATGACATTTCTGACAAAACGGCCATTGCTGAATTTAATGGGACTTGTTGTGCTTTTGACTGTCATTAAGTAATCCTTTAATTTCCATTCAGCTTCCTGACTGAGCTGGTATTCCCGCTCTGCGATCATCCGTTTCGCAATTTCCATAAGCTGATTGACGGAATAATCCGGGAAATCGATGGAGATGGGAAATCTGGATTGGAGACCGGGATTCAATGATAAAAAATGCTCCATTTCCCGTGAATATCCGGCAAGAATTAAAATGAATTCATGCTGTTTGTCTTCCATATGCTTGACAAGCGTGTCGATCGCTTCTTTCCCGAAGTCCTTTTCGCCGCCCCTTGCAAGGGAATAGGCTTCGTCTATAAACAAAATGCCGCCTAATGACTTTTTGATTAAATCCCTCGTCTTTTGGGCGGTGTGGCCAATGTATTCCCCGACCAAGTCAGCACGTTCCGCTTCGATCAGGTGGCCTTTTGACAGTACGTTCATTTCAAAGAACAGCCGGCCGATAAGCCGTGCAACTGTCGTTTTCCCAGTTCCCGGATTCCCTTTAAACATCATATGCAGCGCTTGCTTTCCCACCTTCAAGCCCTGTTCCGCACGTTTTTGATTGACAAAAATCCAAGCGTATATTTCCTTAATGTTTCGTTTCATTTCCTCCATTCCAACCAGTGTGTTCATCTCTTTTTCTATTTCCTTCAAAATGCCGTGCTTAGCTTCGTTTTTTTGCAAAGCCGCTTGATATTCCGCCTCTGCCTCAGCGTTTGTCAGCACCTGCTTTTGTCCGTTAAGAATAATGTTGATCTGTCCGTTGTTTTTATAAGTCACAGCGCGCTCCAACATTTTCACCTCTCAGTTCTCTCTATATGATATTCAAGCGTATGCCTTATGTGACAAACGCCTATCATGTGTCGAAACAAATGCTTTTTTTCGGGAACAATGGGGAATCCTGCGCTTTCCCGAGAAATACTTTATTTCTTATTGTATTCACGAACACAGGGTGGACAAACCAAGAGATTTTATTTTCAGCAAATTTGTTAGAACAATTAGCTATGAAAGTGATATTTCTTCGATGTAAACCTCAGTTAGGATATTTTCAATGCGCAGATATGCTTGTGATGAGCTGAGGAATTTGTGAATTATCAGATATACTTCCCTTTCACTTCAGTAGGTTGACATGAAAGTAAACCCCAGTCTGCATGAACGGCGTCTACTTCAACAGCTGAGCTTCTCTTACTGTTCGTCAATTGTGACAGCTTTTCTTTCGGTCCGTCGAATTTGATTTCTCCCTCCTCAATCAGGATGATTCGTTTACATAAACGTTCAACGTCATCAATTTGATGGGAGGTGAGAAGAATCGTCGTTTTATGCTCAGTATTTACATGATGAAGAAATTGCTGTATTCTTCTTTTCGCAACGATATCTAAACCAATTTTCGGCTCAGAGAAAGAGGATTTTTGGGTGATGTATAAAAGCCAGCAACTTTTTGGAACAAACCCGGGTAAACACCCGGGAAATCAACTTTCCTGAGAGAAAAGCGGTGACTAAGGATGATGTCAAATCCCCATACTTCTTCAAATACAAATGCCAATAATCAGATGAAGACCTGGAGAGAAAATAATGGCACCGAGGAAAAGAGTGAGTATAAACGTTAACCCATGCAACCAAGAGTGAGTGATATTAATAGGAAACAAAAAGAATGTCTGAATGTTATTTCCATTGAGTACGTTCTGACTGACCTCCCAAACCACAGTCAAAAAGACTGAAGCAGCATGGAGACCGTTGTGTATGTCAGCATCATTTACAGAGATACCCCTCCGCTTTCTGCTGAATTTGATTGAATAACCACCTTTATTAAACCGACTAAAAGACAAACTTTTAGCAACCTTCCTGTCGCATCCTGTTGAATTGTGCGCTTTCCCGAGAAATAATTTTTCGGGTAACAGGGGTTATTTCCTCATTTTTCTGCCGGATGATAATCGTACAAGCAGAAGCCGTCTTTTTTCATATCCTGTAATGAGGTGATGGAGAATGGTTAAAATTTTTATTGATCCAGGTCATGGCGGGTCCGATCCAGGCGCAACAGGCAATGGTCTCCAAGAAAAAACGTTAACCTTGCAAATTGCTTTAGCTTTACGCACTATATTGACGAATGAGTATGAGGGTGTTTCTGTGCTGCTGAGCCGGACAAGCGACCAATATGTCAGCTTAAGCGACCGGACAAATGCTGCAAATAACTGGGGAGCCGATTTCTTTTTATCCATTCACATTAATTCCGGGGGCGGAACAGGTTTCGAAAGCTACATTTATCCGGGAGTCGGAGCACCGACAACGACTTACCAATCGGAGATTCACTCTGAAGTCATACAAGCTGTCGACTTTTCCGATCGCGGTAAAAAAACAGCAAACTTCCACGTATTAAGGGAATCCTCAATGCCTGCCCTGCTTACGGAAAACGGTTTTATTGATACGGTTACAGATGCGAACAAGCTTAAAACGAGCAGTTTTATTCAAAGCTTGGCAAGAGGACATGCAAACGGGTTAGAGCAAGCCTTCAGCCTTCAGAAAACATCCGACTCAGGGTTATATAAGGTTCAAATCGGGGCTTTTAAGGTTAAAGCAAATGCGGACAATCTTGCAAGCAGCGCAGAGTCTAAGGGCTTTGACGCCATTGTGCTCTTAAAGGACGGATTATATAAGGTTCAGATCGGCGCTTTTTCTTCCAAAGATAATGCCGATGCCCTTGCTGCCAGAGCTGAGAATACCGGGTTTGACGCTATGGTCTTCCTAGAATCATAATACTGCTGCGGACGAGCATTCCTGATAAAAAAACCCGGTTCCTCTTCATGAGAAACCGGGTTTTTTTATTCAAGAATGTCAACCACGAATTGCGACCATGTTTCCAGACGGTTATAAATGTCTGTTTGTTTTAGTTCAGAAATTTTCATCCATTTACCCGCAATTTGATCTTTCTCTTTGACTTCCACATGTGAGCCTGGCTTTAATTGAAGCGCAGATAGAATACCGATATGCACTTTGCCGACACTGTTGTCATCATCATTTATCAAACCTAATGTGACAATGGCCTGCTTATCCTCTTCTTCGATTTGCAGTTCTTCATCAAGCTCCCGGTCTGTGTTCAGCTTTAAGACCTCGGCAAAGGAAGCGGCTCCTTCAATATGATTCATATGGCCGCCGAAGCCAAGAGAAAGCTTATTGTGAAGACGTGATTCTCCGCCGCCAGCCAGCCGCTCATAAAGGAAAACTTCATCCTCGCGTTTAATGACGACATAAGGAATCGGCTGCTTATAATGAGGATCTTCTTCTGCGTCTCCCCTTCTCATTTCAGAATAGGCCGCCTCAATTTGAGCCATAATTTCTGCTACTCGGGCATCTTCACTGTTTACGCCTTGAAAAGTCAATTTTTCTTTTTTAAATACTTCATCGCGCGGAGCGACCAAAATGATTTCGTCCATTTTTCCCATGATTACTGCATTCCTCCTATTTCCACCTTCAAGCCGAAAAGAGCAGATATTATATCTGCTCTTTTTCATCATCAAAGAAAAAGTCATCGTCTTTGATCGGCTCAACGGTCGCTTTCTTGTACCCGTTCCCCTTCATGGAGAAGAAGTCATGTGATTTTGTCTTTGTATTTAATCCGTTTAAAACGATCGGATTAATGTCTTCCTCTTCAAAGTACGGATCAAATCCAAGGTTCATCAGCGCTTTATTCGCATTATAGCGGATGAACTTCTTGACATCGTGGGAGAGTCCGACTTGATCGTATAAGTCCTCGGTATACTCAAGCTCATTCTCATAAAGCTCATTCAAAAGGTCAATGGCAAATTCGCGAAGCTCTGCTTTTGTCTCTTCTGTCTGCTTATTGTAGATTTCTTGAGCGAGAAGTCCGACATAAACACCGTGAATCGCTTCATCACGAAGGATCAGGTTGATAATTTCACCGCTTTGCATCAGTTTTCCTTGTCCGTAGAAATATAACGGATAATAGAAACCGCTATAGAATAGGAAGCTTTCTAAATACACAGATGCAACCATTGCTTTGAACAGTGAAATCTCGTCATCTTTTTTAATCGCTTTGTAGAGTCCGACGATGATTTGCGCTTTTTTCTGCAAAAATTTGTTTTGTTTGACCCATTCGAATACTTCATTAATCGTTTCAGTCGGTGCCAGTGTCATGAAAATATTAGAGTACGATTTTGCGTGAACGGCGTTCTCCATCATCGCCATAAAATTCAGCACGGCTTTCCGCTGGTGGCCGTCTACGTGTTCAGCCACGATCGGCATTCCTGTATTTCCCTGCTCTGTATCAAGAAGAGTCAATCCGGCCAGTACCTTCATATACGTGTCTTGCTCGTTTTTCCCGAGGTACTTCCAAGTGAGGAGATCGCCGTTTAAAGCAATCTCTTCCGGAAGCCAGAACTGTTTCACATTTTGGTTATAGAACATTTGGGTAAAGTCGTCTTCATGCTTTGACCAGTTTGCTGCGTCATAAATTTTCGTCACTATAAACTCTCCTTTAATCAAACAACACAAGAAAGGCAGCTGTCTTGCCCAGTATCTTTCGTTCTTGCATAGTAAATGGTTTTAATTCCTCTGTGATGTGCATACAAATCAATCCGGTTTAAATCACGAGTCGTCATTGTATCTTTTAGGAACAATGTAAAGCTGATTCCCTGATCAACGTGCTGCTGGATTGTCGCGATCATATCTACGACTTTGAACATATCCATATCATAGGCTTCTTTGTAGAAGAACCAGTTATTAGATGCAAGCCCAGGCATTGGGTAGTACGTTTTTGAGTTGCCGTATGTTCTTTCTTCAATCCGTTCCATAATCGGCATGACAGATGCCGTGCTTGACTGAACGTATGAAATCGAGCCTGTCGGCGCAATGCATAATCTGTAGCTGTGATACATGCCGTGTTCAGCCACAAATGCTTTTAATTGTTTCCAGTCCTCTGTCGTCGGGATATGCATACCTTCAAACAGATTTGCGATTTTTTCGTATTTCGGCGAGAAATCAGTTGAAACGTATTTATCGAAGTATTCACCAGTTGCATAGGTTGATCCTTCATATTGATCAAACGTCTCGCCCTTCTCTTTTGCGATCTCTGCAGAACGCTGGATAGAGTAGAAGTTCACCATCATAAAGAATGTGTTCGCAAAGTCGCGCGCTTCTGGACTTTCATACGCGATGCCGTTTTGCGCAAGGTATCCGTGAAGGTTCATAGCGCCGAGACCGATTGATTTCATCGCTTTGTTTGCCCGTCTTACAGCAGGTGCATTACGGATATCAGTCGTTTCAGATACGTGAGTTAAGGAATCAGTCGCAAGCTTAACAGTCTTTTCAATCGATTTGTGCTCCATCACGTTGAGAATGTTAAGCGATCCCAGGTTGCAGGAAATATCCAAACCGATTTCATCTTCTACATCGTAGTCAGTGTAAGAAGAAACCTGAGATGCCTGCAGCACTTCAGAGCAAAGATTAGAAAATTTCACCTTTGAAATATGGTTATTCGCATGTACTTTGTTGACATTATCCTGGAACATGATGTATGGATAGCCTGATTCAGAACGAAGCACCGCCAGTTTTTCGAGCAATTTCCGCGGGTTGATTTTCTCTTTTTTCACCCTAGGGTTGTCGACAAACTTATCGTACATTTCATTCATGTCCATTTCGTCCATGTGCTGTCCGTACTCTTTATAGATGGTATGCGGATAGAATACATAAGCCGCTTTGTCCTCACGCGCAAGCTCAACGAACTTGTCCGGAATGACTACACCGATAGAAAGTGTTTTGACGCGCACATCCTCGTCGGCAGAAATCTTTTTCGTATCGAGAAAATCATTGATATCGCGGTGGAAAATGTTTAAATACGCCGCACCAGATCCTTGTCTTTGTCCCATTTGGTCAGCATAACGGAACGCGTTATCAAGAAGCTTCATGACGCCTACAACACCTTTTGTGGCATTTTCAACATCTTTGATGGCTTCACCTTTCGCGCGAAGCTTGGACAGGTTAAGAGAAACCCCGCCGCCCAGTTTAGAAAGCTGCATGGAGATATCGATCGCTCTTGAAATATCATTTAATGAATCATTGACTTCGAGCAAGAAGCAGCTCACCAGTTCTCCGCGGCGTTTTCTGCCAGCGTTCAAGAATGTCGGTGTGCTCGGCTGATATTCCTGATTGATCATCAGGTTGACATATTCTTTTGCTTTCTCAGTGTCGCCGTTTGCGAAGAACAGCGCAACAATTGAGATCCGGTCCTCATAACGCTCGAGGATTTTTTTCTTGTCATTCGTTTTCAAAGCATAGTCATTATAGAATTTAAATGCACTCATGAAGGAAGGAAAACGAAACTTCTTAGCGTAAGCTGTCTTAAACACTTCTTTAATGTCTTCAAAAGAATAAAGGCTTAAAAATTCTTCTTCATAGTATTGATTTTCAATCAAATAATCCAGCTTCTCTTTTAAATCGTGAAAGAATACTGTGTTTTGATTGATATAATCTACAAAATAGCTATGTACAGCCTCTTTATCCTTATCAAACTGGAATTTTCCATCTTTTTGGATCATGATTTCGTTATTTAACTGGATCCATTTTGGCACTTGATTTTGTGACAACTCTTTCTACCTCCTGAGTAAACAATTCAACGTCTTTAGATGTGCCGCTGAGTTCAAATTTGTGCAAAATCGGCACCTGATATTGTCTTGAAATGGTATCGGCGCTTTTCGCAAAGTTATCGCCCCATACTTTATTGCCGCTCGCAGCGACCCCTAATAAGAGATGGGCGTATTTTTCGAGAAATGATTGTGTTGATGCCGGTACCTGGCCGAAGTTTGTCGTGTAGGTGACCAAAACAAACGGAGTGTCCAGGTGGTCAATTTCGTCCACCTTGCGTATTTGCTGAAAGTCTATTTTATTCACAAAGCGCTGAACATTCCCTGTTTTTGAATCAAATATGATTTGTACCACGTTTTATCACGACCTATCAAAAAATATGAATCTCTCAACCACTAACACTATATATAGTATACTACCCTCTGGTAAAAACACAATATATAGATTCGTTTTAATAAAAAATTCATATTTTCTCTCTGGCACCCTCATCAGGGCCCAAAAAAGAGAGCAGAACGAGAATCATCTCTCATCCTACTCGAAGTGTCGTTTTTAAGCCGATGTATATCATAACATGAAAAAAAACTGCTTAGTAGTCTAGATTTTTTTTTCTTATACTGTCACAGCATTTTTCGCTTTCGACTGTTTCTTCTATTTCTGCATCAGCGCCGATTTCTTCTAAAACTGCCTTCAACGCGCTTATAATTGAGGCTTCTCTGATTAATTCTTTTCCATTAACAATAATACTCGTTCCATATTCATAGCAGGAATCGTCTTCACAGATTTCTTCCCAGTGATTGACAATAATCTTATGCTTCATCATTTCACCCTCTGTATGTTCTGTGTCAGTATTCAGTTTAGCGATCTGCGTCTGCTTTGTAAAATTCCATGCTTGTGAATTTTATTCAAGCTCATCAGACGGAAACGCTTTTTTAAGCTTTACCTTGTTATCAGCCTCATTATACTCATAAATTTCTATATTGCCGTCATTTACGATTCCAAAATGATTATTTTCGAGCGGAAATGAACTTGGCTGGGGCGTTTCATAAGAATTTCCGCTATCTGTTTCAATCACTGTTTCATCTCTCCCGCACGCACCAAACAATAAGAACACAGCAATCCAGACAAGTGCAATTCTGATTCGTCTCAACTCCGCTTCAGATTCAGAAAACATTCGTTCACTCCTCTCACGTTCAAATTTTTTACATTATATACACTTTCCCCCTTCTTATGTTCTCATTATAAAAAAGACCACGCAAGATAAAAAACAAGAGAGGCTGCTGTGTTAGCCTTTTAGCCCCTCCCTTTCTTGCTTCTGTACATAAATGGATACTGAACCTCCGTTTACATGAAACTCTCCCCATCCATCAGAATGAATTGTAACAGGATCGGAGCGGTTCCCAGTAATGTCATACCATGCCTCGCCGGCATTTTGCTTTCCGACGTACATCCTCTTTGACCCGCCAGGACCGTCTGTGATTAATGCAGCCAATCCTGATTGGGCGGCCGATTGATCACCTTCCCTCGTCCAGCCAATCACATCCTCATGGTCAAAATAATCATGCTGGGTCCCGTATGCATAATGTTTACGCGCTTTTAAAATGGGTTCTATTTTATTTTTGAGCGACGGAATTTCCCTTGACGATGAACCCTTTGTTCCATACATATCTCCATAGAAAACCTGCGGGTAACCAGCCTCTCTTGTTAAAATGAAGGCATAAGCGAGGGGCTTAAACCATGTTTGTACAGTCGACTCCAATGATTGCCCCGGCTGTGTATCATGATTTTCCACAAATGTTACCGCTTGCATCGGATGCTTCGATACGACAGTGCCATCCAGCAAATGTCTCATATCATAGCCGCCCCCCTGTGAGGATGCAGCCTGCAAATGATAGTGAAGCGGGACATCAAAAACAGATTGCTTAAAATCAGTTTTATTCAAATAGTTTTCGAGCTCGTTCAGGTTATTTTGCCAATACTCTGCAACTGTAAACATTTCCTTTCCTGTTGATTGTCTGACTGCCTTTACCCAATCACTCAGAAAAGAAAATTTAATATGTTTAACAGCGTCGAGCCGAAAACCGTCGAGTTGAAGCTCGTTTGCATACCAGGTACCCCATCTTTTCGTTTCTGCGACAACATCCGGATGATCATAGTCAACGTCTGCATACATCAAATAATCGTAGTTGCCGTTTTCCCTTGATACTTCCCAATCCCATGCCTTTCCATCCCCTCGAAACTTATAGATGCGGTTCAGCTTTCGGGATTCGTCCCAATCCGCTCCGTCGAAATGGTACCAATGCCACTTAAAATCGCTGTACGTGCTTCCGCGGCCCGGGTAATGAAAGCCTGTCCATGCTTTTATTTGATACTCTCCTGATGTTTCCTGATTTCTATCGTTTGGATTCACTTCGACCGCGGTTACATCTTCCGTTGCATCCGCGCCTGCCTTATGATTCAAAACAACATCACCGTATACTTGAATGTTTTGCGAATGCAGGGAGCTGATCGCTGACTGAAGCTCCGGTTTTGTGCCGTATTTTGTGCGCATCGTCCCTTTTTGCTGAAATTCTCCTAAATCGTACAAATCATATGGGCCATATCCATTGTCAGATTGACTCGTTCCTTTGTATGCAGGCGGAATCCATACAGCAGTGATTCCAATTTCAGATAAATGCCCCGCATCTTCTTGCAAGCGTTTCCAATGTTGTCCGTCATTAGGCAGGTACCATTCAAAGTACTGCATCAGCGTGCCATTTACGCTTGCAGCCCAAGTTTTAGATACCGGCAGCGTGACAAACAGCAATGTTAAGAAAAACACCAGACCGCATGATATGGCACGTTTTCGTTTGTGAATCATTCTCCTCTCCCCTTTCCAGCATGATCACAAATCATTGTACAACAATAGGGGTTTTACACAAATAACCAATTTCCTATATTTTTTGTAATCTCTATAGGAATTTCTGCGACACAAAAAACCTCGGGCTGAAAGCCCGAGGTTTTTCTATTTCGTTTTATCTTTATGGTCTATTCTAATTCAAGCTGGACGTTTTTTTGCGGTGCAAAAGTCGAGATCGCATGTTTATATATAAGCTGCTGCTTACCTTCCGATTCTAGCAATACGGTAAAGTTATCAAAGCCTTTCACCTGGCCGCGCAATTGAAAGCCGTTCAGTAAAAAAACAGTGACATACGTATTTTCTTTGCGGATTTGATTCAAAAACTGATCCTGAATATTAATCGGTTTCATGTTTCGTCCTCCTTGATTCTCTATATCATACAGTTTCGATTAAAGTTGCAGTTTTCCTGCTATATGTGTGAAAATTTCCTTTTTTTTCAGCTCCATATCAACAGGCGGGGTCATATCGAACCAGTCAACCGGCATTTTGTTGCGAAACCACGTCAGCTGGCGTTTCGCATACCGTCTGGAGTTTTGTTTTAATTGCTCGACAGCCTCAGAAAGTGTCACAAATCCGTCAAAATATGCGTACAGCTCCTTGTAGCCGATCGCCTGTATCGATTGACAGTCTCTCAATTTTCGGTCGTAGAGCTGTTTCACTTCCGGAAGAAGTCCGGCTTCCATCATCAGATCGACTCGCTGATTAATCCTGTCGTAAAGCGTGTCTCTGTCCATTGTAAGCCCGATTAATACAGCATTGTACAGCAGCTCCCGCTTTTGCTCTTTTAAATGCTGCGACATCGTTTTACCAGATGTATGTAAAATCTCCAGTGCGCGAATCACTCTTCTTGTATTATTCGGATGAATCGCTTTTGCTGCCTCCGGATCAGCCGCAGCCAGCTTAGCATGAAGGAATTCAGCCCCCTCCTGCGACGCAGCCTTCTGCATTTCTTCCCGAAACGCCGGATCGTTCGCCTCGTCCGTAAAGGTATAATCGTAAAGGACGGATTGAATGTAAAGCCCCGTACCGCCTACAATCATCGGAAGCTTTCCTTTTTTTGCGATTTCGCTGATTTTATTTCTGACCAAGCCTTGATAATCCGCGGTGGAAAAAGAATCTGCCGGGTCTAGAATGTCAATCAGATGATGCGGCACACCTTCTGTCTCCTGTTCAGAGATTTTAGCTGTCCCGATGTCCATTCCTTTATAAACCTGCATGGAATCCCCGCTGATAATTTCCGCGTTCAAAGCCTTAGCAAGCTGAATGCTTAAATTGGTTTTCCCCACTGCCGTTGGTCCGACTAATATGACAACGGGCTGTTTGTTATTTTTCACTATGTATCACTCTCTTTTACAAATCTCCCCCTATTATAGCACTCATCATATATAACCACCTATCCATTTTGCCCTTTTTTTGCAGCAGTAAACATTTCTTCTACCAGCCAAGAGGCTCATTTCCGACAATTTCCCGTGTCTTGCCTTTCAAATGATGGCGATGCGTTTTTCTGCTGTTATTTCGGGGATCGTACACTACGCCTCCGTAACGGATCTGAATCGGCTCGTTATAAGCGAGATAAGTGTTTTCTTCAATTTTGTGATAATGTGTGCCGTCAGCCCTGGGAATGGCAGGGCCCGAGATCCCGTAATAGCGGTGGAAATGACCATTTTCAAACGAAGTAATCCCAGTGAAGTAGTGTGTATGGCGATCCGTATTCGTTCCGTTTGCCGGCTGAGTAAAACCTTCAATGATATGATAATGCCCCTGTTCACTGGTTGTTTTAGCACGATAAGCATGTACGTGAGGCGGCGCCATGGCCCAGTCAGACTGATACAGGCCCAATCAATTCACTCTCCTTCTTTTTCAGCTGAACGCCCAATCAAATTTGGGTAGGCTGAATACACTGCATCATCTACACTTTATTATTGGAGGAAAGAAAAAATGAACGAAGTGGAATATTTCATTGACGAAAATGATGCAAGAATCTTTGGCAGACCAGGGTTCGGCTACGGGTTTGGACGGCCAGGTTTTGGATTTGGAAGACCTGGGTTTGGCTATGGCTATGGCTTTGGACGGCCGTTTGGATTTTACGGAGGACCTTTTTTTGGCGGGCTGGTAGGCGGACTTGTAGGAAGTGCTTTATTTAACCCTTATTTTTATGGCGGGTATCCTTATCCCCCGTACCCGTATTACTACTAAACCCGGCAGACCCCTTATAAAAGGGGTCTTTTTTATCCCCCGAATCTGAGTTGAAATGAATCTCTTGACTCATACATAGGTTTGCACTAATATTTTTCTAGCTGATGATCTTTTCATTAACTTACATTTATCATATTTTGAGTGAGGAGGATTACGATGATGATCGGTTATTTATTCCTCACAATTGCCATATGCTCAGAATCAATCGGAGCGGCCATGCTGAAAGTGTCTGATGGCTTCAAAAAGTGGAAGCCGAGCGCATTGGTCGTGATTGGTTATTCCCTTGCCTTTTATATGCTGTCGCTTACCTTAAACCGCATCCCTCTAAGCCTTTCATATGCGACATGGAGCGGCGTGGGTACGGTGCTGACGGCCGTGATCGGTGCGAAATTTTTCAAGGAAAAACTGAATGTAAAAGGACTTATTGGGATTGCTCTATTAATTTCAGGTGTTGTGCTGCTTAATTGGCAGTAAGGGAGTGTTGTATATGAGAGGATTTCTTTATTTGGCTCTTGCCATATTATCTGAGGTATTTGGGAGCACAATGCTCAAACTCTCCGAAGGCTTTACGCAATTCTGGCCTATTATCGGAGTGGCTGCCGGATTTCTGTCCGCCTTCACGTTTTTAAGCTTTTCTTTAAGAACCATAGACTTATCAAGCGCTTACGCCACTTGGTCCGGTATCGGGACGGCGCTTACAGCTGTAGTCGGTTTTTTGCTTTTTGGCGAAACCATCAGCTTGAAGGGTATATTTGGGCTAACACTCGTTATTGCAGGCGTTGTGCTGTTAAATCAGTCAAAAGCCCCTAATAAAGAAAAAAAGCAGACGGCCTGTCAGTGACCGTCTGCTTTTTTATGATTGCTCCGATATTTTTACAGAAGCTTCTAGCTGCAGTTCGACGTTTCCTTGAATGGCTCGTGAGATCATGCAGGAAGACTCCGCTTTTTCACAAAGCTTGTGGGCTAACGCAACGTCTTCTTCTGAGGCATCGTGTCTGAGGACTACTGCGGGGCGGTGAATGATTTTTTTGTATGTAAAGATCCCTCTTGTCACATCGACTATGCCTTCTGATTCCATCTGCAGATCTTCTTTTTCCAGTCCGCTTCTTTCCATCATAGCAGCAAGCGTAATAATATAACAGGTTGCCGCTGCCCCGAGAAGCATTTCATCCGGGTTGGTCCCCTCCCCCGGTCCGTCCATTTCTTTAGGAATAGAAATAGACGTGATGAGATTCCCGCTTTCGATTGTGCCGACATCATTGCGTTTTCCCGGCCAATTCGCTTTTAAATAAAAATGATGATCTGCCATTTGATTGCCTCCTTCAATGGATTCCATTTCAGTCTACTGATCTTCCTTGATTTTGTCCTCTGATTTGCTTATTAGGAATATTCTTTTTCAAGTACATGTTTTATCGCCCGGACATAAGAGTAGAATTCACTGGTTTTCGTGTATTTCCTATCTTTATAGTAAAAATCATCAAAAAAGGCTTCTCTCTGTTCACGGCTGATTTCCAGCTGGATACTCAGCCCGGTTTCCCCCTGGTTATTAATGTTATCTGCACTTAATCCTGCAAGGCCGCTTTGAGAGGACGCTAATTCAGCGGAAAACCCTCTTTTTTCAAGAGCTCTGACAATCATTTTCGCCCGCTTACGGTCTGTTCCTCCGACAAGTGTATTTTTCTTTTCTCCTTTATATCCGTGAAAAGCGACAACGTACTGGTGCTCCTTGATCTTCTCTTCAGCCAATGGCTCATCAAAGTTGGTGCTTGTAATGTGCAGCGTTTGATTACCATGTGACTTTAAGCCCTCAAACAGGTAAGTCGAGTAGTCATCGTTGAAATAACGCACAAGCTCACTTACTCCGCCTTCAATTCTTCCGCCGTGCGGAGACATGATTAAAACTTTGCTCCCTTTTTTCTCTTGATAAGAAATATCATAATCAGCAGGGTTCTCATTCTCTGCCAGACTGCTGAAATTTGAATATGTATCCGGCTGGTTGGATGGTTCAGGTTCTAATGAGTAATGAACATATCTTATGAATAAGACTATGGCTAAGACTAATATGACATTTAGTAAAAATCTTCTCATGTTAAACTCCTTTCACAAGAATGGCAAGGTTCATTATATGAGGTATAGTCAATAGGTTTTATCTTACCATTGTATACACCATATCATCAGTGAAAAAGTTCCCGGTTTCAAAAAATCAATTGAATGTCACATTTATCAGCGGTTATATTCAAATATCAGTGAAAAAAGATTGAGAGGAAAAACGAAAAAGGTAGGAATAACCTCACTTGGTAATTAAATGTATAGAGGAATAAGGAAGGTTTTACTAAAAACCAGGCTGTCCGGGATGCTGAAGCGGACGGCCTGTTATAGTCCTGCGAACCGGGGTTCTTGCTTCCTTGTTCGCACAAAGTCACAGGAGAGGATAGAGTCTAATAAAAACGTTCTGATCTGATGGTTCGTAAAACAAAAAGCTTTAATTTGTGTTTTGCTTTTCTGCCTGACGATAATCGTTCTTTTTGTTATGGTGCCGTCTTTCTTCATATATATAATGCTGATTGGTATCTGATCTTCCAAAGACCGGCGTAAGAAGATATTCATACGATTATCGCTCCTCCTGTTTGATATATATAAATGATAATACGAACAAACGTTCTTTTTCAATACCCAATGATTAACAGTACACATGATTCTTTCGTATCAGATTCAAAAGATTCATAAAAACAAACTCTTGTCCGCCTCCTCTAAAGGACAAACAAACTTACCAAACATATGATCCACTCATAGAGTATACAGAGAACTTCATAATAGGAGGAAAATCTATGTTTGGCTACTCTATGGTACAAATGGTGAGAGCAAACGCTCATAAGCTTGATTGGCCATTGCGTGAAAGCGTCTTGCAGCTCTACAAGCCCTTCAAGTGGACTCCTTGCTTTTTACATCAGTTTTTTGAAACAAAATTAAAAAACAGAAAAAAAATGTCGGTCATCATTGAATTCGAGGAAGGCTGCCATGAGGCCGGCTTTCAAATGGCGGGACGGGTTTTACAAAAAGAAAAACGCAGCAAGCTAAAAAACCGTTTTAACAAAATCAATTGCTGCAGCGCAGAGGTTACCCCTTCAGCATTGCATTCTCTTCTTTCTGAATGCAGCGATATTCGCAAAGTGTATTTAAACCGCGAAGTCAAAGCGCTTCTTGACACAGCAGCCGAAGCAAGCCATGCAAAGGAAGTCGTCAGAAGCGGGCAAACCTTAACCGGTAAAGGCGTTACAGTCGCAGTAGTCGATACAGGAATCTACCCGCACCCTGACTTAGAGGGAAGAATTATTGGATTTGCCGATATGGTAAACCAAAAAACAGAGCCGTATGATGATAATGGACATGGCACACACTGCGCAGGTGATGTCGCAAGCAGCGGCGCGTCGTCTTCCGGCCGTTACCGCGGCCCTGCACCGGAAGCCAATTTAATCGGAGTAAAAGTGCTGAACAAACAAGGTTCAGGCACGTTAGCGGACATTATTGAAGGCGTCGAATGGTGTATTCAATATAATGAGGACAATCCGGATGAACCAATTGATATTATCAGCATGTCCCTTGGCGGCGATGCGCTGCGTTATGACAATGAACTGGAAGATCCATTAGTCAAAGCAGTTGAAGAAGCTTGGAACGCCGGGATTGTCGTCTGTGTTGCTGCCGGAAATTCAGGCCCTGATCCGCAGACAATTTCAAGCCCTGGTGTAAGCGAAAAAGTCATTACTGTCGGCGCGTTTGACGATAACAATACAGGAAGCAGCGAAGATGATACAGTTGCTTCTTTCTCAAGCCGCGGACCGACTGTATACGGGAAAGAAAAGCCCGATATTTTAGCACCGGGCGTAAACATCATATCCCTTCGCTCACCGAATTCATATATCGATAAGCTGCAAAAATCAAGCCGTGTAGGGTCTCATTATTTTACAATGTCGGGGACATCAATGGCAACGCCGATCTGTGCGGGAATCGCCGCCTTAATACTCCAGCAAAATCCAGATCTTACGCCGGACGAAGTGAAAGAGCTGCTTAAAAATGGGGCTGATAAATGGACAGGCGAAGACCCGAATATTTACGGTGCCGGAGCAATCAATGCTGAGAAAGCTATTCCTGGTGAATAAGATTTCATGATCTTCGTGAACACTGCTGGTTCGTTAAAGGGTCAGCAGTGTTTTTTAGCATACATAAGCCGGTATATCCCAGCAGAGTGTAAAACATAAAACAATTGGGAATAGTTACAGTATAGATCAAAAGGAGGAATGACTGATGGCACTCAACAACACTGAGCTTTCTGAATGGTTGAGAGAGCGGATCGGCCAGACGCTTGATATTAGAAAAGGCGAACTGACCAATAACCAAGACGAGATTTCAGATTTGGATCAGATTGTTCTTCACCTTCAAAAAGTGGGCATACGCAGCGCAAACCACCCTGACGACTACGTTGCAAATGACGAACTCGTCCTGGAAGGCGAAGGAACAACCTTTACTGAAGCTGGAGACGTACCGCTTCCGCAGAACGCTTATGAAATTCCTTTATTAGGGGATATTCACATTCACCAAGAAAATGGCGGATTGAAGGTACTGACAGATCGTGCGGTATATACTATTGATGTACAAAACAAATGAAGAAACTTTCACCTGGTCGAAAGAATACAGCGCCTTTGAAATTGCCCCAAAGGCGCTTTTTTGCATGGAATCATTTCCTTACCCGCAAGCCGATATTTTCGTCCCAAAACTATTGAACGGCACCTAAAATAGATATATAGTTTTAGACATAACAGGTTGTCGTTTCCAATGGGATTCTGTTATACAGATTGCGCAAAGCTTTCTTTTACATCTGGTCTAAACTGAATAAATGCATCTGTCTTAATCTATTAGGCGAGGAGAATGGAAAATGGAAAATTTGATGTTTCATCCGCATGCTAAAGAGTTTCATGAAAACCCCTTTTCAGTTTTAGGCCGTTTTAGAGAACACGCACCCATTCATCGATTCGAATTACACCGTTTTGGAAGTACATATCCGGCGTGGTTAATCACCCGTTACGATGATTGCATGGCATTTCTTAAAGACAACCGAATTACAAGAGACGTTAAAAATGTAATGAGTAAAGAACAAATTGAAATGCTCAATGTCAGTGAAGACGTTGATTTTGTATCAGATCATATGCTGGCAAAAGACACACCTGACCATACTCGTTTAAGGTCACTGGTTCACCAAGCATTTACCCCCCGCGCCATTGAAAATCTACGCATCAGCATCGAACAAATTACTGAACGATTGTTAGATGAAATGGAAAAAGAGAATGAAACAGACTTTATGGCATCCTTTGCCTCTCCGTTACCGTTTATCGTGATTTCTGAAATGATGGGCATACCGAAAGAGGATCGGGCACAGTTTCAAATATGGACCAATGCCATGGTTGATACTTCAGAGGCCAACCGAGAACTGACCAATCAGGCTCTTCGGGAGTTTAAAGACTATGTTGGCAAGTTAATTCATGAAAGAAGAATACAGGCAAAAGACGATTTGATCAGTAAACTTGTGCATGCTGAAGAAGACGGCCAAACGTTAAGTGAAAAAGAACTTTACTCTATGCTGTTCCTTTTGGTGGTAGCAGGGCTTGAAACGACGGTTAACTTAATCGGATCTGGCACCCTTGCATTGCTTCAGCACAAGGAAGAATTAGAGAAACTGAAACTGCATCCTGAAATGATAGATACAGCCGTTGAAGAATTGCTGCGCTACACCTCCCCTGTCGTTATGATGGCAAATCGGTGGGCCATTGAAGACTTCTCCTACCAAGGCCATTCTATCAAAAAGGGAGACATGATTTTTATAGGAATCGGTTCTGCCAATCGAGATCCTGAACGATTTGAAAATCCAGAAACATTCGATATAACCAGAACACCTAATCGGCATATCTCTTTCGGCTTTGGGATACACTTCTGTTTAGGAGCGCCGCTGGCAAGATTGGAAGGGCAAATTGCGTTTAACGCACTGCTGAAACGATTTCCGCAAATTGAACTTACGGTAACGCCAGAAGAGTTGAAATGGAGAAAAAATGCTTTTTTAAGAGGATTAGAAAGTCTTCCAGTCTCACTTGCAAGGAAAGATTCACTTTCACACCTCAGCTGATTTTTTCAGCAGATAAAAATCCCCCTTTTAAAGGGGGATTTTAAATTTCCTCAGCGCTTTACCAATTCATCAGCGTTTTCTTCGCTGGCTTCATGTTTTTTGCGAAAAGCCTTAAGGAAATTCGCGTTTACTACGCCTCTGTTTGAGTATAGTTTTTCACAAAACTCCAGCATGGCGCTGGACGCTTTAGATTCTGTTAACATCATCATGTGATTGCTGGAATCGACATCCACCAGATGGAATTGAGGGATTTGCCGCTCCCATTCCTCCCAGTAGGCAGTATCATCCAACGGTATTTTTTCATTTGAAATGGCAAAGTAAATGTCCAAGTCTCCAAGGAATGACCTGCTTTTATTGCGGAAATAATAACATTTTACCGCTTCAGGATCCACAAGCGGCTGCACAGTGTACGCCTCAAATTCATAAGCATGCTGAGTTTTGACCATTTGGTTAAGCTGAGTCCGTATTCTCTTCTCTGGTTTGTTTAATCCCCGCTTTCTTGCTAAACCAATCAGTTCAGTTAAAAATTCCTCTTCCTCTCTGTCAACATCTACCTCTTCACGGCTGATGAGAACGTCTGTAAGCTTTTCCGGCTGAACAATAGATGCCAGCATCGTATTTATCGTTTGAAGCATTGACGTTTTTACAGAAGGCTCATTTTGTTCACGTCCAGGACTGTAAGGGGAATCAATCATGACCATGCTTTTTACAGCAAGCCCCTGCCTTTGCAGCTGGCGTGTTACTTCATATGCGAGCAGTCCGCCTAAGGAATATCCGCCTACATCATAAGGGCCTTCCGGCTGTACGGCTCGCATAATGTCTATATAATAGGAAGCCATTTGTTCAATTCCGTGTAAAGGAGCATGATTTGTCATAAAGCCCCTGGCTTGAATGCCGTAAAAAGGACGCTGGCTTTTCTTCGCAAATGGCGTATAGATTTCTACACCGCCTACTCCTCCATGAAACCAAAATACAGGGCGCCCCCGCTTGCCATCATTTAACGGTATCAATTCCGGAAATGACCGGCTGACAGTCTGGACTGACTGGTCTTGTACTGTGTTTTCCCGTTTCGTTGCTATCAAGTCCACCATATTCTGCACGGTTTGACACGTTTGCAGCTCTGCCAGGCTGATTGACAGGCCAGCTTCTGCTTGCAATTGCTGCAATAACTGTATACAAACGATAGAATCAAACCCGTAATCTTGTAATGCCTTTTGAGGATTTAATTCTTCAGGCGTCATGCCCAACACATCAGATATCATTTGAATATCGTTTCTTTTGTGAAGGGGAATCTCAGCATTTGAAAAAGCAGGTGCTATTTCTGGTGACAGAAAGCCATTCCAGCAATTTCTTTTTTCAAACGGATAGGCGGGCAATGATATTCTCCGCGCACCTTTTCCTCGATGAAGCTGCTCCCATGGAATTTGCACTCCTTTTGCCCAGCAAAACGCGATCTTTTCAAGATGGTTTTCAGACAATAGTGTCTGCATCACGATATCGCCCAATGTTCCCTCAAGCAAGGCGCCGATATCTGACAAGCCTTCTTCTGAATTTCCGATAAAGCAAGGTACAGTGCTTTTCGGCTTTTCGGCTTTTTCCGCAGCTGTTAAGTACTCTTCCAATCCGAGTACGAGTTCATCCTTACTGCGGATGATCAAGGCCATCCGGTCACTCATCTCTTCTCGTCCGACTTGAAGTGTGTAAGCGTAATTTTGTAAAGACAGTTCTTTTTGCTGTTTTACATAGTCAAGCATCTGTTGAACAACGGCTCTTAGTCTGTCTTGGTTTTTTGCAGAAAGCACCACAATGTGCGGCTCATCTGTATGTTCAATTGCTGGTTCTGTATGAGAAGGAACATATTCTTCTAAGATGATGTGCGCGTTTATTCCTCCAAAACCATAGCTATTAATGCTTGCTCTGCGTGGTATCGTTCTGCCTGCATCATCCTGTATTTCTTCCCACTGCTGGTTTCTGTCAATCATCCGGAAACGCGTTTCCTTTATTGACACCTGATCATTCAATGAATCAAAACCGGGAATACCAGGTATTGTTTTATGCTGCATCGCCATGCTGACTTTCATAAGAGCAGCCATGCCTGAGACCAGTTCTCCATGCCCGATGCTCGGCTTTAAGCTGCTGATGTAACATGGCATTTCTCCTTGCAATTGGTGTGAATGCTCCGATTCGAGCTGTCTGTATCCCGATTTCAACGCTTCCACTTCTATAACGTCAGCCACTGGCGAGGCGATCCCGTGCGCTTCTATATAAGTCACCGTTTTCGGATCAACTTGCGACCCTTGATAAGCCTTCTTCATCGCATCCTTCATTCCGATCGGATTAGGCGCGTGCAGTGACATTCCCCTGCCGCCATGCGATACACCTGTCCCTTTAATGACAGAATAAATATGATCAGAGTCTTCAATGGCTTTTTGTAAAGGTTTAATGATGAGAACCCCTGCACCTTCACTTCGAACAAATCCATTCGCCTCTGCTTGAAAGGACTTGGCTTTTCCTTCCGCACTCAAATATCCCATTGAATCAAAGCCGATAAAGCCCTTTGGTGAGAGCAGAAGGTTCACAGCGCCAACAATGGCTTGCTCACATTCGCCGTTTCGAATGGATTGAATCGCTCTGTGCAAAGCGACAAGAGCTGAGGAACAGGCAGCCTCATAATATTCACTTGGCCCTTTTACATTCAGTGCATAGGAAATACGGTTTGGCATTAAGGAAGGAATCACAGCCGCATCGGTATTGCCGGCTGCGACAAAAACTCCTGTCGGGCAGCTGGATAAGGCTTGGCCTGTTATACCGGCGTCTTCCATCGCCTTCCACGCATGTGTCAAAAGCAGAAACTCCTGGGGATCCATTGTCGCTGCTTCTTTCGGTGAAATGCCGAAAAACAGCGGGTCAAACTCACCTATGCCTTCTATAAACCCGCCCCATTGAAGGCTTGACTGCTTCCCATCAGTATTTTCGGTATATTTTCGCCAATCCCAGCGTTCTTCCGGCACTTCAGAAATACAATTCCTCCCATGAACCAGGTTATCCCAAAATTCCGTTACATTGTTTGCTTTTGGAAACTGCCCTGACATGCCGATAATGGCTATACCGTCTGCCGTATATTCTTTTGTTTCATCCGTCTTTCTTTCATAGGTTTGCATTTGCATTATTTTATTTTCTTTTATATTCGGGGATTTCTGCTGTTGCTTGACCCCTCCAAACAATTGAACAAAGGATTTTTCATGTTTCTCGGCAAAAAAGTCGGCCAGTTCTTGAAGAGTCGGATATTCAAAAAACAATGTAGGATTTAGCTCAATCTTTGTCGCTGATTCCAGCTCTCTTGTCAACGCAATCAATTGGGAAGAATCGATCCCCAAATCCATGATATGAACTTTTGCAAGAGACAGTTTTGATGGATTGGCCGCCTTATCAGCCAGTTTATCTGTGATATAGCTTCGAATACGGTCTCTTATATCGTGTATTTGAACTTCCTGATTTTCCTCTTTGCTTCCTCGATCTGTTAAGCGGAATTGCTTTAAAGAGTAACCTGAATAGCGCATCACCGTTTCTGACGCTTCATTCATCACATCTATGTCAAACAGCAGCATTTCACCGGTATTCTTAACCAAAGTAATCAAAAGCCAGCAATCTTCTCTTATTTTATTTTTTGTGAATTGAATATCGTTGATTCCAAATGGCAAGAAATGCCCCTCTATGTCTAATTGTTCTGTGAAACTGAGAATTGCCAGGTAAGCACTGTTTGTAATCAATGGGCTGACAGTGTAATGATGCGCATTTGCCATGCCGTTTTGAGACAAACGCACTTTTGCAAGGATTGAATTATTGCCTCTGTACAGATGAGTGATGGTTTTATATAAGTCTCCCCACTCAGCGCCGCCGTCGATGGTTTGATACATTTGGTCAATATGATCCAGCTCTGTTAACGAACGTTTTACGCTTTCGATGTTTACTTTTTTTGTTTCAAAATGATCTTTTTGGCATTGCCCGATTGCGGCAGGCTTCCAAGTTTCAGATGCCCGCTCACGATACATGATTTGCAAATCGATTGCATGATCTTTCTGAAGAGGATCAGCTTTCACTTCAATTGTTTGCCCTTGGTTTATGACAACAGGGTTTAGATAACTTAATTTACTGATACGGCCGCTGATTTCCTCAGGAAACATTTCAAAAAATGCGTCAATCGCAAGACTTGCATAGGTTGCACCGACGAGCACCCGTTCTTTGTTGAACACATGGCCTTGAACGTAAGGCTCATCGTATACGAATGAATCTTGTATCAGCGGATGATTAACCGTTTGCTCATCATGCCTTTTCCCTTCTTCATGAGGCAGGGCACCGAATTGAAAGACTGTTTGATGGTCAAATGCATAGTGAGGCAGATTGATCCAGCCAGTTTCATTCCCTTGATGTATATGGTCAAAATAAATCGAAGCCCCCGCAGCCCATTGCTGTGCGGTTAAGCTTGTTTCTTCATGGGCTGACCCTGCATTTGTAGAAATCGCATCTGATTGTAAATCAAAGGATGTATAGATACCATCTTGGAGTGAGCTTTCTTTTGTTTTTTGGAAAATCTTTAGTTTTTCAATCAATTCCTGCGTCGACGATACCGAAAATGCAGCCCGATGTTCTAAGTCATGGTTGATCCTGTGCAGTGAGCGTACAACTGCTCCAATAGAAGAAGATGGTTTTTTTTCTAAAAACACTCGCAGTTTTTCAAGATAGCTGAGCAGGCTCCATTTCGTTTTCGCAGAAAAAACGGCCAGATATTCCTGCTGGTGAGGCACTGGATGTTGCTGCTCAGTTACAGCGCCGATAAATTCTTCTATAATGAGATTCGCATAGGCCCCTCCCGCTCCGAAAGAATTAATCATGCTTCTTCTGGGCAGATGCTTTCCTGTATCGGGATCTTTTAACCGCTGCCACGGCTCCGTTCGTTTTTGCAGATAAAATGCTGTGTTTTCCAGGTTAATATTTGGATTGACAGGGGCGGCATTAATCGTCGGCACAAGCGTCCCATTTTTCATCTGCAACAGAACTTTCGTGAGCTGAGAAATGCCGGAAGCCGCCTCCAAATGTCCAAGATTCGATTTTACAGAGCCTATCGCACAAAACTGTTTCTTATTTGTATACTGTTGAAATGCATTAGATAGTGCGATTACTTCAATCGGGTCACCTAACGCTGAACCATTTGCCGCAGATTCTATATAGCCGATTGTTTCCGGATCAATGCCGGATTGCTGAATGGACTTGGAGATTAATGCAGCTTGCTGCTTCGGATCTGGCGCTGTATACATCTGCCTTCCTCCGCTATGATTGGCAAAGCTGCTTTTGATGACGGCATAAATATGGTCGTGATCTTCTATCGCTTTAGAGAGCGGTTTTAGCAGGACGGCTCCGACGCCTTCACCCGGAATAAGCCCGCTTCCTGTGCCAAAGCTCTTGCTTTGATTTCCGTTCCCTAAAAGATTTGCGCGCTCCAGCGCATCATATTTAGAGAGATCCAATGTTAAATTGACACCGCCGGCTATTGCCATCGAACAGTTTTTCAGTTTCAAACTCTCACATGCAAGATGGATTGCGTTTAATGAACTGGAGCATGCGGAGCTGACAGCCAGACTTGGTCCTGTCAGGTTAAAAAAATGAGAAACGCGATTTGCAATATGCCAGTCTCCGCCATTAGAGCTCAGCACCGCTTGTTCTAATGAAGGGATATTCCAAAAATACTGATTATACATGTTTCCAACAAAGACACCTACTCCCGTTCCGTTGTCCTGCAGTTCATTTAATCGGATTTGAGAATAGCCGCCGTCCTCAAATGTTTCCCAGACGGTTTCTAAAAATAAACGAAGTTCCGGCGTCATTTCCATTACTTGATTCTGATCCGCTTCAAAAAGATGATGATCAAACGCATGTACGTCTTTTAAAAATCCGCCGTAGCGCTTCTTATCTGACGATTGTAATGATTCTTTCGACAAAGTGTTTACTAAAGATGTCCGCCATCTTGATTGCGGAGCCTCTGTAATACAATTATCCCCAGCTATTAAATGCTCCCAGAGCTCTTCTACGTTTTCAGACATCGGATAACGTCCGCTTATGCCGATAATTGCAATATCTTCTGTGCCGTAATGATTTGGTGTGGTTCTATGAGAAGGGAGTGCCTTTACGTTTTTCGCTGTTTCGGTTTCTGATTTTGGATTCGCCTTTGCTTGCTGAGTTTTAATTAGCTGCTGGTCTCCGCTAAAACGGCGCGTTTGATATGTAAACGGCTGTTCAGATTTTACTGGCTTCGCTTGAATAGAAGTTTCTTTATTTGCGGGCTGTGATTTTTCTTTCAGCAGTGATGTCCGCAGCTTCTCTTCATGCTCCTTTATCAGAAAATCGACGAGTTCTTTCGTATTGCTGTGTTCAAATAAAATTGTTTTCGGAAGCTCACCCGTCAGTTTTTCTAACTCACGAATAAAATTCACCTGCAAAATAGAATCGATTCCATACTTCTCAAACGTTGTTTCTGCATGTATACGCTCCGGTGATAGTTTTATTGATTTTGCTAACGTATGTTTCACAAATTGTGTCGTTTGTTCAAGAAGATTATCCTCATCACTATCCTTCGTTTGAGAATGATGTTCACCTAGATGGTAATCTATAATTTCTTCTGCTGGTTTTTCTGTTCGCGTTTTTTGACGGACGATTCCGTCACTTTCCGCTGCAATGATCTGCTGGCCGAGCTGATGTGATTGTTCAGCCATAAAGGAAACATAACGAAAGCCCTCACTCTCAAGCACCATTTTCCAAGAGTCTGGATATAAACCGGGGCAGCCCGGGATACGCAGATCAGGATCTTCATACAGCCACCAGCCCTCTAATAAGCCAAAGGTCAGGTGTGAATACACATTATGGTCATTAATCTCATTCAGAAGGAGCAGGCCGTTTTTCTTCAAAACCGCTTTGGCATTTCTCAATGTCTGCCGGATATTTTTCGTCGCATGAAGCACATTTGCAGCGACAACCACATCATATCCGCCCGCTTCTATATGTTGTTCAGCCGCCGGCTCTTCCACATTAAATACCTTATACGTCAAATAAGGGTTGTCCGGACCGTACATTTTTTCCGCATGCAGTAAAAACGCTTTGGAGAGATCTGTATAGCAATATTCTTTTATATGCGACTGATAGGCTTTCATTTTTTGAAAAACCGCAGCGCTTGTGCCGCCTGTTCCTGCTCCGATTTCTAGTATACGAATCCTTGCTTCAGGCTCTTGCTTTAGACGCTCCTGCATAAAGGCAGCCAAGGTGTCTGCCAGCACATCGTTAAAATAGTCTGCGACTTGATTGTTTTTATAGATTCCTTCCACTAATTCCATAGATGAGTTCGGAAAAAGGATATCGGTGGCAGATGCCTTGCCGGTCAGAATATCCGGCAAGGCTTTAAGTGCAGTCTCTACTAACACCACCATGGCTTTCATGTTACTGTCTTGAAGCAAGTCTGCTTTTTTTTCATCCCATTCGTTCCACAATTCATTTATGTCCTCTGTTGAGCGGGTTACGGCGTATCCATTTGCCATTTGTTGAAGAAAACCATGCCGCTCCAAAATCGCTAGGCTCTCCTCAAACCATCTGCCATAGAAATTCTGCAGCATCGGCTGGGGCTTATTTTCCTTGAAAAATCCTATGGACTGCAATTGTGCTAACAGCATCTTACAGAGAATGTCTTCTGTGTTTCGCATTGGCGCTTCCCCTCCTATAACAGTTGTTGTATCGTTGTGCTGTCTCCCGGGTGATAGCTTCGCAGTTTCTCAATGGCGGAGCTGTGAGTTTCCGGATACACCTCAATTGTTTCGTCATTCTGTCCTGAGTCATTGCCCGTTTCGCAGTCTGCCATCTTCATCATCACAAGCTGTTTCAGTGGCCCCCCGAGCAGCAGTTCCAACGCTTCCATCGCTTCAGGGGCTTCAATGGAGCCTATGCCCGCCTGCGCCATTCTTCGCTGATAATCAGGTGAGGAAACAACACCAATGCTGCCCCAATAACTCCAATTGATCACAGCTACTGTACAAGGCCATACTTGTGAAAGCCGATGAGCAAAAGCATCCTTAAAGCTGCAGCCGGCAGCATAATTGCTCTGTCCTGAAGCTCTTGCAAATGATTGTACGGAAGAGAAAAACAAAGCAAAGTCCAACGGCTCTTTCTGGAAAACTTGAGCCATTTGCACACTTACATCCACTTTTGCAGAAAGAACATTTCTGAAACGTTCCTCGTCCATATTCATCAGGCTTTGGTCTTGCAAAACAATGGCAGAATGAATGATTCCGTTGATTTCCTGATGTATTTGTTTGATGGCTGCATAAGCGCGTTCCAAGTCCTCTCGGTTTGCGGCATCAGCTTCGATATAAAACGGAGCCGGCCCTAAACGCGCAAGTCTGTCCAGCTTGCTTTGAATGGATGCATCTTTTGTTCTTCTGCCAATCCAAACGACATGCGCTTGGTATGTTCGAATCACATATTCGCTCCAAGCTTCTCCAATTCCGCCCGCACCGCCTATGACCACATAAACGCCTCCGTGTTTATACTTGGTGTGCACAGGCTGATTGCTGTGTACAGGGATCAGACGCTGTTTGTGCCAGGTTTTGTTCCGACACGCCCAAGTATTTCCCTCTTGGTCGAATGGCAAGGAAAAGATTTCGGCCACCGGCCAATCCTCATTTCGATCTACATCGATCAGTTTTGTCTGCCAATTTGTATATTCTTTTGCCATCGAGCCGATCAGACCGTGAAGACCGGCATCAATTGGATTGACAATGTCATGGTGATCAACACATTGCGTATTCGCTGTCACGACCGTCCAGCTTATCGTCTTCTCTCCATAGCCTAAAGAAAGCATCGCCTTAATGAGCCTGAACTGTTGAATAACGCTTTGGTTTTGGGCTTCAATCATGTCATCACCGATTTCGCACTCCGAGACATGGGAAGGAGAAATCCACACAATATGGTCAAATGCCCCTAATGCATCAAGCTGGTTTGCCAACTGATGAATCGAATCATCCGGCTTGATGTGCAGCTCTTTGGCAAGCGGGAACTGTCTTTGTACAGCGTTTCTGCTGTTTTCATCCCCACCTAGAATGACAACACGCTCATCAGCAGACGAAATGATCCTGCTATTCTCCGTTTGCACTTGATCCCATACCGGCGCCATTAGAAGCGCTCCATTCAGAGACGCCTTGCTGTCAGAGCGTTTTATTTTTTCCGGGCGTTGTATGTCTTCTTCTATCACTCTTGAGGAGATGCCCTTGATTCTTACACATACCTGGCCTTGTTCATCACATAGATCAATATCCAGCCGTTGTATTCTGTCCTCGTTTGGACGCGAGGTGACAGAGACCCACATGTTTTCTGTACATGGGCTATATACTTCAAGCTCCTGCAGTGCAAAAGGCAATGAAAGCTGTTCATCTCCGGAATTCAGCTTTAACCCGATCGACGCCTGCAAAGCAGAATCCGTCATACTCGGATGAAGTACAAATTCGTTCAGCGTTTGAGATACTCCAGACGGCAACGAAAGCTCTGCCAACGCTTGGTTGCGGCCAATGTAAAGCTGCTGTATTCCTTGAAAACCAAGCCCGTATTCTATGCCGATCGCTTTAAATAACTCATAGCACTGTTCATTTGACAGTGTGTTTTGACTGCATTGTGATTGCAGCGCGCTGATATTATGAGAAGGAATGTTTCCTGCTTCTCTTATCTCAACACTGCCCTGACTGTGTACCTTTCGTGCGCCCTCACCGTCTTCTGTAAAGATTTCAAAAGCAATTTCAGCATCGTGCTGAGGTTCAAGACTGATATGCACTTGGACAGGCTGACCGTCCGCCACAATCGGCTGCACCCAAACAACATTTTTTATATGAATGACAGATTGATGATCTTTGAGCCCTCGCACTGCCTGCGAAATGGCTGCATGCACCATCTCAAGATAAGCGACCCCCGGCATGACCGGTTTTCCCTTCACCTTGTGATCGTTGAAAAAGAACTCAGCGCCTGTAAAGATTGAGCTGAAACGCTGCTCTGTCAAATCAGAAGTGTTGGTTTGTACTAATGGGTGCAAAACTGCTGTATCGACAGTTTTTGTCGGTGCCTTTTGTGTGATTGCCTCCTCTTTCATATCCGTTATCCAGTAGCGCTCTTTTGCAAATGGATAGGTCGGCAAGCTGATACGGTTAGGCAGTTTGCCGCTATACAGTTTGTTCCAATCTATTTTTAATCCTGCTACCCATAATTCAACCAGTTTTGTATAAACTCCGGGTTCCCAGTCATTTTCGAGTGTTTTCTGAATGTCTTCGTCTGACCTGAGTGTCTGTAATATCCCTTTATTCGCCCTGCCTCTATACATGTTCGTCGCATTGGTTTGTCCTTCTATAAAGAGGTACAGTTTCTCCAGCAAATCTTGAACCGAGACAGCGATAATCCCTAATCTCTCCTCCATTGCATCGCGCCCCTCTTGAAGTGTATAGGCAATATCAGCGAGATCACGATCGGAGATTGAATGTTTGCTGATAAAATCCGCCAATTGCTGTGCTTGGTCCTTCAGGCGATCTTCTTCCTTTGCCGACAAGACAAAGATGCCCGGGTTCTGTGATGTCACTGCTGGCGCTTGTTCAGATGGAGCAGTTTCTTTTGGAATATATTCCTCAATGACCACATGGGCATTGACACCGCCTATGCCAAATGAACTGACTCCGGCTCGGCGAGGCAGCTCCCGTCCGTTTTCATCCCGCATCGATTTCCATTCTCTGGATTCCTGCACGATATAAAATGGGCTGTCTTCCAATCTGATATACGGATTGATCGTCTCACTGTGCAGACTTTTTACCAGCGTTTTGTGTTTTAGCTGCAACAGGATTTTGATGACACCGGCTACACCGGCTGCGAGCGATAAATGGCCGATGTTTGTCTTCGCTGAACCCAGTCCGCAATGGCTGGCATGAACAGAAGGATCTCCCGTTTTCTCGTACAGTTCTTTAAATGCAGCCTTCAGCCCGTTAATTTCTACCGGATCGCCAAGTTCCGTTCCGGTTCCATGCGCTTCAATATACGTCACAGTTCTCGGATCGATTCCCGCCTTCATATAAGCGGTTTTTACGACTTCTGCCTGAGCCTTCGGATTAGGAGTCGTCAGAGAATTCGCGCGGCCTCCGTGATTTACCGCACTTCCTTTGATCACACCGTAAATATGATCGCCGTCGCGTTCCGCCGCCTTTAGTTTTTTCAGGAAGAGGATGCCTGCACCTTCACTGACCGCAAATCCATCGGCTTTATCAGAGAACGTTTTGCATTTTCCTTCTTTGCTCAGAGCCCCTGCTTTATCGTAGGCAATGTGGCCTTGCGGTGTTACAACCGTGTTGACGCCTCCCGCGATCGCCATTTCACAGTTTCCAGCTTCAATTGCACAAACTGCATGATGAATGGCGACCAGTGAGCTTGAACATGCCGTGTCAATCGGTTCGCTCGGTCCATGAATGTTCAGAAAATAACTGACTCTATTCGGTCCGGCAGAAGGACTCATATTAGCAGCTGCTGAGCCTTCGATATCTACATTTGAGAGAAGAGAGCTGTATCCCGTGTTTCCAGTACCGATGAATAAGCCCGTTTTGGTTCCTGATAGGCTTTGGGCTGAATGTCCCGCTTCTTCTATCGCTTTCCAAGCATAGGTCATTAATAGACGCTGCTGAGGCTCCATCTGCTCAGCCTCCAGCGGAGAAATGCCGAAGAACAACGGATCAAAGTCGGCTACTCCATCAATAAAACCGCCCCATTTGACGTTCGTTTTATTTGCTTCTTTTAGCGGGTCTCCGTAGTACTCACGCCAATCCCAGCGGTCTTTTGGAACCTCTGTTATGCAATCTGTGCCTTCTTTCAAATTCATCCAGTACTCCTCAACATCCTTTGCTTTTGGGAAGACTCCGCTCATCCCTACAATGGCAATAGGTTCGGGCTCAGGCGCATGCTCGGCTGCCTTCTTCACTGGCAGCTCCTTTGGTTTGCCAAAACGGTTTTCGGTTGAAAACCTGATGTCTTTCATGGCTTTTTCCGCAGGCTGTACAGGCAGATCCTCCTTGACAGGTACTGCAAATTGCGCCGAGAATGTATCTTGATATTCTGCTGATAAATACGCGGCAAAGGCAGAAACAGTTGCATGCTCAAAGAAAATTGTAGGGGCCAGATCCAGCTTGTATTGTTCATTCAATATATTAGCGAATTCAGTTAAAGTGATTGAATCAAATCCATATTGATTAAACTCCATATCCGGATCAATCTCTTTAGTTTTGATTTTGAGCAATTGAGAGATTGCTTGCTTTAAAATGTCTTGTATTTGGTCCAATAAGCTGTCTTGATCCATTCTTGCTATCTGGGTCACCGGTTCTTGCGCTGGTTTATTCGGAACATCTTCAGAAGGCGGCTTTTGAGACAGCTTTTCTCTCATCATGTCTTTGATACCTTCCATGACAATGACGTTATCTTTATCAAAAGCCAATCCTTTATAAAGTGCCTGAATGCCGGTTTCGGTTCGCATAGCCGTAACGCCCGTATTTTTCATTGTCATTTTTTCAGTTTCTTTATTTACACGCATGCCGCCCTCTTTCCACAGCGGCCAATTGATCGACAATGTTTGGCCGTGTCTGTACATGGCGGTCACAAGCGCATTACGATAAGCGGCATAGCTGTCCATAAATGCATTAGCCATTGCATAATCCGCCTGTCCCGCGCTGCCGGTGATACTAGATATGGAAGAGAAAAGGATAAAGAAATCTAACGCGAGATGCTCGGTTGCCTCATCCACATTTACGAGCCCTTTTACCTTAGGAGCGAGGACCTGCTTAAGTTCTTCATTTGTTTTATTCATGAGATAGTTGTCTTTAAGCAGTCCAGCACTGTGAATCACGCCATGCAAGTCGCCATAATCAGCTGTGATCCTTGTGATTAACTCGGACGCAGCCTCCGTTTGAGTCACATCAACCCGTCTGTACTCTGTACGAGCACCTAAACGCTGCAGTTCGCTAAGCTGTAATTGCTGATCAGCGCTAAGCGCGGACCTGCCTGTAAGAATCAAAACAGGCTGTTTGACTTGGCTTGCAATTTCTTTCGCAAAAATAAATCCAAGTCCTCCTGCGCCGCCTGTGATGAGGTACACACCCTTATCCCTCCACGGCAATCTGATTTCACGGTCAGGCGTATGAATTTCATTTAATTCATTGATGTACCGTTTGCCTTTTTCATATTTAATGCGCTGATCTCCTGCGTTTCTTTTATTCTCTTGGACTATCTCTGCGATCCTATTCATAGTTTCGTTTGTATCGATTTCAATCGTCTGGCCGATCAGCTTTGTATTCTCCAGCCCGGCCGTTTTAAGGAGCGCCGAAAGTCCTGAGAAAGAGTAATGCTTTCTTTGCGCTGAGGTAAGCATTTGGATCAGAACATGGCCTTGCGGCTTGCTTTTGAGGATACTCTGTATCGTCTCAAGCGCTTGTTCGGCATAATCTTGGAATCGCTCTGCCAGACCCTCCCGATAAGACTCTAATACTATACATTCCGCTCCTTTGAGCTTTGATTCAATACTGTCTTTTGAGAGTCCGTTCATTTCACAAAGCATGATAATATGCCGTTCATATTCTGGTTCCAGACCGTCTTTGTCGATCTCCTTAGACATCCATTTTTCCTCAAACATCAAAGTTTCCATTGTTTGGTCAGACTCTGCTGATCTAGGGTCGCTTTCTGCCGCTCTGAATGACAAACCTTTTAACCGTACGCAAACATTGCCGTTCTCATCTAAGATATCGATATCCCGTTTTTGTACCTTATCAGTCGCTTTGCTGCCTTCACTGAATCTGGCGTATACCCACATGTTCGAGGAGCATGTCCCGAAGACTTCAAGCTCTTGAACCGCAAAAGGCAGCGTCAGCCGGTTATCTCCTGCGCCTGTCAAAATGCTGGATGCCTGTAAAGCGGAGTCCATCAGACCCGGATGCATGCTGAATTGGCCAATTGTATCTAAGACAGAAGGATGCAATGACAATCTTGCCAATACAAAATGTTCAGCTGTATAAATCTTTTCTACACCGCGATAAGCTGGACCGTAGTCAAAACCAATCATTTTATAGGTGTCGTATACTTCGTTTACGGAGAAATGAGTTTGCTGACACTTCTTGCGCAGGGATGCTACATCAATGACCGGCGTATCCGCAGCAGGATGTAATTCAGCCCCGCCTTGACTGTATACTATTGGTTTGTCACCGGCTATTTCCGGGTTGCCGTAGATTTCATACGTAATGTCACCATGCTCCTCCGGAAAAAGCCTGATGTGTACTTGCACCGGCTGCTCCCCGACTACAATCGGCCGCACCCACACTGTGTTTTTGAGCGTAATGCGATACTGACCGTTTTGTACCTCGGCAGCCTGCTCAATGGCAGCCCGCGCCATTTCAAGATGGGCCACTCCCGGCAAGATCCGTTGGCCTTTGACAACATGATCTGCAAGGAAAAACTCTTCTCCCGTATAGATTGAGCTAAACCGCTGTTCCGAGAGATTCGAAGTGTTTTGATGCATTAATGGATGTAACACAGATGCGCTGATGTGAGATGCTTTTTTGTCGGCTTCAAGGCTTCCCCTATTTGCGACATAATCAGAAATCCAGTAACGGTCTTTCGCAAACGGATATGTCGGCAAGCTAATGCGATGCGGCTCATTCTCGCCATACAGCTTCGCCCAGTCCACATCAAGCCCTTTCACCCATAATTCCAGCAATTTTGCATACTTTCCGCGCTCCATCCATTTTTCAACCGCTTCTTGAATTTCTTCATCTTCCGTCAGCATTTGCAGCGTTCCTTTATCAATCCGCCCTCTATATACATCCTCCACATTATTTTTGCCGGCTGCATAGTCTTTTAGCTTGTCTTGCAAATCCTCAATTGATCCGGAAATGATCCCCAGCCGTTCTTCCATCGCGTCTCGCCCGGCTTGCAGCGTATAAGCAATATTTGCGAGATCTTCGTCTTTGTAAATATGCTGGTCTAACGCTTCAGCCAGCTGCTGTGCGTATTCTTTCAGTCTTGCTTCATTTTTAGCTGATAGGACGAAAATACCTGGATGTTCAGAAGTGATCGACGGTATGTTGCCAGCGTCCGCCTTCGGAATATATTCCTCGATGAGCACGTGGGCATTTACCCCGCCGATACCAAATGAACTGACGCCTGCACGGCGAGGCAGCTTCTGCCCCTGCGCATTCTGTAGCGCTTTCCATTCTTCTGTTTCCCGAACGATATAAAATGGGCTGTTTTCAAGCTGAATATACGGATTGACAGTCTCGCAATGGAGACTTTTCACTAAGGTTTTGTGTTTAAGCTGCATTAAAATTTTAATAATTCCTGCTGCACCGGCTGCAAGCGATAAATGACCGATGTTTGTCTTCGCTGAACCAAGGCCGCAATAATGATTAGCAGAAGTGTCTCCTTCTTTTACACCCAGCCCTTTAAAAGCCGCTTTCAATCCGTTAATTTCAACCGGATCTCCAAGCTCCGTACCTGTTCCGTGCGCCTCAATGTACGTCACCGTTTTGGGATCGATTCCCGCCTTTTGGAATGCCGTTTGAATGACTTCCGCCTGGGCCTTCGGATTAGGCGTCGTTAAAGACGCCGCACGCCCCCCGTGGTTCACTGCGCTTCCTTTTATCACCCCATAAATATGGTCTCCCGCTTCCTCGGCCGCTTTTAACTTCTTCAGAAACAGTATGCCGGCTCCTTCCCCATGAGCAAAACCATCAGCTCGATTTGAGAACGTCTTGCATTTGCCTTCTTTGCTCAGGGCACCCGCTTTATCAAAGCTGATATACACCTCAGGCAGAATAATCGTATTAACGCCGCCGGCTAATGCCATGTCACAAGTGCCTTCCTCGATTGAGGAAATGGCGTGATGGATCGCTACCAATGAACTGGAGCACGCCGTATCAATAGGTTCACTCGGCCCATGCAGATTAAGGAAATAACTGACACGATTCGGACCGACTGACGGGCTCGTGTTAGCTGCCGCTGACCCTTCTATTGCCGAGTTCGCTTTAGATAAAAGAGAACTGTATCCTGTATTTCCCGTTCCGATGAATACGCCTGTTTTTGTGCCTGACAGACTTTTTGCCGAATACCCTGCATCTTCAATCGCTTTCCATGCATAAGTCAATAATAAGCGTTGCTGTGGCTCCATTTGTTCAGCTTCACGCGGGGAAATGCCAAAGAATAATGGGTCGAATTCCGCAATGCCGTCAATAAAACCTCCCCATCTTACATTCGTTTTATTGGCTTCCTTCGCAGGGTCCCCTTCATATTCGCGCCAATCCCAGCGGTCTTTCGGAATTTCCGTCATGCAGTCCTTGCCTTCTTTTAAGTTCTTCCAGTAGGCATCCACATCTTTTGCCATAGGAAAAATGCCGCTTATTCCGACGATTGCGATTGGCTCGGGACCGGATTCACTCTGTATGGTTCCCGGCAGCATAACCGGCTGCTTTCGGCGTCTTTTTGAGGTGACATGTATGGTTTTATCCTGTTCAAATGCAGGCTGAGCCTGAACCTTTGACCTGGTCCGTACAGCAAATGTTTTCGCAAATACCGCTTGATATTCTTCTGACAAATGCTTGCCGAACTCATGGATCGTCGGATGGTCAAAAAAGACGGTTGGCGTCAGCGCCAGTTTATATGCCCGATTGATATGGTTGGTGAATTCAGTCATAGAAATGGAGTCAAACCCATACACCGTCATTTCGGCATGGTCATCAATCGTTTCAAATGGAACCTTTAATAGCTTGGCGACCTCCCGCTTTAACATCGCCTTTACTTTATCCAGCAAACTCCCTGTGTCAATGCTCTTTGCCGGTTCAGTCATGCTTTCTGTTTCCCTCTTTTCAATAGGTGCTGAGGCTGTTTTTGACAGCATGTTTTGTTTTATCTTCTGAACGTTGCCTTCCATCACCATGACCTGGCTTGCCTCACTATTGAACGCTTGATAAAAAGCCTGTATGCCTTGTTTTGCTTCCAGAGGAACAATTCCGGCCAGCTGCACAAGTCTTTTCTCCGTTTCACGATCGACCTTCATGCCGCCCTCTTTCCATAATGGCCAGTTTACAGAAAGCGTTTTGCCATGCCGCTGACCGTGTTCGGCTAGCGTACTGCGGTATCCGGCATACATATCCATAAATACATTGGCTGCCGCATAGTCAGCCTGACCAAAGCTGCCTAAACTTCCCGAAAGAGATGAAAAGAGAATGAAAACATCCAATGCAAAATCTTTGCTGGCTTCATCCAGGTGAACGAGTCCTTTTACTTTAGGCGCCAGCACATCATGCAAATCTTCTGCTGATTTCTTGGCCAAATAGCTATCTTTAATAATTCCCGCGCTATGAAGAATGCCATCAAGACGGCCATGTTCTTTCTGGATATTGTTCATTAACTGGTACACTGCGATTTTATCGGCAACATCCATTTGCTGATAGGTGATCTCGGCCCCTATGGCGCGAAGCTCTTCAATCTTCCCTCTTTTATTATCATTCAGAGGTGAACGGCCCGTCAGAACGACTGTCGCATTTTTCGTTTGTTCAGCAATTTCTTTTGCGAACATAAGGCCTAAGCCACCGGCACCGCCTGTGATGAGATAAACGCCGCCGTCTTTCCACGGCATGCTGATGTTACGGCTTGCCGCTTTCATTTCACTCCAATCTGCAATAAATCGTGTACCGTTTTGATATCTGATATGGGTGCCGCTGCTTATTTGATTTTCTTTCAGTTTGCGGGCGATACTTTCCCCGCTTTCTTCACTGCTGATTTCAATCATTTGTCCGGTCAGCTTAACCGTTTCTAACTCGGCCGTTTTCAGCAGCCCTGTCAATCCAGAAAACAATTGCTGCTCGCCTTCTGCGGAGGTCACGATCTGAATCAGAATATCTCCTTTCGGTTTCTCGCGAATCAGCGCTTGCACTTTTCTAAACACCTGTTCCGTATACGAATGAAAACGCCCATCCACTGAAGCAGGCCTTGCTTCCAGGATGAAGACATGGACATGCTCCATTTCTGCTTCGATCTTTTTTCTCATGTCCTGATCACATTCACAGAGGAACACGAGATGCTCTGCATATTCTTTATCCGCTTTTCCGCCAGCCTTTTGTTCTTTCCAAACGGGCTGAAGCAATAAGGTTTCTGAATGTGATGATTCTGTTTGTATGTCAGCCTCCATCACTCTCGTCGAAAACCCCTTCATCCGTATACAAACGCTGCCATGCTCATCGCATAGATCAATATCAACTTTCTGTATCAGATCGCCCGGTTTATTTTTTGAATTGAATTGAACATAAACCCACATATCAGAAACGCATTTATGAAAGACTTCAAGCTCCTCTAAAGCAAATGGCAGTGCAGCTTTAAAGTCTTCACTGTCAGAAAGCTCCGCCCTGGTGACGTTTTGCAAATATTCAGCCGCCTGTAACGCCCCATCCAATAAACTTGGATGAAGAGCATAATCGGCTGCTGTATGAGAGACAGATCCCGGCAGCGATAATTTGGCGAGCAGCTGGCCGTCTCCTTTATAAACGGTCTCCACACTCTTGTATCCTGGACCGTAATCGGCTCCGATCATGCCTTCATAAAATAAGGAGGTGTCCATCAAGCCTTGATTACATTGATTCTTTATCGCCTCTAGATCCAATACCTCCGCATGCTTTGGCTGAAATAATTCCGCTATGCCCTGGTTATATACAATTGGGTCTGCGTCAGCGGATTCCGGTTCACCATACATCCGATAAAGAATATCTCCGCCGTCTTCATCATAGAGCCCGATGTTTACTGTAACCGGCTCATCTCCCGCTACAACCGGACGCATCCAAACCACATGTTTCAGGCGGATTCCGGATTCCTCATCATCTAAACCGCCAATTCCTTGTTCTATAGCGGCTCTTGCCATTTCAAGCGTGACAGCTGCCGGCAAAATCGCCATCCCTTTAATGATATGCTCAGCAATAAAATACTCCTGTCCTGTGAAGCTGGAGCTGAACCGCTGCTCCGATAAAACAGATGTATTCTGGTGCACCAAAGGATGCAAGCGTGATGGTACGGCTGTTTTACGATTGCCCGTGCTGATGTCAGGCCAATACCGTTCTTCAGCAAAAGGATATGTCGGCAGACTCATGCGGCGCGGCTTCGTATTCGGGTAAAGATGGCGCCATTCAACCTGAAAACCTTTGGCCCACACTTCGGCAAGCTTTTTCAGTTTGCCTTTGGACATCCATGATGCAACCAGTTCTTCCGTTTCCTCATCTCCAAGCAAGAGATCAGCGGATTTCACTCGCGTTTTTTCTCCTTGAATACAGCCTTCTGTCAACGGTTGTCCATTCACAAAACGCTCCAGCTGCAGCTTCCATTCTTCCAAATCGCTCGCCATAAAAATAACTCTTGTGTCCATCGCCTCCCTGCCGATCTGGAAGGTGTATGCTAAATCCCTTAAAGAGTGTTGTGTCAGATCATTTTGACTGACAAATGTCAGCAGTTCCTTTACATATGCTTGCAGCCGCTCCCTGTTCTTTGCCGATACCGGAATGAGGTACGGAGGATTTCCTTCGTTATCCGCTCTTGTATCTTGGGCATTTTCATATTGTTCGAATATGGCATGAGCGTTCGTTCCGCCAAGCCCAAACGAGCTCAGAGCTGCCCGATGTACACCTTGATTTTTCTGTAATAATTTTCGTTCGCGGACAACATAAAATGGAGAGCTGTCAAAGTGAATATTAGGATTCGGCTCCTGGCAGTTGATAGTTGGCGCAAGTTCGTTATGAGATAAGCTCATGGCAACCTTAATGCAGCCGGCTAACCCTGCGGCAGTATCCAAATGTCCGATATTGGTTTTCACCGAACCGATGCCGCAAAATTGTATTTTGTCCGTGTATTGCTTGTACACTTTGTTTAAGGCAGAAATTTCAATAGGGTCGCCTAATTTAGTCCCTGTACCGTGTGCTTCAATGTAGCTGATCGTTTCAGGATGGATATCGGTTTCGTCCAATACGCTCTGTATGACCTCTGTTTGGCCTTTTACGCTAGGAGCATAAAAGCCGGCCTTATCAGCTCCGTCATTATTGATTCCTATTCCGCGCATGATGGCGTAAATATGGTCTCCGTCTCTTACCGCATCCACAGCTTTTTTCAATAGGACGACAGCTACACCTTCTCCTCCAGCCATTCCGTCAGCTGCGGCGTCAAATGCCTTAACATGCCCGTCACTTGAAAAATTCAATCCGTTTTGATGCACATAGCCTATTCCTGACTGCGCGTGCAAGGTTGCGCCTCCAACAAGCGCGTATTCAGATTCACCAGCTGTTAGGCTTTTGTACGCTTGATACAAACCTACTAGTGAAGAAGAACAATTGGAATGAACAAAGTAGCTTGGCCCCTTTAATCCGAGCTTGTGCGAGATCATCGTCGGGATCGTTCCGCTTTGGGCTAATACCCATGAGACATAGCCATCCGGAGATTCATGTCCTTCTGTTCTCTCCTTCGGCAATAACGTTCTGTAGGAATTGTTGCTTGCAGACATATACACACTTGTTTCCGGAATCTCTTTTGCCACATAGCCCGCATCCTCAATTGCTTTCCATGAATGCAGCAATAAGAGACGGAGCTGAGGGTCCATAAACTCAGCATCTTTAGGAGAGATCTGAAAGAAACCTGGGTCAAACAAATCTTTTCCCTCAATTACAGATTGCACAGGAACGTAATCAGGATGTTGAATTAATTCTTCAGGCACTCCATTTTCTCGCAGTTCTTCTTTTGAAAAAAATTGAATACTTTCCTTGCCTTCTTTGATTTGATTCCAGAACTCATGATGATTTTTCGCCCCCGGAAACTGGCAGGAGATTCCCACAATGGCAATACTGTCTTCAAAATACGGCGGCAGCGCTTGCTGTTCCGTTTGTTTCACCCTCTTCACATTCTGCTTGCTTTCATTTTGAGGAATGGCCGCCGTATCTGTGTTTTTCATTTCAATAATGTATTGGCTGATGGCCCTGATATTGGCGTACTCGAACAGCTCCGTTACACTGAATTCACAGTCAAATTCTTTTTGGATTCGTTCCGCCACGGCCACGGCAAGAAGTGAATCGCCTCCCACATCGAAAAATCCGTCCTCTGGCCCAAAACCGCTGACTTTCAGCATATCCTCCCAAACGAGCTGCACTTTGCCTTCTACCTCTGATAACTGTAAGTGTTGTGTTTTTCTATTATTTAAAATGACCTTCCGATGTTCCAATTCCTTGCGGTTCACTTTCCCGCTTGGTGTTAACGGCATCTCATCCAGGCGGATAAAGTGCGCAGGTATCATATATTCCGGCAGGCTGGATTTCAGGCAGCGTCGCAAATCGTTTGGATCGATAGGCTGATGTCCATTTTGCTCCGTATAATATGCAGCCAGCTTTTTATGTCCTTCCAGCTGCTTGACCACTACTGCCTGATCTAAAATGCCCGGATATTCACTCAGTTTCGTTTCTATTGCACCTAATTCAATTCGGAAACCTCGGATTTTAACCTGGCTGTCAATGCGGCCTAAATATTCAATATTCCCGTCAGGCAGCCATCTTGCTGAATCACCGGATTTATAAAGCTTGGTCCCAGATTCAAACGGATTGTTAATAAATGTTTCCGCTGTCAGGCCGGGCTGGTTATAATAGCCCCTTGCCAATCCGTCGCCTGCGATACAAAGCTCACCAGGTTTTCCGATCGGAACAGGCTTCAGATGCTGGTCCACGATATAAATCTTCGTATTGGATACAGGCTTGCCGATTGGCGTATGATGACTGGCGATATCTCCTGTTCCGCATCCGAAATAAGTCGCGTAAATGGAGGCTTCTGTTGGTCCGTAAATATTTTCAACACGGCAGTTTTTAAAGATCGAAACTGCCTTTTTCACCAATTCCTTAGGAAAGGCTTCTCCTGCAACCATCATGTATTTGATTGGTCCTTCTTCAGTAAATTTCCTGTTGTCTTTCGCCGTTTCTAAAAATACATGCAGCATGGCAGGAACAAAATTAACATGGGTCACTTGATATTTTTCAATCACATCCATGCACAGCTGCGGTGATTTCTCTTCATCCGGCGGAAGAATAATGAGGCGGCCATTTCCGATAAACCAGCCGAATAATTCCGATATGGATACGTCGAAAACATAGTTCGTCTTTAATAAATAAGCATCCTCAGCAGTGACAGGATACTGGGATTCAAGAAAATTCAGCGTATTCATAATGCTCTGATGCTCTACCATGACTCCTTTAGGCTGTCCGGTACTGCCCGAGGTGTAAATGATATAAGCGAGATGATGGGGTTTGACTTCTCGTTTCAATCCACTTTTTTGTTGAGCTGTGTCCGTTTGACTGCAAGCCAAATCGATATTGATGACTTTTACATGGTCATCAGTTAATTTGTTTACTTTGTCATGAGCTTTAGATTGTGTAAGGACAATGGACGCTTCACTGTCTTTGAGCATGTACGCTAATCGTTCTTGAGGGAAGTTCGGATCTAGAGGCACATACGCTCCGCCGGCTTTCAGAATCCCTAAAATTCCGATCAGCATATCAAACGAACGCTCTGCACAAATCCCTACCGGGCGTTCCGGTCCAGCCCCCTGTGCTTGAAGATAAATGGCCAGCGATGTGCTTTTTTGATCTAATTCCTTATATGTAAGAGTCTCCTCTTCGAATACGACCGCTATCGCATCGGGGGTTTTTTTCGCTTTTTCCTCAAAAATTTCATGTATGCACTTGTCTTTGGAGTCATTTGTCTTTGTCGCATTCCATTGCTCGAACAAGCTGATTTGTTCTTGATCTAACTGTAAAGAGTATGTTTCAAGTGATAAAGACGGATCGAGAATGATGTGTTCAGTGAGTTTGATGTAGTTCTCCATCATTCTTTCAATGGTAGATAATTCATATATATCAGGGTTATACAGAAGATGAAGCACTGTTTCGTTTTCTTGTTCATACACTTCCAGTGCCAGCTCGAATTCCCCTTCTTGCCGAATGTCTTCGATATATTTGATGCCAAGAGCTTGATATGGTTCCAGCATTTTTTGTAAGCCTGCTGTCTGAAAGAAATTCTGGTAGAGAAAGGCTGTTTGAAAAATCGGAGAATCCGCTGCTGAGCGGTCTACATTCAGTTCTCTTACCAGTGCCGGAAATGGGTATGCCGCATGGTCAAGTCCGTCTGCCACTGTCAGCTGCAGGTCTCGAAGGAACTCTTGAAATGTTTGGGTTCCTATCTCTTTACTCCGAACAGCCATCATATTAATAAAGTACCCGATGATCGATTCAAAACCGTCTTCAGGCCGCCCCATTGTCGGGACTCCCACAATGATGTCCTTTTGTTTTGTATAGTGATGCAGCAGCACTTTATAAATAGAAAGGTACACAACTGATTCGTTCACATAATGAGAACGTGCTAACGACTTTATTTGCTTGCTCAGGTTATGAGGGAGCAAGCTTTTGTAAGCTTGCCCCTTATATTTTTGTGCTGAAGGACGGGGACGGTCGGCCGGCAGCTCAAGAATAGGCAGCGTTCCGGACAGCTGCTCTTTCCAATAAGCGAGATGCTCAGCCCCTTCTCTAGCGCCCAGCATACGGTTTTCCCAGTCAACAAAGTCAGGATAATCGGCCGGTAAAGTCTGCAGCATCAACTCTTCGCCTTGCAGCAATTGTTGATACGCCTCTAAAAGCGTCGATATAAATGTCAGCATTGACACACCGTCAAATATAATATGATGAACCGTGATAAGCACAATGCATGCCTCGTTTGACTGATGAAACAGATATGTGCGCATTAACGGACCAGTTTCCAAATGAAAAGGTTCTTTAGCTTTTTCTTTTAGGTAGGGCAATACCTCAGCTGAATGCATAGCTGAGATATTCGCTTCCTCAAAATGAAGAGCCTGCGACGGCTGAACCGTTTGAAATGGAATGCCATTTTCCTCTTGAATCACACTCGTTAAAACAGGATATTGTTTCTGTACAAACAGAAGGGCTTGCTTGAACGTCTCGACATGTAATTTTTTGCTGACGTGAAAGCATAAAGGTATATTATATGCACCCATATCAGGAGACATTTTTTGAAGCATCCATAACCCTTTTTGACCTTCTGAAAGCGGGCTATTCAACTGACGCTTCATGCTTTGAAGATGTTCTTCTACCTCAGTAATCGTTAATTCTCCTGATCTGTAGGCATCGAGAATTTCTTTATGGTTCATACGATTAACTCCCTTCTATGATGTTTTGCACACTCTTAAAATCCAAATTCCCTTGCGCCACCTCTTGCATCAAACCGATGATTTGCTCGTCACTGTACAGGCTGTTGGTTTGATTTTGCGGCAGAGCCTCCGCGCTTCGGTTTTTTCCTTCAGCTTTTAAGGCCACATAAGCAGAAAGCGCTTGGATTGTCTGGAATTCAAGAAGCTCCCGGCCGGTCAGCTTGATCTGAATGGTCTTTTCTAAATGACGCATCAGCTTTCGGCCAAGAATTGAATCCATCCCGTATTCTTGAACGTTTCTTTTGAAACTGATTTGATGCCGTGACAGGCTCAGCTCTCGTTCCAGAAATTGTACGATGATGTCTTGAATGTGTTTCTCTTCATTGGACTCGTCAGTCTCACTTTGGGCGACTTGTGACGATGGCCTAATATTCTTATCTGATGAGATCCAATAGCGTTCCTTTGCAAATGGATAGCCAGGTAACGGAACGATACGGACATTATTGTCTTCATGGAGCAGTTCCCAAGAAATATGATTACCTTTCGTCCACCAATCTGCTATCTTTTTAAAATCTTTTTCTATGACGACCGTTTTCAGAGATGTCTCATCTCGTTCTTCTGAAATGTCTTCCACATTCCCTGTATAAAAGGATGTAAATTGGCCGAATGATTCACCATTCTTCACTGCTTCTGCAAATTCCTTCAATTTTCGCACCAGTTGTTCCTGATTATTCACTACGATCGCCAGTCTTGCTTCCATTGCTTTTCTTCCAACCTGGAGTGTATACGCAACATCAGGTAATGAAAGGCTGTCAATCTGCTCTGCATACTCAAGCATTTGCAGAACAGCATCGTGAAGCCGATCCTCATTTTGAGCAGAAAGCACGATAACTTGCGGACATTCGGTTGGCTCTTGATGCGCGGATGCCTGCTCATCCGGAATGTATTCTTCAATTACTGCATGCGCATTCGTCCCGCTGATGCCCGTTGTGCTGATTGTCCCCATCCTCGGATTATGATTTTTTCTGATCCATGGCTGGTTCTCTTTGTGAAGCACAAAAGGGCTTTCTGCAAACTGAATATAGGGATTGCTCGATTCACATTCATGGGTAGCCGGAATTGTTTGATTTTTCATAGCCATCAGCATACTGATCAAAGCAACCACACCGGAAGCTGCAAATGTGTGTCCGATTAATGATTTAATCGAGCCGATGGTGCAGAATTGCTTCTGTTTCGTATATTTGCTGAACGCACCCGTCAATGCCTGTACTTCAAGCGGATCTCCCAGATTTGATCCAGTGCTGTGCGCCATCACATATTGAATATCCAGCGGATTGATCTGATATTTTTCATAAATGCTTTCTATTAATTCCGCCTGGCTAAAAGGATTGGGAGCTGTCATTCCATTGGTTTTGCCGTCATAATTCACGCCGCTTGCTTTTATACATCCATAAATGTGATCTTGATCTTCAATTGCCTTTGATAATGGTTTCAGCAGAACAGCTGCTACCGCTTCACCAGGCACAAGCCCATTGGCATCCTGGTCAAACACTTTGCATTGTCCATCTGGAGAAAGCATTTCCGCCTTTGTCAGCGCCTCATAAGACATTTGAGAAATATTCAGACTGACGCCGCCGGCTAAAGCCATTTCACAGTCTCCCTGACGCAAGGCTGCGCAAGCCTGATGAATGGCTACAAGTCCTGAGGAACATGCTGCCGTCAACGCCATATTAGGTCCTTTTAAATCTAATGCATATGCAATTCGCGCAGCCAATGTGGCGTTTTGAGTGCCGGTAATGTAATCCGTCTTACCGGTTAAGTGGGCATATTCTCCTTCTTCCACACCCACATAAACGCCGCAGGACTTTCCTTTAATCCGGTTTCCCATATATCCTGCGTCCTCAAATGTATGCCATGCTTCTTCAAGAAACAATCGCTGGCGCGGGTCCATACTTTCAGCTTCTTTAGGCGATATGTGGAAAAACAGCGGATCAAATCGGTCTATGTCTTTCAAAAATGCGCCCCATCTCGGCACTTCTGCTTTCTCTGGATGTCCTTTGACTTCACGCCAGTCCCAGCGGTCTTTGGGAATTTCTGAAATGCATTTTTTTCCGTTTTTCAGATTGTCCCACAATTCATGAACCGAATCAGCTTGAGGAAACCTGCCGCTCATTCCGATAATGGCGATAGGCTCTGTGTAAAGCTGCCGGCCGCTTCTATGGCTGTTTTGTGTTTCGAGTGCTGCAGAAACCGGCACTTCAGCTTCTGCCTGATTCTGAGTATCAGATGCATCATCCCGGTAAAATTCTTCGATCAGGCCTTTATGATCCGTTAAAAAGAAGCGGATCAATTCTTTTAAAGTCGAATAGCCAAAAAATAAAGCAGGCGTTATCTCGACTTTGTAATAGTCAGTTAACACGTTCGAGAATTTAGCCAAGTAGATGGAATCAAATCCAAAGTCGGCCCAGTTCTTATTCAAGTCTAGCTTGTCTTTTGAGATCTTAAGCAAGGTGTGAATATGCGTTTTCAAGTCCATTTCCAAACGTTTTTCAACGCTTAGGTTCTTCATCCCGCCCGATGTTTCTTGTGCAGGCGGGGCTATCATGTCCGGTTCTGGAACGGCACGTTCAGTCATTCCTAAAAAGCGGCGGACCCGGCTTGGCTGACCGGCTATGATAAGATGCTGCGCATCCTGTTGAGACAAAATGTGTTCAAACATACGTATGCCTTCTTCCGCTTCTAAGAAGCGCTGACCGCTTGACTTCAGGTACATCTCGGTAGTTTTGGCATTCCCGATTGTCATCCCGCCGTCCTTCCAAACAGGCCAGTTGATAACAAATGTATTGCCGTGATGAAGCTTGTTTCTGTAATGTGCATAAGCCATTTGGAACCGATTCCCTACCGCATAATCACAAAAACCAAAGTCTCCTAAAATAGCAGAAGACGAAGAGAAGTAACAGATAAAATCCAGGGTTTCTTTTTTAAACCACTCGTCAAGCGCGATCGTTCCATTGATTTTCGGTTCAATAATGCGCTTGAAGCTATCCATCTCTTTTTCAAAAATAGAGGACCCGCTCTCGATACCGGCGGCATGAATGACACCATTGATGGTGCCGTACCGGTCTTTTCCGCGTTTCACGCAGTCTCCCATTGCGATCGGATCACACACATCCGCCTCTGCATACATGGCTTCGCCGCCTAACTCCCTCAATGCTTTTAGCTGCTTTTGTTTTTCTTTGTTGATAGGCGTTCGTCCTGTCAGAATGATGTTCGCGGCATAGTTTTTAGCCAAATGCTTGGCGAATAAATAACCGAGCCCTCCTAACCCGCCTGTAATCAGGTAAGTTCCCCCGGACTTCAATTTGCTGTTGCCTGGCTGTAACGTTGTCTGTTCAATCTGACATACATAACGTTTCTCATTCTGATACAAGACGGTTTGTTCGGTTGAAGCCTGTAATTCCGTCCAGATCTTACTTGTCCAATCATCCATTGATTCTTTTGGAATTTGATCAGCATCCTGAAAGATTCCTGTCACTTTCGTATTCGGAAGGACTAGCCCGAGTGAACGTTCAAATCCTATCCATGATTCCAGATAACTTCGGTCAAGACCATTTTCAAAACATCCAGCCAATAACACACGGGCAGGTTGAATCTTCGCGGCCGCCATAGCTTGCAATAAATAGACTGCACAGGAATAATCTTGACTACAGCTTGAATCCTCCGTCGCCCATAAATAGAGGATTGCATCCGGTTCTCCATGTTCTTCCTGAATCCTACGGAAGGCTTTCTCAAAAGTGCCGGGATCCTTCCGTACAATTTGATAAGAGTATTGAGACTGTTTGCCGTACGTTGCGCCTTGAGAAACAAATATGACCTGGGTCTCTGGATCAAAGCTTTTCACAGCTGAAGCAAATGCTTGTTGCTTGTCTCTGTCAGTCAGAAAACAGACGAGAGTTGTGAAGCTTTTCGATGTGAGAGACACCTGCTGTTCTTTCCATACTTCTTTAAAGGTCATCACCTCGAAGTCTTCTTGCTCTTGGTGTTCTATATTGTTTTCAAAGGACGTTGTTCTCTTTTCAACACCTGATGCCCAGTAATGTTCCTTCGCAAATGGATATGTCGGCAGGCTGATTCGGATCGGCTTATGAGCTCCGTACAGCTTTGTCCAGTCAAAAGACAAGCCCTTCACCCAAAGATCCAGTAATTTCGTAAATTTCCCTTTGCTCATCCAGGCGTCTATCATCTTCTCCGTATCTTCATCAGCTGATAAGAGCGCTAATGCTTGTTTATTATCGTCAATACGATCCAGATACAGATCCTCTGCTTTCATTTCTATAAAATCTAGCAGCTTGCTCTCTAGATCTTCTATTGATTCGGCAATAAAGCCAAGCCTTTCCTCCATTGCTTCACGGCCTGTTTGCAGCGTAAAGGCAATCCGGACCAGATCTGATTCACTGTACCTTTTTTCGCGAACGGCAGTGAGCAGCTGCTCCGCTCTTTCTTGAAGCCGTTCACTGTTTTTCGCTGACAGCACGATCAGAGCAGGAGGATGTTGGGGTGTTTGCGCCCCGGTTTTCGGAATATATTCTTCTAAGATCAGATGGGCATTTGACCCTCCGGCGCCAAAACTGCTTAATCCGGCGCGTCTTGGCACTTCCCGACCGTCAATGATCGGCCGCTTCCATTCACCAAGCTTTTGCTGAACGATAAACGGAGTTTGACTGAATTCAATATTTGGATTCAAACGCTCAGCATGCAATGATGGTGCGATTTGACCGTATCTAAACTGAAACAGTATTTTTGTCAAACCAGCGATGCCGGCTGCACTTTCACAATGACCAATATTGGATTTGCTGGAGCCGATCGCGCAGAACTGTCTTTCTTGTGTATCTTCCTCAAACGCTTTTGTTAATCCAGCAATCTCAATCGGATCTCCTAATGCAGTGCCTGTTCCGTGTGCCTCCAGATAACTGATCGTTCTGGCTGGGATATTGGCATGCTGAATGGCTTCTTTAATCAGCTTGGCTTGGGCATTCGGATTTGGAACCGTATATCCGTTGGTTTTGCCTCCGCTGTTAATGGAGCTGGCCTTTATCACCCCATATATATGGTCACCGTCTTCTATTGCTTTTTGCAAAGGCTTTAAAATGACGGCACCCACTCCTTCTCCGTCAACAAACCCATCTGCGTCATCACCGAATGATTTACATTTGTCAGTTTCAGAGAGCATGTTCATGACAGATAAGTTCTGATAGTGAACAGGGTCGACAACTAAATTGACGCCTCCGGCAATGGCGCACTCACTTGATCCGCTGTAAATGCTTTCTAACGCCAAATGGATCGCTGTCAGAGAAGACGAACATGCTGTGTCAATAGCAAGGCTCGGGCCTTGGAAATTCAGCAAGTAGGATACCCTGTTGGCAATGGACCAATAGCCGTAGCCAGTAGGATAATTTTTGTTCATTACTCCGGCAAAGACGCCGACTTTTCTGCTTGAGCAGAGCGTGTCTGGCGTGTATCCCGCATCTTCAATACTCGCATAGGCGGTTTGCAGGAATAATCGCTCCTGAGGGTCCATTCTTTCTGCTTCTAGCGGAGAAATTTGAAAGAATAAAGGATCAAAAGTATCCATACCTTTGATAAATCCGCCCCATTTTGTATAAATCGAGCCTTCTTTTCCTTTTTCTTTATCGTAATATGCTTTCCAATCCCAGCGGTCTTTCGGGATTTCCTCTATACAATTTCTTCCTTCTTTTAGATTGTTCCAAAATTCTTCTGCTGTCTCCGCCTGAGGATAACGCCCGGATATGCCGATAATGGCAACATCACGGCTGACCGGTGCTTGTGCCAGTGATGGTGCTTCTTTCTCGCGGCTGCGGCCAAGCTTACGATAGCGCCGGGTTGTATCAGGCGCCTGCCCAGCCTCCTGTGAAGATTTGTTATTGATTGCTACCGGCTTGTCATTTTGCACTTGACGGTCAAGGCCTGTCAGTCTCATAAGTGCTTCTTTTTTCGTTTTGATTAAGTGTTCCACTAACGCGTCTATTGTCTGATACTCAAAAAATAAAGTGCTGCTCACATGGTCCAGTTCCTTACGTAATGTATTCGTGAGCTGAACAACGACAATAGAATCGATGCCGTACTTTTCAAGCTGTTCAGATGAATCAATTTTACTTGCAGGGATTTTCAATGTTTGTCCGATTAGTTTTTTCATATACTCGGTGCTTTTTTCTATCAAGACGGCATCATTTGATGATCCGCCTATCTCTGAAGCTACGTTTTGGACAGATGCTGGCTCCTTCCTCGCTGAAGAAAAATCCTTTTCTGCAGGAGGCACCATTTCCATAGCCATACGGCGCACCACTCCGTTGCTTGAGGCTGCTATGATCTGGTGACTGAGGTCATGTGCTGCTTCTGCCGGGAAGAACACGGATTCAAAACCTTCGCTTTCTAAGGCCTCTTTCCATTTGTTTGGATATAGACCAGGACAGCCGGGAATTCGCAGCGCAGGATCTTCATACAGCCACCAGCCTTCCAACAGTCCGAAGGTGATGTGTGGAAACAAGCTGTTTCCCGCCATTTCATTTAGTAACAGCAATCCGTTGTGCTTCATCACAGCTTTTGCATGCCGCAGCGTTTGGCGAATATTTTTTGTCGCGTGAAGAACATTAGCGGCAATTACAACGTCATAGCCGCCTGCCTCGATTTCCTGCTGATCGATTGGTTTTTCTACGTCAAATAGCTGATATGTCAGGTAAGGATTTTCCGCCCCATACTCTTTTTCTGCATGCAGCAAAAACGCCTTTGAAAGATCTGTATAACAATATTCTCCTATATGATTTTGATAGGTTTTCAGTTTTTGAAAGATTCCGGCACTCGTGCCGCCAGTACCTGCGCCTATCTCCATAATGCGAATGGAGGTTTTAGGGTCCTGTTTCAGCCGTTCATCTACGTAAGCTGTTAACGTATCAGCGAGCACTGTATTGAAGTAGTCTGCAACTTGGTTATGCTTGTAAATACCTTCCACCAATTCCATTGACGAATGAGGGAACATGATATCTGTCGCAGGCACCTTCCCTGTCAGGATATCCGGTAATGCTTTCAGCATGGCCTCAGCTAATACAACCATCGCTTTTGTGTTGCTGTCTTGGAGCCATTCTGCTTTTTTTGCATCCCATTCATTCCAAAGCATGTCTATATCCGCTGCCTTGTCCTTCCTCACCAAAGAATCTCCATCTTTTTTAAGGTAGTCTTGCTGCAGAAGGAATTCGCTGCTTTGCCGGAGCCACTTTTCATAAAACTCACGAGTATTGTTGTTTCCTTGAAGACGTTCAACCGATAATGTATGACCATCAAACAGCCCGGCCGTCTGCAGCTGCGCTAACAGAAGTCTGTAAAGGAGAGCGTCCAGCTCCTCATGTGTTACTCTTTTTATTTTCCGTGTTTCCGGCAGGCGTCTCTTCAGGCTTTCGGCGTCTATCGAAGGCTGCTGCGGGTAAAGGGTGATGAATTCCTTCTGATTCACGCCTTCGACTGCAACAGGTTTAGTCGTATGAATGAAAGCCGTTTGGCTGACAGGCCCTGAAAGCAGGGCTTCTAACGCTTCCATCCCTTCCTCAGGTTCAATTAAGCCTAAGCCAATTTGATTCATGAGCTGCACATAATTTTCATCTTCGGCCGCTTCACTGTTCCCCCAATATCCCCAATTCATGACGTTAACGGGACAACTCCAGCTTTGGGACAGCCGGTAAGCAAATGCATCTGCGAATGCACAGCCTGAGGCATAATGGCTTTGCTTCACATTTTTGATATGGGACACAAGCGAAGAGAAAAATAGAACAAAATCCAAATCCTCCTGCTGAAATACTTGGGCCATATGAACACTTACATCCACCTTTGCCGCCAATCCAGCTCTGAATTCTTCGAGCGTCATATTTTCCAGGCTTTGTTCAAATAAAACCATTGCAGAATGAACGATCCCATGAATATGAGGATGGCGTTTTTTCACTTGTTCATAAGCCTGCTGCAATGAATGCATATCCGCAGCATCGGCTGCAATATAGTAAGGCGCAGGTCCAAGTGCCGAGAGACGGTTTAATTTTGCCTGGATGGCATCATTGATTTGACTGCGTCCAATCCAAACGATCTGCGCCTGATAGCGGCGGATCATATACTCACTCCACGCCTCTCCGATGTACCCAGCTCCTCCAATAACCACATACACTCCGCCGGTTCGATATAACGTATCATTTGACGGGGATTGCTGATAGGGAATCAATTGCTGCTGATGCCATTGGTGATTCCGATAGGCCCACGCGTGCCCAAGACGGTCTGCAGGGAGTGTAAACATCTGTTTGATCGGCCAAGTGCAGCCTTCTTCAAGGTCAATCAGCCGGATATTCCAATGCGGATATTCCTTAGCCATTGTGCCAATGAGTCCATGAATGCTAGCATGAGCAGGATTGACAGCTTCATGCTGAGTAATCGGCTGCGCTTGGACGGTGATAATTGACCATTCCAGCTTTTCCCCGCCATAGCCTAATTGAAGAAGTGCTTTCACAAGCTTAAATACGTGAAGAACGTTTTCTTCCTGTTCTTCAATAAACATCTGCTCTGAGTGTAGCGGGGCAATCCACAGTACATGGTCAATGCTGCCGCACGCTTGCAGCTTGTTCGTTATCGTTTCCATGTGATCTGCCGGCTGGATATCCAAAACCACAGCCTGAGGATAGTATTGTTTCATTAACTTCTGTTCGTGCTCAGTACCCCCTAATAAAACGGCTTGTCCACCGGCAGCAAAGACACCGCTCTCCGCATTTGGAGACACTGGTTCCCAGACAGGAACCATCATCGTATGTCCTATCGATGAAGATCCCGCTGCTATTGCTTCCGGAGATTGAGGTTCTCCTTCCAGCGCTCTAATGGAAGCACCCTTCATTTGCACACAGACATTCCCGTCTTCATCGCATAGATCAATATCATACTTTCTGATTTTGTCCTCTGCCTTACTGTCTGAACTGAATCTAATATAAGACCACATTTCAGAAGGGCAAGGGGCAAGAATGTTAAGTTCCTGCATTGCAAACGGCAGAGACAGCTTATGGACTTGAGCATCCGTATTGACTGAGCTAACGATAAAACCAATCGATGCATGGAAAGCGGCATCCATCAAACTCGGATGGAGCATGAATTGCTTCTTACCGTCTTCCAAAAAAGCGGGCAAGGAGATTTTTGCAAGCAATTGTTCGTGTCCGATAAGCACTTTTTTAATCCCTTGATAGCCCTCTCCATAGTCAAGCCCTATCTTCCGAAACGCCGCATAGCATTGCTCTGACGTCACTGTATCCAGACTGCATTCCGCCTGCAGCGCTTTAATATCTAAAACAGGAATGTCCGGTTCAGCCCCTAGGATTGCAGTCCCTTGGCTGTGTATCATCTGGTTTTCATCTTTGCTGTAAATCTCATAGCTGATCTCTCCGCTATCCTCAGGATAAAGGCCAATATGTATCTCTTTTGGTTCACTTTCAATCGCGATAGGACGAATCCAGACGATGTCTCTGAGCGACACAATTCTTTGTCCATCTTCCAGATCACCCGCTGCTTTTTCCGCTGCTTCCCTTGCCATTTCTAAATAGGCAACACCCGGCAGGATTTTCTGTCCCTGCACAACATGATCTGATAGAAAAAATTCCTTACCTGTGAAGCTAGAGCTAAAGCGCTGCTCAGAAAAGTCTGACGTATTCCTATGCAGCAGCGGATGTAATGCAGAATTCGTTGTTCTGCCGCTGATTTTCGTCTCAGGTGCCGGTATCCAGTAGCGTTCTTTTGCAAACGGGTAGGTTGGAACACTTATTTTAAGCGGCTTGCGAGCGCCGTAGAGTTCATTCCAGTTGACCTGTTTTCCTTGAACCCATGATTCCGCGATGTTCTTTAAATCTCCCGCTTTTGCCCCGGTAAACCCTTGGCCCTCTTTGGCCTGTCCGGTCCAGCAGCGATCGGCTTCTTCACCTTTTACAAATGCTTGAAGTTGATGAATTAGATCCTTTATGTCTTTTACGATGAAGGCTGCCCGCTCCTCCATTTCTACCCGTCCTGCCTGCAGTGTATAAGCAAGCTCAAAAAGATTAATGTCCTCGTGAAGAAACTCAATGAGTTTGCCGGCGTATGCTTGCAGCCTGTCTATATTTCTCGCCGACAAGGGGATAATTGCCTCTTCATATTTCACAGAAACAGAGGCTGAGTCGTTCTCTGCCGGGATGTATTCTTCCAAAATGATATGCGCATTGGACCCTGACGCTCCAAACGAACTTACACCGGCACGGCGGGGATACTTAATCTCCATTCCGTTTTCTGTCAATGCCGGCTGCTCCCATTTCTTTGCTTCGCGCTGAACAAAAAACGGTGATTGATCCAGCTCCAAATAAGGATTCAGCTCTTCTGAGTGTAGGGATGGGACCAGCGTTTTATAATACAGCTGCAGAACGGTCTTCGTTAACCCGCTGATGCCGGCTGCAGATTCAGCATGGCCAATATTTGATTTCACAGAACCGATCGAACAAAATTGCTGATCCTGCGTATTTCGGCTGAAAGCCTTCACCAATCCTTGAATTTCAATTGGGTCTCCTAATGAGGTGCCGGTGCCATGCGCTTCCACATAGCCGACCGTACGCGGATCGATTCCTGTTTTTTCTAAGCAGGTTTCTATAACATCGGCTTGCGCTATAGGGCTCGGAACCGTAATGCCGCTGACTTTGCCTACATGATTAATGGCACTTCCTTTGATGACGGCATAGATCCGGTCACCATCCTGTTCAGCTTTTTGCAGAGGCTTTAATAATACCGTTCCAACCCCTTCTCCAGAAACGTATCCGTCACCGCCTTCGCCGAATGTATGACAATAGCCGTCGCTCGAGTGCATCCCCACACTGCCATAGCTGATATATTTAGCCGGATGCAGAGATAAGTTGACACCCCCTGCTATCGCAGCCTCACATTCCCCATTCCGGATGCTTTCTATCGCCAAGTGAATGGCAGTCAAAGAGGATGAGCAGACCGTGTCCACTGCCATGCTTGGCCCATGGAAATTACAGTAGTAAGACACTCTATTGGCGATTTGCGCATAGTTCAGTGACAAAGGAAAGGGATTTTGTTCGGATAAAGCTTCAGCACCTATAAGGGAATAGTCCTTATGCATGACACCGGCAAAGACGCCGACATGCCGTCTTTTATTGGCGCCTCGCTGTGCAGCAATTGTCTCAGGCGTATAACCTGCATCTTCAATGGCTTCCCAGCATGTCTCTAAAAACAAGCGTTCTTGAGGATCCATGGTTTCTGCTTCTCTGGGAGAAATTCTGAAGAATTGCGGATCAAAGCAATCGGCATCCTCAATGAACCCGCCCCATTTTGAAAAGGGCTTTCCAGAAGGTGTTGTCAGTTCATCGAATTCCTTCCATTCCCACCGTGATTTCGGAATTTCACTGATGCAGTCTGTTCCAGCCTTAAGATTTTCCCAAAATTCTTGTATGTTTTTCGCCTTAGGATAACGGCCTGCCATCCCAATGATCGCAATGTCCTCCGCTTTTTTTGGCGGGGAAGAAGGAGCATCTAAAGACTCCGGCAGTGATGCAGGAGGCTGGCGGACAGCATCGTCCGCCTCTCCAAACAAATAGTTTTCAGCCAAATGCGCTGATAATTCTGCAATCGTTGTATATTCAAACAGCAAAGTGGGAGAGAGATCTTCTCCAACATGAGATCCTATCGCCTGAACAATTTCAAGCAAGGATGGCGAATCTAACCCAAGCTCATAGTACCCGGCGTGAATATCCATTTGTTCTGCCGGTTTTTCAAGCTGTTCAGCCAGCAACTGACGCAGTAACCTTTCAAACGCATTGTATTTCCGGCCAGCGTCATGAGAGACAGAAGTTTCTTTTACCACTCTCTCTTCCTGGAGCTGATCGATTTCTTTTTCAGGCTGAAAGGCCTTCGCATCCCGGACAGACTTGCTTGCGAAGTTTTTAAGTTCAGCTATTTTTTGTCCAGAAGAATTAAAATATTCAATGGTCATATAAGTAAGCTCGTTTTTCTGGCGCACGGAGGAAGCCTGAATGCGCGCCGCACATTCTTTTTGTAATGGCTCCGAAGCTGTAAAGGATTCGAAAAACAAAGGCAGATACACAGTCTGTTCGTTTTTATTTACACTTGAGAGCAAGCCGCTTGACCCTAAACCGCTGCCGTCGATGAGCGTCGGATGAAACATAAAAGCCTCAGAATGAAGCAATGCTTCTTGTCCGACAGATACATCAATCAAAGCGGCCTCTTTTGTTTCATATACCTGTCCTTCTGCTTTCATCATGCCTGTATGCACTAATTCTTGACGGCGGCATTGATCATAAATGTCGTCCAAATTCAGAATTCGGCCGGCCGCTTTTTTCCATTGATGAAGGTCGATCTTTTCCGTGAAAGCAGCTGGTGCTTTATGATGCATCTCGGCCGAAGCATATCGTCTATGACCTGATAACGACTCTCCATGCTGTTTTTGCCCTTCAATTAAGATGGACCATGTCCCTTTTTTGCTTTCAGACACTTGGATTGTCAGGGCAATGTCATACGATGCTTCCGCGATTAAAGGATAAAAAATGGTCAGATTTTTCAGTTCTAGCTCTTGATAAGCGTAACCATGTTCTTGGAATACTTGATAAATCAGATCTATATAAGCAAGGCCGGGTAATAACGCTTGTCCATATACCTTGTGATTGCACATGATAGGATTATTTAATGAGATGCGCAGCTGTTCAGTTATCATGTTCCCACTCCTCTCTTATTTGAAAGTTTTCCAAAACATTTCTTTAGGAGCACTCTTGTCTGAAAACCCTTGTCCCCGCTCAGTTTGAGCTGATAGGGCTCGATTCTCTGTTAAAACGGGCCGCCGATGCAGTGCCGGCAGCGGCAAAGGCTTTCTTCTGATTGGACGATCAGCCGAGTCATCCCAGGCTTCTAAAATCAAGTGGGCATTCGTTCCTCCATCGGCAAAACAATTAATCGCTGCAGCCGGCGTTTTCTCTTTCCACTCGGCTTGTGTTTTACAAAAATACAAATCCGTTTCCTCAATATTAAAATGCGTCATTTTCTCATCACCTGACAGGAACGGAACCAATTGTCTATGTTTCAGCATCAAAGCGACCTTAATCAGGCTTGCTATCCCTTCTGCGCATAAAGGGTGGCCGATGTTAGGCTTAACCGACCCCAATCCTAATGGAGCATTGCAGCGAGAGCGGTAAATCGCTTGAATCGCCTTAAGCTCAAGCAAGTCTGTCACAATTGAACCAGATCCATTTGCTTCGAGATAACTGATTTCTTCAGGCTTTTTGCCGCTTTTCTCAAGCGCCGACAGCATCACGTCCTTTTGCGCCTCAAGATTCGGTGCGGACGGACCTGCGGTTCTTCCGTCATTGTTTACAGCTGCGGCTTTAATGACAGCATAAATGGAATCTCCGTCTTCAAGTGCTTGGCTGACCGTTTTGACTAAAACCATTCCCACGCCTTCTCCTAAAACGACGCCTTCTGCTCGCTTGTCAAATACATGGAAAGACGGCTTGTCACTTAAAAGTCCGCGCTCCTGAAACATTCGATGTGCATCTGTATCAAGCAAGCTGACACCGCCGACAACCGCTGCCTCGATATCTCCGCTTCGTAAAGCCTGAATGGCCATATTCATGCCGACCAATGCAGAGGAACAAGCTGTATCCAGAACAATACTCGGTCCTCGCAAATCAAAAAATTGTGAAATATTAGCGGCTAAATAGTTTTGTCCTCCAGCTACAATCGGATTTCTCGCTTTTGAAAGACTGGATTGATCAGGCTTGTGCTGACTGCGACCTCCTATATAGACACCAGCCCGCATGCCTTTCATTTCCTTTTCGGTGTACCCGGCGTGATACATCAGCTTCAGACTTTCTTCCAATACTGCCAAAGCCTGCGGGTCCATTGCTCTGACATCATCATCGGACATCAGGAAGAAATCAGGATCAAATCGGTTCAGGTCCTCGATTACCCCGGCATAATACGAGCTTGAATTGCCAAAGCGTTCATGCGGCACAGGTTTGATCTCTGATCGACCGTCACGTATTAAATCCCAGTATGCCTCCAGCGTTTCCGCTCCGGGAAATCGGCATGTCAGGCCAACGATCGCGATGTCTTCTGCATGAACTGCCGGTTTTATATCGCTTGCCTTTTGCATTTGCTGTTTCGCCGCGGAAGCCTGATCGGACGGCAATGATGCCGCATCAGGCACATGTTCTTTTGAGTCAGCTGGATGTACAGCATCTGGTAAGGCAGATTTATATTCAGAAATCAGCCACTTTGCAAAAGATTCTATTGTGGGGTATTCAAATAAAATAGATGGATCGATATCTCCTTTTAACTTTTGATTAATCTGCTGTAATAGCTGCGCCAAAATAATCGAATCTACTCCGTATTCTTGAAAAGGCTCATCAGTTTCAAGGTCTTCGGCGCCTATCTTCAGCTCGTCAGAAAAAATAGTCACAAGCCATTCTACTGTTCCATGGAACAAGCTCTGAGCGCTGTCTTGTTCTCTTGTCTCAGCACGTTGGAAAGCCTTATCCGTCAGTGAGTGCTGCATGAGCTTACCCGGCTGCCATACATCTGTATGGTGAATCGCGGGCAGGACAACAGCTTGCTGTTTTTCAGAAAGAATCTGATCCAGAAGCTGCAATCCCTCCTCGTTATTCAAGCCTAACAGTCCGGTCTGTTCTAAAGCTTTGCTTCGAACCTCGCCTAAGCCGGTCTCCTTCCAATTTGGCCACTGAATGCTGACGATCGGATATTTATCTTTATGTGATTCTGCAAAATAATCCATAAATGCATTCGCCATTGCATAATCAGCTTGTCCGGCCGCAAGCACAGGGACGGTCGCTGATACAGATGAAAATAAAACAAAGAATTGCAGCGGCTCATCTTTGAGCAGGTCAAATAAGGTTTGAAGCCCTCCGACTTTCGGCTCCAGCACGGCTTGAATTTCTTCTGCTGATTTTCTTATAAATGCCGGATTATGTTTATTCAGAGCCCCGGCACAATGAATCACTCCGCCAATCGCTCCCATCGTATGCTGAATCGTCTCGATGCTTTGTTTGACAGCAAGCGGATCGGATAGCTGAAGAGACTGTACTTGTACTTGAGCGCCCATTGCTTCCAACTCTTGGATGGCTTTCAATTTCTGAGCAAGCGGCGTGTTTTTCGCTTTAAGAAACTCCCACTGTTCACGCGGGGGCATGACTTCACGGCCGGTGAGAACCAATCGTTTCACCCCGTATGTTTGCACAAAATGACGCGCACACACCATTCCAAGCCCTCTTGTCCCCCCTGTAATCAATAGCACCTGATCTGACGGAAACGATAATTCTTTTTGATTAAAAGCATCTGCTGTTCGCTCGTCCAAATATGCGCGATAACGCCGTCCGTCTCGATAACAGACTTCGGTGTCTGTACTGTCAGCATAAAATTCATCTGCAATCTGTCTGGCCAGCTCCTTTTCGGCTGTTACATGGTCTGTGTCCATATGTCTTGATGTAAGGTGACTGTATTCACTTTGGAGCATTCGGTATAGACCAGCCCGGGATGCACCGGACAGATTAACATCTTTATTTTCAAAAGACTCGAGCCCCTTCGTCACACACAAGACAGTCAATTCTTGCTTGTGTTTACGGCCAAGCTCAATCAGTTTTTGCAGCCAACTGATCCAGTTTATCGATTGCTCATGGCTCATTCCGCATCCGATCAAATCCACTGCTCCGCCGACATTTTCCCAGTCGGCGTCTGACAGATGCTCAAGCTCTTGTCTGTCAATGATGCGATAGCTCGAGAAATACAGGGAAAGCTCTTCAGCCAATGACCTTGTTTCTGCGTTTGCCAATATGGCAACCGTTTGGCTCATACGTTCTGATGATGTAATCGGGCAATCCTGCCACTGTTTTTGTAACAAGCTCTGTTTCGTAGGCCGTACAGCAGATGGCAATGCCGAACGGCTGTCTTTTTCTGCAGCATCTTCAATTGGGAGCCAATAGTATTCTTCTGCAAACGGATAAGCAGGCAGACTGATTCGGCGAGGCACGTGATCGCCATAAAGCTTGTTCCAGTTTATTCGCAATCCTTTTACCCATAATTCTGCTAGCTTCTCCAGCCTTTTTTTCTCAATCCACGTTTCCAGCAGGATTTTGGCGTCATTATCTGTTTCAAACACTTTCATTTCACTTTTCTTCGTTTTGACATGCGCGTCATAGATTTCCGTATTCGGAATATCTGCAATATAGTCTTCTAACGTTTTGATAAGCATTTCTCTCGAATCAGCCAAAAATGCCATTCGGTAGTCCATTGGTTCCCGGCCAGTCTGAAGGGTATATGCCATATCATCCAGATTGATATCTTTATTAGAATCTGCGAAGTCTCTCATCAATTGGGCATAAGCCTTCAATTGCTGCCTCTTTTTCGCTGAGAGCACAAATAGCTTTGAATGATGGCGATCTGGCAATGGATCATTGTTTCTATCAGACTGATATTCTTCAATCACGAGGTGGGCGTTCGTTCCGCTATATCCAAAAGAACTCACACAGGCCCGCCGCGGTTTTCTATCAGCCGTTTCCCAATGCTTAAGCTCAGTGTTTACATACAAAGGCGATTCTTCAAATTGAAAATGCTCATTAGGTTCAGAGAAGTTCAGTGTAGGCACCAGCGTTTTATGTTTCATGCACATCAGCACTTTTTGAACACCGGCAACACCCGCTGCCGCTGATGTATGGCCAATGTTGCTTTTCACAGAACCGATCGCACAAAATTGCTTTTTGTCTGTTTTCTCTTTAAAGACGGTGGACAGCGCCTCTAATTCTATTGGATCTCCTTGTTTTGTTCCGGTGCCGTGCATTTCAACATAGCTAATGCTTTCAGGATGTATGCCATATGTCTCATATATATCCCGTTCCAGATCCATTTGGCTTTTCACGCTCGGTGCCGTAATTCCGTTTGTTTTCCCGTCCTGATTAATGCCCGAACCGATAATAACGCCATAGATGTGATCACGATCCGCTTCTGCATCTTTCAGCCGTTTCAAAACGAGCGCTCCTGCCCCTTCTCCGGGAACAAAACCATTTGCGCCATTATCAAATGCTTTGCATTGTCCATCAGGAGACAGCATGCCGGCTTCACACATACTGATGTAAGATTCCGGTGTCAGGTATAAGGTGACTCCTCCCACCAGCGCCATATCAATTTCTTTGTTTACTAATGCTTGACGCGCTAAATGTGTACCGACTAGTGAGGATGAGCATGCCGTATCGATCGGAATCGCCGGCCCTTTTAAATTGAGATAATACGGAATACGCGCTGCCGCTATCGCAAAGCTGTTTCCGGTGGCGCTTGCTCTTGCCTGATTCCGATTCAGCATCACTCCGTATTCATTGCTCATAATGCCAAGATAAACACCGCACTTTTTATTGCTTAACGTTTGCGCATTATATCCGGCATCCTCGAATGCTTTATAGCCTTCCTGCAAAAAGATTCGATGCTGCGGGTCTATCAGTTCAGCTTCTGACGGCGGAATATTAAAAAACAGCGGATCAAAATGTTCAATATCATCCAGCATCCCCAGTGATTTGCAATAGACTTTCCCCTTTTGATTCAGTGCCGGGTCATAGTATTTGTCTACATCCCACCGTGATTTCGGAATGTCACGAATCGCATTTCTTGCATTGACCAGATGATCCCAATATTCTCTTACATCCTTGGCACCGGGGTATCTGCCTGCCATCCCGACTATGGCTACCGCATCGTCTCGGTAACCTTGATGAGATCGGTCTGGTTTCTGTTCAGGCGCTTTCATCGCTGGCAGCCGAACGGGCTGAATCGAACGCTCCGCGGGTTTCGCTTTAGCTTTAGCTGTTGCTTCAGGCTGTTTATTCTCTTGGAAAAGCTCATCCGCTCTTTCTTTACTTCTATTACTATGATTGACAAGCTCGGCTTTTAACATATTTGCAAACTGACGAATTGTTGGATAATCATAAACTTTGGTAACTGAAAATGATGTGCCATATTGCTTATTGATTGCTTTTATCCATTCTAGTCCTGTAATGGAGTCCATTCCGATATCGATAAAGGTGTCATCAATATCGACCTCTTGGGAATCCATGCATAACACTTCAGCAATGCTTTCCTTTAATTCATCATTCAGTGTTTCAATTGTTCCAGCATATTGACTGGAAGCAGAAATTTCCGACGCTGCATATTGAATGTCTTCAACTGGTTTCTGCTGCTCCGGCTCATGATGGCCTAAAGGCGGCAACGAAATATTATCCGGTTTAGATAAGATGGATTCCCGTTGTATCGGTGTATACGTCTCCTCTGATTTTTGCGGATGGTTTTCTGCATTTTCTCCATCAGCTTGTGTGCTTAATTCATCTTTTAAGAAAGCGGCAAAATCACGGATTGTCGGATAATCATAAACCTTGGTCACAAGAAGCGATGTACCAAATTTCTTATTGATTGATTTTATCCATTCAAGACCGGTAATGGAGTCCATGCCGATATCAATGAATGCCTCGTCCGGGTCGATTTCATTTTGATCCATATATAACACGTCTGCTAAGCTTGCTGTCAGTTCATCACATAAGACTTCAGCAGTTATGGTTTGCTGCTTTCTAACCGGCTGCAGCGGAACAGATGTACTTTGCTGTGTTTCCTGACTGCTTGCCATCAAAGGCTGCAACGAAATATTGGCAGGCTTACCGCTGACTTTTTCCGGAATAAATGGCTCTTGGATGACTGGCTGTGATGTAACAGCCGGCTTCACTGGTCTTTTTTCAACTGTCTTCACCACAGTTTCTTCTATCCAATAACGGTCTCTTGCAAAAGGATAGGCAGGCAAGCTGATACGGCGCGGCTTACCATTTTGATAAAGCATGTTCCAATCGATATTTAACCCTTTGACCCAGAGGTCTAAAAACTTTGCAAATTTTCCTTTGCGAACCCATGCTTCAATTGTCTTCGCCATATCTTCATCAGCCGCAAAAACTGCCATGGTTTCTTTATTTCGCTTCACTTGTCCCCGATATAAGTGTTCAATGTGTTCTTTTCCAGAGATAAAATCATTCAGCTTTTCATTAAGCTCCTGCATATTTTCAGCCACAAACGCCAAACGCTCATTCATTGCTTCTCGTCCGACCTGAAGCGTATATGCGATACGAGGCAGATCGGCTTCAGAATAACGCCCCTCACGGAGAGCATCCAGCAATCGTTCCGCCCGTTTTTGAAGTCTCTCTTCATTTTTTGCTGAGAGCACAATAACAGCCGCCTGTCCCGCTGAAGAATGCTCTGGCTCAGATTTCGAAGCATATTCTTCTATTAGAATATGGGCGTTACCCCCTCCGGCGCCAAATGATGAGAGGCCTGCGATTCGCGGATATTCAATTTCTTTTCCATTTACTTCAATGATCGGCTTCTTCCATTCTTCAAGCTCTTGCTGGACTTTGAATGGAGAATTAAAGAAGTCAATATTCGGATTCAGCACTTTTGAATGAAGGGAAGGCGCCAGCTGTCTGTATTTCATTTGAAGCAATACCTTTGTTAATCCCGCAATGCCCGCTGCACTCTCACAGTGCCCGATATTTGATTTGGCTGAGCCTATGGCACAAAATTGTTTGTCTTTCGTATGTTCTGAGAACACTTTAGCCAGCCCTGTTATTTCAATAGGATCTCCGAGTGAAGTGCCTGTGCCATGCGCTTCGATATAACTGATAGCCCGCGGGTCAATTTGCGCCTCTGTAACCGCCTTTTTAATGACATCTGCCTGGGCTTTCGGGTTAGGAACTGAGTATCCGTTTGTTTTTCCTCCGTGGTTAATGGCTGTGCCCTTAATGACTCCATAAATGTGATCGCCATCTTCAATCGCTTTGGACAATGGCTTAAGGAGTACAGCTCCAACGCCTTCTCCCGGCACATAGCCGTCTCCTCCCTGTCCAAAGCTTTCACACCTGCCTTTGCTTGACATAAATTTGTTCTGTCCAAGCATCAAATATTTATTGGGGTGGATTGAAACATTGACTCCCCCTGCGAAAGCTGCCTCACATTCACCGCGATGCAAGCTTTGGCAAGCCAAATGTATAGCGGTCAATGAAGAAGAGCACATCGTATCCAGAGCCATACTCGGTCCATGGAAATCGAAATAATAGGATACCCGGTTTGCTACAGAGGATGGATTCCCCGGTAAAGCCAGAGACCGGCCCCGCGCTTGTTCTTGCGCTCCGTACAGCTGATATTCTTCGTACATGACACCGACGTAAACGCCTACGTTTCCGCCAAGCTCAGCATCCTGTTTACGGCCGAGGTGCTCTCTTGTATATCCGGCATCCTCCATCGTTTCGTAAACACATTGCAAAAATAAACGCTCCTGCGGATCCATTAATTTCGCTTCACGAGGAGAGATATGGAAAAATTGCGGATCAAACTTATCTACATCCTTAATAAAGCCTCCCCACTTGCTGTACGTTTTTCCTGGTTTGTCCTTATCTTTATCGTAATAGAGACTGTGGTCCCAGCGGTCTTCAGGAATCTCGGTAATACAGTCGTGGCCGTCCCTCAAGTTTTTCCACAGTTCATGGATGTTGTCTGCTTGCGGATAGCGTCCGGAGATTCCGATAATCGCAATCTCTTCCGTTTCTTTTTCAGCAGACTGCTTTTGCACATTTCTTTGCTTGGGGACGAATCCGGACTTTCTGCGGCGAACCGGACTTTCTTTTTTCTCTTCGGTCTCAGAATCTGTCTTTCTATTTTCTTCTATTGAAGAAGATGTTTCTGATTCAATCCCCAAGATGTGTAACAGCTTTTCTCTATGTGATTCAGTAAAATACTGTGATAATGACCGAATATTGAGGTATTCAAAGAACAAGGTTTTAGACAATGAACCGAATACTTTTTCTAATTGTCCGGTAACATGCATGATCATAATTGAATCGATTCCGTAATCCTCCATTGGAGCTTCGGCGTCAATCTGGCTGACAGGCAGCTTTGTAACTGAGGAAAGCACACTCTTGAAATAATCCTCTGCTTTTTCTCTCAGCATCTCTTCATCGGCTCCCATCACGGAACTCGCATTTTCAGTATGCTGAATTTCACTTTTGTATTTTCCATTTGGAGATTGCCCATTTCCTGTTTGATCCAAAAATGAATGGATTTTGCTCACAACGCCTGCAGCCACCATCAGCTGCGATTTTCCTGAGGCCCATCCATGGTATAATGCCTGAATTCCGTCATCTGCTTCCATGGCGACCATACCTGTATCTCTCGTCAGCATCCTTTCGGTTTCAGCATCAACATGCATGCCTCCGTCTTTCCACAGCGGCCAGCTCATGGAAAGGGTTTTCCCGTAGCGCTTGTGCTGTGCTGCTTGGACATTCCGGTACTCGCTGAATGTATTCATAAAAGCATTTGCCATTGCGTAATCTGCCTGTCCTGCACTTCCCACTGTCCCGGCATTTGAAGAAAAAAGGATAAAAAAGTCGAGCGGGATATCTTTCGTTGCTTCGTCAAGATGAATCAGGCCGGTGACCTTTGGAGCGAGCACATCTTGAATCTCATCTTTCTTTTTTCTAATAATGAAATTATCTTTTATAATGCCAGCGCTATGAATGATGCCATTTAAGCCGCCATAGTCCTCTTGAATCTCTTTCGTTAAAGCCATAACAGCTTCTTTTTCAGTCATATCTGTTTGTCTATAAACAACACGCGCGCCCATTTTCTGTAACTTCTGAAGCTCTGACTGCTTTCTTTCATTGACAGGAGACCTGCCTGTGAGAATCATGACAGCCTCACGCGTTTTGTTTGCAATTTCATTTGCAAATAGGAAACCAAGCCCCCCTGCACCGCCTGTAATCAGATAAACCCCTTTATCCTTCCATGGCATGTCGGTGCCCGGTTGATCAGCTGCTGTCTCTTTCCATTTGCTTACATACCGTTTTCCTTGCCAATATCGGATATGGTTATCATGAGGATATTGCCTGCATTCTGCTAATGTTTCGGCCAGATCGCTTGCAGATATCCCTGAATCAAATTCAATCAGCTGGCCATTGAATGCTGGGTTTTCCAGCTGGGCCGTTTTGAGAAGTCCCGCTAAGCCGTTTAGCAGCTGCGGTTCGTCCAATGCAGGAACAGCGACTTGAACGAGCACATTCCCGCCAGGTTTTGAGTTTAGCAGCTGTTGAATGTCTTCGAATAACTGTAAAGCATACGCTTTAAACCGTTCATGAACTGCCTGCCCGCTTATTTCTAATACCGTACAGTCAAACTTGTTCCGGATTCTTTCGATTTGCCTTTCTGCCATATCACAAACAATAACTTTATGCCTCTGATATTCCATTAACTCATTTTTCTCTGAAACAGTTGCTTCTTCCCATATATGCTCGAATAAAAGTGTGCCAGTTGCTAAATCTGTCTCGTTTTCTAGAGTTCTGGCAGAATAGCCTTTCATTCGCACGCATACCTGGCCCACTTCATTACACAAATCGATGTCAAGCTTCTGAATACGATCCGCGGCGGTACTGTCCTTGCTGTATTTCACGCGGGCCCACATCGAAGTCTCACAATCTTTGAAAATTTGGATATCCTGCAATGCGAAAGGCAGCATTGCTTGGCTTTCTGTCAAACTGGCATCCTCTGTTCCAAGCCTCAGACCGATAGAAGCTTGAAATGCCGCATCTATCATGCTCGGATGCAAAACATAATGATCTTGGGTATGTGAAACGACAGACGGCATCGTCAATTTAGCTAGAGCTTCGTTTGCCCCGACATATATAGTATCAATCGCTCTGTGGCCGTCACCGTACTCAATTCCCATTTCCGCATAAGCGTCATAGCATACACCAGGCGGCAGAATGCGTCTACTGCAGCTTGCTTTCACCTTTTCAATATTCAGTTTAGGAGCTTCTTCAGTCTGGCAAAGCACAACGCTTCCTTGGCCGTATATCACCGGTTCCTCCCCCGCGCTGTCACTCTCCCTGCAGATTTCGAACAAAATATCACCATTGTCTTCCGGATAAAGGTGAACGTATATGACTGATTGCAGATCTGTGACAGCAACAGGGCGAATCCAAACGATATCCTGAAGACGAATATCTGCATGCATCTGGTTCGCAGCCGCCTTTTCTGCAGCTGCCCGAACCATTTCTAACAAGGCTGCACCGGGTAAAATGTGCTGACCTTTAATGACATGATCCTTTAAGAAAAATTCACGCCCTGTGAACTCTGAACGAAAACGCACGCCCGACATGTCAGACACATTTTCGTGCAGGAGAGGATGAATGGCATGGCCTAGGGTCAAATTCTGTTTTGGCAAGTCAATCTCTGTCTCTTTCTCCGGTACCCAATACCGCACTTTTGCGAAAGGGTATGTCGGCAAGCTGATCCGCTTAGGTTTGTTTCCCCCGTATAAGAGCTTCCAATCAACCGCAGATCCGCCGGCCCATTTTTCAGCGATCAGGTTTAGATTTTCTTGTTCCAGCCATTTATGTACTGTTTCTCCGGAAAGTGATATATCACCGGTTTCTTTTGTCATTCGGCCCTTCCAGCAATGCTCAATGGTTTCCTGTCCTTTTAGATATGCTTCTAATTGACCTCTCAATTCTTGAATCCCGCCTGCTAAAAAAGCAACCCGCTCTTCCATCGGTTCACGGCCAATCTGCAATGTATAAGCTACATCTCTGATTTCAATACCCTCATGAAGAAAATCGAGAAGACGTTCCGCATACACATGAAGACGTTCTTGATTCCGGGCAGAAAGCGGAATAATCACCGGTGTGGTGTCACGTACAGACACGGTCTGCTCCGCTGCTTCAGGAATGTATTCTTCTAAAATCATATGGGCATTAGACCCCGTTGCACCGAACGAACTGATGCTTGCCCGGCGCGGATAGATGATTCCCTCACCATTCTCATTGATAACAGGCTGCTTCCAAGTTTCGGTTTTATGCTGCACATAAAATGGCGACTTTTCAAAGTCTACGTACGGGTTCAGCTCTTCTGAATGCAAAGAAGGCACGAGGGTTTGATGGTGAAGCTGAAGGGCGACTTTGCTTAAACCGCTGATACCTGCGGCGGATTCCGCATGCCCGATATTTGACTTGACAGAACCGATTGAACAGAACTGACAGTCCTCTGTATATTGGCGGAACGCTTTTACCAGACCCTGTAATTCGATCGGATCTCCTAAAGATGTACCGGTTCCGTGCGCTTCCACATAACTGACAGTCCGCGGGTCAATCCCTGTTTTCTCCAAGCATGTCTCAATCAGATCAGCTTGTGAAACAGGACTTGGCACAGAAATCCCGCTTACAGTTCCTACATGGTTGACTGCACTTCCTTTAATTACTGCATAAATACGATCTCCATCTTTCTCGGCCTGACGTAAAGGCTTTAATAAGACCGCACCAATTCCTTCTGCCGGCACATAGCCGTCCCCATCCTTGCCAAACGTGCGGCAGTGCCCGTCAGTGGAAAACATATCCCAAACACCGTACGTCATATACTTATTCGGGTGCAGAGAAAGGTTAACACCGCCGGCTAATGCGACCTCGCACTCTCCGTGACGAAGGCTTTCCAACGCCAGATGTACGGCAGTTAAAGATGAGGAACATACCGTATCAACCGCCATACTCGGACCGTGGAAATTGCAAAAATAGGACACTCTGTTGGCAATTTGCGCATAGTTGAGAGAGAGAGGGAACACATTTTCCTTCGATGCTGCTTCAGCACCGACTAATGTATAATCCTTGTGCATGACGCCGGCAAAAACGCCTACATGCTGTCTTTTGTTCCGTCCTCTAGGTTTGGCCAACGTCTTCGGCGTGTAGCCAGCATCCTCAATCGTTTCCCAGCATGTTTCTAAAAACAGCCGCTCCTGAGGATCCATTGTCTCCGCTTCTCTCGGCGTAATTCTGAAAAATTGAGGATCAAAGCAATCAGGATCATCAATAAATCCGCCCCACTTAGAAATGCTTTTTCCTGAAGGGGAGGTGATTCCTTCAAAGCGCCTCCAATCCCAGCGCGACTCGGGAATCTCACTAATGCAATCCATTCCCTCTTTCAGATTGTTCCAAAAGTCATGAATATTGTTTGCCTTCGGGTACCGGCCCGCCATGCCGATAATCGCAATGTCTCCTTCTGCTGCCTTCAGAGATGCAGTTCGGGCAGAATCCTCATGTATACGTCTCTTCCGGCTTTCAGCAGTACCGCGATCAATTGTGCGAATAGCGGCACGCTTTCGTTCGTTTTGATCAATAGAATGAGAGGAGGTAAAATGCTCACCGTACTCCTGGGCAAGAAACGCTGACAGCTCCGCAATCGTGGTATGCTCAAACAGGAGAGTCGGTGAAAGGCTCTCACCAATTTTGTCACTGATGGTTTCTACCACTTCAAGCAAACCGGATGAATTCAGTCCCATTTGATAATAGCCAACCTGCTTTTCAATCTGTTCAACCGCCTTATTAATTTTGTCTGCGATTAATTGGCTGACGAATTGTTCAGCTGCCTCGTATGTCCCCGTACTCTCGGCTGACGATGACACCTCTTTGATTCCTTCTGCAGCCTGTGAAAGTTCGGCTGTATCTTTACTCGCCTCCTGGCTTTGAGGCAAATCCTTGCGGCCTCCATGAATAAGCTCTGCTTCACGCACTAATTTGCTTGTGAAGTTTTTCAGTTCAGCTACCTTTTCTCCCGAAGCATTAAAAAATTCAAGCGTTACATAAATGAGCTCTTTTTCCTGACGGACAGATGAACGCTTAATTCTTGTCATGCAATGCGTCTGCAAAAGGGCTGAAGCAGAAAAAGATTCATAGAACAGAGGCAAAAACAGCCTCTGTTCCCCTTTAAGCAAAGATGTAAGCAAATTGTTGGCTCCCACTCCGCTCCCATCGATGAGAGCCGGATGAAACATAAAGCCTTCTGCATGAAGCATAGCTTCGGAGCCAAGAGAAAGATCAAGGAGCACACCGTCTTCCTCTTCATAAATATGTCCATTCGCTTTCATATATCCGCTATGCACAAGTTCCTGGCGTCTGCACTGTTCATACACATCATCGAGCTGTACAATCGTGTCCGGAATTGCTTTGAGGTGATTGACCTCCAGTGTTTCTTCAAACACTGCCGGCACGTCGGTGTGCATATCAGCCTTCATAAAGAGCTTTTCATCTGACGCTTCTTTATCACGGCGTTTTTCGAAGCCTTTAACTGATATTTGCCAATGCCCTTCATTTTTCTCCGTGCAATCGATATTGAGCATAATTACCGAATCCTGTCTAGCAGTCAACGGCTGGTAAATGGATAAGTTCCGCAGTTGAAGCTCTGAGAAGGAATAGCCGTGTTCTCTGAATATCTGGTAAATCATATCAATATAAGCCAAACCCGGAAGAACATGTTGTCCGTAAACCACATGGTGATAAATAAACGGATTTTTTAACGATAGAGTGAGTTGCTTCGTTATATTTTTCACGTTAGACCTCCACTTCATAAGAATCCCATATGTTTGCTGTGTCCATTTTTAAGGTCTCCTCTTCCGGCTTTGACGCGCCAGCCGAAAACACCCGTTTCTTTAATTCAGGAGGCGATATTGGACTACGCTTAATCACACGTTTTTTATCTTCATCCCACGCCTCTAAAATGACATGGGCGTTTGTCCCCCCATCGGCAAAGCAGTTAATGGCCGCAGCAGGCAGCGGTTCTGTCCATTTTTCCAGCGATCGGCTGAACGTGAGATTCGCTTTCTGCTTATCGAAATGTGACATCTCTTTATCACCTGATAAAAATGGAACAACACTGCGCTCTTTCATCATCAGAACAACCTTGATAAAACTTGCGATTCCTTCAGCACAAAGCGGATGTCCGATATTCGGCTTGATTGATCCGAGCGAAAGGGGATTTGCGTTCCCTGAACGGTACACGGATTGAATCGCTTTAAGCTCAAGCAGATCGGTTACCATTGAACCTGATCCGTTTGCTTCAAGATAGCTGATGTCCTCTGGCTGTTTTCCGCTTTTGGCAAGCGCAGCCTTCATGACTTCCTTTTGCGCTTCCAAATTAGGTGTTGCAGGCCCTGCGGTTCTTCCGTCATTATTGACCGAGGCCGCTTTGACCACAGCATAAATGGTATCTCCGTCTTGTATGGCCTGTTTTACCGTTTTTAACAGAACCATTCCGACACCCTCACCTAAAACAACGCCATCAGCACGCTCATCAAACACATGGAAGGATGAACGCTTACTTAAAATGCCGCGCTGCTCAAACAGCCGGTGAGAGGCGTCTGAACCAAGCAAGCTGACACCGCCCACTACAGCAGCTTTCATATCCCCGCTGTGTAAGGCCTGAATAGCCATGTTCATGCCGACTAAAGCTGATGAACATGCTGTATCTAACACAACACTCGGGCCGCGGACATCAAAAAATTGTGAAATATTTGCCGCTACATAATTCTGGCCGACTGTCACGATAGGATTCTTCGTATGAAGAAGACTCTCTTCATCAGGCTTGTGCTGGCTTCTGCCTCCAAGATAGACACCGATAGATTCACCCTTTATTTCATCTGGTGTATATCCGGCGTGATACCAAAGTTTCAAACACTCTTCCAATACCAATAACGCTTGCGGGTCCATCGCCTTTACATCCTCTTCATGGAGCAGGAAGAAATCATGATCGAAATGGCTGATGTGATCAATGACTCCGGCATAATACGGTGACTGATAACCCCAGCGCTCTGCCGGAACCGGTCCGATTGACGAGCGTCCCTCAGATAATAACGACCAATATGCTTCCAGTGTATCCGCCCCCGGAAAGCGGCAAGATAACCCGACAACGGCGATATCCTCTGGATGAGAACTCGGTGACGAGGACACCGGCACCTGTCTTCGGCTGACAGAAGCAGGATCCTCCGCAGGGTGAGGTGTGACTGTCTCAGTTCTATTTGCCGAAGATGCTTCCGCATTTTCCCCTATCTTGTCTCCAAACAGAGCAGTCAAGGATTCGGCATAAGATCCTACAAGCCAATCAGCAAAGCGCTGAATTGTTGGATATTCATAAAGAATAGATGGATCGAGCGCTGTGTCTAACTTTCGATTAATACGCTGGAGCAGCTGTGCCAAGATAATAGAATCTACACCATAATCCTGAAATAAATCATCAATTTTCAGGTGTTCGCGTTCGATTCTCAGCTCTTCAGAAAACAAAGCAACAAGCCATGTCCGCGTTTCATCTAAAAGCAGCTCATGTTTAGCCGGCTCTGCGGTTTTCCCGATTTTTTCAGGTTGTGATACAAGCAAAGCTTCTTCTTTCAATCCAGATTCTTGCCGGATCCGCCGCTCCATCAGCCGGTCTGGCTTCCAATTTTCCTGATTCGTGATAGCAGGGAGGACAACCGGCTGCAAGGTCCCAGATAAGATTTGATCCAGAAAACGCAAGCCCTCTGAATTCGTAATGCTCAGCAAGCCGCTTTCTCGATATGCTTGATTTGTCACTTCCCCCATACCGGTTTCTTTCCAATTCGGCCACTGAATGCTGAAGATTGGCGCATTTTCCTTATGTGCTTCTGCAAAATAATCCATATAGCTGTTAGCCATGGCATAATCAGCTTGTCCAGCCGAAAGTGCCGGAATAATGGCAGAAACAGAAGAAAATAATACAAAAAACTGTAGTGGCTCACGACTTACATAGCGATAAAGGGTTGTAAGCCCAGACACCTTCGGCTCCAGTACCTGCCGCATATCATCAGCTGTTTTGCGGATAAACGCCAAGGTATCCATGTCCGTTATTCCTGCACAATGAATGACTCCGCCAATTGGCCCCATTGTTTGATTGATTTCATGTAAGGCTTGCTGTACTTGTGTCTCATCAGACAAAGAGAGTGACAGCATTTGAACTTGTATGCCTTGTGCCTCCAGCTCCCGTACCGCTTGAATTTTCTGCGCCGCAGAGGTATTTAATGTCTCAGCATGAGCCCATTCTTCTCGCGGAGGAAGCTGCTCACGTCCTGTCAAAACCAGCTTTTTCACTCCATAGTGTTCCGCAAAATGCCGGGCGCTTAATAGTCCGATTCCTCTTGTCCCGCCTGTAATGAGAAGCACATGTTCTTCCGGGAAGGTCTGTCGATCTTCGACTCCTCTCCAGGTTACCGGATGCGCTTTTAAGTAAGCCTGGTACCGCAAGCCCTCTCTGTAGCAAACCTCCGTCTCCTCAGTATCGGAATAAAACTCCTCAGCGATCTGCTTCGCGAGAATATGAGGATGAACAGAGTCTTCCGCATCCATATGCCTTGATCTCAAATGGCTGTATTCGCTTTGAAGCATACGATACAAGCCAGCACGGGAGGCTCCTGTCATCTGCACGGAAGGGTTTTGGAATGATTCCAGCCCTTTCGTCACACAAAGCAGCATGATTCCCTCTTTATGCCCGTCTTCAACCAGCCTTTGAATCCAGCTAATCCAATGTAGCTGTTCTTCCTCGTGTCCGCCGCAACCGATTAAATCCACAAGGCCGTCAAACTGTTTCCAATCATTACTTAACTGTTCATTGTCAATCCGGCTCACATTTAATATGAGATGTTTCGGGAAATGCTTTGATACTTCAGCTGCCAAGTCTGCCGTCTCTTCATTGCTGAGAATCGCAACAGCCCTTGTCCCCGGCGTTTTTGTGGCAATCGGACTTGCGCTCCATTGTTTTGTCAAAACACATGAGGTCCGCTTTTCACTATGATCAACGAACTCTATGTTGTCCGGTTCTGAAAGACTTTTCTCTGCCGGAAGCCAATAGTAATCCTTCGCAAACGGATATGAAGGAAGGCTCATTAGACGCGGTTTGGCCGCCCCGCCATACAGTTTAGCCCAATTGACCGCGACACCTTTGACCCATAAATCCGCAAGCTTGGCGTATTTCCTTTTTCTGATCCAAGCCTCAATAGCCATTGCCAAGTCCTCATCAGCAGAAAAAATGGCCAACGCTTCTTTGTTTCGATTCGCCTGTCCGCGGAAGAGCCCTTCAGTCCCTTCCTCGCTGTCAACATACGCTTGCAGTTTTTCTTCAAGCTCCTGCATTGTGCCCGCAATACAAGCCATGCGTTCATCCATTTCTTCCCGCCCGACTTGAAGCGTGTAGGCGATACGGTGCAGATCTTGATCTGTATACTTTTTGTCACGAATGGCACCCAGCAATTGTGCAGCCCGATCCATTAGCCTTTGTTTATTTTTAGCCGACAGCACAATAATGTTCGGATGTTCAGTAAGCGCATGTCGGGAACCTGCTTTTGGAATGTATTCTTCAATCACAATATGGGCGTTTACTCCGCCAATCCCAAAAGAACTTATTCCTGCCCGGCGCGGGATTTCGTTTCCGTTCCGGTCTTTGACAGCCTTCCATTCCTCTTTTTCTTGAACAATGTAAAATGGACTGTCAGTAAGCTGCAGGTAAGGATTGAGCGTATCGCAATGCAGGCTTTTGGCCAAGGTTTTATGCTTCATCTGCAGCAGTACCTTAATCAGGCCAGAAATACCCGCTGCCAGCTCCAAATGACCGATATTGCTTTTAACTGAGCCGATCCCGCATCGATGATCCGGAACTTCCGGCTGTGTGTGCTCATCCCTATTAGACAGTTCTTTAAACGCGGCTTTCAGCCCGTTTATTTCTATCGGATCTCCCAATTCAGTCCCCGTTCCGTGCGCTTCGATATATGTGACTGTACTTGGATCTATGCCTGCCCGGCGATATGCACGCACCAGCAAATCAGCTTGCGCTTTCGGATTAGGAGATGTCAGAGTATTGGCTCTTCCTCCGTGATTTTCTGCCGTACCCCGAATGACGCCGTAAATATGATTCCCATCGCGCTCAGCATCTGTCAGTTTTTTCAGCATGACCATTCCGACACCTTCTCCTCTGACATAACCATTCGCATCAGCAGAGAATGTTTTACATCTACCGTCTTTGCTCAGCATGCCAGCTTTGCTGTAGCTAATGTGCGCCTCCTCGGTTAATATCGTGTTCACGCCTCCTGCGATTGCCATCTCACAGTCGCCGCTTTGCATAGCAGTCACAGCACGGTGAATCGCAACAAGCGAGCTTGAACAAGCCGTTTCTACCGGTTCACTTGGACCATGGGTATTTAAGAAATAACTCATTCTATTCGGACCTACCGAAGGAATCATATGGCCTGTTGCGGCATGTCCTTCAATCGGGAGATTTTCTTTAGTAAATAAATCTTTATATCCTGTATTTCCTGTGCCGATAAAGATGCCTGTCCCTGTACCTGAAAGGCTCTGCGGCGAGCATCCAGCATCTTCTATCACCTTCCATGCATATTCCATTAACAGCCTCTGTTGAGGATCTACATAATGGGCTTCACGGGGTGATATCCCAAAAAACAACGGATCAAATTCTGCTACACCATCAATAAATCCGCCCCATTTGATGTCAGTCTTATTGGCTTCTGAGTCAGGATTTCCAAAATGCTCCCGCCAATCCCAACGGTCTTTCGGGACTTCCGTGATACTGTCTTTGCCTTCCTCAAGATTTCTCCAGAATTCATCTATGTCATTGGCTCCAGGGAATCGGCCGCTGATGCCGACAATGGCGATCGGCTCATAATCGGCAGCCTGATTTGTGTTTCTTTCCTCTTTTGGCATAACAGTCTGTTTAAAGCGCTGTTTTCTCCTCTTTGTCATGCTTGGAGCCGCAGGAGCTGTTTCTTCATCTTTTTCAGGAACCGATGATATTACGTTCTCCTCAGCAAAAGCCTCCTTGTATTCATCTATCAGATAGTCAGCCAAACTTTGAATCCTTCCATATTCAAAGAAAATGGTCGGCGTCAATTCCAATTGATATGCTTCGTTAATCTGATTCGTAAATACAGTGAATGAAACTGAATCAAAGCCATACTCACTCAGCTCTGTATTGATATCGATATCTTCAACGTTCACTTTTAAAATGACGCTGACCATGTGACTCAATGAAGCTTGCAGGCTGTCTGCAGCAGATAAAGAGTTGGATGGTTCATCAGTCCCGCTGACGGCTACATCTTGAGGCAGCCATTCATCCTGATACTCAGACATTACATATTCAGCCAGGCTTCGTATACTTCCATATTCGAAGAAAATGGTCGGCGCTAACTCCAATTGGTACACTTCATTAATCCGGTTTGTAAATACAGTAAACGTAACCGAATCGAATCCGTACTCGCTGAGTTCTGTATTGATATCAATATCTTCAGTGTTAACTTTTAAAATCTCTCCGACCATCTGGATGAAAGACTGTTCCAATTTACGGGTTTGGCTGTTATGTTTATCTGCGCTTTTATGATCCGTCCGTTTGATTTTAGACCCGGAAGAGAGCAATTTTTGCTTCATTTTCGCAAGCTGACCTTCCATCACGAATACTTGCGGCTTTTCTGAAGCGATTCCTTGATAAAGGGCTTTAATGCCGTGATCACTTTGCATCGGGACCATTCCTGCGTTTTTCAACATACTCTTTTCAATTTCAGCATCAACTTGCATACCGCCCTCTTTCCATAACGGCCAGTTGAAGGAAATGGTTGTGCCGTTCCGCTTCTTAGACACGGCAAGCGCGTTTCTGTACACGGCAAATGCATCCATAAATGTATTGGCTGCTGCATAGTCTGCTTGTCCAGTGTTTCCTAAACATCCGGACACAGAAGAAAACAAGATGAAAAAGTCCAACTGCCAATCTTTGCTGCATTCATCTAGATAAAACAAACCGTTCACTTTTGGCTGTAATACTTCTTGAAACTCTTTATTTGTTTTGTGCACAATGAAGTGATCTTTTATGATGCCTGCACCGTGAAGAATTCCATTGAGATGGCCGTACGTCTCTTTGATTTCATCCATGAGCCGTGAGACCGCCTTTTGATCTCCAACATCAGCCTGTTTATAGATAACCTCTGCACCCAACTTTCGGAGAGCCTCAAGCTCCTGCTCCTTATGCTCACTTAAGACTGAGCGTCCCGTAAGAATGATGGCCGGATGAACGGCTCGATTGGCAATTTCTTTTGCAAACAAAAGGCCTAAGCTCCCCGCTCCACCTGTGATAAGGTAAACGCCATTATCCTTCCATGGCATATGAAGCTCAGCAGCTGCCGGACGCGCTATTTCACTCCAGCCTTTGACAAAGCGGTCACCAGCTTCATATTTGATCTGTTTGTCATCAGGCCTCTGACTGTCGTCTATCAGCTTTTGATGAAGGCCAATGATCTCTTCCGGATTCTCGACCTCAATGACCTGAGCTGTAAGTTTGCTGTATTCCAATTCTGCTGTTTTGAGTAATCCGGACATTCCCGCAAACAATTGCTTCTCGCCTTTCCCCGGCACAATCACTTGAATGATCAGATTAGCTTTAGAGCGAATCTTCTTTTGTATGAGTTCAAAAACCTGCTGTGTATAGCTTTGAAAACGTTCAGCGATATTCCCCTCAGTTTCATTCAGAGTAATGACATGCACATTCTGCATGCGGGATGCAATGCCGTCGCTGACCTTTCGTTCGGTTTCACAGAAGACAACGAGATGCTCTCCGTAAGATGTCACCTCTTTAGCGATCACCTCATCCTGCTTATTCCAAATCGGCTCGAGCATTAACCGCTCATGTGTAACTGCAGGTTTTGGCGAATGAACTTCTCCTTCCAACACTCTTGTTGAAAATCCCTTCATCCTTACGCATACGTCCCCAGTCTCGTCAAACAAATCGATATCCGCTTTCTGCACCATATCTCCGCCGTGATCACCGTCACTTAACCGGGCATATGCCCACATCGCAGACGTACATCCTTTGATCACTTCAAGTTCTTCAAGCGCAAACGGCAAAATCAATTTTTGCTCAGTAAATTCCTGCATGATACAGATTGTGGCAGCCTGAACAGCGGAGTCCATCATACTTGGATGCAGCACAAAACGTTCCTGTGTGTCAGAAACAGATGCTGGCAGCTGCAATCGTGCCAAAACCTCTCTGTTTCCGATATTCACTTTCTGAATTCCTTGGAATGCCGGACCATGAAACATTCCCCTGCTTCTGCCTTCCTCGTAAAATTGGTGAGGCGAAAGCTCCTTCCGGCTGCAGCGGCGCTGTAATTCACCAAGATCCCAAGCCGGCTTTTCTGCTGCAGTTATCAGTTCCGCACTGCCTTGACTGTGTATGGCTGAGCCTGACCCTTCTCCGGTACTGTAAATGTCATATGTGATTTTCCCATCCTCTTCTGGAAAGAGACTGATATGCACATGAACCGGCTGACTCTCGACCACTACAGGCTGAACCCAAACGGCGTGATTTAATTTGATTCTGACATCCTGTTCGTTTATGCTGCCTGTAGCCTTGTTTACAGCCATTTGCGCCATTTCAAGGTAGGCAACCCCAGGGAGCACCGGCTTCCCTCTCACCACATGATCTGTCAGAAAGAATTCCTCACCTGTAAAAACTGAACTGAATCTCTGCTCAGAAAAGTCTGACGTATTTTGATGAAGCAGCGGATGCAATGCACTGACGCCTGTCTGTTTAGCGGACATTCTTCCCGAAAGCTTGTGATCATCCTGTGATGCCCAGTATCGTTCCTTTGCAAAAGGATATGTCGGCAAACTCATTCTGTTTGGACGCACATCTTTGTAAAGCTGTAGCCAATCAATATGCGCTCCTTTACTCCATATCTCCGCCAGCTTGTTCACTTTTCCTTTTGCGATCCACTTCCCAATCAGTTCCGCGCTGTCTTCATCCTCTGTCAGCCATGAAACATCCTTGGCTTGCTGCTTCTCTCCTTGATAACAGCCTTCTATTGGTGAATTTCCATTGATAAAATCAGCCAGCCTTTGTTTTAACTCATCCACATGATCAGCGATAAAGGCAACCCGATATTCCATTGCTTCTCGCCCGACCTGAAGGGTATAAGCAAAATCAGCCAGATGGCCGCTTTCAAGCCCTCTTCTTTCCAAATGAACCAAAATGCCATGTACATACTCATGCAGCCGCTCTTTATTTTTTGCCGATATCGGAATGATGCAGGCCCCTGTTTGTTTCTGATCAGCAGAAACTGTTTTGTATTGCTCGAAAATCGCATGAGTGTTTGTCCCGCCAAGCCCGAACGAACTAAGTGCAGCCCTGTGCGTTTTTATTTCATTACTCAATGCTTTCTTTTGATCGACGACGTAAAAAGGAGAATTAGCTAAGTCTGTATTTGGATTCGGATCCTTATAATTGATGCTAGGAGCAAGCTCATTATGGTAAAGGCTCATCACCACCTTAATGCAGCCTGCCAGCCCGGCGGCCGTATCAGCATGTCCGATATTGGATTTGACCGATCCGATTCCGCAAAATTGTTTTTTATTTGTATACTGCCTGTAAACTGCCGTCAACGCTGACAGCTCGATTGGATCTCCAAGCTTCGTACCTGTACCGTGCGCTTCCACATAGCTGATGGATTCAGGCTGAATATTCGTTTGATTCATGACCTTTTGAATCACGTCCGCCTGTCCTTTTACACTTGGAGCATAAAAGCCGACTTTGTCAGCTCCATCGTTATTTATACCTATGCCTCTTAACAACGCATAGATGTGGTCGCCGTCTTTTACGGCATCCGCCGCTTTTTTGAGCAATACAACGGCAACGCCCTCACCGCCAATCATTCCGTCGGCAGAGGCATCAAATGCCTTAATATGCCCATCACTTGAAAAATTCAAACCTGACTGATGCACGTATCCGATATTTGACTCGGTGTGCAATGTCGCTCCGCCGACCAAAGCATAATTAGATTCACCAGACATCAGGCTTTGATAGGCAGAATGCAATCCGATTAAAGAAGAAGAACAATTGGCATGAACGAAATAGCTAGGCCCTTTCAATCCGAGCTTATGAGAAATCATCGTCGGAATGGTTCCGCTCTGTGCAAGCACCCACGATACATAACCGTCCGGCGTTTCAAGGCTCTCCGTTGTTTCTTTTGGCAAGAGCGCGCGATATGAATTATTGCTTGCTGACATATAAACACTCGTTTCCGGAATCTGTTTGGACACGTAACCGGCATCTTCTATCGCTTTCCAGGAGTGAGTCATGAGCATCCGCAGCTGCGGATCCATAAATTCAGCATCTTTAGGTGATATTTGAAAGAAGCTTGGGTCAAACTCGTCCTTCCCTTCAATCGAGGATTTAGCCGGGACATACCGTGAGCTCTCAGTCAGTTCCTCTGAAACACCAAAACTCCGAAGCTCTTCTGTACTGAAAAATTTAATACTTTCCTTGCCGTCTCTAAGGTTCTCCCAAAACTCAGCATGGTTTTTCGCACCTGGAAATTCACACGATATCCCAATAATCGCTACACTGTCCTCATAATAATCCGGAAGATCACCAGTAACATTTTGCATGTGAATAGGCTTATCTGACTTTTCCGCTGATGCTAAAGTCAAAGAGAAACCAGTATCCGCCATTTGCTGTTCAGTGATATATTTACTGATGCCTTTGATCGTTGAGTATTCAAACAAGTCTGTGACAGTAAACTCACAGGATAGTTCATGCTTGATGCGTTCGGCAGCCGTAACAGCGAGAAGCGAATCGCCTCCCACATCGAAAAATCCGTCTTCCTGCTCAATGTCATAAACGTTCAGTACATCTTGCCAAATAGATAAAATAGTTTCCTGTATTTTCATAGAAGCAATATTCCCTTGCCTTGGCTGCTTCGCTGTCACTTTTTGTTTCTTCAGAGTATTTCTGTCTATCTTGCCGTTCGGTGTTAACGGCATATGGTCAAGCTGGGTAAAATAAGAAGGCACCATATAGGCTGGTAAACTGTTTTTTAAATAATTCCGCAGCTCCCTTGATGATAGAGATAAATTTGCATCTTTCCCTGTATAATAGGCAGCGAGCTTCTCGTCTCCATCCTGTTCAGCTGCCAGAATGACGCTTTCCTGAATAGCCGGATGTTCATTAAGCCGGCTTTCAATATCGCCAAGCTCAATGCGGAATCCGCGTATTTTCACCTGGTTGTCGATGCGTCCGATATATTCAATCCTGCCTCCCGGAAGCCAGCGTGCCTTGTCACCTGTTCTATAAAGCTTTGACCCAGGCTCAAAAGGGCTGTCTATAAATCTTTCATCCGTCAATTCACCCTGTTTGTAATAGCCCTTTGCCACTCCGTCCCCCGCAATGCAAAGCTCTCCCGGGACACCAGCCGGGACAGGCGTAAGCTGCGAATCGGTAATATAAATCCGGGTATTTGCGATAGGCCGGCCTATCGTGATGTGAGATCTTTCTTCATTCACACGCTGGACCGCAGACCAGACTGTTGTTTCCGTAGGTCCGAACATATTCCAGGCTTCGCTGTCCGTATTGAGAAAATGCCGCTTTAGTTTTTCAGGTAAGGCTTCGCCTCCGCATAGAATCTTGACTCCCTCTTCATTTTTCCAGCCTGAATAAAAGAGCATTTTCCATGTCGCAGGTGTTGCTTGCATGATTGTCGGTCTCAAATCTTGTATGTCGCGCTTCAGTTTTTCAACGTCTTTTGTATGTTCAGTTTGGCAAATATGGCACTGCGCCCCCTTTATCAAAGGGAGATATAGCTCTAAAGCAGCTATATCAAAACAGTAGGTTGTCACAGCAAGCAGGCTATCCGCTGATGAAAGACCGGGCGTCTCACCCATAGAAACGAGAAAGTTTGTCAACGCTTTATGCGGAATCATGACACCTTTGGGCTTCCCTGTGCTGCCGGACGTATAAATGACATAAGCCAAGTTTTCCGGCTTGACGGTGCGCGAAAGAACACGTCGATCAAAAGCGGCTTGAGTGACATCATCCCAGTCCTGATCTAACAAAACTGTCTGAACCCCATTCCAGCTTAAAGTATTGGCCAATTCGGAAGTAGTCAGTGTAATGGAGACTTCACTGTCCTTCAGCATGTATTCCAATCGCTCAGCCGGATAAGACGGGTCTAACGGCACATATGCTCCTCCTGCCTTGAGAATCGCCAATAAACCCACAATCATTTCCAGCGATCGATCCACATAGATACCTGCCAAGCGATCCGGCCCCGCTCCATGCGCCTGCAAATATATGGCCAGCTGTGTGCTTTTTTCATCAAGCTCCCGATACGTCAATGTTTCACCTTTATAGCTGACAGCCGCCCGATTAGGCGTCTTTTTCGCCTGCTGCTCAAATAACTCATGAAAACACGCATGTGGATAATTCTTGTCAGTAGCGTTCCACGTTCTGAGAATCATTTGTTCCTCTTCGTCAGTTAATAAGGAATACTCTTTTAAAGTCTGAGAAGGACTCCCAACAGCCTGTTCTGTTAAATAAACAAAATGATCGAACATAGCGGAAATAGTAACGGTATCAAACAGCCCAGTATTGTATTTGATGTTCAGCTCCATTTTTTCTTCTTCTTCCCATAGCTCAAACACCAATTCGTATTCACCCTCTTGATGAATACTCTCAACGAAATCAACAGAAAAGGAATCCTTAAATTTACTCAACAGACTTTGATAACTTCCAGTTTGAAGAAAATTCTGATAGAAAAAAGCTGTCTGAAAAACAGGTGAACCTGCTTGCTGGCGAGAAATATTCAAATCCCGCACCATTTTTGGAAAAGGATAAGCCGCATGATCCAGTCCATCGAGGATTGTGAATTGCAATCTCGAAACGAACTCAGAAAAAGTTTCTGCCGCTTTCAGTTCACCCCGGATAGGCAGCATATTGAGAAAATGCCCAATAGAGGAATCAAATCGCTCTTCAGGTCTCACCATCGCAGGCATGCCGACGATCAGTTCTTTCTGATCGCAATAACGGCCTAACAGCATCATATAGCAGCTCAGCAATACCGTTGAAACATTTGTAGAATGCTCTTTGGCAAACGATCTGACACGCTTCATTAAACTGCTGGGCAGCCGCCGAGCGTATGTGTCTTCCTTAAACTCTGAAACGGACGTACTGGTGCTTACAGCCGGCAGCTGAAGATTCGGCAATGTGCCCGATAGCTGTTTCCGCCAGTACGAACGATGTTTCTCGCCGTCTTCACCGGCAAGCATGTTCTGTTCCCAAGCGGCAAAATCGTGATAAACGGCCGGTGAAACAGACTCTTTCGGCTCCTGTCCTTCTAATAGAAGCTTATAGCTGTCAAAAAGGCTGCGAATAAACGTCAGGGAAGAAATCCCGTCAAAAATAATATGGTGAATAACCACAAGCAAAAAGTGCTCTTCTTCTGATCTGGAAAAAACACGGACGCGCATTAACGGGCTGTTTTCCTTTACATACGGTTCTTTTACTTGTTTTCTAAGATAAGCAGTCGTGTCAGACTCTTTCATACCCGAAATGTCTTCTGTTTTGATATCAAGAGATAGCACCGGCTCATTTTTGAGGCAAGGCACTCCGTCTTTTTCTTGAATCACATGCTTTAATATCGGATGCTGTTTCAGCACATGGTGAAAAGCTTGCTTTAAAGTTTCAAGGTAAAGCGCTGACGTAAATCGAAAACAGAGAGGTACGTGATAAGCGCTATTTTCAGGTGACATTTTCTGCAATGTCCACAAACCTTTTTGAACTTCAGAAAGAGGTTGAAAGGCTGCTTGCTTTTTTTCCGCCTCTTCTGATTGGGGTGTGTTAATGCTATCTTTGTCACCAGACAGGCTGCTCCGCAAATCTTCTTTTTCAGACAGATAGTTTGCCAGTGATTCGATTGCAGGATACTTATATAACTCTCTGGCTGTGAGTCTGATGCGGTATTTTTTCTCGACCGCCCGAATAAGCTTCATCATCTTAATAGAGTCAATACCGAGGCTTTGGATATTGGTGTTGGGCTCAATCCAATTGCGGGAAACATGAAGCTCATCAGTAAAACAGCTGAGCAGATATTCCTGTATTTCTTCTCTTATTCTTTTGGCATCATCTGCTTCTTGTGTCTCTCCCTCACCGTTTATACGGTTCGGTTTGTGAAGCAAGTGGTCGAACTCCCCATTTTCAAATGCCGTTTTCAGCTGTGTGCGCTGAATCTTTCCTATAGCTGTTTTCGGAATCTCTTCTTTATGCACCGGAAGCAAAAATTCGGGAGTCACACCGATTGTCTGCGTGACATGATACTGTATGTTTCTAAGAAGTTGAACGATTTCATCATCATTCATCTGGGCGGAAGTAACAAAGAAGATAGCCAACTGATCCGTTGTATTGTTATTCACACGGACAGCACAAGCGGCAGTATAAGAAGTTTCGATTTCCGCTAATTCTTCAACTGCGGATTCAATCGCATGGCTGTAGTAATTGACACCATTAATAATAATCGCATCTTTCGTACGGCCCGTAATGGTTAGACGCCCATTGCGCAAAAAACCGAGATCGCCAGTTTCAAACCAGCCATCCTCCGTAAACACACTCTCATTCAAATCCGGGCGCCGATAATATCCGCTGGTAACAGAGAGGCCAGAGACTTGAAAACGGCCGATCTCGCCTTCCTCAACCAATTCATTATGGTCATCCACAATCCTCATGGAGAATCCAGGAATCGGGGAGCCTATTTCCACAAAACCATCATCATCGCTTGTTGCGGCACGGGTAAACTCACGAGAGAAAATCACGCCGGATGAAGTTTCAGACATGCCCCATGCAGGGCGAATCGCATCACCAGGCAATCCGTGAGGTTCTAAAAGCTCTAGCATTCTGCGCCCGACTTTAGCGACCATCGCTTCACCGCCATTGAGCATATAGCGCATGGATGACAGGTCCCAGTTTCGATTTTTCATTTCATCAGAAAAATCAGTGACAAGTCCGAAAGCAAAATTCGGCGCCCACGTAACAGAAGCACGGTAATGATCAATCCAATCAAGCCATTTTAGAGGTTCCATCAAAATCGTTTCACTTGCGACGTTGATTTCTTGGCAGCCAAGATAGACATCCCGCAAATGAAGCATCCCAATGCCTCCGACATGATCAAACGGCATCCAGTTAAACGTGATATCCTCTCTTGTAAAACCTTGCATTTGAATAATGCCTTTCACCATGCTTAAAATATTTTTGTGATTGAGCATGACTGCTTTGGGAGTGCCCGTACTCCCTGAAGTCAGCAGCAGAAGCGCCAAATCTTCAGGATGAGCTTGATGCCAGTCGGTTTCCATCTCATCACGGTAAAGATCCTCGACAGCCAAGGCGCGAAAACCTTCAAGTTCTTGCTCTTTTGCCCAATCAATCATTTCCTGAAGCAATTCTCGACTCGTAATCACCGGCGGCCTGTCAAGAAGTGTCCATGCGTCTTTCAGCTTTTGAGTCCCGCTGTTCGACTCTGTGTACGTCGGGGCAACAGCTAAAGGCGCCGGAACAATTCCAGTTGAAACACAGCCCCAGAAAGCAGGGATAAATTGTGAATTGTCACCAAGCTGCAAGATCACATTGTCCTTTGCTCTCAGGCCAGATTGACGGAGCCCCTTCACAATACGCAGCGCATCCTTCCATAAACGGCCGTAAGATTGCTGAATCTCAGTTCCATCCTGCTGCAGATAAATGATCCCCTTTGTTTCTCCAAGCTCCGCTGCAGTTTTGTATAAAACCTCGGGTATTGTAGCCGGTTGATCTTCGGATATATGTAATGGCTCCCCATAGCTGACAGAGGGATTAGCTAATCCGCGGGTATTCACATCATTTCTCATAGAGCTGCCTCCATTTCACCTGCACATTTTTATGTATCACACGACGATCATTTTTATTTTCAATTAATTCCCATACAAACCTGTGATTCTCGTTTTGACTTCGTCTTGATGAAATGTTTTCTCATGCATAACGAGCTCCTGTTCTATCACGCTGGAAAGCTGCTCGCGAAGCGGCGCAACCAAGTGGTCTTTTAGTGTAATTAAGGAGTTTCTCGGTTTTTCCGCCAGCTCACGCGCCAGCTCCACAGCATACTCCAAAACTTCAGATCGAGGGAGGACTTTAAAGGGTATTCCTCTTTTTTCGAGATCGGCTCCCCGATAATTGCCTGCATTCATTAATAACTCCTGCGCCAAGCTGAACCCGAGTTTTTGGGGAACGATAAAAGTAGCTCCCATACCCGGTGTAAACCCGTATTTCATAAAATTAGTGGTATACACGCTCTCCCTGCTCAGAATAACAAAATCAGCAAAGAGCCCCATGACAAAGCCGCCCCCAATTCCGTGACCCTGCATGGCAGCAATGACGGGAATTCTGCAATCAAGTGCCAGAGAATAGAGATTGTCATCAGTAAACTTAGTGATTCCTTGCTGGATTCTCAGCAAACCTTCTTGTGTTCCGCCTGAAGCAAAATAATTGTCGTATCCCGTTAAAATCACTGCTTTATAGCTTTGTTGATTGCGAATGAATTCGAACGCTTGAATTAATCCGTCTGTGAGTTCTTGCGAAAACGCGTTTTTATGAGCACGGTCATGCATCTTGACCTGAATAATAGCGGGCTCGATTTTAAAAAGCTCTACAACAGAATGCGTCATGATGTCCTCCTAACGGTTTCTGATTGTATGTATTTCACACAGTTTACGGGCTCTTCTCCCAAGGGAACTGCCCCGTTTCAACATACCTTATGATTCCCATTTGATTTTGAGGGTCGGAAAACATGTCTTGATTTTCAGTTAAAGCCATGGATTTCGTACGCCGCGGGCGGTCATCCAATGAATTGATAAACTGTTTATACCGCGCAATTGCCTTTTTATTTAACCGCCGTAAGCGCAATAAATGCTTTCTCAGCAGGACCTCGCTTTGAGCGTCATAGGCATCTACCAAGCCCCATTCCATGGCTTCCTGAACAAAAATCGGTTTTGTCATTAATGTCATATAATGCGCTTTTTGATAGCCGATCCTGCGAATCAGAAATGGCAGCACACAAGCTGGATAAAGACCAAATAATAACTCGGACAGACTGAATGATGCAGTTTGATCCGCTATGACAATATCACTGGCAGCCACAAATCCAAGACCTCCGGCATTTACTTTTCCCCGCACATGTGAAATGGTGACAAAAGGACCAGTCTGCAATTTCAGCCACAAATCATAGAGAGGTTCTTGAGAACTCGCTTGTTTTCTGCCGCTTTTCATCTCCTGATATATTTCTTGAAAATCCGCTCCGAAACAAAATACCTCCGGGAGCCCCTCTAAAACAATGACCGTAACGGAAGCTGTCTCACATTGATTCATCACTTGTAAACATTCATCGATTAATTGGTCATTGATCGTATTATTAGCGTCAGGACGATGAAAGGTTAGATAGCAAATTGACTCTTGAAACCGGACCTTAATCGTTTGGTATGTCACGACATCCACCTGTACTTGCGATGAAACTCAGAAATTTCTTCTAAAAACAGCCTCGGCTTTTCTTGATGAAACTGCAATACCCCCGGAATCATCTCAAGATCCAGCTTGACATTACGAGTTCCGAACCGGACCATCCCGCTTCCCTTGAACAGCGTTTCATACTCATCCATTGAAAGATGATATCGATTGTCCAAGTGCTTCTCGATTTCAAATAAACGCTGGCGTTTTTGGCCTTGAGGCGTTGCTATTCCGCTGTAAAATTCAGAACAGCAGCCTGAACCATAGGAGAAACAGCCGATTCGTTTAGGCGAGTCAAGCTGCGCTTTGTCAATAGTGCTAGCCAACGCCAGAAGCAATGCGGCTCCCATAATGTTTCCGACCCTTTGGCAGTAGAGCAATCCAGGCTGTACCCGTTTCAAAAAATCAGTTTCTATCTCGGCCGTTTTCGCCTTTGCCATCTTACGCATCATCGTCCGGTGCGCCCCTTTCACCATCCCGCCAAAAGGCGTATGGTAGGCTAGATATTGAAACGTATCTTGATAATGAGCCCCGGGTACACGTTTTTGATATTCCAAGAACGTTTGTTCACAGCAATCCAAATATGACATTAAAGACAGGTCAGCATCTCCCGCCTCACTGTCGGGAATGGGACGGCACGTATCCATCACTTCGTAGCCGTAATAGCCGTTTGCCCCGGGATCAACTTGAAACACCTCGGGATTTTCGCCTATCAAAACAGCCACTGCTCCCGCTCCGGCACTCGGTTCGGCATAGGACCAATCCTCACTTAAAGCGTCTCCGCCTTCAGCGATTAAAAAACGGGAAATATCACTGGCGATGACCAGTGCTTTGGCACCCGGAGACGTCTGGGATAATATAAAATTCACTGCCATTTGAAATCCGGCAGTTCCTGAATAACAGGCTTGTTTTATTTCGAACAAACGGCAGTTGCGATTGAGCCCTAAATATTCATGGATATAGGTGCTTAATGATTTTCCAAAATCGATCCCAGATTCGGAACAGGTGATCAGCAATTCAATCCTGTCCTTCTCTGCGTCACTTAGTGAATCAATAATCGGTTTAGCCGCATTCACTCCAAAGGTCACAGGATCTTCGTAAGGCAGTGCTACCGCTTTTTCCTTCATTAATAAATTTTCAAATCTAGCAGTATCTAAATGTCTGTACTTGGCTAATTGCATGACATCAAGGTATGCCGTTCCGCCAAAGACATTCATCGCTTCTATTCCAGCAGAAACCATTTATGATTCGCCTCCGCATTTTTCAATGTTTTGTATACAAACAGCGGTATTCATTCCGCCAAAACCCATGCTTAAACTCAACGCGTTTTTTATGTCGTGTGAAATTGATTGATCCGTCACCCAATGCAAGGAAGGATCAATTGGATCATGTAAATTCCGGCTCGGATGCAGGCGTGATTCTTTCATTTGAAGCAGTACAGAAATAATCTCAACAATGCCTGCTGCACTGAGCCCATGCCCGGTTATTGATTTTGTTGCATTTATATAAGCATGAGAAAGACCGCAAGCATGCAGCGCCTTCAATTCAATTTCATCTCCAATGAAAGAACCCGTGCCATGAGGGTTTATGTAATCAATTTCTTCAGGTGTGAGACCGGCTCGCTCCAATGCCTTTTGTATGACATAGATCTCCCCTTCTAAAGAAGGATCAGGATTGCGGTTCCCATCTACTTTGATTGACCATCCTGACAATGCAGCATAGGGTTTTACGCCCCGGCGGACAGCCGTATCTTTTCGTTCTATCACCAATGCGCCGCAGCATTCTCCATAAATAAATCCATCTCTGTTCTTGTCAAAGGGACGGCACGCTTTTTCCGGCTCATCAGCATATTTATCCGTTCCCATAGCGCCTAAAGCCCTAAGCGCCTCACATTCCATATAGGAAATATCCATTAACGCCCCCAGTGCGATGCAAATATCTACCTCTCCTGACAGGACTTGCTGAATTGCTTGAATCACCGCTAACTGGCCGCTTGCGGAAGCACCTCCCGCCGTATAAGCTAAACCGGTGATTCCAAACTGTTCTGTACAAAGACCGCAAAGATCGCTATCCATAAAAGACAGTGCATATGCTGGCGACATGAAACCAGAGCGGTCCCTATAATTCTCATAATGCTGGAGGGTCTCTCTTTGCTGAAAGTTCGATCCTCCTGCTACCAGCCCGATACGTGCGGAACCAACATCGTCTAACTTCGCCTCCTCCCAGGCTTCTGAGAGAGTAACCAAAGCAGCCCGGCTGGAAAATGACGCTTTTCTTAGCAGTTTCTTAGAAAGACGGTCCGGATAAGATAACGAAGGAATTTCAGCTCCAATAAACCGGCTGTCTTTTTGTCTGCCAGGGCGCTGCATCACTTCAAAGGCATGCCTCCCAGACAATAACGAAGAAACAAAAGCCTCTTTCCCTTGGCCGATCGCTGCCGTTACTCCGACACCGGTCACCAGAATCTCAGGCGGATTGTACTTTGTCATAAAGCACCTCAGCTAATTCGCCGATGTTGTTCACACCAGACAGCTCGACACGAGGGATTTTTAATGATAAATCCTCAAGCACCATGGTTATAATTTCAGCCCTGTCTACAGAATCAGCCCCTAAATCAGCTAATCGATCTTCAGGCTCAAAACGGTGTCCGTCCAATTCTGGAAGAACCTCACAAATATTAGTAATCAATACTTCGAAGACTTTCTGTTTATTCATAACGTTTGTCTCTCCTTTAAATGGAATGTTAAACATTCAGGCTTCAACCATTTTTTTCGCAATATTCAATCTTTTATTATTGCACAATAGACTTTAAAGCGCCTTTTGAGAAAATAATGCAATTCTGTCGTTAAGTAACTTTGCGGTTTCTGTCATTAATATTTTCCCGATGTCATCCACATGACGGTTCCGCCAGCTCTCTAATTCTGAGCCTTTGACCCATTGATTAAAAGCCCCTAACGCAGGGCCGCAGTGAACTTGATAATCGACTTTAGACTCTTCGCTTCCGCTGATCGCCAATTGCGAGCTATACCTAAAGTACCATCTGAAAATCAATGCCATCTTATGTTTCGGATTCCGTTCAGCCTTCTCAATCTCTGCCGATGGATAGTGTAATTTAATATCTTCATATATTTTTTCGATACTGCGTTTAAAATATTTCTCCTCTAGCTGAGTTAAGGTCTTTTGATCGATCTCACTCAATGATCCAAATCGCTGGTAAAGTTCATGCAGCTTGCTGGCTCGCGCCGGAAAAAACACACCTTTTTTTAGCACTTGCACTTTGCTGCCCGATTCGAACATATCACCCGCTGGCGCATACGCCGTATCTTGAACATTCATTTGCTGCAATAAATCTTTCACTCTGTCACTTGTGGCCGCTTCAACCGTACACTGATTAATTGAGCCGGTTAAGATAAAATCAGCACCGAGCATAAAGGCAGCCATCGCCGCCTCAGGAGTCCCTATCCCGCCTGCCGCACCGACGCGTATTTTTTTGTTATATCGATACTTTTTCATCATTTCGTCTCTTAATAATGTCATCGCCGGCATCAAGCTGTATGCAACACCGCCGTCCGTATGACCGCCTGAGTCTGCTTCCACACAAATATCCTCTGCCACAGGGATCTCCCGCAATAACTCAGCTTCACTAGTTGTGATTTTGTTTTCTCTTAAAAGCTTTTCTACCATATTCTCCGGCGCAGGACTCATAAAGGATTCGGCAACCTCAGGCCTTGAGATTTTCGCTATCATTCGATTTAAACATATCACTTCACCGTTTGGACGCCGTTTCAATCCTTTGGCGCGATATCTAACTAAAGCAGGAGTGACACTTAGAAATGCGGAGGCTTCCAAATGTCTCACATTATGTTTCAATAAAAGATCAATCATTTTTTCTTCTGATTCAATATGCTTCATATTGTGCACAAGGTTAATGCCATAGGCTTGTCCCTGCCCCAATTCGCCTTGAATAGACAGAATCGCATCCTCAACGTCATTCAGATCCAAACCGCCCGTGCCAAAGAACCCCATCATCCCCGCTTTTGACATCTTTACAACCATTTCTTTCGAAGCAATTCCGCGGTACATTCCTCCTGCAAGATAAGCATATGTAAGTTGATAGTCTTTTTTAAACTCGGCATTTCCTAATGAATGAGCTGTAATCTCAGCAGAAATTCGAGCTGAATGGGCGTCAGTTTCTGCTTGTTCATTTTGCTGGCCGGGAAAGACATTTTTCTCTGTTGAATCAGCATGATGTGTTAACGGCTCCGCTTCATTTTTTATGCGGGTAATTAAGCCGGTTAACACCTTTCCAGGACCGACTTCTTCAAACTCCATTGCTCCTCTTCCCATAAGAAAACGAATGCTGTCTGTCCATCTAACCGTGCTGTTCATTTGTTGAGACAGGGTCTCTTTCAGCCTTTCCTGTTGATAAGGCTCTGCATATACATTCGAGATAACCGGAAAAGACAAAGGCGCAAAATGGAATGTTTCTATAAATTGCTTAAATTCTTGTTTTGCTTCATCCATATACCTGGAATGAAAAGCTCCGCTTACGTTTAACGGGTGGAACAGCTTTACATCCTGGATGGTTTCAAAAACAGCTCCCGCTTTTTCAATATCTTTTTTTTGCCCGGAAATCACAATTTGCCGAGGTGTATTCTCATTTGCCACATCAATCGTATGTAAATGATGTTCTTCTAATACGGCTGCAACTTGTTCCTTATCTAAACCGATCACCGCAGCCATACCGCCTCCAGTAACCCGTCCCATCAGCTCGCCTCTTTTTTTCACCAGCTTTAAGCCTGTCCCAAAGTCAAATGCGCCTGCTGCAAACAGCGCGTTGTATTCTCCTAAGCTATGCCCCGCCGCAAAATCAGGTTTTTCGCCGATCTCCTCCTGCTTTTTCAAATAACTGAGTGCATTGACCACGTATAAAGCAGGCTGAGTATATTGAGTATGATTGACATCGAAATAGCCTTTTTCAGTACAGAGTTTTTTGATTGAATATCCAAGTATTTGATCTGCTTGGTCCGTCAAATGCTGATATTGCTCAAAAAGTCCTTGTCCCATTCCTTTTTGCTGGGAGCCTTGTCCTGGAAAAACATATGTAATCATCTTGTTTACTTCCTTTCTAGTTTCTGTAAACGCTCAACCATCTCCAGATTTTTCAGCTCCTGATGAAATGGTGTGATGATTGAATAACAGCGATTCGCTGAATCTCCCGAGATTAATTGTTTAACAAACGCAGCTAAGGTTCCTGAAGGCCCCAAATCAATGAAATGGCACGTATGCTGACTTTCCAAAAATTGAATAGCTTCTCGAAATCTCATTGGTCTTCTTACAGTATCCCAAAAGAAATCGTTATGAATCTCGCGAATGCTCCTTCCCGTTAAACAGGATACCAACGGGATTGAAGGGTGTTTAAAAGATTTTGATCTTAAAAATTCTTTATATACATCTTCTGCAGGATCAATAAGGGAAGAATGAAATCCGTAGGATACAGGCAGCGGCTGGCAGAGAATCCCGTTCTCTCTCAGGACATCAGTGATCTGCTGTATGTTTTCACTTTCTCCCGAAATGACAAAGTGCGAATCATAATGAATGGAGGTTAATTCACTATTTTCAAATAGCTGCGGATGATCAAGTAATAGTTGCGGTTTGTCGAGTATAGCCAGCATTTTTCCTTTATCGCAGTATTTTTCGATGACGGTAGCCTGTTCAAGTATGCATTCCAGTATCTCTTTTGCGTCTAAAACACCGGAAGCAGCAGCTGACGCGAATTCTCCCAGACTTGCCCCCAGCACGTAATCAGGCTGGATTCCCTTTTCTGCGAAAACCCGATATAAAGAATACTCAACCATAAAGATAGCGGGGTGCGTATAAAGGACACGGTCAAACGGTTCCGATACACGCTTAGCGGAATGATACATTTCATTGACTATAGATATGCCGATTCGCCCAGAGACAATGGCATCCATTTCAAGCATACATTGGCGAAAAACGGTGTTTTTGCTGAATAATTCTTTTCCCATATGATGGTACTGAGAGCCTTGTCCGGAAAACATAAAAACGAGTGGTTCATTCATTTGTATAACCTTCTTTTTTATGTATTTAAAGGTGAGTTACGGAAATATGATAATGCTGGCTGCCTGTGAGAAAAGCCTCGTTTTATGGTTTATAACATGAATGGAAAAATGCTTTGGTTTTGTTGTTCTGGATGTAGAAGCTCGTTAATGAAGTGATCTTGGAAGTATCTGAATTTGATGTGAATCATTTTGGCATCGCCAAAAACATCGACTCTATTATGACTTAGATGTTTTTGAAATAAAGGGCGGTTCTCTTGAAAGGAGAGCGATGGTTTATCGTAATATAAAAACTGACTGCGATAGTGCAAATGTCCGCTAGAGAGCGAACTTTTTTTATGAGCCTCTTTATGTAACAGTATATAAATTCTTTCAGTTTTAACAGTGTCTATCGAATCATGCATGACGTATACTTTAGACCCGAATTTGAGGCCTTTTGGTATAGAAATCGGTTTAGCGTGTCATAGGTTCCGCATCTGTTTCAATGCGGCGGATCAATCCTGTTAACACATTTCCCGGTCCTATTTCCTCAAACTCCATTTGACCTTTTTCCATTAAAAAGCGTATACTTTCAGTCCATTTTACCGAATGGTTGATTTGATCCGCCAGTGTCGGCTTAATTACTTCAGAAGAGTACGGTCTGGCATATACATTAGAAATAACCGGAATAGATAAAGGAGCAAAATGAAAAGTGTCAAGAAACTGTTCAAACTCCTGCTTTGCATGATTCATGTATCTGGAATGAAACGCACCGCTGACGTTTAAGGGGAGAAACATCGTAACGTCTGTCTTGGCTTCAAAGATGGGTACGGCTTTGTCAATATCTTCTTTTTGACCTGAAATCACAATTTGATAAGGAGCATTTACATTCGCAATGTCAATCGCATGTAAATGATGATCTATCAAAACCTCTGAAACCTGTTCTTCATTTAGTCCCATAACGGCCGCCATACCGCCGTTGCTTACCATGCTCATCAGCTCGCCTCTTTTTCTGACAAGCTTTAACCCCGTCTCAAAATCAAAGGCTTCAGCCGCAAATAGCGCATTGTATTCTCCAAGGCTGTGCCCGGCAACAAAATCGGGTTTTATGTCTGTTTCCTGTATTTTTTTCAGGTAGCTTAATGCGTTCACTACATATAAGGCCGGCTGAGTAAATTGCGTTTTGTTTAAGTTTGAATAAGGATTTTCTATGCATAGGCGTTTGATAGAATACCCTAAGATCTCATCTGCTTGTGCCGTCAGTTCTTTAAACTCATCAAATAACTCACTGCCCATTCCCTGTTTCTGTGAACCCTGTCCCGGAAAAACATATGTGATCATTCTATTAAAGCCACCCTTCCCCGCATATATAATTACCTGCTGACTTACGTTATAGAAAATATAAGTATTGCCCCGGATAAATAGTAGCATGTTCATGTTGATGGTAACCTCTGTAAATATTATCCGTCAAGTTAATTTTTCCTACACTTTCCATCGTTTTTTCTCTGCATTTTTCCATAAAGGTATAAAGAATCAGGACATGCTGTAAAACATAAGAAAATAGACCTGCATATCACTCGTGCCAAAAGATGATGATACATAAGCTTCATTTCATTACTTAATAAAATCAACCCGTGCTTTGTCATCATTTTTCAAAAGGCAAATCTTTCGGATGCAGAAAGAAAATAGTCTAATAGAATGATTTCGGAAAAACTTATTTAAAATCAAAAATGCCTCTTTGGTTTTTTCTATTGCGGAATTTCACAAAGTATTCTCTTTTATCAATCTGAAAATAAATATTATGTTTTAAAAGCTCACCTATTGTTTGCCCTGGTGTTTGACCAAATGAATGCCCCGGATAAACCCGCACTTCTGGGGAAACGATGGATTTTATCTTCTGAACACTATCGAACATATCATCTGCGGAACTGCCATGATCTTCACATATCCCGCATCCTTCCGTAAAAATCGTATCTCCTGTGAATATACTTTCTGAAAACAAATAACACATCCCGCCGGCTGTATGCCCAGGTGTAAGCAGACATTGCGCTTTCGTCATTCCTATGCTGATGGTTTCACGGTCTTGAAGAGCAATTAAGTTTTTGCATCTGAATTGGTAAAAGTCGATTTCTGTTTTCGACATATACACTTGAGGATGAAATAATGCCGTGAGCGGCTCAACAAGATTTACATGATCATAATGAGAGTGCGTTAAAAGAATTGCTGATAAATCAACCTCCAGCTCAGAAAGTTTATTAGTTAGTTTACTCAATTCCCATGATGGATCAACAACTATCGCAGATCGGCTTACAATATCTTCAATGATGTAACAATAGTTAGTCCACCCTTGATGAAATGTTTTGATCGTATGTACCGCATAAGTAACCATTTTCACCATTCCTATCAATATGAAGTTCTTTCATTCTCTCTTCCATTCCCACTTTACCAAACGGTATGCGGCTTTTCCATTCTTCAATTCATTCTTGCAGTTACGGCTTGATTCACATAAAAAAAGTTATTCTTTTTGGAGACTTGTCCATTAAGAATAACTTTTTGCAGTGACCTATTCACTCTTGGGCTGATTCATCAACGCATATAGATTGTAAATGCTGCATCATAACACGTTTGATCCGTTCTTTATTCACACGGCGAGGGTCAAACATCGCATGTAAAGCCAAACCATCGATTAAAGCGTACAGCCTCTCTCCTTCTATTTCTTTATCAGCATGTTTTTGCAATAAATGAAGCTGGTCCAAGTAGTCGATCAGATTTCGAATTGCTTTGTAAATCTCATCATGTCCCGCATCAAACATATTGTCTTTATGTCTCGCATAAACAGTAAAAGCAAACCATACCTCCATCTCTCTAATCGTTTCAGCATTTGTCGGGACAATTTCAAGCAGTATGTGTAACACTTTTTCTTTAGGCGGCAAATCAAGGGCAGCAATTTTATTAATGCGGGCTGTCACCTTTTCTTTGACAAGTTTCATTGCAAAAACAAGCAATTCATCCTGAGTTGAAAAATAATGGCGAAGCGCACCTAACGACAGTCCTGCTTCTTTGGCAATGTTTCTGACTGAGGCCCCCTCCATCCCTCGTTCTAAAATCACCCGCCATGTCGCTTCTGCAATGTGTTTTCTTCTTTTTTCATGGTCAATTTGTTTTGGCATATCTTTATTTTACCAAGAAAAAAATCAGAGAGCAATTTTTATAATACAGTTGTTTTATAAAAACGCAGATGGTAAAATCATATTAAATAATACAACTGTATTAGAAAGAGGGGAACAGATTGAACAGTGTCGCTTGGATGATTGTCTTCTGCGAAATAGGATTTTGGGTTGTAATAGTGTTAGGCCTTGTCGTACGCTATCTATTTAAACAAGATAAATTAGGGCTGTTTCTTTTTGCCTTAACCCCTGTCATTGACCTGATTTTGTTAATAATGACGTCTGCGGACTTATACCGCGGAGCCGTTGCGACTACTGCACACGCGATTGCTGCAGTGTACATCGGCGTATCGATTGCTTTCGGCAAGCAAATGATCCAATGGGCGGATGAAAAATTCCGTTATTATGTAACAAAGCAAGGCTCAAAACCGCTTGTGCGCTATGGAATGGATCATGCGAAACATTATGCGAAAAGCTTGATCAGACATGTGCTCGCTTATCTTATTGGTGCCGGGCTGCTGGCCGGGATGATTTATTTTATTAATGATGCTGCCCGTACCGAAGCGCTGAGCAGTGTTTTAAAGCTATGGACAGTCATTCTGGGCATTGATTGCCTGATCACCGCCAGTTATTTTATCTGGCCGAAAAAAGCGAAAGCTTCAAAAAATCTCAGAAGTTAAAATTAGTCTCGCTAAAAAATCCTTTTTCAATAGAAAAAGGATTTTTTCACTTTTGTAAATGTATGTTACACTTTATGCAAGTCATCTAGATAAGGAGCTTATATGAAATAAGCCTCTGCTTTCTCAGTATACCTGTCGGATTTTCGCTTTTTTCATTAGGCACTTGCCTAGGAAACATATCCTGTTTTTATTATTATTTTATGAGTTCTGCTGTATTGTGAATCACTAACATGTAAGGAGTGTAATACGTGAGCCAGAAAGAACACGACACGCCATTTAAAGACTTAAAACCAAGCTCAAAAATAATAGTGATTGTATCCATTGCCCTCCTTATCACAATTGCAGCTGCTGTGATCTTCGGCGGTTATTTCTTCGGCATGAAAGGGCTATTTGCCATCCTCGGCATCACATACGATTCCAATCAAACCTTATTGTTTTTTATATTGGGATGCTTTGCTGCTGGACTGGTTATAGACCCTCTAACAAAAGTCGTTTCTTTGATAATGATCCATTCACTTTCTATCAGAAAAACAGCACTTTTCACATTTGTTTTTTATTTCATCGCTAATTTCATAACAATTTGTTTAGTAGATTACTTTATGGATTCTATTTATATTCCGGACGCATTACTCTTTGTCATATCAGCATTTATGGCGTTCACTGAACTAGCATTTGATGATCGGCCTAAAACATAAACCGATAAAAAACCGCTTGTGATTGATTCAAGCGGTTTTATGCTGTAATGACATTTTCGTCGCCTCACTTTCCTATATAGTCAACGAGAAAGTGTAAAACAGTTAGAGGAATGAAACCTGAAATGCAAAACAAAAATCAAAATATGTCTAAAAACTTGTTATGGTTTCGTTTCTTCTTGTTGCTGTGTCTAGTGTGCATCACAGCCCCGGCTACGGGTGAGGCAGGATCGGGCAACCAGAGGCGGTTCATATTCTCATAGGCTTAAGGGCATAGCCCTCACTCTTTGTCCTTTCATTCGCGAGTGAAGATACATATGAAATCTTTTTGATGAATTGCTTAGTCATCTTTAATTCTCCTTCGAATATTTTGTATCCTATTCATACTCTCCTTTGCCAATATAAAAAGACACCCAACCGGATGTCTTACTCTCTTTCTACTAGAACGCCTGTAATCACCGGTGTCTCTTCACCTTCTTGCACAGGGCCGTAAGCTGAAAGCTTATCACCCTTAGTTAATGTTAAGTAACTCATGTTCATCACTTGATACAAACACTTTTCACCATCTTCTTCCTGAGAAATTATAAACGAATCCAAAGCACCACCTTCATCCATTACACTCTCGACTGTGCCAGTTATCTTCACAACTTTATCAACTGGTGGATCGTTTACATTTAATTCTTCGTATGATGCTTGAGTAGCAATTTCCTTTACTGTTTCGTTAACTTCTGTCCGTGCTGTGTCTGTAGACTCGTCTTCTTGAGTAACACCAGCATCAACTATAGACAACCCATCTGTGTTTGATTCCTTGTTTATTTCATTCTGTTTCGTAGTGTCATTGTTTTTCGTTTCATTGCTGGTTGAACAGCCAGCAAGCAGTCCAATAGATATCAAAGTAATTATTATGTATTTCATGTAACTCCCTCCATTATGAGAAGAGTATACCTTACATGATTGTTTCAAACTACTTTTTAATAGACAAAAGTTAATCCCTCCCCCATACGTTCCTTTCCTCTGTTCACATGTGCACCTGCATCGCGCAACTACCCAAATAAAAAAGCACCCCGAGGGATGCTTTTTTATTTTCTTTTTACATCAAATTGCGTGACAAGTCGCATATTAACATTTGCTATACGCTTACCATCTTCAAACTCATACCAATGTTCACATTCTTGCAATTCTTTTATAAGTGCTTTCTCAGATTCTGCAATTACTTTAGCTGTTCTTAAATTTTCATTATCAAACCAAAAAACAACTTCAAATTTCATAAACTTTCACCTCTTGCTTTATTATCAGACAAGTGTTCTAGAAATGAAACAGTTCGCAAAATTTGTCGAACGATTCCCTTTAAATCACATATTTATTCTTTTTAAACTGCCACCGTACCGCCAATTGTCTATCGTAAGATTTACCGGAAGCAGTTTACAGAGAATATAAAAAGCGCCTTAACGAATATAAAATAAAATTTAAGATAATAATTTTATCTGAGCGTAACACCTTCAACACTTTATTTGCGCTTAGTTAAAGCCTTGCGTTAGACCCATTCAATCTTTAATTAATATACGCAAGGCTTTACACATCAATACCATTCACTACATACTTCATTTTTTTCTATATTTTTTCTTTTTTACTATCAAATAAACCAAATGCAACTGCCAATGCAATAATCATTGCAGCATACCAAGGCCAATCCATCATATCACCACTTTCATAAAAGTAATCTGTCAAATAAGGCTAATCAAATACGGCACTAATATTGATACGTTCTTAATGAAATATTGGTTTCATTAAATAATATTCCCTCTAAACTGCCACCGCGCTCGCTCAAACCGTTAACCCCAATTGTCTATTCTGAGATTTACCGGAAGCAGTTTACAGAGAATATAAACCCTTCAGTTAGAAGGGTTCTTTTGTTCGTCTTTATTTAAATTTAGATAATACCATCCCATATTCTTTCCTCTTAAATTTTGTATCCTCCAGTAATATAAATGAAATTTTTTTACACTATGGCTATCTTCAATGATTGTCTCGTTTTCTTCCTCTTTAAATGATCTTACACTTTTATATTTCATCCGTTGTCCTGTTTGCAATTGATACCAAACATCTATTCTTTTAATTCCATATTTGCGATTCGTAACATTCCCATAATTTATATCCAGTGGTATATAAACCTCATCATCGGGAAGCATAAATGGCAAAGATGTTTCTATTATGCTCTTATCATCGTTACCTAATTTTATTTTAATGTATCCGCCTGTAATAATACTTTTTCCTACAGTCCTTACCTGTAAATAGTTAAATCTAGATACATCAGTGAAATTCGCATCTTGATCAAGTCTTTTTCCTATTATTAATCTCTCTAAACTCTCGTAGCTATTAGGCAATAATAACTTGGCCCCCTCCTTTACAAAAGGAGCATTTTTAAGATGGTATTTTCCTGTTATCTCATCCATCACCATAAAAGTTCTGTATTCAAACTTAACTTTATGATCTTCATTGATTCTACCTAAAATAAAAGTAATAAATGGTACTATAATAGCTGCTGCAGCTGTTAATGCTGTGGGTAGTACACCAAAAGTTTTTATAATTTCGTCCACACTGTTTCACCTCTACCTTATTATCGGTAAAGGGAATGAACAAAGAAACAATTTGCAAAATTTGTCGAACGTTTTCTGTGATTCAAATAACTGTTAACCGATGCAGTTTGCAGAGAATAAAAAAAGCGACCCCGCTTATCAGCAGTGCCGCTTCCTTGATCTATTACCTATTACCATAATAACTCACTTTAAAGAAAATGGAGTGCCGTTATCCTGCCAAGTTTATGCCATTTTTTTAAATTATAAGTTTTTTCGGTTTCTTCCTTCTCTTGTTTCTTAAAAAAACAAAATTAATAGTTGCAAATAACAATGCCAATATATTAATTATTAACATAATAATAGAAAAGGTATCGGAAGAGACAATGTCGATTATTGCATAAGCTGACGCTACCCCCAAAAGACTCACTACCAGTAAGGTGAAAAAAGGTAATAAACGTACAGAGGGTGCTTCAAGTGTTGAGAAAGAGTAAAATGATTTTAGCCCCTTAATTGACCCTTTTAATTTATAAAAATTTTTATCATCTGTATGCAATATTTCTATTACAGCACCATCCGAAGCATCTAAATAATCAAATTTCACTTCTAGAATGTTAGGGTTCTTTTCGTCTATTTTAATTATAAAATCATTTGCATCACTGCTTTTTTCCAATATGGTTGCAGAAATAATTTCTTGTCCCTCACTAATTACTACTCTAACAGGATCTTTTTCTACAATGTTTTTCCCCTCAATAGTAACATTTCCACTATTCCAAACAGTCATTTGAGTGTTGGTTACTCTTTCAACAGACTTCCCCTTAAAAATAATTTCTATATCTTCCGGAGCTTTATCGTTTTTTCCAACTACTCTTTCACTTTTGAATGTATATGTCAGTTCATTTACTTTTCTGTTTTTATAATGAGAATAAATTGCAAATAAAATACCGAAAAGTCCTATTAATGAACCAATCCATCCCTGATTTAATAAGTTAAGCACACATCACATCTCCCAAATTATTCATATATTATAATGTACTTACTTATCGGCATATTATCAATATTGAATTACCCATATGTTTTATACTGTGCAACTCGTCGAACTGGCCAACCCCTTGTCCTCTCTGTTTTTAACCAATATCCCTAAAATGAATTACACACCTGTTATTTTTGAGGAATTGACGAAAAATGCAAAGAAAAAGGCCCATCCTTGTTGTTTTGGATGAGCCGGGTTATATTTTGAATTTCTTCATAGCGTTGTTCATGGCGTCTTGATTGATTCCAATATACCGCAGGGTTGTCCGTTGATCCGAGTGATTAAATATCTCCTGCAGCATGGCAACGTCCTTCGTTTGTTTGTAAAAGTGATAGCCAAATATTTTCCTCAATGTATGAGTGCCGATGTCATCTAAACCAACATACTCAGCAGCCGCCCTGAGAATCTTGTATGCCATCGACCGGGATATTGGCTTGTTAATCCCTTCACGGCTTTTAAAGAGAAATTCATGATCCTCTTTCCTTTCGACATAGGCCTTAAATTCTCTTTGAAGAGCTGGCGTCATATCAATTCTCTTTTTCTTTTTCGTTTTCTTCTCTATGAGATTGAAGTATGGCCGTTTCGCGTCTCTCACTCTCAGCTGCAGAATATCTGATATGCGGAGCCCTGAATTGATACCGGTCACGAATAGCATGTAATTCCTCATGTTTTGCTCTTTTAAAAACCTCTTGATGTAAAAGATGCATTCCGGATCACGTATAGGCTGAAAAAAATCCATTAAGAAGCTGCCCCTTTCTTGTAGACTTCTTCTCTTAGAGCAAACGCCAGCCTATAGAGAGCTTTTGCCTTTACACGATAATAGCTGCGCTGGCTCATTCCCATTTCTGCATATACCTCATAATCATACATTTCTTCCAGTTGCATATAGAGCATGACGATGATCTGCCGTTCTCTTTGAGAAAGCCGGTTAACAGCCCTTTGAATCCTTTTTAAGAATTTATCACGCTGAATCTCCCAATCAAGACGCTTTAATGCTGCATCTTCCGTTGAGGAATGAAACTCATTCGTGATACTTGGTGGAACAATGCTGTAAGTAGGTGTAACCTTTGGCAAAAAATCATCTGGCACCTGTAAGAGATATAACCGGTATTGATCAAGCAGCTTCTCTGCTTTTAATTTAGTCGCTTCTTCGTCAATCTGAGGAATGTTTAATGTTAATTGATTGATAGTTTTACCTCCCGTTTATTTGCGTCTTAAAGCCCCGCCTTTGCCTCTTTTCAATGTTTGCCTATCTTGCACCCATCATTTGCCGCCAAAACCGTTCAGAACGCTCCTGTGCGTTTTTATTGGGCTTTTTCTTCCTCTTCTTCATGCCATCCCTCCGTTCAAATAAAAAACGGACACCAAACAAACAGCTTTAATGCTGTAAGTTCAGTGTCCGCAGGCTTTCCGTCTTGGACTTATTTAATTTTAATTACGTTTATATTCATACTTCTATTTTATCTATTATTCTAATAATTTTTATCCGCGAATTTAGAAATTAATTCTGTAAATTTATAAAACTGTTCATTTTGTGATACATAACGGTCAAAGAGATTAAATTTATTGAACATAGCCTTTCTTAAACCGGTACTAAGTTCAAGCTGAATACTCTTACCAGTTCTATTTCTATTTGCGATATTTTCCGGGTCAGTTCCTGCAGGTCGGCTGTCTTCCGCCAATAACTACGCAGAAAATCCGGCTTGGTTAAGTACATCCGTTAATTTCTGCGCTCTTACTCGATCAGTGCCGCCAACTTTAACATGCTAGACTGTTTACGATGTAAACACTTTTCTACAAAAATATGCCTACACCAGAAGAGGTGTGGGCATATTTTTGTATTTAATAAGTTGAAATTGTTCCAGATCCTTCAAAATACCAATATGAACCTGATTGTTTTTTCATGACTATATAATAATTTCCTGCTGGTATATCTACTAAATCCTCATCAAAATAGGTGGTTTCACCATCTGCAACATCTATTGTAAAACTGTCGATCACTGGGTCAGTGCCCAATACATCTTTTTTAATCTCAACTAATACTGTCGTTTTGTCTTCCGATTCATATCCAGTAGCATAAATTTCTCCTGAAACATTCAAGGTTCCTGCACAAAGGGCTCTGGTTATTCCCGTGAGTTTAGTGAAAAATTCAAAGTCAAAATCGTAAGAGTCATAACACGAAGCAGCCGGGGTTACAGAATTCGCAGTCGGTTTTTCAGAGTTCAATGATGATGCATTCGCCGTTGCAAACGGACTGATCGCCAAGCAAATAAGTACGCTAAACAAAGTAAGAATCTTTTTCACCATTTTATTCCCCCCATATTGTTGTTTCGCACAATAAAAATATTAACATATTAGTAAATTAATGTAAATTATATTTTTGGGCTTTATTTTATTTTCTACTAGATTATTTGTTTTCTATTCTCGATTACAAATATATAATTGATAATGAATACGATCTTATTCGTACAAAATCACCAAAAGTACGACTTTATTCGCACAACCAAAAAGTGGGATGGCGCTAGAGCCACAAGGGATATTACTTGAAGTATTCCGGCAAGATTTTCAGCTTATGAACTTGCCTGTAATCCATCACACAAATTCCTCCTCAACGCCCAAGCTGCAGCCGCATTTCGGGCAGCTGGCATCTGGGCGGATTTATATATTTAAACTAAGTTCACAAATTACTAACAAAAATTCCCTTGGATATTTTTTCATTTCATGTAATAATACAGTTGTACTAAAAACAAAAGGAGTGTTTAAAATGAAATTGAAAAAAGTTTTAACTGGTTCTGCATTGTCCCTTGCTTTACTCGTTTCCGCTGCTCCTGCCTTTGCTGCAAGCCCTACTAATACTCATTCTGAAGAAAGTACAACAAAGGAAGTATCTGCATTAGGAACCCTAGTTGTTCGTGGATTACCTTCTGATCCAGAGCCAGGTCCAACAATCACTATAAACGGAACAACATATTATTTAGACAATGTTACTTTTTATCCTGATGGATCTTATACCGCCTACTATTCAAGTTAACTATGAGGAGGCTATGAGCCTCCTCTTCCCCTAGCCTAGTTACTCCCAATCACTCCCGGTAGAACGGCAATCGTAAGGAATAAAACCACTGCAATCACCCCAATCAGCCAGCCATTTGTCTTGTCTCTTTTTGCAATAATTGCGTCCTTACCAACCATTTTCAGATCGTCAGCCTGAGCAACGATCATAGGCACTTCCTCGACATTAACCTTTAAGTGTTCGGCCGCCTCGTAAATGGTCATCGCTTCGTCCTTCGTAGCTTTGACTGCCCGCTGAAGCTCTACTTGTAAAGGAATCATTCAGCAGCACCATCCTTTTTCCAGTCAGCAATGATCTTTTTAGACTCCTCAGATATTGAATACAGAACAGTATTTGTACAAAACGTTCTTTTGTTTCAAAGAAAGCACGGTCAAATCCAAATTGTGAGAAATGAACCGGTATGTCCTGACCCTCAGAATGCTTACCGATTTTAAAGGCCTCTTCTTTTGTATAAAGCCCCGCACGCTGTAGAATCGCTGTATATCCGCTACTGTTGATTCCCCAAAACAAATGAACACTGCCGCCGAAAGTCATATCTCTATGTCTAGTGGTTAAAATCAGATACTCTTTCATTTCGCATTTCTCGTGAGCTTGCTTTAATTCTCCTTTTAGCCGCTGAATCTCTTCCTGAGCCTGCCGGAATTGATGGACCATTATTTCCTGCTGGCGCTTGTTTTCCTCGATGATTGCCTGCTGCTTTTTCATGAAGCCGATCATAATTTCTTTGACATATCTCTTTTCGATGATGTAGCAAGGCCCTGCGTTTATATCACATGGCTGCAGCTCCTCCTCAGAAGCTAATTGCCACAATGACAAGTCACTTATAATTTCCTGCAATTTATCCATGTCCGTTCCTCCCATATTGCAGAGAGGACCGGCCCCTCTGCGTCACATTTTATATCCGATCTCAAAATCAATTCTGGAAAGATTGCCTTTTGACGTTTGCACGAAGGTTTTCCAGTGCTCTGGCATTTCCGTTAACTTGAATGATTTATTGTTTCCGTCAATCACAATGACGTAATTTTTGTCATTTTCAATTTGATTAAGTACCTGTTCCAGATTTTCTATATGTTTTGGACAGTTCACTATAAACGCCCCCGTATGGTATAATAAAAGTGTTGAGTTTCTATTTTCCATACGGGTGACGTCTAATGACTGTCATCACATCCAATCGTTCATCGGGAAAACTTGCAGCTTTGTCTGTGGTTCTTCTGTTGAAATGATTGGATGTTTTTTTATATACTCCAAACGCTCCTCTTTCGTCATAATCCATGTAATGACTTCCCTATGCTGACGTAAGTTTTTATTTTCTACAGTCAAGATGACTTCAAATGTTTAAATTCATATTACTGAAAAAACACAATAAAAAAAGCATTGAGTGATTCCGAAGAATATCTCAATGCTTGAAATGCATGGGCAAAATATGGAAAAGGGTGTATTCCCCTTCACCAAACCCTGCTACATCACGCGTTTGAACATCTTTTCCATCTCATATGTCGAGTGGTGAATGATGATCGGACGGCCGTGCGGGCATGTAAATGGGTCTGATGTGCTCCGGAGATCGTCCAGGAGCGCTTTGATCTCATCGTTTCTGAGGTGGCGGTTTGCTTTGATTGAACCTTTGCAACTCATCATAATCGCCGCTTCCTCGCGCAGTTTTTTGATATCAATGTTTTTCGAATCGAGCACCTGCTGAATGATTTCTTCTATCAGCTCGGCTTCTTCTCCTTTTGGAAACCAAGCCGGGTGGCAGCGAACGATGTAACTGTTCGAGCCGAAAGACTCTAAAAAGACACCTACGCTTTCGAGCTCTTGTAGATGCTGTTCGATAATGAGTGCCTCGTTCGTGGAATAATGGAACGTCAGCGGCACAATCATGTCCTGCACCTCAGGCTCAACCTCCCCAACCTTTTCACGAAAATATTCGTATTTAATACGCTCTTGGGCGGCATGCTGGTCGATAATATATAAGCCGTTTTCGTTTTGCGCCAATATATAGGTCCCATGCATCTGGCCGATCGGGTACATGATCGGCACACGTTCAGATGATGGCTGCTGAAGTTCCTGAGCGGGCTCCTGTTCGAATGCTTCAGGCAATTCCTCTGAAACAGCAGGCTCTGCAATATCTTGTTTTGTTTCAGCCACAGAATGAGTTTCAAGCTGCTCTGAAGGCAATTCGTCTTCTATCTCAACTGGTTCTTTGACAACTGAACTGAGCTTCATTGGTGAATACGAAGGCATAGGCGCTTTTTCCGGCACTTTTCTTTCAGCAGGTTTTTCATCAAAGGTCATGAACTGCTGCTCATTTTTGATCACAGGTGCTGACTTTTTCGGAAGCTGTGCGCTCGGTATCAGCTGCTGCTGTTTAAATACATCTTTTATGCCGTCACGAATTAAGTCGTGCAGCTCTGTTTCCTTGCTGAGCCGTACCTCAAGCTTCGAAGGGTGCACGTTGACATCGACTAAAATCGGGTCCATGGTGATTTCTATAAATGTGATCGGATGGCGTCCGATTGGCAAAAGTGTGTGATATCCTTCGTGCACCGCCTTGACGAGCGGGAAATTTTTAATATAACGGCCATTGATGACAGACGACATGTAATTTCTCGATGCCCGTGTAATCTCTGGCAGAGCGATATATCCCTTCACTTCAAAATCCAGTGAGCTGACATGAAGAGGCAGCATTTTTTTAGCGACAGCCGTACCGTAAATCGCGGCAAGGACATGGCGCACATCTCCATTTCCATTCGTTTGGAGAAGATTTTTTCCATGATGGCGAAGGCGGATCGATACCTCCGGATGTGCCAGCGCAATCCGGTTGACCACATCCGTAATATTCCCAAGCTCTGTATGAACGGTTTTCATATATTTCAAGCGGGCCGGTGTATTAAAAAACAGATTGGAAACGACAATTTCGGTTCCCTTCCTGCTTGAGGAACGCGATTCAGAAATGATGTTTCCGCCTTGAAGCATGAGCTTCGTTCCCGCTCCTTCTCCCGTGCTTGTCGTAATCTCCAGATGGGAGACAGACGCAATACTCGGCAGTGCCTCTCCCCTAAAGCCAAGTGTTCTCACTCTGAATAAATCATTCTCATCTTTTATTTTACTTGTTGCGTGGCGGCGGAAGGCACGCTTGCAATCTTCATTTTCCATTCCTTCTCCATTATCCAGAACACGAATGGATGCAAGACCCGCTTCCTCAATGTCGATTTCAATGACTGTGCTGTCAGCGTCGATGGCATTTTCCACCAATTCCTTCACGACTGAGGCGGGCCGTTCCACAACCTCGCCCGCCGCAATTTTATTTGAAAGTTCATCTGACAGCTGGATGACTTTTGCCACATTCATCACCCCGTTTTAATGTAATTTCTTTTGCAGCTTGTACATTTCATTCATCGCTTCCAGCGGTGTCATATCAAGTATATTCAGAGATTTAAAGATATCAAGCACTTGCTTTTCTTTTTTAGAAAGCTTTGGTGATGCCGCCGGTTTATCCGATTCGTCAAAGAAGGACAGCTGTGCCGGCTCTTCTTTTACCTCAGGTTTCTGCACTGGTACCTCAGGTTTCTGCACTGGCACTTCCGGTTTGTTCCCTGAATGCTCAAGTTCTTTTAGAATGTCTTGAGCACGCGAAATCAGATCTTCCGGCAACTCAGCCAGCTGGGCGACATGGATACCGTAGCTTTTGTCAGCTGCCCCTTCTTTAATTTGATGAAGAAAGACAACCGTTCCATTATATTCCTCAGCACGAACATGGACATTTTTCAGCTGCGGAAGCTTTTCTTCAAGAACCGTCAGCTCATGATAGTGCGTACTAAACAGCGTCTTGGCGCCAATATGGTCATGAACATATTCAATAATCGCTTGCGCAAGGGCCATGCCGTCATATGTGGACGTTCCCCGCCCGATTTCATCAAACAAAATGAGGCTGTTTTTGGTTGCATTTACAATCGCATTTTTGGCTTCAAGCATTTCCACCATAAATGTACTTTGTCCAGAAATCAAATCATCCGCCGCGCCGATTCGGGTGAAAATTTGATCGAAAATCGGAAGCATAGCTTTTTTCGCGGGCACAAAGCAGCCAATTTGCGCCATAATGGAGATGAGCGCGATTTGTCTCATGTATGTGCTTTTCCCCGACATGTTCGGACCGGTAATGAGCAGCATCTGTCTGTTATCGCCCATCACACAGTTGTTAGGCACGTATTCCTGGCTGTCCATTACTTTTTCAACAACCGGGTGTCTGCCCTCTATGACCTCAACTTCATCTTTAGAAAACTCAGGTTTCGTGTAATGACGATTTTCACTGATTGTCGCAAAGCATTGCAGCGCATCGAGCTCACTCATCTGTTTGGCGAGCTGCTGCAAACGCGGAATATACAATTTCACTTTCTCACGCAGCTCGGTGAACAGCTCGTATTCCAGCTCGCAGATGTTATTTTCCGCTTCCAAAATGAGCGCTTCTTTTTCTTTTAATTCAGGTGTAATGTAGCGTTCTGCATTTGTTAGCGTCTGTTTCCGCTCATAGCGCCCTTCTTCAAGAAGGTGCAAATTCGCCTTTGTCACTTCAATATAATAGCCAAATACTTTATTGAAGCCGACTTTTAATGACCGAATGCCTGTATATTCACGTTCCTGCTGTTCAAGGCGGGCAATCCAGTCTTTCCCGTTTCTGCTAGCATCGCGGTATTCATCGAGTTTTTGATTGTACCCGTCTTTGATCAGGTTCCCTTCTTTTACTGATATCGGAGGGTTTTCGTACAGGGCTCCTTCCAGTAATTCTAGAACATCACCGCACGGGTCAATCCGCTCCGCACGTTCCTTCGCTTTCTTATGAGCCAGTGAAGCAACAAGCTGTTTAATGCCGGGCACTTGCTTTAATGATTCTTTCAGCTGAATGAGATCCCGTGCATTGACATTTCCGAATGCGACACGGCCTGCGAGGCGTTCTAAATCATAGACTTCCTTTAAACGCTCACGCAGATCTTCCCGTTCAAAGAAATGGGACATTAATGTTTCCACCATTTCTTGACGCTCTTCAATTTGATTCACTCTGATAAGCGGACGGTCAATCCACTGTTTCAGCAGCCGCCCTCCCATCGCAGTTTTTGTTTCATCAAGCAGCCATAACAGGGAGCCTTTTTTATTTTTTGAACGGATCGTTTCAGTCAGCTCTAAATTCCGCTTCGAGTATAAGTCGATTTTCATGGCTTCTTCAAGCTCATACACTTGTACAGGCTGAAGGTGATCTAAGCTCCGTTTCTGAGTCCTTTTCAGATACGTATATAAACGGAGAAATGTTTTCGTTACGTCCGAATTCTGCAAATGCTCAATAATCTGAACGTGCTCATCCGTTTCACCATCTTCAATCGAAATGGTAGCGCCGCACCGCTCCTTCAGCTGAGCAACCGTCTTTTCATCAAGGCTTCCCGCTACGACAATTTCCCGCGCGCCGACTGAATAAATTTCTGATATGACGTCTTCCAGCCGTTCAATTAAAACAGCCAAATTTTCACCCGTTGTTAAATCGGACAGCGCCAGCCCGTATCCGTTTGAGCAGGCCGAAACTGATGCAATAAAGTTGTTTTCTGATTCATGGATGCCTTTTCCGTCCATTACAGTTCCAGGGGTAATCAGCTGAACGACTTCACGTTTGACGACGCCCTTTGCAGCCTTTGGATCCTCCGTTTGTTCGCATATGGCCACCTTGTATCCTTTTTTAATAAGCTGCTCGATATAAGCCGAAGCAGAATGATACGGAACACCGCACATCGGTATTTTTTCAGCGGCGCCTCCGTCTCTGCTTGTTAACGTAATTTCCAGCTCTTGTGACGCTTTTTTAGCGTCCTCAAAAAACATTTCGTAAAAATCACCGAGACGAAAAAATAAAAAGGCATCCTGATGCTCTGCCTTTATTTTTAAATATTGCTGTATCATAGGCGTATAAGTAGCCATTGTTTAATCCCTCACTATGTATCAACGTTTCTATTTGCCAGCCTTCATTATAACATAAACAGAAAGTGTTAAAAGAATGATATGTCTATATAAAAAAGAGACTTGGGGTACCAACTCCCCTAGTCTCTTTTTTATTCTTCAGGATCTCCAACTAAAAATTCAGGATTGATGTCCTCCAGCTCTTCATCAAGTTCGTCTTCCCAATCCTCTTCGTCATCCTCTTCCCAATCAGAATTCACTTCTACAACAACCTTTGTTTCCCCTACCACTTCCGCCAAAAATTCCCTCTCCGCTTGCACAACAATTTTATTGCCATTTGGAGATATGGTGACTTCAAGGCAGTTTGGCTGCTGAAGCACTTTTGCAATCACTTCATGCTCATCGTCTAAGTAATTGTTATCTCTGTATCTGAGTTTAATCACATCGACGTACTTCACTCGTTCTGTGACAACCTCTGTTTTTGTATTGTCTGCGTAAGAGTACCATACGTTTATATCATAATACCCTTCAATTTCTACGGTTTTTCCGATTTTTTCTGCGTCATACTTGTGATTGATAATCCAACCGCCCAAAATGCTGCTCGGTTTTTTCTCAGGGGAGATGGTATTGGTGCACTGTGTAAATTTTCTGCCTTTCGCTACTACCGCCTTCGTGATAATTTCCCTGTATTCAGACATTCCGGCATGCCTCCTTGTTCTTCTTCGTGTTATCTTATGCTGGGCATTCGTCTAGTGTGCATTTTTATAAATAAAATATAAAAATACAAAGTTTCTGTTCCATTGTATGCAGGGGTGCCTAGAAACTTTACTCATAAGTGCGATAAAGTTTATTTGGCTAAAGGCGGCAAAACATAATGAATATTTAGTACATAGTTCATTTAGTTCTGTTGATAGTTTAACATAAAAAAACACGGGCCTGAAAAGGCACCGTGTTTAAAGAGAACAGCTGTTATTTGAATGTTTCATCTTCGAACCGGTTTCTCCTTTTAGAAGGTCGCCTCCGGTTGATGTAATGATTTCATTTGTGACCTGGTTGGAAATGGTGGTCGCCACGAGCTGCAGAAGGTCATTCACCTCAACCTGAGAATCTCTGAATTCCTGGATGACAGGAATGTCTTCAAGCTCCTCTTGCAGCGCATCAATTTTTTCTTCTACTTGTTTGAGCGCTTCGAGTTTTTGGTAATGCTTCAGATTAACAGCTTGTTTTTGCAGGGCTTTAATCTGATTAATGATTACAGACACTTTTGCGTTCTCATTAATTTGCGCTTCAGCCCGTTTGAAAAAATCAACCTCTTCTGTTTCAGAGATCATTTTTGCAAGGTTTCGTGCTTGCTGCACAATGTCTTTTTTAGAGTAGAGCGTCATCTTATTTCACCTCGATTGCTTCTCCTGCCATTTCTCCGTCAAGCGACCACGTTTTCGCTTGCTGGATTTTCACGCGAACGATTTTGCCGATCGCTTCCTTTGGTCCTTTGAAATTCACAAGCTTGCTTTTTTCAGTGTAGCCGGCAAGAACCTCAGGGTTGTTTTTGCTTTCGCCCTCAACTAATACTTCGACAACCTTGCCTTCATATTCCTTCATTTTTTTAGCAGAAATTTCATTAACCAATGCGTTCAGACGCTGCAGGCGTTCTTTTTTCACTCTCATCGGAACGTTATCTTTCATTTTTGCTGCAGGTGTGCCTTCACGCGGAGAGTAAATAAACGTATAGGCGCTGTCAAACTCCACTTCACGGTATAATGACAGCGTTTCTTCAAACTGTTCGTCCGTTTCGTTAGGGAAGCCGACGATAATGTCAGTTGTTAAAGAAGCGTTTGGCATAGCCGCTTTGATTTTTCTGACTAGCTCCATGTAACGCTCTCTGTCATATTTGCGTGCCATCAGTTTCAAGACCTCTGAGCTTCCTGATTGGACCGGCAGATGAATATGATCGAGCAGATTGCCGCCTTTTGCAAGCACTTCAATGAGGTGATCATCAAAGTCACGCGGATGACTCGTTGTGAAACGGATTCTCGGGATATCGATTTTGCGCAGCTCATCCATCAAATCACCAAGGCCGTAGTTCATATCTTCAAAGTCTTTTCCGTACGCGTTTACGTTTTGGCCTAAAAGTGTAATTTCCTTATAGCCTTCGCTTGCAAGTCTTCTTACTTCCTGAATGATCTCTTCCGGACGGCGGCTTCTTTCTTTTCCGCGTGTATACGGGACGATGCAATACGTACAGAACTTGTCACAGCCGTACATGATGTTGACCCAACCCTTAATTTTTCCGTTGCGGACTTTCGGAAGGTTTTCAATGACATCGCCTTCCTTGGACCAAACTTCTATGACCATTTCTTTTGAAAGGTATGCTTCAGACAAAAGCTCCGGCAGACGATGGATATTATGCGTACCGAAAATCATATCGACAAACGGATGTTTTTTCAAAATCCTGTTAACGACTGATTCCTCTTGTGACATACAGCCGCAAACGCCTAAGATAAGATCCGGGTTATTTTTTTTGAGTGCTTTTAAGTGTCCAAGCTCACCGAATACCTTGTTTTCCGCATTTTCACGGATCGCACATGTATTTAACAGAATGACATTGGCATCGTCAACAGAGTTTGTCGCTTCATAGCCAAGAGCCATAAAGATCCCTGCCATTACTTCTGTATCATGTTCGTTCATTTGGCAGCCGTACGTCCGGATATAGAATTTTCTTCCTTCACCCATGCCTTTGAATTCTTCAGAAATTTTAAAGTCATTATGATAAGTAACGGCTTCTTTGCCGCGTTTTTTCGCATCTTTTAAAGAAGGCGGAATGTAGACAGCTTCAAAGTACTTGCTGTAATCCTTCTCGGATTTTTTGTCCGATGGATTAACTTGTCCGCTCTCTAATTTTTGCTTTTCATTCATATGATATTTCTCCTTTCAAACCAAACTTCCACCCTCCAGTATAAAGGTTATTGAAGCTCTGCACAACTGGCAACCTATCATTGTACACTCATTGAGAATAATAATCAATAAGGAATGAAAGGGAGAAGAGTGTTCCCTTCTCCTTACAATAGCTGAAGCTCCTTTGCTGTCTTTTCAATGGCATCAAGCGCCTGATCCAGTTCTTCTTTGGTGTGCTCAGCTGTAATAATTGTGCGTATTCTGGCTTTTCCTTTTGCAACAGTCGGGAAAACGATGCTTTGGGCAAAAACACCTTGTGACAGAAGCTGATCAGAAAATTGCTTCGCTGCCCCCTCATCACCTATTAAAATAGGCAAAATCGGCGTCTCGCTCTGTGTGAGAGTAAAACCCATTTGGACAAGCATTGATTTAAAATAATGTGTATTCTCCCACAGACGCTCCATATGCTCCGGCTCTTCCAGCAAGACATCAATTGCTTCCATACAAGCTGCAGTTACAGCCGGAGGATGTGACGTGCTAAATAAAAATGGACGGCCTTTATGACGCAAATAGTCGATTAACACCTTTGAACCGGCAGCGTATCCCCCTAAAACTCCGATTGCCTTGCTTAACGTTCCGACTTGAATATGAACCCTTCCGTCAAGACCGAAATGATTTACCGTCCCTCTGCCGTCTTCGCCAAGCACTCCGGATGCGTGGGCGTCATCAACCATCACAAAAGCGTCATATTTCTCAGCGAGCTCCACAATGTCAGGCAGAGGAGCAATATTTCCATCCATTGAAAATACGCCGTCAGTGACAATCAAGCGCATGCGGTAATTCATTGATTTTCTCAGCACCTTCTCTAAATCACTCATATCTACATGCTGATAAACCTTTTTATCCGCCTTAGTCAATCTGATTCCATCAATGATAGAGGCATGGTTCAATTCATCAGAAATGACAATATCGTCTTTTGAAAGAATGCTGGAAAGTACACCTTGGTTTGTTGTAAAGCCTGATTGGAAGACTAGTGCCGCCTCTGTTTTTTTAAAGGCTGCCAGTTTTTTCTCCAATTCTTGGTGCATTGTAAACGTTCCGGCGATTGTCCGGACTGAACCGGTTCCGGCTCCAAATTGCTGAGCAGCTTCCTGTGCAGCTTTGATGAGTCTTGGATGTGAAGTAAATCCGAGGTAATTATTAGAAGAAAGCTGAATAACTTTTTTATGATTCACTGTAACAGAAGGGCCCTGCATTGATTCTACCTGTTTAACGTCTTGCCATGTGTGGTTTTCTTTCATTCTTTCAAGCTCTGCTTTTAGAAACTCAAATTCTTTTGTCATGTTGATCCCCCTTTTATGGAATTAAAATAACCTTTCCGCACTGTCCGCTTCTCATCAGTTCAAACCCTTTCTCAAACTCTTCTAATGGAAACTGATGGGTAACAATAGGTGAAAGATCCAGTGTGTTTGTTCTAAGCAATTGTGAAACCTGCCGCCATGTCGTAAACATCTTTCTCCCTGTGATCCCTTGGATGGTAAGGCCTTTAAACACGACTTTATTCGTCAAGTCGATGGTAACCGGATGTTCCGGCAGGCTGAGAATATGAAATCTCCCGCCATTTGCAGCCATTGCTAGGCCTTGCGCGATAGCTGAAGGGTGACCCGACATCTCACAAACGAGATCAGCTCCTTCCCCGCCCGTTAAAGCGCTTACAATTTTGAGCGGATCTTCTTTTTCGACGGAGACCGTGCTTGTGGCTCCCATTTGTTTGGCGAGAGCTAATCTGTACTCATTTTTGTCAATGGCGACCACCTGCGCTGCACCTGCTGCTTTTGCGACCGCTACCGCCATAAGTCCGATCGGCCCGCATCCGATAATAGCAGTCGTTCCTCCGGCGTTCTGACTCTCAAGAACTGTATGAACGGCATTTCCTAAAGGCTCTTGAATGGAAGCAATCGCCGGGTCCATATCCGCGGGATTCTTCCAAACGTTTTCGGCCGGCACTTTGACATACTCCGCAAAACAGCCTGCCGTGTCCACTCCGATAATGGCCGTATTTTTACATACATGAGGCTTTCCTGTTAAACAAGGGACGCATGTGCCGCATACAATGTGTGTTTCCGCAGAAACATACTCCCCAATTTTTACACTGCTGACATTCTCGCCTACAGCCTCAACAATACCACTGAACTCATGGCCGAAGACACAAGGAGTTTTTATTCTCTGCCGTGCCCATTGGTCCCAATTGTAAATATGCACATCCGTGCCGCAAATGGAAGCTGCCTTAACTTTTATAAGAACTTCATGCTTATCGATTTCAGGAATGGGAACTTCAGCCAGCACAGCGCCGAAAGCACCGTGTTTTTTCATTACAGCTTTCATCTTTCCACTCTGCATGTACAATCCTCCTTTAAAAGTCTTGTTATAACCGGATTGTACCATGATCTGGAATCATCGTAAACAGCTGTGTCCTCCTAGAAAAGACAAAAGTATCCGTCTTGAAAAATGGGCTAAATTTTTTTATAAAAAGCCAGAATCGTTTTTACACATGACATATGGTTCATTTATATTATAAAAATACTATTGAGAGAAAATATCACAATAAATGAAAAACAACCTGCTTGCATATGCAAACAGGTTGTGAATACTTTAATTTTCTTAGCGAGGCTCCACGATTAATTTAATCGCTGTTCTTTCTTCACCATCGATCTGAATATCAGTAAAAGCCGGAATACAAATCAAATCAACCCCGCTTGGCGCCACAAATCCTCTGGCGATTGCCACAGCTTTTACAGCTTGGTTCAAAGCACCCGCTCCAATTGCTTGAATCTCGGCGGCTCCGCGCTCTCTTAACACACCTGCAAGCGCACCTGCCACTGAATTTGGACTCGATTTTGCTGAAACTTTTAAGATTTCCATTTCTGCTCCCCCTTAGTTTTACAATGGATAAGTGAGTGTTCATTAGAACAATCATTATTAGATGTTGCTATCCAAAAAGCCATCCCCACAATGCTTTTCAAAAATAGCGGGCTACCTTCCATTTTTACTATATTCACTAAGGAGTTGCTATATTCCTGCTTTTCTTTTTAATATTTTTATAAAATAACCATGTGATCAATTATTCAAAGAACATGTGATCATCATTGATTAAAATACGTTCGATTTTAACGGCTTTTTTCGTTTGATCGTCTATATCGATGACGACTCCGCTCAGGGTTGTTTTTCCTTCAGCGACAGTAAAGCGCACAGGAAGGTTTGTTTTGAAACGTTTGATAATCGTTTCTCTGTCCATCCCCAGTATACCGTCATATGGGCCGGTCATTCCTACATCAGTAATATATGCCGTGCCCTTCGGCAAAATGCGGTTATCCGCTGTTTGCACGTGAGTGTGAGTTCCTACTACAGCAGATGCCCGTCCATCCGTGTACCAGCCGAGTGCAAGCTTTTCACTTGTCGCTTCCGCATGGAAGTCGATAAAAATGTACGGTGTTCTTTTAGCAGCTTCGGCAATTAATTCATCCGCTTTTAAAAACGGATCATCGAGCGGCGGTAAAAACGTACGGCCTTGTAAGTTGATAACAGCTAGTTCTTTACCGTTTGCTTTCACATATGTGATCCCTTTTCCCGGTGTTCCTTCCGGAAAGTTTGCGGGACGGACTAAGTTCGGAACATCGTCGATAAAATCAAAAATTTCCTTTTTGTCCCATGTATGGTTTCCCATCGTGATCGCATCTGCGCCAGACTGTATTAAACTGTGATAGATTTTTTCTGTTAAGCCTTTTCCATGTGCGGCATTTTCGCCATTTATAATGGTAAAATGAGGCTTGTATTTTGTTTTCAGCTTTGGCACATACTCTTTTACCATGTCGCGGCCCGGTGACCCGACAACATCTCCGATAAATAAAATTCTCATTTTGTAAATCCTTTCTATTCCTCAGCCGTCAAAAAAATAAAGTGATGCTTAGCGCATCACTTTATTTTGCATACTCTACGGCTCGAGTTTCTCTAATGACTGTCACTTTAATATGACCTGGATAATCGAGCTCGTCCTCAATTCGTTTTCGGATATCTCGCGCCAGGCGATGAGCTTCAAGATCATTTATTGAATCCGGCTTCACCATAATACGCACTTCACGTCCAGCCTGAATCGCAAATGATTTTTCAACACCTTCGTAGGACTCAGAAATTTCTTCGAGCTTTTCAAGTCTTCGAATGTAGTTCTCGAGCGTCTCACTTCTTGCGCCAGGTCTTGCAGCGGAAAGCGCATCTGCTGCAGCTACCAGCACAGCGATAATGGAAGTCGGCTCCTCGTCCCCATGGTGTGATGCAATACTGTTAATTACGACTGGGTGCTCTTTATATTTAGTCGCAAGCTCGACTCCGATTTCAACGTGGCTTCCTTCTACTTCATGGTCAATCGCTTTTCCGATGTCATGAAGAAGTCCCGCCCGTTTAGCAAGCTTTGCATCTTCTCCAAGCTCCGATGCCATCAGCCCAGCCAAGAATGCGACTTCCATGGAATGCTTAAGCACATTTTGACCGTAGCTTGTACGGAACTTTAAGCGGCCGAGAATCTTGATCAGATCTGGGTGGAGGCCGTGAACGCCAACCTCAAATGTCGTTTGCTCACCCATCTCACGAATGTAGTCATCGACCTCGCGGCGAGATTTTTCAACCATTTCTTCAATCCGTGCCGGATGAATACGGCCATCTTGAACGAGTTTATCAAGAGCAATCCTTGCTGTCTCACGTCTGATCGGATCAAATCCGGACAGAATGACAGCTTCAGGGGTATCATCGATAATCAGGTCAATACCTGTCAGCGTTTCAAGCGTACGAATGTTACGCCCTTCCCGGCCGATGATACGTCCTTTCATCTCATCATTTGGAAGATTGACAACTGATACCGTTGTTTCGGCAACGTGATCCGCTGCGCAGCGCTGTAAGGCGAGTGAAAGAATGTTTTTCGCTTTTTTATCCGCCTCTTCTTTCGCACGGTTCTCAGTTTCTTTTGTCATGATGGCGATGTCATGTGAAAGCTCGTTTTCAACCCGGTCAAGAATGATTTGTTTCGCTTCGTCACGAGTCAGACTCGAAATTCGTTCCAACTCTGACTGCTGCATACGAATCATCTCATCCACTTTGCTTTCCATCTCTTCAATATGTTGTTGTCGTTCATTCAGAGAATGATCTTTCTTCTCCAACATCGCTTCCCGTTTATCAATTCCCTCATGTTTGCGATCAAGGTTTTCCTCCTTTTGGAGTAAACGGTTTTCTTGTTTTTGAAGCTCATTTCGTCTTTCACGAACTTCTTGTTCAGCATCTATTCGAAGTTTGTGGATTTCATCCTTTGCTTCAAGCAGAGCTTCTTTTTTCAGTGCTTCAGCATCACGCTTTGCATCTTCAAGAATTTGCTCGGCTGCACCGCGTGCGCCTGCAATTTTCGCTTCGGCAATGGTTTTACGAACATAGTAGCCAACAACTAAACCGAGTAGAATCAGCAAAATGGAGATGAGAACCATCATAATTGGGGTCATACTTTCACCTCCTCTTGCTATGAACTTGGTTGTTGCTCAAAATAAGTGTCGGCATGTACATTGTCTAGTTTTCTCAACATACAGAACCTTCACAGGGAATGAAAGTTTCATCGCCCTTGTCAAGTTTAAATGGTTTAACAATCATGTTAAAAAAACAAATGTTACAACTTCATTGTAATTGTGTCGGAAATACTTGTCAAGCTTGCCAGCTTAACGTTTGCCGAGCCGCCCCTATTTATCGTGCCGAACGTGAATCCGCCAATCTTTTGAAAAAACAGATCGTAAATTACTCCTGATTTAGAAGCTGGTATATTTTATTGTTCACTTGTCCAAGTTTAGCGTTATTTTGAATGTTTGACAACAAAACAACAACGGTTTGTCCGGATTTGCTGAAGCTGTTCAATACGTTGAAGCCCGGCATGACTCCGTGGTTTGAATAGCTTCCGGGAGCAACATAAAATCCCATCCCGTATGTGGAACTGCTCCCTGGCGTGAACATTTTTTCATAGCTTTCTTGCGAATAGAGCTTGCCGTCTATCAGTGCTTTGTCAAATTTGTACATATCGGCAGCACTCATATATATATCGCCTGCTCCATAAAGCTGAGATAAATCAGGCATATACGGTGTGACGGCCCTGCTGCCTTTTAGCTTGTAGCCGACAGCTGGATAAGGCTGCTTATCGTATGTCTTGTAAAAACCCGAATGCGTCATCCCTGCAGGCTTAAAGATATGATTGGTTATGTATTGTTCATAAGACTCACCGCTCACTTCAGCAACAATATAAGCGAGAACTGTATAGTTAGAATCCTGATAGTCCCATATTCCAGGCTGGCGTTTGATTCCTTGCTGCTCTATGTCTTTTATTAAGTCATCCGGAGTGATCTCGCCATTCCCTTCAACATGTCCGTTTATCCCCGATGTATGAGTAAGCAGATTCTTTAATGTAATATTCTTTCCGTTGGGAAAATGGGATAAATACGTGCTGACCGGATCACTTGTCTGGAGCTTTCCCTTTTCCTCAAGCTGCAAAATAGCGGTTGCTATCAGCGCTTTTTGTGACGATCCGACATAAAAGGATGTCGCAGGATTGTTTTTTATATGATGCTCGCGGTCCGCGTAACCAAAACCTTTATTGATTACGACTTCTCCATTTCTGACGATCATGGCTGTCCCGCTGAAGCCGATCTCTTTTAAATAACTGCTGATTTTTTGATTGCGGTCCACTGCTTTTATTTGTTCCTCTGTTTTTTTGGCTTTGTTTTTCTTCTGATCAGCTTGCTTCTGACCGGTATCAGAAACCGCCGCAGCTTCTTGAGATGGTTCGGCTTCTTCATCCTCTCGATGAATGGCATTCCAAATCGTGAAACAAATGATTGCGGCCAACATACCAAACAAAAGTTTACCTCTTTTATTTAGTTTTCTCCGTCTGCGCGTCGCAGTTCTTCTGCGAGTGGGGCTTGTCATTCATTTTATCCTCCCAATCTAATTTCAAATACACACGTTTTGTTAGACGTATGAAGCACTATAAAAGTTGTCAAAAAAACCAATTTATTTATCTTTATTTTGCAGAAAATATAAAAGAAAAAAAGGCAGAGTTTTCACTCTGCCTTTTTTATCATTTCAAATTCATTTTATTTTTATTCTTCAAATTCAAGTTCTTCCTGTGTCTCTTCCGCCTGTTGCTGTACTACTCCGTTATTATCTAAGCCGTAATGTTCACGAATTTGCTCCTGAATCATCAGCATGATATCTTTATTTTCTTTTAAGAATTGTTTGGCATTTTCACGGCCTTGGCCAAGACGCTCTTCTTCATAAGAGTACCATGAACCGCTTTTTTGCACGATATCAAGTTCAGTTCCGAGATCAATGATTTCGCCTTCTTTTGAGATACCTTCTCCATACATAATATCAACCTCAGCTGTACGGAACGGAGGAGCCACCTTGTTTTTCACGACTTTAATTCTCGTTTTATTCCCCATAACGTCGTTGCCTTGTTTCAGCTGTTCAGCACGGCGTACTTCAAGACGAACGGAAGAGTAGAATTTCAGCGCACGACCGCCGGGAGTCGTTTCCGGGTTTCCGAACATAACGCCGACTTTTTCACGAATTTGGTTAATGAAAATCGCAATTGTTTTCGATTTGTTGATAGCCCCTGAAAGCTTACGAAGCGCTTGAGACATTAAACGTGCCTGCAAACCGACATGTGAATCTCCCATGTCGCCTTCAATTTCTGCTTTCGGAACGAGCGCCGCTACAGAGTCGACAACAACGATGTCAACTGCACCGCTTCGAACCAACGCTTCTGCAATTTCAAGCGCCTGCTCGCCTGTGTCAGGCTGAGACAGTAAAAGCTCTTCGATATTGACACCGAGTTTTTGTGCGTATACCGGGTCTAGCGCGTGCTCCGCATCGATAAACGCAGCTTGTCCTCCCTGCTGCTGAACCTCAGCAATTGCATGAAGCGCCACAGTTGTTTTACCTGAGCTTTCAGGACCGTATACTTCAATAATCCGTCCGCGGGGATACCCGCCTATTCCCAATGCCGTATCAAGAGCGAGGGAGCCGCTTGGAACAGTAGAAATTCTTGTATCTGTCTTTTCTCCCAGTTTCATAATGGAACCTTTGCCGAACTGCTTTTCTATTTGTTTAAGAGCCATATCTAAGGCTGCCTGACGATCACTCATTCTATTTTTTCCTCCTTTATGTTACCACTACATATACTATACCCTGTTTGAAGGGATTTGCCAAGAAAAAAGCGAACGCATATTCGGATTTTTTCTTGGCCTGATTTCTACCAAAATATCATAATGAGTCAGAGAAATCATGTTTTTTGAGGAGGATAGTGTGCTGAAAACATTATTTTTGCTCTAACAGTTTTAAAATTAAATGGCAGCCATATTTAGCAGCACGTTTTCTGATTCCTGTTCTGGAGCCTGCAAAGTGAAACTCGTGAACCTCTTCTTTTCCGTTTGCAAAAATACCGATAAACACATGTCCAGGTGCATGGCCTTCTTGAGTATCAGGGCCGGCAACACCGGTAAAGCTAATGCCAATATCGCTTCCAGTGAGCTGCTGAACACCCTTTGCAAGCTCAGATGCGCATTCCTCGCTGACTGCGCCGAAACGGTCCAATGTTTCCTTTTTGACGCCGAGGACATTTTGCTTCACTTCGTTTGAATAGCAAACAACGCCGCCGGAAAACAATGCTGAAGCGCCGCTAAGGTCTGTCAGCCATTCGGAAAACAGCCCGCCGGTAAAGCTTTCTGCGGCAGAAAGCGTGATGCCTTTTTCCTTGCATGCTTTAGATAGCTCTTTCACAAGCGATGTATCGTCGTAGCCATAGAAAAATTCACCGACACGTTCTAAAATAACGGCTTCTGTTTCTTTTAACAAACGCTCTGTTTCTTTTTCATCGGCATGTTTTGCTGTCAGGCGAAGCGTCACCTCTCCGTCCGCTGCCAACGGAGCGATCGTCGGGTTCGTCTGTGCATCAATGATATCTTCTAAATCAGCTTCAAGCTGAGATTCGCCGATACCGAAAAAGCGAAGAACAGTTGATACAATTTTTTCATTGGAGCCCATCTTTTTAAGAAGAAGCGGTTTTGCCTCATTTTCAAACATCGGACGCAATTCGCTTGGCGGCCCGGGAAGAAGCATATAAAAGCGCGAATCATGCTCTGTAAGCATTCCCGGCGCCATTCCAAAGTGATTCGCCAGTACGTCAGATCCTTCGATGACAAGCGCCTGTTTTCGGTTATTAGGTGACATCGTGCGTTTTGTTCGTTTGAAATAATCCTCAATGGATTGAAACGCCTCATCATTTAAAACGAGCGGACGTCCCAGCACATTTGCTATTGTTTCTTTTGTTAAATCATCTTTTGTCGGTCCGAGCCCTCCTGAAAAAATAATAAAATCAGAGCGCTCTTCAGCAATGCGGATGACCTGCTTCAGCCGCTCCGGATTATCACCGACTGCTGTATGGTAAAATACGTTTACTCCGATTTCTGCCAGCTGTTTGCTGATAAATTGAGCATTTGTATTAGCAATCTGACCGAGTAAGAGCTCTGAACCGACTGCAATAATCTCTGCTTTTTTTGGAAATTCCATCATGTATGTCCTTCTTTCTTAGTTAGATGTTTTTAGCGCTTCCCAGTTTTTAGCGAAATAGTCCCAACCTGATACAACGGTAAAGAATACGGCTACCCATAACGCCAGGTCAGCGAACGGAAATGACACAAGCTCAAATGGAAGATTGTGAAGAAGCAATGCAGATACTGCAATGATTTGTGCCCAGGTTTTAATTTTACCAAGCATATTCGCAGCTACTACTTCTCCCGTTCCGGCTAATACAAGCCTTAAACCTGTTACGGCAAACTCCCGGCTGATAATCACAATGACCATCCAAGCTGGAGCAAGATCAAATTGAACAAGGATAATTAACGCTGCTGATACGAGAAGTTTGTCCGCAAGCGGATCGAGAAATTTCCCAAAGTTTGTAACAAGGTTCAGTTTGCGGGCATAATAACCATCTATCCAATCTGTCGTCGATGCAATAATAAACAAGATAGCGCCCGCCAAGTGTGTGACCGGAATGGATTCGTCTCCAAATTCGAGCCTGCCCCAGTCAAACGGCGCCAGCATGATAATCATGAAGATTGGGATTAATGCAATTCTTGCTAGTGTGATTTTATTCGGTAAGTTAAACATAAAGCCCCTCCAGTTTCATACTCGGACGTGAAGAAAAGTCATCTGGTGATTAAGATGACTTTTCTTCCTTTTTATTTACAATCTTTATTGTTTGTGCCATCACTTCTTTAGGATCAAGTTTATATGAAAGAACCTCACCGTTGATTTTTATTTTCAGGTTAGGTGCATATCCTGTGCGGATTTCAACTTGTTTCTGATCAGTTATGTCTTTTTTATACGTTTCGTCTTTTTTCAGTGTACCCTCTTTAAGAGAGCTGCTGTTTTCATCGCGCACTCGAATCCAAGAGTTGTCTGAAGCCTTCAGCTCAAGCTCGATTTTATCAGCGCCGGACACTTCATAAGTTGTTACAGATCCTTCAGTGCCAGTTGCTTTCACCTCTAAATTGTCACTGTCACTGTCTTCTTTTTTATCTTCTTTGTCTTTCGTTTCTTTTTTCGTGTCTGTCTCTTTTTCAGAGCTGTTGGTTTGATTCTCTTTCAGCGTTGAATCTTTAGGGATCTCATACTTGCTTTCACTTTTCGCGATTGATTTTTCTGATGCCGCATTGCTATTATCATCGTTTTTATGATTCGCAAACTGAATTATAGCGTAAACAATGGCGATCACGACAATCACGCCGAGAATCACAAGTATTGTAGGCAGCAATTCCAGCGCCTTAGAAGCAGGCTTCGGCATTTCCTTCTGGAGATTCATGCCGGAGATTTTTTCAGACACATCGTCATGATACGTATTCGGGATATCTTTTTTATGCTCCTCAAACAATTGGTCAGCATCAAGCCCGACGGCTTCCGCATATTGCTTGATGAAAGCCCGGACATAAAACTTACCCGGAATAATGTCATAATTTCCTTCCTCCAAGGCGGTTAAATACCTTTTTTGAATCTTAGTTGCCGCTTGGAGATCATCCAATGACATTGCTTTTTCCTCTCTGGCTTCTTTCAGCCGGATTCCTAGTTCAGTCACAACAAACACCTTCCAATTTTAAAAATCAAAGCTTGAAAACCCGGATTGATCAAACATTTGGGGTTCTTCAGCATGTTCATATGTAATAACCTCATCAGGATCATTTCTCAGTTCAATAATATAATCAAAGTCATCTAGTGTATACTCTGTATTTTGAACGAATATGTCCGGATGCTCCACCACTTTTGTAGCAGGCAGCCTCATGATTTCCCTCACCAGCTGCAGATGGCGTTCTGATCCTCTTCTTGTCGATACAATACCGTCAATGATAAAGACATTTTCAGTGCTGTATTCATCGGCAATCAGCTGGCTTCTGATTGTCTGTTTCAGCAAGGTAGATGACACAAACAGCCACCTTTTGCTGGCGCATACGCTGGAAGCTACGATTGACTCCGTTTTCCCGACGCGCGGCATTCCCCGGATCCCGATTAATTTATGGCCTTCTTTTTTGAACAGTTCGGCCATAAAATCGACTAATAAGCCCAGCTCGTCCCGTTCAAAGCGGAATGTTTTCTTATCATCGGCATCCCTCTGGATGTACCGGCCGTGACGCACGGCGAGGCGGTCGCGAAGCCTTGGTTCTCTCAGCTTCGTTACTTTAATTGTTTCCATCGTTTTTAAGATTGATTCTAATCGTTTAATTTGATCTATATGGCGGCACCTGAGCAGCATTCCCCTTCTGGAAAGATCGACGCCGTTTATCGTTACGATGTTAATAGAAAGCATCCCGAGAAGAGATGAAATATCCCCGAGCAGTCCGGGGCGGTTCACTTGAATTTCATATTCAAAATACCATTCGAGCTTTGCCAAATGATATACCCCCTTCATTGTGGCAAAATTTTACCTTCCTTTATCATAAAGCATTTTTCTCTAATTAGAAAGAAGAATGTTGCTGTGATGGGGAAAACATAAAAAAGAGAGGAAGAATCTCCTCTCTTCTTAATGAGTGCTGTTATTTTCAACAAGCTTAACCATCATATTGGCAATGGCGTGCTGTTCTTCTTTAGATGCTACGCTCCAAAGATCTGCCAGCACTTTTTCCTGCTCGTTCTTAGAATCCACTTCATTAGCCAGGTAACCGCCGATTTCTGTAGCAAGGTCAGTGATGGTGTCCTGACTCATGCCTTTTTCTTGCGCATAGTTTAAACGATCACCAAGGAAATTCTTCCAGTTATCCCAGTTTTCTAATACTGACATGTGAGTTTCCTCCATTTCATGTGAAGTTACAAAATTATTTTGTCCTTCTTAAAAGAAACTATACACATTTTATTTTGCTTCAGCAGTGCCAGCCGCCGTTAACTGACAGAATCTGTCCAGTAATATAGGAAGCTTTTTCAGACAGGAGAAATGCTGCCGCCTCGGCAACTTCTTTCGGCTGTGCAAGCCTGCCGATCGGGATTTCATCAGCGATCTCTTCTAATTCATCCGGATTGAATTGATTCATCATGTTTGTATCTACAGCACCCGGCGCTACTGCGTTGACCCTGATACCGCTTGGGGCCAGCTCCTTAGCCAGTCCTTTTACAAACGAGTGCTGCGCTCCCTTTGCCATGCTGTACAGCACCTCACACGATGCGCCAGTCTCTCCCCAAATAGAGCTGACCGCCACGATCGCTCCCGATTTGTTACGGATCATGCCTGGAAGAAGGTTTCTCGTCAGCATGTAAGGACTTGCCACATGCAGCTGAACCATTTCCTGTACCGTAGCATTATCTACATCAGTAATCAGTCCAAAATGGCTTCTGCCGCTGTTTAAAACGATCGCATCAACCGGCTGAACAATTGATTTTGTTAGTTCATCAGCGCCATTGGGAGTGGAGAGATCTCCTTGCAAAATATCAGCATATATGCCAAATGACCGTTTCAGTTTTTCAGCAAGCTCTGCAGCCGCGCTTTCATTCTGATTGTAGTGCAAAAGCAGATCATATCCCTCTGCTGCAAGCGATTCACTTATGCTTTTGCCGATACCGCCGCTCGCCCCGGTGACTAATGCTGTTTTTTTCATCCTCTTTCCTTCTTTCCGCAGAAAAACACCCCTCACTTGGAGGGATGCATGTTAAGATTTAGGAACCACTTTGCAGACAGTCAGTCTGTCCTCAGCAATTTCCTCTTGTATGATTTGCTGCACATCCTCAAGGGTGATCTGCTCGAGAACAGTTACGATATCAAACAGGCTCATCTCCAAAAATGCATAGCGAGTGAATTGGTTAGCGATGTATTCAGGTGAGTTTAATGCCTTTAAAAATGACCCGATTTTTTTCTTTCTCGCAAGTTCAATCTTCTCAGCGGTGATGATTTCACCGGCACGAAGCAGATTGCCTGAAATGTCTTCAGCCAATTTATCCGGTTCAGGCGTGTCCCCGCCAATGGCCGCAAAACCGAACCCATATTCAGCCGTAAAATCAAAGCTGAACGTTTCATCTATATACCCTTTTTCATAAAGGGACTCATATTGGGCAGAGCTTTTGCCAAACAAAGATTCAAGCAATAGGTTCATTGTAAGTTCATGCTTGAGCAGCTCTTTCCCTAATTTATACGGATGCTTTGATTTCAGTCCGACGAGACATTTCGGTCCCTGAACATTCATTTTAATTTCTTTTTCTTTCCGGAAAACAGCTTCTTGCTCTTTTACTTCTTCCCGTTTAATTTCCGGCTGATCTGTATACGGTTTTCTTTCCTGATTTTCTCTTACCTGAGAAATGATCGCTTCAGGATCAACAGGGCCGACTATAAAGAGGAGCATGTTGCTCGGATGATAAAACGTCTCATAGCATTCGTAAAGAAGGTCCTTTGTGATATGGGATATACTTTCGACCGTCCCGGCTATGTCAATTTTGACAGGATGATCTTTGTACATGTTTTCAATCACCCCGAAGTAAAGCCTCCAGTCAGGGTTATCATCATACATGTTAATTTCCTGGCCGATAATCCCTTTTTCCTTTTCCACCGTTTTTTCTGTAAAATAAGGGTCCTGCACAAAATCAATCAATGTCTCCAAATTGCGTTCCACATTTGACGTGCTTGAGAAAAGATAAGCCGTTCTTGTAAATGACGTGAACGCATTGGCAGAGGCGCCCTGTTTACTGAAATCTTGAAAAACATCTCCATCAGCTTTTTCAAACAACTTATGTTCAAGAAAATGGGCAATCCCGTCCGGAACTTGAACCATCTCGTCTTTCCCAAGAGGGACAAACTGATTATCTATAGACCCGTACTTTGTTGTGAATACCGCATACGTCTTGTTGAAGCCTTTTTTCGGCAAAACGTATACGTCCAGGCCGTTTGACATTTTTTCATGATACAGCGTCTCCTGAAGCTGTTCAAATTCGATTGGTTTTATCAAGATGCACCCTCCGTCCCTTTTAAGAAATAAGTTGTATCAAGCTGAATCTTTTCGCCGACTTTAATGATATCCTCTTTTGTCACCCGCTCAATATTGGCAAGGAAATCTTCGATCGGAATATCGACTTGGGCAGCGGCCTGCTGATATAGAAATTCAGATAAACCGTACGCAGTATCAATTGTTTCCAGCACCTGATTCCGAATCATGGCTTTCGTCTGTGAGATGTCTTGCTCACTGAACTCCCCGTTTTTCATAGCCTGAAATTGCTCGGCAATAATAGAGACGGCTTGTTTGTAGTTTTTCACTTCAATTCCTGACATCACCATTAATAAACCTTTAAAGCTATCGATACGCGAGGCTGCGTAATAAGCGAGACTGGCTTTTTCCCGAACATTAATGAAAAGCTTTGAATGAGAAAAGCCGCCGAACATTCCGTTAAAAACTTGTAAAGCTGAATAATCCTGATCCGTAAAGGTAATATTGGTCCGATAGCCAATATTCAGCTTGCCTTGTTTGACGTCTTCTTCATCAATGACTTCTTTGGGCTCAGGTTGTTCAGCATGATTGTTTACAAATGCTTCCAGGGTGCGTTCCTCTGTGTGAAAATATTGTTCAATAGCAGCTTGCACTTGTTTCCTGTCAACATCGCCGACGACATATAAATCAAGCTGGTCTTTTTGGATCGCGTGTCGGTATGTTTCATATAATTGATCGGCCGTAATGGCATCAACATCGTCGATCTCACCATTGACGTGCAGCGAGTAAGGCTCGTTTTTACACATTTCCTGTATAAGCCTTAGATTAGAGTAACGCATTTTATCATCATAAACTGCTTGAATTCTTTGCTTCAGCGTTCGTTTTTCTTGATCCACATATTGCGATTGAAAAACGCCTGCTTCCAAAGCAGGTGAAAAGACGATTTCTGCGAGAAGCTGCAGACCTTTTTCAAGGAGCGGCGTCTGATCTTTTAAATATTTTTCATTCGGAATTTCAAGTCTGAATGTAATTACATGCTGTTCACCTTTTTTCGAGAGATCAGCCGAAACAGACGTGCCGTACAGTTCATCCAGATAAGAACGCAATTCTGCAGTTTTCGGACGGCTTTCTGTTCCTCGAAGCAGCACATGCGGGAACAGCGCTCTTTTCGTAACTTGCTCCTTTGTTAAGGGCGCCAGCATTTTAAAGATAAGCGAGACGGTTTTAAATTTTTCTGTTTCTACAATATGTGCGGTTAAACCGCCGTGCTTTGTTTTGACTTCATTGACATATGACATGTGAAACCTCCTTCGTTCATTTCTTATTAGTATGTATTATGACCAAATTTCAGCATTCGCAGAAACACTCTTTCATGTAATTATAGCAACTGTAGGATTTATAAGGAAACAATAACCTCTTACGTATTAATTGTTCGTCCGCTATTGGAAATAAAAAAGAGCTTCCTGCTTGATGCCTCTTAATCACAAGTTTTCTGCCGAGATTCGCTATTTTTCTCAGCAAAAAAAAGACGGTGTGTCAAACCGTCCCTAAGTTTTTTTCTTCTTCACTTTTTTTAGCATCTACATTAAAGAGCGCCAGAAATAAGGAAATAATCCCGCAAAACGCGGAAAGAATGAAGATAAGCCAGCTTGCATTAGACATCAATGCCGCAAACACAGGCGGCCCGAGAGCTACTCCAATAAAGCGCATACTATTATAAAATGAGGAAATAGTTCCGCATTCCTCACTCTCAATCCCTTCTGTTATCAGCGCATCTAAAGCAGGAAGCGCCATTCCGATTCCAATTCCCCCAAAACTCAAAAAGATAAATAAAAAATAAAAACTGTGGTTCCACCACAAGCCGATAAAAGACAGGCTTAACATAATCATCCCTGTAACGACGCAAAATTTCATTCTTGCCTTATCTTTGCCGATCTTTTTACCCGCTATAAAAGAACTGCTGGACAGGAATAAAAGAGGTATCGCCAGCAGCCCGCCTTTGGCCACTCCGTCAATTGTATATTTATTCTCTAGCGTATCTGATAAGTAAAATAATACGCCAAATAATAAAAACATAATGACGCATCCAATAATAAAAACTGTGTAGAGCCAGCGTCCATCCTGTTTAAAGATTTTCCGCACATTCTTGAGGAACTCTGAAATTGTAGGTGCATCCTCATCTTCTTCAGGCTTCTCGACCAGAAACAATACGAGCAAAAAGCTGATCAAACAGAAAAACGGAATAAACCAAAACGGGACGAACCAGTACCAGGAGGCAAGTAAGGCGCCCAGAATGGGACTCAGCACTTTTCCCGAGGTGTTAGCGGTCTCAATATCGCCAAGACCGGCACTGACCTTTTCATCATCCCCCTTAAACAGATCGCCGATAAACGGCATGACGATGGGAGCTGCACCCGCTGATCCGATGCCTTGAAGAACCCGTCCGGCCAAGATCATAGCGTAAGGATTGTCTATATATGTCGAAGCAAAAGCAGCCACAGCTCCCCCTATTCCCGCAATAATAAGGCATGGGAGCAGTACTTTTTTTCTGCCAAATCTATCCGACAGGTACCCCGCGATCGGAATGCAAATGATCGCTACCACCGAATATACAGTGATAATTAATGACACTTGAAATGAACTGACCGACAGCTTTTTCTCCATCATCGGAAGCACGGGAATCAGCATGGAGTTCCCTAATGTCATAACAAGCGGTACGGAAGCCAGAGCAATAATATTTTTCATTCCTATTTTTTCTTTCAACATTTTCACCCATTCACTTTGTCATCCTTTATATCTTGCGTTAACCGCAGTAAAAGTATGTACAAAGAAACATAAACCAGGCAAATAAAAAAACAGACACATCACAGGCGTCTGTTTTAGAAACGTTTACGCAAAACATGGAATCTGAATTTGTCGGCTCTGAAATAATTTAATGAATAAAGCACCGGTTTATCATGCTGATCGTAATGCGTTTGTTTTAACAGCAAAAGAGCTGTTTCCGGATCGCATTCCAGCACTGGAGAAATCGTATCATGATAGCCGATCGGCTCAATATCAGTTACAGCGTAGCTGATCACAGAGCCTGAATTTTTCTCAAGCAGGTCAAACATAGACTCTTGCTGGTGAGAAAAAGAATCCGGCAATATATCCATCGGAATTTTGTCAATACAATACACAATCGGCTGCCCGTTTGCCGTTCTGACACGTTCAAGATAAAAAACTTCCTGGCCTGATGTCAGATGAAATCTCTTGATATCATCATCAGACGGCATAAGCACTTGAGATGAAAGAAAAATCGTTCCTGGAATCATATTAGCCTGTTCAATCATCTTGGTTACACTGTTCAGCTGTTCAATGCCCGAAAGAAATAACGGCTTAGAATGGACAAAAGTTCCTACACCATGCCTTCTGATAATCACATGCTCTTCTTCCAATATCCGCAGTGCTTCACGCAAAGTCGCCCGGCTGACACCAAGCTTTTTGGAAAGCTCAAATTCAGAAGGGAGCTTTTCTTTCTCAGTGTAGATTCCATTTTTAATATCCTCTTTTATTCGTTCAATCACTTTTAAATACAAGTGCCGATTATCAGCTTTTGTAGACATGTTTCCCCTCCGTAAACCACTTTCGATAAAAATTATTGAACAATTGGGACAACTATATCATGTTTTGTCGAAAAAATAAATAAAAAGGTGTACAGTTTACATAATGTTATTATTGTTACTGAACTCCCTTCATTTAAGAAGAGAGCTCATCATGTTTTTCTTTTGATATTAAGACTTCCCTTGGTTTGCTGCCTTCATACGGGCCAACTACGCCGCGTTCTTCCATTGCATCAATCAGGCGTGCCGCTCTCGTATACCCGATTCTGAACCTTCTTTGCAGCATCGATACGGATGCAGTCTGCATGCCGACGATTAATTCGACGGCTTCATCATAAAGGTCATCGGTAACCTCAGTATGGGTTTCCGTTGTTTCCTCAGGAATCATTTCTTCCTGATATTGAGCTTTTTGCTGCGTAATGACATGATCCACGACCTGCTCCACTTCTTCGTCTGACAAAAATGCTCCTTGTACACGGACAGGTTTATTAGCCCCGACAGGTAAAAACAGCATATCTCCTCGTCCTAAAAGCTTCTCAGCGCCCCCCATATCCAGAATGGTCCTTGAGTCCGTCTGTGAAGAGACACTGAATGCGATTCGTGACGGAATATTTGCCTTGATGACCCCTGTAATGACGTCAACTGACGGACGCTGTGTCGCAATAATAAGATGGATGCCGGCAGCCCGTGCCATTTGGGACAATCTCGTAATCGAGTCTTCTACATCAGATGAAGCTACCATCATGAGATCAGCTAGCTCGTCCACAATGACCACGATATACGGCAGCTCTGGCTGTTTTGCCTCTCCCTCATTATTGGAGCGTTTTATATAATCATTGTACCCTTCAATATTTCTTGTTCCTGTATGAGAAAACAATTCGTACCGACGTTCCATTTCATTGACAACCTTTTTCAAAGCTTGTGATGCTTTTTTCGGATCAGTTACCACCGGCGCAAGCAAATGCGGAATCCCATTGTACACATTCAGTTCAACCATTTTTGGGTCAATCATCATCATTTTCACTTCATGCGGTTTAGCGCGCATCAGAATACTTGTAATAATGCCGTTGACACAGACACTTTTTCCGCTCCCGGTCGCGCCTGCGACAAGCAAATGAGGCATTTTGTTTAATTCAGCAAGCACAGCTTCACCCGAAATATTACGGCCAAGTCCGATTAACAGTTTTGCATCAGGTCTGTCATTAAGTTTTGACTCAAGCACTTCCTTCAGCGATACCATAGCCACTTCCGCGTTTGGAACTTCTATTCCGATGGCAGATTTCCCTGGAATAGGCGCCTCAATCCTGATGTCTTTTGCAGCTAACGCAAGCGCTAAATCGTCACTTAGGTTGACTATTTTGCTTACCTTCACTCCGACATCCGGATACACTTCATATTTCGTGACAGCCGGCCCAAGATGAACCTGTGTCACTTTCGCCTTTACGCCGAAGCTTTGGAACGTGCGTTCCAGCTTTCTGGCATTTTCATAAATATTTTTTTTATCAGCCTGCTGGCCGGTATGCTTCGGATCAGCTAATAAATCTAATGACGGCATCTGATAATCTTTATTTTCAAGTTCTGTAAAGGTCATTGGCGGAGCAGCAGCCGTTTCATTATGCTCAGCCTCGGACTGATTTTCCTGAAGCGGTTCTGTGGCCGGCTCAATTCGTTTTACTGCAGCTGCCGGAGGCTCTTCCGCTTCATTCCGGTCTGAAAAGCTTGAGATAATCGGCTCTGAATGAATGAGAGGCGATACCATTTCCTGCTCCTCTTCTTCAGTAGCGGGCTCGGGGTCCATTTGCTGTTTTTTGCGCGCCGGCTTTTGTTTTTTACTGGTATTGGCTTTCGCTTTTTTCGATGATTTCATATTTGTTTTGACTGATTTCATATCATCAATAAAAGCAAACCATTGTTCTTTGATGAAACGGCCGATCGGGCTCATCCACTTTTTCAGCGTTTCTTGAAGAGAACGCCCCGTGACCAGAATCATCCCGATCAAAATCATTACAATCGCCATAATTTGAGAACCAGTTGATGCAAACAAAAAGTGTGAAGCCGCAAACAGAAGCGCCCCTATCATTCCCCCGCCTAAATCAGGTGAAGCAGAGCTCCCATTCATGTCCATTAAAAATAATTCCCATGTATTGCGGATCACGCTGGCAGACTCAATAGATCCTCTGTTCGTCAAATTTTTAAACAGCTGCACATGAGAAAGCAGCAATATGCTTGCAATGATGCAGTACAGCCCCGCCTTTCGTCTCGTTAAAAGACTCGGCGTTTTTTTCTTCCAAAATAGTGAAACCCCTAAAACGAATAAGCCTAACAAGCATAAAATAAACCACTCACCAGCGAAAAAACGGAACAAGTAGATAAAGGTTTGTCCCACTACACCAAGCTGTAAAATGGCGATAATTGAGATAGCAATGCACAGCAATCCGTTTAATTCAAATTTTATGTTGAGCTGTTTTGCCTGTTTTTTTCTCGATTTTCTTTTTTTCTTTGCCACACTCATCACCTTACTGCGTTAAAAAATGTAAGTTCATACATAATGAAGAAAGCAGCCGTTTACTGGCTGCGTTTTTCTGTAGGATTCCCCTATTATAGCATATTTTGCCCTTAAAAAAGGGCCGGAATCTTATACGTTTAATTTTAGCTTTTGTCCCGGAGAAATATCCGGATGCAGAAAGTGCATAGGATTAGTGCTCATGACTTGAATAACCTCTGCTTCATTGCCTTTCATCTCGACAAGAAGCGGAACACCTCTATACTCAATTTGCTCATGTGCACTTGGCTGTTGGTTCTGTTCCGCGAAAACAATTTCCTGCGGCATCGTGGTATACAAAATCATTGAATCATCCGTCCTTCTTCTTCTCTCGCTTCCTCGATCAGCTCATTTAATTTATGAATCGCTTGTCCGACTCCGCCGACGTGATCAATCAGTCCATACTCGACGGCATCCTTGCCGACGACATTTGTTCCAATATCGCGTGTTAAGTTTCCTTTTGAAAACATCAGCTCTTTAAACTTATCTTCATCTACATTTGAATGGTTTGTTACAAATTTAACGACTCTTTCTTGCATCTTATCCAAGTACTCAAAGGTTTGAGGCACGCCGATCACCAGTCCCGTCAGACGAACGGGATGAATCGTCATGGTAGCTGTTTCAGCGATATAGCTGTAATCACAAGATACCGCAATTGGTACACCGATGGAATGTCCTCCGCCAAGTACGATGGAGACGGTTGGTTTTGACAAAGATGCGAGCATTTCAGCAATTGCAAGACCCGCTTCCACATCTCCGCCGACTGTATTTAATATAATAAGCAAACCTTCAATTTTTGGATTCTGCTCAATGGCAACGATTTGCGGGATTACATGTTCATATTTTGTTGTTTTGTTTTGCGGAGGCAGCTGAACATGGCCTTCTATTTGTCCGATAATGGTCAGACAATGGATATTTGTATCTTGCGGCAGCTGCGGAAGTGTCGTTTCCCCTAGCTGCTGTATTTTATTCATAATGCTGTCTTTCGCATCATTTTTTTCGGGACGTTCTTCTTCTGTATTTTCCATACGATGATCCATTTCGCTTTCACCCTTTCCGAGTTTCTCTTTGTATTATGAACAAAGATCTTCAATTCAATCCCGGCTTAACAGGCAAAAAAATAAAGACCGGAACAGGTCCGGTCTTACGTTTACATTAGACTTCCATAATAATTGGGATGATCATCGGTTTACGTTTTGTTTTTTCATATAGGAATTGGTTCAAAGCATCTCGCATTGCCTGCTTAAGTGTTGACCATTCAACGTTTGATGTTTCAGTTGCTTCTGTCACGATAGAACGTACAAGCTCAGTAGCCTGTACGATAAGGCCTTCAGACTCTCTTACATAAACAAAACCGCGTGTGATAATCTCAGGACCTGATACAAGATGTTTCTTTTGTTTATCAAGTGTAATGACAACAATCAGTATGCCGTCTTGTGAAAGTAAGCGGCGGTCTCTCAGCACAATATTTCCGATGTCGCCTACACCTAAACCGTCGATTAAAATATTGCCGTATGGCACTTTATCACCGATCTTTACGTTTTGGCCGCGAAACTCGACAACGTCTCCTTTTTCAATTAAGAAGATATCACTGCGCTTCATGCCGATATCTTCAGCGATTTTCGAATGAGCCTTTTGCATTCTGTATTCGCCGTTTACAGGAATTAAATATTTTGGTTTAAGCAGATTGATCATCAGCTTTAACTCTTCCTGTGAGCCGTGTCCAGATACATGCACACGCTTTTGGGCAAAAATGACTTGCGCGCCGGCTCTGGCAAGCAAATCTACTGTTTTAGAATAAATGAGTTCCTGCCCAGGGATCGGAGTGGATGCAATGACAACTGTATCCCCTTCTTCGATATTCAGCTGCTTGTGAGCTTTGTTTGCCATTCTTGTCAGAGCTGCCAACGGTTCACCATGGCTGCCGGCAGTTACAATCGCTACTTCGCGCTTCGGATATTTTTTGACATCCTGAATTGAAATAAACAGTTCATCATCTGCTTCAATATATCCAAGCTTTCTTGCAAGCTGAAGGATCGATTGAAGGTTTTTTCCGGCAATGGCAATCTTTCTGCCATTTTGAGCCGCTGCATGAATGACTTGCTGAATCCGGTTAATATTGGATGCGAAAACGGCAATGATTACCCGGTTCTCTGAATTGTACAGTGCGTCCGAAATCTCTCCGCTGACAGCAGCTTCCGAAGGGGTGTAACCCGGACGTTCTGCATTAGCACTGTCAGAAAGCAGAGCAAGTACGCCGCTGTTGCCGATTTTGGCAATCTCGCCAATGTCGCACGATTGATTAAGTGCGGGTGTTTGGTCAAATTTGAAGTCTCCCGTGCATACAATAGATCCAAGTGATGTTTTTAAACTGACGCCTACTGAATCAGGGATACTGTGGATCGTATTAAAGAACGATACCTTTGTTGATTCAAATGTAATGACAGATTTTGAGTGAATTTCTCTTAAATCAGCTTTTCGGTTATGTCCGTATTGCTTTAATTTTTCTCTTAATAGTGCAAGCGTTAGCTTTGTTCCGTATACAGGAACAGAAAGCTTGTTTAATAAGTAAAAAACGCCGCCGATATTCTCATCATGCCCATGTGTTAAAAAGATAGCCTTAACGCGGTCAGATCGTTCAATCAAATATGATATGTCAGGAATCACCACATCAATACCGAGCATTTCGTTTTCTGGATGCATAAGGCCGGCATCAACGACAAATATGTCTGAATCAATTTCGATGACATAAAGGTTCTTCCCAATTTCTCCGACACCGCCAAGGGCAATAATTCTAACGTTTTCTGTATTTTTCTTTTTCAAAATCTATATCCTCCTAGTCTCATACCCGTCCATCATCACTTGTTCCTATTATAACTGAAAGTAAATTTAGAAAACAAGATAAAGCAGAAGGTTTAGGGAAAACCAATATGTATAAGAAACGGTCAAACTCAGGTGGAATGAGAATGACCGCGTTTGTTTCACTGTATGAAATTTTTCTTACAGTTCGCTGATCGCGCTGCTTAAGCTCAGACGTTCATCTTCGTTTAATGGGATGAGAGGAAGACGCACCGAACCGACATCAAGGCCTTTCAGCTGAAGAGCTGTTTTCACAGGAGCCGGGTTAGGCGCTTTAAACAGTTCCTTCATAATCGGCAGAAGTTTCTGGTGAATCAGTGCCGCGTTAGCTGTTTGCCCATTTGTATAATTTTTGATCATTTGCTGCATATCAGAGCCTACTATATGGCTTGCGACTGAAACGACACCTCTTCCTCCTACTGACAGAACAGGAAGCGTCAAGGCGTCATCCCCAGAATAAACGGAGAAATCTTCAGGCGTTTCCGCAACAATTTTTGTAATCGCTTCGAGATCTCCGCTCGCTTCTTTAATCGCAACAACATTCGGAATATCCGCCGCCAAACGGATTGTCGTCTCAGGAGCAAGAGAAGCAACGGTGCGCCCCGGCACATTGTACAGCATAACCGGAAGAGATGTTTCAGAAGCAACAGCTTTAAAATGCTGATACATTCCTTCTTGTGAAGGTTTATTATAATACGGCGTAACAAGCATCACCGCATCTACGCCTGCTTCCTCAGCTTTTTTGGTCAGCTTAATGGAATCTTTCGTATTGTTGCTGCCAGTACCCGCAATGACAGGCACCCGGCCGTTCACTTCTTTGACCGTATATTCAAATAGTGCTATTTTTTCTTCTGTTGAAAGGGTTGGTGATTCTCCTGTTGTTCCCGCTACTACTAAAGAATCTGTTCCGTTTTTCAACAAGTAATCAATCAGTGTAGACAATTTTTGAAAGTCTACATTCCCTTTATTGTCAAAAGGTGTAATCATAGCTGTAGACACATTTCCGAAATTCATTTTTTTCACCTCATCATGATTCAATCACATTTACTTAGAAAGTTCAAACACTTCATGCAAAGCGTTTACAGCAGGAACCATGTCCTCTTCATGGACAAGCACCCAGATGGTCGTGTGGCTGTCCGCCGACTGCAGAATAGGAATCTCTTTCTCTGATAGAGCTGTCACAATTTTAGACGTTACACCCGGGACGCCCATGATACCGGCACCGACCGCCGAAACTTTTGCACAGTTTTTCGTCACCATCGGGTCATAACCCATATCCATTAAGATGCGCTGAGCTGTTTCCGTCTTGTTCCCAGCCACCGTATAAACGATTTCACTAGGTGTAATGTTAAAGAAATCAACGCTGATTCCTGCACTCGCCATCGCTTTAAAAACTTCAGTCTGAACGTTATACTGACCGATTTTTGAAGGCACTTTGAACTGTGTGACATCTTTGACATGGGCAATTCCGGTAATCAGCCGTTCAAAAACATCACTGCCGACATTGGAAGAATGATGTGATGTCACCAATGTGCCTTTATCTTTGGAATATGTTGAGCGGACGCGAATCGGAACCTTAGCCTGCATCGCAATCTCCACAGCTCGCGGATGAATCACTTTCGCTCCCTGGTACGCCAGGTTGCAGATTTCTGTATATGTTACCACAGGAAGCGGTTTCGCGTTTTCCACTACTCTCGGATCAGCAGTCATCACACCTTCAACATCTGTGAAAATATCGATGTATTCAGCGTCAATTGCCGCCCCAAGTGCAGCTGCAGACGTATCGCTGCCCCCTCTTCCGATCGTTGTTGTATCGCCCTTTTCAGTAGCGCCTTGGAATCCTGCGACGACTACCGCATCATGATTCGCAAGCACACTGAATAAACGCTCCGGTTTCATTTCAAGGATTTTCGCATTTGTATGCTGATCATTCGTTAAGAACCCAGCCTGAGCCCCTGTCAGCGCAGATGCTTTTACACCGTTATCCAGCAGCATGCTCGTAAAGACGACAGAAGAAATCGTCTCTCCGCATGATAAAAGCAGATCCTGCTCTCTCGGGGAAATCGCAGACTGGTCGCCGTAAAGCAGTCCCAACAGAGAGTCTGTTGCGTACGGATCACCCTTCCGGCCCATCGCAGAAACGACAACGACAACCTTATATCCTTCACTGATTGCTTCTTTAATGTGCTCTAAAGCCAGTTTACGGCCTTTGTCATCTTTTACAGATGTCCCGCCAAACTTCTGAACAATTATCTTCACTGTTTTCACTCCAAATTATTCGGACGTAACAGAAGAGAGCAGGCTATTTGCGCCTTACTCTCTTCTATTCGTCTTTGGGAAATTCTTTCTTTTATACGAGGTTTAGTTTTTTCAGGCTTTCTGCAATTTGAACAGAGTTCCATGCCGCGCCTTTTAATAGGTTATCAGAAACTACCCATAAATGAAAACCGTTTGCTCTGTCCAAGTCTTTGCGGATACGGCCTACAAACACATCGTTTTTGCCGACTGCATCGGCAGGCATCGGATAAAGCTGCTGGCTCGGGTCGTCCTGAAGTGTAATGCCAGGAGCTTCTTTTAATAGATTTTTAATATCTTCCACAGTAGCGTCATCTCGGTCTACCTCGATGTAAACGGACTCTGAATGGCCGGTTTCAATCGGAAGTCTCACACATGTAGCCGCTACTTGAAGCTCAGGCATGTGCATGATTTTTTTTGTTTCATTTATCATTTTCATTTCCTCAAACGTATAGCCGTTATCTTGGAATTTATCAATTTGCGGAATCGCATTGAAAGCGATTTGATAGTGTTTTTTATCCCCTTTTACAGGCATAATCTCTGGTTTGATTTCTTCGTTGTTCAAAATCGCCTCTGTTTGGCTGTACAGCTCTTTTACAGCTTCATTTCCCGCTCCTGATACCGCTTGGTAAGTTGATACGATAACTTTGTTTAAGCCGTAAGCTTTGCGGATCGGTTCCAGCGCAGCCACCATTTGAATTGTAGAGCAGTTAGGGTTGGCAATAATGCCGTTGTGTTCGTGCAAGTCTGCCTCGTTAACTTCAGGCACAACAAGCGGTGTATTTTCGTCCATACGGAACGCACTTGTATTATCTATAACAATAGCGCCGCGTTTTACAGCTTCGGGTGCCAATGCCTGTGATACGCTTCCGCCGGCGCTGAACAAAGCAATATTTACCCCTTCAAAGCTTTCAGGAGAAGCTTCCTGTACAGTCAGCTCTTGGCCTTTAAATGTGACTTGGGTACCCGCAGAGCGTTTTGAAGATAGCAATGTAAGTGTGTCCATTTCAAAATTTCTGTCTTCAAGTGTTTTAAGCATTTGTTGTCCTACAGCTCCTGTCGCTCCGACAACAGCTACGTGTAAACCTCTTCCCATCTGTAAAACTCCTTCCGCCAATCAGCTTCATTGAATTGATTTGACTATAATTTTACGTTTTATTTTACCATAGAATATGCGGGTGATGACCGAAATTTTTTGTTTGGGAAAGATTTTCTGTATATTTAGTCATTTCCCTGATAATTATCAACGAGAATTGGCTGAAGCTGCTGATGCATCAGCGCCTTTTCAACGGTTTGAGGAAGCAGATCCATTTTGGCAACCATTGAATTCGGTTTTTTGAAGGGTTCGTCTTGCCCAAATGGAATAAAGAAGATATTTTTGGTAGACATGAGCCTCATTAGGTTTGTGCCGTTTAAACCGAGAGCGTCATTTGTTGATATACCGAGAACAACCGGCCGATTGTTTCTGATTGTTGCTTTTGCAGCCATCAGTACAGGGCTGTCTGTCATGGCGTTGGCGAGCTTGCTCATCGAGTTTCCGGTTAAAGGAGCAATTACCATGCAGTCCAGCGGAAGCTTTGGCCCGAGGGGTTCAGCCTTTACAATTGAATCAATTGCCTCATATCCGGTAAGGTCTTCAATCTTTTTAACCCATTCCGCTCCCTCTCCAAAGCGTGTATCAGTCGATTTTACAGTAAATGTGACAACCGGCCGGACTTCCGCTCCTTCATTGACTAGCGTCTCAATTTGCGGAAACACCGCTTCATATGTGCAATGCGAGCCGGTCAGTCCAAATCCGATTCTTTTCCCTTTTAGTGACGACATTCTTATTTCCCCTCCTCAGCATGTAGTTCAGCCAAAAGCTTGCTCAAGACATTGGCGAGGATCTGCCCTGCTGTTTTAGGAGCGACAATCCCCGGCAAACCAGGGGCAAGGAGTGCCTTAATCCCTTGTTTTTCAGCATATTTAAAATCGGTTCCGCCGGGACGTGAAGCCAGATCCAATATTAAGGTTTTCGGTGTCATGCGAGAAAGCACAGTTTGATTCAAAATCATGCTCGGTATGGTATTAATACAAATATCTATATCTTTGACATGCTCTTTGAGTTCATCAGTGTGAAACGGGACGAGCCCCATTTCGGTGATGCGTGCCAGATGCGCTGAACTTCTTGCCCCGACCTTTACATTCGCCCCAAGCGCGGCAAATGTACGGGCGATCGTCATTCCGGTGCGTCCCAGCCCGAGAACCGCCACCTGAGATCCGTGTATCGTATAATCTGTGTGCTGAATGGCCAGCATGATGGTTCCTTCTACTGTCGGAATAGAATTGTATATCGCAATGTCATCCCGCTCAAACAGCTTAACAAGTTTTCTGTTTGCTTGAGCTGCAATGTTTTCTAAATAGGCGTTAGAAATCCCTGAGAAAATGACACAGTGTGCAGGCGTTTGGTCAAGGTGCTCCTGTTTTAAAACAACTTCTTCATTTGAAAATACGGTTGATACGACACCTTCTCCTGTTGTCGCAGACACAGGAAGAATGATACTGTCTATTTGCTGATAAGGAATTTCATCAATGTTGCATTTTACAGCTCCGGTAAAACCGTGATCCAATTGGTCAAAACCGACGAGATAGATGTCAGTCTGCTGTTCAGTGAGCTTTCTAATAATTTCGAGCTGTCTTGCGTCACCGCCGATAACTGCAATTTTCAATCCGGTTAACATGTTAAACGTTCACCTTCTTTGTATATACTGGATCCCTAGCTGTTAAGCTCCCCTTCATCTTATGATCAAAAGGAAATAGCGGTGAATTAAAACATACGCTTTTTTCACACAAAAAAACATCGGCTGACTCAGCCGATGTTTGGATGTTTTCATGAAAGCCCATAACCTGCAGAGTTGGGCCTTTTCTATAGTTACTCTTGGTGAGGAGAAATTTCCTCAGGGACATCTAAAATGATCATATCTGATCCGATCTTTTGAATATGATCCCAGGGGACACGAATGTCTTGACCGTGTTTTCTCAAACCAAACCATTTGACTGTCGGAATGAGGAGCGCTGTGATCTGACCATCCTGTTCATTGATTTCTAAATCGGTCTGACCCAGTACTCCCAGCCGTTCAGCTCTTTTGATGTCGACAATTTCCTTCCCGGATAATTCACTGAGCCGCATCTCTGTCACCCCCTTGTACTATGTATGATCAAAAGGATAAAAAAATGCCTGCCCCGTTTCAGGGCAGGCATTTCGGATTTATGACGGCATATTGCCGGAAGGGCTGATAAGAGCCAGAGAATAGTCATTCGTAAACATTTGTCTGGCAAGACCGTTGACACGTTCTAAGTTTACAGCGTTTAATTCATTAATAATTTCGTCTAATGTTTTGTGTTTTCCGAGCAGCAGTTCATTTTTACCGTTTCGGCTCATTTTGCTGTTCGTGCTTTCTAAGCTCAGCATCAAGCTTCCCTTCATTTGCTCCTTGCTGTTTTCCAGCTCTTTCGGCGTTATGCCGTCGCGCTTTAATGTTGCAAGGGTTTCTTGAATGGTTTCTGACAGCTGCTGAAGCTGATTTGCACCTGTTCCGCCATAAATGGTGAGCATGCCGCTGTCCTCATATGAGCTGTGATAGCTGTAAACAGAATAAGCGAGCCCTTTATCTTCACGAACATCTTGGAACAGGCGGCTGCTCATGCTGCCTCCGAGCACATTATTAAGGACGATCAAATCATAAATTTTTTCATGACCGACTTCCAGCCCTTTAAATCCCAGACATAAATGGGCTTGTTCTGTTTCTTTTTTTCTTGTGAGTTTTTCTGTATGGAATCCGGGCTTCTGTAGACCTGTCGCTTTTCCTTTTGCCTCATATGATCCGAACCATTTTTCTACATCTTTTATAAAGCTTTCTGAAATATTACCCGCTACAGAAATAACGACACGGTCCGGCGTATAATAATCATGCATGTATTGTCTGAGAGAGTCGCCGTTAAAGGAATCAAGCGTTTCTTCTGTGCCTAGAATCGGATAGCCTAAAGAATGATTCCCGTACGTGGCTTTGCTCAGTAAATCATGGACAATATCATCGGGCGCGTCTTCATACATTTTTATTTCTTCGTAAACCACATTTTTTTCTTTTTTCAGCTCGTTTTCATCAAAAGTTGAATGAAAGAACATATCTGCTAATACGTCAAGTGCGTAATTCGCATGCTCATCAAGCACCTTTGCATAATAGCAGGTATATTCCTTTGAGGTAAACGCATTGACCTGACCGCCAATACGATCAAAAGATTCTGCTATCTCACGTGCAGATCTTGTGCTCGTCCCTTTGAAGAACATATGCTCCAAAAAGTGGGAAATCCCATTTATCTCCGGCGTTTCGTGCCGCGAGCCTGTACCAATCCAAACGCCGATCGCGACAGAACGGACTGTCGGGTTATTTTCAAGCACAACTCTTACACCATTTTGACACGTATATCGTTTAATCAAATTTGTTCCTCCTATTCAAAGACTAGCTGCCTGCCCTGTTACTTCAACAGTCTTGTTTCATCCATTAGTTCAGTGACTGTTCCAAGCGCATATCCTTTATCTTTTATCTTTGTAATCAGCGCTTCAAGACTTTCCGCCGTGGGATCGGTCGGATGCATTAAAATCATGGCACCATTATGTATCTTGCTTAACACCCGGGTTTGAAGTGCAGACGGAGCCGGTTTTTGCCAGTCGATTGTATCAACCGTCCACATCACCGTTCCCATATGTTTCTCAGCTGCAATGTCAACAACCGCTTTCCTGAAACTCCCGCTTGGCGGAGCGAACCATTTCGGCTTGACGCCGAGCGTTTTTTCTATTTGCTCATTCGTCTTGTCGAGCTGTTCGGAAATTCTTCCTGTAGTCAGTTTGCTCATATCCGGATGATTGTATGAATGATTTCCGATTTCATGTCCTTTTTCCGCAATCTTTTTAGCCAGCTGTTCATTGTTTTTCACCCAATTGCCTTCCAGAAAAAACGTAGCCTTCACGTTATGCTTTTGAAGGACAGGGAGCATTCTTTCCAAATATTCGTTTCCCCATGCCACATTAATTAAAAAAGCCACCATCGGTTTTTCCGGATTCCCTTTGTAAATAGGCTCTGGCTGAAGAGACTCAAGATGAACGCTTGGTTTTACTTGACTGTACACTAAATCGTTTTCCCGAAACTCACCGTGCTTTTTCATTTTTTTATATGATTTTTCAATATTGACCTTTAAACCATTGTAACCGGGAATGCTTTTCCACACCTTGTCTATTCTTGCATTCTGAGGCTTTACTTCATAATCTGGCGCCTTTTGAAGCAATTCTTCATATAGCGGGTCTTTGGACGCCGAGACGGTCACCGTATCTTGTTTCATTGCCCCTATATAATCAAGTGTGTGCGGATTTTTCATCATCTCGAAAGAAACAAAAAAAAGAAATAGAAAAACGGCAAACGGTACAAATTTTTTGTACATGTTCTGTCCCCCCTCACCTCACATTATGAAGGAGAAGGACAAGGTAGAACCCGCTTGCTTTTTAAAGCGTCAAAATAAAGAAGCCGGGTCTCCCAGGCTCCTTTTATGTTTTCATTTAAGATTTTTGTTCTTCTTTTTCTTTCTCTTCACGGAGCACAGCTTTACGAGACAAGTTGACCCGTCCTTGCTTATCGATTTCAGTAACCTTCACAAGAATCTCGTCTCCGATTTTGACAACATCTTCAACTTTTCCTACGCGCTCAAGCGCAAGCTCTGAAATGTGCACCAAACCGTCTTTTCCGCTGAAAATTTCAACGAAAGCGCCGAACTTTTCAATTCGTTTCACTTTACCTAAGTAAAGCTGGCCGACTTCAACCTCTCTGACGAGGTCTTCGATGATTTTCTTCGCTTTTTGGTTGCTGCTTTCAACTGTCGACGAAATAAAGATTGTGCCATCCTGCTCGATATCAATTTTAACACCGGTCTCTTCGATGATTTTATTGATTTGTTTTCCGCTAGGTCCGATGACATCGCGGATTTTATCAGGATTAATAGCCATTGTTAAAATCTTAGGCGCATATTGAGAAAGCTCTTTTCTTGATTCGCTTAATGTAGCAAGCATACTGTTGAGGATTTCCATTCTTCCTTTTTTCGCCTGCTGAAGCGCTTCTTCAAGAATCTCTCTGGAGAGGCCTTCAATTTTAATGTCCATTTGCAGCGCCGTTACGCCCTTTGCAGTTCCGGCAACTTTAAAGTCCATGTCTCCAAGCGCATCTTCCATGCCTTGAATATCAGTCAGAACAGTATAATGTTCGCCTGATTTGACAAGTCCCATTGCAATACCTGCGACTGGTGCTTTAATCGGTACACCGGCATCCATCATCGCAAGTGTGCTTGCACAGATACTTGCCTGAGAAGTAGAACCGTTTGATTCAAGCACTTCAGATACAAGACGGACAGTATAAGGGAAATCTTTTTCAGATGGAATAACAGGCTCAAGCGCACGCTCACCAAGAGCTCCATGTCCGATTTCACGGCGTCCCGGTCCGCGCATCGGTCCAGTTTCCCCGACGCTGAATTGCGGGAAGTTGTAATGATGCATAAACCGTTTCGATTCTTCGACACCTAAACCATCAAGGATTTGCACATCTCCGAGAGCACCTAACGTACAAACGCTGAGAGCCTGGGTCTGTCCTCTTGTGAACAATCCGGAACCGTGTGTTCTCGGCAAGAGGCCAACCTCAGAAGAAAGCGGGCGGATTTGATCGACTCCGCGGCCGTCAGGTCTTACTTTCTCTTCAGTAATAAGGCGGCGCACTTCATTTTTGACAAGCTTGGACAAAATCTGTTTGACTTGTTTGATTGTTTCCTCGTCATGCTCATCATCCTCGTATTTTGCCACAACTGTGTTTTTTACTTCATTAATGGCATCTTCGCGGGCATGCTTTTCATGAACCTGGATTGCTTTCAGCAGATCTTGCTCTGCTAAAGCCTTTACTTTTTCACTCAGCTCTTCATCAATTTCATAAAGCTTAATTTCTGATTTTTCTTTGCCGACAGCTGCAACAATTTCTTCTTGGAATGCAATCAGGCGTTTAATCTCATCATGGCCGAACATAATCGCTTCTAGCATCGTTTCCTCAGGAACTTCGTCTGCCCCTGCTTCCACCATGTTAATTGCATCTTTAGTTCCGGCAACGACAAGATTGATATCACTTTTCTCAAGCTGATCAACCGTCGGGTTAATAACAAATTGATTATCAATGCGTCCGACAGTTACCCCTGCAATCGGTCCTTCAAACGGGATGTCTGATACAGAAAGTGCAAGCGATGAACCGAACATAGCAGCCATTTCTGAAGAGCAGTCTTGATCAACACTCATGACGATGCTGATGACTTGAACTTCATTACGGAATCCATCGGCGAATAAAGGCCGGATCGGACGGTCGATTAAACGGCTCGCCAAAACAGCTTTTTCACTTGGACGTCCTTCTCTTTTAATAAACCCGCCAGGTATTTTACCTACCGCATACAATCTTTCCTCGTAGTTTACAGTAAGCGGGAAGAAATCAAGCGGTTTCGGTTCTTTTGAAGCGGTTGCTGTACTGAGTACTGCTGTATCGCCGTAGCGAACCATAACAGCACCATTTGCCTGTTTGGCAAGCTGGCCGGTTTCAACAGTAAGCGTTCTTCCGGCCCAATCTATGGTAAAGACATGTTTTTCTTGTCCCATACGATTACGAACTCCTCTCTTCGTTGTGTGAAATAATCAATTACTCCTATTATGAACGAAATGGATTGAACATATCAATGTCAAAGTAGTATGTAAAAGGATTTCAATGATTGATTATAAAAATTTTTCGCTTTTATACGATAAAAAAGCGGGAATCCTCCCGCTTTTTACGATTATCGACGTAAGCCTAGTTTGTTAATTAACTCACGGTAACGAGTTACGTCTTTATTACGCAGATACGTAAGAAGATTACGACGCTTACCTACCATTTTAAGAAGACCGCGACGTGAATGGTGGTCTTTCTTGTGAGTACGTAAATGCTCGTTCAAGTTGTTAATTGAATCAGTTAGGATAGCGATCTGAACTTCTGGAGATCCAGTATCAGATTCGTGTGTTTTAAACTCGCTGATGAGTTGGTTTTTACGCTCTTGAGTAATTGCCATCCTGTTTCACCTCCAAATAATATTTAGCCCCAGTTACCTAGCAACCGTCGGTGACTTCGGATTGCCAAGCAAAGGTTTTAAGACTACGAAAACTATCATACTAAAAATCGAGCCTATATGCAAATATTTTAGAATAAAATTTGTGTGCGCTGCATGTTATTTCCGCAAATTGCTGAAATAACGGATCGCTTGCTGCTTATCTTTCTCAATTTGCTCTGTTAATTCTTGAATGCCGTTGAACTTGCGCTCGCTCCGAATTCGTTTATACCATTCAATTTTTATAGCGGCTCCGTATACTTCTTGATCAAAATTAAATAAATTGACCTCAATTGAAGGCTGTTCCGGTCGTTTTTCATAAAACGTCGGCTTATAGCCGATATTGCAAACGCCGTTGTAAATCTCGCCGTTTATTTCCGCCTTGACGGCATATACACCGGTCGGCGGGACAATATAGCTGTTATTCAAGCCGATATTGGCCGTCGGAAACCCGATTGTCCGCCCTCTTTTATCTCCGTGAATGACAATTCCTTTAATAAAGTAGGGCTGTCCAAGCAAGACATTGGCCAGTTCAACGTCTCCGTTTTGAAGTGCAGTCCGAATATAGCTGGAGCTGATTTTTTTATCCTGCTCCGTCAATTTTTCCACCATTGTGCAATCAGCTTTTCCATCTAAATCAACCGGCATCGTTTCCATTGTTCCTTTGCCGTATTTTCCGTACGTAAAATCAAAGCCTGCCACTGCATGCTGCACATTAAGGCCTAAAATATACTGATCAACAAACTGCTTAGGAGTCAGAGAAGCAAACACTTCATTGAATTTAACGACATACAGTATCTCCGTGCCTAATTGTTCAATTTGGCTGATTTTATCTTCAAGAGGGGTAATCAGATCCTTTGGTTCCTGATCCCTGCCCAGCACATGGGAAGGATGGGGGTGAAAGGTCATCACAGCTAATGTCAGATTCTTTTCTTCAGCTGTCTGTTTAGCTGTGCCGATTACCTTTTGATGCCCTAAATGAACGCCGTCAAAATAACCTAACGCCATCACAGACTTTGGCTGCTCCTCTTTTATTAAATGATGCGGATGTGTAATATGTATCGTCTTCACAGAACGGTCACCTTTTTTCTATTGTTCGCTTTTTTGCATCAATACTTTTGCCGGCTTTAACAGCCCGTGTTTTGTAGGATGAGGGAAATAAATCGCCAGACAGCTTCCGGATTCCGTATAGACTGCGAGACGGTCGTCACTTGTCAGATCCGAGAATTGTTCTGGTGTTTCAAGCAAGGCCCCATTTTCTACTTTCTTAGCTAATGTATCACTTATGATCCATTTCGGCAAATGATTGAGCGCACGTTCAATAGAGACTGTATGGTCTGCTACAGTTCCGGACTCGGCTTGAGCTTCCAGCTCTTCAAACGTAAAGCATTCATCAAGAGAAAAGTCACCGGATGCCGTACGGATCAAATGAGACATATGAGCCGGATATCCGAGCTTTTCGCCAATCATAACCGCCAGTGTCCGCACATAGGTTCCTTTTGAACATGTTACTGTAAACCGGAAACTCGCTGTCTCTCCATTATGTTTAACCCCTGTAGTGAGCACAATATCTTCAATGGTAATAAGACGTTTTGGCCGTTCTACTTCAAGTCCCGCTCTTGCATATTCATATAATTTTTTGCCGTTTACCTTTACTGCGGAATACATCGGGGGAATCTGTTCTTGTTGTCCCTTTAAACTGTTTAAAACCTTTTCTACTTCTGCTTCATCAACAGCTTGATCTACTGGCTTTGTTTCAACGGTTTCTCCGGTTTGATCCTCTGTCGTCGTTGAAACACCAAGCGTAATTTCAGCATCATATGTTTTAGACTTCTCAGTTAAATATTCGACAATTTTTGTAGCCCGGCCCACACAAATCGGAAGCACACCTGATACCTCAGGATCAAGCGTTCCCGTATGTCCGACTTTTTTTGTTTTTAGCAGCTTCCGGATCTTCATGACACAATCATGTGATGTCATGCCGACCGGTTTATGTAAAAGGAGAACTCCGTTAACCATATGCCTTTCACTCCTTCTGTTGTGAGGATTTTCTTCAAAACGCAGAAAAGAGGACAGACGACGAACGCCTATCCTCTTCATTTGTTATTCAGACGGGTTCTCTGAATTCAATTGGTGAATCAATGTTTCGATTCGATTTCCGTAATCAATTGATTCATCGAACTCAAATTCAATTTCAGGCGTTTTACGAAGTCTGATGCGGCTGCCGATTTCAGAGCGAATAAACCCTTTCGCCTTAGCAAGCCCTTTCAGTGCTTCCTCCCGTTTTTTCTCGTCTCCGAGAACGGAAATATACACCTTTGCAATTTGTAAATCACCTGATACACGTACATCCGTTACTGTCAGAAAACCAATTCTCGGATCCTTCAGCTTTCGGCTGATAATATCACCGAGTTCTTTTTTCATTTGCTCGCCGACACGGTTTGCTCTCATACTCAATTCAATCACCTCTAAGTTAAAACCACTCTGTTCTAGTGATCGTCCGTTCAATTTCAGGAAAAGAGTCGATAAACGCAAGAACACGCTGCAACTCTTTTTCTGTCTGAACGCGAGAGGAAGAAACAGCGGCAATTCCAAAGCTGGTTCTTTGCCATGTGTCCTGATAGCCAATCTCCGAAATCGAAACATTGAACTTATTTTGAACCCTGGTTAAGATCCGCTTCAGAACGGCGCGCTTTTCTTTTAACGATCCTGCATCATAAATGATGCATTCACATTCCGCAAATCCGATCACGTTCTTTCAATTTCTTGCATGACATACGCTTCAAGGATGTCACCTTCACGAATGTCATTGTATTTCTTAATCGTTATACCACATTCGTAGCCTTGTGAAACTTCTTTCACATCGTCTTTAAAGCGTTTCAGAACGTCCACTTCACCTTCGAAGATTACGACGCCGTCACGAATTAAACGGAGGCCGCTGTCGCGCGTAATCGTTCCTTCAGTAACATATCCTCCGGCAATCGTACCGATTTTAGATACTTTAAATGTTTGGCGCACTTCTACTTGACCAATTACTTTTTCTTCATATTCAGGATCAAGCATACCTTTCATAGCTGCTTCAATCTCGTCGATTACTTTGTAAATAATACGGTGAAGACGAATATCTACGTTTTCAGCTTCAGCCGTACTCTTAGCATTACCGTCCGGTCTCACATTAAACCCGATAACAATTGCATTGGAAGCAGATGCTAAAATAATGTCAGATTCTGTGATTGCACCAACGCCTGTGTGGATGATTTTCACTTTAACGCCTTCAACTTCAATTTTTTGAAGTGCGGCTGTTAAAGCTTCGGCAGATCCTTGAACGTCAGCTTTTACGATGAGGTTGATGTCTTTTACATCACCTTGTTTAATTTGCTCGAATAAGTCGTCAAGACTCAGCTTTGCTTTATCGCTGCGCTGCTCTTCAAGCTGTTTGGAAGCACGGGCTTCTCCAACAGAACGAGCTGTTTTTTCATCTTTAAAGACAAGGAATTGATCTCCCGCTTGAGGCACGTCATTTAGACCGGTAATTTCAACCGGAGTAGACGGTCCCGCTGTTTTCACACGGCGACCAATGTCATTGACCATTGCACGGACACGGCCAAATGTATTGCCGACTACAATCGGATCACCGACATGCAGTGTTCCAGTCTGTACGAGCAATGTCGCAACTGACCCTCTGCCTTTATCAAGTTCCGCTTCAATAACAGTTCCTTTTGCCTGGCGGTTCGGGTTCGCTTTCAGTTCCTCTACCTCACTGACAAGCAAGATCATTTCAACGAGTTCATCAATGCCTTTTCCAGTTAAAGCGGAAAGCGGAACAAAAATCGTTTCTCCGCCCCAAGCTTCAGGCACAAGTCCGTATTCTGTCAGTTCTTGCATCACACGGTCAGGGTTTGCAGCTTCTTTATCAACTTTATTCACAGCAACGATGATCGGTACTTCTGCCGCTTTCGCGTGGTTGATCGCCTCTACTGTTTGCGGCATTACACCGTCATCCGCAGCTACAACCAGGATCGTAATATCGGTTACTTCCGCACCGCGTGCACGCATTGTTGTAAATGCGGCGTGACCCGGGGTATCCAAGAAAGTGATTTTCTTGCCGTTTTCTTCGATTTGGTAGGCTCCGATATGCTGAGTGATTCCGCCAGCTTCTCCTTCAACAACCTTTGTTTTACGGATGCTGTCAAGAAGCGTTGTTTTCCCATGGTCAACGTGACCCATGATTGTAACGACAGGAGGACGAATTTCAAGATCCTCTTCTTTGTCAGGCTCTTCGTATTTCTCTAATTCAGTTTCTTCAAGGACAATAACTTCTTCAGTTTCAACACCGTATTCTGATGCAATCAGTTCGATTGTGTCTTTATCGAGCTCTTGGTTAATGGTTGCCATAACACCAAGAAGCATCAGTTTTTTGATGAGTTCAGAAGGCTCTTTGCCAAGCTCTTCGGCCAGTGCGCCGACTGTTAAAGTGCCTGAGAACGTAATTTTTTCAGGAAGCTCTTTTTTCGGCTTCACAGGCTTTTGCTGATGTTGGTTTCTGTTGTTGTTATTGTTGCGTTTATTTTTTTTGTTGTTGTTATTCTTCTTGTTTTTGTTAAATTGATTATTCTGCACGTCATTCTTCTTTCCGTCTCGAATTTTATTTGGTTGATTTCCAGCAGACTGCTGATTTACCCCTTGCGGCTGTTTGTTTTTGTTCGTTTCCGCAGGCTTTTGAGATTTAACGGCTGCGCCGCCTTTTTTAAATTTGGCATCAAGCTGTTTAATGGCCTTTTCTTCAAGCATGGCCATATGATTATTCACTTCTAAATCCATGTTCTTCAGTGCGGTCAAAATTTCCTTACTTGAAACATTTAACGCTTTTGCATATTCGTATACTCTCATTTTAGCCATTCGTTCACCCCCAAAAATATTAATCGAGCAAGCTGATCAGCTTATTCGCAAAACCTTGGTCAGTGACGGCGACAACGACACGGGATTCTTTACCGATAGAGTGTCCAAGAATCGCGCGATCCGCGACTTTTTTATAAGGAACTTTATAATAATTGCACTTGTCGGTTACTTTCTTTGCTGTGTTAGATGATGCATCCTCTGTAAGCAGGACAAGCTTCGCACGCGCATTCCTGATTTCTTTAATAACCAAGTCCTCGCCTGACACGACCTTACGAGCTCGATTGGCCAGACCCAGCAAGGGAAACCATTCCATTCCAGACATTTTATTTTTTCACCTTTTCCGCCAGTTCCAGCAATTCTTCGAAAATCTGGTCATCGATTTGTGATTGAAATTGATTTTGCAAAGTGTTTTTCTTTTTTGCTGCTAAGATGCACTCTTTATCCAGCGTTAAATAAGCACCCCGCCCGTTCTTTTTCCCGGTCGGATCTACTGAGATTTCGCCTTCTTTTGAACGTACAACTCGGATTAGTTCCTTTTTAGGCTTCATTTCTCCAGTCACTACACACTTGCGTAACGGGATCTTTTTGTGTTTATTCACCTAAGGTCACCTCTTATTCATCCGATTCAGCAATTTCAGGCTCCGTAAAGAGCGGCTCTTCGTCGTCTTCTTCAAGTTCTCTCGGATAGATTCCAAGCTCTCTTGCGTCTGTTTCGCTCTTAATATCAATCTTCCAGCCTGTCAATTTAGCAGCTAAGCGTGCGTTTTGCCCTCTTTTGCCAATCGCCAGAGACAGCTGGTAATCAGGAACAATAACAGTTGTCGCTTTTTCTTCTTCATTCACGATGACATCCAGCACTTTCGAAGGGCTGAGCGCATTCGCGACAAATTCTACAGGATCATTCGACCAGTTGACAATGTCAATTTTTTCACCTTTTAATTCATTGACAATCGCCTGTACACGCTGGCCTTTAGGACCGACGCAAGAGCCCACCGGATCCACATCAGGATCATCAGTGCGAACAGAAATTTTCGAACGGTCGCCTGCTTCTCTGGCAACAGATTTCAGCTCTACAGTTCCATCATAAATTTCCGGCACTTCGATTTCAAATAAACGCTTCAAGAGGCCTGGGTGTGTTCTTGACACATAAATCTGCGGGCCTTTCGTCGTTTTTTCTACTTTTGTGATATACACCTTAATGCGGTCATGAGGCTTATAGCTTTCATTCGGCATTTGTTCATTAACCGGCAGCAAGGCTTCAATTTTGCCCAAAGACACATAGATAAATTTATTGTCCAGGCGCTGGACGATACCAGTCATGATGTCTTCTTCACGGTCAATAAACTCAGAATAGATCACACCGCGTTCAGCTTCGCGCACACGCTGTGTCACGACCTGCTTCGCTGTTTGGGCCGCAATGCGTCCGAAATCCTTAGGCGTTACTTCAATCTCTACAACATCGCCTACCATATATTCCGGGTGGATGCTTTGCGCCTCTTCGATTGAGATCTCCAGTCTTTGATCGTATACCTCATCAACGACATCTTTTCTTGCGAATACACGGATTGTACCTGTTTCACGGTTCAAATCCACCCGTACATTCTGCGCCTGATTAAAATTTCGCTTATAAGCAGAAATTAAAGCAGCTTCGATTGCTTCAATGATAATTTCTTTGCTGATGCCTTTTTCTTTTTCAAGAATGGTGAGAGCATCTAATAATTCACTGCTCATGTTAACGGTCTCCCCCCTTAAAACTTGTATTCATTAGAATGTTACAGCTAATCTTGCGTTAGCTATTTTTTCATACGGAATATCGATCCGTTTCTTTCTTGTTTTGATTGTCATCTCAACTGTCACTGTTTGTCCATCGAATTCAGCCAGCTGTCCTTCAAACACTTTTACGCCGTCAATCGGCTCATAGGTCTTAATGTATACATTTTTCCCAAGTGATTTTTCGAAATCGGCTTTTTTCTTTAATGGACGCTCAGCTCCCGGGGATGAAACCTCAAGAAAGTAATTTTGGCTGATTGGGTCTGCCTCATCAAGCTTCTCGCTTAGAGCTTCGCTTACTTTGGCACATTCCTCAATATCCACACCGTCATCGGAATCAATAAACACGCGAAGGAACCAGCTTTGACCCTCTTTGACAAATTCAATGTCAACGAGTTCGAGCTGAAGGCTGTCTACGATTGGCTGAGCCATTTCTTGAACGGTGTCAGTCACTTTTTTGCTCATGTTCTTCCTCCTTGTGCTGTCGATATCATATTCGTCTCGTCACTCTGCATAAAAACCCTGCTTCAAAAGAGCAGGGGCTTTAAAGTAAACGATGAACATGTCGAGACAAAATTGTCTTGTTCAATACAAAAGAGCGGGTTTCCCCACTCTTTGCCTCGGTAATCGTTAGCATTTCCAATAAAACTATACCATAACCATATTTTTATTGCAAATGGATATACGTTACCTTTACGCTGTTAAGCTGATCACAGGGGCTCTACTCATACGATTGCACTTTTGCCGCTCATGTATGCATAAAAGCCGAATTTCTTAAGAAATTCGGCTTTTATATGCTAAAACAGCGATAATTGGTTTTGATCCGGCAATGACTCCAAACAGCCGTGACGATCTAAATACTCTAAAATCGTTTTTGATACTTTCCCTCTCTTTTGCAAATCTTCTTTTGAGAGAAATTCTCCTTCTTCACGGGCCTTTACAATATTTAGAGCGGCGTTCGTACCTAATCCAGGAATAGAATTAAACGGCGGGATCAGGCTGTTGCCGTCAATAATAAATTCCGTTGCGCTGGAGCGGTATAAATCGACTTTTTGGAATGAATAGCCTCTTTCACACATTTCCAGCGCTAATTCTAATACTGTGAGAAGGTTTTTTTCCTTCGGCGACGCATCAAGCCCTTTGGAGTTGATATCCTCCATTACGGCTTTGATTGCTGTGGAGCCTTTGATCATTGTATCAATATCAAAGTCGTCTGCACGAACCGTAAAATAAGCCGCATAATACAGAAGCGCGTGATGCACTTTAAAGTAAGCTATACGGACCGCCATTAATACATAAGCCGCGGCGTGGGCTTTCGGGAACATGTATTTAATCTTTTTGCAGGAATCGATATACCAGTCTGGGACATTGTTATTTTTCATTTCTTCTTCCCATTCAGGCGTTAAACCTTTTCCTTTACGGACAAATTCCATAATTTTAAACGCCAGTGACGGCTCGAGCCCTTGATAGATTAAATAAACCATAATGTCATCACGGCAGCCGATCACCTCACTCAGCTCACAAATATTATTGTGAATGAGCTCTTGCGCATTGCCGAGCCATACATCTGTTCCGTGAGACAGCCCTGAAATCTGAACGAGCTCAGAAAACGTTGTCGGCTTTGTGTCTTCAAGCATTTGCCGGACAAAGCGGGTTCCGAATTCAGGAATTCCCAGAGTGCCCGTTTTACATCCAATCTGTTCCTGTGTGACACCGAGTGATTCGGTTCCTTGGAAGATTTTCATTACTTCAGGGTCATCTGTCGGAATCGTTTTCGGATCAATTCCGCTTAAATCTTGAAGCATACGGATTACCGTCGGGTCATCGTGCCCCAGAATATCAAGCTTCAGCAGGTTGTCATGAATGGAATGGAAGTCAAAATGAGTCGTTTTCCATTCAGAACCTGTCGCATCTGCCGGAAACTGAATCGGAGAGAAATCATAAATATCCATATAATCCGGAACTACGATAATACCGCCAGGGTGCTGTCCGGTCGTCCGTTTTACACCTGTACAGCCTTGCACAAGCCGGTCGATTTCGGCGCCGCGCATATGGAGATTATTGTCGCCGGCATAGCCTTTTACGTAACCGTAGGCTGTTTTTTCTGCAACCGTGCCGATCGTTCCCGCACGATATACGTTGTCTTCTCCGAACAATACTTTTGTATAATTGTGGGCCTGCGGCTGATATTCCCCTGAGAAGTTCAAATCGATATCAGGTACTTTATCCCCTTTAAATCCCAAGAACGTTTCAAACGGAATATCGTGCCCGTCTTTTTTCAAAGGCGTTCCGCAATGAGGACACATTTTGTCAGGCAGGTCAAAACCTGAACCGACAGATCCGTCATTAAAGAACTCAGAATGCTGGCATTCAGCACATATATAGTGCGGTGGCAGCGGGTTCACCTCTGTGATCTCAGTAAGTGTCGCAACTAATGAAGAACCTACCGATCCCCGTGACCCTACCAGATACCCGTCATCGAGAGATCTCTTTACGAGTTTATGAGAGATCAAATAAATAACAGCAAAGCCGTGGCCGATGATACTTTTCAGTTCTTTTTCAATACGCGCTTCAACGATTTCAGGGAGCTGCTCTCCGTAAATGCTTCGTGCACGCTGATAGCTCATTTCCCTGATCTCTTCATCAGCGCCTTCGATTTTCGGCGTATATAAATCATCTTTAATCGGCTTGATGTCTTCAATTAAAGACGCAACCTTTTGTGTGTTGGTGACAACGATTTCCTTCGCTTTTTCTTCTCCTAAGAAGGAAAAGGCTTCAAGCATTTCATCTGTCGTTCTGAAATGCACTTTCGGGAGTTCGTGTCTGTTCAGCGGATTCGCGCCGCCCTGAGAGGATACTAAAATCTTTCTGTAAATTTTGTCCTCATCATTCAAATAATGAACATTTCCTGTTGCGACAACAGGTTTATTAAGCTTTTCACCGAGTTTGGTGATATTCGTAATGATTTCTTTCAGCGATTTTTCATCGCGAACCAGTTCTAGCTCAAGCAAGTGGCGGTACACCTCAGGCGGTTGAACCTCGAGATAATCGTAGAATGACGCAACATCCTCCACCTCTTCCGGCGACTTTTGCATCATGCCTTCAAAAACCTCTCCTCTGTCGCAAGCTGAACCGATCAGAAGGCCTTCCCTGTATTTCTCAAGCTGAGATCTTGGAATACGCGGCACTCTGTAAAAATAATGAATATGGGAAAGTGAAACGAGCTTAAATAAGTTTTTCAAGCCTGTGCTGTTCACCGCCAGCACTGTTGCATGATACGGTCTTGACCTTTGATAAGCGTTGGACTGACCCATATTTTCATTCAGCTGGTCATGATACTGAATGCCCTTTTCAGCAGCATCCTCCAGCATTTTCAAAAGCAAATAAGCGGTTGCCTCGGTATCGTAGATCGCGCGGTGGTGCTGTGTAAGTTCAATGTTAAACTTTTTACACAGCGTGTTCAGCCGGTGATTCTTAAATTCCGGATAAAGAAAACGGCCGAGCTCCAGTGTATCAATGACAGGATTTTTTGCTTTTTCAACTTGGAGAAGCTTTTTGAAAGCAACGTTTAAAAATCCCATATCGAAGCTTGCATTATGGGCGACGAGAATATCATCGCCAATCCATTCTCTGAAATCTCTTATCACGTCTATTACATCCGGCGCGTCGACCAGCATATCATCAGTGATGCCTGTCAGTTCAATGATTGTCGCCGAAAGCGGACGATGCGGGTTGGCAAATGACTCAAACTTATCAATGATCTCCCCGCCTTTCACTTTTACAGCCGCCAGTTCAATAATCGTATCATACACAGCGGAAAGTCCGGTTGTTTCGACGTCAAAAACGACATATGTTTCTTCATCAAGCAAACGGTGTGCGGGATTATAAGCAATCGGCACCCCGTCATCCACGATATTTGCTTCCATTCCGTAAATCATTTTAATTCCATGTTTTTGGGCAGCAGAATACGCATCTGGGAAGGATTGAACGACAGCATGGTCAGTCAAAGCGATCGCCTCATGCCCCCATTTTTTCGCCTGTTCAACAAGCTTTCCGATGCCTGTTACAGCATCCATTTGGCTCATTGGGGAATGCAGATGCAATTCTACCCTTTTTTCTCCTTCAGGCGCCGTGTCTTCACGGTTTTTTGCTTTTATCTCATTTACATCGTTTGCAATCATGACCAGATCTCGGACAAAGGTGTCGTTTTGAATGCTTCCGCGCGCTTTTACCCACATGCCCTTTTTCAGAGACTTCATCAAGGCCGCATCTTCTTTTTCTCTTGCAAACATTTTAATTAAGATACTATTTGTGTAGTCAGTAATTTTGAAGATGCACAGCGTGCGCCCGCTTTTCAGTTCTCTGGTTTCCACATCAAACACATAGCCCTGAACCGTAATTCTCCGTTCCTCGTCCATTATGCTGTCAAGTGTTCTGATTTCCTCGTTATCTTTAATTTGATAGCCGATAACAAGAGGCCCTGAAGGAGCTTGATCTTCATCACTTTCTTTATCTTTCTTCTCCATTTCAATTAAAGCCTGCATCGCCCGTTCTTGATCTTCAGCTAGCTTTTGTTCCCGAAACTTTTGCACTTCTTGATCAGATACAAATATTTCAGCATCAAGCTGAAAATCTGGAAACCCAAATTGACGGTATCCCGCTTGAATCATCGCACTGTATTTGTTCTTAAGAGCAGATGCTTCTGTATCCGTTTTTGTTTTGACAATCAGTTTGTTGCCCTTCAGCTTTGGTTTTTGCTGGCTTAAGAGACTGATAATCGGCGGTGAAATGCCTTGCAGCTCTTCAATGCAGCGTGTCCAGTAATCCTGCACGAGGCCTTCATCAACCTCGGCATCATGCACTTCGATTGAAGACGTCACTTTTGCAATATGGGCAAACGATTGCGTCAGCCTCATGGTTAACATGTCATATATTTGATAAGGCAGCAAAGATTTAAATTTAAAATGAAAATGCCAAGATTTAGATACTTTGTGTATCGTCAGCTTTTTAATCTCGCCATCTTCAAAGTATGTCATGAAGGTATCATCTGTCATATTAATCTGCTGCAGAAGAATTTGAAACTGCCTTCTGTTTACTGATAACTGTTCCATTAAGACAGTATCCCCCCTAAAAACATCATAAGTGAAGGTACCTCAGGCAATGAGGTACCTTCTATTATTTCTATTTTAACATGTTTTTTGATAAATCGTTATGGTGTTTACTGCTTGCTGATAAAAGCAGATAACTCATCAACAGAAACTTCTGTTGACTCACCTGTTTTGCGGATTTTAACTTCCACAATTCCTTCATCAGCCCGTTTGCCGACAGTAATACGGATTGGAAGACCGATTAGATCCGAGTCAGCAAATTTTACGCCGGCGCGTTCCGCACGATCGTCATACAGCACTTCATAGCCTTTCGCCTTTAAATCAGCGTACAGCTTTTCAGCCAATTCTTTTTGCGCATCGTTTTTGATATTCAGTGCAAGAATATGAAGATCATACGGCGCGACGCTTTTTGGCCATATTAAGCCTTTTTCGTCGTGATGCTGTTCAGCAATAGCAGAAAGGGTTCTGGAAACACCGATTCCGTAACATCCCATCAGCATTGGCTGTGCTCGTCCGTTTTCATCTAAATATGTCGCATTCATCGCTTCAGAATAACGAGTTCCAAGCTTAAAGACTTGTCCGACTTCGATTCCTTCTGCAAAACGGATCGTGCCTTTGCCGTCTGGTGACGGGTCGCCTTCCTTAATAAAGCGAAGATCGGCAAATTCTTTAATTTGCGCATCACGGGTTACGTTGACATTTTTATAATGATAATCTCCTTCATTCGCACCGGCAACAGCATTAACCATTGCTTTAACAGCGAAATCTGCATAGACGTCAATCTCTTGATTCAAACCGATAGGTCCGACAAAACCAGGCTCTGTTCCAAGCTGCTGAACGACCTCTTCATGAGAAGCAAGTTCCATAACCTCTGCATGCAGGAGATTCTTCACTTTAATATCATTCACTTCGTGATCCCCTCTTACAAGCACCAGAACAAAACGGTCATCCGCTTTAAACAATACCGATTTAATGCAGGCTTCAGCTGAAACCTGTAAAAATGCAGTCAGCTCATCGATCGTTTTCACATTAGGAGTGTGCACTTTTTCTAAAGCGATAGGCTCTTCATTTGAAGTGACTTCCTGATAAAGAACTTCAGCCATTTCGATATTGGCTGCATATTGTGATTCATCAGAGTACGCAATGGTATCCTCTCCGATTTCAGAAAGTGCCATAAATTCATGTGTATCTTTTCCACCCATGGCACCTGAGTCAGCGATAACAGGTCTTACATTAATGCCGCAGCGGGCGAAAACATTAGAATACGCATTGTACATTTTTTGATATGTTTCATCCAAGCTCTCTTCAGAAGCATGGAAAGAATAAGCATCCTTCATAATGAATTCGCGGCCTCTTAATAAACCGAAGCGCGGGCGTTTTTCATCCCTGAATTTAGACTGGATTTGGTACAGAGTCAGAGGGAGACGCTTATAGGATTTAACCTCATCGCGAACGAGTGAAGTGATCACTTCTTCATGCGTTGCCCCTAAAGCAAATTCACGGCCGTGACGGTCTTGAAGTCTCATCAGTTCAGGACCGTACGTATACCATCTGCCTGATTCCTGCCATGTCTCAGCCTGCTGCAGCGCGGGCATAAGCATTTCTACAGCGTCGATTTTTTCCATTTCCTCACGGACGATCTGCTGAATGTTTTGAATAACCTTATACGCAAGAGGCATATAGCTGTATACCCCGCTCGTATTCTGTCTGATAAATCCTGCTCTTAGAAGAAGCTGATGACTTTTCGCTTCGGCATCAGCTGGAACTTCACGGAGCGTAGGAATAAGCGTCAAGCTTTGTCTCATTTCTTCGCACCTCTGATTGATTTACTTTTCATTTACAAAAACAGCCGCTGGATATCGTTCCATGTAACGACCAGCATAAGAAGCATTAGGAAAGCGACTCCGATAAACACCACAAAGGCTTCTTTTTCTCTGTTGATCGGTTTGCCCCGAATGGCTTCTATAAATAGAAACAACAGTCTTCCGCCGTCAAGAGCCGGAATCGGAAGCAGGTTGACGATACCAAGGTTAATACTTAAAAATGCAGCAAACTGGAATAAATTAATGATTCCCGTTTTTGCCACTTGGTCTGTCATATCGTATATGCCGACAGGACCTGAAAGCATATCAATTTTAAATTGTCCTGTCACTAATTTACTGAGATTTGTTAATATCGCTTTTGTAACATCAACAGTTGATGTTGCACTATAAGCAACTGCTGAGAGAACGCCTTTCTCAGTAGGCGCGTAAGAACCAAAGCGGCCGATTGTTTTTTTGTTCTCATCTTTAACGGCTTCCGGAGTAACTGAAATGTGGAGCGTTTTGTTATCTCTTTTTACCTCAACGTCAATTTCTTTTTCCGGGTTTTCTTTTACCGCAGAGACAATGTCGGTCCAGGACCTCATCTTCTCTCCGTTAATGCTTTGAATGTAATCTCCTTCTTTTAGCCCTGCTTCGGCTGCCCGTCCGTTGTCTGTCAGTTGTCCAAGCATAGGCTCATTTGACGGAACACCCTGAATCAGCCCAAGCATCACTAAAATGACATAAGCCAATATGAAATTCATAATCGGACCTGCGGCAATCGCCTTAATTCGCTGCCACACAGGTTTGGAACCAAACTGGCGGTTATACGGCGCGATCTGAACTTCTTCTCCGTCTACAATGAAAAAGGAGGTTTCACTCACACTAAAGCTGGAAAGCTCATCCTCTTTCCCCTGTTCATAGCCGGTGATCTTCATGTCATGCTCTAGGTCCGCCGTTTCCACCTCGATAATTAAAGCATCCGGGTATTTTTCCTTTTGATTGATGATGACTTTTTCAACCTGATCCTCTTTGTTAAAAAGAAGCCCGATCGTGTAGCCAGGTTTCACCTCAATCATTTCCGGATCTTCGCCGGCCATGCGGACAAATCCGCCGACCGGGAGAAGTCTGATCGTATACACCGTTTCATTTTTTTTGAATGAAAAGATTTTTGGACCAAAACCGATCGCAAATTCACGGCACAAAATTCCCGCTCTTTGGGCTAACAACAAATGGCCCAGTTCATGGAAGAAAACGAGCGTTCCGAAAATAATGATAAACGCTATAACTGTATTCACGAACATACCACCTTATGTGAGTATTGAATTGACGTATCCCCGGGTATCTTTGTCCACTTCCTGAATGTCTGCCAAGCTAGGCTTTTGAATAAGCTGATGGCGGTTTAATGCCTTTTCGATACAGTCTTCAATCGCTAAAAACGATATCTTGCCCGCTAAAAAGGCGGCGACAGCCACTTCATTTGCCGCGTTTAGCACAGTCGGCATTGTTCCCCCTATTTTACCTGATTCAAAGGCAAATTGTAAGCAGCGGAACCTGTCAAAGTCAGCTTTCTCAAAATGAAGACTGCCGATTTCCCACAGCTCGAGCCTTTTGGCGTCTGGCAATGGCAATCGGTCGGGATAGGTGAGCGCATATTGAATCGGAACCCTCATATCAGGAGTGCCGAGCTGTGCAATCACACTTTTGTCATGAAACTCTACCATGGAATGGATGATGCTCTCCTTATGTAAGACCACATCGATTTGTTCGTATGGAATATCGAAAAGCCAATGCGCCTCAATCACCTCTAATCCCTTATTCATCATTGTAGCCGAATCAATCGTAATTTTTGCACCCATTGACCAATTCGGGTGCTGTAATGCATCTTCAATTGTAACTGATTCGAGCTGCTCCCGCGTCTTGTCCCGAAAACTTCCGCCGGACGCCGTAATGATAAGGCGATCAATGTTTTTAGCCTGTTCGCCTTGTAGGGCTTGAAAAATGGCTGAATGCTCACTGTCAACGGGCAGCAGCGGAACATTGTATTTCTTAGCATGTTCTTTCACTATATGCCCGGCAGTGACAAGAGTTTCCTTATTTGCAAGCGCAATTGTTTTTTTCTGTTCGATCGCCTTTAACGTAGGGATGAGACCGACACTTCCAAGCAAGGCATTGACAACAATATCGACTTCCTCCATAACTGCCGCTTCAATCAGGCCTTCTTCTCCAAGCCCGATCTGGCAATCAAATGAAAAAGAAACTTGTTTTAATTTGTGATATGTATCCAGATCACCGACAGATACAAACTTCGGCTGAAAGGCCTCTATCATCGGCACGGCCTTATCAATATTTTTGCCGAACGACATAGATACCAGCTGAAATTGGTCTTGGTGCGTACGCAATACGTCAAGAGTCTGTTCGCCGATTGATCCTGTTGCTCCTAAAAGACAAATATTTTTCAAAGTGCCACTACTCCTATTCTTTTTGCTGCATATTCAACCTCATATTCATATTAGACTTTTTTATGAAAAAAGGGCAAGCAGAAAGTACAAGAAAGGCATGACAAACAAAAAACTGTCAAAACGGTCTAGGACACCGCCATGCCCGGGAAGGATCTTCCCAGAATCCTTTACATCGTAATGTCTTTTCAGAGCGGATTCTACTAAATCCCCAATCTGTCCGAAAACAGACAAAAACAGTGTGATCAAAAGCAGATAGAAGTATGGGATCGGCAGGTTTGCGACAAGCTGAAAAATCGTCGAAAGTACAAGTGCAATGACGATTCCGCCTACAAATCCCTCAACTGTTTTATTAGGGCTGATTTCAGGCCACAATTTTCGTTTCCCAAGCGATTTCCCGACAAAATATGCACCGGAATCAGTCGACCAAATCACGACACAGGCATAAAAAATGTATGTCAGCCCGTGCTGATCAAGGTTTCTGATTTCAATAAAATAATGAAAACACATTCCGATGTAAATCGTTGCAAGGGTAATAAAGCCGACTTCATCAAAGGTAAAAGTGTTCTTCACCAATACTGTGTACGTCAGTAAAATCAGTACTGCGAACAAAGCCGTTTCAATTTTCGAGATACCATTCGCTTCAAAAAAAGAATACTGGCTTGGCATTAAGAACATCCATAACAATAAAAGACTGATCAATCCAGGCAGTGAAACAAGCTTAAGTTTTTTCATCCGCAAAAGCTCAAAAAGTGCTACACTGCCCATTGCATAAACTAATATGGTGAACGGCAAATTCCCGACAATAACTAAAAATAAAAATACAATTGCTGCCAGAACACCTGTCAAAATTCTTTGTTTCATGTCCACCATCCTCTAAATTCCGCCAAACCTCCGGCCCCGTTGCTGATATTCTCCTAACGCCTGCAAGAAATGATTTTCTTTAAAGTCAGGCCACAGAACGTCAGTAAAGACAAATTCACTGTAGGCAACCTGCCAAAGCATAAAGTTGCTTAGTCTAATCTCGCCGCTCGTTCGAATTAAAAGTTCAGGATCCTGCAAAGATTCAGTCATTAAATGATTAGAAAAAAGCGATTCATCAATGTCTTCTATTTTCAAAGAACCATCCTTCACTTTTTCCGCGAGTGTTTTTGCAGCAGTGACAATTTCAGTACGCCCTCCATAGTTGAGAGCAAAATTAAGGATCAGCCCGTCATTTTGCGCCGTATCCTTTACAGCCTTTTCAATCGCTCGCATTGTGTGCGGCGGCAAGGCTGATTCATCTCCTATAATCCGGACCTGCACATTCTCCTCAACAAGTTCCGGTAGATACGTATTTAAAAACTCTTCAGGAAGCTTCATCAAAAAATCAACTTCCATTTTTGGCCGCTTCCAGTTTTCTGTTGAAAATGCGTACAGGGTCAGTACTTTGACACCCAATTCGTTAGCAAGCTTAGTTGTCCTTTTAACCACCTTCATTCCTTCGTGGTGGCCTGCAATTCGGGGGAGAGAGCGTTTTTTAGCCCAACGGCCATTTCCATCCATTATAATGGCGATGTGTTCGGGGATTTCTCCCTTAAGTATGTCTTCTTTTGTATAGCGTTCTAAGTTGGAAGCCGCAGTTTGCTGGTTCTTCCAATTTTTGAGTATGTTGAGCATGAGATTCCTCCGTCACCCAAAAAGGTTGCATTCCCTGCTGATAACCAATGTAATCAACAGTATTAACAAAAAAACCCCCTGTAAACATGAGAGGGTCTTTTCACTATTATCTATTGTACATAGTTTTTCATTAAACTTCCATGATTTCTTTTTCTTTGTCTTTTGTGACACTGTCAATTTTTGACACATATTCATCTGTCAGTTTTTGAACATCTTCATTGGAAGCACGCAGCTCATCTTCAGTGATGTCTCCGTTTTTCTCAAGTTTTTTGAGATCATCGTTCGCATCACGGCGTACATTTCGTACAGCTACTTTTGCGTCTTCAGCATATTTTTTTACAACTTTGACTAATTCTTTACGTCTTTCTTCTGTTAGCGCAGGAATCGCAATGCGAATCATATTGCCGTCGCTCGTTGGCGTTAAGCCTAAATCCGCTTTTAAAATTGCTTTTTCGATATCACCGATTGCTGACTTGTCGTATGGTGTTATGACCAGCATACGAGCTTCAGGCACGTTAATAGAAGACAGCTGATTTAAAGGTGTCTGCGCTCCGTAATATTCAACTGTTACTTTATCTAATAAAGATGGGTTCGCACGGCCTGCGCGTACAGTAGCCAATTCACGCTGATAAGCAGCAATTGCTTTTTCCATTTTTTCTTTCGTTTGTGTTAATACTTCTTTTGACACGTTATTTCCCCCTCACGATCGTTCCGATTGATTCGCCTGTCACGGCGCGTTTAATATTTCCTTCTTCCATAATAGAAAAGACGATTAGCGGAATGTCATTATCCATGCATAAAGATGATGCTGTTGAATCCATCACTTCCAAGCCGTCTTTTAAAACGTCAAGGTAAGAAAGCGATTCATATTTTACAGCTGATTCATCTTTTCTAGGATCAGCATTATACACACCGTCAACATTGTTTTTAGCCATTAAAATAACGTCTGCTTCAATTTCAGCAGCGCGCAGTGCAGCTGTCGTATCAGTTGAAAAATATGGGTTTCCTGTACCCGCAGCAAAAATAACGACACGTTTTTTCTCTAAGTGGCGTATCGCTTTTCTTCTGATATACGGTTCAGCAACTTGTCTCATTTCAATGGATGTTTGCACTCTGGACTGGATTCCGAGTGTTTCCAAGCTGTCTTGAAGAGCAAGCGAGTTCATCACTGTCGCCAGCATCCCCATATAGTCTGCAGTTGCGCGGTCCATGCCCAGGTCACTTCCTGTTTTTCCGCGCCATAAGTTGCCGCCGCCTACTACAACAGCCACTTCGACTTCAAGCTCAGCGATTTCTTTCACTTGCTTTGCAATGGATTGAATGACAGTAGGGTTAATTCCGTTACCCTGTTCCCCTGCCAATGCTTCCCCGCTAAGCTTTAATACGATACGTTTGTATTTTGGTTTTTCCATAATAACCTCCAAGTGTAAACATTGCCGTTTTCTATTATGCAAGAGAAAAAAAGGTTTGTAAATATAGTTTTAAAAATAGGGAACACAAAGTGTGTCCCCTATACTGCCTGAAAAGACGCGACTTGATCGCGACATCTTTTCACCATTATTTTTTCACTTGGTTCATTACTTCTTCAGCAAAGTTTTCTTGACGTTTTTCGATACCTTCGCCAACTTCATAGCGAACGAAAGTTTCAACAGTTGCGTTTTTCGCTGCAACAACTTGTTTCACTTTTTCATCTGGGTTTTTAACGAATGCTTGGTCTAAAAGACAAATTTCTTCGAAGAATTTGTTCAGACGGCCTTCAACCATTTTCGCTACGATGTTTTCAGGTTTTCCTTCTTGAAGAGCTTGCTGAGTTAAGATTTGACGCTCATGGTCTGTTTCTTCTTCTGATACTTGGTCACGAGAAATGTAACGAGGGTTAACCGCAGCAACATGCATTGCGATATCTTTCGCAGTTTCTTCGTCAGTTGTACCGTTAAGAACAGTTAATACGCCGATGCGTCCGCCCATGTGAAGGTAAGCACCGAATGCAGAGCTGTCATCTTTTGTAAGAACAGCAAAGCGGCGAAGCGTGATTTTCTCACCGATTTTAGCAACTGCACTTGTAATGTACTCTTCTACAGTAGAGCCGTTGTCCATTTTTTGGCCCATTGCTTCTTCAACATCTGCAGGAGTGTTTGCAAGAAGGTGGTCAGCCAATGTGTTAAGAAGCTCTACGAAGCCTTCGTTTTTCGCAACGAAATCAGTTTCAGAGTTTACTTCTAAAATAACACCTTTGTTGCCGTCAGTTTTAATAAGAGTTGAACCTTCTGCTGCGATACGGTCAGCTTTTTTCGCTGCTTTTGCAATTCCTTTTTCTCTAAGAAGGTCAATTGCTTTGTCCATATCTCCATCAGTTTCAGTTAACGCTTTCTTACAATCCATCATACCCGCGCCAGTTTTTTGACGCAGTTCTTTTACTTGCTGTGCAGTAATAGCCATTTGTATTCCTCCTTATATGTTTAAACAAGATATGTATCATGACATTTTTCTTGAAAAAAGGTGATAAAAGGCAGTCCCTCTTATCACCTTTTGAATAGGTTACGCAGTTGTTGTTTCAGTTTCTGGTGCAGTTTCTTCAGCAACTTCCGCTTCTTCTTCGCCTTGCTTCGCTTCTAAGATTGCATCTGCCATTTTAGAAGTTAGAAGTTTAACAGCGCGGATAGCGTCATCGTTCGCAGGAATAACAACATCGATTTCATCAGGGTCACAGTTAGTATCTACAATTCCGATGATAGGGATGTTTAATTTGCGAGCTTCCGCAACAGCGATGCGCTCTTTGCGAGGATCGATGATGAACAATGCATCAGGAAGATCCTTCATTTCTTTAATTCCGCCTAGGAATTTTTCAAGACGTTCTAATTCTTTTTTCAATTGAACGACTTCTTTTTTAGGAAGTACTTCAAACGTACCGTTTTCTTGCATTTTTTCAATGTCTTTAAGACGTTTAATACGTTTTTGGATTGTTTCAAAGTTTGTTAATGTACCGCCCAACCAGCGTTGGTTGACATAGTACATGCCAGAGCGTTGAGCTTCTTCTTTAACAGAATCTTGAGCTTGTTTTTTTGTGCCGACGAAAAGGATTCTTCCGCCTTCAGCAGCAAGATTTTTAGTGAAGTTGTAAGCTTCCTCTACTTTTTTGACTGTTTTTTGAAGGTCAATGATGTAGATTCCGTTACGCTCCGTGAAAATGTAACGCTTCATTTTTGGGTTCCAACGGCGTGTTTGGTGACCGAAGTGAACACCAGCTTCAAGCAATTGCTTCATAGAAATGACTGACATGTTATTTCCTCCTAATATAATGGTTTTTTTCCTCCGCTTAGGTCATTTTTGTGCAGAACTGCCGCCTGCAGCACCCTCTGCATAAATCGTTAAGCGTGTGTATTTAACACCAAGACATAATATAACACAGCTTTATGCGACAATCAAGAATCCTTTACAGCTTTGGAGCGAAATTTTAAAAATAGCTCGATTTCTGTCTTCCCGCTTTTCAATTTCTGAGCAATTTCACCAGCTGAATATCCCTGTTCGTATAATGCCATAACTTCATCTTCAAATGATCGGGCATCGCTGTTTACGTTCTCTTCCGCCCTCTCAACCTCGTTGATCAGACCTTCGATATGCTCGGGAAGAGCGTTGTCTTCTTCCTGAACAGCACCTCGCTCTGAATGTTGTTCAGCCTGCTGATGCTCTTCCTTCTGTTTTTCTTCAGTTTGAACAGAAGGTACATCCAAGTTGTCTATCAACTTCTCATTTTCTTCTTTTAGTTCAAGAAGAAATGCCGCAAGTGTGTTCTCCGTCTCTTCCAGCAGCTTCTTTTGCTGTTTTTCTGTTTCTTTCACAGCTGCGAGCCTCATATACAGGATAATGACAGCGTACAGAAGAACGCCATGAAGCGTGAAGCTTAAAAGCCATAATAGTGTTGACATGTTTTTCACTCGCTAATCATGAGGATTCTTTATTGAATTACTTTTTCAAGCAGATTCTTTAATTTAAATAGTGCCTTTGAATGTATTTGTGATATACGGGACGTAGAAAGATTCAATACCTGTCCGATTTCCGTCAATGTCAATTCCTCTTTATAGAACAAACTGACCACAAGCTGTTCTTTTTCAGAGAGTTCGTGAATTTTGTCCGCAAGCTGCGCAATCAGCTCATCTTTCATGATCTTTTCTTCCGGCGGGACATTTTTGTCATCTCTGATCATGACCTGGATGTTTTCCCCGTCATCCTGATCATGAAGCTTTTCGTCAATTGACAGCAGATTTGCAAAAAAACCTTCATTCATTGTTGACACTACATCCTGTTCCGTCATTCCGAGTTCCTCTGCAATTTCTGCGGGCGATACATTCCGAAGATAGCGCTGTTCAAGCTTTTCAATCGCCGCTTCAACCTTCTTTGTTTTTTCACGCGAGGTTCTGGGCAGCCAATCCTCTTTACGAAGCCCGTCAATAATTGCACCGCGAATTCTAAACGAGGCGTAGGTATCAAATTTTAAGTCCCGGCTGGGGTCAAATTTTTCAAGGGCATCGTATAAACCAAGCATACCAAGGCTCATAAGATCGTCTTTATGCACTGATTTTGGCAGTCCGACAGAAATTCTGCCTACATGATATGTGACAAGCGGCATGTAACGGCGCATTAAATCATCACCGGCCTTAGGATCTTTCCACTCTTTCCAGCGCGACCAAAGCACCTGATCTTCATAATTCAAGGATTGCATTGTTATCCCCCTAATACCTTAATTAAATCGTTTTTTCACCTTGTTTAACAGTTCGAATATGCAGCATACAGGACTTCGGTTCAAATTCTATCGTACGGCCGCTTGAGCCTCCCGTATCTTCACTGATAATCGGAATATTATATAATGACAGCTGTTCCTTTATCGCTAAGACATTTCTCGGTCCGATCTTCATCAAATCATTCGTCATTTTAAATTTAAACATCTCTGATCCGCCGGCAAGCTTTGCTTTTAACGCAAACTTTCGGCAGCCCGCTTCTACCAGCATATCAATCGTAGCTTTTACAGCGGTATCGGCATATTTTGCCCGATTGAGTTCAGCTGTTTTTGATAACGTCGAATCCGGCAGCATGACATGGACAAGCCCCGCCGTTTGCTTTTCTTTATCGTAAAGCACCAGCCCTACACACGACCCTAAGCCAGACGTCCGGATTGAATCCGGGAAGCGGGCGATCTTCACGTCCGCAATCCCAACCTTTACAACAGCAGCCTCAGTTGTATTCATAATGAAGCACCCAAGGCGACAAAGAGCTTTTCAAATGAATCATAGTCCGGCAGCATAAACATATGCGCTTTTAGCTCCTGCTGATGGCTTTGGTCAAAAATTGACGTATCAACAACAATTGCATGTTCCCCAACCTGACTGAGCTCCATCAGACCTTCACTGATGACAGCACCGAACATGTCCAGTGAAACTTCTGGAACACTCGGGTAAAGCTGGAGTTTCGTCAAATCAGCCAATGCCGTTAAATATGATCCTGCTAAAATATTGCCCAGTTCATGCAAAGCGGAAGAACTCATATGATCTTCACCCAGGTTTTCTATATCAAAATCCGGGTTGCCGATCAGCTCTCTGATAAACTGCTCCGCCTGATAAAAAGGCATTATAAAGAACATTGAGCCCGTCAAATCGCCTTCCATTCTTAAAAAGATGCTGGCGACCGGCATTTCTGCTCCGCCGAAAAAGTCTACAAGTTCATCAAACGATAGTAACTTTGCAAACGGGACTTCCATATCAATCTTTCTATTTAACAGCTGGGCCATTGCAGAAGCAGAGTGGCCGGCTCCGATATTGCCGACTTCCCGCAAAATGTCCATCTGCTCTTCTTTGATTCCATTAAAAATACTCATGTCATAACCCCTTTAAGATTAAGCTTGATCGGGCACAGCGGACTGAGATGATTCTTTATCCAAAACCGCATTTGCATCAATAATATTTAAGAGCCTGTTCTCTTGTTTTACAATCTGTTTGATCGACACATACGTGTCTTTTTGAACACTTTCCGGAGCGGATTCTATTTCACTTTCATGAACTGTTATAACATCATTTGCTTCATCCACTATCCAGCCGACTTCAATATCACGATAAGCAATAATGATAATTCGTGTTTCATCGGTAATTTCATACTCAGGCAAGCTGAGACGCTTTCTTAAATCAATAACCGGAGTCACCACGCCGCGCAAATTGATCACTCCGCAAATATAAGGTTCAACGCCTGGCACTCTCGTTGGCTTTTGCCATTTCTCAATTGATTTCACCTGAGTGACAGAAATGGCATATTCTTTGCCATTTACCATAAAGACAATCATTTTTTCGCCTGTTTTAATTTCTGCAGTCATGTGAGACACCTCCTCGTATGGTTAAATAATCAGTGCATTACAATCGATAATGAGCGCTACTTCTCCGTCTCCTAAAATAGTAGCTCCGGAAATTGCAAAGACGTTTGTTAAATAATCTCCGAGTGATTTCAGCACAACTTCCTGCTGACCAATAAAGGAGTCCACCACAAATGCAGTAGGTTTGTCGCCTTTTTTCACGACAATGATATGGAGCTGTTCCGCATCTTGTCTTGTATCTTCTATTTTAAACTCTTCTTTTAAATAAACGACAGGGACAATATGCCCTCTAAAATCGATTACTTCACGGTCATGCGTTTGCAGAATATCTTTTCTGTCTATAACTGCCGTTTCAATTATAGAAGAAATCGGAATCGCAAATGTCTCTTCTTCCAATTTGATCAGCAGAACTGAAATAATGGACAGTGTAAGCGGAAGCTGAATGCTGAATAGTGATCCTTGTCCTTCTGCAGATTTCACACTGACTGAACCGCCGAGTGACTCGAGTTTATTTTTCACAACATCAAGCCCGACACCCCGCCCGGAAATATCCGAAATTTGATCAGCAGTAGAGAACCCCGGAGCAAATATCAATTCATAAATTTCATTGTCTTCTAAGGTTTCAGCTTCTCTTTCTGTAATGACACCGCGCTCAAGCGCTTTTTCAAGGATTTTTTTGCGATTAAGGCCTGCCCCGTCATCCTCTACTTCAATAAAGACGTGATTTCCGCTGTGATAAGCTTTCAGCACAACTTTTCCAGACTCAGGTTTTCCTTTTTGCAAACGTGTTTCCGGAGACTCAATTCCATGGTCAATACTGTTTCTGATTAAGTGAACGAGCGGATCTCCAATTTCATCAATTACTGTTCGATCGAGTTCTGTTTCCGCACCGATGATGGAGAGTTCGATTTTTTTATTCAGCTCTTTTTGAAGCTGGCGAATCATTCTTGGGAAACGGTTAAAAACAGTTTCAACCGGAACCATTCTCATATTGAGAATAATAGACTGCAAATCGCCGGAAATTCTCGTCATTCGCTCGACTGTTTCAGTCAATTCATTGTGCTCAAGCTCTTTTGCAATCTGCTCAAGACGCCCGCGGTCAATGACAAGCTCTTCAAATAAGTTCATTAAAGAATCAAGCCTGTCGATATTGACACGAATTGTTTTAGACCCGCCTGATGTATGCTTCGACTGTTCATCGTTTTTAGCAGGCTGCTTTGGTTTGTCCTGCCTAACAGGTGCAGCAGCTGGTGTATCCACCTGAGGCTCCTCCGGTTTTTCAGCTGGTTGTAAAGGCGAGCCCTGAATAATTTCAACATGCTCGACCTCTGAAACTCCGTTGATGATCTGTTCAACGTCTTCAGCCGTTTGATTCGTTAAGAAGCACACCTGGAAGTCAGTGCCGAAATCTTCCGTCTCAAGCACTTCCGCACTCGGTATTGTTTTGGCTACTTCTCCGATCTCATTGAGCTTCTCAAAAACCATATATACACGAACCGCTTTTAACATACAGTCTTCTTTCAGAGAAATTGTGATTTCATACCGTTTGAAACCTTGCTCCTCCGCTTCTTCTATCACTGTTCGTTCAAACTCATCATATCCCCAATCAGATGCTGAACCCTTCGCTTCAGCAGGTTCCGCTGAAGCAGCAGTCTCAGCATGCGCACCGTTCACGTCAAGCTTTGCGCTCACTTCAGAGATGTCTCTTTTACCATCCCCGCCGTCAATAATAGACTGAACCATTGCTTCCAGATGATCCAGCGCTTCAAACAAGATATCCATCCAGTCTGATGTAACTGCCATATCTCCGTTTCGAAAAGCATCCAATACGTTTTCAAGCAGATGGGTTAAATGGGCTAAATCCGTATACCCCATCGTTGCGCTCATACCTTTTAATGTATGGGCAGCCCTGAATATATCGTGGACGAGCTGAAGGTCTGTCGGGTCTTTCTCTAAAAGGAGAAGCTTTTCATTACATGTTTGTAAATGTTCTTTACTTTCATCAATAAAGACATCTAAATATTGATTCATATCCATTTGAATCACACCCTCTCTTTTTTCACACAGCTTGTGATGGATGCTGCGATATCTTCCACATGTTTAATTTCATGAATAAGGCCCGCCTTAACGGCTGCTTTCGGCATCCCAAATACAACACAAGATTCTTCAGACTCTGCAATGGTTTTCACATTGCCGGACGCAAGCATGTCCTTAAGACCGGCAGTACCGTCACTTCCCATTCCAGTCATAATGACCGCTACTTTTTCATAGTCTGTAAGTTTGCCGACAGAACGGAACAAGTAGTCTGCTGATGGTTTATGACGGCTTGGCGTATCGTGATTATCAAGAACGATTTTAAGGCCGCCGCTGTTTTTGATAACGGATATGTTTTTTCCCCCCGGAGCTATGTACACACAGCCGTTAAGAGCTGCATCGCCATCTTTTGCTTCCTTTACACGAATGTCAGACAGATGGTTCAGCCGATCAGCCAGAGAAGCAGTAAAGCCTTCAGGCATGTGCTGTACAACGAGTACAGGCGCGTTTAAATCCTTAGGAAGCTTTGGTATCACCTTTTGAAGCGCTCTTGGTCCGCCCGTTGACGTGCCGATACAAACAATATGTCTGCCTGGGCCAGATTTTGACTGACTCAATACAGGCTTAGCGATACGTTTAGGCTCAGGCCGAATGACCGCCGGAGCCGCAGCTTTTTGCTGGCCGGAAAGTCCGGCTGCGATGACCCGCTCAACTAATTGTTCTTTAATTTTGTATAAATCTAAAGATATAGAACCAGATGGCTTTGTGATAAAATCAAAGGCGCCTATCTCTAAACAGTTAATCGTACACTCTTTTCCTTGCTGGGTCTGGCTTGAAACCATAATGACCGGCAGCTGATAAAGCTCAATAATTTTCCGCAGTGTGTCTGTTCCATTCATCACCGGCATTTCGATATCAAGTGTGATAACATCCGGTTTCAGCAATTCTATCTTTTTAAGTGCCTCTTCTCCGTTTCTCGCAGTTCCGATTACTTCTATCTGCTTTTCCTCGGTTAGAAAATCACTTATCATTTTTCTCATAAAAGCCGAATCATCAACTACAAGCACACGAATCAAATTAAGCCCTCCTCATTAAAAAAGAAGATAATTTCTCAATAAATGTCTGTTTTTCTTCTTTGTGTCTAGTTTCTTCTCTTTCAAACAAGGCGTCCGCTAGGAGACGGACTGACCGGCTGGCTTTTGCCTGAGGACTTTTTAATAAAAAAGGAACCTGTTCGACAACTGCTTTGCTCACGATCCCGTCGTCAGGGACTGAACCGGCAAACTGAACCGCTTCGCCTAAAAACATGTGAATGGTCCGGGAAAGGCGGATAAAAGCGTCAAGCCCTTCCTTTTGATCACGGCACCGATTGACAGCTACTTTCATTGAAAGCTGATTTCCTGTCAAAGCTAAATGTTTGACAGCGCTGTATGCATCCATAATGGCTGTAGGCTCCGGGGTTGTTATGATCAAAATGTCTTCTGCTGATAAAATAAAAGGCAGCTGGTCTTTTGATAGGCCCGCCCCCATGTCAAACAGTACATAATCGAACTGACTTAACGCATGAGAAAGCTCATTAGCAAAAAAGGTCCATTTTTTCTGGTCCAGCTGAAACATCACATCCAGCCCAGTTCCGCCAGATATATACCGAAGGCCCTTTGGCCCAGTAGATATGGATTGCATAAAAGGCTTGCGCTCAGTTAGAACGTCAATAATAGTCGCGGAAGACGAGTTTCCCATTAATATATCAATGTTCCCCATTCCGATATCAAGATCAATAAGCAGTACCTTCTTGCCTTTATCCTGCAGCGCAAGAGCCATATTTAAAGTGATGTTGGATTTTCCGACACCGCCCTTGCCGCTGATGACTGCAAGTGTTTTAGCTTTCTGTGCAAAAACAATCGGCAGATCGCGCTCACGCTTCTTCATTTTCGCCCGTAAAGTTGCTGCTTGGTCAAATCTGTTCATCTGCACAGCATCCCTACAAACTCCCGCGGCGAGACTGTCTGTATATCCTCCGGCACATTCTGGCCGTTTGTGATAAATCCGGCGCCTATCTTTGATTCTGCCAGTATACTGAATACAGATCCTAAGGAAGCAGTCTCATCTATTTTCGTAAAAATAAACTGATTGACAGGAACAGATGAAAAACGTCTGACAATTTGTTTCATATCTTCATATTTTGCAGTCGCTGACAAAACGAGAAATGACTGAATGCTGCTTTCAAAAGGAATCGTCTCTTTCAGTTCATCGATATATTGCTGTTCTCTGAAGTTTCTTCCTGCTGTATCGATAAATACATGATCATATTCAGCAAATAATTCTTTCGCCCGCTGAAATTCCTCTTTGGTATAACAGACTTCCAGAGGAGCCTGCAGCAGCTCGGCATATGTTTTCAACTGTTCAACTGCTGCAATCCGGTAAGTATCTGTTGTAATAAAAGCAATTTTTTTCTGTTTTTCAAGCAGAGAAGACGCTGCTAGTTTTGCAAGCGTTGTTGTTTTACCCGCGCCCGTCGAACCAAACAGCACGATATACTTCGAACGAATGGGCTCCTGCCACTTGTCTGCTGGAGGTAGTGCCCCGCACAGTATATCCTGAAGTTTACCGGCCACGTTTTCTTCTGTCAGTCCGCCCGATTCAACAGAGAATCGCAGTATTTTTTTCATAGTACTGGTCTTAATTGATTCATTAACGCCGGTTTCTCCCAAAAGCTGTTCGGCTTTTCTGAGCGGTTCAGGAAGTACGGATTGATATGCTGAAAAATCACCTGGCTCAGATTGAGCCGGAATTTGAGGGATTATCCTCTCCTCTATTTTCGGACTGCTGACAGGAGGTTTTGACGTTTGTTTCGGCTCTGCTGCCTTTTCAGCTGTTTTTTTCTCAAGAAAATCTTGATCCAATACGGCAATCACTTCAACAGCCGGTTTTTTTAAAAGCCCGAACCATTTACGCTTATTGATTTTTTTGGAATTTAGTATAACCGCTTCATTGCCTAGTTCTTTTCTGATAAGCTGTGCCGCTTCTTGCATTGAAGCAGCAGTAAATTTTTTGATTTTCATTAAATATCCACCACTCCAATGCTTTGAACTTCGACATTAGCCTCAAGCTCGTTATAAGAAAGAACAGGAAGATCCGGAAAATATCGTTCCAGAAGCTGTTTCACATACATCCTTACAGGAGGCGAGCAAAGAAGAATCGCAGTCTCTTGCCGTATTGAGAGCTGTTCGGCTTCTTTTGCAACAGAGCGCACAATGCTTTCCGACACATCTGGTTCAAGCGACAAATAGTTCCCATGTTCTGTTTGCTGTACACCGTCAGCAATTGCCTTTTCTACACGGCCGGAACAAGTGATCACTTTTAACACTTCATTTTCTTTGGCAAACTGGGCAGTAATTTGCTTAGCAAGTGCCTGTCTTGTGTACTCTGTCAAAAGATCAGAGTCCGTTGTCAGTTTTCCATAATCGGCAAGCGTTTCAAAAATGGTTACCAAATTGCGGATTGAAACTTTTTCTTTTAACAGTTTAGCCAGCACTTTCTGAATATCTCCGACAGATAATGGATTTGGCGTAACCTCTTCCACCAGGACCGGATACGTTTCTTTCAAATGATCAATAAGCTGTTTCGTCTCCTGTCTGCCGATTAATTCATGAGCATGCTGCTTAATTTTCTCTGTAATATGTGTTGAGACAACTGAAGCCGGATCTACAACTGTATAGCCCAGCATGTCAGCTTCATCCTTCACCGATTCGCCAATCCATTTGGCTGGAAGTCCAAACGACGGTTCTACTGTTTCGATCCCTTCAATCAGGTCGTCTTCAGGCGTAGGCGACATTGCTAGATAATGATCTAGTAATAGCTCGCCTTTTGCTACTTCATTTCCTTTAATTTTCAATCGGTATTCATTAGGCTGCAAAGCGATATTGTCTCTGATACGCACGACAGGAATGACAAGCCCAAGTTCAAGCGCCAGCTGACGGCGAATCATCACAATTCGGTCTAATAAATCCCCGCCCTGATTAGCATCCGCCAGCGGAATCAGACCATAGCCAAACTCGAATTCTATCGGATCTATATGCAGAAGCTGCACAACACTTTCGGGGCTTTTGAGCTCGTCAATTTCAGCCTCTTCCTCAAGAATCTCTTCCACTTCTTCTTTTTCCTTACCTGTTTTAGATAGCGTATAACCGCCAAAAGCAAGCAGCCCTGCAAGCGGCCCTGTTAGGAGAATACCAATTGGAGTAAACAAGCCAAGAAGCAGAATAGTTGCTGCTGTAACATATAAGAGCTTTGGATAAGCGAACAGCTGGCCTGTGATGTCATGACCTAAGTTTCCTTCGGAGGCTGCTCTTGTCACGACAATACCTGTAGCTGTAGAAATTAACAGCGCCGGAATTTGCGATACAATTCCATCTCCTACAGTCAGCATCGTAAAATGAGAGGCTGCCTCTTGTATCGCCATGCCTTGCTGCAGCATACCGATAATGATTCCGAAAATGATATTGATCATCACAATAATAATTCCGGCAATTGCATCACCTTTCACAAATTTGCTGGCACCGTCCATCGCACCGTAAAAGTCTGCTTCTCGAGCTACTTTTTCACGGCGGTGTTTCGCTTCCTGTTCGTTAATCATGCCTGCGTTTAAATCAGCATCAATACTCATCTGCTTCCCTGGCATTGCATCAAGCGTAAATCTTGCCGCAACCTCGGAAACACGTTCCGCGCCCTTTGTGATGACGATAAACTGAATAATAATTAAGATAATAAATACAACAAGTCCGACTAAAACATTTCCGCCGACAACGAAGTTACCGAAGGTCTCAACAACCTTCCCTCCTTCGCCGTGCGAAAGGATCGAACGCGTCGTTGACACATTCAAGCCCAGACGAAATAAGGTCAAAAGCAGCAGCAGTGACGGAAAAATCGAAAACTGCAGCGGTTCTTGCATATTCATTGTGGTGAGAAGCACGATCAACGCAAGAGAAATATTAATAATGATCAAAATACTTAACAGCCATGGAGGAAATGGTATCACCAGCATTGCCACAATGAGGACAACACTTATTAAAACGGATAAATCTCTTGTTGACATGCTGTTTTTTCTCTCCTTTTGAATCGTAAAATTCAATTTACTTTTTGTTTCGTTTTAAATACGTAAGCCAAGATTTCTGCCAAGACTTTAAAAAACTCTTCCGGTACTGCCTGGTCAATTTCAACCTGATCATATAACGCACGGGCAAGCGGCCTGTTTTCTACCATCATGACATCATGCTCTTTAGCTATCTTCCTTATTTTTAATGCAAGGTGGTCAACACCTTTTGCAACAATGTATGGCGCGTCCATTTTTTCTTCGTCATATTTAAGTGCGATCGCATAGTGAGTCGGGTTTGTGATGATGACATCAGCTTTCGGCACTTCCTGCATCATCCGCCTCATCGCCATTTCCCGCTGTCGTTGCTTAATTTTAGACTTAATAATCGGATCTCCCTCAGATTTTTTGTACTCATCTTTTATATCCTGCTTTGACATTTTGATATTTTTCTCATAGTCAAATCTCTGATACAAATAATCGAGTCCGGCAAGAATCAACAAAGCCCCTGCTCCGCTCAGCCCCATCCACAGGGTGAGTTTTGAAACAAAGGAAAGTGCTTCTTCAGGTGTCAGAAGCGGAAGGCGGAGAATTTCTCCATAGTGCATCCAAAGCACAACAAACGCCGCAAACCCTACAACAGCAATTTTCAGTATCGATTTAAGCAGCTCTACAATCGCCCTCATGCTGTATATCCGTTTAAAGCCTTTTATCGGGTCCAATTTTTCAAGCTTAGGCTGGATCACTTCCGTAGAAAATAAAAATCCCACCTGCATATAGTTGCTTACAACTCCTGCAACAAGGGCAACAAGCAGAATCGGAGCAAGTACAATGCCAGTATCCTTTAATAAGCTGATAAACAGGATATGCACATTTGATTCTGAGAGCTTCATTGTGAGTGACTCCGTGTAAAATGTCTCTATAAATGACAGCAGCCTGTCTCTCATATACGGGCCGATCGCAATAAACGAAAGGAAGATGACTAATAATGAAGCGGCGGTATTCACATCAGAGCTTTTTGCAACCTGCCCTTTTTTTCTAGTATCCTTCCGTTTTTTCGGAGTGGCTTTCTCTGTTTTTTCTCCCGCAAAAAATTGGAGGTCAATTCTTAGCTTCATTAAGAAACACCGACCAATGCTAAAAGATTCCGCATCGTTTCAATCGTTAAGCCGAAAACATTCCGAACAACGACGAAGATAACGGACATACATACGATGAGCATGATAAAACTGACGGCAATCTTTAAAGGCAGACCGACGACAAATACATTTAATTGCGGAACTGTCCGGGCCACGATGCCTAATGCAAGATCCACAAGAAACAAACTGGCCACAACCGGCGCCGACATTTGAAATGCGATAATAAACATTGCATTAAAGCTTTTGGCGATAAGATAAGCAAACTTTTCATCGCCAAAATTCGGAAATGCCTGATCAACCGAAATATACTGAAAGCTGTAGTAAATACCGTCCAGCAGCAAATGATGCGCATTGACACTCAGCATAAACAAAAGAGCCATCGTATAGATAAACTGGCCGATCAATGGACTCTGTGCGCCCGTTTGCGGATCGATAACGTTCGCAATTGAAAAACCCATCTGAAAATCAATAAATGAACCGGCTATCTGAACGGCAGCAATCATCATATAAGCAATCAAACCAAGACACAGACCCACCAAAGCTTCTTTAAACGCCAGCAGCATATATTGCTCGTCAACCTCCAAAGACGGAGGTTTATCAATCGTGCTGAAGCAAATGACTGCAAGAAAAAAAGCAAATCCGATACGATGAACAGCCGGAACGTTTCTGTGGCCGTATAGCGGAACCGTTACAAAAAAAGCAGAGATTCTAATAAAAACCAATAAAAAAGCAGGAAATAAATCAATAATCGAATTCATCACTGTATTACCCTGCAAAACGATTTAAATTAGAAAACAGCTCTGTTGTGAACGAAAGGATGGTCGACAGCATCCATGGCCCGAAAAAAATCAGTGCCAAGAGGACTGCCACGATTTTGGGAATAAACGCCAAAGTCTGTTCCTGGATTTGAGTTGTCGCCTGAAAGATGCTGACGATTAATCCGACCACTAAAGCGATCGCAAGCAGAGGCGCGCTGATCATCAGCGTTACATATACGGCTTTTTCCGCCATAGAAATTACAAATTCTGAATTCACGTTTAGCACCTACCCTAAAAGCTCTGAAGCAAAGATTTCACAATTAAATACCAGCCGTCTACTAAAACAAAAAGTAAAATTTTAAAGGGCAGAGAAATCATAACTGGAGGGAGCATCATCATCCCCATTGACATCAGAACGCTCGCCACTACCATATCAATAATTAAAAAGGGGATAAAAATCATAAAGCCTATTTGAAACGCTGTTTTGAGCTCCGAAATGGCAAAAGCGGGAACCATCGTTGTAAGAGGAATATCTTTTAATGATTCGGGTTTATCCATTTTCGCGTAATTCATAAACAGTGCCAAATCCTTCTGCCTTGTGTGCTTACTCATAAATTCTTTAATCGGTTCCTCAGCTTTTGTATACGCTTCGTCCAAACTGATTTTATTGTCCATCAATGGTGTCAGCGCTTCTTTATTAATCTCTGAAAAAGTAGGAGCCATAATAAAAAATGTTAAAAATAGCGCAAGGCCGATAAGGACCTGGTTGGGCGGCATTGATTGCGTCGCCAGTGAAGTTCTGACAAACGACAGAACGATGACGATGCGGGTAAAACAAGTCATAAGAATCAATATTCCAGGCGCCACTGAAAATACAGTTAACAATAATAGTAATTTAACAGTTGAACTGACGTTACCCGGATCGCTAGAACTGAAAATATTTATAAACTCATTCATGATGACGTGGGCCTTTCTTTTTTCCTTCTGAACGGTTTTGTTTTAGCTCTTCAAGCTGCTCTTTTAATGCTTTTGAAAATGAAGGCAGCTTTTGCTGCGGCTGATTCTCAGAACCCTTTAGGGGTTTGACAAGCTTTTGCCACTCTATTTTGCTTGACATCGCCTCTTCATGCTGGCTGAGTATGACTTCGATTTCCTTTTCATCCTCAATTTCTTTAAGGAGCTGGATCGTCTCTCCTACCCCAACGACGAGAACACTGTTGCCGACTTTAATCAATTGGATAGATCGGTTTTGGCCAACCGATGTTCCGCCGATATTTTCAACATATTGAAAAGGCTTTAGCAGCCGGTTTCTTTTGTTCATAAGCTTAACAAGCCCGTAAATCAGCGCGATGACAAACAATAAAGCGAAAATCATTTTCACAAAATCAAAAGCTGAAACAGAAGGAGCAGCAGCTCCCTCCGTCTCATCAGCAGTTTGTGTCGTTTTTTCTTTCTTTTGCTCTGGCTTATCTGCGGTCTTTTCCTCTTTCTTTTGAAACCATTCGTTTACAGTTGAATCATCAGATGCCGCCGCATCAGCAGCAAGCGGATGCACACTGAATAAAATGAAAAAACATATAAAAGCAATGAAACATTGACTCTTTTTCAACAGTCGTACACCCTTTAGCTTAATGTTTTGTTGATTGCTTCAAGTACACGGTCCGCCTGGAAAGGTTTCACGATAAAATCCTTAGCACCGGCTTGAATAGCATCGATAACCATTGATTGCTGTCCCATGGCAGAACACATAATGATTTTAGCTTGAGCATCAATTTGTTTAATTTCTTTTAGTGCAGTAATACCGTCCATTTCTGGCATTGTGATATCCATTGTAACTAAGTCAGGAGAATGCTCTTTAAATTTTTCTACAGCCTGAGCGCCATTTTCGGCTTCTGCCACTACGTCAAAACCGTTTTTTACCAAAATATCTTTGATCATCATTCTCATAAATGCTGCGTCATCTACAATTAAAATTCTATGTGCCATAATTTTTTTCTCTCTCCTCGTGTTTCTTTATTTTAAATTATTAATGCGTTCTGCCTGGCTTAATATGTCAGTGACCCTTACTCCGAAGTTTTCCTCAATGACCACGACTTCGCCTTTGGCGACGATACGCTGATTCACTAAAATATCTACCGGCTCACCGGCTAATTTATCAAGCTCAATAATACTTCCGGCTGAAAGTTCTAAAATTTCTTTTACGCTTCTTTTCGTTCTGCCGAGTTCAACAGTGATCGAAAGCGGGATATCCAAAAGCATATCCAGATTGTTTATAGGAGCTTGTGAGCTCTCATTTGGATCAAATGATGAAAATTCCACTGGTGAAACTTGAACAGGCGCGGCTTTCTTCGGTTTCCCCTGCCTTTTAGCCGGCGCTTGCTGCTGCGGTTCGTTCCGCGGCTCGGGCATCACAGGCTCTTTCGGCTGTTCATATGTAACCTCAGGCTCCGGCGTTGTTTCTTCAGCTGGACTTTCCTCCGTGTTCATAAGGCTCGAGATCAAATCTTTAGCAAATGTCAGCGGATATAGCTGCATGATGTTAGAGTCTATTAACTCGCCCACCTTCAAGCGGAAAGAAACTTTAACCAGCATTTCATCAGCAGGAATACGGTCTGTTCCTTTTTCTTCATTTACATCAAGCAGTTCTACACGCGGGGGTGAAATATCAATTTTTTTACTGAATACAGTAGACATTGACGTTGCTGCCGACCCCATCATTTGGTTCATCGCTTCTTGAACCGCGCTCAAATGGATCTCTCCAAGTGAAGGATCTGCACCTTTCCCGTCTCCCCCGATCATTAGGTCCGCAATAATCGCCGCGTCACTTTGTTCGACGACTAGCAGGTTGCTGCCGCTGAAACCTTCCGTATAATTCACTTCAATTGCAACATACGGTTCAGGAAACGCATCACTGATTTTGCTTCTTGGGATGACAGTTACGTTTGGAGTCGTAATATCAACTTTTTGATTTAAAAGCGTGGATAAAGCTGTCGCTGAACTGCCGAATGAAATATTTCCGATTTCACCGATCGCATCACGCTCCATGTCCGATAAGTCATGCACTTCCGTAGCCTCAGGCTCGTCAGGTGTGCTGCTCGTGCCGTTAAGAAGCGCGTCAATCTCATCTTGAGATAATCTGTTATTCTCCATCTTGTTCACCTCTTATGTCGTGGTCTAAAATTTGCACTGCCTGTTTTCGATTCACCCGGCCGGCTTGTCCTAAAAATTTCGGCTTATCTCCGACCAATACAGTAAGAGGATCTGTTACTGATTTGTCCAAAGTTATGCAGTCTCCGACTTCTAAACTTAAAAACTCTTCTATTGTCAGTTCAGATGTGCCGAGTTCGGCCACGACAGGTATTTGTGCTGTCATGATACGTTTTTCAAGCGACTTTGTTTCCTCAGGTTTCGGTTCATTTCTTTCTGATTGCATCCAATAATGGACCGAAAGCTTTGGTATGAGCGGCTCGAGGACGATATGCGGGATACAAAGATTAATGACACCGCTGATTTCGCCGATTTGGGTGTTGAGTGAAATAACAACAACCGTTTCATTAGGAGATACCATCTGAACAAATTGCGGATTCACTTCAAACTCAGTCATTTCGGGTTCAATATCAGCAATGGACTGCCAAGCTTCTTTATAATTTCCCAGTGCATTTTCAAATAAATTAGAAATAATTTTTGTTTCAATTTCTGTTAAACTATCAACCTTATTATGACTGATCCCGATGCCCCCCATCACACGATCCATCATCGTATAGGCAATTGTCGGGTTAACCTCCATCATAATTCTGCCTTCCATCGGATGGACATCGAATAAATTCAGGATCGTCATATTCGGTATGGATCGGATAAATTCCTCGTATGGAACCTGATCAACAGAGCTGACCGATATATGGATATACGTTCTGAGCTGAGCAGAAAAGTGAGTTGTAAGAAGTCTTGCAAAATTGTCATGAATTCTTGTTAAACTGCGGATTTGGTCTTTAGAAAACCGCAGCGCGCGTTTGAAATCATAAACCTTTACTTTTTTCTCTTTTTCTTCTTTTTTCAGCTCTTCAGCATCCATTTCACCCGTTGATATTGCAGAAAGCAGTGCATCTATTTCATTTTGGGAGAGAACTTCTCCTGACATTTTCCTCACCTCCGTATTCTGTCAAATTATGCTTTATTGCAGATTAAAAGAGGTAATATACACTTTTTCTACTTTTCCTTCTTGGAGGTAGCTATTCACTTTATCTTTTAGTTCCTTCTTAAAGGTTTCTTTTCCCTTGTCTCCCTCAATCTCATCAGCATTCGTATCAGCCAGCAGTGATATAACAGCATCTTTCACTTGAAAATCACGTTTTTCAAGCTCTTCTTTTGATTTATCAGAGTCAGTTTCAAGTTTAATCGCTAAGCGAATAATGTTATCGGATTTTAAATTCGTTGTGATTTCTGCTACATCAACAGAAGATGCAACGATTTCATCAATACTTCGTTTTGCCTCACTTTTTTCGGACTTTCCGCCTAAAACAAAATAAGCCGCCGCCCCGAGAGCACCAATTACGATAAGAATAATTAGTAAAATGATCAATAATTTTTTCTTCATTCCGGTTCCTCTATTCCATGGTCCATTGAAAATATTTGTATTTTTTGATAGAAAGACACAATCTTCTCCAGAACAGCTTCTTCATCTTCTTTTACTACAAACTTCTTACCGTTCGACAGTGTGATTGTAGTATCCGGAAAGCATTCAATCTGTTCAATAAATAACGCATTCAGCGTAAAGGGCTGCCCATTTAAACGGGTTACTTTAATCATAAAACAGCGGAGAAGCGATTACTCGCCTCCCCTCCCTCCTTAACGTTTAAGGTTAACCAGCTCTTGAAGGATTTCATCCGATGTTGTAATAATCTTGGAGTTTGATTGGAACCCGCGCTGAGCAACAATCATTTCGGTAAACTCGTCAGTTAAATCAACGTTAGACATTTCTATAAATCCTGACTTCAAGGCACCTGTACCGCCATCACCAGGCTGATTAGCTGCACTAGCAGTTCCAGAGTTCAAAGATTCACGATACAAGTTGCTTCCGATTTTATCTAAACCGTCACTGTTTGCAAAAGTAACAATCCCGATCTGACCGCCATCTTGTGGTTTACCGCCAGCATCAACAATTGACACTTTTCCATCAGATCCGATACTAAAGCTTTGAGCATCTAGAGGAATTTTTATTGTTCCTCCCGTCATATTTAACACATGGTAGCCGTCACCAGTCACCAATGTTCCGGTATTATCTAAATAGAAGTTTCCGGCTCTTGTGTAAGCCGTTCCATCACCTGTATCGATTTGAAAATAACCGTCTCCGTCAATCGCTAAATCAAGCGTTCTTCCTGTGCTTTGTGTCGCGCTTGTTGAATGGATGGTATCAATTGTGCCAGATGATGAACCTAAACCGATCTGCTTAGAGTTTGTTCCGCCGATTGTTGCACCAGCAGCAGAACCGCCGGCAATCGTTTGACTTACCATATCTTTAAAGGTAACCCGGCTCTTTTTGAATCCCACTGTATTTACGTTGGCAATGTTATTGCCGATAACATCAAGTTTTGTTTGAAAGTTTTTCATACCGCTGATTCCAGAATAAAGTGAACGTAACATAATATATTCCCCCAGATGTTTTTATTTAGATGATTGTCCCACAGACATGACATTCGCCGGACTGATCTCGGTCCCATCATCAAGAACAAGATAATAATTTCCTTTAGAATGTTTAACAGAGCTTACGGTGCCTGTTTTATCTGTTGCACTTTTACCATCAGTCCAAGATACTTCTTTTCCCATCCAATCAACATACGTTGTAAACGGATCTTGGTTTTCAACGAATTTAGTCATCGTCGTATTCAGATTCATCATCTGTTCCAGGCTTGAAAAAGTCGCCATCTGGCTGATAAATTCTTTGTCATCAACCGGATTAAGCGGATCTTGGTTTTGGACTTGAGTCATTAATATTTTTAAAAACTCGTCTTTTCCAAGGCTGCTGTTGCTTGCAGCGGCAGTGCTGCTTGTTTTTTCAGGCAATTTATATTCTGAGCTTATTGATGTCATTCTTCTTCCTCCAATTCAACCATTGACACTTCATCAAGCAAGTCTCCAAACTCGTTTGATTGCTTTTTCTGTCTTTGCTGCTTCTGTCCCTCTTGCTGCTGTTTCTGTTCATCAGCAAGCTGGCCATATATCGGCTGGTCTCCGCTTTGAATCGGCAATGTAAAACGGTCAACTTGGACAGCCATATTCGGCAGTGATTGCTTCAGCTGAGGCAGATGTTGTTCGAGCAGCTCTTTTGCAGATTGGCTGGATGCAATGATTTTACTCTGGAACATTCCATTTTCATTTGTCAGCTTAATTGTGACAAATCCTAAATGTTCAGGGTTCAGCCGAATTGTAAAACTGCCGGTTGACCTCCCAAAGGGTGTATATTTCATCTGCTTCCATGCACTGATCACTTGATCAGCAACCGTTTTCGTATCGGCTGCATGCAAATCAGATGAGAGCTGCAAATCGAGTGTCTGAACTCCTCCGGTGCTCCGGTAGCCTGAAAACATCATTTGAATTCCTGACTTACTATCAATAGGCTGAATACTTACAGAGGAATCTGCCGCACTTTTATTACCTGACGTCAGAGTGTCCGGCGAAAGGGCACGTTTTCCGACCTCTAGTGACGATTCGGATGATTTCGATAACAAAAAAGCTTTCAGCTGACTTTCAGCTATATTCCATTCCTTCGTCCCTTTTTGAGGAAGCACTGACATCTGTTCCATTAAGCTTTGAAAACTTTTCAGCTCTGACTTTGACATCTTATAAAGCTTTGAACTTGACTCGTCTTTTGTAACTATCTGCTGTTTAAGATCCTGAATAAGCTGTTCAGATATGCCTTTTTTTTCTAATGCCGAAAGAAATTCATCTCCATTTTTGTAGACAGTATGAGCTTGATGATCACGGTCAGTCATTTTATTTCCTTCTAAAAGCTCACTGATAAGCATTTGGATATGAATAAGCGTTTTATCATCTTCTGCTGATGCCTCATTTTCCTGAACTTCTTGCTCTCTGTCAGACTTGAGTTCATTAGTAGCGGCATCACCAGCTGAATTCTTTGCAGTCAGAGCAGTTTTCTCTTCAGAAATGGTTTTGTCTGCAAGTATTTGCCCCATGTGCAGTTGATCAGTTCCGTCAGCCAATTTTAATTCAACTGCTTGCAGCAGATTCTGTAACATTTGCTGAGCGGATTCATCCAGCTGTTTTCCTGTTAGTTTACTTAACGTTTGCAGAAGATCGGCTTTTTCCTTGTCTTGATTTTCAGGAGTTGCATTTAGCCAATCACTGATCTTTTTACATGCATCTTTTAAAAGCTGATCGACAGTCAGAGTCCCATTTCCTTGTGATGAAGGTTCTTTCGAGCCGGCTTCAGACATAAGCCAATTTTGAAAAACTCCCTGGCTATTTTTGATTGTTTTAGCAGCTGTCCCTGCTGTAGTTTGCAGCCGAGGTCCGGCTAATTCAAGCAGCTTCACCTTTATTCCCCCTATTCTTGGCTGGCAGCAATTTTTTCTGTATATGTTGCCGCTTGCTCAGGAGTCATTTTTGCCAAAATTTCAGCAAGCTGCTTTTTGCTCAGTCCATTCAATATTTTCAGCGCTTCTTTCTCCTTTAATTGGGCAATGATTTTGGCAGCCTTTCCGCTGTCCATGCTTTTATAAACACTGATGACTTTATCATCAGAAGCTTTATCAGAACTTGATGAATCTTCTGTGTTATCCTTCGGTGTCTTTTTTTGGTCTTCCGCTGTTTTTTCAAGAGAACGAATCTTTTGATTCAGCCTGTCTATTTCAGATTTGCTTGTATCCAAATCCTTATTCAATATACTGATCTCACTTTTTTGATCCTTAATGGTTTTTTCCAGAGCCGCCGTATTACTGTTATTCTTAGCTGTTGATGATGTATCTTTTTTATCTTCGGTCTCAGGAACCAATTCTTTAAGAACTGGCGTTTTGGCTGCAGCTTCCTGTATCGGCTTTAAGACATTGACACCAGCCGCCCAGAGAACAATCCCCCCTGCTATAAGCAGAAATATCAGCGGAAGGATAATGATCAGCAAAACCGATCGGAACTTACCTGATTCTTTCTTTTTGCCGGACATTACATTCGCTCCTAATGGCCTTGAATCATAAACTGCTTGATCGAAATATCGTCCATTTCTTTCATCTCTGCAGCTTTGTCTTCAAGAGCAAACATTTTAAACTGTTTTTCACGCATCTTTTCAAACTTCTTCACTTCAATATTTTTTTCTGTTAACACTTCTTGCTTTTGGTTCATTTGATTCCTTTTCATAATGACGAGCTTTTGGTAGTGATAAATGGTGTTTTCAAGATTTGAGACAAATTGCTGATAATGCCTCATCTCTTGAACGCTCATCCCGCTTTTCAGTTTGTTTTCTTTATTTTGCTCAAGCAATTCCTTTTTGCTCATATTCTCATATAGTTTCTCCGCTACAGTTTCAAATTCAGAAACTGATTGCTGATACTCAGACAAAGACTGGTCTTTTTCGTTCTCTTTTAGTTCCAGCAGCTTTTGGAATCTAAATTGATAGGCCACGTTCTATTCCTCATTTCCTGTCAAACTAGTTAATGCAGCAATGCTTACTTCCAATGATGCTGATTCTTCTGTTCCCTGCTTCAGAAATTGAATAAGCTGCGGATAAAATTGTATCGCCTCATCAATTTCTCTTGAGGACCCTCTTTTGTAAGCTCCAATATTAATGAGATCTTCAGAATTTTGATACGTTGATAAAAGTTCACGGAATTTATTCGCTGCGTCTAAGTGCTGTTTTGTCGAGATGTTTGACATCACCCTGCTGATGCTTTTTAACACATTGACGGCAGGAAACTGGCCTTTATTAGCAAGAGCCCTGTCTAACACAATGTGTCCGTCTAAGATTCCGCGAACAGTATCAGCAATAGGCTCATTCATGTCATCTCCGTCGACTAACACTGTATAAAACGCTGTGATTGTTCCGTGTTCATTTGCACCTGTTCTCTCTAGTAAACGAGGTAAAATAGCGAACACAGAGGGTGTATATCCTTTTGTCGTCGGGGGCTCTCCAGCGGCAAGTCCGATCTCCCTCTGAGCCATCGCCACCCTTGTGACAGAATCCATCATAAACATGACATTTTGCCCTTTATCACGAAAGTACTCAGCAATGGCTGTCGCCGTATATGCGGCTTTCAACCTCGTTAATGCAGGCTGGTCTGAGGTAGCAACAACTACAATTGACCGCTTCAGACCCTCTGCTCCCAAGTCTTTTTCAATAAACTCCCGAACCTCTCGACCGCGTTCTCCGACGAGTGCAATTACGTTCAAATCAGCTTCGGTCTGTTTAGCGATCATTCCCATTAATGTGCTTTTCCCGACGCCGCTTCCTGCGAAAATACCAATCCGCTGGCCTTTTCCGACAGTCAGCAGACTGTCAATAGACCTGACTCCAACACCCATTTTTTCCCGGATAGGCGGGCGTTTCATCGGGTTAGGAGGTGATTGCTCCGTCGATACAGGCGAAAGTCCTTTCGGCAAAAGTTTTCCGTCGAGCGGTTCGCCAAACGCATCAATGACTTGTCCGATCAGACCGGCTCCTACCTTTACACGAAGAGATTCACCGGTGGCTTCAACAATGCTCCCGGGGGCAATGCTAGCGGCCTCTAAATAGGGCATTAACAAAATATTTTCTTCCTGAAATCCAACAACTTCAGCTTTGATGACTTTTCCTGATTGACCTTTTGCATAAATCAGGCACAGGTCGCCTATTGAGCTTGCCGGCCCCTTTGATTCGATCATCAGGCCGATCACCCGTTTCACTTTTCCATAACGCTTATACGAGTCTGTCATTTCTATGCAATCTATCAGACTCTGTGTCTTCATTGATCCGCACCTGCTTCCAGTGCTGTAAGGAGCTTATGCTTCAGTTGCACCAGCTGGGTATCAATGCTTGCATCCACTCTTCCAAAAGGAGTTTCTATATAGCATGATCCTTTTTCAGCTTTTTCATCGGCGTATAAACCCAGCCGGCATTCTTTGTAAAGAAGCTGCTGGATTTCGTCTTTATGCTGAAAAACTGTTTCATAGTAATAAGGGTCCACATATATTGATATATCGTCATATTCCTTTACTTCGTTTACCACCTGTTTCACAAGCAGGATAAAGGCCTCTTTATCATCAGATTTTTGCTGCCATACTTTTTTAGCTAACGCAACGGCAAGCTCAACGATTTCTCCGGAGGCATCTTCAAGCTTATCCTCTACAGCTTTTCTGGACATCTCTGTTATGCTGTTTGCCTGATCGATCAGCTCAGCATACTGTTGCAAGGCTTCAGCTCTCCCTAATGCCACACCTTGTTCGAAACCATCTGTTTTCGCTTCTTCAATAAGCTGCTGTTTTTCAGCCGCCCAATCATTTTTTTCCTTTTCAATTTGACGGCGGATGTCTTCCATCTGGCTGTTCGCTCGCTCGGAAATCCGATCAGCTTCTTCTTTGATCCGGGCCATTAACGCTTCCGGATTTTCTTCAGTCTGTAAAAGATGTGAATGATCGATCCGAACCTCTTGTAAAGAAAGCTTTCTTCTTTCCTGCTGTGGGGAAAAAGATGATTCTTGTTTAATGATATTAGACAATAATATCGTCTCCTCCGCCTCTTGCTATAACAATTTCACCGGCTTCTTCAAGCTTTCTGACGATGCTTACAATTCTTGATTGAGCCTCTTCTACATCCTTCAAACGTACAGGGCCCATAAATTCCATTTCTTCTTTGAATGTTTCAACCATACGCTGTGACATATTGTTGAATACAATTTCTTTGACTTCCTCGCTTGCCACCTTTAATGAAAGGAGCAGATCGTCGTTTTCAACATCGCGTATAACCCGCTGAATTGCTCGGTTATCAAGGGTAACAATATCCTCAAAGACAAACATCCGCTTCTTGATTTCTTCAGCAAGATCAGGATCCTGAATTTCTAAGGAATCCAATATCGTCTTTTCTGTTCCTCTGTCTACACCGTTTAACACTTCAACAACAGCTTCGATTCCGCCGGTTTGTGTATAATCCTGAGTAAATGCGGAGGATAATTTCTGTTCCAGAATCCGTTCTACTTCATTAATAATTTCAGGTGACGTTCTGTCCATTACCGCAATCCTTCTTGCGACTTCTGCCTGTACCTCAGGATTCAGCTCGGATAAAATTTGTCCGGCCTGCACAGGGTCAAGGTAAGACAAGATTAAAGCCATCGTTTGCGGATGCTCTTGTTGGATAAAATTTAAAATTTGTTCAGGCTCTGCTTTTCTGGCAAAGTCAAATGGTTTAACTTGCAGAGAAGAAGTCAGCCTGTTTAGTATGTTTTCAGCCTTATCTTCTCCCAGCGCCTTCTCAAGAACTTGTCTGGCATAGCTTAATCCGCCCTGAGAAATATAATCCTGGGCAATCGCTATATTATGAAATTCCTCTATAATTTCATCCTTTTTTTGATGATCGACACTTCTAACTCCTGATATTTCAAGGGTAAGCCTTTCAATTTCTTCATCGGTTAAATGCTTATATACAGAAGCTGACACATCTAAACCTAAGGAAATCATGAGAATGGCTGCTTTTTGTTTTCCTGTAAGCTTGTCTTGATCACGTCTCGCCATTTCTAATCCCTCCTAATCCTCGGCCAGCCAGCTTCTCAGCAGTTTTGCAAAGTCTTCAGGCTTATCTTTCGCCATCTTTTCAAGCTGTTTTCGTCTGACTGTTTCCTCTGTTTCATTTTCCTCTTCATTAATATCAGGCAAATTGATAGGCTCCTGAGGCACTTCGTACGTGTATTCCTCAAATTCATCCTCTTGAACGCGTTTCTTTCTGATAAACATAATGATCAGAATGATGATAACTGCGATCAATACGCCCCCTACGATATATACCCACATTGGGATACCGGAGGATTTTTCTGTATCAGTATCCAGACTTACTTTTCCGTCAAAAGGCTGAACGGAGACAACAATTTTATTATTGATATCTTCATCAGAAAGGTTCTGGTTCTGTGTTTCATCCTTATCCAATGATGTTCTGACAACAGTTGAAAGGATTTTTTGTATATCATCCTGTCTTTCAGTTGATAGCGACGCTGTGTTTTTGGCATCAGGCGGCTCTACCATTACTTGAATCCCTAAATCCCTTACCTTATAAGGGCTTTCAGCTATTTCTTTATGGATTCGATTAACCTCGTAATTGATTTTATTACTGCTTTTTTCGTAGTTCCCACTTTCGGTATTTTCACCGTCAGCTTGATAGTTTGTTACATCTTCATCACCGGTTCCGGCAGTTCCGCCATTAGCTGCGCCGTCTCCCTGATATGTTTCCGATACTTTTTCAGCACTGACCGCGATGCCTTCCATGTTTTCTTTGTCAACAGGCTCGACGATGTCTTCTGTGCGATTTTCTTTTGTAAAGTCAATATCAGCCGTGACAGAAACAACAACTTTGTCCTGCCCCATCATCGTTCCAAGCAATGACTGAACATGTTTTTGAATGTCTTTTTCAACTTGGGATTTAACTCCCTGCTGCGAAGAATAACTATCAGCGTAGGACCCTGAACCGCTGTCTGTTTTGTCATAGTATGTAGAGTTCTGGTCCATGATGACGATGTTATCTTCTTTTAAGTTCGGCACACTTTTTGATACCAGATGATATAATCCGTTGATCTGGCTTTGGTCCAGAGTGTAGCCAGGCTGAGTCTGCAGGACGATTGAAGCAGATGCTGCTGATTGCTCTTCACCGACAAAGACAGCGTCTTTCGGAAGGTTAATCATTACTTTTGAATTTTTGATACCGTCCATTTCATTAATCAGATTGGATAGTTCCGTTTGTGTGGCTTTGACTTTCACCATATCAAATTCATTATCTGTTAAACCAAAGCCGGCGTTCTGTCCAAAAAATGAGTAATCAATTGATCCGGTTTTAGGAAGCCCTTCTGCCGCCAGCTGAACTTTCAGTGAATCAACCTGATCTTCCGGAACCTTAATGACCGTACCGCCATTTGAAAGTTCGCTAGGCACTTTTTTCGCATCCAATTCCTCTTTGATCTGTCCGGCTTCTTCAGCTGACAAATCTTTGTACAGCGGCGCCATTTTCTGATTAGAAGAAAAAATACTGATAATAATGGCAAGAATGATAATTGCCGCTAAAGCACTAATCATTAAAACCTTTTGTAATTTAGATCTATTTTTCCAAAACTCACTCGTTTTGTTTTTCATTTGCATTAGAGTACGATTCATGTTAACCCCCGGTCATTCCACTCTTTCTCTTTCTCGTCAGACCCCCTACATTTGCATTCTCATAATCTCCTGATATGCTTCCACAGCTTTGTTGCGGAACTCAGTTGCAGCAGTCAGAGAGATGCTTGCTTTTTGAGCGGCGATCATGACCTCATCAAGATTCACATCTTTTCCTGCAGCCAAGGCATTAGTCATATTGTCAGAAGCTACTTGGGACTCATTTAACGAACTTATAGAGTTTTTTAAAAGCTCCGAAAAGCTTGTTTGATTTGAAGAGTCTGTTTTTTGGCTATTGTTTAATTGATTTGTTGCATTTTGAGTGTTTTGAGTATTTTGAACCTGAAAAGGAGAAATTGCATTGATCACATTCATCACCTTACTTTCCGATTTCTAGAGCCTTCATCAGCATTCCCTTTGAGGCATTCATCGCTGTGACATTGGCCTCATATGATCTCGTACTGCTGACAAGGTCTACCATTTCTTTTAATGGATCAACATTCGGCTTTTGCACATATCCTTCAGCGTTTGCATCAGGGTCAGTCGGATCATAGACCAGATTAAAATCAGAGTTATCTTCAGTGATTTTTGTAACCTTTACCCCATTTCCGACATTGCCGCTTCCGCTCATTTTAGAATTCAAAATCGACGAGAACGATTCACCTTTTGACTGAAGCGAAACCATTTTCCTTCTGTAAGGCACCCACTCACCGTTTACCTGCTTGGCTCTTGTCGTATCCATATTCGCCAAGTTAGACGATACAACATCCATTCTGAGGCGCTGAGCTGTTAAAGCTGATGCTGAAACATTTAAGCTTTGAAAAGCTGTCATTATTTTCCTCCTGTTAGCACGGTCTTCAGAGAATTGAATTTGCCGTTCATTCTTTCAACTAAAGCTTGATAGTTAATCTGATTTTCAGCTAGTTCTGTCATCTCTTTGTCAACGTCAACGTTATTTCCGTTTTGCTGATAAGATGTATCTCCGCTCGTTACAATTGAATAATTTGAATCAGCATCAGAAAAATCAACATGCCGATAGTCCGTTTTTATAGATTCGAGACGAGAGGATTCTTGATCTAATAAATTTTGGAAAGAGACTTTTTTTGCCTTATAGTTCGGTGTATCTATATTAGCAATATTATTAGTTATGACTTTTTGCTTAATATTCGCTCTGCCCAAGGCATTTTCAAGATTTTGTATCGTTCCAGAAAATAAGCTCAAATCCACTTACCTCCATTTCAGTTTTTTTCACCCTCAATATCCTTGTCGAGATTTGTAAAACCATATGCTTATTGTAAGAAATAACAGGCATAAAGTCTATGAAGTTCGTGTAAAAAAATGTCCTCATATATATCTATTTTACAACTAGGTACATAGTCCTAGATTATTTGAACTACGTTTTTTACATTGATATAAGGCTGAAAATAGCTGAATTTCTGTATTTTCCCCATTTATTTCGTCATTTTTCTGTTTTTATGAAGAAAATAATAAACTTTATTAAAATTATTACAAAGAAAGACTTTTCGCCCAGGAAATAAAGCTTATTGATTTCCTTTATTTGAATAAAAAAAGAACCCCTTTTAAGAGGTTCTTCTATTCATTAATGGGATTTCAGATTTTCTAATTCAATCAGGAATTTGTTGTTGAGCACTTTAATATAAGTACCCTTCATTCCTAATGATCTTGACTCAATTACACCGGCGCTTTCAAGCTTTCTGAGTGCGTTAACAATAACTGAGCGGGTAATGCCGACACGGTCTGCAATCTTACTTGCAACAAGGAGACCTTCGTTTCCGTCAAGCTCTTCAAAGATGTGTTCAATTGCTTCAAGCTCACTATAAGAAAGAGAGCTGATTGCCATTTGTACTACTGCTTTGCTTCTTGCTTCTTCTTCAATTTCTTCTGCTTTTTCTCTCAGAATTTCCATTCCGACAACTGTAGCGCCGTATTCAGCAAGTATTAAATCATCATCATTAAATTGATCCTGTAAACGTGAAAGAATGAGTGTACCTAATCTTTCTCCGCCTCCGATGATCGGCACAATTGTTGTTAAACCAGCTTGGAACAAGTCTCTGTTTTCAACAGGGAAAGCAGTATACTCACTGTTGATATCCAGGTTAGAAGATGTTTCAGGGACGTTGAACAGATTCTTCGTATATTCCTCTGGGAATTGGCGATCTTCAAGCATTTTTTTCATACGGTCATTTTCAATTTGCTGGTTGATAGAGTAGCCGAGCAGTTTTCCTCTGCGGCTCACAACGAAAATATTGGAATCAATTACATCCCGAAGCGTTTCCGCCATTTCTTTAAAGTTAACCGGTTTCCCTGCCGCAGCTTGCAGCATGGAGTTAATAATTCTTGTTTTTTGTAATAAAGCCATGATAAATGATCCTCCTAAACATTCCTCTTATTAAATTTTCACAATATAAATTGACTTAAATCTTTGTTTTTAGCTATCGTTCCGAGCTTTTCTTCCACATACTGCGGTGTAATCGTTATTTTCTCCATTGTTACATCCGGAGCTTCAAAAGAGAGATCTTCTAACAGACGTTCGAGTATTGTATGAAGGCGTCTCGCACCGATATTATCTGTTTCCTGGTTCACATGATAGGCGACTTCAGCAATCTTATGAATAGCTTCGTCAGAAAATTCAAGAGATATACCCTCTGTCTGCAATAATGCCTGATATTGTTTCAAGAGCGCGTTATCGGGTTCAACTAAAATTCTCACGAAATCGTCAACCGTCAGTTTGCTCAGTTCTACACGAATTGGAAAACGCCCTTGCAGTTCAGGAATCAGATCAGACGGTTTGGCCATATGAAATGCTCCCGCTGCAATAAACAATACATGGTCTGTTTTAACTGAACCGTATTTAGTGACAACGGTAGAACCCTCAACGATTGGGAGAATATCACGCTGAACACCTTCTCTTGATACATCAGCTGAAGATGACGCGCCACCGTTTTTTGCAATCTTATCAATCTCGTCGATAAAGATAATTCCGCTCTCTTCTGCCCGATGGACAGCTTCCTGGCTGACTTCATCCATATCGATGAGTTTGCTTGCCTCTTCATTCGTCAGGACTTTTCTGGCTTCTCTGACTGTCATTTTACGGCGTTTCTTTTTCTTGGGCATCAATCCGCTCAGTGCATCCTGCATATTCATGCCCATCTGCTCCATACCCGAGCCCTGCAGCATGTCAAACATAGAAGGCTGCTGCTCTTCAACTTCTACAGTAACATAGTGGTCTTCAAGCTCTCCTAATGCCAGCTGATGAGCCATGCGTTTTCTTTTTTCTTCAATGTTTGCTTCTTCCTGGCTTTCCGTTTCGTCCTCGCCGTTTGGCTGGCTGCCGCCGAAAAACATTTCAAACGGGTTTTTAACGCCTGATTGTTTTTTCTTCCCTGGAACTAGCAGGCGAACAATGCGTTTGTTAGCATTTTCTTCTGCCTGCTCCTTCACTTCGTTGATTTTTTCTTCCTTTATAAGACGAACAGAAGTTTCCACAAGGTCTCTGACCATTGATTCAACGTCTCTGCCTACATAGCCGACTTCTGTAAATTTTGTTGCTTCAATTTTGATAAATGGCGCACCTGAAAGCTTAGCGATTCGTCTGGCAATTTCAGTTTTCCCTACCCCGGTAGGCCCCATCATTAAAATATTTTTCGGAACGACCTCGTCCTTCAGCTTTTCATCCAGGAGACTTCTTCTATAGCGGTTTCTTAATGCCACGGCGACAGCTTTTTTCGCGTTTTGCTGACCGACGATGTATTGGTCTAACCGATCTACAATCTGTCTTGGTGTTAACGGTTTTTTTTCCATGCGCCTCAAGTCCTTTCTATTCAAGCTCTTCCAGTATGATTTGATCGTTCGTGTATACACAAATTTCGCCCGCTGTTTCCAGCGCAGCTCTAGCAATCTCACTTGCAGTCATGCTCTCCCCGGCATGCTTTTTCAGCGCTCTTCCGGCTGCCAAAGCGTAATTGCCGCCTGATCCAATTGCCAGAATGCCGTCATCCGGCTCGATAACCTCACCAGTTCCCGATACGAGAAGCAAGGTATCTTGATTCATAACGATCAGCATGGCTTCAAGCTTTCTAAGCACTTTGTCGCTTCGCCATTCCTTTGCAAGCTCAACAGAAGCCCGTTTTAAGTTGCCATTATATTCTTCAAGTTTCGCTTCGAACTTTTCGAATAGAGTGAAAGCGTCTGCAACAGATCCCGCAAATCCTGCGAGAACCTTGCCGTTAAACAGTTTTCTTACTTTTCTCGCAGTATGTTTCATTACAACAGCCTGACCAAATGTAACTTGACCGTCTCCGGACATTGCGCTTCGTCCCTTATGCTGTACTGCAAAGATTGTGGTCGCATGAAAAGATGACATAAAGGGCCTCCTTTAATTTTTCTTAAAAGCTCTTGGATGGTGAGACATATATGTGTTTCTCAACATTTCCTTCGAAACGTGCGTGTATATCTGTGTCGAAGACAGATTGGAATGCCCGAGCAGTTCTTGAACGCTCCTCAAATCTGCTCCTTCGTTTAATAGATGAGTGGCGAACGTATGTCGAAGCATATGCGGATGGATATGTAAAGTGCCGGACGCTTTTTTGACAAGCCCGCTTAAAATGTGTCTAATGCCTCGGGCTGTAAGCGGTCCGCCTCTTTGATTCACGAATAATAGATCATGAGGTTCTTTTGCTTTTTTCAGCAAGCACTGTCTTCCGCTATTCATATATAACTTCAACGCTTCGCGGGCGTAAGACCCAAAAGGGATATAACGCTGCTTCTTGCCTTTCCCGTGAACAAGCACTGTATCCATAAATAAATCAAGATCATGAACACTTATGGAAGAGCATTCACTGACCCTCATTCCGGTGGCATAGAGAAGCTCTAATAGCGCTTGATCCCTCATGCCGGTCGGCTGGCTTATATCTGAAACTTCAAACAGTTCCTCAAGCTCTTTTTGATATAGAAACTTCGGTATCCGTTTCTCTTGTTTCGGCAGATGAACAAGCTGGAACGGATTATCATCAATTAGCTTTTCTCGCATCAGAAATTTGTAAAAGCTTCTCAATGCAGAAATTTTTTTGCTGATTGTTCTTCTCGATAAACCCTTTTCATAGGCTTCCGTCAAAAAAATTCTAGTATCTTGATATGCAACTTTTTCAAATCCATTTATACCTTGAACGCGCAGGAAAGTCTCGAATTCTTCAATTGAATCCACATAATTCACAATAGTATATTGTGAATAATTTTTTTCAATTTGTAAATATTCAACGAATAACTTTACGAAATTCTTAACATTCTCCATGCCAAATACCTCCCCAGGAAGGGCTTTTAAATGGTATCACAAATCGCGATCAAGTTGCAATCAATACCTATATTGTTTTCGAAATTGTTTGAATTGTCTCGATCGCCCGATTTGCGTACTGTTCATTACGCTCTTTTTTATTTTTAATTTTAACAGGCAAATCTTTCAAAAGCCCAAAGTTTGCATTCATCGGCTGGAAGTTCTTCTGGTTTGTTGTTGTAATATAGTGAGCCATACTGCCTATTGCTGTTTCCTGAGGAAAAGTGACAAGCTCTTCTCCTAAAACAAGTTTAGCCGCATTAATACCTGCTACAAGCCCAGAAGCAGCCGATTCCACATATCCTTCTACTCCCGTCATTTGTCCTGCGAAGAACAAATCGTTCCGTTTTTTAAATTGGTAAGTCGGTTTTAACAAGCTTGGAGAATTAATGAATGTATTTCTGTGCATAACACCGTATCTGACGATTTCCACATTTTCAAGTCCAGGAATCAATTTGAGGACTTCCTTTTGGTCTCCCCATTTTAAATGAGTTTGGAATCCTACAATATTATAGAGAGTTCCCGCCGCATCATCCTGTCTGAGCTGAACGACTGCATATGGACGTTTTCCGGTAACAGGATGCTCTAATCCCACTGGCTTCATCGGTCCGAAAAGCATTGTTTTCTTTCCTCGTTTTGCCATTACTTCAATCGGCATGCAGCCCTCAAAGAAAATCTCTTTTTCAAACTCTTTTAACGGCACAGTTTCCGCTGATGTCAAAGCTTCATGAAAACGGTCAAACTCTTCTTCTGTCATCGGGCAGTTTAGATAAGCCGCTTCTCCCTTGTCATAACGGGATTTCAAATACACTTTATCCATGTCAAGGCTGTCTTTCTCTACGATAGGCGCCGCTGCATCATAGAAGTATAAATAGTCCTCTCCAGTAAGCTCTTTTAACTGTGCAGACAGTGATTCTGAAGTTAACGGACCAGTTGCGATAATCGTTGGTCCTTCAGGTATTTCTGTTACTTCTTCATTAACGACGGTAACATTGGGATGGTTTTTCACCCGGTTTGTCACACTTGCCGCAAATTCATGCCGGTCTACCGCGAGTGCGCCGCCGGCAGGCACTGAGCATTCGTCAGCCGCAGCAATAATTGCTGAATCAAGCGCACGCATTTCTTCTTTTAGTACACCTACAGCGTTAGCAAGTGTATTGGAGCGTAAAGAGTTGCTGCATACCAGTTCTGCAAATTTATCAGTATGATGGGCAGGCGTCTGTTTGACTGGGCGCATTTCATATAATCTGACTTGAATCCCCCGTTTGGCAAGCTGCCACGCCGCTTCACTGCCTGCGAGTCCGGCTCCGATTACATTCACTGTTTGTTGGTTCATCTTTCACATCTCCTAGTTTATTATTCATTGTCTTCTTTTAACACACAAAGAAGGTGAGCAAGACCCTGCTCACCGCTACTTCTGTGGTTCTTCCTTATAATCGCATTCCACGCATTGGACTTGTATGCCTTTTTTGAGCTTTTTCTCAACAAGCATTTTTCCGCATTTCGGACATTTTCGTTCAATTGGTTTGTCCCAGGAAACGAATTCACAGTCCGGATAACGGTCACAGCCGTAAAAAACCCGTTTCTTTTTCGATTTTCGCTCAACAATATTTCCTTCTCCGCAGCTCGGACACTTCACACCGATTTGTTTGACAATCGGCTTTGTATTCCGGCAATCGGGGAAATTGGAGCAAGCTAAGAATTTACCGTATCGGCCCATTTTATATACCATAGGAGAACTGCATAATTCACAATCTTCTCCGGCATATTCCGGTTCAATTTCTACTTCCTTCATTTCTGATTCGGCTTTTTTCACGCGCTTTTCAAAATCGGTATAGAAGTTATCAATAATCTGTACCCATTCTATATTGCCTTCCTCAACATTATCAAGGTCTTTTTCCATTTTTGCCGTAAACTCAACGTTAATGATTTCAGGGAAAAATTCCATGATCAGCTCAAGCACGATCTGCCCTAATTCTGTGGGAACAAACCGTTTATTATCCAGACCAACGTACCCGCGCCGCTGAATCGTATCAAGCGTCGGAGCATAAGTGGAAGGACGGCCGATCCCGAGTTCTTCAAGCGTTTTAACCAAACGGGCCTCAGTATAGCGCGGAGGCGGCTGGGTAAAATGCTGTTCCGGTTCTATGTCCTTAGATAAAACAGTGTCTCCCTCTTGCAAGTCAGGCAGCATCCGGTCTTTTTCTTCCAATTGATCGTCTTTGCCTTCAACATACACTTTCATAAAGCCGGAAAACTTGACTTTACTTCCGTTTGCACGAAAAGTCAAACCGTTGTTTGTCAAATCAACACTCATTGTATCTAAAACAGCAGATGCCATTTGGCTGGCAACAAAGCGCTCCCAAATTAATTTATACAGTCTCAGCTGATCTCTGCCAAGGACTGCTTTTAATTCGCTTGGTTTTCTGAGAACCGACGTCGGACGGATCGCTTCGTGGGCATCCTGAGCATTTTCATTCTTTTTAGCGGGCTTTCTTTTGCCGCCTAAGTACTCTTTTCCGTACGTTTGATCAATAAACGCTGCCGCTTCATCAACTGCTGTATTGGAAATGCGTGTTGAATCCGTTCTCATATACGTGATCAGACCGACAGTTCCTTCTTTTCCAAGATCAATTCCTTCATATAATTGCTGCGCAATCATCATCGTTTTCTTCGCTCTGAAATTGAGCTTACGCGCTGCTTCCTGCTGAAGGGTGGAAGTTGTAAATGGCAAGGCCGGATTACGTTTACGTTCCTTTTTAGTTACTTTTTCAACTGTATACTTATTGCCTTTGAGCTGAGAAAGTATGTCCTTTACATCCGCTTCACTCTTTAAAGGAAGTTTTTTGCCGTTTTTACCGAAAAAGCCCGCTTCAAACGTCTCCTGTCCTTTTAAGAACGTGCCGTCTATTGTCCAATATTCCTCTGGCTTAAAGTCGTTAATTTCCTTTTCACGATCAATAATTAAACGGAGGGCAACAGATTGAACACGGCCAGCACTGAGTCCTTTTTTGACTTTTTTCCAAAGGATTGGGCTGATTTTATATCCGACGAGCCTGTCTAATATACGTCTCGCCTGCTGTGCATCCACCAAATCCATATTGATCATGCGGGGATGCTTAAATGATTCTTTAATTGCATCTTTCGTAATTTCGTTAAACACAACACGGCAGTCTGAATGAAGATCTAAATCAAGGCTGTGGGCCAAGTGCCATGCAATCGCTTCCCCTTCTCTGTCGGGGTCGGCTGCGAGATAAACTTTTTTAGCTTTTTTGGCAGCCGTTTTCAGCTCTTTTAGTACCGGACCTTTACCTCGAATGGTTATATATTTCGGTTCGAAATTTTGTTCTATGTCAACTCCCATTTGACTTTTTGGAAGATCCCGGACATGTCCCATTGATGCTTTCACTTTATATTTTTTACCTAAGTAACGTTCAATCGTTTTCGCCTTAGCGGGCGATTCCACGATGACTAGATAATCAGACATTTTCATCCCCCTCAAGAGGTGTTCTCTCTCTTCAAGTATTTCAAATTTTATTTTATATTTGCAGCTGTCTTTATTTGGCTTTCAACATTTCATTCTTTATGATGAACGTCATTATTTAAATAGAAAACAATATGCAACTTTAAATCCTCACTATTATTAAATATTACAATGCTGTTTGTCAAACGATAATTCAAAAGGGTTCCGTATATTGAACGTTTTTCTCAGGAAGCTCTGCATAAATATCCTCTGCTGACCATATGGCTTTAGCCCCCTCTTGAATCAATTTTACAGGACCTCCGGCGTAAGGATCAAATACAGAACCGGGTACGGCAAATACTTCTCTCCCTTGTTCCAGCGCTTGGTATGCGGTAATCAAAGAACCGCTTTTTTCTTTGCCCTGCACAACAATAATGCCCTCACTTAACCCGCTGATGATACGGTTTCTCATAGGGAAATGCCATTTTTGGGGTTTGGTTTCAGGTGGATGCTCTGACAGAAGAAGATGGTGTTTAGCCATGTGTTCTGCTAATTGAAGATTTTCTCGAGGATAAATGTTCTGAAATCCGCCTGCGATGACTCCGATTGTCCGCCCCTTCGCCTTAATACTTGCAGCATGGGACAATCCGTCAATCCCAGACGCCAGCCCGCTGACAATCACCCACTTTTTATGGCAAAGCTCTATTGTAAGATGATTGACAACCTGAATTCCATAGGCTGTCGGATGTCTCGTACCTACAATTCCTATTTTTCTCCCTTGAGAAAGAAGGGATATATCACCTTTTGCAAACAGCACGGGAGGCGGATCATAAATGGTTTTCAGCCAGAATGGATATTGATCTGAGGATATTGGGATGACATTAATGCCTTGCTGATGATATACAGAGAGTAAATGCTGAAGTTTTGGATATTGTTCTTCTATTTTATTTTTTAGTGCCGCAGCCCTTACTTTGCCGCGTGAAGCTGTTTCTAATGCACATGAAGGATTTGTCAGTGACATTGACGGATCAGCTTTCCACCATTTTAATAGAAGAGACGGGGATAGTAATTGGTTGATTCTGCAAGTGATTAAACAGGCAGCGGCCTGATCCAATATGAGAACCTCCTTTTAACAGCAAAAGCAGGAACAGCCAAGATGGCTGTCCCTTCTCTATTAATGAGTTTTGCACGTTTCAAATAAATTCTTTTCTTTCAACACTTTAATTAATGTTTCTCCCATGACAGAAGGTGTCTCTGCAACTTCGATTCCGCATTCATTAAGTGTTTTGATTTTTTCATCAGCCGTGCCTTTTCCGCCGGAAATGATGGCGCCTGCATGTCCCATGCGCTTCCCTGGAGGTGCTGTTTTACCGCCAATGAATCCGACTACCGGTTTTGTCATGTTGGCTTTTACCCACTCAGCAGCTTCCTCTTCAGCTGTGCCGCCGATTTCGCCGATCATGATGACAGCGTGTGTTTCAGGATCTTCGTTAAACGCTTTTAAAACGTCAATGAAGTTGGTTCCATTTACAGGATCGCCGCCGATTCCAACGGCTGTAGACTGTCCTACACCCGCTTCTGACAGCTGATGCACTGCTTCGTATGTTAATGTTCCTGAACGCGATACAACGCCTACATGACCCTTTTTATGGATATATCCGGGCATAATGCCGATTTTACATTCATCAGGCGTGATGACGCCAGGACAGTTCGGTCCTATTAATCTCGTTTTCTTGCCTTCCATGAAGCGTTTCACTTTTACCATATCTAAAACCGGGATATGCTCTGTAATGCAAATGACCAGATCAAGCTCCGCATCTACCGCTTCCATAATTGCATCAGCTGCAAACGGTGCCGGAACATAGATAACAGACGCATTTGCGCCAGTCGTATGAACTGCATCAGCCACTGTATTAAATACAGGTACCCCTTCCACTTCTGTTCCGCCTTTTCCAGGTGTCACACCGCCCACGATATTTGTGCCGTATTCAAGCATCTGCTTCGTATGGAATAAAGCGGTAGAACCTGTAATCCCTTGTACAATAACTCTTGTATCTTTATTGATAAAAACACTCATTATTTGGTCCCCTGCCTTTCATTCTTTCCTATACTAAAGATACGATTTTCTGCGCGCCGTCAGCCATGGATTCCGCAGATGTAATATTTAATCCTGATTCACTAAGGATTTTCTTCCCTAGATCCACGTTTGTTCCTTCAAGACGGACGACAAGCGGCAATGTTAAACCGACTTGCCTTGTCGCTTCAACAACCCCTTCTGCGATGACATCACATTTCATAATGCCTCCGAAAATGTTGACGAAAATCCCTTTAACATTTTGATCAGAAAGAATGATTTTAAATGCTTCCGTGACTTTTTCTGCGGTTGCGCCGCCCCCGACATCAAGGAAGTTGGCCGGTTCTCCTCCATAATGTTTAATGATATCCATCGTGGACATTGCTAGTCCAGCGCCGTTTACCATGCATCCGATATTTCCATCAAGGGAAATGTAGCTCAGATCGTATTTAGACGCTTCAATTTCTTTTGGATCTTCTTCGTCCAAATCTCTGTATTCCATAATATCTTTTTGTCTGTATAATGCGTTGCTGTCAAAATTTAGTTTCGCATCAAGCGCCATCACATTCCCGTCTCCAGTTACAACGAGAGGATTGATTTCGGCGATTGAGCAGTCTTTCTCAACAAACGCTTTGTATAGTCCAAGCATAAATTTAGCAGCTTTCCCCACAAGCTCTTTTGGAATATTGATAGCGAATGCAATTTCTCTAGCTTGATAGCCTTGGAGGCCAACAGCCGGATCAATGACAGCCTTTTTGATTTTTTCCGGTGTTTTCTCTGCTACTTCTTCAATTTCTGTTCCGCCTTCTTCAGAGGCCATCAGAACAATTCTTGAAGTGGCACGGTCAAGCACTAATCCCACATAGTATTCCTTTTTAATATCGCAGCCTTCTTCAATAAGTAAGCGTTTTATTACTTGCCCGTCCGGACCTGTCTGATGCGTAACGAGGGTCTTACCTAAAAGTTCTTCGGCATACGCTTTTACTTCGTCTAATGATTTTGCTATTTTTACCCCACCAGCTTTGCCTCGACCGCCAGCATGAATTTGAGCCTTTACGACATAAACCGAGCTGGATAAGCTCTTTGCTTTTTCAACTGCTTCTTCTGCTGTAAAAGCCACTTTACCTTCAGGAACAGATACCCCATATTTTCTGAGGACTTCTTTTCCCTGGTACTCATGGATATTCATTTCCCATCCTCCTAACTTATGTAACAAAACTAAAAATAGACTGCGCTTTCATTCTATATAATACTGGAAGAATTGTCTAGAGTTCGATGCAAAATCTTAAAATCCTTCTAAACATTCAAACTTTTATTTTATTAAAAACATAAATTTCAAGCGGAGAATGGGGAATATTTTAGCTATTTTTTATTTTTTACACTTTCGTCCAATCTGTAAATGAAAGAAAAAATCTCGGCTACCGTTTCATAAAGTGCTTCCGGGATCTGGTCATCCACAGTCAAATGGCGCATTAATTCGACAAGGGTCCGATCTTCTTGGATCGGGACCCCCGCCTTTTTAGCTTCTTTGATAATGTTGTCAGCAACATGGCCCTTCCCGGTTGCAATTACTCTTGGCGCCTTGTCTATTTTTTCGTCATAATGGAGAGCTATGGCTTTTCTTAAAGGCGTTTGCTCGTTCATATTTTCACATCCACTCCCTGATCACTGATGCTTGTTATGTATTGATCAATTGTAGCCTTTTCATCAGATTGAAGGCGTTTTTTAGCGTTAACTCCTGAAAGACTGTAGCCCATTTCTTTGAGCGATTGCTTGAGGGCGGGCACCATCGGATCGATTGCCGGCTGAAGTTCAAAGTCCGTCTCAATTGTAATCGTCATGACTTGCTGCTGTATCAGGCAGTCAACAACTGTTTCTTTTAACGTATCTAATTGCAGTAAAAACAAGAGCCGGCAATGGGAAGGATCGAGCTTTCCATCCGCTTCTTTTTGTCCTTTAAACAGAACAGTCATGTCCTGAACCCCCGATTTTGAAAACATCGGAAATGACATCACAATTTGGCTGTAGGAAGGATGATCCTGCTGCATGAGAAGCTGACCGTTTAATTTATGGAAGAGCTGATCCGCTTCCTGTTTGACAGGTTCCGCTAACTCATGTGACGCTCTGGCAGCATGAAGAGCCATCTTAACTGATTGAATATCATCGGGCAGCACTGCGGCACCTTGTTCAAACGCTTTAATAAAAGCAAGCTCATCTCGAGCGCCTATTGCCATTTTCACTTTGGATAAGAAGGAAAGAACATCTGCCTTATCCGCCAAATTAGGAGCTGTCTGCTGAACAGCCTTTAAAAACACTTCTGCTTCTTGATCCGTGACTTGCGCGGCCTGCAAAGCAGATGCTGCTGACTCAGGCTTATTTTGACTAGAGGAAACAACAGCCTTTATCCAATTCGCTGCTTCTTTTACGATTGGATTGCCGTTTTTATCCGCAGCTTCCGTCAGTGTGGCCAGCAGCCTTCTTGCCTCTTTCATTGGAATGTCTGAGACAGTTTTAGCGGCACCGTCTCGTGTGTTTCGCTGCTGCTCCTGCGGGTAGTCTGCCTTTCCTGCGGAGCCGTCTGCTGCGCTAAGCTCCCGGTTTCCAGCTGTACTGACTGAAGAGGCAGATCTGTTATGATCCGTTAACGAGATAAGCTTCTCGATAAGACGTTCTGCATGGACATCTGTTTCGCTATTAAAAAGTGCCGTAACGGCTTCTTTTAGCTTTGTCAGCGCCTGGCTCGTCTGAGGATTTTGATGAATAGCCTGAATCAGCTGAGATAAGTGCTGATGGAGCGGTACAGGCGATTTGACAGCATGAACTCCGCTCAAAACATCGGGGTGAACGGGAAGATCCCGCTTTAAGGCAAATAAAACTGTTTCGATGGCTTTTTTTGTGTCTGTCACAGGCAGCGTGTCCATCCAGCGGACGGCTGTTTTGATATCATTTTCTGTGATGGGTGTTTTGCTTTTCAGCATTGCGCCTGCCAGCATAAGGGATGCGTTTGACGGCTTCACTGAAATAGCGTTCAGAAGCTTGCCCGCAGCATCCTGAATGGTTTTGGGATTTTGGTCAAAGCTTTGAACAACCTGGAGACGGCCTGTCTGTTCCGCTGTTTTTTTTTCGTAGGAAAACCAGTAATACGCCTGAGGACGAAGCTGGGTTTCAAGTTTGCCTTGAATCGTTTGATTCCCTACTTGGATCAGTGCATGCTGGTCCCCTAATAAACGAAGCACTTTTCCTAAAAGGAGACGCTTTACGGTATTTGATTCGTCGGTTGTATTTGATGTTTCCTGCGGAGCTGCAGTGTTTCCAAAAAGGTTTTTGAGCGCCTGCTGTACATCATTTCGTATGTTCATTTCAAAAGGTGCCTCCTTGTCCATTAGATTATCTGTAAGATTGAACAGGAGCGAAAGTTTTCCGGTGCAAGTCGGTCGGTCCATAAGCTGCGAGCGCTTCAAGATGCTCTTTTGTCCCATAGCCTTTATTTTTTTCAAAGCCGTACTGCGGATACTTTTCGGCATATGCGCTCATCATCCGGTCTCTCGTTACTTTCGCAATACACGCACCTGCTGCGATAGACACGCTTTTGGCATCACCTTTTATAATTGAAGACTGAGACGTATCGAGCGGCAGTGTCATCGCGTCAACGAGCAAATAATCGGGTGTATCGGACAAATCGCGGATTGCTTCGACCATTGCCAATTTTGAGGCTTCATAAATATTGATCTCATCAATAACAGCTGCTTCTACAATTCCTATACCGACTGCCACAGCTTCTTTCATAATGAGATCGTAATATTCCTCACGCTTTTTTTCTGTAAGCTTTTTTGAGTCTGTGAGCCCAAGTATTTCGCATTTCTCAGGAAGGATGACTGCGCTGGCGACAACCGGCCCTGCCAATGGGCCCCGGCCTACTTCGTCTACTCCTGCAATAAAACGAAACCCCTTGTTTCTCGCAAGCCTTTCATAGGAGGTCATATTCACCCACTGTTCTTTTAGCGCTTTTTCCTTTGCGTTCTTTTTCAGCCATTGCTCTACAAGCGCTTGTACGCTTTTTCTCGGATCATTTTCACACTGGGCAAGAAATGGGTCCTGGTCATCTCTTACCTCTTGCAGACGGTCTCTAATGTCTTTTACGGTTAATGTATTCACTTTCTCTTCTCCCTTACTGTATGTATCGGTCCTGTCAGGAAAAAATAAAGACCCGCATTTCTGCGCGTCTTTACATCGTCGGCTGTTCGAATGACAGCCTCCCGAACTTTTCTGTGCGGATATCACGAATGATCACTTCAGTCGTTTTATCGTAGTTAATAAGCCCACCGCTCATGAGGCAGCCGCGTTTTTCACCTATTGCATCAAACAGCTCCGCGATGTCTTCGGGTATCTCATCGAGCCCGTAGCGTTCTTTAAGCCGTTCAGGATAATGTTCTTCGAGAAAACGGAGGCCAAACACGGCAACATCCTGAAGATTGATAATCGAGTCTTTAATAGCCCCTGTGACTGCCAGCCTCAATCCGACAAGCTCGTCCTCAAATTTAGGCCATAAAATCCCCGGAGTGTCTAAAAGCTCTAATTCTTTTCCGACTTTGACCCATTGCTGAGATGTTGTGATACCCGGTCTGTCTCCGGTTTTCGCAATGTTTTTCTTTGCCAGCCGGTTGATAAGCGTTGATTTTCCGACGTTCGGAATGCCGATGATCAGCGCCCGGATCGCTCTTGGCTTTACACCTTTTGCTCTCATCCGGTCAAATTTCTCCTGCAGGATATCTTTTGAAGCCGGAACGATTTGATTTAATCCTTGGCCATTTACAGAATTAATAGACAGAGAGCGGATTCCTTGGTTCTCAAAGTGCTCTTTCCACTGCTGTGTGACTGCCGCATCTGCTTTGTCAGCTTTATTTAACAGCATAATTCTCGGCTTATTTTTCAAGATGTCTTCAATCATTGGGTTTCTTGATGACATCGGGATTCTGGCATCTACCAGTTCATATACAATATCGATTAATTTTAATTTTTCGGTTACTTCCCGTCTTGCCTTTGCCATATGGCCAGGGAACCATTGGATTGTCATGTGACACGAACACCGCCTTTATCTTCTAAGTGTGCAAGATTCTTAGTTGTTCTTTATGTATTTTACGATGCCTGACCGGCATTTTCAAATTCTGTATAAAAAAAGAGCTTGTTACTGGTAACAAGCTCTTTTCGTTCGTTATCATTATCGTCTGATTTCTTTAATACGAGCCGCTTTTCCGCGAAGTTCACGCAGGTAGTAAAGCTTAGCACGGCGTACTTTACCGTAACGTACAACTTCGATTTTCGCGATTTTTGGTGTGTGTACAGGGAAAGTACGTTCAACGCCAACACCGTAAGAAATCTTACGAACTGTGAACGTTTCGCTGATTCCACCACCACGACGCTTAATCACAACACCTTCAAAGATCTGGATACGCTCACGGTTACCCTCAACAACTTTTACGTGTACACGTAAAGTGTCACCAGGACGGAACGTAGGAAGATCAGTACGAAGCTGTTCTTTTGTGATATCTTCAATTAGTTTTTGCATCGTTTTCAACTCCTTCCAACAGATGCTCTTGGCCTCAAAACCCGGCACAGCGGAACATCGTTTTCAAGCTTTCAACGGATAAGCCCGTTCAAGCCACAAGTAGTATCTTATCACAATTTCATAGCCTATGCAATAAAATCTATTCTTTTTCCCATTCAGAAATCCATTTTCTTTCTTGCTCTGTAAGCGGATAGTCTTTCAGAAGATCCGGGCGTCTTAAATAGGTTCTTCTGATCGATTCTTTATTCCGCCATTCTTTGATTTTAGCATGGTTTCCTGATAGAAGTGTTTCAGGCACTTTTAAACCTTTATAATCTGCCGGTCTTGTATAATGCGGATGCTCCAAGAGCCCCGTACTGAACGAATCCTCTATGTGGGAAGCCTCTTTGCCAAGCACACCCGGAAGCAGCCTGACGACACTGTCAGCAATCATCATCGCAGGCAGCTCACCGCCTGTCAGAACGAAGTCGCCAATTGATATTTCATCTGTCACCAAATGCTCGCGGATTCGCTCATCATAGCCTTCATAATGACCGCAGATAAACAGCAAATGCTCTTCCTTTGCCAATTCCTCGGCTTTTTTTTGAGTGAAACGCTCACCTTGCGGGCAGACGAGGATAACGCGCGGCGGACTGTCGGCTTTTGAGGCCAGATCCTCAACCGCGTCAAAAACAGGCTGAGGCTTCAGAACCATACCTGCTCCGCCACCGTAAGGATAATCATCCACTGTATTATGCTTGTTATCAGAATACTCCCGGAAATTGACGATCTGGAACTGCACTGCTTCTTTTTCTTGGGCTTTTTGAAGAATGGATGAACCGAGCACCCCTTCAAACATTTCAGGAAACAGCGTCAAAAAATCGATTTTCATTCGTCTATTAATCCTTCCATGAGTTGAATCTCAATTTTCTTTTCGCTGACATCAATCTGTTTAACGACTGATTCAATGTAAGGGATCAGCGCGTCTTTTTTACCTTTACGCCCGATTACCCATACATCATTGGCTCCCGGTGTTAAAATTTCTTTCACCTTTCCGATCAGTTCGCCTTCTTCGGTAAAAACTTCACAGCCGATAATTTCGTGGAAATAAAATTCTCCTTCATTCAGCTCACCCAAATCCTCTTCAGGAACTTTGATGATGGCGTTTTTCAGTTCCTCTACTTCATTCAGGCTTTGTCTTTCTTTAAACTGCAGCAGATGAAATTGCTTATGCAGCCTGTACGTGTTTACCGTTACTTCTATCGGTTCTTGGCGTCCGTCCATAAACAAATACAGCGTGTTGCCCGGCTTGTACCGTTCTTCGGCAAAATCCGTTTTTGAAATGACCCGCACCTCGCCTTTAATTCCGTGGGTATTTACAATTTTACCGACATTAAACCATCGCTTTGTCATATGATCACCTCTGGCGAATTTCAATTACTGTTCCGTCTTTTATGACGATGGTGTTTGCTGCTGTTTTCTCATGCCAGTCATCTCCGACTTCAATGGTCAGCAGCGCATCGATTTCCTTTTCTTTCATTTCACTGCCAAGCGGTAATGTATGTACTTGGGTAATTTGAAAATCGATCATTTTCATATTATCTTTTCGTTTTTCTATTGCCTTTTTAAATTGTTCAATTACATCTGGGTTCTGCTGTTCTTTTTCATGTTTTCTAAGCTGAAAATAGAGCTGGCTGCATTCTCGTTCAAGCATTTGCTTCTTTTCTGTGAAAGTAGATAAAAGCTTTTCTTTGCTGCGCTCGGTTAAGACTTGCATAACGGCTACACGGTGAATAATCTGCATCGCACCAAGCTCCCTGCTTTTAAAACTTTTTCAAGACCAGACTTTTCTATCTTGTCTTATCTTCTATCAGTTTACCCGTTTTTTGCGTGTAAAAAAAGGGGAGGTGCCGGCCCTCTCCCTTTTAGTCAAATATTTCAAATTGAACTTTCTTAGAAGACTGTGCGCCAGCTGCAAATACAGCTGTTCGAATCGCTTTTGCAGTCCGGCCTTGCTTCCCGATAACTTTACCGGTATCTGACTTATGAACAGATAAGCGCAGCGCAATCTTTTGATCGGTTTCTTCTCTTATGACCCGAATGTCATCTGGATGATCAACAAGCGGCGTCACAATCGTGACAATCAAATCTTCCAAGTGTTGATCAGTCATTACTTGCCTTGTTTAGCGTTGTGGAATTTTTCCATGATTCCTTGGCTAGAGAACAAGTTGCGAACTGTATCAGATGGTTTCGCTCCAGTTTGAAGCCATTTAAGAGCAAGCTCTTCATCGATTTTTACTTCCGCTGGTTTTGCAACCGGGTTGTAAGTGCCGACTGTTTCGATGAAACGGCCGTCACGCGGTGAACGAGAATCTGCTACAACAATACGATAGAAAGGAGATTTTTTTGCTCCCATACGTTTTAAACGAATTTTTACTGCCATTTTACTAGCACCTCCGAAAATATTTCAACAAGATAGTATATTAACAATGATAAAAGTGTTTGTAAAGTGTTTTTTCTTAACAACGGTTTTATCATGTATAACCGATTACATAAAAGGTAACTTAAATCCTTTTTTCTTTCCTTTTGACATGTTTGTCATCTGCTTCATCATTTTTTTCATTTCGTCAAACTGCTTAAGCAGACGGTTGACTTCCTGTACGGACGTCCCGCTTCCTTTCGCAATCCGCTTGCGCCGGCTGGCATTAATGATATCCGGCTGTTCTTTTTCAAGAACAGTCATCGATTTAATGATCGCTTCCACATGATTCAGCTGCTTTTCATCAACTTGAATATTTTTCAAGCCTTTCATCTTACCTGCACCCGGCATCATTTGCAGAAGCTCATCCAGAGGCCCCATGTTTCTGACCTGTCCGAGCTGCTCCAGAAAATCATCCAATGTGAAGCTCATTGTTCTCATTTTTTGTTCCAGCTCTTTGGCCTTGTCTTCATCGACGGTTGCCTGAGCTTTTTCAATCAATGTTAACACGTCACCCATGCCGAGAATCCTTGATGCCATGCGTTCAGGATGGAATGCTTCTAATGCATCAAGTTTTTCGCCTAAACCGGCGAATTTAATCGGCGTGTTTGTCACCGCACGAATGGAAAGTGCAGCACCCCCGCGCGTGTCTCCATCAAGCTTCGTTAACACAACACCGGTTAAACCGAGCTGTTCGTTAAAGCTTTTGGCTACATTCACGGCATCCTGCCCGGTCATTGAATCGACAACCAGAAAAATTTCTTCCGGATTCGCGATTTCTTTCACTTGGGTCAGTTCATCCATAAGCTCATGGTCGATATGCAAACGGCCTGCTGTATCCAAAATGACATAATCATAGTGTTCTTCCTTGGCTTTTTCGATAGCCTGCTTGGCTATTTCTACAGGGCTGACCTGATCGCCAAGGGAAAAAACAGGCATGTCGAGCTGCTTGCCTAGCGTTTCCAGCTGCTTGATTGCAGCAGGACGGTAAATATCGGCAGCAACCAGCATCGGTTTGCGATTATGCTTTTTGCGCAGCAGATTTGCAAGCTTACCGCTCGTTGTCGTTTTACCGGCACCCTGGAGACCAACCATCATAATAACAGTCGGCGGCCGCTTCGCGACGGCAATTTTGCTTTCTTCGCCGCCCATCAGCTCTGTCAGTTCCTCTTTAACGACTTTAATGACCTGCTGGCCGGGCGTCAGGCTTTTCATGACGTCTTGGCCTACAGCCCGTTCACTTACTTTTTTCACAAAATCCTTTACTACTTTAAAGTTAACGTCAGCCTCAAGCAGCGCAAGACGAACTTCACGCATCATTTCTTTTACATCTTGTTCGCTGACTTTCCCTTTTCCGCGGATTTTAGAAATCGTCTGCTGCAGTCGGTCGGCTAATCCTTCAAATGCCATAGTTTGCCGCCTCCTAATCTAATTTCTCAAGCGCTTCAATCAGAGCTGTAATTTCTTCCTCTTCTTTAGTACCGGAAGCAAGCTCCTTCAGCTTATTAAACATCTCTTTACGCTCCTGAAACTTTTTCAAAAGGAGCAGCTTTTCTTCATATTGTTCAAGCATCGCTTCTGTTCGTTTGATGTTATCATAAACAGCTTGTCTTGAAACCTCATACTCTTCGGCTATTTCGCCAAGGGAGAAATCGTCCAAATAATAAAGCGACATATAGCTCTTCTGTTTAGACGTCAACAACGACTGATAAAAATCAAACAGATAATTCATTCTCGTTGTCTTTTCGAGCGACATATGAGCTCTCCCCTTTGTTAAGTCAAATCCCTTTACGATAACTTAGTTTACATGGTTTTAATGTGAGTGTCAAGTTTTTATCTTGTCAAAGCAATGATCACTTTTTCCAATATTAACTAAAAATCTTCTAATTTATTCCGATATTGTATATGAACCCCACTTTAAAGGAGGATTCTCATGAAAAAAATCTGTTTGTTGGTTATGTTATGCTTGGCTGCCGTGTTACCATTTATTTTTCCAGCCCAGCAAGCAGCTGCAGCCGGAGCCCCTTATAGGGCCTCCATCTCAAATATTAGCACGGACGGAGGCGTGTACGGCAAAATCAATTACGGACAGGGCCAATTTTGGCGAGTCAAGTACAATATTACGATAAGCGGTACATTGCTCGACGAAAATGGAGCGCCAGTGCCAAACACACCAGTCAGCTTCGAAGCAGATACAAAAGTCGGGAATACAACACAGACAGCTGCGGGAACAACTGATGAAAACGGAAAGTTTAACGTTCCAATGTATTTAGGACCTGCTGCTGGATACTACACGTATTACACATCTGTTTCCGTTCATTACTATGACATTATTCCATTCAGGGTTTATTCAGGTGATGCGAGATTGCTATCCACTGATAACAGCCTTTATCATTTCGCCTATCAAGTGAGACGATAACAAAACAGCCCCCAATGCTTTTGGGGGCTGGTTGTCTTTTTAATCCTCCGCTTTTTCCACTAAATCTGAAAAGAGCCCGTATACGTAAGATTCAGCGTCAAACTCCTGAAGATCATCAACTTTTTCTCCTAAGCCGACTAATTTAACCGGAATATGAAGCTCGTTGCGAATCGCAAGGACAATGCCGCCTTTTGCAGTGCCGTCAAGCTTTGTTAAAGCAATTCCTGTAACGTTTGTTGCTTTAGAGAACTCCTTCGCCTGTGCCATTGCGTTTTGTCCAGTCGTGGCATCAAGGGCGAGCAGGACCTCATGAGGCGCTTCGGGCACTTCTCTTTCGATAACGCGCTTCACCTTTTCGAGCTCCTTCATCAGGTTTACCTTATTTTGAAGACGCCCTGCCGTATCACAAATCAATACATCTGCTTCTCTCGCTTTGGCAGCGTGAACAGCATCATAGATGACAGCCGCAGGATCGCTGCCGGCCGCCTGCTTAATGACAGGCACACCCGTACGTTCTCCCCATACTTCAAGCTGTTCAATCGCTCCTGCTCTGAAAGTGTCTCCGGCAGCGAGTACAACAGACTTTCCTTCTTGCTTTAGTTTATGAGCAAGCTTTCCGATCGTTGTCGTTTTGCCGACTCCATTTACGCCGACCAGGAGAATGACATTTAAACGCCCTTCCTGAATGTTCAGCTCAGAAATTTGTTCGTCTCCGCTGTTATAAATCTCCACCAGCTTTTCAGAAATAACAGACTGCACTTCCTGCGGATCTTGAATATTTCTGCGCTTCACTTCTTTCTTGAGCTCGTCTATCAGCTCCATAACCGTTGTAAAACCGACATCAGCACTGATCAGAACCTCTTCAAGCTCTTCGAAGAAGTCCTCATCAATTTTACGGTAACGGGACACGAGATCATTCACTTTGTTTTGAAAGGAGTTTCTCGTCTTTTCAAGGCCGTCCTTAAACTTTTCAGATACGGAATCTGTCTGCTTTGTGATTTTCTCTTTTAATTTTTTAAAAAAACTCATCTTATAACCTCTTTCCTCGTTACTGAACGAATTCTTTTGTCTCTTCCAACTTCACTGAGATGACCTTAGAAACACCTGATTCCGGCATTGTCACGCCGTAAAGCACATCGGCTTCCTCCATAGTGCCTTTTCTGTGGGTAATCACAATAAACTGGGTATCGGCGCTGTATTTTTTCAAATACTGCGCAAACCGGAACACATTTGCTTCGTCAAGCGCTGCTTCTACCTCGTCAAGAACACAAAACGGCACAGGGCGCACCTTTAAAATTGAGAATAAAAGCGCAATAGCAGTAAGCGCACGCTCTCCGCCAGACAAAAGGTTTAAGTTTTGCAGTTTTTTTCCCGGCGGCTGCGCGATAATTTCTACCCCGGAATGCAGCAGATCATTCGGATCGGTAAGCCTTAATTCCGCTCGTCCTCCTCCGAATAAGGAGCGGAAGACTTGATCAAAGTGTGAGCGGATTTGGACGAATGTGTCGTTAAAGCGTTTCGTCATCTCTTCGTCCATTTCCTCAATCACTTGGAACAGGGTATTTTTTGCTTCTGTTAAATCTTCTTTTTGCTCTGACAAGAATTGATAGCGTTCGTTAACCCTCTCAAACTCATCTATGCTTCCGAGGTTTACCGTCCCAAGCTCTTCTATTGCGAGTTTAATCAGCTTCACGCGCTTTCGTGCTTCCTCAGGATCTGTTTCAAGCTGGTATTTCTCTTTAGCTCCCTCAAAGGACAAGCTGTATTCTTCCCGCAAGTATTGCAGCAAATTATCAAGCTCGACTTCCATTCGGCCTAGTTTTACTTCTTCGTCTTTTAAGAGCGTTGTTTTTTGTTTATACAGGCGCTTCATTTCTTTCAGCTCGCGCTCATACGTATCAAGCCCCTGCTGAAGTTTGATCCTCTGGTCACGCCTTAACGCAATCAATTCAATTGTTTTTGTTTTGTCATTCAATTTATGTTTCGCGGCCTCTTCCAGTTTTTCTTCGCCGCTTGTGCTTGATGACATTTCTGACGTTAAGAAGCTTAGGTCCTCTTTCGTCTCTTTTAAAGCAAGCTCTGTTTCTTGGAGCTCTTTCTTTAATCTAGCGAGGTTGTCCTCTTCGCTCTTACATGCTTGCTCTTTTTTCGCTGCTGCGATCTTCAGCTCAGTCAGCTCATTGGAGAGAGACTCTTTTGTAGAGGACTGTGTCTGTTTTTGTTTTGTCAGTCTATCAATATTCTCTTCAAGCTGTTTCATCTTTTCGGATACGGAAGAAAGCTTTTCTTCCAGCTCGCGTTTGCGCGCTTTCTTCTCTTGATCGCTTTCTGACAGAGCTGATTTTTCTTGATCATAGAGCTCTAAGTGAGTATTGATATTCTTCTCAGCGACTTGAAGCTCATACAGCTGGCCTTTCACATCCTGCTGCTTTACTCTTAAGCCTTCCCCGGCCTCTCTTAATTCAGCCAGTTTTTTCTCCATCTCCTGAATGGAGTGCTTAAGGGTTTTGACCTCTTGTTCAAGCTGCACTGTTTTTTCTTCCATCTCAGCGAGCCGCTGGGTGACATCCTCTAGTTCCCGGCTTCTTCCTAGCAGGGAGTTGTTTTTCTTTTTAACGGCGCCCCCCGTCATTGAACCTCCAGGATTCACGACATCGCCCTCGAGAGTAACAATACGGTAACGGTGTCCAAGCAGCTTCGCAAGCTCATTTGCACCTTTTAAATGCTCTGTAATCAGAACGGTGCCAAGCAGGTTTTGAATGATACGGCGATACGCCGGATCAAATGTGACAAGATCACTGGCAACCCCGAGAAATGACGGGTGCTGCTCCGCAGTTGCCGCGTCTCTGCTTTGAAGCTGACGGTCTTTGATGACAGAAAGCGGCAGAAATGTCGCCCGGCCGAACGAATTTTGTTTCAAATATTGAATCGCTTTACGTGCGGACTGTTCATCATCGGTCACGACATGCTGTGCTGAAGCTCCGAGTGCGATTTCAATGGCCGTTTCATACTTTTGTTCTGTTGAAATCAGCTCAAGGACTGCCCCGCGAATACCGCCAAGCCGCTCTTTCGCTTTCAGCACCTCTTTAACACCTTGATAAAAGCCGGAGAAATCTCCCTGCATCGTCTCAAGCATGTCTTTTTTCGATCTCGCCTGCTGGACGTATTGGTATGCTTGGTAAAGAGCAGATTCATTTTTCTCATATTGACGCTTTTTCTGCTCGTATTTGACCTGCATTTCACGATACGCGCCGACTTGGCTGTGAATCTCCTGCTCTATGCGCGCAAACTCGGTTTCACATGCAGCTTTTTGGGCGGAAATATCGCGCCGTTCCTGCAGATGCTTTTCATTATTATCAGCTAGCCTCTGCTGGGTAACGGCTGATTGGGACATCTGGTCATCAAGCAGCTGGAGCTCATTGCGAATCGACGCCTGGCTGTTTAACAGCTCAAAGTAATCGCTTTTCAGCTGTTCAATTTTCTCTTCGACATTTTCATTATGAAGACTGAGAGCCTGCTGCTTTTCCTTCACCTGTGCTTTTAAATCTTTCACTTCTGTCTGAAGCGTTTCGAAAACAGCTTCCTGCTTCGCAAGATCTTCTTTCAGCACAGCTTCTTTTTGCTGAAACTGTACGATGGCTTCTTCAAGCTGCTCTCGGTTTTGCACAGCGTTTTTTTTGCGTTCTTTCAGTACTTCTTTGCGCCCTTCCAGCTTTTCAAGCTCCTCACTTGTCACAAGCAAGACTTGCTGGAGCTCGTCCACTGATTCATCGAGCGCTTGAATTTTATCCCGCGCATCTTCAATTTTCGCTTCTTTTGCTGAAATAGCAGACGATTCAGCAAGCTCTTCTTCCTTAGCGGCTTGCACTTTCTCCTGAAGGCTTGACCATTTGGCGTGCAGCTCTTCAATATCGTAAGCGGTCAGCGCAATTTCAACGTGCTCAAGCTCTTTCTTTTTCTCCAGGTAGTCTTTCGCGATTGAGGCCTGTATTTTAAGAGGTTCAACCTGGCCTTCCAGCTCATGTAATATATCTTCTACCCGGTTTAAATTATCCTGGGTTTCAAACAGCTTGTTTTCTGCTTTTTTCTTTCTCGTTTTGTACTTGAGCACCCCTGCTGCTTCTTCAAAGATACTGCGGCGATCCTCCGCTTTGCTGCTCAGGATTTCTTCCACTTTCCCTTGGCTGATAATCGAAAATGCTTCTTTTCCAAGTCCTGAGTCCATAAATAAATCAATAATATCTTTTAAGCGGCACGGCTGATTGTTAATTAAAAATTCACTCTCGCCAGATCTGTACACACGTCTTGTGACACTGACCTCATGGAAGTCAATCGGCAAAAAATGATCGTCATTATCAAGCGTAAGTGTAACTTCGGCAAGATTTAACCGTTTTCTCGAATCACTGCCGGCAAAAATAATATCTTCCATTTTCCCGCCGCGAAGGGAACGTGCTGATTGTTCTCCAAGAACCCAGCGAATAGCGTCTGTGATATTGCTTTTTCCGCTTCCGTTCGGGCCGACAACCGCAGTGACGCCTTTTACAAAATCAACGGAAATCCGTTCTGCAAATGATTTAAATCCTATAACGTCTAAACGTTTGAGGAACATAGCGATCCTCCTTATGTAATAAGTATTTCAATTTTATCATAAACATGGATGAAATAAGACGGCAAACATACTGAAATCCCCCTTATAACTTAGGGGGATTTTATTGTTTCGTATGGTGTTTTTGCAATTTAGCTAGAGCTTCCTGAGCAGCGTGCTGTTCGGCTTCTTTCTTTGAACGGCCGTTTCCGACTCCGAGTGGTTCACCTTTTAGAGATACGATGGCTTCGAATTCACGGTTATGGGCAGGTCCTTTTTCGTTGGATATTTTATACTCCAGCGAGCCCTTGCCGTCCCGCTGCACGTATTCCTGCAGCTGGCTTTTAAAATCCATCACATGAGAAAAAGCACCATCGTTTATTTTAGGGAACACATAGACTTTTAAGAAACTTTCGACCGGCTCTAATCCCTGGTCAAGATACAAGGCTCCGATAAATGCTTCGAAGACATCCGCCAAAAGTGCAGGGCGTTTTCTGCCGCCCGTCATTTCCTCGCCTTTCCCTAATAGGACAAGATCGCCGAATGACAGTTCGTGAGCCAATGAAACGAGAGACGGTTCGCATACAATCGCGGCTCTCAATTTCGTCAAATCTCCTTCACTCATAGCCGGATACTTGGCAAATAAGAATCTGGAGATCGTCAGTTCCAAAACAGCGTCACCTAAAAATTCAAGCCTTTCATTATCTTCATACGGCTTTTTCCGATGCTCATTCACATAAGATGAATGTGTAAATGCTTGATACAAAAGCTTTTCATTTTGAAAGTGAACCGAGATCCGTTCTTGAAACTCTTTAAATTGTTCTATTTTTTTATAGAACTTTTTCTTATCTTTATAATGTGAGTGTTTTGACATAGTAACCTCCATAGGCACATCAGGTTCACCGCGCTTCTCTGACTAAACCGGATACAGCGCGCGTAAAAGCGGCATGCTGTAATAACTGCACGAATAAAGGGCTAAAGCCCCGCGTTTCGGCGGGACTTTTAGCATCAGCTTATTGCTGGTTTTGTATGTAGTTCACAGCGTCGCCGACTGTTGCAATCTTTTCAGCATCTTCGTCAGAAATTTCCATATCAAACTCGTCTTCAAGTTCCATAACAAGCTCAACTACATCCAGGGAATCAGCACCTAAGTCTTCCTTGAAAGAAGCTTCAAGTTTGACGTCTGCTTCATCAACGCCAAGGCGATCTACGATGATTTTCGTTACACGCTCTAATGTATCTGCCATAGCAATTCACCTCCCCTCAAGTATTATAGTGGATTCGTTTTTAAAAAACTAGAGTAACTATGATGAAATTTTCGAGAAAAAACTTACATTACCATTCCGCCGTCAATATGAAGTGTCTGGCCTGTCATGTAACGCGCTCCCTCTGAAGCAAGAAACGTAACGACGCTGCTGACATCGCCGGGATCGCCAAAGCGAGCGAGCGGAATTTGTTTCAGCATTTCATCTTGAACGTCTTTAGCAAGTTTATCTGTCATATCAGTTGAGATAAATCCAGGCGCAATCGCATTAACTGTGATGTTGCGGCTTGCGAGCTCTTTAGCTGAAGATTTTGTTAAGCCGATCACACCTGCTTTTGCAGCCACGTAGTTGGCTTGTCCAGGATTTCCGCTGACGCCGACGATAGACGATACGTTAATAATCCGGCCTGATCGCTGCTTCATCATTTGTCTTGTCACAGCTTTCGTGCAGTTGAAAACACCCTTCAGGTTAATGTTAATAACATCATCCCACTCATCTTCTTTCATCCTCATGATGAGATTGTCTTTTGTAATTCCGGCGTTGTTCACTAGAATGTCAATCGTAGAGAAAACAGAAATCGCTTCTTTTATCATGTTTTGTACATCTTCAGGATTTGATACATCGGCTTTGACAGCAATCGCTTTTCTGCCCATTGATTTGATTTCATCTACGACTTCATTTGCTTTCGCTTCGCTGCCTGAGTAGTTAACGACAACGTTTGCACCGTTTTTGGCCAAGTCAAGGGCGATTGAACGGCCGATTCCGCGGGATGCGCCAGTGACAACAGCTGTTTTTTCATTAAGCATTCTCATTCTCCTCCTTAAGCGTTTGAATTGCCAGTTCAATCGTTTCCGGGTCTGATACGGCAATGGTTTTTAAGCGTCTGTTTACTTTTTTCACAAGGCCTGAAAGCACTTTGCCGGGACCGATTTCAATAAACGTCGTAACACCCTCTGCGATCAGCTTGTTAACAGTTTCCTCAAAACGAACCGGGGAGTACAGCTGCTCAATGAGTTTCTCTTTAATGTCTGCCTTATCTGTCATCACATCTGCAGAAACATTTGAGATCACCGGCACGTCTGCGTCTTTCAGTTCACAGGAGTCCAAGACTTCCTTCAGCTTATCAGCAGCAGGCTTCATCAGTTCAGAATGGAACGGACCGCTTACGTCAAGCGGAATCGCACGTTTAGCGCCGTTCTCTTTTGCCTGTTCAGATGCAAGCTCTACTCCTTTTGCCGTTCCGGAAATAACGATTTGTCCGGGACAGTTGAGGTTGGCAAGCTGCACAAGGTGGCCATCCTCAGTGACTTTATCGGTTACTTGTTTCAATGCGTCGGCATCCATGCCGAGAATGGCAGCCATCGCTCCTTCTCCGGCCGGCACCGCTTCGTTCATGAACTCACCGCGTTTTCTGACAGTATAAACAGCGTCTTTAAAGCTCATTGCGCCAGCCGCCACCAGTGCAGAATATTCTCCAAGGCTGTGTCCGGCTGTGAAATCAGGTGTAATGCCTGATTCTTTAAATTTTTCAAGCACAGCCATGCTAGTCGTCAGCAAAGCAGGCTGCGCATTGTATGTAAGGGTTAATTCTTTGGCATCACCTTCAAAAATCAGTGAGCTGAGCTTTGTTTCCAATGTTTCGTCCGCTTCATCGAACAGACGTTTTGCAGCTGGAGCCTGCTCATAAAGCTCTTTCCCCATGCCGATAAATTGAGATCCCTGACCAGGGAATAAAAATGCAATCTTACTCATGATGTAAAAACCTCCAGACTATTCATCTGTTTTTTCTTCTTTTACTTCTTCCTGAATGAGCGCAGCCATGTTTTGGCTGACCATCTCTCTGGCTTGGCGGATCGCATGGTAAACCGCACGGGCATCAGAAGAGCCGTGTGCCTTGATTACCGGCGCTTTCAAACCGAAAAGACTTGCTCCGCCGTATTCGGAATAATCCATTTTCATTTTCATTTCCTTCATCTTCGGCTTCAGCACAGCGGCCGCAAGCTTAGATGTAAAGTTTGACGTGAGCGCTTCTTTCATCATTTTAAAAATGGACATCGCAGAGCCTTCAAGCGTTTTGAGTGTAACATTCCCGGTAAATCCGTCCGTTACTACGACATCTGCTACATCGTCTAAAAGGTCCCGTGCTTCCACGTTTCCGATAAAGTTGATGTTTGCCTCTTTTAATAATTGGAACGTCTGCTTCGTCAATTCGTTTCCTTTTTTATCTTCTGTTCCGACATTCAAAAGTCCGACTCTCGGTGAAGTCACGCCTCGGACTTGCTGGGAATAAACAGAACCCATAATGGCGTATTGAACGAGATGCTCAGGCTTGGCATCTACATTGGCGCCGACATCAAGGAGCAGAAATCCGCCGCCTGATACAGTCGGCAGTGTCGGTGCAAGCGCAGGGCGGTCAATTCCTTTAATTCTTCCCACAATAAACAGGCCGGCTGTCATTAGCGCGCCGGTATTTCCTGCTGAAATGCAGGCGTCAGCTCTGCCTTCTGCAACTTCCTGCGCCATCAGGACCATAGAGGAGTTCTTTTTTCTCCGCACGGCGCGGACCGGTTCGTCCGTAGGCTCAATCACTTCATCTGCGTGCAGCACCGTGATGCGGTCTGATGATGTTGTTAAATACGATTCTATTGTTGTCTTGTCACCGACAAGTGTAATATGAAGATCATCAAATGACTCTATACCCTTCATAACTCCGTCAATAACAGCTTTGGGAGCGTGGTCTCCTCCCATTGCATCTACAGCTATTCTCATGCATGCTCCACCTTTATGAATGTTTTGAACGGTACATGTCAAAGCGTCCAGAAAAAACAATTTCCTCTGCAACATAGCTGTTTACTTCGACAACCGTTCTTCCTTTTTCTTTCTCAACCGCCGTCACTTTCGCTTTCGCAACGACGCGCTCACCCTGCTTTACCTGCCTGGTAAAGCGGATATCTGCACTTGCAGTCAGCGCCAGTTCGTCATCTATAATTGCAACGGCCAAAGAATTCGCCTGAGCAAATAAATGATGTCCTCTTGCAATCTGATTCCGGCTGAATACATGCTCCTGTTTTATTTCTAAAATAGAAATCGCCTGATCATCCAGCTCAAGGTCAATAATTTCTCCGATGACTTCGTCTAGTGACAGGGACTTCACTTCATCTTCAAGCGTTTTCTCTGCCACGTTCTTAATTCTTTCTCTCAGCTCCGGTATGGAAAGCTCCAAGCGGTCCAAACGAATCGTCTGAATGCTTACTCCGAATTTTCCCGCTAATTCTTCATCTGTAATAAATGGGGTTGCTTTGATCGTCTGCTGAAGTAATTCCTGGCGTTCTTTCTTATTTCTTCTCATATCTAAACACCATCCGGCAAATTAAGACTAGGTACTAATAGTAGTATATAATTTCATAGATTGGAATGCAATGATTGTTTCTGGCTGAACACCAAAAACTTCTTACCTCAGCTCAATTTTTCCCCGTCCATGACTCCGCTTTTCAGCAAATGCTCTCTTAGCGCCCCATATTCAGGGTCGTTCCAGAACGCTTCCGAAGCCACCAGATTTGCAGCGTCCTGCCTTGCCGTTTCAAGCGCTCTGTAATCATGAACCATGTCCGCCACCTTAAAATCAGGCATTCCGCTTTGTTTTTTTCCAAAGAAATCTCCCGGGCCTCTCAGTTCCAAATCCTTTTCAGACAGTTCAAAGCCGTTATTGGTTTCCGACATGATTCTCATCCGTTCTTTTCCTGTTTCTGATTTCGGATCAGCCATAAGAATGCAGTAGGATTGGTGCTCGCCGCGGCCTACACGGCCGCGCAGCTGGTGAAGCTGGGACAAACCAAAGCGATCGGCGTCGTAAATGACCATAATCGTTGCATTCGGGACATTCACTCCGACTTCAACAACAGTGGTTGATACGAGAATTTGACACGTATTCGCGCTGAATTCCCTCATCACCTGATCTTTTTCATCGGAATGCAGTTTTCCGTGCATAAGACCGACGTTCCATTTTCCACGGAAAACCTCAGAAAGCATATTGTATACATCTATAGCGTTTTGCACATCAAGCTTGTCTGATTCTTCGATCAGCGGACAGATAATATACGCCTGTCTGCCCTGCTTTAATTCTTTTTCGACGAATGCCAGAATGCGGTCCAGCATGTCATGTTTCACCCAATAAGTCTCGATTTGTTTTCGCCCCGCCGGCATCTCATCAATGACGGAGACATCCATTTCACCGAAAACAGTAATCGCCAGGGTTCTCGGAATCGGAGTGGCTGTCATAAAGAGAACATCGGGATCCTGCCCTTTGTTCCGAAGCTTCTTCCGCTGTTCAACTCCAAATCGGTGCTGCTCATCCGTGATGACAAGACTTAGCGCTTTAAACTCGACCTCATCCTGGATTAAAGCATGGGTTCCTACAAGAATATCAATCTCTCCCGCAGCAAGCCGCTCAAGCAATTCCCTTCGGCGCTTCCCTTTTACAGAGCTTGTCAGAAGGGCAACATTGACATCCCACTTTTCAAACAGTGAAACAAGGGAATCAGCATGCTGTTCAGCAAGAATTTCTGTCGGAACCATAAGCGCTCCCTGATATCCGGATAAAATGGCCGCATAAAGCGCGATGGCAGCGACTGCCGTTTTTCCTGATCCGACGTCTCCTTGAAGAAGACGGTTCATTCTGTATGGGGAGGACATGTCTGCTGTTATTTCGCGGAGCACGCGGGACTGGGCGTTGGTGAGAGGAAATGGGAGGCTTTTGACAAATGTCATGAGTTCTTCGTTTGAAAAACGCTGCCGTATCCCTTGTGACTGCTCTCTTTCCGCCTTTCGGAACGCCTGCATTTTCAACTGAAATAATAAAAATTCTTCGTAAACGAATCGGCGTCTGGCCAGCTTTAATGCTTCTCTTGTTTCTGGCTGGTGCATCGCTTTTAACGCTTGATGATAGTCCGGCAGCTTATAGCGAACTTTAAGATTTTCCGGGAGAGGATCAGGTATTGAGTCCGCATATTGGGTCAGACCGTGCTGAATAAAACGTCTCATCATTTTGACGGTGACATTTTCTTTCACGGAATAAACTGGTTCAATGCTTTTATCCTCTTGATGAGGCCCATTTTTTAATTCCTGAACAGAAATGGTCTGACGGTGCTTGTCCCATTTACCGGAAATCGTCACAACAGAGCCCAGCGAAAGCTTTTTCTTTAAATAAGGACGGTTAAAACAAATGGCAGTGATTAAATAATGGCCGACAAGAAGGCGAAATGTCAGCCTGTTTCGTTTTTTTCCGTAATAGGTAAGAGAAGGCTCTGAATGAACCTTCCCTTCAACTGTGACTCTTTCATCATGCTGTACTTCTTCTAAATCCCTCAGCTCGTAGTCATCATAGCGATAAGGGAAATAATTCAGAAGATCAGAAATGTCATAAATACCGAGTTCATTTAATGTTTTTTCTGTTTCCGGCCCAATGCCCTTAATGTTGGCTATACTAGTTTGCTGATGTTGTTTCACTTGAACCCAGCGCTCCTCCGAATATTTTTTTCTCTAATTCTCTTCCCGTCGGTGTGGCCGCTAAACCGCCCTGGCCTGTTTCTCTAAGGGCAGTGGGCATCGTTTGGCCGATTTTATACATCGCATCGATGACCTCGTCACATGGAATCCGGCTTGTAATGCCTGCTAATGCCATATCAGCAGCAATCATCGCGTTTGATGCGCCCATTGCATTCCGCTTCACACAAGGCACTTCAACAAGGCCCGCAACAGGATCACACACAAGGCCGAGCATATTTTTTAATGTAATGGCCATGGCCTCCGCACTTTGCTCAGGTGTTCCGCCTGCCATTTCAACAATTGCCGCAGCTGCCATGCCCGAGGCAGATCCTACCTCTGCCTGACACCCGCCGGCCGCACCGGAAATACTTGCATTATTTGCTACGACAAATCCGAAAGCTCCGGCCGTAAATAAAAAGCGGATCATTTGTTCTCTTGTCGGGTTCAGTTTTTCTTTCACGGCAAATAACGTACCCGGCACTACACCTGCAGATCCGGCTGTCGGTGTCGCACAGATTGTTCCCATGGCGGCATTCACTTCATTTGTTGCCACAGCTTTCGATACCGCGTCTAAAATCAGTGCTCCCGACAGGCTTTTTCCAGATTGAATGTAGGCCTGTAATTTAACGGCATCCCCGCCTGTTAAGCCCGTTTGACTCGTAACCCCTTCAAGCCCTTTCTGAACCGCCGCTTCCATAACAGTCAGATTGTGATCCATCTGCTGAAAAATTTCTTCTTTTGTTTTTTCTGTTACTTCCATCTCTTGAGCGATCATGATGTCAGAGATGGACATTTGCTTTTCTTTCGTTATCTCAATTAATTCTTTTACATTACGAAACATAACTGGCTCCTCCTGACCCTTCGCTAGTCAGCAATCTTTGTCACTTGAATAATGTTCGGCAGCTTCGACAGCTCATCGAGAACATCATCGTCAATATTTTGATCCACTTCTATTGTCATCAGCGCAAGCTGCCCAATATCCTTGCGGGCGACTTCCATATGGCCGACGTTGATTGAGAATTTCGCAAGGACATTGGCAACTCCTGCAATGGTGCCAAACTTGTCATTATGGACAACTAGAATGGCAGGGTGGTTTCCAGACAGACGGAGCTCAAAGCCGTTTAATTCTGTGATTTCAATTTTTCCTCCGCCTATCGAAATTCCCGTCAGTTCAAGTTCTCCCTTTTCATCAGAAATGCTGATTCGAGCTGTGTTTGGGTGAACCGGAACAGCGTCTTCGACTCGAAACTCTATATCAATTCCTTTATCTTCTGCAATTTGTATAGCGGTTTTAATCCGTTCGTCAAATGTATCAAAATCAAGCAGACCGCCGATGATTGCCACATCTGTGCCGTGACCCTTATAAGTTTCAGCAAAAGAGCCGTAAAAGGACACAACGATGCGCTCAGGCTCTCTGCCAAATAAACTTCTGGCCACTCTCCCGATTCTCGCCGCTCCTGCTGTATGCGAACTGGACGGACCGATCATAACCGGGCCGATAATATCAAAAACGCTTCTGTATTTCATGCTATTCCTCCTTATGAATCAGAGCTTATAAGCGGCTTTGCTTCTAGACTAATTGATCGGATATAAAATGGCAAGCGGGCGCGTTACAGCGCTGCCGCACTTAAAAGCAGACATAAGAATAGAAGGGCGAATCGCCCTTCTATTCTGCAGAAACTATATACGAATACAGCGGCTGTTTTCCGTTGTGGATTTCAACCTCAATCTCTTCGTACTTGTCGTTGAGAAACGCTTCAAGCTCTTCAGCTTCTTCTTGAGACGCATCTTCTCCATAAAGAATGGTGACAATTTCGTCCTCTTCTCCGATCATTTCTGACAAGAGCATTTTTGCAGCACCCAGCTGATCTTCTGCACTGCCGATAATCGTTCCATTCAGAATTCCCATAAAGTCGCCTTTTTTTATGTCTTGTCCGTCAATATGAGTATCCCTGACTGAGTATGTCACCTGTCCGCTTTTTACTTGCTGAATGGCACTTAGCATATTGGCTTCATTTGCTTCAGGCTCTTGATCCGGATTAAATGCCAGCAGCGCTGACATCCCTTGCGGAACCGTTTTGGCAGGAATGACAAAAACCTTATCGCCTATCACACTTGCGGCTTGATTGGCAGCCATGATAATGTTGGAGTTATTCGGTAAGATAAACACAGTGTCTGCATTTACAGATCTTACAGCATCGACAATATCCTCAGTGCTTGGATTCATCGTCTGGCCGCCTTCAATCACAACGGAAGCGCCAATGCTTTTGAATAAATCAGAAATGCCTTCTCCCATCGCAACAGTCACAATGCCGTACGGCTGCTTTGCCGCTTTCTCGCTGTGAGCAGGCTCGCTGCCCTGGCTGATGATGGAAGTGTGCTGCTCTCTCATGTTTTCAATTTTGATTTTTATTAATTCACCGTAATTTTGAGCGTAGTTTAACACGTTTCCCGGCTCTTCAGCATGAATATGAACCTTCGCCAGAGACTCGTCTGCAATAACCAAAAGAGAATCACCAAATTGGCTGAGGTCATTTCTGAATGTGCCTTCATCAAATTCTCTTTTATTCTGATCGAGCCTTACCATCACTTCTGTACAGAAACCGAATTCAATATCATCTGTATTCATCATGCTCTGCGCACTCTTATGATGCTCTGCGCTGACCATGTCATCAAGTGACGGAAGAACGGTTTTCTCAGGAACGGTCTCTCCTTTTAATGAAGCGAGGAAACCTTCATACACACAAAGCAGGCCTTTGCCTCCGCTGTCAACGACTCCTACTTCCTTCAGGACAGGCAGCAATTCTGGTGTCCGATTTAAGGATGCCTCAGCTTCCTTTGTCACCGATGTCATCAGCGCAATGATATCGGTTTCTTTTTCCGCCAGGGCCACCGCTTGTTTCGCAGCATCTTTTGCAACTGTTAAGATGGTGCCCTCCACAGGCTTCATGACTGCTTTGTAAGCCATATCGACACCGGCTTGCAGCGCGGCGGCAAACTCTTTTGCATTAATTTCTTTTTTTGTTTCAATGCTTTTACTGAATCCTCGGAACAATTGGGACAGGATGACTCCTGAATTCCCTCTTGCCCCCATGAGCAATCCTTTAGATAACGCGGAGCCCACTTTACCGATATCACTTGTCTCCAAATGCTCCACTTCTCTTGCCCCGGAAGTCATTGACAGGTTCATGTTTGTTCCCGTATCACCGTCCGGCACCGGAAACACGTTGAGCGCGTCAACCGCACTCGCGTTTTGCGACAGATTCTGTGCACCTGCAAGAATCATCTCAGCAAAGGTTCTGCCGTCTAATGTTCTGATAGACAATCCTACTCCTCCTAACTACGGGTTCGTCACTCGTACGCCTTGGACATAAATATTGACAGAGTCCACTGCAAGTCCGACTGTTTGATTTACTGTGTACTTTACTTTTGTTTGGACGTTATGTGCCACTTCAGAAATTTTTGTGCCGTAGCTGACAATGATATACATGTCAATATGTATCTGTTCTGCTTCTTGGCGAACTTGAACACCTCTGCTGAAATTCTCTTTCCGAAGGATTTCAGTCAGTCCGTCTTTAATTTGGTTTTTAGAGGCCATTCCAACGATGCCGTAACAGTCAATCGCAGCGCCGCCGGCAACCATTGCAATGACTTCATTCGATATATCAATCTGCCCGTATTTCGTTCTTAATTCAATGGACACACTAGTTCCTCCTTCGAATGCATAGAGTTACAGCTATTCTACTATATGAATTCCATTATGAAAAGAAAAGACGCGACAAACGCTGCACGTCTCTTTACATATACTATAGCGCCGCTGTTTGTGCAAGATGTCAAGTGAATTTTCTTGAAAGATGATGAAACAATAGTTGCAAACGTTTTTTAGCTGTGGTAAATTATTTAAAGTATCCATATCGAAAGCATCTAAGAACATATGAAAGTGAAAAAGTAGATGTTTTGTGCAAGTGAGGAGGGAAACAAATGGCACGTAAATGCGTTATCACAGGTAAAAAAACAACAGCTGGGAATAACCGTTCTCACGCAATGAATGCTTCTAAGCGCACTTGGGGCGCGAATCTTCAAAAGGTTCGTATCCTTGTGAACGGAAAACCTAAAAAAGTATATGTATCTGCTCGAGCTTTGAAATCCGGTAAAGTTGAGCGTGTATAACAAAATGAACGCCTGCCCTGATATGTGGCAGGCGTTTTTATGTGGTGAAAGGGGGCTTGAACCCCTGGGCTTTAATCTTTTCTAAATGAGCCCAGCATCGCCCGGACAATTCCTCCTAAAAACTTCGGCAATTTAATGGTGTAAAATTTCATTTTTGTCCCCTCCTATAAGTCCCGTAACCGCCTGTTCATCGCTTTAAGGTTCATTAATTTCAACAAATGAGTGAAAGCAGAAGCTAATCCGTGCTTCTTATCATTATTAATATGCCTTTCGCAAACGAAAAAGTACCTCGTGAATGAATGAGTTCGTTACTAATACATAGTGTTGAACCAAGCGTAATATGACACTTATTTAGCGGATATTTAAAACCGATGAGAGTCAGCTCATCCACTTTTTCTGTAAATGGGATGAAGGAGATATACCGTTTGTTTTGATCGATAAGAAGAGAATATTCGCCTGGAGAGAACATCTGAATATCATTCTGTTTGTCTATAAGCTTCATTTTCGAATTTGTTTTTACTCCCCTGTACAGCAGCTGAATATTTCCTAAAAAGTGATCTGCTCTGCCTCCCGTAATACCGAAGATCTGAATGACATCCGGCTGCTTTTCCAGGGCCCAATCAAGAGCGAGGTCTAAATCAGTTTGATCTTTTTCTGCCTGGTACACATGGAGAGCGGGCGCGGCTTTTTCGATTTGCCGGCGTTCCTGCTCCGTAATGCTGTCAAAATCTCCGAAAGCTTCATCAGGAATGATGCCGGCATCTAAAAGCGTGACTGTGCCCTTGTCAACCCCGACCCAGATCGTGTGATCAGCCGTATAACCAGTCAGGTCAGGGATCAAATCTTTTGGGCCTCCCGCAACGATATTGATTTTTCTCATCTCTTTTTCCTTTCTGCTTCTGGGTACAGGAAAAAGAGCTCGGGCTAAATGCGCCCGGCTCTTTCTCCTGCTGCTTATTTGCTTCCTCTTATCTCAGAAATAGCTTTTTCGCGATCAGTTTGGCCATAAACAGCAGAACCGGCAACAAGTAAATTTGCGCCCGCTTCGATGACTAGCGGGGCTGTTTCTTTGTTGACGCCGCCGTCTACTTCAATTAGCAGATCATGTTTCCCTTTTTCCTCTGCCATTCGTTTCACTTCTTTTATTTTCGGAAGAACAGAATGAATAAATTTCTGTCCGCCAAATCCAGGGTTCACCGTCATTAAGAGAACGAGATCAAGTTCTTCAAAAATATGCTCAATTACTTGAACAGGTGTATGCGGATTCAGGACAACGCCAGCTTTTACACCCTGCTCTTTCATAAGCTGGATTGTCCGGTGAAGGTGCGGACAGGCTTCGGCATGTACAGACAGGATATCTGCTCCAGCTTTTGCGAAAGCCGGGATATAACGATCCGGCTCTTCAATCATTAAATGTACATCCAGGGGCAGTTTCGTCACCGGACGAATGGCTTCTACAATCAGCGGCCCAATCGTAATATTCGGGACAAAATGGCCGTCCATGACATCAACATGAATGTAATCGGCTCCGCCTTTTTCTACATCTTGAATCTCTTTGCCTAAAGCGGCAAAATCAGCGGAAAGAATAGAAGGTGCAATCTTTACCATGATCTAATACCTCGGCTTTCTGTCTTTGATCTCTGTGATAAATTCAACATAATGGTCGTAGCGGTACTGCTTTAATTCCCCTTCTTCAACAGCTTGTTTGACTGCACATTTCGGCTCTTTCAAATGCAAACACCCTCTGAATTTGCATGATGCGCTTTTTTCTCTGATGTCAGGGAAGGTGTAGCCCAGCTCTCCTTCTTCTATGTCTGTAAACTCAAGAGAGCTGAAACCCGGCGTATCCGCAACCAGACCTCCGGACGTGTGAATGAGCTCCACATGGCGGGTTGTGTGCTTCCCGCGGCCTAAATGCTCGGAAATCTCGTTTGTTCTCAAACCCAGCTCGGGACTGATCGCGTTGAGAAGCGAGGATTTTCCAACCCCAGACTGGCCGGCAAAGACCGTTGTTTTGCCGCGGAAATGCGGGATGATCTCCGTTAAACTGTCTTGGTCCTTTGAAGAGGTAAGATACACGTCATAGCCAATATTCCGGTAGTCTTCAGCATACGCTTGAATGAGCTTTTGTGTATGTTGATCTTCAATTAAATCCATTTTTGTAATACAAATAATCGGCTGGATGTCATTCGCTTCTACGAGAACCAAGAAACGGTCGAGCAATGCTGTGCTGAAAGATGGCTGCATCGCCGAGAAAACAAGCACCGCTTGATCAACGTTGCAGATCGGCGGCCTGATAAGTTCATTGGTTCTTTCTTTAATCTCCAGAAGATATCCTTCTTTATTATTTTCAGCTTGATAAACAACATAATCACCGACCAAAGGGGTGATTTTATTTTTTCTGAAAATGCCTCTTCCTCTGCATTGTATAACTTTTCCGTTATTTGAATCCTCTGATTCATCCAGTACGTAATAAAAGCCGCTAAGCGCTTTAATAATTTTGCCCTCAGGCATATTTTCCCTCCTTGTTATTCATCTTTCGGATACTCAATTGTTTTGTAGCTGACGACTTTATTATTTACCATCACTTGATAGTACCCTTTTTGGCCAGGTTCAATCTTCAGTTCGATCGTCCGTTCTACGGGCTCTTTAATCTTAAAATGTTCGTAAGTGTCAGAAATGCTGTGGTCCGCGTCGTCAATCGCGATTTGCACCTCCAGCTCGTCCCCTTCGTTTTCAGGCTCATATGGAATCTTGACTTTTTCTTTCACTGTTTTCGCCGGTTTTTTCTCAGGTCCGAGAGAGAATGTCACTTCGACCTCATTTCCCGGCTTTAGCGCCGTTCCCGCTGCCGGTTTTTGTTTGACAACCTGTCCTTCCGGAACGTCATCTGAGTACGCTTCTTTTTCCACCAGCTTGAGCCCGTTATCTTCCAGATATCCTGAGGCTGCTTCTTTACTGTATGTTTTTAAGTCTCTGAGCGTAATATCTTCCGGCCCGATGCTGACTGTGAGCTTAACTTGATCTTCGTCCGGCACAAGTTCGGTCCCTGCTGACGGATTCTGGTCTATGACAGTGCCGGCGTCTTTCTCATCATTATTTACTTCATCCACCGTTACATTTTTAAAGCCCTGTTCCTTTAACACTTTTTTTGCCTTGTCGACTGATTGGTCCGTCACATCACCGATCTGCTTTTTTGCTTTACCTGTACTCTTATAAAGCGTAACCGTTGCTCCTTCTTTAACAGTGGACTCGGCTTTAGGATCGGTTTTGACCATCAGGCCTTCTTCGATCTTCTCATCTGAGATTTCCAAAACGTCTGAATCTACCTGCAAGCCTTCTTTTTCTAGAAGATCTGCCGCTTTCTCATATTCCATCCCTGCTACATCGGGTATTTTGACATCCTTAGGCATAAAAAGAGAAGGAAAAACAGTGACGGCGAGAACTCCTGCCGTGATAAAAATCAGGCATATGGTGAGCAAAATCCACGGCCATTTTTTTCTCTTAGCTTTTTTCTTCGTTTGGTTTTCTTGAGGAAATGTCATGTCAGCTTCGGTTTCATTAGAAGCTTTCGCAAGCTCTGCATCCTTAATAATCGGAATCGCTTTCGTCATTTCTTCATCATCTTGAATCGTAAATTTCTTTTCGTTGAGCCTGTCCGCGTCAAAAGCTGTTCGAATATCTTCTTCCATATCTTCAGCAGTTTCATAGCGATGAAAAGGATCTTTGGCGGTTGCCTTTAATATGATGTTTTCAACGCTTTGGGGTACTGAGGGATTCCACCTTTTCGCTGAAGGGGTTTCAGCCTGAAGATGCTTTAAGGCGATGCTGACAGCCGATTCTCCATCAAACGGGATTCGGCCGGTTAACAGCTCAAATAAGACAATCCCAAGTGCATAAATATCTGATTTTTTTGTGGCCAGACCGCCCCGCGCCTGTTCGGGGGATAAATAATGGACTGAGCCCAGCACAGAATTGGTGTGGGTGATTGTTGTCGAAGTCAGTGCAGTCGCAATTCCAAAATCCGTTACTTTGATATTGCCCATATGGTCGATCAAAATGTTATGCGGTTTAATATCCCTGTGGACAATATGATTTTGGTGGGCATGGGCAATGGCTGAGACAATTTGCTCCATGATGCTGAGCGCTTCTTTGGGGTGAAGCGGCCCATTTGCTGTTATGTATTCTTTTAGCGTCATGCCCTCTACGTATTCCATGACAATATAGTAAATGTCATCTTCCTCGCCCAAATCATAAATGCTGACAATATTCGGGTGATCAAGGCTTGATGCCGATTGGGCTTCTCTTCGGAAACGCCTGATAAACTCATTGTCATTCACATAGTCAAACCGCAGGATTTTGATTGCGACTTCACGATCAAGAATAATGTCCTCAGCTAAATAAACGTTGGCCATTCCCCCGCCGCCTATGGCACGGAGAATCTGGTAACGCCCGCTGATTCGCTTGCCGATTAGCACTGATCTTCACCCTCTTCAACATGTAAAGCAAGCTCAAGCAAAACTGCTGTAATATTGTCTTCCCCGCCATTCTCATTGGCTTTGTCCACAAGCAGGTTTACTTTTTCCTGAGGAGCTGAATCGCTTTGCAGGATGTCTTTTAATTCAGTGACTTCCACTTTATTCGTCAGTCCATCAGAACATAAAAGGAGTTTGTCTCCGGGTTCAATTTCGAAAGAACGTGCGTCAATACTGACAGATTGATCTGTTCCGAGCGCCTTCGTCAGCACATTTTTGCGCGGATGATGCTCAGCATCTTCTCTGGAGATTTCACCGGTGCGAACCAGTTCATTCACAAGAGAATGATCCTCTGTCACCTGAACGAAAAGATCGTCCTGAAGCAAATAGCATCTGCTGTCGCCTATATGAGCAACGGAAACCGTTTTGCCTGTAAAAAGAGCGCATACAATGGTTGTTCCCATGCCTTGGCATTCTTCGTGCGCTTGGGCATGATCGTAAATCTTGCTGTTTACCGCGAGAATCTGTTCAATGAGCCACTCTTCACACTCTGACGGCGCCGCAGGAACCGTATCTGCCTCATTCCATTTCTCTCCCATGGCTTTCACAGCCATCTTGCTTGCAACATCTCCAGCAAGATGGCCGCCCATGCCATCAGCGACAACCGCTAATACAAAATCGTCTTTCCCCTTAAAAATACCCGCATCATCTTCATTATGCTGGCGGATTTTCCCTGTATCTGTTTTTAAGGCTGTTAACAACCCTCATCACCTCGTCTCGTCTTGACGCTCCTTCGCGCGAAGCTGACCGCAGGCTGCGTCAATGTCATGGCCTTGCTCTCTTCGGATCGTGACATTTACTCCGCGGGATTTCAGCGTTTTCTCAAAAGCAAAAATCTGCTCGCGCGGTGTGCGGACGTAATCCCGTTCAGGCACATAGTTTACCGGAATCAAGTTCACGTGGCATTTTACGCCTTCCAGCAAGTCTGCAAGCTCTTCAGCGTGCTCGACCTGATCATTTACGCCACCGAACAGACCGTATTCAAAGCTGATCCGGCGTCCTGTTTTATTAATGTAATATTTAACGGCTTCCATTAAATCAGGCAGCTTGTACGCTCTGTTAATCGGCATCAAACGGCTTCTGATTTCTGTATTTGGCGCGTGCAGAGAAATCGCAAAGTTAATCTGCATTTGCTGATCAGCGAATTCGTAAATTTTCGGGATGATTCCGCTTGTAGAAACAGTAATATGGCGGGCTCCTATATTCAGTCCCTTATCATGGTTAATGATTTTTAAGAAGGCAAGCATTTCGTTAAAGTTATCAAATGGTTCGCCAATTCCCATGATGACGACAGAGCTGACGCGTTCATCCGTTTCATCCAGCGCTTTTTGAACTTTCACCACTTGAGCGACAATTTCGCCCGCTTCAAGATTTCGTTTTAAGCCGCCGAGCGTTGATGCGCAGAATGTGCAGCCAATGCGGCAGCCGACTTGTGTCGTTACACATACAGAATTACCATACTCGTGTCTCATTAAAACGGTTTCGATTGTATAACCGTCGTGAAGCTCGAATAAAAACTTCATCGTACCATCTTGAGAAGTTTGTTTAACTGCTGTTTTCAGCGTCGTTAATACGAAATGAGTGTTTAATTTCTCACGCAGATCCTTTGACAGGTTTGTCATTTCGTCAAAAGAAGATACTCGTTTTTCGTAAAGCCATTCAAAAATCTGTGCCGCGCGGAACGGTTTCTCTCCGTTGTCTGTCAGCCATTGTTTGATTTCGTCTAATTCAAAAGAATAAATTGAAGGACGCTCTGTCCGCAATTCTTTTCTGATCTTTGTTTTTTTAAGTTCTGTCATTGCTTATCCCTTCTTTCTCATGCTGCAAATAAAGAAACCATCTGTTCCGAAATAATGCGGAAGGATTTGAAGCCTCCCATCCCGAACAAAGGGTCTCGCCTTTTCGGGCAGCCGCTTTTCAAGAGACAAATCGGGTTCAAAATCAGGATGTTCTTGTATAAACGCATGGATAACTTCTTCATTTTCTGTCCGATCCATTGTACACGTACTGTAGACAAGAGTGCCACCTTTTTTTACTAATGGCGCAATTTCCCTTAAGATAGACAGCTGGATTTCAGCAAGCCGGGAGCTGTCATTCGGGGTTTTGGTGTACTTCATATCCGGCTTTCTTCTGATCACGCCAAAGCCTGAGCATGGAGCGTCAACCAAAATACGGTCAAACTGTACACTTTTAAACGTTTCTCCCGCTTTTCTCGCGTCCATTGTTTTCGCATCAATAATGGAAAGGCCAAGCCGTTCTGACGCTTCTTTGATCAGCTTCACTTTATGTTTGTGAAGGTCAAGCGATGTCACACTTCCCTTGTTCTCCATTAATTCAGCGATATGGGCTGACTTTCCGCCCGGCGCCGCGCACGCATCAAGCACCGTTTCACCTGGCTTAGGGTCAAGGGCCCGGGCAACCAGCATGGAGCTTTCATCCTGGATGGACACTTCACCGGTCTGGAAGAAGTGAGTTCCGGCGATTGTTCCCTTTACAAGCTTCACAGCATCCTCGGCGAGATCGCCTTTTTCTGCTTCGATTCCTTCAGCTGCCATTTGATCAAGTATCTCCGCTCTGTCTGTTTTCATTTGATTGACACGCAGCGTTTGCTTAGGCGGAATGAGATGAATGCGGCAAATCTTTTCAGCCGCATCAAATCCGTATGCGTCTGCCCACTCTTTCACGAGCCATTCGGGATGGCTTGTTTCTGTCGCAAGCCGGAGAACAGGATCTTCGATGGCGTCAAAGGAAGGGACTCCTTCGCGCTGAATAGAGCGAAGCACGCCGTTGACAAATGAGGCAATGCCTTTATGCCCGCGGTTTTTAGCAATCTCTACCGCTTCATGGATGACTGCCCGGTCCGGAATTTTCTCTAAATATTCCATTTGATATAAGGACAGGCGGAGAAGCTGGATAACCCACGGCTTCACCTTTTGCGGCTTGTTGATAAACGGCTTGAGCATATAATCCAGCGCGATTTTGTTTTGCAATGTACCGTACACTAGTTCAGTCAAAAGCCCCCGGTCCTGATCGCTCAGTTTATTGGATTTAATAACCGATTTCAGGAGCAGGTTACTGTATGACTGATTTTGTTCTAATTTGACCAGCGCCTCCAGCGCAATATCACGAACGCTATTTGTTTTCATTGTGCACTCCTAACATATCACCTGTCTCAACATGAGCGCCACGGACGAAGTCTTCGCCTCGCATGCGTTTTTTGCCGGCAGGCTGCAGCTCTGTTAATAACAGTGCCGTATCGTTTCCTGTGGCCACGATAATTCCTTCTTTTTCAATAGCAATGACTGTGCCGGGCTCGGCTTTTGCCGGCGCCGCTGTTTTCTTGGCCGCCCACACTTTCAGGTTTTGTCCATTTAAAGTCGTATAGGCAACAGGCCATGGGTTTAAACCTCGAACTTGATTATAAAGCTCTTCTCCTGCTCTGGACCAGTCAATCAGCTCTTGTTCTCTTTTAATGTTTGGCGCATACGTCGCTTTCTCGTCATCCTGCTTTTCAGGTGATATGTCGCCGGCTATAACTTGAGGAACTGTTTCAGACAGAAGCTTCGCGCCAGCAGCGCTTAATTTATCGTGCAGGGTTCCGACATTGTCGGTTTCTTCAATGTCTACTTCCACTTTAGAAATCATATCGCCTGCATCTAATTTTTCCACCATGTACATAATGGTAACTCCGGTTTTTTTCTTTCCTTGGAGAATGGAATAATGGATAGGAGCCCCGCCTCTCAGTTCAGGCAAAAGAGACGCATGGACATTAATGCATCCGTACTTAGGGCTGTCGAGAAGCTCTTTAGGCAGAATTTGCCCAAACGCTGCCGTCACAATGAGATCCGGTTTTAATGCCAGCACCTTTTCAATTTCTTCTTTCAGTCTGACTTTTTCAGGCTGAAGAACCGGGATACCGTGACGCAAAGCTTCTTCCTTCACAGGCGGAGGCGTGAGCACTTTTTTTCTGCCCTTCGGACGGTCCGGCTGAGTGACGACCCCCACTACTTCATATCCGTCATCTATCAGGGTTTTTAACACAGGAACTGAAAAATCGGGTGTTCCCATAAACACGATTCTCGTCATCAAATCATCCTTCCATATCCGCTAGTTCATCTTCTGTATAATATTTGCTTATTTTTGATGTAAACAGCACGCCGTCCAAGTGGTCCATTTCATGCTGCACGGCTCTCGCGAAAAAGCCCCTTGCTTCAAGAATAAACGGTTTTCCCTGACGGTTATACGCCCGCACTTTCACATAATCGGCACGCGTGACATCTCCGTAGACGCCGGGAAAACTCAAGCATCCTTCAACTCCGGTTTGCTCGCCGCTTTGTTCAAGAATTTCCGGATTCACAAGGTCAATTCTGCCGCTTTCTTCTCCGATATCAACAACAGCCGCTCTTTTTAAAATACCGATCTGCGGCGCTGCCAGTCCGACTCCATCCATTTCGAGCATGGTATCGTACATATCATCAAGCAGTTTTTTTAGCTTTTTATCAAAAACAGTCACGGTTTCCGCGGGCGTTTCCAAAACCTCCGCGGGATGTGTGACGACCTTTTTTACTGCCAATTCATTACCCTCCAAGACGTGAGATCTTACATCATCATATAAGGATTCATATCAATTGAAATCATTACATGTTTTTGTTCAATTTCGCGTTTATAATGTTCCAGTATCTTCTTCAATAAAGCTGATATCTGGGTTTCCTGTTTGTATTTTATCACGCATTGATAACGATATCTATCTTTGATCCTGGCGATCGGCGATGCGCTTGGACCAAGTATTTTCGTATCTGCCCCGCAGTTTGCTTTCAGAAAGTGTCCGATTTTCTCAGCGGTTACAGCCGCTTTTGCCACTTCCTCGTGAGAAACCGTCACAAGAGCCAAATAGTAATACGGCGGGTAGGATTGCTCCCTCCTGTGCGCCATTTCATGCTGATAAAACGTTTCATAATCATGCGTTTTCGTCAGCTGGATGCTGTAATGGGACGGTGTGTACGTTTGAATGATGACATTGCCGGGTTTTTCATGTCTTCCCGCGCGGCCGCTGACTTGTGTTAGCAGCTGAAACGTTTTTTCGGCAGATCTGAAATCAGGAATGTGCAGTGTTGTGTCAGCGCTTAAGACTCCGACAAGTGTCACATTCGGAAAATCAAGCCCTTTCGCAATCATTTGCGTTCCAAGAAGAATATCTGCTTTGCCTTCTCCGAAAGCAGACAATAATTTTTCATGGGCACCTTTCCGAGAGGTCGTATCAACATCCATCCGTATGACTCTTGCATGTGGCAGCACCTTTGTTAATTCTTCTTCCACTCTTTGTGTTCCCGTTCCGAAAAAACGGATATGATCGCTCCCGCATTCAGGACAAGTATGCGGAACAGGCTCTTCATGTCCGCAATAATGGCATTTCATCCTCTGGCCGGAACGGTGATACGTCATGGAAATGTCGCAGTGAGGGCATTGCGGGACATATCCGCAGTCCCTGCACATCACAAAGGAGGAATAGCCCCTTTTATTTAAAAACAGCACAGCCTGTTCACCCTTGGCAATGGTTTCTTCAAGCTTTTCCATCAATTCTATTGAAAACATAGAGCGATTGCCGTTTCTGAGCTCCTCTCTCATATCCACAAGCGAAACCTCAGGCATCACTTGGTGATTGACGCGGTGTTTCAGCGAAAGCAGCTCGTACACTCCTTTTTGCGCCCGTGCATATGACTCTAACGTCGGTGTAGCACTACCTAACACAACCGGACAGCGGTGGTGCTCCGCTCTCTTGATCGCTACTTCTTTCGCATGGTAGCGCGGCATTTCCTCTTGTTTATAGGACGATTCATGCTCCTCATCGATGATAATCATCCCGAGATTTTCAAACGGAGCAAAAATAGCGGACCTCGCGCCCACGACAAGCCGTACTTCCTTGCGGTGGATTTTGCGCCACTCGTCATACTTTTCACCAGTGGATAACCCGCTGTGCATCACGGCTACCTGAGAGCCGAAACGCCCTTTAAATCGATGAACCATTTGCGGCGTTAACGATATTTCCGGTACAAGTACGATGGCTTCTTTTCCTTTCGCAAGCACTTTTTCAATCGACTGGAGATAAATTTCCGTTTTGCCGCTTCCCGTCACTCCGTGCAGGAGAAACACTTGATGTTCATTGTTATCTAACGTCCGGCGTATCGGCTGAAAGGCCGCGCTCTGCTCGTCTGTCAGCGGCAGAGGTTCTGTTTTTTTGAACATTTTGTCCTGATAGGGGTCTCTGTAAACCTCTTCATAGGTTTCTTTCAGAAGCCCCTTTTGGATCAGGCTCTTGATGGTGGCTGAGCTTGTGTCTGTTTTTTTGCACAGGTCCGCAGCAGGTATTTTCGTGCCTTCCGGTTCTGTCATGAAAAAGTGCAGGATCGCCTGCTGTTTAGCCGCTTGTCGGGATAAACCCTCAGCCTGCTTGGAGAGCTCTTCTTTACCGGCATTGGCCTGAATATACCTGACCATTTTTTTGTTCGCTTTTTGCGCCACTTTATAAGTTACATCGATATGGCCTTTTTGAACCTGCTTCTGGATGATTTTCAGCGTATCGTGATCAGGTATATCGGAATACAGCAAGCTCTTTGTTTCAGAAAACAGCCGTTCTACCTGCGGCGGGATATCCGCACCTTCCGCAATCTTCAGCTCTTTTTCATATTTTGCCTTTAATGCGGCAGGCAGCATCGCTTGAAGCGCCGTAATCTTAAAAGACAGCGTTTTGTCTGACAGCCATGAAGACAAATTCATCAGCTCTTCTGTCAAAACAGGCGTAAGATCTAATAAATCCTCCACTTCTTTGACAGATTTACCTGAGAGATCAGACGTATCTTTGACAGCTGTCACAAACCCTTGAATTTTACGGGGGCCAAACGGAACAATGACCCTCATTCCCGTTTTGATCATACCTTTAAGATGGTCTGGGATTTTGTAATCAAACGGCCTGTCTATATTTTTGGTGCTGACATCAACGATGACTTCGGCAAAATTCATGAGTGCTCTCCGGTTTGTTTTAAGAGGGCTGCGACTTCTCCAAGAATGTCAAACGAAACATCGAGCTTAGACATCTTCGGCAGCTCGCGTTTGCGCCCGTCTTTGAAAAAGAGCGTCACAATATTCGTATCAGCACCAAAACCGGCCCCTGCCGCTTTCACGTCATTCGCCACAATCATGTCAAGATTTTTGGCAGAAAGCTTTTTGCGGGCGTAATGTTCCACATCTTGTGTCTCAGCAGCAAAACCGACTAACAGCTGATGCTGTTTTTTCTCGCCCAGTTCTTTTAAGATGTCGACTGTTCTTTTTAATTCAAGGGTCATTCCGCCGTCTTGTTTTTTCATTTTTTGGTCAAATACTGTTTTTGGCGTAAAATCGGCAACAGCAGCTGTTTTTATGACGACGTCGCTTCTCTCATACACAGAGAGCACCGCATCGCGCATGTCCGCAGCCGATTGGACAGGGATAAACTGAGAAAGCCCTTTAGGGACATCAAGAGAAACCGGCCCTGAGATCAAGGTCACGTTTGCACCAAGCCGCACCGCAGCCTCAGCTAATGCGTATCCCATTTTACCCGTCGATTTATTCGTGAAAAAACGCACAGGATCAACTGCCTCCCGTGTCGGGCCTGCTGTGATCACCACTTGTTTGCCTTCTAAAGGCGCGTCTTTTTCTTCTGCAAAATGCTTTGCCGCAAGTTTCACGATGTTTTCGGGTTCTTCCAATCTTCCTTTTCCAACGTAACCGCATGCTAAATAGCCCTCGCTCGGTTCAATAAAACGAAAACCATCCTGATAAAGGACAGAAATATTGCGTTTGACTGCCGGATGGTCATACATATGCACATTCATGGCGGGCGCAATCCATACCGGCGCTGTTGCCGCTAATAAGGTTGTTGTCAGCATATCATCAGCAATGCCGTTGGCCAGTTTTCCAATCACATTGGCCGTAGCCGGCGCAACAATAATCAGGTCGGCCCAGTCAGCTGCGTCTATATGAGAAATGACGCTTGGATTTTGTTCTTTAAATGTATCTGTATATACTTCATGGCGGCTCAATGCCTGAAATGTCAGCGGTGAAACGAACTGGCACGCAGATTCAGTCATAATGACTTTAACATTTGCCCCTGCCTGCACCAGCTTGCTTGTCAGCGCACAGGCTTTATAAACAGCGATGCCTCCGCTCACGCAAAGCAACACATTTCGATTGTTCAGCAATGACTTCTCCCCCTCTGCAATTTAAAACAGCACGGAAAAAAATAACAACCTACATGATATAGGTTGCTACTTGTGCTACTATTCGCGGTCTTCCTTTTCAAACGAAAGCAGGCCTGCATCAATTTCTTCTAAAGCTTTGCCTACATATTTGTGTGAAATCGTATGTTCAATCATCTGGTCTTTTTTGATTTGCATTTCACGCGCGCGTCTAGCAGAAACGGTTACGAGCGTGTATTTCGAATCCAATTTATTCATTAATGAGTCAATTGACGGATCTAACATCAGTTATTCAACCTCCAGCATTTTCTTATATCTTGGTGCAACGCGCTCACGCTTCAAATGTTCAGCGAGAACGATTGCTTTGATTTTGTCGCAAGCCGTTTCGACATTATCATTTTCTACGACGTAATCATATGCGTCCATCATTTCGATCTCAGCTTTTGCGGCTTTCATGCGATTTTCAATCAGAGCATCTGTTTCCGTTCCTCTTGTCACAATTCTGTTCTTCAGTTCAGAAAGACTCGGAGGCGCAAGGAAAATAAACAGACCTTCCGGGAAAGCATTTCTCACTTGAAGAGCGCCTTGAACTTCGATTTCTAAAAAGACGTCTTTTCCTTCTTGGAGCGTCTGTTCAACATAATCGACAGGAGTGCCGTAATAATTGCCGACATATTCTGCCCATTCAAGCAGCTTATTGTTTGCAATCATTTGCTCAAATTCTTCTCTAGTTTTGAAAAAATAATCGACTCCGTTCACTTCGCCCTCTCGCGGGTTTCTCGTTGTTACTGAAATCGAATACTCGAATTTTGTATCTTCTTGCGAAAAAATCGCTTGCCGAACCGTTCCTTTACCAACTCCTGAGGGACCTGAGAGAACGATTAATAACCCTCTTTCTTTCATGCGGCAATTACCCCTGCCCTTCATCCATAATTTCTTCTTTAACAGAAAGTCTGTGTGCAACTGTCTCAGGCTGGACGGCAGATAAGATAATGTGATCACTATCCATGACGACAACTGCACGGGTTCTTCGTCCGTATGTAGCGTCAATTAGCATTCCGCGGTCTCTTGCATCCTGGATCATCCGTTTGATTGGCGCAGACTCCGGGCTGACAATCGAAATCATCCGATTGGCGGAGATAATATTGCCAAATCCGATATTAATCAGTTTAATCGTCATCTTCTACGTTCCCCCTGTAAAATAGACGTCTCTAGTTTAACCTAGCAAGTCCGTCTGTAAACAATACGCACAGTTACTATTCTATATTTTGCACTTGTTCTTTTATTTTTTCAATAGAACTTTTCATTTCGACGACAAGCTTTGTGATCTGGTGATCATTTGCTTTTGAGCCGATTGTATTTGCTTCCCGATTCAGCTCTTGGACAAGAAAGTCGAGTTTGCGCCCGACAGCTCCGCCTTCAGCTAATATATCACGAAACTGAGCGAAGTGGCTCTTCAGCCTTGTAATCTCTTCTGTAATATCAGAGCGATCTGCAAAAATAGCGCATTCTGTAACCAGCCGGCTCTCATCCAACACGTCTTCGGTCCATTCCTTTATTCTGGCGTAAAGCCGTTCCCTGTAACGAGATACCGCATCGGCTGCCAAAGATTCGGTCTTTTCGGCCAGCTCTTCAAGCTGGTCAATATGCATCAGACAGTCTTTGGCTAGAAGCAGCCCCTCTTTTTCGCGCATCTCACAGAGTCCTTTTACAGCTTCCTCTGCAGCAGCTGTTATTAACTCCTCAAGCTTTTCGCTTTGTGTCTGCTCCTCATGAATCTGGACGACATGTTCAAGCTTGAAGAAGTCCATGACATCAGGCTCTGCGGACAATTGATATCGCTTTTTCATATCCTCTGCAGCTGCGACAAACTCATCGAGAAGCGGCCAATCAATGTCAAGCCTTCTCTCTACAAGCATATCACTGTCAACGGAGACGAAAAGCTCAATTCTTCCGCGCTGTATGTACTGCAGAATCGTCTGTTTCAGCTTATCTTCTAAATATAGCAAAGGCCTTGGCAAACGAGCGTTCACTTCTTTAAACCTGTAATTCACAGATTTAAGTTCAACGCTTACAGAGAGATCATCTTGTGTTTTGCTTGCACTGCCGAAGCCTGTCATACTTCGTATCATAAATAAAACACCCAATTTCTTCCCTGTTCTCAAAATAAAAGGGCAATAGACATGCTATTACCCCTAAGATTATATCATATGAATTTATTTTTTTCTTGTCAAAAGTGACCCCGCCAGCAAAAAAGTAGGGATGGCCGACATGCCGATGACAAGCATCCAGTCTCCCGGCGTGATGGCAACCGTGTGGAAAATCGGCTGGAGCGGCGGATAGTAAATAACCACCAGCATCAGTAAAATTGATGACAATACAGCGCCGATCAGATACAAGTTTTCAAACGGATTTCTGGAAAAAACAGATGTTTCGCTCCGGCAGTCAAATACGTGAATAAGCTGAGCCAGCACCAACGTTGCAAACGCAATTGTCTGAGCATAAGACAAATTCTCAGGATTGCGGTGATACACGATGATAAAAGCCAAAATCGTGGCAGCACCGATTAAAAATCCTCTGGAGACCACCTTCCATCCAAGCTTGCGTGCAAACACCCCTTCTTTCGGGTGACGCGGCTTCCGCTTCATAACGTCTCCTTCCGGCTGATCCATGCCGAGCGCCATCGCCGGCAATCCATCTGTCACCAAGTTGACCCACAAAATCTGAATCGGCACGAGCGGCAAAGGAAGGGCAAGCAGCATGGCGAAAAGCATGACCAGAATTTCTCCTACGTTAGAAGCCAGCAGGTATCGGATAAATTTTCTAATATTTTCATAGATGTTTCTGCCTTCTTTAATCGCTGATTTAATGGTTGCAAAATTATCATCTACGAGAATGAGGGATGATGCTTCCTTCGCCACATCCGTTCCTGTAATACCCATGGCAACGCCGATGTCAGCCTGTTTGATAGCCGGCGCGTCATTGACGCCGTCTCCTGTCATTGCAACGATATGTCCGTTTTCCTGATACGCTTTAACAATTTTCAATTTATGCTCAGGGGAAACGCGGGCAAACACATACACATCCTCCACTACGTCAGAAAGCTCTTCTTGCGAAAGCTCATTCAGCATCTGGCCGTCCATGATTTTTCCGCTTTTCGGGAGGAGGCGCAAATCTTTCGCTATAGCTTTTGCTGTCTCAACATGATCCCCTGTAATCATGACAGTCTTAATTCCCGCTTCACGGCATTCTTTAATCGCCTGTCTGACTTCAGGGCGCGGCGGATCTATGATGCCTGAAAGGCCAAGCATTGTCAGGTCTTTTTCCGCCTGCTCCATTGACGGTGTTTCCCCTGCTTTTACCGGTCTATAGGCAACCGCAATCGTTCGGAGCGCCTGGGAAGCCAGTTGCCGTAATACTGCCTCTGTTTCTGCTTTTCTCTCATTTGAGAAAGGAGCGGCAGAGCCGTCATAATAAATACGGGCAGACCGCTGCATCAGGACATCCGGCGCGCCTTTCGTAATGATATAGCGCTTTCTGTCCTGATCCTCTACAATGACAGTCATCATTTTTCGTGCTGAATCAAACGGAAACTCCTCAATCACCCGGTAATGGGATTCCACAAACTCCTTTGAAAAGCCGCCTTTTCTTGCCGCAGTGAGCAGCGCTCCCTCTGTCGGATCTCCGTCAAGCACATAGTCACCGTTTCTATTCTCAATATTCGAGTTGTTACAAAGCGCTCCGAACAATAGCATTTGCTCCAGCGGCTTATGCTCATTCACACTGACCTCTTTATCGTTCAGTGTGAAGCCTCCTTTCGGATCGTAGCCCGTGCCCGACACTCTCCACGTTTTTCCTCCGGACCATACATGTGTGACCGTCATTTTGTTTTGCGTCATTGTTCCTGTTTTGTCTGAACAAATAATAGAGGCACACCCAAGCGTCTCAACCGCGGGAAGCTTTCTCACGATTGATTTTTGCTTGATCATACGCTGTACACCCAATGACAGCGCTACTGTCACAATGGCTGGCAGCCCTTCTGGAATGGCGGCTACCGCTAGCGAAACACCGGCTAAAAACATACTGTACAGATCGTGTCCTTGGATCACGCCGACAGCGACAACAAGTACAGTGAGCAGCAAAGCGACAACAATTAAAATTTTCCCGAGCTGCTCGAGCCTTCTTTGCAGCGGGGTTGACAGAGTTCCCGCCGATTCAAGCATGTCAGCGATTTTCCCCATAGCCGTGTTCATTCCTGTACCGACGACAACACCGACACCGCTGCCGCGGGTGACGATGGTTCCCATAAAGGCCATATTCGTAATATCCCCCAGCGACACATCGGGTTTTTTCAATTTATCCGCATGTTTCACAACCGGGATTGACTCTCCGGTTAACGCTGATTCTTCAATTTCCAGGCTTTTCGCTTCGACAATCCGGACATCTGCTCCAATCCGATCGCCGCTTGTAAACTTCACAATGTCGCCCGGCACCAGTTCTTTAGAAGGGATCTTTGTCCAGCTTCCTTCCCTGAGCGCCATCACATGAGGAGTTGACAGCTCTTTTAATGCCTGAAGAGATTGCTCTGCACGCCGTTCTTGAAAGAACCCAAGTATGCCATTCACAAACACAATCGCAATAATCGCAACCGCGTCCACATATTCACCAAGAAACCCTGAAATTAATGTTGCCGCAAGCAGCACAAGCACCATGAAATCTTTAAACTGCGCCAAAAACAAGATAAGCGCTGATGTTTTTTTCCCTTCTTGAAGCTCGTTTGGCCCATGCTTGTCGAGGCGTTTTTTCACCTCTTTTTCAGTTAATCCTTGTTTCATGGACGTATTTGTTGCCTCTAATAAATCTGTTTGTCCCATTTCATGAAACTTCATTCCGCTCGTCCACTCCCCTGCTCTCTTATAGAGATATCACTCTATAAGCATGCTTATTCTGACTCGTCCCATTTCATGCTATAATTATCGAATGCAGGAAGAATGAGAGGGTGTATTATATATGTCGTTTGATGGCATGTTTACATACGGAATGACACACGAACTGAACGAGCGAATAATGGGCGGACGGATCACGAAAGTCCATCAGCCTTATAAGCACGATGTGATTTTTCACATCCGCGCCAATGGAAAAAACCAAAAGCTTTTATTATCGGCACACCCAAGCTATTCACGGGTGCATATCACGGCACAAACGTATGAAAACCCGAGTGAACCGCCGATGTTTTGCATGCTGCTAAGAAAGCATATTGAAGGCGGATTTATTGAAAAAATTGAACAGGCGGGCCTTGACCGCATTATGATTTTTCATATTAAAAGCCGTAATGAAATCGGCGATGAAACGCATCTAAAGCTTTATGTCGAAATTATGGGCCGCCACAGCAATATCATTCTGACGGACGGAGAGGAAAATGCGATCATCGACGGGCTGAAACATCTATCACCGTCAATGAACAGCTATCGCACCGTACTGCCGGGCTACGATTATAAGCTTCCGCCGGCCCAGGACAAGATCTCACCGCTAGAAGCGACTGAAGATGACATGTTGCGTCATCTCAGTTTTCAAGAAGGACGGCTAGATAAACAAATTGTTGACCATTTTTCCGGTGTTTCTCCGCTCTTCGCAAAAGAAGCTGTCCACAGAGCGGGCCTTGCCAACAAAGTGACACTGCCAAAAGCGTTGCTGGAGCTCTTTGCAGAGGTAAGGGAGCACCGTTTCAACCCTAACATCACGACTGTTAACGGGAAGGAATATTTTTATCTGCTGGAGCTGACTCACCTTAAAGGAGAAGCACGCCGCTTCGATTCATTAAGTGAGCTGCTGGACCGTTTTTATTTCGGAAAAGCTGAGCGGGACCGGGTTAAACAGCAGGCTCAGGATCTTGAGCGGTTCGTTGTGAATGAACGGAAAAAGAACGCCAACAAAATCAAAAAACTGGAAAAAACACTGGAGTATTCGGAAAACGCTAAGGAATTTCAGCTTTACGGGGAGCTGCTGACCGCAAATTTATATATGATGAAAAAAGGCGACAAGCAGGCTGAAGTCATCAACTACTATGATGAGGAAAATCCGACAATCGCTATCCCGCTGAATCCGAACAAGACGCCTTCAGAGAATGCACAGGCCTATTTCACTAAGTATCAGAAGGCGAAAAACTCAGTTGCCGTTGTCGAAGAACAAATCAGTCTGGCTAAGCAAGAAATTGAATACTTCGACCAGCTGATTCAGCAGCTGTCGTCCGCTTCTCCGCGTGATATCAGTGAAATCAGAGAAGAGCTTGTGGAGGGGAAATATTTACGTCCTAAGCAGCAAAAAGGGCAGAAAAAACAAAAACAGAACAACCCTGTTTTAGAAACATACGAATCCTCTTCCGGTCACACTATTTTAGTCGGCAAAAACAACCGTCAAAACGAGTATTTAACGACCAAAGCAGCTGCCAGAGACGACATATGGCTTCACACGAAGGATATCCCGGGCTCCCATGTTGTCATCAGAAGCAGCGAGCCGGATGAACAAACAATTATTGAAGCCGCCACAATTGCAGCTTATTTTTCAAAAGCAAAAGATTCAAGTTCTGTGCCTGTTGATTATACAAAAATCAGGCACGTCAAAAAGCCGAACGGCGCAAAGCCCGGATTCGTGACTTATGACAGCCAGCATACCGTCTTTGTCACGCCTGATGCGGATACTGTCATCAGGCTGAAAAAAAGCTGATTCATATAAAGAAAAGCCAGAGCAGCAACTGCTCTGGCTTATTTATTTCTTCTGATCTGATAAAGCCTGTCTACTTCGCTGACAAAGTCGCCGTCAATGAGCACGTCCACTTTTTCAGCAAGTTCCTTCGTATGCTTTGGACTGGCTCCGTTTGTCGAAACAGAAACCGTAACATGCCCTCTTTTTACGATTTTCGGCATGTACACATTGCCCAGCTCAGCGTCACTGGCACAGTTGACAAGCTGGGAAGGCGATGCATTTTGCGCAATTTCTTTATTCACAGCGGCGTCATCCGTCGCGGCAATAATCAAAAAAGCATCGAGATAATCCTCTTTCTCAATCTTCCGGCTCAGCCACTTGATTTGGCGATTGTCTGCCATCTGCCTGATTTCCGGTTCCGCAACCGGACTGACAAGCGTAATATCCGCTCCCTCAGAAAGCACCGTTTTTAACCTTCTGAGCGCAATACTGCCGCCTCCTGCGATCACAACCTTTTTCTTCTGCAAACTAATGTGAAGCGGGAGCATATGAGCCTCCGTCAAAATTAAATTGCCCCTCATGGTTGTCAGCAGTTTCTTTCACACGATGTAAAAATGCCTTTTTCACATGCGGGTGGAAACCGATATAGGAAGAGAGGTAGACATTTGAATTTTCGGCCTTCAATTTCTGGACCTCACGTTCAATCTTATTCATCAGCATCCCGGTAAACAGCAAATACGGAACAATAAAGGTCGTCACGCTGTCATCTTTTTTCAGCTCAGAAAAAACCTCTTTGTAATTGGGACCGCATGCTGTCATAAAACATGGAATCACTTCCTTGACGGGCATGATGTTTTGGAGCAATCCGGCAATGCCGGTTACGTCTCTTTTTACATCTGGGTCTGAGCTTCCCCTGCCGATGAGCACAACCTTGGCGTTTTCGTACGGAACGCCTATGTCTTTAACACGATGATAGACAGCTTTGACAACTTCTTCGTCAATCCCAATCGGACTTCCGTATGAGATATGGACTGAAGGATACCGGGATGCGGCACGGGCAATTTCTTCCGGAATATCATGTTTTGCATGAGCAGCCGTTAAAAGAAGCAGAGGCACCACTGCGATATGAGTGGCGCCTTGCTTCACACATGCTTCAAACCCTGTCTCAATTGCCGGCTCCTGCAACTCTAAAAAACTGATTTCCTGAACAGGGGCAGAGATGTGCGCTTTGCATCCTTCCAAAAATGCAGCGGCCTCTTGCTGAGCCTTTTTTACCCGGCTGCCGTGGCCGACATATAAAATCGCTTGTTTCATTTACAACGCCTCGCTTAAATCTTGTTTTTTCAGCTCAGATTCAAACCATTCCAGCTTATAGTGATAATTTACAACATTTCCAACAACAATTAAACTCGGATTTTTAATGTCTTCTTTTTTCACCGTTTCTGAAAGGGTGTCAACTGTACAAAAAACAGATTTTTGCTTGTCCGTTGTTCCCCAATGAATAAACGCTGCCGGAGTAGAACCGTCCCGGCCGTTTTCCAGGAGTTTTTTTTCGATCTGCTGCACATTTTTAATGCCCATATAGATGACAAGTGTATCAATCCCTGTGGCCAGCGCTTTCCACTTTTCCTCAAAATCCTCTTCTTTTTTATAATGCCCCGTTACAAAAGCCACGTTAGAGCCCGCGTCCCGATGAGTGACAGGAATCCCGGCATAAGCAGCCGCCGCGATTCCCGATGTGATACCGGGGACAATTTCAAACGGAATGCTATTTTCAGAAAGGCATTCCGCTTCTTCCCCTCCTCTGCCGAACACAAATGGGTCTCCGCCTTTCAATCTGACAACGGTTTTCCCTTTTTGCGCATACTTCACAAGAAACCGATTGATGGTTTCCTGCTTCATTGTATGAAAATCTGGAAGCTTCCCGCAGTAGATCAGGTCCGCCTGCTCCTTGGCATAATGCAAAATCTCTTTATTTACTAATCTGTCATATAGGATTACATCAGCTTTTTCAATGGCTTTCAGCGCTTTAATTGTCAGCAGATCAGGATCTCCGGGACCCGCTCCTACAATATATACTTTCCCCATCGTCTTTCCCCCGATCTATTCGAGTTCTTCCAGAACGTTCGCTGTGATGTTGTTCTTGTTTGCATTTTCGGCATCTGAGAAGAACACAGCTGAGCGGCGTTTAGCTCAGTTGCTGCTTTACAAACTCGATCAGCTGATTTTTGCACTCTTCACGATCATATTGTCCTGAGTCAAGGACGAGCTCAGGAGCTTCCGGTTCTTCATATGGAGAATCAATGCCTGTGAAGAACGGAATTTCTCCGTTTCTTGCTTTTTTGTAGAGCCCTTTTGGATCTCTTTGTTCACAAATATCGAGGTCGCATTTAATATAAACTTCGTTAAATTCGCCTGCTTCCACAAGCTGGCGAACCTGGTCTCTGTCCTCACGGAAAGGAGAGATAAAAGCAGTAATGACAATGGTGCCCTGCTGCACAAAAAGTTTCGCTACCTCTCCGATTCGGCGGATGTTTTCTTTTCGGTCTTCATCAGAAAAACCGAGATCTTTATTTAAACCGTGGCGAATGTTGTCACCATCCAGCACAATAACTTGGTAGCCTTGCTCAAAAAGTTCTCTCGCAGCAGCATTGGCAATGGTTGATTTGCCTGATCCGCTTAAGCCCGTCAGCCAGAGAATGGAGCTTTTATGCTTGTTTTTTTTCTGATACTCTTCTTTTGTAATAGAGGCTTCATGCCATACGATATCGCGATTTGTCACTGCCAGTCCCCCTTAAGAAACGCCTGCTTCTTCTTTTTTCTTCATGCCTTTGATTAACACCTCTACAACTTCTGCGCGACTGAATTCTGCAGGCGGCAGTACACCGTCTCTCAGCATCCCTCTTACCTTGGTGCCTGATAAAATCACGTGGTGCTCTCTGCCATGCGGACACGTTTTTGCCGTTCCCATATTTCCGCATTTTTCGCAGAAGAAGCTGTGCTCGAATTTCAGCGGTGTAATGCCGAGTTCTTCAGGTTTAAATGTGTCAAACAACTCCTGGGCTTCGTACGTGCCGTAATAGTCACCGACACCGGCGTGATCGCGGCCGACAATGAAATGCGTGCAGCCGTAGTTTTTTCTGACAAGCGCATGGAAAATCGCTTCTCTCGGACCGGCATAACGCATTGCAGCCAAGAAAACGCCAAGGAAGACACGGTCTTTCGGGTAATAGTTGTCAAGAAGCACTTGATAGCTTTCCATCCGGACATCAGCGGGGATGTCATCAGATTTTGTTTCGCCGACAAGCGGGTTTAAAAACAAACCGTCCACTGTCTCAAGAGCCGTTTTTTGAATATATTCATGCGCTCTGTGAACAGGATTTCTCGTTTGGAAACCGACAATTGTTTCCCAGCCTTTTTCTGCAAACTGGCGTCTTGTTTCCGTCGGTTCAAATGTAAACTCAGGGAATTGTTTGGAAGCTTTTTTAATCAGTGTGATCGGACCGCCGACATATGTATCACCGCGGCTGAACAGCTTTTTTACCCCCGGATGAGCCTGATCATCCGTTTTATACACGTTAACAGCTTCTTTTTGTTTGTCAGGCACGTATAAGTCTTCGATTTGGATAACGCCGTATGTTTCTCCGTCATACGTTAATTTTACTGTTTCGCCGACTGACAGTTCGGCTGCTTTTTGTGCATCTACCGGCAGCGTGATCGGAATAGACCATACAACACCAGAAGCAAGACGCATGTTTTCAACAACAGATACGTAATCTTTCTCATTAAAGAAGCCTTCGATCGGGCTGTATCCGCCGATTCCGATCAATTCCAGGTCGGCAAAAGAAATCAAATCAAGTTCAATTTCTTTCTGAATGCCGCTTACCTCATATGACTCATTTACTCGGTTTACCAGTTTTCCTCCATGTGGTGCTAAGCTCATAATATTCATTTCCTCCTAGTTAACAGATAAAATAACTCAGATTAATAGTTAGATTCCCCCGCCTTGATCGTGGACAGAGCGTCTCTCTTTACGAATGGCTTTTGTCAGGCTGACGGCACCGCCTGCCGCTAAAAGCACACTTACCATGATAAAGATTGAATAATAATCCGCCTTTAAAAACATAGATACAAGCAGATAGGAGATGGATAAAGATAAAAACGGCGATACGATCCATACTTTCAGCATCGTTTGAACGACCTGTTTATGAAATACGTTTGGTCCGTTTTTCGCCATGCCTATTCCGATAATAGACGATGACGTTACTTGCGCCAAGGGCACCGGCATTCCAAATAAAGAACTGATGATCACCAGCCCTGCTCCTGTTCCGGATAGGAGAATGCCTTCCCCTTTTGAAAACCGCGTGATTTTCTTCCCGTTTGTTTCTAACACCCTGCGGCCTAATATCAGTGCGCCCAGGGCTACAAAAACTCCCCCATACAGGGTTCCTTTCGCTACATCCAGTACGCCGGCAGCCACTAACGGTCCAACAGCATTCGCTACATTGTTCATGCCCGCAGAAAATGCTTCAAAAAAACCAGCGCATAGCAAAAGGATGCCAAGGATGTTTTGTTTACGGGAAGACGTAATTTCGATTTTAAAATAACGAAACAGCTTTGCTACAAAAAATGTAAAACCAAAAGCGAACAGCGGAACGAAAATCCAAAATGAAACAATAATCAGAAGATTGTTTACAAACAATACTTTGTACGCAACGCCCACACCGACAACCGCCCCGACCGTGACTTCACTTGTCGATAAAGGAATGCCGAGCAGATTAGCTGTAAAAAGCGACAGTGCAGCAGCCCCGATAATGATGCAAACAATCGTCAGCGTGATCGTCTGTTCCGGGATAATCCCAGAGCTGATGGTTTTCACAACTTCGCCCCCGCCAATGACAGCCCCGGCCAGAACACCAACGGCACATATGATCAAAGCGTAGGTTTTCTTTTTGACGGCCCCAGAGCCGTAAGCAACTCCCATTGAAGCTGCAGCGCCGCTTGCGCCAATATTCACTGCGAAAAACAAGCTAAATAAAATAGCGGCTAATTCCATTTTGCAGCTCCTTATTCATGCAGTCCGCATTCTGTTTTCGCCATACCGTTCCATCTGCCTGAGCGCAGGTCCTCTGCGGTAAATGCAGGTGACGTACAAGGCGCGCAGCCGATACTTGGATACCCTTGATCGTGGAGCGGATTGTAGTCCAGCTCATTCCGAGAGGTGTATCTCCAAATGTCTTTCCAAGTCCAATGGATAAGCGGGCAAACTTTTACTGATTTGAATTTCTCATCTTTGTTTAAGAAATTCGTATTGGCACGGCTTGGCCCTTGATCGCGGCGCAGGCCGGAAAGCCATGCCGGGTGGCCGGAAAGCGCCTCTCTTAAAGGAACGATCTTCCTGAGATAGCAGCATTGATTCGGCTCTCTTTCCCACAGTTTATCACCATGTTCTTCCGCCTGTTCCTCAAGAGTAAGGTTCGGTTTCTTCAGGATGATATTGAGGCCGGGATAGCGCTCTTTCACGCGTTCTATCGTTTCATAGGTTTCTTTAAAATGAAGCCCTGTATCGAGAAATACAATCTCTGCGTCTTTTTTCACTTTATAGATTAAGTCAATCAGAACGATTCCTTCAATTCCGAAACTGCAGGCATAAACAAGCTGATTGCCGTAATGGCCGTAAGCCCATTTTAAAACTGACAGCGCCCCTTTATAAGGATCGTCCTCCGGAAATGTAATCGTTGGTTCTTCCCAATTATCGTACGTTAACATTTCTTCTTTCCTCCTTTCGGAGACAAACAAACAGTAGCTTTCTGCCGGTTGTCTTTCCCAATTGTAATGTGATGCGGCTGCTGTTATCTCCGTAAACAGCCCCTCTTAAAATAAAAAACTTTCAATCCGGCGGAAAGAAAGACAGGAACTGCATGTAGCCCTTATCTTTCAAAATGGAATACATTTTGCTGGAAGTAGCACCTTACACATTGTGCAGGTTGCCGGGCTTCATAGGACCAGTCCCTCAGCCGCTCTTGATAAGTTTTTCAGATTTGTAGTAAATTTTAGCACAATTCTAACATAAGTCAACCCGAGTTTTTTTATAGGATTAATAAAAAAACAGACCCAAGGGCCTGTTTTCAATCGTGGCAAGGCATTAAAGCCCTTCACAATACTGAAATTTATTTTTTAATTTTTAAACCAATCTTTTGACTCGGGATTCATTTTCCATGTTTGCAGCTTTTTCAGGTCATCTGAATGAATATTTCCATTCTCAAGTGCAACCTCTGTCAGTGTGTCATAATCAGTTAACGAGTAGTATGGAAGACCAGCCTCAGCAAACGCTTCCTGCGCTTTAGGAAGTCCATACGTAAAGATTGATACCACACCAAGCACTTCACAGCCAGCGGTTTTCAGAGCTGCTGCAGCTTCGAGTACGCTGCCCCCTGTGGAAATTAAATCTTCTATGACAACTGTTTTTTGGCCTTTTTGAACTGCACCTTCAATTTGATTGCCTTTTCCATGTGCTTTTGGTTTGCTTCTCACATAACACATCGGCAGGTTCAAACGGTCAGCCGCCAATGCCGCATGAGGGATACCTGCTGTCGCTGTTCCTGCGATCATCTCAGCTTCCGGGAAATACTCCTGGATAAGCTTGCTGATGCCTGCAGCAACATCATTTCTTACCTCTGGGAAAGAAAGGGTAAGGCGATTGTCACAATAAATTGGGGATAATATGCCGCTCGCCCATGTAAACGGCTCATTCGGGCGTAAAAATACAGCTTGAATGTCTAATAGATGTTTTGCGATGATTTGTTTCATTGTTTGATTCCCTCCCATTCGAGTTTGACAGCTTCATAGGCTTTTAGCGGATTTGCAGCTTTTGTAATAGAGCGTCCCACAACAATTGCTGATGACCCTTTTTCTCTTGCTATAGAAGGCGTTGCAACGCGGACTTGATCATTCGCAGTGTCTGCTGACATACGGATACCCGGGGTCACCGTCAAAAACGACGGCGACACTGCTTCGTAAATGGCTTTCGCTTCATGAACAGAGCACACCACTCCATCAAGTCCGCTATTCTCCGCCAGTTTGCTGTAGTGTACAACCGTGTCGATGAGAGGCTTTCTGATCAGCAGCTCATCCTTCACCATTTGTTCAGAAGTGCTTGTCAGCTGGGTTACCGCAATAAGTGACGGACGTTGTTTTCCTGCCGGCGTGCCTTCCTCTAAGCCTTCCAGAGCTGCTTCCATCATTTTTTTGCCTCCGGCTGCGTGAACATTGACGAGATCGACTCCAAGGCAGGCAAGCCGCTTCATTGCTTTATTCACCGTGGTCGGAATGTCATGTAGCTTTAAATCTAAAAAGATCTCACAGTTTCTTTCTTTTAATTGTGCAATGATAGCCGGGCCTTCTTGATAAAAAAGCTCCATTCCAACCTTCACAAATAACGGTTCCTTGTGAAAAGGCGCTAAAAACGACAATGTTTCTTCAGCTGATGCAAAATCAAGCGCGATGATGGGCAGGTTGTTTTTCATGATTCCAGCTCCTTCCGATGCATTCTTCAACAGATTCATAGCCGTATTGGCGTAAAACAGCTGGGAGCTGCTCAATGATGTCAGGGCATGTGAAAGGATTCACGAAGTTTGCTGTTCCGACAGCAACCGCACTTGCTCCAGCCAGAAGAAATTCCAATGCGTCTTCGGCCGTCTGAACGCCTCCCATCCCGATAATCGGAATGCTGACAGCCTGGCTGACCTCATACACCATGCGGATGGCAACAGGCTTTACAGCAGGACCCGAAAGCCCTCCAGTTTTATTGGCTAATATTGGCTTTCCTGATTTTAAATCGAGCCTCATGCCGATTAATGTGTTGATCATCGTTAGACCATCCGCACCCGCTTCTTCGATCGCTACCGCAATTTCTGTGATGTTTGCCACATTCGGAGAAAGCTTCACATATACAGGCACATCTGACTCTTTTTTAACAGCCTTCGTCAAATCAGCAGCCATGGCAGGATTTGTGCCAAAAGCAATTCCGCCTGTTTTGACGTTCGGACAGGAAATGTTCAATTCAAGCGCATGGACATTAGGCGCTTTGCTGATAAGTTCTGCGACTTCAACATAATCCTCGACCTGTGAACCGGCGACATTGGCAATAATAGGCGTATCAAATTGCTCAAGCCATGGCAGCTCATTTTCTAAGACGCTTTCCAGCCCTGGATTTTGCAGACCGATTGCATTGAGCATACCAGCGCCAGTCTCAGCTACCCTAGGCGCCGGATTCCCGAAGCGGGGCTCCTTTGTCGTAGCTTTGATCATGATTGCTCCGAGACAAGACAAATCATAAAAACGCGCAAACTCTTTTCCAAAACCGAAGCAGCCTGATGCGGGAATGATCGGATTTTTCAAATCCAGACCCGGCAATTTCACCTCTAGCATTACAGCGCCACCTCCTGAGCTTTAAATACAGGTCCGTCAAGACATACCTTTACATAGGATGTCTCACTTTCGTTTGTATGGCACACACAGGCGAAGCATGCACCAATACCGCAGCCCATTCGTTCTTCCATGGAAATGTAAACCTCTTTGTGGGCGTATTCTTGTTTGAGCGCCTTTAGCATCGGTGTCGGCCCGCAGCTGAGGAGAATGTCAAATTCAAGATTTTTTTGTTTGATGACATCTGTGACAAACCCGGTTTCCCCGTAGCTTCCGTCAGCTGTTGCTACATATGTGTCGCCGTACTGTCGGCATTCTTTTTCGTAAAAAACATCCTTTGCCGATTGGAATCCTAAAACGTGTATGACCTTTACGCCTTTTTCCTTTAAACGTTTCGACAGTTCTTGGAGAGGCGGGACTCCTACACCGCCTCCTACCAGCAAAGCCGTCTTTCCGGGTTGGACTTCATCTACTGGAAAGCCATTGCCCAAAGGCCCGAGGACATCTACGAGATCTCCCTTCTGCTTCAGCGACAAGAGTCTTGTTCCTTCCCCATCTACTCGATAAATCATGGTGACTTCATTTTTTTCAAAGTTAACATCAGCAATGCTGATTGGTCTTCGCAAAAGAGGCGTAACCGCTTCGCTCACTTTCAGGTGAAGGAACTGTCCCGGGACAGTAAACCCTTGGACAAGCTCCCCTTTTAGAACCATTTGATACACCCGGTCTGCAATTTGCTGGTTAGCACACACCGTCAAATACGCTTTTTTCATATAGTGATTGCCGCCTCCTGATTTGTGTTGATTGCCGGCATTTGATCGGCACGGAACGTCATGCTTTCCAGCACCCGCAAAATGGCTTCTGCCGTATCTAAAGATGTTAAGCAGGCAACACCGTTTTCTACTGATTCACGTCTGATTCTAAATCCGTCTCTTGCCGGCTGCTTTCCTTTTGTCAGCGTATTGATGACAAACTGGGCTTCTCCGTTTCTGATCACATCAAGCAAGTTCGGGCCGTCCTGGCCGATTTTTCCGACGACCTTCGCTGGAATTGACGCCTCCTTGAGATACCCCGCCGTTCCTTCGGTCGCTAAAATGTTATACCCGATTGCATGGAATCGTTTAGCGATGGCAAGCCCTTCTTCTTTGTCCTTATCAGCCACTGTTAAAAGCACGGAACCGTAGTTAGGAATTTGAATTCCTGAAGCTATCAGCGCTTTATAGAGGGCCTTTTCAAGAGTGGAATCTTTGCCCATGACCTCTCCTGTTGATTTCATTTCAGGCCCTAACGTAATGTCCACTCTTCTCAGCTTCGCGAAGGAGAAGACCGGCGCTTTTACAAATACGCCCTGCTGTTCAGGCTGCATGCCTTCATTGTAGCCAAACTCAGCCAGCTTTTGCCCGAGAATGACTTTTGTCGCGAGGTTCGCCATCGGGATGCCCGTGATCTTGCTTAAGAACGGCACCGTTCTGCTTGATCTCGGATTGACTTCAAGCACGTATACCTCACCTTGTGACAGGACGAATTGAATGTTGAGCAAGCCGACAATGTTCAGCCCTTTCGCAAGTGCGATCGTATATTGTTCAATTTTTTTCTTAATGTCTTCCGTCAGAGACTGCGGCGGATAGACTGCGATGGAGTCTCCGGAGTGCACGCCCGCACGCTCAATGTGCTCCATGATTCCCGGAATAACAACGGTTTGGCCGTCAGACACCGCATCCACTTCGATTTCTTTCCCAGTCAGATATCTGTCAATTAAGACTGGATGCTGCGGATTGATTTTGACTGCGTTTTTCATATAATGGAGCAGCTCTTCCTCATGATAGACAATTTCCATGGCCCGTCCGCCAAGCACATATGAAGGGCGCACCAGTACCGGATAGCCGATGTTGCTTGCGATGTTTACCGCCTGATCAACCGATGTCGCAGTTTTGCCAAGCGGCTGCGGCACTTGAAGTTCTTCCAGCGCCTGTTCAAACTTATCCCGGTCTTCCGCACGGTCTAAATCTTCTAATGACGTTCCAAGGATTTTGACTCCGCGTGCAGAAAGTTCGTCAGCAAGGTTGATTGCAGTTTGTCCGCCAAATTGCACGACAACGCCCATCGGCTGTTCGAGGTCAATGATATGCATGACATCTTCGATCGTAAGCGGTTCAAAGTACAGCTTGTCTGAGATACTGAAATCGGTCGACACGGTTTCCGGGTTATTATTGACGATAATTGCCTCATAGCCTGCTTGTTTAATTGCCCACACGGAGTGAACTGTAGCGTAGTCAAATTCAACCCCTTGGCCGATTCGAATCGGGCCGGAGCCAAGTACGATCACGCTTTTCTTATCTGTAACAACAGATTCATTTTCTTCTTCATATGTGCTGTAGAAGTATGGCGTTTCTGATTCGAATTCCGCCGCGCACGTATCCACCATTTTAAATACCGGTGCGATTCCCGCTTGTTTTCTCATGCTGTAAAGCTCAGATTCTTTCATTTTCCACTCGCGGCTGATGTACTTATCAGAAAATCCGAGTTCTTTTGCCTGTCTCAGCACATCTGTATCGCCCGCATTTGCTTTCAGCTCTTTTTCAAACTGAACGATTCCGAACAGCTTATGCAGGAAAAAGAGGTCGATGGCAGAGAATTCATGAAGCTGCTCAACTGTGTAGCCCCTTCTGTACGCTTCAGCCAGGTAGAATAAACGCTCGTCTCCTGCTTTTTTAATCCGCTTCTCGAGAAGCTCATCTGAAATATCAGCGGCATCTTTTAATTCAAGATGATACACATCAGCTTCCAGTGAACGCACAGCTTTCAGCAGCGATTCTTCAAGCGTGCGGCCAATCGCCATTACCTCTCCCGTCGCTTTCATCTGAGTACCGAGCCTTCTGTTTGCTGATTCAAACTTATCAAATGGCCAGCGCGGTATTTTAGATACGACATAGTCCAGCGCTGGTTCAAACGCTGCGTATGTCTTACCTGTCACCGGATTCATCATCTCGTCTAATGAAAGGCCGACGGCGATTTTAGCTGCGAGCTTTGCGATCGGATAGCCTGTCGCTTTTGATGCAAGGGCAGATGAACGACTGACACGCGGGTTCACTTCAATGATGTAGTATTGGAAGCTGTCTGGATCTAAAGCGAGCTGTACGTTACATCCGCCTTCAATTCCAAGCGCACGGATCAGTTTTAAAGATACATTCCGCAGGAGCTGATATTCCCGGTCGCTGAGCGTTTGGCTCGGTGCGACGACAATACTGTCTCCTGTATGGATTCCGACCGGATCAATGTTCTCCATATTACAAACGACAATCGCATGATCTTGGCTGTCTCTCATGACTTCGTATTCGATTTCTTTGTAGCCGGCAATGCTTTTTTCAAGCAAACATTGGTGAACCGGGCTTAATTTTAAGCCGTTTTCAACAATTTCTTTCAGCTCGGCTTCAGTGGAGCAAATCCCTCCGCCTGTGCCGCCTAATGTATATGCAGGGCGGACAATGACAGGAAATCCGATTTGGCTGACGAAATTCTCGGCTTCTTCTAGCGAGTGAATGATCTCACTTTCAGGGACGGGTTCATTCAGCTCATTCATTAATGTTCTGAACAAGTCACGGTCCTCAGCTTGCTGGATTGCAGACAGCTTTGTGCCGAGCACCTCAACGCCGCACTCCTCCAGCACACCTTGCTCAGAAAGCTCAACCGCAAGATTCAAGCCTGTTTGCCCGCCGAGTGTAGGAAGAATGGCGTCAGGACGCTCTTTTCTGATGATCCGTGTCAGAAATTCAGATGTCAGCGGTTCGATGTATACCCGGTCAGCCATTTCTGTATCGGTCATGATCGTCGCCGGGTTTGAGTTGACAAGAATAACCTCATAGCCTTCTTCTTTTAATGCAAGGCAGGCTTGAGTTCCCGCATAATCAAATTCAGCTGCCTGACCGATGATAATTGGTCCTGACCCAATTACTAAAATTTTGTTAATGTCTACGCGTTTTGGCATACCGCTTCCCCTTCTTTCTCTGTTGTTTCGATCATTTCGATAAATCTGTCAAATAGATGATTAGCGTCCTCAGGACCGGGTGATGCTTCCGGATGATATTGAACCGTAAATGCCGGCAGTGTTTTGTGTTTCAGCCCTTCAATCGTATCGTCGTTTATCGCGATGTGTGTGACTTCAAGCTCTGTTTCATTGATAGATGAAACTGTATATCCATGGTTTTGGGATGTTAAGGCAACTTTTCCGGTTGCAAGCTCTTTTACCGGATGGTTAGAGCCCCTGTGACCGAATTTCATTTTTTCAGTATCGGCTCCGCACGCCAGCGCAAATAACTGGTGGCCGAGACAAATTCCGAATAATGGCACTTTTCCAAGAACACCTTTTATCATTTCAATTGCTTCAGGCACATCTTTCGGGTCGCCAGGACCGTTAGAAAGCATGATGCCGTCTGGCTTCAGCTGAAGGACTTCTTCTGCTGTTACATTGTAAGGCACAACAATGACGTCACATTTCCGTTTGTTCAGCTCTCTTAAAATGCCGTGCTTCATGCCAAAGTCCACCAAGACAATGCGTTTGCCTCTTCCCGGACTTGGGTATGCTGTTTTGGCTGACACTTGGGATACTTGATTTCTCGGCAGTTCAGTTTCGTTCAGTCTTTTCAGTACTGCTTCGATATCTTCATCAGGTGAGGCAAACGTTCCTTTTAGCGCGCCGGCCGTGCGGATCATTCTCGTCAGCTTTCTCGTATCAATTCCTTGCAGTCCAGGAATGTTTTTCATTTTTAAATACTCATCCAATGTGTAAGCTGAACGCCAGTTGGAAGGCAGTTCACATAATTCTTTTACAACCAATCCTTTAACAAAAGGCGTAATGGATTCAAAGTCATCACGGTTAATCCCGTAATTTCCGATAAGCGGATATGTTAACGTAACGATCTGCCCGCAATAAGAAGGGTCTGACAAAATTTCCTGATAACCAGTCATACCGGTATTGAAAACGACTTCTCCCATGCTGTGCTCCAAGCTCCCGAAGGCTTTTCCCTCAAATACCGCTCCGTTTTCCAGTACTAATCGTCTTTTCATTTCACAAGTCTCCCTTCTTCATAAGCAAGCGTTCCTGCTGCAATTGTAGCGACTGGCCAGCCGCTGCAGTTAAGGCCGTTAAATGGTGTGTTTTTACCTTTAGATAAGAATGTTTCTTTGTCTATAACTGCTTCTCTTTCCAGGTCGATTAAAGTGATGTCAGCTGCTTGTCCCGTTTTCAGTGTTCCATATGGGAGACCAAACGCTTCGCAAGGCTTGATTGTCATATAATCAATCAGCTGTTTCAGCGTCCAGCTGCCGTTTTTAACAAAATGTGTGTAAAGAAGCGGGAACGCTGTTTCCAAACCGACAATTCCGAACGGCGCCAGCTTCATTTCTGTGTTTTTCTCTTCTTCTGTATGCGGCGCATGGTCGGTTGCTATAAAGTCGATCGTTCCGTCTAAAAGTCCTTCAATCAGTGCTTCTCTATCTTCCGCACCGCGCAGCGGCGGGTTCATTTTATAGTTTGTATCCAGCCCGGGAATGTCTTCATCACAAAGCAGTAAATGGTGAGGTGAAACTTCTGCTGTGACCCGAATTCCCGCTTTTTTCGCATCACGCACGACTCTCACAGATTCTTTCGTGCTGATATGGCATACATGGTAATGGCAGTTTGCCGCCTCAGCCAGTAACACGTCACGGGCAATATGAACCGATTCACACACAGAAGGAATGCCGTTAAGCCCGTTCGCTTTTGAAAACGTCCCCTCATGGACGCTGCCTCCGTAAATTAAGGAGTTATCCTCGCAATGTGCGACAATCGCTTTGTCAATCGCGGCTGCGCGTTTCATTGCTTCATACATCATTCCTGCTGTCTGTATACCGACACCGTCATCTGTAAATGCAAATGCCCCAGCTTCTTTTAATGCTTCAAAGTTTGTCATCTCATCGCCAATTTGTCTGATCGTAATAGATGCATAAGGAAGGACTCTGACGCATGATGTTTCTTTAATGCGGCTTTGCACCCATTCCATCTGCTCCTTCGTATCAGGAACCGGCCGTGTATTCGGCATGGCTGCTACTGTTGTATAACCGCCGCGCGCCGCCGCTTTTGCGCCGGTTTCAATGGTTTCTTTTTTCTCTCCGCCAGGCTCTCTAAAGTGTACATGGAGGTCAACAAAGCCCGGTGAAACGAGCAATCCTTTCGCGTCAATAACCGTTTCTCCATCTGCTGCATCAAGCTTGCCGATTTCTGAGATGACCTCTCCTGTCACTCGAATATCCTGTTCTGTTTTTTCACCATTTTCGTTAAGTATCCAGCCGTTTTTAATGAGATATGACATACGCTGCTTCTCCTCTTTTCGCATTGGTTTGTAAGGCTCGCTGTAACACTGCCATTCTGATAAATACGCCATTTTGCATTTGTTTGAAGATTCTTGATTTTCCACTTTCTACTAAGCAGTGATCAATCTCCACTCCTCTGTTCACAGGCGCCGGGTGCATAATAATCGCATGCTGCTTCATACGTTGAGCCCGTTCTGCAGTCAAGCCGAATTCATTTAAATAGCCTTCATGGCTGACAGCTGACTGATGTCTTTCATTTTGAATACGCAGCAGCATGACAACATCCGAAGTCTCTACTGCTTCATCCATTGAGACATACGCGCCAAACGTATTTTCTTCATCCTGCCATTCCGGCGGACCGGAAAACAGAACGCGGGCACCGAGTCTTGTCAACACTTCAGCATTAGACCTCGCGACTCTGCTGTGCTTAATGTCGCCGTGAATGGAGACGGTAAGGCCTTTGAACGTATTGAATTCTTCATTGATTGTCATTAAATCAAGCAATGATTGTGTCGGATGCTGGCCGCACCCGTCTCCCGCATTCAGAACCGGGATATTTACATGTCCGACAAGCTCTTTGTAGTACTCATCCTCACTGTGTCTGATGACACACGCGTCAACACCGATTGATTCGAGCGTTCGAATTGTGTCATATAAGGTTTCGCCTTTTTGTACGCTGGTGCTTGTTCCGTCAAGATTCAGGACATTCATGCCCAGTTTCTTTTCAGCTACCTCAAAGCTGAATCGTGTTCTCGTGCTTGGTTCAAAAAACAGATTCGCTACAAATTTACCTGTCAGCTGATGGTCTGTTTTTCCGTTTTTAAGGTCTTGAGCAGTTTGAAGCAAATCTTTGATTTCCCCAGTGCTGAGTTCACTCATCGTCGTTAAATGCTTCATTTTCTTTCCCCTCTCATTTCAACTTGTTTAAGGCTGAAAAAACCCCGGTCTTGGATAGACTCGGGGTACGGTTAAATAGAGGAGCAGCGTGAAGCTTTCTTCTCTTTATAACCCTTCCAAGCCTCTCTGGACTTTCATTAAAAGGTTTAAATATGATGTTGTTCGGATGTGTCTGCCTGCTCTTCCTTCGCTTGTGGAAGAATCAGGTTTAAGATGACACCTACAATTGCCGCAAGCGCCATGCCTGACACTTGGAATCCTCCTTCAGACACCTGAATAAAAGCGCCGCCTACGCCGATTACAAGGATGACTGATGTGATGATGAGGTTTCTGTTATTTTCATAATCAATTTTGTTGTCAATCAGCATTCTCAAGCCGCTTGAAGCGATGATGCCGAACAGCAGGAAGGAAACGCCTCCCATAACCGCTGACGGGACTGAACTGATAAGCGCAGATATTTTGCCGATGAAGCCGAAGCAAAGGGCAATCACTGCCGCGCCTCCGATAACAAAGACGCTGAACACTCTCGTAATGGCCAGTACGCCAATGTTTTCTCCATAAGTTGTTGTAGGCGGGCCGCCAATCAAGGAAGCAAGGATTGTGGCCGCGCTGTCGCCCATTATCGAGCGATGGAGACCCGGTTTTTTAATGAAGTCTTGTCCTACAACTTTGCTCAGCACCATCTGGTGGCCGATATGCTCTGACATGGTAACAAATGCGACAGGGACCATTGCTGCGGCGATGCCAAGTGTCACTGACGGCGTATAATCTTTAAACGGGATGATAAATTCAGGGACTGCAAACCATTTCGCGTCAAGCACCGGCTGGAAGTTGACAATTCCTTGAGTCAAGGCAAACAAGTATCCGCCGATGATTCCGATCAAGACCGGGATTAAGCTTAAGAAGCCCCGCAAGAAAATCGCGCAAATGATCGTGATCGCTAAAGTGACACCTGCAACACTGAAATGTTTTAAGCTGTAAACCAGCTCACTGGCATTCGGATCAGCATACATGGCCATATTTACCGCTGTGCCGGCCAGACCCAGTCCAATGACGATAATAACCGGACCTACGACGACAGGCGGGAGAAGCTTCATCAGCCAGCCTGTTCCGAGCTGTCTGATCAGCAAGGCAATCAGCCCGTACACAAGCCCTGCCAGAAACGCACCAACCATTGCCGCTCCGGGTCCGCCGGTCGCTTTTACCAAGATGATCGGAGAAATAAAGGCAAAGGATGAACCGAGATACGCTGGTATTTGTCCTTTCGTGATCAGAAGGTAAGCAAGTGTTCCGATACCGCTCGTCACCAATGCAACAGCAGGACTCATTCCGACCAGCTTCGGAACCAAAATCGTTGAGCCAAACATCGCAAATAAATGCTGCAGGCTGAACGAAACCCAAGAGAAAGGTTTCGGGATTTCCCTGACTCCTAAATTAACTTTTTTCTTACTCATGATGATTTTCCCCCTGATTGATGACTTTTCATATTAGGATGACTTAATAACTGTATAAAAAAACCTCTTTGCTGTTTTTACGCAAAGAGGCATACAAAGACCGGCCGCATACTTTCGGGGCTTCGCTGTGCACCTCTTTGCAACCTCTCTGGATTGCTTTAAAAAGGTGATACATTATTCATTTTCATAAATGGCGACGAGATCGTTTTTGTCAACCTCATCGAGCTGAACCATAACCTTTTCAGCTTTTGAAGTCGGGATGTTTTTCCCGATGTAATCTGCTCGGATCGGCAGTTCTCTGTGTCCTCTGTCAACAAGCACAGCCAGTTGAATTGAGGAAGGTCTGCCTACATCGACAAGGGCGTCCATTGCGGCTCTGACCGTTCTTCCTGTGTAAAGAACATCATCTACGACAATTACTTTTTGATCTGTGATGTCTACCGGTATATCTGCACCTTTCACGAGCGGTTCTTCATTGCTCGTTTTTTTGGATAGATCGTCTCTGTAAAGGGTGATATCAATTTCTCCAACCGTTACAGGATTCCCTTCAATCTGTTCTATCCGTTCGGCGAGGCGTTTTGCCAAGTAAATGCCTCTTGTCTTGATACCGACAAGGATGCAGTTGTTCATCCCTTTATTGCGTTCAATCATTTCGTGAGCAATTCTGGTCAGCGCACGTCTGATTGCCTGTTCGTCGAGAATGACAGCTTTTTGATTCATTATGTGACACCTCACAGTTCATTTAGAAGAAAAAACCCCTCTTGCCATTGGCAGAGAGGGGTTTTAGGACAAGATGCGTGCATATACACGTATCCCGTCAATCCGTTATCCTTCTCAGCCTCTCTGGACTGTTTTAAAGAATCTATTCAGCTTCGTTTATTATTTCAGAAAAGAGATGCCCTGTCAACGGGTTTTTCTCAGATTTTCGATTAAAGCAGACATATCATCAGGAAGCGGTGCCTCAAATTCGATATATTCGTCAGTGCGCGGATGCTGAAAACCTAAAATTCCGGCATGAAGCGCCTGTCCGTTAAAATCGATCGTTTTTCTCGGCCCGTATTTCGGATCTCCTGCTAACGGGAATCCGATATACTTCATATGCACACGGATTTGGTGCGTTCTTCCTGTTTCAAGCTGGCATTCCACAAGCGTAAATTCCTGGAAGCGGTCAAGAACATGAAAATGAGTGACGGCGTTTTTTCCATCACGTGTTACAGTCATGCTTTGCCGATCTTTCTTATCCCGCCCGATCGGCGCATCAATTGTACCATCATCGTGAGAAATAAGCCCATGGACAACTGCCGTATATTTCCGCGTAACCGTTTTGTTGACCAATTGGTTTACAAGTGACTCGTGCGCCATATCATTCTTCGCCACCATTAATAAGCCAGACGTGTCCTTATCGATTCTATGTACGATCCCCGGACGCATCACGCCATTTATTCCGGATAGGTCCGTACAATGAGCCATAAGGCCGTTTACAAGTGTACCCGTAAGATGCCCGGGAGCTGGGTGCACAACCATTCCGCGAGGTTTATTGACGACCAGCACATCCTGATCTTCATAGTAAATATCCAGATCCATAGGTTCTGCCAGCACGTCGAGCGCTTCAGGCTCAGGCACAGTGACAGTCACCTGATCCCCCGGCTGAATTTTATAATTCGATTTTACAGGGCTTCCGTTCACGACAACTTGTCCGTCCTTCACCCATAGCTGCACCTGGGTTCTCGACCAACCATTTTCAGTCGATGCCAGAAATTTATCAATCCGCTCACTTTTTTGTTCTTCTGAAGCGGTTATGTCAAATTGATTCATGCTATTGCTCCTTCTTCTTTTTCCCGCTGTCCAACAGCATTTGTATAAATAAAAGCATTACGCCGACACATAATGAAGAGTCCGCGATATTAAAAATCGGGTAATTGTAATTGACGATAATGACATGGATAAAATCCACCACTTCCTGTCTGACAGCCCGATCGATAAAATTGCCGATGGCGCCGCCAAGCATGAGTCCAAGGGAAACACCAAGAAGCTTTTGCCCTTTCGTATAACGCTGTATGTAATAAACAATACCAATAATGACTGCAGTTGTGATGAGGTAGAAAAACCACATCTGACCGGCTAATATCCCCCACGCCGCACCTGTATTGCGATGGGAGGTGATATAGAATACCTGATCAATGATCGGTATGCTTTGTCCAAGTTCCATGTTCTTGACGACAAGCCATTTTGTCAGTTGATCAGCTGCGATAATAAGTAGTGCGATAACGTAATACAGCACAAACGTTCCTCCATTATACGGTTACTTTAGTCCATTATGCATTTTATCAATAAAAAGCATCGGAGTAAAGAAATATCAGCCTCTATACAGACTTAATCGGAGAGGCGCTGTTATTCATACAGCGCCTGATCATATTCAATATCAGTTGATTTCCACAGAGGAAGTGTTTTTTTTTCAAATTGGACTGAATACAGAAAATCATTTGCTGTTCGCGCTGTCGGCAGCACAGCCAGCTTTGAAAGAGGAATGGGAGCTCCAGTTTCTTCACAGTATCCGAATGTGCCGTCCTCAATTTTCGACAATGCGAGAAGAACGTCTTGAAGCTCTTCTTTAATATGATAGATCAGAGTTGCTTTTTGTTTATGATTGATTGCTGCTTGCGGGCTTGTTGAAACCTGAAAGCAAGAATACTCAAATAATCTCGACTGTAATTCTTCTTTCATCAGAAGAAGTTCCGTATAAATTGCGGTCAGTTGATCATTCATTCATCACAACTCCTGCTCTTAACGTAATACCTATATTGTTACCTGTGAATGATGATCTAAAGCCCATAAGATTTTTCCTGCCATTCTAAACGATGTCACTCTTGGCACAAAAAAAGGCCCGGCTTTTGCGCCGGGCTCTTTTCATTAGTTCTGATAATACTTTTCAACGATTTCAGCGTTGCGCAGTGACAATGTAGGATATTTCGGGTTCGCACCTACATCTTTAGAAATCACACGGGATCTCTCACACATTTCACCTTCAGCTTTCTCGACAGCGATTTTCCCTGTCTCAAAGCTTTGCGCATCGTTTGGCGCTTCATTTTCTTCGCTGATGGTTAATTCAGAAACAATAAACAGCTGAGAAAGATTTTCTTTAATAGAAGCTAATAGCTCTTTGTTTTCTTTATTCGGATACAATTTCAGGCTTGCTTCCAATGATTTACCAATGATTTTTTCATTTCGCGCTGTTTCTAACGCTTTTAGCACATCATCACGAAGAGACATAAAACGGTCAAACTTATCTTCTGTCGCTTCGCTGTTTGGAACCGCAATCGTTTCCGGCATGTCTGTCAGCTGAACGCTCTGCTCGTCAACGAATGTTAAGTGAGACCATAATTCGTCAGCGGTATGAGGCAGAATCGGTGCTGTAAGCTTCACTAACGCAAGCAGCGTTTCGTAGAATACAGTCTGCATGCTGCGTCTATCCGGATGATCCGCATGCTCAATGTATACAATATCCTTAGCGAAATCCAGATAGAATGAGCTTAATTCAATTGTACAGAAATTATGGATGCTGTGATACACAACCGCAAATTCGTACTCGTCATACGCTTTTTTCACTTTATCAATCAGTTTGTTTAGCTTAATCAGCATGTACTGATCGACTTCACGAAGATCTTCAACAGCCACCGCATTTGTTTTTGGATCAAAATCGAACAGGTTGCCATGAAGGAAACGGAACGTGTTGCGGATTTTACGGTATACTTCAGCAACCTGCTTCAGAATCGCATCAGACACGCGAACATCCGCCTGGTAGTCAACAGAAGATACCCATAATCTCAAAATGTCGGCGCCAAGCTGTTTCATGACTTTTGCTGGAACGACGACGTTACCGATGGATTTACTCATTTTGCGTCCTTCTCCATCCAGTGCAAACCCATGGCTGAGCACACCTTTATATGGCGCTTTTCCTGTTACGGCTACTGCTGTTGATAGAGATGAGTTAAACCAGCCCCGGTATTGGTCAGAGCCTTCAAGGTATAAATCAGCCGGCCGAACGAGATCCTCGCGTTCTTCAAGCACCGCTTGGTGGGAAGAACCAGAATCAAACCAAACATCCATGATGTCCTGTTCTTTTGTAAAAGTGCCGTTCGGGCTTCCAGGATGCGTAAAGCCTTCCGGAAGAAGATCCTTCGCTTCTTTTTCAAACCAAATGTTTGAGCCATGTTTTCTAAACAATTCTGAAACGTGCTCAATCGTTTCATCTGTGATGATTGGCTCGCCGTTTTCAGCATAAAATACCGGAATCGGCACACCCCATGCACGCTGTCTGGAAATACACCAGTCTCCGCGGTCACGAACCATGTTGTGCAAACGCTGCTCGCCCCATTCAGGAACCCATTTGGTTTCTTTAATGGCATCCAGCAGGTCTGATCTGAAATCTTTAATAGACGCAAACCATTGCGCAGTTGCTCTGAAAATGGTTGGTTTCTTTGTTCTCCAATCGTGCGGATAGGAGTGTGTAATGAATTCAAGCTTCACGAGCGCGCCTTTTTCTTCGAGCTGCTGTGTGATCACTTTGTTTGCATCATCATAGAACATACCTTCAAAGCCAGGAGCTTCGCTTGTCATCACACCTTTTTCATCAACCGGACAAAGGACGTCTAAGCCGTATTTTTGGCCAATGATAAAGTCATCTTCCCCATGTCCCGGTGCTGTATGAACACAGCCTGTTCCGGCGTCAGTTGTCACGTGGTCGCCAAGCATAACGAGTGAATCTCTGCCGTATAGCGGATGTTCAGCGATAATATTTTCGAGATCTTTCCCTTTGATCGTTCTTGTCACTTCATACTGCTCAAAGCCGCATGCAGAAGCTACAGCTTCAACCAGTGCACTTGCTACAACAAAGCGGTCATCACCGACTGCAATCACGCTGTATTCCAGATCAGGATGAACTGAAATGCCGAGGTTTGCAGGAATCGTCCAAGGCGTTGTTGTCCAAATGATGATGCGCTCGCCATTTTCAAGCACGCCTTTTCCGTCTTTTACGCCAAAAGCAACGTAAATAGATGCTGAGCGTTTGTCTTGATATTCGATTTCCGCTTCAGCTAAAGCAGACTCACTTGAAGGTGACCAGTTAACCGGTTTAAGGCCTTTATAAATATAGCCTCGTTTTGCCATTTCACCGAAAACGCGGATTTGCTGCGCTTCATATTCCGGTTTCAGTGTCACATATGGATTTTCCCAGTCGCCGCGGACTCCAAGACGCTTGAATTGCTCACGCTGACCCTCAATTTGCTTCCATGCATATTCTTCGCATAGCTTGCGGAATTCAGCTACTGACATTTCTTTGCGGTTCACTTTTTTGTTTTTTGTAAGAGCTGTTTCAATCGGCAACCCGTGTGTATCCCAGCCCGGTACATACGGTGCGTTGTACCCGCTCATTGATTTGTAGCGGACGATGAAGTCCTTTAAAATTTTGTTAAGCGCGTGGCCCATGTGGATATCGCCGTTTGCGTACGGAGGTCCGTCATGTAAAACAAATTTAGGGCGGTCTTTCGTCCGTTCCTGTACTAGACTGTAGATATCCTGCTCCTCCCATTTCTTTTGCATGTCAGGCTCACGGTTTGGCAAGTTGCCTCGCATCGGAAAATCTGTTTTCGGCATTAAGAGCGTGTCTTTGTAATCCATTTTCATTCCTCCACCAATTTTTTCAGAAAATAAAAAAAGCCCTCTCATCCCATAAGGGACGAGAAAGCTTATCTCGCGGTACCACCCTTTTAGAAAAAGCCAGGCTTACGCTTTTTCCTCTCGAGCATCGTAACGTGATGAACGTCCTAACCTACTGTGAGTTCAGAAAGGAAACTTAAGGGCTGATCTACATGATTCCGGCCATCCCGGACTTTCACCATCTCCGGGTCGCTATGAAGGCATGATGGAAACATGACTGTCCCTTTCAACCGTCTTTTCATCTGAATTTATGAACGTATTATATTCGACAAGCTAAGAAAATGTCAAGGTAATCAGAGAATTTATTCCTTTTCCTCAAACACAGCGTCGACTTCATACTCAAGCAAATGATCCCAATCATCATTTTTCAGAAGATCAAGCTGCGCTTCAATCAGCATTTGGAAACGTGTTCTGAACACTTTAGACTGTTTTTTCAGCTCTTCGATTTCCATTGCGATTTTTCTTGATTTCGATAAAGATTCGTTGATGATGCGATCAGCGTTTTTCTCCGCTTCCCGAACAATCAGCTTTGCTTCCTTTTGAGAATTGCGCTTTACGTCCTCAGCTGCTTCTTGGGCAACCAGAATGGATTTATTCAGCGTTTCTTCAATGTTGGCAAAGTGTCCGATTCTTTCATCGAGCTCATTGACTTTCGCTTCAAGCTCTGTTTTTTTACGGAGAACAATTTCGTAATCTTTTCTGACTTGACTCAGAAATTCATTTACCTCGTCTTCATCATATCCGCGAAAACTTTTTGTAAACGTCTTGTTGTGAATATCATTCGGCGTTAATGGCATATTGCCACCTCCATTTTTTACATTTCAGTACGGTTATCTAGTTCACATTATAAAACAAATTTCGCACAGATGGAGAAAAAAACTGAAAAACCGACTATTTTTGTCGTTCAAACGTGACTCTCCACTTGTCTTTTTTGGTTTTCCCTTCGATTTTTGTCAGGCTGCAGCGGCCAAAGCCCCTGATAGAGAGCATATCCCCTTCAGCAACCTGGTAAGAAGGGTCTTCAACAACCTTCCAGTTCACTTTTACGAGACCGTTTTTCACCAGCGTTTGTGATTTCTGGCGTGATTGCCTGCTCATAGAGGCGCAGACCGCGTCAAGCCTTAAAGAAGAAACGGTGTCATCTCTTATTTCGACATCTCGTGCAGGAATTTCAAGGTCTGACAAGTCAATTTTCTCAAGCTTGACTGCAGCTTTTCCGGCTTGGATAAGCTGAGCCGCAACAAAATCGGCTGTATCAGCTGAGACAATGATTTGCACCGCCGTCTCTGAAAACACTAAATCGCCAAACTTTTGCCGCTTCAGACCGATTCCCATTAACGAACCAAGGAGAGACCGGTGATCAACCGTCACAAATTTTTCAGCATAGCGAACGTCAAACGCCTGAAGCTCAAAATCCGATTCTTCCGGCGTAATGTACTCAGGATATAAAATGGCCCGTTTTCGCTCCGCTCTGTCATAGCCGCCGGAAAAAGCCAGTCCTACATCTGCCTGTCCCGTGACCGCAGCGAGAATGACCTGCTCCCGGGGATCTAAAAAGTCGGTCAGCTTCATCCGGTACTGCTCCTGGACAATTCTTTTCCATTCGAGCGCCTGATCGATAAAGGCACGCTCTTCTTTTCTGAAGTGCTGATAAATATCGCTCATCGTCTTTCCCTTCTATGTAAAGAGGCTTGGCTGCTGCCAAGCCCCCTATCAAACTGTCACCTTAAAACGCAATCATGCGATAAAGCCCCCACAAGCCGGTTGTTGCAAACCGCAGCACAAGAATGGCTACGATTGGCGAGATATCCAGCATTGCAATTGGAGGGATGATTTTTCTGAATGGCTCGAGATATGGTTCACAGATCGACGCTAAAAACCGTCCGACTGCTGTTTCCCTCGTACTCGGCACCCATGACATAAAAATATATATGATCAGGGCAAATGAGTATATTGTAATTAATAAGCTTAAAACCGAAAAAACTTGATAAAGGATCATCTCGCTTTACCACCTCTGATCGTCTTCAGATATGAGCTCAGAAATTGTGCCTGAAACATCTACGTTGTCAGGCGTGCATAGGAAAATATCTGAACCGATTCTTTGGATATCGCCGCCAATGGCATAAACGGTGCCGCTTAAAAAGTCAACAATCCGTTTCGCCTGGTCATGCTGTATCCGCTGAAGATTGACGACAACTGCCCGCCTGTTCTTCAGATGGTCGGCTATTTCCTGCGCCTCCGCATAAACGCGCGGCTCACTCAACACCACTTTAGAGGATTTCTGAACACTTTGCAAGCTTACTACATTCTGTTTGGCTGCTGGTTTACCAGCATTATAAGCAGGTTTTTCTTTTTGTTCCTGTTCTTCATGAGAATCCCGCTCAGTTTCAATATATTCGTATTCGTATTCTTCTTCATCCATTGAGAAAAAGTTTTTCAGTTTATTTTTCATACTCATTGCTGTACACCCCCTGTTTCATTTCCGACTAACGATGAGCCGATTCTAATATAAGTAGCCCCTTCTTCAATCGCGATTTCAAAATCATTTGACATGCCCATCGACAGTTCTGTACATGGAGCGTTCGGCTGTTTCAGCTCTTGAACCTGATCACGAAGTTCTCTAAGCGTTCGGAAACAGCTTCTAATCTCATCTTGGTCATCAGTCAGTGGAGCCATTGTCATCAGTCCGGCCACAACAATGTTGTCAAAGCCGGAAAGCTCCTGTATGAATGGTATCACTTCTTCTTTATTCATGCCGTGTTTAGAGGGCTCAAGCGAGGTATTGACCTGCACAAAGCATTGGACAGCACCTTCAGCCCGTTTTTCAATTTCTTTCGCTAATGAAAGCCGGTCCAGGGAATGAATATAGGAAACTGAATTGACGACAGCTTTTACTTTTCTTGATTGAAGGCTGCCGATAAAATGCCATTCCGGATTTCCTTTAATGATTTCCTGTTTGCGAAGCAGTTCGGCGTCCCGGTTCTCTCCGAGGCACTTGATGCCCGCATCGACCGCCTCCTGTGCTCTTTCAGGCGACACATATTTTGTGACTGCAATAACCGTAACTTCATCGGATCTGCGGCCCGATCTGTTACATGCTTCGTTTATTCGTTCGTTTATATGTCGTAAATGATCAACAACACGCAAGATCTTTTATGCCTCCTTCATTCCGATAAAGGACATCATCCGTCCTGTTTTCCCCTGATCTCGCCGATGGGAAAAGAAAAGTGACGGCTCACTTTCCGTACATAAACCGCTGACAGAAATCTGCTCATTTGCCAAACCGCTGTCAATCAGTATGAGTCGGTTCAGCTCTTTCAGGTCAAGCTGATACTGCCCCTGCCCCGCCTGATTCACGGCGCGATCTGCTGAAAACGGCAATGCGCGGACAGCATTCATCACACGGTCATCTACCGTATAGCGCGCACCGCAGATAGACGGTCCGACAACAGCGTATATATCAGAAAGCTTCGAGCCCTCCTGTTCGGTCCATTGCTTCACCATTTCTCTGCCAATCTGTTTGACCGTGCCTTTCCATCCGGCATGAGCGATCCCGACAAGCGATTTCACCGGATCGAAAAAGAATAGGGGCACACAATCAGCAAAGCATAATGCCAAAAATACATTTTTATCATTTGTATAGAGCCCGTCTGTTGCTTTAAAAGCTGAGTGATACTCACGGGCGCCTTTTCCCCTATCCCTCTGCGTCACTTTTTGGACGCGATTGTCGTGTGTCTGGTCAGCAAATACCCAAGACTGCAAATCAATATTAAACATATCGGCTATATATTCACGATTTTTAACCACATCTGCATCTTTGTCATGAACGTGCAATCCTGTATTTAACGACTCAAAAGGTTTTTGACTGACACCGCCGTTTTTCGTAGTAAATCCGGCAATGACTTCTGCATCGTTTTGATTCGTTTGTTTCCAGTCTTGTATCATGAGTGTCGAGGGGGTGGTGAGACTGAATGGGTGATATGTATTCATGATGATCCAACCTTTCGACAAACATTTATAAGGCGTAATTTCCCACTTATTTTACCACATCTTTCTGCATTCGTTTAGCGCCGATTTACATATTTCATAAATGAAATGTGCCGGAAGAGTTCAGACTTCCGGCATTTGACAATCAGCAGCAAAAAAGCAGGTTAAGCGTGGGATTCACTTAATCGGACTAAAATGACATCTTCTCCGATTTTAACTATATTTCGCCAAGGAATGACCATTTCCTCTTCCTTTCCAAAAAAACCGAGAACTTTTCCATTTCCCCCTAGTATAATCGCCTGAATTTTTCCTGTGGTGACATTGATATCAATATCACCGATGCTCCCTAATTTTTTTCCGTTAGAGACATTGACGACATCCTTTACTTGAAATTCTGAAATGCTGATCATCCCATCACGTCCTTTTTCGGTCCTTTTTTCTAGTATATGAACGGGCGGGCTGAACCTTGTCAGCAAGGAGAAATTTTCATGATCATTGTTCTTTTTTGCGGCTGCACCAGCTTATGATGAACGTGAGCATGATTTTCGTATAATCTACGAGCTGCTCAATCGATACCTCTTCATTAACGGCATGAGCATTATATAAATCGCCCGGTCCGTATATTACGCTTGGAATACCGGCATGATAAAGCCATCCACCATCGGTTACGGTTTGAGATACGTCAATGACCGGGCGTTCCCGTTTGATCTCCTCGTGTGACGCCGTAAGGGCTAAAACGCCGGGATGAGCCGGATCAACTTCCAAGGCCGGAAAAATTTCTCCTCTTTCTTCAATCATTGAAGAGCCTCCCCATTTGAAGACAGGACGGTTTTCCCTCAGCCAAATATCACTGTCACTCAGCCTGTTGATGTAATCTTCTATTTCAGCAGCCACTTCTTCATGCGTTTCATTGGGATAAAAATGGACGGTAATCCATAATCGGCACTCATCCGCTATAAAGGCCGCATGTCTGCCTCCTTCTATAACAGCGGGATTAATTGTGTTTGTACCGGGGGTAAAGCCAGGATAGCTTTTCATAATGGCCCAATGTCGCTCCAGCTCACCGAGTCCAGAAATGATTTTTGCCATTTTTTCGATTGCGCTCGCCCCGAAGGTTCCTCCGCCAGCGTGGATCATATTCCGTCTTGTTCCATCGTGAAACGTTTGACTGCTTTTCATTTCGATCCAGCCTGTAATCACTCCGCCTTGACCTTGAATATGCATATCGCTCGTATCCGCCACAACTGCAAAGTCTGCGTGATAGCCCTTTTTGCAGCATTCAAGCGTGCCGGCCTCTCCGACTTCCTCCCCGATGACCGATTGCAGAATCAAATCGCCCGGGAGCTCAACGCCCGCTTCACGAATCAGCTTTAAAGCAAACAGCACACAGGCCATTCCGCCTTTCATATCTGAAGCGCCCCCCGGCCGATTAAGAAACCGTTTTTCTCACTGGGACAAAATGGGTCATGCACCCAGTCCTCGCCCTCTTTTACCTCTGCCACATCGACATGCCCATTGATGATTAAACTTTGATAGGCGGCTGAATTTGTTCCTTTTAAAACACCCACAACATTGGGATCTCCTGGATAAACGTCCCATTTGTCGATAGAAAATCCCCGTTCAAGCAAAAACTGTGCAATCCATGTTTGGATGCTGTCTGTATTTCTCGCAGGCGGCGCCGGTGTTTTAAAAGAAATCAGCGTTTTCGCAAGCTCAATGAGCTCGTCCTTTTGTTCTTCCACTTTTTTCAGTAAAGATTCTACTTGATCAATCATGTTATCCGCTCCTATTTTTAATAGAAAAAAGCCGTTTCATATTCATGAAACGGCTTAATAAAGAAAGCAGAGTGCAAGCTGCTGCATTCTCCGCTTTTTTCACCGCTTCCCTCCGCTGGTATGATCCAGATCAGGTCAATAAGGGTTGAGACCAGCGTCTCTCTCAGCTTCGAAAGCACCCCCAGGATGAATCGTATGTTGTTATGCATTTGTCACCGGCTCAGCTCTTGTTAAAAACGGACGATCCTGATTCCATAATACACGGATCGGCGTATCAAAAAAAGAAGAAAGTGATTCGTCTGTCAGCATGTCTTTCATTTGTCCTGACCTAAAGACTTCTCCCTTTTTTAACAAGAGGGCTTTATCAAAAATCGGCAAAATTTCTTCCGCATGATGCGTAACATAAAGAATAGACGGCGCATTTTCCCTGCTTGCAATGTGCGTAATCGTATCTAACAGTTTTTCCCGGGCAATAAAATCAAGTCCTGTAACTGGTTCGTCCAGTATAAGCAGCTCCGGATCAGCCATTAGCGCTCTTGCGATTAAAGCTCTTTGTTTCTCTCCTTGAGAAAGAGTTTCGTAGCGGCGGTCGGCATAATCAATGGCTCCTAAGTCCTCGAGCAGGGCAATCGCTTTTTCTCTGATTTCCGCACTTGGTGTTTCATACAAGCCAATCGAAGCATATGCCCCGCTCAGAGCAATTTCAAAAGCTGAATCTGCCGGATACAATTTTTGCTGAAGACCCGCTGAGACAAGGCCGATTTTTCGTCTGAGTTTATCTCCCAGCTCCGTTTTTCCGAATACATGACCAAGCACCTGCATCTCGCCTGTTGTCGGAAAATAGTAAGAGCATAGCATATTTAACAGCGCAGTCTTCCCTGCTCCATTTAATCCGTAAAGCACCCAGTTCTCCTTTTCTTCTACTTTCCAATGAATATCCTTTAGTATCCATTTTCCATTCCGTTTTAGTGAGACATTGTCAAGCTGCAAAATCATTGTGGTCCTCCTCTTTCCAAACCGAATAATTGTTTTAATTTTCACAAAACTGTGTACGGACTAGGATACCTTACTTTTTCGAAAACGTAAACCGCCCGCTTCTAAATAGAAAAGCCTTTAAAACAATTTCTGTTTTAAAGGCTTTCCACGTCCATGCTATTGATGAATATTCTTATTCATTTGTTTGATTGCTGCCTTTTCCAGTCTGGACACCTGTGCTTGAGAAATCCCGATTTCTTCGGCTACTTCCATTTGCGTTTTTCCTTGGAAGAACCGTTTTCTTAAAATCATTTTTTCCCTCTCGTTCAGCCTTCTCATGCCCTCTTTCAAAGCCAGCTCTTCAATCCATTGTGTATCTTTGTTGCGTTCATCACTGATTTGATCCATGACATAAATCGGATCTCCGCCGTCATTGTAGATCGGTTCAAAAAGAGATACCGGATCTTGAATGGCGTCGAGTGCAAACACAATTTCTTCGTGCGGTACTTCAAGAACTTTGGCGATATCCTCTGCCGTCGGCTCCTTGCTTGTCTCACTGATTAACCGTTCTCTTACCTGGAGTGCCTTATATGCGATATCCCTAAGTGATCTCGAGACACGTATCGGGTTATTATCGCGCAAATACCTGCGGATTTCTCCGATAATCATAGGTACAGCGTATGTTGAAAACTTAACATTGTGGCTTAGATCAAAATTATCAATGGATTTCATTAGTCCGATACAGCCGACTTGAAATAAGTCATCAACATACTCCCCTCTGTTATTAAATCTTTGAATGACACTTAAGACAAGACGCAAGTTCCCGTTTACAAGCTTTTCTCTGGCTGAATCATCACCTTCGTCCTGCAATTGCCTAAACAGCTTTCTCATTTCTTCATTCTTGAGTACGGGTAATTTGGAGGTATCCACCCCGCAGATTTCGACTTTATTTCTCGACACTTTTTTCCCTCCCTACAGGAGCTGCTGTACAACGTTAAGTATCTCCTCGGGTGGGAAAAATATGCACTGCACTCAAACCGAAAAATAGTCATAATTGGGAAATCCTTGTAGAATCAAGGGATTAAGCCGCAAAAATTTTTTACACCATTTTGTTGAATTCTTTTCGCAATCTTTTAATGATTCTTTTTTCCAGACGGGAAATATAGGATTGGGAAATCCCCATCATATCCGCAACATCCTTTTGGGTCTTTTCCTCTTCGCCGACGAGCCCAAAACGCAGTTCCATGATTTGTTTCTCCCTCTCATTTAACTGTTCGAGCGCTTTTTTTAGAAGCTTTTTATCCACATTTGCTTCAATGTCCTTTGTGATGATGTCGTCATCCGTGCCCAGCACATCAGAAAGCAGAAGCTCATTGCCGTCCCAATCAATATTAAGCGGTTCATCAAAAGAAACTTCTGAACGGATTTTGTTGTTTCTCCTTAAATACATCAGGATTTCATTCTCGATACAGCGAGAGGCATATGTAGCCAGCTTGATTTTCTTTTCCGGATTGAAGGTATTCACAGCTTTGATTAATCCAATGGTGCCGATGCTGATTAAATCTTCAATATTAATTCCCGTGTTTTCAAATTTCCGTGCGATATAGACGACAAGCCGCAGGTTGCGTTCGATCAAAATAGCGCGGGCCGCCTGGTCGCCGCTTGGGAGCTTCATTAATAGAACCTGCTCCTCGTCTTTTGATAATGGCGGCGGCAAAGCTTCACTCCCTCCTATGTAATACACTTCATCGCTTTTTAAGCCCAGTTTCATCAGCAGCTTATACCAGAGGTGCGTCAACCGCAATTTAAGTTTTTTCATCTTCCTCTCCCTTCTAAATGTCACGTCTTATGAGTATGATAAGTAACGGACATTTGCGAACATTAGGATACGTGCTTAATGGCCTTTCCGGACAGCATTTTCGGATGAATAATCGCGTCAAAATCTCCATCTGCCGACAGCTTTGACGTGCTGATGCCGATTAAGCATTTATCCGCGGAAATCATTTCATCTTTTGTCATAATCGTTACATGATCCGGTTTGATACATAATAAAAATTGATGCTGCTGGCCTACTCCCCGATATGGGATCAGCCTCATTTTATCTAAAAAACGAAACGAATCATCAAGCTGTTCAATCGCTTCCATCGGGTCTGCATTTCGGATAATCACCGTTTCAGCCTCTCCGAAAATTGGTTCAAGCTTATCAATGTGAAGAATCATGACCGGCGTTTTTGTGAGCGGATCATACAGCTGGTTGCCGGAATCCACCAGGCCTCTTGCGTGCAGTGTTTGGCCGCCCAGGTCCGCCTGTACCCTGACTCGTTCCTCATATTGAATGTTTTTTGTTTCAATATCTTCGATTCTTCTCTTGGAAAAAAACCATAATGTGGGAAAGCCAGCCACGATAAACATCCAGCTGATCGGGTCGCCAAATCCGGTTTGATTGGTGATCATGACACCGTTTCTGACAATAGAGTTTGACTGCAGCAATGAATGTGCTCCGATTATTCCCCCTCCCATTAGAAAAGTAGCAAAATAAAAGGAAAACAAATTTTGAAAGAAATAGCGAAACCGCTTAAAACCGAATGTCACGAGCACAATGACAACCGAAAAAGCGAGCTTTCCGGCCGGGTTCTCAACGATCGGCGAGAAAGGAGTAAACATCAAAAGGACAATACTTGACCCGATAAACGCGCCGCCTATCAATCTTCTTTTTTTTACATGGCGTTTCAAAATAAAAGCCGTCAGTAAAAGCAACAGTGCGTCAAAACAAAAGTTTAACAGCCAAATGACATCTAAATAGATTTTCACACCTGACCCCTTTCTTTCTTGCATCACGCTGTTCCCCTTCTTGTTTCATAAGTATAAAGCAAGCTCTGTGGGAAAGTCTGTCAATTAATGTTGAGAGGCCCATACAATTTTTCAGGGATAACTGCTTAATTTGTCGAGGGAATAAATGAGAGTATATAGAAAAAAAGCTGCCAAGAGCGGCAGCTTTCTTACACTTACTTTTCAGTATTGATATAAAGTTTTCCATTCGCTGTTTTTCTGGTTTCATTGCCGTAACCGTCTCGAACGATAACCTCTACTTTAGCTCCGTTTGCTTTAATAGAAGAAGTTGCTGTCCAGTAGCCTTCATATCGTCCCGGAGAAATTTCTCTTAACGGCAGCTCGGTAGCGTTTTGTACATTCGCTCTTGCATTTGTGAGCGGCAGGCGAATGACAAACGTTGCATCTGCACCTTTCGCGCTTGAAAAAGCGATTTTGACCGATTCACCGGCTTTTAAGGTTTTGTCCTCACCAGGAATCAGTCCGGTAATGACTGGCTGGTCAAAATTCACATTGACGACAGCTTTTTTCGTCGTTTTGTTGCCTGCTAAGTCAGTGGCTGTCACCTTTACTTCGTTGCTTCCGTTTTCCAAAAGGATACGGGCAGAGTAGGAACCGTCTGTGACCGTTGCTTTTTTGCCATTAACCTTTACTTCTTTCAAGTTGTCATCTGAAACAGTGCCTTTAACAGTCAGCGCTTCTTTATTGATTTTCTCGCCATCCTTTGGATTGTCGAGCGTCAGTTCAGGCTTGTCTTGATCAAGTGTGACCGTGACAGGACTTGAAGCATCTGTCGTTCCGGAGTCTGTTGATGCAGCCGCTGTCAGCTTGTTTTCCCCTTTGCTGAGTGAAACTCCTGCCTCGAACGTGCCATCTTCGGCAGTTTTCGTTTCTCCTGCTTCTTTTTCACCATTATAAAGGGTTACAGTCGTCCCCGGAGATGCCTTTCCTTTTACCGTGACGTTCTCCTTATTGGTGTATGCTTTATCTTCAGGAGAAGTAATGACAGGTACGGCAGCTTCATAATCGACTAACGCGCGAATCATATAGTTGCCGTCTTCTTTATCTCCTTTTTGCCATGTTCCGTTAACATACTGCCAGTTGCGATCTGAGTACTGCCCGGTTTCATCCATTGCCAAGCCTGGTGAATATGGATCGGGTTTTGACTGGATATATATAAGATAAAAGTCTTTATCGACCATAATCCCCTTCGAGCTGAGATCGACTTTCGTCCATTCGCCATTACGAAGAGCTTCCGCGTTATATGGTCCCGCAATTTTTTTGCCGGGTGCTCCATCTTTCCCTGTAGCATCGTAAACCTCGACCTTAAACTCTGTGCCGCCAGGATCAGGGAACTCCGTATCCCAGAATCTGAATAGCCCTCCTGTCAGCATGCCTTTTTCCTTGCCGTCAGCCAGTGACATTTTAACCGCCCATCCGTTTCCGGCCGCGAAATAGGAATTTGCATTCTCCGCTGTTCCGTCATCGTATCCGATCTCGCCCGGATAACCGACGAAAGGCTTCAGCACAGTTTCTTTTGTGATATCACCTTTTAAATCAACGGAAAATTCATCACTGTAATAGCCCGGTGCAGCCACTTTAATGGTGTAAGAGCCCTCGTAGGCCTCAAGTGTATATTCTCCTTTGTCGTTTGTAGTTGCCGGTTCAACCGCGGCATCCTCGATAACATAGACGGAAGCGCCTTTTACCGGCTCTCCTGTTGTTTTATTGATGACAGTGCCTTTTAATGTGCCTTTCTTTATTTCTTCTAACGTAAAATTAGCTTGGGTTGTCTGATCTGCCTGCAAAGACACTTTTTGCGTTTTTGATTGATAGCCGTAAGCTTCTGCCATAAGCGTGTAGTCTCCTGCTTTATGCGTCAGCTTGTACTGTCCGGTTGATTGGTCTGAATAGGTTGATTTTCCTGTTTCAACCACACTGACCTGTGCTCTGAGCGGCAATGCTTGCGGCTGCATATCAGCACTATGTTTTGTTTTGGCAGCTGTATTTGTTGATGGCTTAGCCTTTTTTGGATTAACCGCTTTTTTCTTTTGCTTTTCTGCCGGTTTTTGTACGCCCAGCTTATTCTTTTTGGCTGTTTTCCCGGAAGATTTGTCTGAAAGCTGAACATCATCAACGTACCAGCCCTCTTTTGCAATGCTTTCATCAGACTGAAGGTTAAACATCACTCGAATGTTTTGGCCTCTGTATGCGGATAAATTAATTTCTTCGCTGGTCCAGTTTGAAGTCTTTCCGTTATAGACCCCTGCCTGCTCCCAATTCGTTTCGCCTTCCGGTAAAACAAAAACGTAGCCATAATCAAAATCATTTTCCAGGTTGTGCCAGCTTTTAAATTGAAGAAACAGGCCGCCTGAATCAGGCACGTCAATTGGAGGCATAGTGAGATTCATATTCGCTCCATTGGCATAATTTCCAGTCAGGTTTGTCCCATATACTTTTTCTCCTGATGCAGCTGCATTAGGGCCTGATTCCGGAACTCCCCACTCCCAGTTATTATTTGTTCCGCTCGTAAGCCAGCCGCCTGGTTCTGTTTCAAAATCCTGCTTGTATCCAACAGTGATGCTAGGTTTCACGGTTACATCATATATGTCAGACTCTACAACATGGCCGCCAAAATCCTGAATGATCCACTTATAGCTTAATGCGGTCCCCTTTATACTTGGGATTTCCGCCTGGTACGTTCCTTTCAGATGATCTCCGCTGATTCGTTTAGCTTTGACCTCGTTCCATTCGCCTTGATCCAGCTTATAGGACAATTTCACGGATGTCACACTCACATTGTCTTCAGCTGTCAAGGTAAGCGGAAGGCTGGCACCTTCATAAGCTTCATTTACTTTCTCATGCTGATAGCCAGGCAGCTCCTCATCTTCCCCATCGACAGAAACTTGCCCTTCTGCTTTTCCTAAACCGTCTGTAACCGCTGATACGGCATCAAAAGCATTCACCAAACCATGACCGTATCCGTTATTCGGAGAGTCAGGGAATGTAGAATCCGTTAATGGCTCAGCCGTGCTTGTCAATATATCCTCCATCTCATCGACAGAAAGTGAGGCGTCTGCCTGCTTCAATAGCGCAGCAACAGCAGAAACATGCGGTCCTGCCATCGACGTGCCATCCCATCCGTCTTCATATGTCTGGCCGGGAACTGAAGACCGGATGTTTACGCCTGGAGCAGAAATTTCCGGCTTTGTTTCATCGTAAGGCGACGGTCCCTGAAGTGAAAAATCGCCAAGCTTTTTGTTAATATCAGTCGCTCCGGTCGCAAACGCTTCCGGATAATTGGCAGGATTCGCAATAGAACCAGGTCCTCCCGGGTTAAAGAGATCAGCATTTCCCGCAGAGAATTCCGGGAAAATGTCGGCCGCCCGCCAGGCATTGACCATATCTCTGTACCATTCATCAAGGCCGGAGCCCCCGCCCCAAGAATTATTGACGACATCCGGAGCCATTTCCGGATGAGGGTTGCCCTCTGCGTCCTTTGGAGCTAAAATCCATTCACCAGCCTCCAAAATGTCAGCGTCTGTCCCGCCATCTTCAGAAAACGCCTTAACAGCAATCCATTTTGCGCCAGGTGCGACACCAATTTGATTCGTGCCATCAGGCTCAGAGCCAACCATTGTACCTGTTACATGAGTGCCGTGATCAAGATCATCGTATGGACTTGACTCGTTCGCTACAGCATCAAACCAGTTCATGTCATGATCAGGCTCATTGGGGCTTTCCGGATGAAACCCGCGATATTTTTCTTTTAATGCAGGGTGTTCCCATTCAACCCCGGTATCAATGGAGGCGACAACCGTACCCGTTCCGTCATAGCCAAGCTCCCAAGCCTTCGGTGCGTCTATTTGGTCTACATTCCATTCTACACCGTCAGTTGCTTTTATCGCTTTTTGTGCTTTTTTCATATTGAATGGGGAAGCGGATGACTTAAAAAGCTGCCGTTTTTCATTCGGAAGCACCTTTTCTACTTCAGGGAACTGCGCCACTTTCTCCATGACTTCTTTTGAAGCATGTACAGCAATTCCATTTACCACATAATAGGAGTGAATATCATCGGCATTCCCTTTATTTTTCTGGCTGTTTAAATATTTCAAGACGTCTTTCTGAGCTTCATCAGCTGTCACTTTTAACGAAGACACGACGGCCGAACGCTTTTGATATTCCGTTTTAGCAGCGGTCAGCTTATTAGATTTCGCTTTTTTGACAGCTGATTTTGCTGCTTTTTGGGTGTCAGCTTGATCTTTAAATTTGATCAGAAAAGTAGTTTTTTCTTCTTTTTTAAAGCTTTTCTTTAATGAGCTGGAAATCTTGTTTTGAATCGATTCAGAAGATTGAAGCTCCTGTTTTACAGAAGAAGCAGCGCCTTTGCTGCTTGCACCGGCTGCACTCGGAAACAGCAGTGAACTGACGACAACTGTACTCAAAACAGAACTGATCAGCCTGTTTTTCGTTTGTTTCCTCATTTTTTATCCCCCTTTTTTAAACCACTTTGTAAAAAAATGTCGTCCCTCCTTTAACATTCAATTTGTTTGTCAAAACTTCGCTGTACGTTAACTGTAGACAATCTCAATTACAGATATTGTCGTTTTCTGTCATCGTATTTCCATATAAATGAAAATGATTATATCGTCATGAAATATCAGTAGGTATAATAGGTTGATTTGTTGTTATGTGTAGGAAGACATAGTTCAAAAGACATGAGAGATGAATGGAAATGATAGAGGAAAAAATAAAAAAGGACAAAATCGAAAACGATTTTGTCCTTTCAATTAGCCGCGTTTATTGCGGTTTCTTAAGAATGTCGGAATATCTAGCGTATCGTCAGCCGGCTGTGAGGTTTGACGGCTGACTGTGTTTTGATGCTGTGGTTCCTCTCGTTTCGGCTCACGTTTTGGAGCACTCTGATTATGTGATTTGATGTTCTGGTTTAATGATGGACGCTGGGGTTTCGTAACATCTTTCTCCTGTTCGATAAAACCAGTGGCAATCACCGTAACCACAATCTCATCTTTAAGATTTTCGTTAATAACAGAACCGAAAATCATGTTTACATCCTGATCAGATGCAGAAGCGACAATGTCTGCTGCTTCCTGAACTTCATAAAGGCTCAGATTTGTTCCGCCAGTAATGTTCATTAAGACGCCTTGCGCGCCATCAATTGCTGCTTCAAGAAGCGGACTGGAAATGGCTTTTTTCGCAGCTTCTGCAGCACGGTTTTCTCCAGTCGCAATACCAATACCCATTAAAGCAGATCCTTTGTTTGACATGATCGTTTTCACATCAGCAAAGTCTAGGTTAATGAGACCAGGAGTAGCGATCAGGTCAGAAATACCTTGAACCCCCTGACGGAGTACGTTATCAGCTTCACGGAATGCTTCAAGCATCGGCGTGTTTTTATCAACAATTTCAAGAATACGGTCGTTCGGGATCACAATCAGCGTGTCCACCGCTTCTTTCATTGCAGAAATTCCGCCCGCCGCCTGCAGCTGTCTTTTGCGACCTTCGAACGTAAACGGTCTTGTAACGACTCCGACTGTTAATGCTCCTAAATCTTTTGCGATTTGCGCAATAACCGGTGCGGCACCTGTTCCTGTTCCGCCTCCCATACCAGCTGTTACGAATACCATGTCAGCGCCTTTTAGCGCTTCTTCAATCTGCTCCTTGCTTTCCTCTGCGGCTTTTTTCCCGACTTCCGGATTTGCACCTGCTCCCAATCCTCTAGTCAGCTTTGCGCCGATTTGCATTTTCACTTCCGCTTTTGACAGGTTAAGAGCTTGAGCGTCCGTATTTACCGCGATGTACTCTACTCCTTGCACTTCATTCTCAATCATTCGGTTGACCGCGTTGTTACCGCCGCCTCCTACTCCGATTACTTTAATTGATGCTAAGCCGTCTATGTTTGTTTCGAACTCCAACATGCTAAATCCTCCTAATCTGCCGAATGACTATCTATCTATTCCCAAAACATGCTTAATAGTTTTTTCATTTTGCTCTGTTTGTTATGTTCGGCTTGTGTTTTTTGTTTTCCTTTTGGCCGTTGCTGCATCTCATTTTGGTGATGATGCTGCTCTTGTTCCTCTGCTGATGAGACGGCGATTTCCTGTATCGCTTCTTCAGGCATCTTGAAGCCAATTTTTCTGCCTTGAATTCTTGCATTCCGGCAGGCGAATTGAATCATGCCAACTGCCGTCATATACTGAGGATCTCTTACACCGATATAATTCGGACTCGCCACTCTGACATTGTTTTGCAGCACATCCTGCGCTAGTGACATGGTACCAGGCATTGCTGCTTGTCCCCCTGTCAGCACGAAGCCTCCCGGCAGATCGCTAATTCCCATATTGCGAAGTTCTTCTGAAGCAATCTCAAGAATTTCTTCGACTCTTGCTTCTATGATATTCGCTGCTTCCTGCTGTGTAAATGTTTGTTTTTGATTGGTGCCTATAACGGTTACCTCAAATACTTCATCTTCTGAAGCCTCGTTATAGTAGGCATGTCCAAATTGTTTTTTCACACGTTCCGCTTCTTCTGTGGACGTTCTCAATCCGATGGAGATATCTTTGGTGATATTTTCGCCTCCGAGAGGAATGACACGGGTAGAAGTCAGGTGTCCGTTCTGGAACACGGCAATGGTGGTTGACCCTCCGCCTATATCAATGAGAGCCACACCGAGATTTTTCTCATCCTTTGACAAAGCAGCAGAACCGGCTGCCAGCGGCTGTAGACAAATATCAGTTATTTCAACACCGGCTCTTTCAACGCAGCGAAGCAAGTTATGTAATATTGTTTTTGAACCGGTGATCAGTGTGCCCTCTACTTCTAAACGCACACCTAGCATTTTTTTCGGGTCGGTAATTTCATCTCTTCCATCTACGATAAATTGTTTAGGAATGACGTCGACTATCAGCTGTTCATGCGGTATTGAAACAACCTGAGCCGCTTCCATGACGCGGCGGACATCTTCTACTTGAATTTCTTTATTTTCACTGGAAACTGCTACAACACCGTTTGTATCTTGAATATTGATATAATTTCCATTAACGCCGACAATAGCTTTTCTAAGCGGAAAACCTACCATTCTTTCAGCTTGGTCAAACGCTTTTCTTATAGAATGAACGGTCTCATCTATATCAACGATTGAGCCTTTTTTCAACCCTTCAGACGGTACATTTCCCACACCGATAATATTTAGGGAATCATCTGTCATTTCTCCGACGATCACTTTTGTATTGGACGTACCGATGTCAAGACTGACGTAAAGTTCATTGTTGTTCATTCTATGGCACCTCCTCACATTTCGATCATTTCTATTCTATTATTTGGGGAACAACAATACAATGAATGTGGCTTTACAAGTGTGTAACAAAAAATAACAACGGAATATTCCTTATGTGCTTTTCACATTTTATGTTTATTGAAAATATTCGTTATATCCTATGTATATCCTCTTTTATATCACATTTTTTTTATTTTTTTTAGAAAGAGTCCACTTTGTTAGTAGATTTCTTCTTATAACGGCTATATTCTGAAATAACCTGACTCCAAATGCGAATATACCTGCTAAATACAAGTCTACACCAAGATGGACTCCCAGAAAAGCTAAACTTATTGCCAATATAATATTAAAAAAGAAACCGGAAACAAATACCATTTCATCATATGTACCTTGTAAATGCGCCCTGATTCCGCCGATTAGAGTATCAAGTGCAGCAAGCACCGCAAGTGATAAATAATTTGAGTATTCACTCGGTATCGTTAAGTTTGTCATCAATCCGATCGTTATTCCGAGCACGAGTCCAAGCACGGGCAGCCACATGACAATTCTCCTCCCTTTTAGTCTTTCAGCGGTTTTAGCTGTTGTACGTCCACTGCTCTGTCATAAGCTTTTAAAGTCAGGCTGCTGTCAGATTTACCTGCTTTTAACGCTACATTTTCAGAAGCAAAGATATCCTCTAAATCGGACCCCTTTACCCTGCTGTACAGCTTGTCCGGATCTTCAGCAAGCACTTTTACTGTTAAAGGATAATCATCAAGGCTGTATCCGTCTATTTTTGTTGTGCCGTTTATGTCCCGTATCACTGAAGAATTCACAACTCTTCGCTCATTTATTGAGATATGCTCAGCACCATAGGAGTTGAGTTCATTGATCAGCTTCTTTAGTAAATCCGGCGGTGGATTTTTGATCGCCTCTCCAGTTACGCTTTCAGAAAAAAGCGGAGAAAGGGTGATGACAATTCCGCTACCTGTTATATCGGTCATGCCGGCTGTTTTTTTTAAGGTTTGTAATGTATTATTGAGCGCTGTTTCTTTTGTCAATTCTTTGTTTTGCGTATAGGTATTCAGCAATTTATCATACTTTTTAATTTCAGCCAGCAGCTCTTCCTGCTTCTTCTGCTCTGATGTAAGCTCTTCTCTTATATCCCACATATCTCTTGTATCTCGGACTTGTGGATGCTTTAAAGAATTAAATTGAACAGATATCATAAGGCCGAATATAACCATAAGCACGCTGATGCTAATGAAGGAACGCTTTATTTTCAATCACTTCACCCGCTTTTCCAGTCATTCCTTCGTTTTCAGAATGGGTTCCATTTGTACATTTTTCTTTTTTTCTGCAGTAACAGAAATATGATCCATAGAAAGCTGATCGATCAGGCCTCCTGCTATATTTAACGAAGGAAGCAGGACATCAGGATCTCCGATGGCAGAAACGACAAACGGGGCGGGGTGCTGCACCCCGTCCACCGTTACGACCGGCCCGTTGCACTTGATGTAGGAATCATGGGTCAGCCGCTGGCCGTTGACGGAGACGGCTGCCGCACCAGATATATACAGTTCATTTATGACTTGAAAGAGATGGCTTTCGTGAACGATGTAGCTGTTCACGTTCTCTCCTTCCGGTATGTAAGAAGCATCTTCCAAAGTCACTTGAACGCCCTCTCCTTGTACACCGACTTCCCCAATATACATTCTGTACTTTTCTACATCTTCCAGGACGTTATAGTATTCTGTTTTTTCGTTCTTCATCTTATTTTCAGTCTGACGGACTTTGTTCTGCTTTTGATACAGTTCTTTTTCAAGGTCCTTGTTTTCTTTCTCTTGTTTCAGCAGTTCATCCCGCAGGGCATATTCTTTTTTCCATTCTTCCGTCTCTGTCATGCTTTTGTGGTTTTCTCTTGTCGTCTGAAAAGAAAAAGAAATTAAAAAGCCGGCGATAAGCATAATCAAAGAAAGAAGGACGGCTGATTTGCCCCTCAATTTTCATCTTCCTTTTTGGCAGACGAATCGCTTTTTCCAAACTCCTCAAAATAGGTTGCAACTTCTAAATGAATAATCCCTTTTTTACTGCCGCTGAGCTGTGAAATAATAGAAGGATACGTTTTCATTCGGTCTGCAAAGGTTTTGATGGATGCAGTGACGACATACCCGTCGTTCATATATAATTTAATCCGGTTTTGATCCATTTTGACAGGAGTATAATACACTTCTGAAATCGATTGTTTTATAGAATTTGACAAAGCATCGAGCTGCTTGGCCATCTGAACACGTTTTTTAGCGTCTGTCCAATTCACCAAAATCGGTCCCGCATCATCCGGCGTTACTTCGTCTGGCAAAACTGAACCGTTTTCAAGGACTTCATAATACACATTGTCTTTTTCTAAATAAGCAATCGCTTTATATTCTTCGATCGCAATGTTGATTTTATTAGGAAGGGATTTGCTGATTTCTGCTTTTTTTACTAATTTATTTTGCTGAATCTTTTTTGCTGTTTTTTTCTTATCCAGACTCCAAAATTCAGTATCTCCGCTTTTGATATCGGAAAGAACAATAATTTCCTTTTTGGAAACATTCTCATTGCCGGTAACAGAGATTGATGAAATTTTACTGATCGGTGTCTGCAGATACACGATGATCAGCACCATCATAAAAAAGAGCATAATAAATGAAATAAGCCGGCGGTTTGCCTTCTGTTTTCTCTGCTCTTTAATTTTAGGGATCCGCTCTTCAATATTTACGATTTTTTCTCGGTCATGCCCCGGATTCATTGCCTGTTCACCTCATTCAAATGAAACAGCCTTAAAAGTCTGCCTATTCCAAAACAAACGGCATACTATGATGCCGTTTGTCGTTTGCTTACAGTATATCATATGAACAGCTTCAGTTCAGAACTTGAATCAGCGATTTTCACCGATGATTTCAACCTCTGTGTGCATCTCAATCTCGTATTTTTCACGGATCGTCTTTTTCACATGGTCGATCAGATCAAGCACATCTTTTGCTGATGCTCCGCCCGCATTGACGATAAAGTTCCCGTGCATTTCCGATATTTTCGCACCGCCGATTTGATATCCTTTTAAGCCTGCTTTTTCCACTAGATTGCCGGCATGGTTCGGAAGCGGGTTTCTGAATATGCTTCCTGCACAAGGGCTTGAATACGGCTGTGTATTCTTTCTGTAGTCTTTATTGCTTTGCATTTGCTGAACGATTGATTCTTTATCCTTTTGTTCAAGCTGCAGAACGGCTTCAAGACAAACACCAGGGCGTTTCTTTTGCAATACGGACGTTCTGTAGGTGAATTCCATCTCCTCATTTGTCAGCCACTCGATCGTGCCGTCTTCAAATAAAATATGCGCTTTGACAAGGATCTTACTCATATCAGACCCGTGAGCGCCTGCATTCATATAGACAGCTCCTCCGACGGATCCCGGAATTCCGGCAGCGAATTCTAATCCCGACAAGCCTTTTTTGCTCAACGATGTAGCAAGACGCACGACTGAATAACCGCCACCGACAGTGACTTGTTCCCCGTCAAGCTCCAAGTGGTCAAGACCCGCGCCCAGCTTGATGACCACGCCTCTGATTCCTTCATCTAATACAAGAAGGTTTGACCCGCGGCCGATGACTGTCCACTTTACTTCATATTTTTTCACAACATCCATGATGTCCTTGACAGCATCTACACTGCTTGGAATGACCAATACATCCGCAGGACCGCCGATTTTCATTGTTGTATGATTTGCGAGCGGTTCATTTGCAAGCACCTTGCCGACTTCGCGTTCTTTTAATTCTTGTATCACTTTCTCCATCGTAAACCTCCGCATTCCATTTGCTTTTCTATTATTTTTTCAAATCTTCGAGTACGCTGTATAAACGGGCAGCCGCATCAGGAACACCGAGTGACTTTGTCCGTTCGCTCATATCCTTTAATGTTTGTTCATCAAGCACAATCCGGTCAAGCGCTTCAATCAGCTTTTCCCCGCTGAGTTCTGTTTCTTTCAACACAATCGCAGCATCATGCTGACCGAGAGATCGCGCATTGACCTCCTGGTGATTCGCCGTTACGTACGGACTTGGAATCAGCACACTTGGGATTCCTAGTGCCGTAATTTCCGCAATGGTCGTCGCACCCGCTCTTGCTACAATCACATCAATTGCCTTTAAATATTCTGGCATCTGATGAAGAAACGGTTTTGTGACCATATTGTCAGCTGCACCCTTGTTTTTCAGCTCAGTCATTACTTTCTCATAGTGAACCTCGCCCGTAATATACAGTACTTGATACGCTCTTGATTTCAGCGCATCCTGCATATCAATGACCGCTCGGTTAATCGGTGCGGCGCCTCTGCTTCCGCCGAAGATTAATACGGTTTTTTTCTCTTCAGAGAGTCCGAATTCAGCCATTGAGCGGCCCGTCTTTATTGAGACGACCTCAGAGGCTCTCGGGTTTCCCGTAAATACAACTTTCTCACTTGGAAAATGTGATTTTGCTTCCTCAAAACATATTGCTACTTTATTAACATATTTTGAAAGAAACTTATTGGTGATGCCCGGCAGGCTGTTTTGTTCATGAACGATACTCGGAATCCCCATTTTTGCAGCCGCGTATACAACCGGCCCGCACACATAACCGCCCGTTCCAATCACGGCATCCGGCTTAAATTCCGCTAAATACGATTTGCTTTTTTTAACGCCCTTTAGAAAACGCATCACCGTTTTTACGTTTTCAAATGAAAGCTTTCTTTTAAAACCTGTAATTTCAATGGAACGAAACGGTATATTTTCCCGTTCTACAATTTTTTTCTCTAATCCGTTTTCTGTTCCGATATATAAAAATTCCGTATCAGGATGGCGGCGCTGCACCTCTTTGATAAAGGCAAGCGCAGGATAAATGTGTCCCCCTGTGCCGCCTCCGCTTATTGCAATTCGCATAACTCTTCCCCCAGTCTCAGTTTCTCTATAACATAACGATAACCCTGTTTTTATGGACAGGGTTATCGCTTCAATTGTTTCCCAGCTTCCTGTTTCATAGGATCGCTTTACTAATAACATTCATTAATACCTCGAGTACCGGCTCACGTTCAGCAACACGCCGACAGCCATCAGCATCAGGGTCAACGATGAACCTCCGTAGCTCAGAAACGGCAGCGTGATGCCAGTTACCGGAATAAGGCCCGTCACAACGCCGATATTGATCATAACTTGGATCGCGATCATTGAAATAATCCCCACAGCGACAAAGCTGCCATATAGATCTGGTGCACCGAGCGCGATCCTGATTCCTCTCCACAGCAGCACGCTGAACAGAAGCAAAATAAGCGACCCGCCGATAAACCCAAGCTCCTCTGACAAGATGGCGAAAATAAAGTCCGTTTGCGGTTCGGGCAGATAAAAGAATTTCTGTCTGCTTTGGCCAAGCCCCATTCCGAACAATCCGCCAGGCCCTACCGCATAAAGCGATTGAATGATTTGAAAGCCGCTGCCAAGCGGATCTTCCCACGGATTTAAGTAAGAGGTAATCCGTTTAATCCGGTATGGAGCCGACAGTACCAGTCCGACAAATCCGCTCAGGCCGATCAGCCCGAGAAAGACGAAATGGGCGATTCGCGCACCGGCTACAAAAATCATGACAATACAAGTACCGACCATTACCGTTCCCGTTCCGAGGTCAGGCTGGCACATAATAATCAAAAATGCGGAAAACACGATGCCGAGCGCCGGGACAAATCCACGTCTGAATGATGTAATGTTTTTTTGCTTTTCAGAGAGAAATTTAGCAAGGAATGCTATCATCGCAAGCTTCATAAACTCTGAAGGCTGTATGCTGAATGCGCCGACTCCGATCCAGCTTCTTGAGCCGTTCCGCACCATGCCTACGCCTGGTATTAAAACAAGCACCAGCAAGAAAAAACAGATAACCATCAGCAATTTAGACCATGTCCGCCATGTCCAATAATCAACATTCATAATAAAGAACATGGCAATAACTCCGATGCCCGCAAACAGCAGCTGCCGTTTCGCAAAAAAGAATGAGTCGTCAAATTTATAATCCGCCCATACCGCACTCGCACTGTACACCATAATTAATCCAATTGTTAATAATAATAACGTAATGATGACCAATAACAAATCAGGCGATGTTTTTTTAGTAGTCAAATCAATCGACACCCCAAGCTTAAAGTCATTAGGGCTGCCGATTTCTCCAAGACAAGCCCTTACTTAAGCATATGCACGGCGTCTATAAACATGTCACCGCGTTCTTCAAATGTTTTGAATTGATCCCAGCTCGCACACGCAGGTGAAAGCAGAATGACATCTCCTTCATTTGAGAGCGCAAACGCCGCAGATACTGCTTGTTCAACATTATCGACACGTTTGACATGTTGTATTCCCAGCTCATTTCCGAGCTGTTCAAGTTTCGGTGCTGTCTGTCCGAATGTAAGCACCGCTTTGACATGCTTCATGTAAGGCTTTAAGTCATCAAAGCCGTTTCCGCGATCCAGTCCGCCTGCAAGCAGGATGACAGGTTTTTCAAAAGCCGAAAGCGCCTTGCTTGTCGCCAAAACGTTTGTTGCTTTGCTGTCATTATAAAACTTACGGTTCTTCACCGTTGTGACATACTGGAGACGGTGCTTGACGCCGGTAAAGCTTGTCAGCACTTTTTTGATGGCCTCGTTGGACGCTCCAGCCGTTTTCACTGCCGCAATCGCGGCTAAAATGTTCTCCAGATTATGCGCACCTGGCAGCACAACCTCTTCCAGAGGAAGAATAGCTTCGCCGCTGTACATAATCATGCCGTCTTTTACATAAGCGCCGTGTTCAAGCTGTTTGCGTACTGAAAAAGGAACAATTCCGGCTTCTCCGGCTTCAGCCAGGCGGACGACTGTTTCATCATCCTGATTGACAATTGCTTTATCTGAAGCTTTCTGATGCAGATACACTTTCTGTTTGGCTTTTTCATAGTTTTCTCTCGTATGATGATAATCCAGATGGGCATCAAACACGTTTAAAATCAGGCTGATTTCAGGCCTGAAGTCGTGCGTTCCCATCAGCTGAAATGACGAAAGTTCCGTTACGATCCATTCATCTCCATCAGCGTGATAGGCAACCTCACTTGCGACTGTACCGATGTTTCCGGCGATCAGCGCCTTTTGAGAGTCTGCCTTCAGCATTTCATAAATCAGCGTTGTCGTTGTCGTTTTTCCATTCGATCCGGTAATCCCGATAAATTTGGCATTAGTCAGATGGTAGGCAAGCTCAATTTCTGTCCAAATCGGGATGCCTCTTTTTTCTGCTTCCTGAACCATAATATTTTCATATGGAATTCCCGGGTTTTTGATCAGTACAGTAATCTGATGCTGATCGAACAGAGAAACAGGGTGCTCTCCGCAGACAACTTCGACCCCTTTTTCAGAAAGTTTCTGGGCTGGTTCGTTCTCATCAAAAGGCTTTTGGTCGTTGACTGTAACATAAACACCTTTTTCATGAAGAATAGACGCCGCCGCAAACCCGCTTTTCGCGAGCCCAAGGACTAAAAAATGCTGATTTTGAAAAAATAGATCGTTTTCCACTTATAACCACACCTCGATGTAAATTCCTAATACGGCAAGCAAAAGTCCCGCAGCCCAAAATGTTACAACAACTCTCCATTCAGACCACCCGACAAGCTCATAATGGTGGTGAAGCGGACTCATTTTAAAGATTCGTTTACCTGTCGTTTTAAAGCTGATGACCTGCAGAATAACGGATAATGTCTCAATGACGAATACACCGCCGATAATGACCAGCAGGATTTCTAATTTCGTTAAAATGGCAATGGTGACGATTGCTCCTCCCAATGCAAGTGATCCTGTATCTCCCATAAACACTTTGGCTGGATGCGCATTGAATACCAGGAAGCCCAGCACCGCTCCGACAACCGCGACTGAGAAAATAGCAACATCATATTGGGATTGATTCCAAGCCAGGATGGCAAAGGCGCCAAAAGCAATAGCTGCCGTCCCTGATAATAAACCGTCAAGACCGTCAGTCAGGTTGACGGCGTTTGATCCGCCGACAAGCATAAATAGCACAAGGATAAAGTAAGCCCATCCAAGATCAAATGACAGATCAGTCCCAGGAATGCGGATATCCGTCGCAAAATTGTAGTAATGATACACCGCATAAAACACAATTGCGATGATAATTTGTCCGATCAGTTTTTGCTTTGACGTCAGACCGAGATTTCGTTTCATTACGACTTTGATGTAATCATCCAAAAAGCCGAGTAAACCATAACCGATCGTGACAAACAGCAGCAGGAACATTTCCGGACTTATTTCTGAAAACTTCTGTGTCATCACAATTGTTGTCACAATGATAGACAGTATGATCATGACTCCGCCCATTGTCGGTGTCCCTGATTTTTTCTGGTGTGATTTCGGTCCCTCTTCTCTAATACTCTGGCCGAATTTTAATCTTCTTAAAAACGGAATAAGAATCGGAGAGAGCAGAACACTGATTAAAAAACCCATTAAAATTGTAAACAGAATGACTTGCTCAAGCATTGTCCTTTTCTCCTCCTGTTTCTTTCAAACGACATACGTAGTTATCATATTCATGATTTTTTTCCATATGAAAAATCTTTTCAAGCCCCATCATTCAATAACATCTCTTTCCTATGAATTCGTCTTATTTTTATTCAGTTCGACAATCGCTCTTGCTGCCACTTCAGCATCGTCAAAGTCAAAGGTTTCGTTCCCAATCTGCTGATAGGTTTCATGACCTTTCCCGGCAATGAGGACAACGTCGCCTTTTTTGGCGTTGGCAATGGCAAAGAAGATCGCCTGCTCGCGATTTGCAATGCTGTGGTAGTATTCGTTCTCTACCCCTGCTTCCATATCTCTTAAAATGGCACGCGGATCTTCGCTTCTTGGATTATCTGACGTGAAAATCGGTTCGTCAGCCAGCTCAACAGCGATTTTCGCCATTTTCGGGCGTTTCGTCTTATCTCTGTCTCCGCCGCAGCCGACAACAACAAAAAGCTTTCCTTCCGCCATGTCTTTGCATGTCTTCAGCACGTTTTCAAGGCTGTCCGGCGTATGCGCGTAATCAACAATAACCGGAAATTCCTGCTGCTGATTAACCAGTTCAAAACGGCCTCTTACGCCATGCAATTCTTCCACAGCTTCTGTAATGGTTTCAAACGGAATGCCTGCCGCAATACATGTCGCAACAGCAGCAAGGACGTTATACACGTTAAACTGTCCAACGAGCGACATCGTGATGTGCTTAGTGCCTTTGTTCGTCACCAGTTCAAAACTCGTGCCCTGTGCAGTGGTTTTGATATCTTTCGCCATTACATCAGCATTGTTTTTAATTCCATATGTAGAAATATGTGCCGCAGTGACCTTTTCAAAATAAGCGCTTGCCTCATCATCCGCGTTTAAAACAGCCCGTTTTGGATTTTCATGGTTGAATGCCCCGCCAAGCTGAGAAAACAGCAGGCTTTTTGCCTGTCGGTACTCCTCCATCGTTTTGTGATAGTCAAGATGATCCTGTGTTAAGTTCGTAAACACGGCAATGTCATAATCACAGCCGTGAACCCGTCCCAGTGACAAAGCGTGAGAAGAAACCTCCATGATGGCCGTGTCGACATGCTTGTCATTCATTTTTTTAAATGTTTGCTGCAACGTGACGCTTTCCGGTGTCGTGTTTTTAACAGGAAGTGTTTCGTCATCGATTTTAATGTACATCGTGCCGATTAAGCCTGTTCGTTTCCCCGCTTTTTTGAGAATCTCATCAACCATATGGGTCGTTGATGTTTTTCCGTTTGTGCCCGTTATTCCGATCAGCTGCAGTTTCTTTGTCGGCTGTCCGTAAAACGCATCAGACAAAACGCTGAGCGCCCGCAGTGACTGCCGGACAATGATGACAGGCACATCCACATCGAGCTCCTTTTCAGCCACAATAGCCGCTGCGCCGTTTTCAACTGCTTTTTGCGCAAAATCATGGCCATCTACCGTATACCCTTTTACACATACAAAAAGACTCCCTTTCTTTACTTCCCTGGAGTCCATCTCAATTGAAGTTATTTCAGGGTCTTGTGAGTCATTTACAGAAGGTTCGGTTGTTAAGTATGTAAGCAGCTTTGTAAGTTTCATCGTATCAAACCTCTCAACATTCTATTCGTTCTTTTTATCATTGAAGTCACATCAAATGATGTGATAATGACTTTTAAGCATACAGTTCATATTTTAGCGTAAAAAAAAGGATACATCCAGCTAATCTTGAAAGATATCAGCATTTTTCTGCAATAAAATAATAGGCAGCCCGAATCAATCGGCTGCCTCCTTTTCATCTTCTTCAGTCAAATAAACACGTATCTTAGAGCCCTCTTTTACTTTTGTTCCTGCAGCTGGTGATTGTTTGACGATTTTGCTTCCTTTCCCGGAAGCATCTATATTCAGATTCACCAAGAGTGACTCAAGATCTGAGACAGACATCCCTACAACATTCGGAACTTCTATTGTTTTTGTGTCGTTCCATTGGTATTTTTTTTCGATTTGATTTTTCCTAGGCTTAACACCAAGCTCCGGCAGGCTGTCTCTCATAATACTTCCCACAATAGGCGCTGCAACGGTTCCGCCAAACTGAATCGTGCCTTTCGGGTTATCCACCGCGACATAGACGACAAGACTCGGGTCGTCAGCCGGTGCGAAACCGATAAATGATACAATATGGTTGTTTTCGAGGTATTTTCCATCTTTAACCTTTTGCGCTGTTCCTGTTTTTCCGCCGACACGATAGCCTTCGACAAACGCATTGCGTCCGGTGCCTTCTGCAACGACGCTTTCTAAAGCATAGCGGATTTGTTTTGATGTTTCCTTAGAAATGACTTGTTTCTTGGCGATTGGCGATTGTTTTTTGACAGTTTTTTTGGTGACCGGATCAAGCCACTCTTTTGCTATATAAGGTGTGTAGAGCGTGCCGCCGTTAACAGCGGCAGAAACGGCTGCAACCTGCTGAATCGGCGTGACGGATACTCCCTGTCCGAAGGCGGTTGTCGCTTGCTCAACCGGGCCTACTCTGTCAAGCGGAAATAAAATCCCTGTTCCTTCCCCCTGCAGGTCAATCCCGGTTTTTTGGCCAAATCCAAAGCCTTTTATATATTTGAATAGCTTTTCTTTGCCCAATCTCTCGCCCAATTCAACGAAGCCGGGGTTACAGGAGTTTTGCACAACTTCAAGGTACGTTTGCAGCCCGTGGCCGCCCCTTTTCCAACAGCGCAGTCTTGCTCCGTCTACTTCTGCATGCCCTTTATCATAAAATTGGTCACGTTTCAGGTTGACTTTCTGCTCCTCCAGAGCCGCCGCAAGTGTAATAATCTTAAAGGTAGAACCCGGCTCGTATGTGCTCCATACAGGGAGATTCCGATTGTAAACGGACGGGTCAACAGATTGGTAATCAGCCGGATCAAAGTCAGGTCTGCTTGCCATTCCAAGTATTTCTCCGTTTTTCGGATTCATTGCGACTGCAATCATACCGTCTGGATGATATTTAGCTTCAGCATTATCAAGCTCTCGTTCCATTATGGTTTGCACCTTCGAATCCACAGTCAGCTTCATATCGAGTCCATCCTTAGGAGGCGTGTAGTCATCCGCTTCATCGGGCATTTTCTTCCCTTTGGCATCTGTATAAAACTTAACAGAGCCTTTTTCTCCTTTTAAATCATCATCATAATAGGCTTCAAGCCCAAGAAGTCCTTGGTTATCAATACCGGCAAACCCAAGCACATGAGATAAAAAGCTGCCGAACGGATAATGGCGGATACTATCCTCCGCTACATACACCCCTTTTAAATCGAGCGCTTTGATTTCTTTTGCCTTCTCATTTGAAATTTTTCTCCCTTCTGGCGTAATCTTTTCTATCGATGCTTTTTTCGTGACGTGCTTATATACTTTTTCTTCAGACATATTTAACACCGCAGCCAGCTGTTTGCTCGTTTTCAGCGGATTCTGGACTTGGCGCGGCACGACAAATACGGTCGGTGCACTTTTATTTGTGGCAAGCTTAACGCCGTTCCGATCAAGGATCTCTCCCCGTTCCGGCTCAAACGGCAGGTTCCGGCTCCAAGAATCCTTCGCCAGAGAAGTCAGTTTCTCTCCCATGACAAACTGAACATACCCCAGCCTTGTATCAATGATCAGAAATACGATCACTCCAAAAAGCAAAACAAATAATAAACGTTTTCTAACCGTTACATTCGAGACGCGCAAGGCACCGTTCACTCCTTATTTAGGCTTGTTTCATTTTATGCCTGCGTGTGGACAGGTAGAACGGCGCTCCTCTTTGGAGATATAAAAAAAGAAAGCTCACCCAACAGGGTAAGCTTTCTTTCTATTTAATCAGGATTCTTAAACTTCACCTTGATCACGGTTCCGTCTTTTATTTCTTTGTCCTTCTTAACGCTTTGGCTCACAGCGTAACCTTGTCCGCTCACTTCAATATGAATTCCTGCCAAATCGCCGTATTGAAGAACCTCTCTTCTCGACCAGCCTGTCATATCAGGCATCTTGATTTTGCCCCCCGTTTTCAGGAAGATCTTCTGATTGGTCAAAACTTCCTCACCCGCTTTTGGATATTGCTCTTTTACTGCAATATCACTTCCGATCACAATCGGTGTGAGGTTTTCGTCTTTCGCTTTCTTTTGAGCACCTGTTACAGTTTGATCTGTTAAGTCAGGCATCGCCTGCGCTTTCGTTTCTTCCTTATTTGAATCAGACGTTTCAGTCGGTTCAATGTTCAGATAATGCAAACTGTTTTTCATTGTTGGGTTGAAGATTTCAGATACTGGATTAGAACCTGTTTCATCATTTTCTAATTGCGGCTGCTGCACTGCAACATAGATCAGCAGCTCAGGATCATCTTTAGGCGCCATTCCCATTACGGAAAATACGTAATTATCGCGTCCAGATAGATAACCGTTCTGTCCGGCAATTTGCGCTGTTCCGGTTTTAACAGCCACATCAAAACCTTCAATTTTATATGGCTGTCCAGTACCAATATCAGAGGTAACGACATCACCTAAAATATTACGAACCTTTTTAGCGGTATCCGCAGAAATTGGGGTACCGGCGGACTGAGGTTTATTTTGATAAATGGTTTTTTTCTTGTCAGGGTCAACAATATGGTCTATGACATAGGGTTTCATCATTTTACCGTCATTTGCTATCGCAGTTGCAGCCTGCAGCTGTTGAATTGGTGTAACAGCAGAGGCTTGGCCATATGCAGTCGATGCTTTGTCAAATTCATATTTAAAATTGATTTTACTTGATGCTTCACCCGGCAAGTCAATGCCTGTTTTTTGATAGAAATTGAACTTATGAAGATACTCATTAAACCGGGAATAGCCCAATTTTTCATTAGCCAGTTTGGCAAAAGCAACATTTGAAGACCTTACAACACCGTCATGATATGTTGTTGGCCCCCAGCCTACACCATCATTATGGTCCCTTACAGGTTCTCCGCCAACTATATATGTTCCGGACTTGTACTTTTCATTGCCGTTATACACATTCTCCTGTATGGCAGCAGCGAGTGTGAAAATCTTCATCGTTGACCCGGGCTCATACGCATATGAAATCAAATCGTTATAGTAATTCGTCACATCACGCGTATTCGGGTCAAAACTTGGACGCTGACCCATTGCTAACACTTTGCCCGTTTTCGGATCAACAACTGCGGCCATGACTTTTTTCGGTTTATACTTTTCCGCCACTTTTGTCATACTGTCTTCTAAAAAGGTTTGAATTTTCTGATCAATGGTTAAATATACATTGTCACCATTTTTTGGCGCTGTAATTTTATTTTTGCTGTTCGGGAGCTCCCAGCCGGATTTGTCACTTTCATATGTTACGTATCCGTCCCGCTCCTTCAAATACTGATCCAGCACTTTTTCTAAGCCCATCGCGCCCGTAATTTCATTTGTTTTTTGGTCAACCTCGGCATAGCCGATTAAGTTGGACGCAAATATGCCGTTCGGATAGTACCGCTTTGTATCACGCAAAAATGAAATTCCCGGAAGTTTCAGCTTTTCGATTTTCTGTTTTTGGGAATAGGTAATATCCCGGCCTGCTGATCCGAACTCAACTTGTTTTGCACCCTTCTTATTTAAGATATCAAGGATTTCAGCCTTGTCCAAATCTATCACTTTAGACAGTTCTTCCGCTGTTTTTTCCTTGTTCTGGACATGCTGCGGATGCTTTTTGTCAGTTGTCATTTTTTCATCAAGAACAGCGATCAGCTTATACGTAGCTGTATCCTCAGCAATCACTTTTCCATTTCTGTCTAAAATGGAGCCCCGGCTCGCTTCGATTGTCCGTTTCTTTTCATGCTGCTCTGTCGCTTTTGTCGCAAGCACTTCACCGTCGGCTTTTCCGGTTATTTGAATATATGCCATTCTCCCAAGGATGACAAAGAAAAAGAGAGCGAAACAAATACTTAGAATCGCTGCTCCTCTGTTCATAAATTTATTCTTTTTTGGCATTTGAATCATTCCTGTATGTTTTTCACTTTTTTATCTTTTAAATTCAAGCCGTTCTTTTTCGCAATATCCATAATGCGCTGCGGCTTGCTTAAATCAGCAACGCTTTTTTCGAGGTCACCAATCTGCTTGTTTTCGGAAGAAATTTGCTCTTCAAGCTTTTGCACCTCTATATTTGTTTGGTAAGCCGCATATGCCTTCGATACGATCAAAAGCGATACGCTCAGCACTGCCGCAGCGAAGAGGACGAGAAGCACCTTTTCTCCGAGTGTAATGGAAGCCCTTTTCTTGACAATCACTTTTTTCTCAGGACTGATCGCATGCCGTTGCTGTTTCTCTGGTTGATAAGCTAAATTGCTCATAGGCTGATGACCTCCTTTTAAGTTTGCGTTCGCGTATTGTTATTTTCTTTTTTCAGCAATTCGAAGCTTCGCAGAACGAGCACGATTGTTTTCTGCCAACTCTTCTTCAGATGCCGTGATCGGTTTTCTTGTGATAAGCTTGAGCTCCGGTTCAAACTCTTCCGGTATAACAGGAAGACCCGGAGGAAGTTCCGGAAGTGACGACTTCTCTTTAAACGTAGATTTACAAATTCTGTCCTCAAGTGAGTGGAAGGTAATCACTGATACCCTGCCCCCCGGCTTTAACACGTCAATTGCTTGCTCCAAAGCCTCTTCAAAAACCTTCAGTTCATCGTTCACAGCAATTCTGATTGCCTGAAACACGCGTTTTGCGGGATGTCCTCCGCTCCTTCTGGCCGGAGCGGGAATCGCGTCTTTTATTAGATCGACCAGTTGGCCCGTAGTTTGAATAGGAGATTTGCTTCTTGCCTCCTCAATTTTTCTGGCGATCTGTTTGCTGAACTTCTCTTCACCGTATTTAAAGAAAATACGGACAAGATCCTCATAGCGCCACTCATTTACGACCTCTTTCGCCGTAAGCGTGGCCGACTGGTCCATCCTCATGTCCAAAGGTGCGTCATGATGGTAACTGAATCCTCTTTCCGGTGTATCCAGCTGCGGGGAAGACACCCCTAAATCAAATAAAATACCGTCTACTTCAGTAATGCCGTGTTCATGTAAACATTCTTTTAAATACCTAAAGTTGCTTTTAATCAGAATAAGCTGTCCTTGATAATCGGACAACGCTTCTTCTGCATGCTGTAATGCCGTGTCATCTTGGTCAAAAGCGATTAAACGCCCTTTCTCTGATAACTGCTGTAATAAATATGTACTGTGCCCAGCTCCGCCGAGTGTGCAGTCTACATATGTACCGTCCGGTTTAATATTTAGGCCGTCAACGGTTTCACGAAGAAGTACTGTCTTGTGTTGAAACATTTGTGTTGGTCCCACCTTTTATCAGGATGAATTGAAATTGTTTTTAGAGTGTTATACACGAAGATTCATTATATATCAAACCCAATCATGTTTTCAGCAATTTCAGCGAATGAATCTTCTTGCTCTTCTGTGTATTGTTCCCAAATTACTTTACTCCACAATTCAATTCGATTCGAAACCCCGATAACAACACATTCTTTTTCCAGTTTTGCGTAATTCAATAGAGATGATGCGATATTCACCCTGCCCTGCTTGTCCAGTTCGCATTCTGTCGCACCTGAAAAGAAAAAACGGGTAAATGCGCGGGCATCTTTTTTTGTGAGAGGAAGAGCTTTTAGTTTTTCTTCAATCTGTTTCCACTCGTGCATAGGGTAGCCGAAGAGACATTGATCAAGTCCTCTTGTCAGCACAAACTGCTCACCGAGGCCTTCTCTGAATTTAGCGGGTACGATCATGCGGCCTTTCGCATCGATTGTATGCTGGTATTCACCCATAAACATGATCTTTTGCCCCACTTTCTCTCCTTAACTCACCACTATCCACCACTTCTCTCCACAACTTCATTTTACACTGTTTATACATAAAAAAAAACCCTGAACTATTCAGGGTTCTTTAAAACTTTATTTCAAAGTTTGACAACTTGATGTTGATTTTGAAAAGAAAATGGCAGATTCTTGAATGATGTGAAGAATTTTGGACCGTACCTGTTTAAATAATACATGATATTCCAAATTCGCTCTTGCGGTGCGAGCAGCGGTTTAATGCTATTTTGGATTCTCTCATAATCCCTTAAGACATAGCCTTCTTTTTCTTCAATTCGTTTTGTCACTGTACGCTCTAAAAACTGAAGCTGGTCCTGAATAAACGCCGCGTTCTTCAGGAGCAAAGGCTCCATGCTCTGATCAACCTTAAGCGCCTCCTGCCGGACGGTTTTATGAATTGCTTCAATCTGGTTTTTTGCTTGCTCAATCACCGCGGTAAACTCTTCTGGAATCTGGTGTTCAAAGTATTTTTCTTTTTGGTTTTCCGTCCCGCCTTCTATCGCCTCTTGTAATGATATCTTTCGTTCAACCAGTTTTTTCTCAATATGGCGCTCGACTATCGTGATGTTCAGCCTCGGCATAACAGGAGGCATTTTAAAGCCCATCGCTGCAAAAGCCTGTTTGAGCTCACCCCAATAGTTGATTTCACCGGGGCCCGCGATAAATGCCAAGGTAGGAATCAAAAATTCCTGCATTAACGGTCTCGTTACAACATTATTGCTGAAGCGTTCAGGATGTTCTTCTATATGCGTATAAAGTTCATCCATCGACCATGCCAGATCAAGCTCCTTAATCACAAAGCGGCCGTTGTCCTTCTCAATTAAAAAGCGTTCCTCTTCATATTCATAAAACAGATTTGCCTGCTCTTTTCCAGACTCGATAATCGGCTTGTAGCCCGCTCCGCGCATGAAGTCCTGCTGTTTAGAAACAGCGTGTGCAAGTTCATCATTGTCACGGAGGATCTTTTGGAACATGGCGGTTTCCAGCTTTTTAATTCCCGGGTCTCCGGAATTTAACAATACTAAGCCTTCCTCTTGAAACAGATCCGCAATCAGCTGTTCAAAGAAATCAGTAAACGTAACAGATTCCCTTAAACATCGTTTCACATGTTCTAGAAGTGTGTTCGTATGGTCTGTTTCTTCAAAAGCCGCAAACACGTCGTCTATCCATGCGGCGCATTTTTCTTGGTCAAGCGGTGTGTTGGCGGCAGATGACTTTTTCCAGTAAGACTGCGGAAGCTTTTTCTTCACCGGACCGCTTTCTTCTAACGTGTGGACAAAATTAATTTCATCCAAATCATGGTCTTCTCCGGCAACCCAAAAGATCGGTACAACAGGCACTTGCAGCTGTTCTTCCTTTTCCTTTGCTAAAACAATAATTGAGATGATTTTATGTATAGTGTAAAGCGGTCCTGTTAAAAGCCCTGCCTGCTGTCCGCCGACAACAGCAACACTTGACGGATCCTTCAGCTTCTCAATAGAATGCTGCATGGCGCTTGAGCCGAATTTGTTGTGATAAGAGGATAAATAGGCTGTCAATTCCTCTCTTGCGAAAACCCGCGAGGATAAATCTTTCAGTCTTTCTTGCCACATATCCTTATGATGAATGCTGTAATCAAAAAAAGAAGACATTTCTTCTTTACCATCTATATAGTGCTGTACAAACACATTCTGATTTTTGATGGAAAGTTCAGTTAGCTGCATCTTCTAGAACTTCCTTTCTCCAATAAATAGTTAGTTATCCGAAACGAGTATAGCATGTTACCAGAAAAGCTCAAAAGACTTTGTTTGGGTTTCGCTCCAAAGCTTTGATGCTGCCATGTAAAAACGCAAGGTGAACAGCGTCGCGGCCTTGAAGCTGTGCTTCTTTCAGCAAATATCCGAGGATGGCGTCAGCCTCCGTCTGCCGTCCGGCGGCCACATCGACCAGCATGGAAGAGCGATTGTCTTTCGTTTGCTCACAAACTGCACGTACACGCTCCCAGGCCGCCTCTTCATCTTCCAGCCGCAAAATGCTGCACGCCTCTTGAAAAACGAGCTTCATATAAGAAAAATAAGCAGGCACAGTCAACAGCTCTCCATTTTTCACACGCAGAAGCGCAGTTAACGGATTGATGCAGGCGTTTACGATCAGCTTGCCCGTCAGCAGGCGATACCAATCCATCTCATAGCGAATTGGGAATTCGGAATGGTTATGCTGAAGCACCGCGTTCAGGAGATCTGGTTCAGCTTGCTTGAACGCGCTCCATTTTATCGCACCAATGCCTGTATGTTCAACGGCTGTATCCGATTTCCTTACAGCACCGTGCTCAACAACCCCAACATAAACGGAATGGTCAGCACCCCAGTCTTTAAGGCCGTGTATATGGTCCATACCGTTTTGCAAAAATAAAATATTTGTTTTTTTGATTCGTTCAAGCATCGGGAAAACAGTCTGAAGCTGATGCTGTTTCACTGTCACGACAAGAAGGTCAAAACATGAATCAATAGCTGTGCCCGCGCTGCAATGAGCATTGAACGCTTTTCCGGCTTTATAAAGCTGAATCCCTTCCGATTGAATCGCTGCGGCCTGTTCATCCCGCCTTGTCAAAACAGTCACCTCATGATCCAAAGATAAATAATAGGCACATAAAAGACCGACGGAGCCCCCGCCGATAATTCCAATTTTCATGATGTCACACCCAATTTAACATTTACGTATTATCATAGCAGAAGTATGAAAAAAATACTTCACAGAGATTTCAAAACACTTAAATTAAAGTTTAAATATTTGGATTTTTTAAATAAAGCGTTTACAATATATGTAGAGAACAACAAAGGGGGAGATTGGTTTGATTAAAGTAGAACGTCTGCTCGTCAACTATAAAACGCTTGATGAATTCAAGAAATTCAAAGAATACGGTATACAAGAGCTCTCAATGCTTGAAGATCTTCAAGATAATATCATTGAAAATGACAGCACTTCGCCTTTTTATGGGATTTATTTCGGGGATAAACTGGTAGCGCGAATGAGTCTGTATCAAGTCAATGGCAAATCAAATCCTTACTTCGACCAACATCAGGATTACTTAGAGCTTTGGAAGCTTGAGGTCCTTCCAGGTTATCAAAACAGGGGCTACGGTACAGCATTGGTTGAATTCGCCAAATCATTCAGAATGCCGATTCGAACAAATTCTCGGATTAAATCAGCAGAGTTTTTTAGTAAAATGAACTTTGAACCAGTCAAATATGACATGGCGCGGGACAAAGGGGAAAACCCGCTCATCTGGCATCCGGATATGGATGGTGAAATGACACCGGGTGAATCAGCATAAACATGAAACAACCGGCCTTTGATGACTCTAGGGCCGGTTCATTTGAGGGTTCATTACGTTTCTTGAGCTGTTTTTTTCAGTCTCCCGTCTTCCTTCGAAACAACCATTTTTCTGGCTCGATCCATAATATCGATCAGTGCCTTGTAGTCCTCTTCTGTCATCTCCAGCTGGTTTCTCAATGTTTGGTTTTCACTCCGTAAATCCTCAAGTTCTTTTTGCAGCGACTGAATTTGCTCCTTCATTTTTTCCTTTTCAAAGTGGAATTCTTGCGCGGACGGCGCCTCTTTAAACTGTTCGAGAAACTCAATCACATCCTGAATGGACAAATCTCTTTTCCCCTCTGAAGCTGCCGGGGCTGCCTGCTTGACGGAATTCGGCATATTGACGGAATGAACCCCGATTTGTTTCCTAAGTTCTTTCCGCTGTTTTTTTGCCAGTTCTATGCCTGATTGATATTGCTTTCTCACATAAGAGTTCCACCTGAATCCGCAGGCAGCGGCTGTTCTGGTCAGTGCCCTTCCGACCTCCTCAAAGGCAGAAAGCTGTGTTCCGCCCTCGCGAATATGACGAAGCACTACTTCTGCCAGCAGCAAATCCTCATCCTGTGTCCAAGCATCTTGTCTTGTAATGGTCAAATCAATCTCCCTCCATGTCAGCTTATTTATCTCATACATATGCCGGTAATAGATTAGATAGACTATTTGCACTCACAAATTTTCTGCAAGCTGACAGGAAGAAAAAAAGAAAAAGCGCAGGGTTTTCACCCTGCGCTTTTCTTATTAGTTACTTTTTACATTTATGTCTTTGCCGTTGTATGATCCGCATGCTTTGCATACACGGTGAGACAATTTCATCTCTCCGCATGACGGACATTCTGTCATACCAGGTACATTAAGTTTGAAATGTGTACGGCGCAATCTTTTTTTCATTTTAGAAGTTCTTCTAAAAGGTACAGCCATTATTCCCACCTCCTTAAAGAGTTAAGATTCATCATCTTGTTTTAAGAGCTTTTCAAGGGCTGCAAGTCTCGGATCGACTTTGTTCTTCTTGTCTTCCTCTGAAATGACTTGCCAGTCCTTTCCTTCTTGAGGAGCAGCTCCTTTTTCTTGTTCAGATTCACAAAAGATTTGCATAGGGATTTCTAAAAGAATTTCTTCTTTCACGATCGGAGTTAAGTCGATAGTATCGTCCTCAACAGTGTGAACGTCATCATCTTCTATATCATCCGTCTGATGAAATATAAACAGTTCTTTTGTCGAAATTGTAAATGGATACGGTACATCAACGAGTGTTCTTGAGCATGGCAAAATCATTTCGCCTGAGATCGTAAAATCAAACGAAACCTGCTTAGATTTGATATCCGCTCTGCCTTTCACCCTTACAGGAGAAATGCGGCGAATGTCAGAATTCAGCTTTGTCAGCTCATGTAACTCAACTGTCTCATCAAACTCAAAACTCGGTTTTTTCATTTGATGCAACTGATAAATCGTCCATTTCATTTGTATCACCTCAGGAAAGCAACAAACATGATTATAGCTTTTAAGAATGTTTTTGTCAATATTTTTTCTTTACAGCATAATGCTGCCAGCCAAGCATCGTTGACAGCTGAATATACTATGCATACACTTAAATCAAAAAAGACGTAAGAGTTTTCAATTGCAAATGTACCATACGTTTTTAAACATAGCAAGAAAGGCGGAAAAAATATGAAAGCTGTCGGATTGGTGGTTGAGTACAATCCCTTTCATAACGGACATCTTTATCATGCCCAAACAGCCAAGCGGCAAACCGGATGTGACACGGCTGTTGCGGTGATGAGCGGACATTTTCTGCAGCGCGGGGAGCCTGCGGTTGTATCTAAATGGGCCCGCACAAAAATGGCGCTTCAAAGCGGAGTCGACCTCGTAATCGAACTGCCTTATCTTTACGCGGTGCAAAAAGCGGAGATTTTTGCACACGGCAGCGTCTCCACTTTGAACAAACTGGGATGCGAGGCACTGTTTTTCGGGAGTGAGAACGGACAGATTGAGCCGTTTTTAGAAACCGCAAAGGTAATGGATGAGCATAAAGATTCGTTTGATCAATGTATCAAAGAAGAGCTTAAAAAGGGTGCCAGTTATCCATCAGCTGCTGCTATCGCCTTCAAATCGATTTTACATACAGAAAACGGACTTGATATGTCGAAGCCGAACAATATTTTGGGGTACCATTATGTGAAATCGATTCTTTCCGGCAGATATGAAATGAAACCCTATACGACATCGAGAATCTCCTCGGATTATCATGATGCCGACCTTCCTGATGAAGACAGCCATATCGCCAGCGCAACCAGCATCAGAAAAGCCCTGATTGAAAAGCCTTTTGAAGACTGCGTTACGTTTCTTCCCGCAGCAGCTGCATGGGAATTAGCGAATTACCGCAAGTCTTTCGGGCTGTGGCATACACCAGAAAGCTATTTTTCTTACTTGAAATATAGTCTTTCGACTCTCACAGCCTTAGAATTACAGCAAATATACGAGGTTGAGGAAGGGCTGGAGAACAGAATCCTCCGTTCAATCAGAAAAGCCAGCTCCTATCAGGAATTTATGGAGTTTCTGAAAACAAAGCGATATACGTGGACGAGGCTTCAGCGGATGAGTACACACATTTTAACGAGAACGAAAAAACAGGAGATTCACCGTCTGCTCAATGTCGAGGAGGTGCCTTATATCAGACTACTTGGGATGACGAAAAAAGGACAGGCCTTTTTATCAGAAAAGAAAAAGGAGCTGTCCGTTCCGCTTGTCAGCAAGCTGGCCTCCTTTTCCCACCCCGCTCTCGATCTCGATATTAAAGCAAGCAGAATCTACAGCCTTGCGATAGAAGAACCCCTTAGAACCGAGTTTGATTTACAAGAATACGGACATGCCCCAATACGATATGACGAGGATGAACACCGTTTTTTGAGCATATAAAAAAGCACCTGGATAGGGACTGACCCCATAAGATGAGACAAATAAAAAACACCTTCAAGTTTGAAAACGGATAGTTGTTATCCGAAATAAGACTTGGAGGTGTTTTTTGTATGGGAACAAGAATGAGTTATCCGATTGAAGTCAAACAGAAGGCTGTAGAAATGAGATTGGCAGGCGTGCCTATGAAAGCGATCATGCAGGAATTGAATATCAAGAATAAGACGCAGGTTCAGACAAGGGTTAGATGGCATAAGGCTGGGGATACACATCGATTTGAACAGCCTGTTGGTAAGCAATACACTTACGGAAAAGGTCCGGAGTATTCTTCCGAATTAGAGAAACTGCAGGCAGAGAACCGTTATCTGAGACAACAGAATGAAGTTCTAAAAAAGTACAACGAATTGGAAAGGAAGTTGATAGCCAAACGTCAGTCGAACTTGTAGAAGTATTGCACGGCACAATGACCGTACAGAATATCTGTGTTCATTTAGGTATCTCACGAGCGTCTTATTATCGTTGGAAGAAGAACCTGATGAAAGATCATCCCAAGTGCCATTTGGAAAAACATATCGGCACGTTGTGCCGAGAGCACAAGTATCGATATGGATATCGAAAAATTACAGCTATATTAAAAAAGGGAATGCGTATTAACCATAAAACGGTTCAGCGTATCATGCAGAAAAATCAGTGGCAGTGCCGGGTTAAGGTGAAAAAACGCAAGAAGAATGGGCAGCCATATGCCGTGGCCGATAATGTGTTGGATCGGAACTTTCAGTCTGATCGCCCTCTTGAAAAACTAGTAACGGACATCACATATTTGCCTTATGGACAGAAACAATTGTACCTTTCCAGTATATTGGATGTATACAATGGAGAAGTGATTGCTTTCACGATTGGAGATAAGCAGGACACAGACTTTGTCTTAAACACACTTGAACAACTGCCAACACTGCCTCAGAACTGCGTGTTACATAGTGACCAAGGATCTGTGTATACATCTTATGAGTATCAGAAAGCTGTTAAAACAAAAGGCATTACCATGAGCATGTCCCGCAAAGGGACGCCCGCTGATAATGCCTCCATCGAATCGTTTCATTCCTCACTAAAGTCTGAAACGTTCTATCTTAACAGCATTAATCGAACCACGACCGCCATCGTAGAACGCACTGTCAAAGAATACATTTATTATTATAACAACATTCGTATTCAAACGAAACTAAACAGCCAATCACCGATAAGCTATCGGCAATTGGCTGTATAAAAGTGTTTTGATCCCTGTCTCAAAAACAGGGGTCAGTCCCATATCAGGTGCTTTTCGCTTTCAGCTTATTCAAATAATCAATCGCATCCTGCATCGTATCAACAGGCACGATCTTCATGTCCGAATCAATGTCTTTCGCTGTTTTTACTGCATTTTTGTAATCAGAATTGCTGGCGCCGTTTTGATTCGGAGCGAAGAAAATGTCTTTGCCGGCTTTGTCTGCGGCAACAACTTTTTGGTCAATGCCGCCGATCGGGCCGACTTTCCCGTCAACATCAATCGTTCCGGTGCCTGCAATGTCGTAGCCTTTTGTTTCATCTGTTTTTGTCAGCTGATTATAGATTTCAAGCGACATCATTAATCCCGCTGACGGGCCGCCGATATTTTCGATTTCGAAATCAATATCAGGCTTTACCTTGACGTTTCTGTCCGTATACAGCGAAACCCCGATTCCGGCACGGCCAGGCTCATCAGGAAATTGTTTTAACGCAAGGGTGACCGTCTTATCTTTTTCTTCTCTTTCGATTTTTAACTTTACTTTATCCCCGGCTTTTTTGCTGCTGATATAATCGATCAGCTTTTCAGCAGACTGATAGTTTTTTCCGTCCGCACTGATGATTTTATCGCCGACTTCTATTTTCCCTTTCGCCGGCATGTTTTCGACAACTGAGCTTGCGTAGATGCCGTTAAAGGAATAGCTTACTTTTTTTCCTGCCTTTTGATATGCGGCGATGACGGCATTTTCCTGTGAGCTTTTCATCATTTGCAGCTGCCGTTTCATATATTCCTTATCTGATTCGCCTTCTTCCTTGATGCTTTCATCAGGAACAATTTCATAATAGGGGTGCATTTTAGCCCATGCGTATGTAAATGGATTAGCCGGTCCCACTTTGACAGTCATTAAGGACAGACTCCCTGTTTCCGGGTAGCCCCCCTCCACTTTTATCAGTGAGCCGAGCTCTGTCGCTTCTCCCGGTTTTGTAATATAGTATGGCAGTTTTATAAATGATACAACGGCAATCAGTATGAGGATGACAAGCATCCAGCTGAAATGTTTTTTACGTAGCAAGTTATTAGCCCTCCCAATTCTCTATTTCTTTTTTTATCTGGCTGATGATTCGGTTTGTTGCCTGCTCGCCCGCTGTTATCATCTCTTCAATATTGGCAAACGAGCTCGAGCTGTATGTTTCTAGAGAAGGGCGAATCATGATATCAGCGGCGATCGTCTGATGTCGCACCAATTCATTTTGGAGTATATCCATACTTTGCATGATTACATCAAAAATATGCGCCGCCTTTTCGGTTTTCCGAACCCTGGAGACATCTGAAGCGATGATAATGTCAGCCCCCATATCTTTTACAACAGAAACCGGAATACGGTCGACCACCGCGCCGTCTACGAGAAGCCGTCCGTCCAGCTTCTGCGGAATAAAAATGCCTGGTATGCTGATGCTTGCCCGAACCGCATCTGACACTGATCCTTTGCGGAAAACAATCTTTTCTCCTGTCTGCAGATCACACGCGACAATTCCAAGAGGGATTTTGAGTTCCTCAATCGGTTTGCCGAATGTATAAGCATGCACGAGCTGCCTGACACGGTCACCTCTCAAAAAACCGAGTTTCGGTACCGTGTAATCAGCATAGAGCCGCCGTTTGAAAGCCTTGGCGACTTTTTTCATCGTTTCCACGTCATGCCCCGCGGCATAGAAGCTGCCGACCAAAGCGCCCATACTGCTCCCCGCAATCATATCCACATCAATTTGGTGCTTATGTAAACTGGAAAGCACGCCGAGATGAGCAAGTCCTCTGGCGCCTCCCGATCCTAACGCTAACCCGATTTTAGGTTTGGCCAACATGTTAACCTCCTGCCCGAATTCCCTGTATACGGAATTCTATGGTCTAAACTGAACCCCTATGCTCGTATATTAGTACAAAGGGTCAAGAGGACAGGTACTGCTTGGCCGTTTCGAGTCATACCATATTTTATCATGATATACATGTCATTGTGCATTTTTAGCGTCGGGGAGGTAAGAATGAACTTGTCGAAGATTCATACACTTTTGATTGCTGCGTTTTTTATTTTTTTAACAGCGACTGTCATCTCACATCCGCAGGCCTCATTCGAAGCCTCTAAAACCGGGCTGTCCATGTGGTGGGAGGTCGTATTTCCGTCTTTGCTGCCGTTTTTCATACTGTCTGAGCTATTAATCGGCTTTGGTATTGTAAGGTTTGTCGGTGTTCTGCTTGAGCCTTTTATGCGCCCTATTTTCCGCGTGCCGGGTGTCGGCGGCTTCGTTCTGGCCATGGGCATGGCATCAGGAAACCCCGCGGGCGCAAAACTGACGGCAAGGCTGCGGCAGGAAAAACAGATTTCAAGAGTAGAAGCAGAACGGCTTGCTTCCTTCACCAATTCATCCAACCCGCTCTTTATTTTTGGAGCTGTCGCCGTCGGCTTTTTTCAGAATGCGTCATTAGGTATTTTATTAGCATCTGCACACTATTTGGGCAATTTGGCTGTCGGTTTAACGATGCGCTCCTACGGGCGTAAAGAAGAGCGCCAGCTCATGAGAAATAAAACCATAGCTTTGCCTTCTATCAAAGATGCTTTACATGCGCTTCACACTGCAAGGCTTGCGGAAAAACGGCCTTTAGGAAAAATTTTGGGCGACGCTGTAACCTCATCCGTTCAAACGCTTCTAATGGTAGGCGGCTTTATTATTTTGTTTTCTGTCTTTAATCGTTTGTTATCCGTCGTACAGCTGACCGATATTCTCTCTATTGTTACAAAAGGCGCACTGACCTTGTTTCAGCTTCCCGCTCAATTGGACATTCCTCTATTATCAGGAATGTTTGAAATCACATTAGGAAGCAAGCTTGTCAGCGAGACAGATGTCTCCCTTTTGCAAAAAGCTGTTGTTGTCAGCTTTATCCTCGGATTCAGCGGCTTTTCCGTTCAGGCTCAGGTGGCAGGCATTTTATCAGAGACGGACATCAGATTTAAACCATTCTTTATCGCGCGTGTGCTGCAAGGCATTTATGCCGCCGTTTTTGTCATTCTGTTATGGAAACCTCTTTACACTGCGTGGCATGACCATGATCAGTACGTTTTTAAATCTCTTGATACAGGTGAGCTGCCGACAGCTCTTATCAGCGGATGGAATCTGCTTGTGCAGATTGGCCCTGCTGTCACGTTATGTGCACTGTTTACGTACATTTTCATTTTTTCTTACAGACTGACAAACGGTACAAAAAAAGGATGAGCTTAAAAACACTCATCCTTGCCTGAATTTTTCCTGAAGCGCCTTCTCGACTTCCGGCGGTACAAATTCTGACACCGCACCTTTATACTTTGCCACTTCTTTTACTATGCTTGAGCTTAAGAAAGAATATTGGTTATTTGTCATCATAAAAAAGGTTTCAATTGATTCATCAAGCACACGGTTTACGGATGTTCCCTGCATCTCGTACTCAAAATCAGACACCGCTCTCAAGCCTCTTAAAATGGCTTTTGCATTTTTTCTTTTTGCATAATCAATTAACAGCCCTTGTGACGTTTCAACTGTTATGTTCGGAATGTCTTTTGTCACTTCTCTCAAAAGCTCACAGCGTTCTTCTACACTGAATAACGGCTTTTTTGAAGAATTGTTCAGCACACACACATACACTTGATCAAATATATTGGCCCCGCGTTTAATGATATCCAGATGCCCGTAGGTCACCGGATCAAAACTGCCGGGGCAGACAGCTATACTCGTCACATCACAACCCCCTCTTTTTATAGATCGCCACCCCTGTCAGGCCATAGGTTTCTTTCCTTGTTATCACTAGATCACCTACTGCTTCGGGAAGCTCGACGTCTTTGTCATGCTCTGCGACGATAAAGCCGCCATCTTCCAGCATTTGTTGTTCGTCTATCACACTTAAGAGCGCCTTCAGTTTTTGTTCCTTATACGGAGGATCAAGAAAAATCCCGTGAAAGCCCGCTTCTCTTTTCGCAGCTGCGTGCAAAGCACGTTCCGCATCATTACGGTACACATCTGCATATGCTGTAAGCTCTAATGTTTTCAAGTTCGATTTCACCGTTTGAATCGCTTTAAAATCACGGTCAACAAATACACAATGGTCAAACCCTCGTGAAAGCGCTTCAATACCAAGACCTCCGCTTCCTGCGAATAAGTCAAGTCCCCTGCCCCCGTCAAAATAAGGGCCAATCATATTGAAAATGGATTCCTTCACTTTATCGGTTGTCGGTCTCGTTGATGTTCCCGGCACTGCCTTTAGTGAACGGCCTTTTTTTGATCCAGAAATTACTCTCATGTTCCACACCACTTTTTCTAAAAGCTATTTTGTTTCCTTGTTCGGCCGGACGCCGTTATGTATAAGAAAAAAACCAATCCTATCTTATCATAAAGCATTCTTTCAAACAATGAGCGCTAATCTTCATATACAAGTGTATAAGCGGAATGATCATTGTCCATACTATAAGCAACAGCATCCAGAGGATGTTGTTGCCAACCGCGGAGAAGACTTACGTTTCCCCATAAGTTCTTCCTCCGGTTTCTCCTCTCCCTTTGCCTTCTCCTTAACTTGTTAAGGAATAGAAGGACCCCGCAGAAACCTGCGGGGATTTTTTTATACAGCTATATTCCGATTTTATAATCATATTCTTTTGCTTTATCAAGCTTTGACTCAAATTCCAATTTTAAAAACGGTTTATATGAAGGCTCAACTTTCTTAACAAAAGAATAAGATGAGATCTTGTCCATTGTTTTTTCAATTTGGCCCATATCACAATACAGCACGACATATTTTAAGCGTTTTGACACATAATGCACATTTCCGAACTTTCTCAGCATTTTGCTTTGCTTTAAAGAATGAAGATACACAATCATGCCTTGGCGTCTATTCTCCAATACATTCACCTGCCTGATTTCTCTTATATGTAAAAGACGAGACGGCCAGTCTCGTCATGACACTTTGCATCCGCAGCCGCCGCCTGATCCGCAGCCGCCTCCGCATGAAGACAAACCGTCAAAATAAGGATTCCCAGTCGGAACTTTAATATGCTCTGAGACAGCTGTCCCAATTTCAACGCTGATTTCATCAAGAATAGACTGCAGTTCCGTCTCTGCTTTTTTGAAGTCGGCCACCTTATCGTTCAGGTCGAGCTCCCGTTTGATCTCCCTCATTTTTCGGGATATTTCTCTATAGTCAGGATGATATTTGCCAAAACGCTGCACATCCTCATATTGCTCTTTTATTTTGATAAAAGAACGAATAATCCGCCCTGCCTCTTCATCTTCCTGGAGACGCTTGTAACAATTGCGGTAGTTCTCAGCCGTCTCCGACTGCAGAATCATCTCGGCAAGCTGCTGAGCTTCACTTTGAAGCCGCACGGATTCCATCGTCGCATACATAGCACGCACCTCCAGTTGTTAGTTTACCATGAAACCAGCCAATTGGAAAATGCTTAGCCGCACTTAAAAATGGAGTTGTAAAAGCCTCCCTAGTTTACACAATGAAAAAGACCCATTTTCGGGTCTTTTAATCTTTTGTCCGCATTGCCTGGAACATTTGCATCATCATTTGCGCCATTTGAATCCCGTTCGTAAATTGATTCACCCGATGCGGAATGGTTTTTTCGTAAAAATTCATCATCTCAAGCTGAAATGAAGCCAAGTCATCCGGCTTTCTCGCAAGCCTCCGGTACCATATCGGCTGTTCTCTTAAGAATCGTTTTCGTTCTTTATCTGCTAAAATAAATTCCTGAACGTCTTTGCGCATATAAGCTCTCCTTTATTAATCCTTCCGAAAAGAAAAAGGATGCTGTCCGGGTCCTGGCTGAGATTGCTTCTGTCCGCTTCCGGAAAATGTGTTGAGAAGGCTTTGCAACGATGAGATCGATTGGCTCATTTTATTGATCTGTTCATTCATTTGATTGACATCCATCTTTTTCACAGCTGTAACCATTTTAGAAACAAAATCATTTTTTTCTGATGTTTCGGGTACCGCTTCTGCGGCTTCCTCCGGTTCTCTGTACGGGTCCCAAATTGGGTCTTTCTCTCCGAAAAGGACCCAATTTTCGTACACGTCCTGCCAGCTTCTTTGTTCTTTGCGCACTTCTTTAATCAGCTTGGGATGTTTTTTAACGAATTGTTTAAAGTCATTAATTGAATGATTGGCATGTTGATTGGCCACAATCCTCACCCCCTCCGAAAAATATACCTACTACAATGTATCGGTTTGTAAGCCAATGTGTTCGCCTAATATTCATCGAAAAATCTTTTTCTCGTAAAACAAGAAGCGCGGAACAACATAAGCTTCCTCCCCCGATAAAGCCGGGGCCTAAATTGTTCCTGAAATCAAGATTCCTGCCCTTTGCAAATGTTTGGGATGCCGCATTCCAAAGCCCATCAGAACAAGATCCTTAATCGCCCCCGGCCGGTCTTAAAGTCTCCTCATCAAAAAAGAGCCGGGCAGCAACACGTTGATCCAGCTTCAGCTTCTTAAAAGTTCATTTTTTTGGTAATGTCACTCACAGTATCCATTGAGAAAGCTTCGTCTGCTGCAATTGCCTTGTTCTAAAGCCTTTGCAGAAACAATAAAAAGCCGCAGAACCTGTCGTCCGCGGCTGATTTCAGCGTTTAATAAAGTTTTGAGTGTAATACTTCCGGTCTACACCGACGCCAAGGTGCGTGTAGTCTGAATGTAGAAGCGCTTTTCGATGGCCTTCACTATTCAGCCAGCCTTCTACAGCAGCCGGACCGTCCACATAATTGTACGCGATATTTTCTCCCGCTTGCTCAAAGTCGACATCCCCTTTTTCTAAGCGGTCCTTCAGCGTGCCGTATTTCTTCGATACATGGGAGAAATAGTTGTTTTCTTTCATATCCTCACTGTGGCCAAAAGCCACTTCGGCCGTCGGCTGATCCCACTCAAGCTTAGCTAACCCATGTTTGACACGAATAACATTGGTCAAATCAAGTATTTGCTTTTCACTCGTTGATTGGATCTCTTTCCACTTATCTTCCGTAACGGTTTGCGGTTCTACTAACTCACCGCGGTACACTACCTCATAAGGTCTTTGCTTGACAAAGGTTTGCGAATCAAACGCCCTGATGCTGGATAGCTTCCCTTCAAATTTGTCCATATACAGCTGGACGTACATCTTCCCTACTTTTACAGTCGGTCTGGTATTGATGTCCTCTTCAGAAAACTCAAACCGATAGGAATTTCCTTTATACTCTACATTTACAAACGGAGCCACCTGAGTTGTCTTAAATACTTCTCCCGTTGACTCACCGATTTTGAAGGGCTTTGCGTTAATATCATTTCCCGCCGCAAATAATGTGACCACTTTATTGTGCAGCATCCCGATTTGCACATACTGGTCTTTTCCCTGATTGTAAACCCACCATTCGTAATCATAAGCCGAGGGGTCAATACGTTCCGGTTCCCCAAGTTTTTTCTTTACATCGTCGGCGGATTTGCCCATAAAGGACAATAATCCTGAAGTCGGCATATGTATTCGTTTGCCGCTTGCCGCTTCCTCGTTAGAGACTTGAGGTTCGCTGTCATTTGATTTTTTTTCAGGAACAGCCCCATATTGAATAAACAGAACATAAGTTCCGCAAATAATCAAGAGGATAACCATGGCTCTTAATATATTTTTCAATCTATCACCCCCGTGATGTGAATTGCATGTCTTGCCTTATTTTTCATTACAATACAGCCTATTTAACATGTCAAAGATTTATGTGTTAATGCAAAAAGCCTTGCTCTCTGTTTTCGTCCTCTGAAATATCTGATAAAGCACTGCCGGCACGTTCATTTGTTTGTTCAGATAAGGAAAGATCGCCAAGCGTGACAATACCAGTCAGCTTGTTGTTTTTGGTTACAGGTATGCGCCTGAGCTGATGGGATGCCATTAAATGAAGAACCTCATCAACTGGCGCGTCCTCTTCAACACTGACAGGTTTTTCAGTCATAGCGTCAGTGATTTTTTGCGAGTTTGGCCTTTTTGAGGCGATGCCTCTTAACACCAGATCACGATCGGTTACGATACCGACCAGTGTTTCTCCATCCTCACCAACTACCGGAATGGCTCCTACATCCGCGTCTTTCATCTTTACCGCAGCTTCATATACATTATCTAATACCGTGCAATATTGCAAGTCAGCTGTCATCAGATCTTTTATTTTTGTCATCCGTAAAACCTCCTTTTATCTAGTGATATTTTCGTCAAATTTTCATTTTTGCATACTTTCAAAAGAAGAAGATTCATTGAAAGTTTAACGCTTTCATACTATGATTGTCAGGAAAGGTAATTTTTATAAGGAGGGGTCAGTGTTGAAGTTTACTGATAGCGGACTTGAAGGGGTAAAGGCTGAGCTCAGCCTCTTGGACGATTTGATGGAAAGCAAGGGACTCATCAGAGCCGGTCAATGGGATTATGAAAGAGTGACCTATGACAGAAAGTTTTCGACGATTGAGGGAACGTTTTACCTGCGGGTTCAAGGCATTGCGGCAGAGGGCGATGTCGGAAGCGGCCGCGCCGTTATTCAATTAATGCCCCCTCTATTAGGAAAACACTATTACCCGCACGGAGTGGAATACGGAGAAACAGAAGAATTCCCAGTGCAGGTTGTGACCAAAAGCAAGGCACTCATCCAGGACATCTCCGACATGCTGAAAACAGTTCAAATGTAATAAAAAAGGTACAGCCGATTGCCGCTGTACCTTTTATGATATCGTCTGCTGAATATAAGGCGGCTCCTCCTGTCCATCCTTTTCCCTTTCCTTCTTCACCCATTGGAAAAAGACAATAGCCAAAAAAGCGCCGTACACAATTTCCTGAATGATTTTCATCATAACTGCCCCAAGCTGCTGATCCTCTAACAAAGGAAGTGTGTTAAACATTTCCGGTCCTGTTAACGGAACCTGTCCCAGCATATCCGCAGGAACACAAAGCTTCATGGCTTCCGCCCAGGCAGACGGATCGGTATAAGTGGCATATAAGGGCGTGCCGCTAAACATGATCAGTGCACAAGCAGGCGTGAGCAGCATACCGTCCGCCATAATATAGCCCAGCTTCATCAGGCCGCTGAGCTGCGGGAGACGAGCCACCTTGTGTACGAGCGGCCACCACATAAAAAACGCTAACACGAAGATGAGCCAAGTCATTAACGCATGGTAAAGCGTATCCGTTTTGACAGTATCAAATATTAGCGGCACATGATATAGAGAAAAAATGCCGTTAAATAAAAGCAATGCAATTAAAGGTGTAGAGAAAAATGTAAAAAACGGCTTAATGGCAGGCCGAAAAATCATTTTTTCCCAGGCCCATGCGGGAATTCCTGCGATTAATAAAGGCGGAACCACTAAATACAAAACAGCCATCTGCACCATATGGGCGCTGAACATAATATGTCCGAGCAGATCAACCGGGCTTCCTTCGGCTGCATATAAAAACAGCATCGCCGACAGAAAACAGGCCATTTCTTTACCCGTGATACGGTCAGGCTTTGAAGTCAACCGCCTGTAAAAAAAGATGTAAAGCACCGTGATGCCTAAAAGGATACAAAAAAGATAAGGGCTCCACATGGCGCGAAACCCAAACACGTCTAACTGATTCATGTCTTCACCTCCGGCGGCTGCTCAAATTACCACCATATAATTGTAACAAACGCAAGCACCGTAATGAACGCGACAAACATGCCTGAATACAGAAACAATGCCGGCGCTTCATGCCCTTTCTGATTCATATGCATGAAGTAATACAGCTGAAATATCACTTGAATAGCCGCGAGCAGTATAATGAAAGGAATCGTAAACCAGCTGCCGATGCCGTCTGTTGCCACAGTCAGAAATGCAACGAGCGTAAGGCCGATCATCAGGCCAAAAGACATGACTTGATATTTCATCTCCTGAGCATGCTTCTTTTTCTTATATTCAAGGTCGCTGCTGATATGTCCTCTGCTTTTTTTATCGACCATGTTTATCCCACCATCCCCATTAAATATACAACGGTAAAGATAAAGACCCACACGACATCAATAAAATGCCAGTAAAGACTGGCCACGTAAAACTTAGGTGCTGTATATAAACTTAAGCCCCTCTTTGCATTGCGGATCATCAGCGTACTGATCCACAAAAGGCCAAACGCCACGTGTGCACCATGTGTGCCGACAAGCGTATAAAACGATGAGCCAAGCGCCGAGCTTGTGATGGTAAAGCCAAACTCATGTGTGTAATGCTTAAATTCATAAATTTCCAAGCCTAAAAATCCCGCACCCAATAACAAGGTAATTCCCAGCCAGAGCTGCATTTTGCCAAATGAAAAGTTTTTCATATGGTACATCGCATACACACTCGTTAAACTGCTCGTTAATAAGAGCATTGTGGCGATAAAAACGAGTGTGACATCAAACATTTCTGTTGTAGGCGGGTCACCGGCGTTTGAATTCCGTAGTGCAAGAAAAGTGGCGAAGAGAGACGCGAACAAAACAGTCTCTCCCCCAAGAAAAAGCCAAAATCCTAAAAATTTATTTTTCCCTTCCAGTGTTGCTTTTTCGGGAGAAGCTGGAAAGGTCTCTGCGGTGAATTTTTCTTCAATTTGCATTACGCCTTCACCCCTTTATCATCGTTCGGCAGTTCCTCTTTGTGAATATGATAACCGTGATCATCAATCAATGAACGGAGCAGCATTGTAAAAAATGTGATGCCAAGTCCGATAAAGATCACCGGCAGGCCCCAAGCGTGCTCGGTTCTATACAAGAGACCAAAGGCAGCGACAAAGAGACCGAAGGAAATGATCAGCGGCAGAATTGAACCGTTTGGCATATGGATATCATCAACCGGTTCAGCCGGTGTCATAGATTTGTGTCCCGCCTGCTTCTCGATCCACAGCGGGTCAAGCCCTCTGACAAATGGAAGCTGTTTAAAGTTATATTCAGGCGGCGGTGACGAAACAGCCCATTCAAGCGTACGTCCGTCATGCCATGGATCACTTCCGACATATTCGCCCTTCACCGAAGTCCATATGACATTGACAAGCAGGAGGATAACTGCTGCTGCCATAAAAAACGCCCCGATTGTACTGATCAAGTTGCCGGTTTCAAGGCCCTGGCCTGGCAAGAAGGTATACACACGGCGCGGCATTCCCATTAAACCGACAAAGTGCTGGATGAAAAAAGTAAGATGGAAACCGATAAAAAACAAAACAAATGAAATTTTCCCCATTGTTTCATGCAGAATTTTACCAAACATTTTCGGCCACCAGAAATGAACACCGGCTAATAGCCCGAATACGACTCCGCCTATAATGACATAGTGAAAGTGCGCCACCACAAAATACGTATCATGGAACTGGTAATCTGCAGCTGCCGCAGCCAGCATGACACCTGTCACACCGCCAAGCACAAAGGATGGGATAAATGAGACGGCATACAGCATGGCCGTCGTGTACTTCACATTTCCTCCCCAAATCGTCAGCAGCCAGTTAAATATCTTAATCCCGGTCGGGATCGCGATCGCCATTGTAGCAACTGCAAAGATTGCGTTCGCAATCGGTCCGAGACCTGTCGTAAACATGTGGTGCACCCAAACCATAAAGCCAAGAAAACCGATAAGCACGATCGCAAAAACCATTGAAGAATATCCAAACAATCGCTTTCTGGAAAACACAGGGATGACCTCTGAGAAAATGCCGAAAGCAGGCAAAATCAGAATATAAACCTCCGGATGTCCGAATATCCAAAATAAATGCTCCCAAATAATCGTGTTACCGCCAAGCTCAGGATTAAAGAAATTTGTGCCGAACAGCCGATCCAGCATCATAAGAGCCAAGCCAACCGTAAGCGGCGGAAACGCAAACAAAATTAATGCCGACGCCACAAATGTCGTCCATGTAAACAAAGGCAGCCTCATGTACGTCATGCCGGGAGCCCTCATGTTAATAATCGTGGCCAAAAAGTTAATCCCGGCTATCAGCGTCCCCAGTCCGGATATTTGCAGTCCAAGGACGAAAAAGTCTATGCCGTGCCCTTTTGAATGAAGCGAAAGCGAGGCATATGACGTCCAGCCCGCATCTGGCGCTCCTCCCAAAAACCAGCTTAAGTTTAAGAAAATGCCCCCGAAAAAGAAGAGCCAAAAACCAAGCGAATTTAAAAATGGAAACGAAACATCCCGCGCTCCGATCTGCAATGGAACAACCGCATTCATCAAAGCAAATAAAAGCGGCATCGCAGCCAAAAAGATCATTGTCGTCCCGTGCATCGTCATCACTTCATTGTACGCTTGAGCACTGAGAAAAGCATTTTCCGGCTTTGCAAGCTGGATTCTGATAAACATCGCTTCAATTCCCCCGACAAGAAAGAAGAATCCCCCTGCGATTAAATAAAGTATCGCGATTTTTTTATGGTCCACCGTCGTCAAATAATCCCAAAGCATAGATCCGCGCGTCCGCTTTTCTGTAAGCGCATTCAACATATGTGACCTCCCCCAATATCTCCCTTTCTTCCCTACTTGCTTTCTGCTTTCAAGCCTTTTAAGTATTCATAAAGCGCGTCCATTTCACTGTCTGAAAGCTTCGGATATGTTCCTGTCATTTTGTTCCCTGGCTTTATGCTCTCCGGGTCTTTCAGCCAGGCTTTCACATTTTCTTTATTCGCATCCTTCACCCCTGCCACTTTTGTCCTTTCACCGAAAGTAGCAAGGTTTGGCGCCGTTCTTGCTGCCTCTGCACGCTTATCATTTGGCTCGACCGCATGGCAGCTCAGGCAGTTCTTCTCTTTGAACAGCTCTTCCCCCTGCTTAGCCAAATCACTTTCTGCTGCCGTCTTATAGTTTTTCATATCTTTTGTCCATGACTGGAATTCTTTCGCAGAAAGCGCCTTTACTTTAAAATCCATGAGTGCGTGTGAAGGCCCGCAAAGCTCAGCGCACTTTCCAAAGAACGTATCTCCCGCCTCTTTGCTGCGTTTTGAATCGAAAGTTAAGAAGAACGTATTTTCGTTATCAGTATTGGTATCAATTTTTCCTCCTGCTGAAGGAATCCAGAAAGAATGTTTTACATCAGAGGCTTTTAAACTGAAATAAACCCGCTGGTCTGTCGGTACGATCAGCTCCTGGCTTGTGATAATGCCGTAATCAGGATACTCGAACTCCCACCAATACAAATTTGCTCTGACATTGACAACGAGAGCATCCTCGGCTTTGCGGTTTTTCTTATCCATAGGTGATGTATCTGCGAGTTCAAGCGTATATAATACGACAGGGATAACAAGAATGATGAGCAGCAAAATAGGGATCACTGTCCATGTGATTTCTAAAAATTTATTCCCTTCCACTTGTTTTGGTATCGTGTTTTCCCCAACCCGTGACCTTCTGAATCTTACAATCACGTAAAAGAAGATAACAGATACGACTGCTACGACAACAACCATAATCAATGTACTGAGCACTGTCAGGTCATACTGTTTATCAGCCACCTCGCCAGCAGGCTTGAGCGTGGATAAAAAAGGTTTTCCACATCCGCTTAACAGAAGCGGCACCAAGGCTAATAATAAGATAAGACGCCAATGCTTTACCATTTCACCCAACCCCTTTTCTGGTCAATACAGCGGCGGAAAATAGATTGATTCCATCGCAATCCGGCCGCCTCCCAATAAAGCACTTACATTTCCTCTTCTCTTAAATTATGAGTTTTTTTACTCAAAATGCCATCTATGTATAAAAGTAAAGCCGCCTGATTAAACAAAAGGTCAAGGCGGCATTTACTAGTTGTCATCGTTTATTTTGAAGCGATAAAACAAGCAATATATCTATTTTTTAGAAAAGCGTAAAGACAACCATTGCAACGAAATAGATTGTCATGTAATTCAGTGAGTAAACGAACATCATCGTCGCCCACTTCATGATATTTTTTGAACGGAAACCCATCAAACCAAGAATCAGCCAGCCGATATTTAACAGCAATCCGAGAATCACAATCGGTAGACCTAGGCTTCCTAAAAAGAATGGAAGCGGCATCAGGCACGCAACCCATACAATAATTTGTCTTTTCGTCACTTCAAATCCATATACGACTGGAAGCATTGGAATATTCGCGGCTCTGTAGTCCTCAGTTTTCTTAATGGCAAGCGATAAGAAGTGAGGAATCTGCCAAATGAATAAAATCATAAATAATACCCATGCCACGACGCCGATATTTCCTTCTACTGCCGTCCATCCAATCAGAGGCGGCACTGCTCCGGAAACACTCCCTACTACTGTGTTAATCGTATAGCGGCGTTTCGTCCACATTGTGTACAGTACAACATAAGTAAATACTCCGATAAAACCAATAACAGCAGCCATCACAGTGGTCATCAGCAGCATGATCAATCCTAAAGCAACAAGCAAAATTCCAGACCATAATGCCTGATTCGGCTGAATTTTACCCGTAACCGTCGGTCTTACTTTTGTACGCTCCATGATATGGTCAATGTCCCGGTCATACCAGTTATTGATCGCACAGGACCCCGCAATAATCAAAGATGATCCAAATAAAGTAAGAAGAACGGTGTTTATATTGCCTAAAAAGCTTAAACCGGAAATATGAAAAGCAAGCCACATTCCAGTAAAAGTTGTGATGAGATTAGAATTTACGATCCCTATTTTAATGAGGGACAGAAAATCTTTCCATGCCGTTGTTTCTTCAATTTGTCCGTCTATAGCTGTATCATTTAAGATTCTGGAGTTAGCCATAACGTAAACCTCCCTTACAAACCTAACGCAGGTTTATAATAACCTGCAACTCTATCATACAAGATAACAACTTGTAAAAAAACATCCTATTAAATATTAAACGAGAAACAGGAATTTATTTGTGAACTTTTTATGAATTTTACCAAAGATGAAGGCAAACGCCAATTCGATAATGCGTTTACCTTATTTCTATCAGACCCGGCATGAATAATCAAGTATACATTTCCAGAAGTCGTGATTCTATTATATTTTTGTGAACAAAGGGCTCTAAGAATTGCCACAAAACACATATTCGCTTACACTTGGTACGTATAAAAAATTGCAGCAGTTTGTTAAGAAGGTGGATATTGTATGAATAAAGCATTAAAAGCTCTCGGTGTTTTGACAACATTTGTGATGCTTATTGTTTTAATCGGGGGAGCCCTCGTTACAAAAACAGGTTCCGGCCAAGGATGCGGCAGACAGTGGCCGCTGTGCCACGGGCGCTTCTTCCCTGAACTGAATCCCGCTTCTATTATTGAATGGAGCCACAGATTCGCAAGCGGCATCTCAATTATTCTAGTATTAAGCCTTGCCTTTTGGTCATGGAGGAAGATCACACCTGTTTTCCGTGAAACAACGTTTCTCGCTATCATGTCCATTATCTTTTTGTTTCTTCAGGCACTGCTTGGTGCGTTGGCTGTCGTGTTCGGTTCAAACGCGCTTATTATGGCGCTTCATTTTGGGATTTCACTAATTTCTTTTGCGTCTGTTTTAATATTAACTTTGCTTATATTTGAAGCTGATAAATCAGCCAGAAAACTGGTCAAACCGCTTCAAATCGGCAAGAAAATGCAATTTCACATGATAGGTATTTTGATATATTCCTATATCGTTGTGTATACTGGCGCATACGTAAGACATACAGAATCCAGTCTGGCGTGTCCTGATGTGCCGCTGTGCAGCAGGCTGAACAATGGACTTCCGACCCAATTTCACGAATGGGTGCAAATGGGGCACAGAGCTGCAGCCTTGCTCCTGTTTGTATGGATCATCGTTGCCGCTGTTCATGCGATTACTTCCTATAAAGAACAAAAGCAAATCTTTTGGGGCTGGATTTCGTGTCTTATTTTTATCACGTTACAGGCACTGTCCGGCATTATGATCGTGTATTCTGAACTGGCGCTGGGCTTTGCGCTTGCGCACTCATTTTTTATTGCCTGCCTGTTTGGGGTTTTATGCTACTTCTTATTATTGATTGCACGTTTTCGTTACGAATCAAGACGGGTATAAGACATAAGACACAAGACCAAAGCTCTTATACGCTTTGGTCTTTTTTATCATTCCATTTCGGCAGCTTCATATAATTCAACTTTCGGTTTGCATACTGAACTTGATGATTTATATAAGGTTTGGATAATCTCGGGCGATGATGTATTCTAAACGCGCTGCTCAATCGATGTTTGGGACAGGATTTTAATTAAAATAACTTTTCCTCAAGAAGTCAATTCATTCTCACCAGAAAAGAAGCCGTAATTATACCAAGCTTATTAAGCATCAGCTTTTCTCATTCCTGCACCCGCGAGCAGACAACCAATGCGTCCTTCACACACGTTTGAAACAGCCCCCGCTCGTTGCAGCAGCTGCACGTTCATATCTCGTTCCTCACTAAAAAAGAGTGTATATCAAATGATATACACTCTTTTTTGATTATGCTTTTTCAATTTCGAGAAGCAGATCTCCCGTTTGGATCGGCTCTCCATTTTTCACATGAATCTGTTTGATTGTTCCTGAGATTGGCGCCTGAACCGTTGTTTCCATTTTCATGGCTTCGTTGATCATCAAATGATCACCTTTATCAACTTTGGCACCCGCTTCTGTCAGTACCTTGATAACAGTTCCAGGCATAGAAGCTGCAATATGACTTGGATTTGTACGGTCTGCTTTTAATCTTTCCTGAACGGAAGACTTAATGCTTTCGTCCTTTATGACCACTTCACGCGGCTGGCCGTTCAGTTCGAAATAGATCACACGAGTTGCATCCGGCTGAGGTTCACCGATTGAAATTAGTTTGACGATCAGCGTTTTCCCGCGTTCAATTTCCACTTCTATTTCTTCGCCTAATGTCATGCCATAGAAGAAGGTCGGAGTATCTAATACCGAAATATTTCCATAGCTTTCAGCAGTTTTTACATAATCAGAGAAGACTTTGGGATAAAGTGCGTACGCCAAAGCATCCTGGTCTGAGATCTCCAGGTTATGCTGCTCTTTAAACTCCTGTTTGATCGCTTCAAAGGATACCGGCTCAAGCAGTTCTCCCGGTCTCACTGTGATCGGCTCCTGCCCTTTTAAAATGAGCTTTTGAAGTTTTTCCGGGAATCCGCCATGAGGCTGTCCAATATTTCCTTTGAAAAGCTCAATAACAGAGTCAGGGAAATCTAATGATTCGCCTTTTTCGTAAATGTCCTTTTCAGTCAGGTTATTTTGCACCATGTACAGCGCCATATCCCCGACTACTTTAGAGGAAGGCGTAACCTTCACGATATCACCGAACATATCATTTACTCGTCTGTACATCTCTTTGACTTCGTTCCAGCGATCGCCCAGGCCTACTCCCTTCGCCTGCTGCTGCAGGTTACTGTATTGGCCTCCAGGCATTTCATGCTCATAAATTTCAGTATGCGGAGACTTCATCCCGCTTTCAAATTCACTATAATATTTACGAACTGATTCCCAATACTGGGATAGTAATTCCACGCCTTGCACGTTCATTTCCGGACGGCGGGAGTTGCCTTCCATCGCATGGTAAAATCCGCTCGCGCTAGGCTGCGATGTTAAGCCAGCCATTGAGCTGACCGCCACGTCTACGATATCAACGCCTGCTTCTACTGCTTTTGCATACATATAAATTCCGTTGCCGCTCGTATCATGCGTATGAAGGTGAACCGGAATATTGATCGTTTCTTTCAACGCAGACACCAGCTCATATGCAGCTTGCGGTTTTAACAGACCTGCCATATCTTTAATTCCGAGAATATGGGCCCCTGCAGCCTCAAGCTCCTTCGCCATAGATGTATAGTAAGCGAGATCATATTTTGTACGGGTTTTATCAAGAATATCACCTGTATAACAAATTGCCGCTTCAGCCACTTTACCTGAATCCCGAACGGCATCGATGGCTAACGTCATCCCTTTTACCCAGTTTAAGCTGTCAAAAATACGGAAAACATCAATACCGGATTGAGCGGATTGCTTCACAAATTCTTTAATCACATTATCCGGATAATTCGTATAGCCGACAGCGTTTGAGGAGCGAAGCAGCATCTGGAACAGCGTATTCGGCACTTCCTTGCGGAGATCCTCCAGACGCTTCCATGGATCTTCCTTCAGGAAGCGGTAAGCTACATCGAAGGTCGCGCCTCCCCACATTTCCATGCTGAACAGCTCCGGCCATAACGCAGCCGTCGGATTAGCGATTTTTTTCAAATCATGCGATCTGAATCTAGTCGCAAGTAAAGACTGATGGGCATCCCGGAATGTTGTATCAGTTAATAGAACAGATTTCTGTTCCTTAACCCAATTTGCAAGCCCTTCAGCGCCTTTTTCATCTAGAATCTGTTTTGTTCCTCTTGCAGGCTGCTGATCAACGTCGACTTTTACAGCTAACGGCTTGTCAAACGCCGGTTTTTCTTTTTTGCCGATTCCAGGGAAACCATTCACTGTCACATTCCCGATATAAGTAAGCATTTTTGTTCCGCGGTCTTTCTGCTTAGGGAAATTAAACAACTCAGGCGTTGTATCAATGAAAGACGTATCATATTGTCCTGTCAGAAACTTTTCATGCTTTGCGACATTTTCAAGGAACGGAATGTTTGTTTTAATTCCTCTGATTCTAAACTCCTGAAGGTTTCGAACCATTTTGGCCGCCGCCTGTTCAAACGTTAAAGCCCAAGTTGAAAGCTTAACGAGCAGTGAATCGTAATATGGCGTAATAACGGCGCCTTGGAAGCTGTTTCCTGTATCAAGACGAACACCAAAGCCTCCGCCTGAACGGTAAGCCATGATTTTCCCTGTGTCAGGCATAAAATCATTTTGCGGATCTTCAGTCGTTACCCGTGACTGAATCGCATAGCCGATTGTAAAAATGTCCTTCTGCTCCGGAATGTTGACTTTTTTGCTATGTAGGCTGTGGCCTTGGGCAACAAGTATCTGTGTCTGCACAATATCAACACCGGTAATCATTTCCGTAATTGTATGTTCAACTTGAACACGCGGATTTACTTCTATAAAATAAAACTCGTTGTTCGCGACAAGGAATTCAACCGTACCAGCATTTATATAGTTCACGTTTTTAGCAAGCGCAACCGCAGCTTCACAAATTTGATCTCTCAATTCAGTTGACAGCGAAACGCTCGGCGCTACTTCGATTACCTTTTGGTGGCGTCTTTGAACAGAACAATCCCGTTCAAATAGATGAATCACGTTTCCCTGATTGTCTCCGATAACCTGGACCTCAATATGCTTAGGGTTTTCAATCAGTTTCTCTACATATACTTCATCATTGCCAAAGGCTGCTTTTGCCTCTGATTTCGCACGTTCATATGCTTCTTTGACTTCACTTTCACTTCTGACAATTCTCATGCCGCGGCCGCCGCCGCCAAGCGAAGCTTTAATAATAATCGGATAACCGTGAGTTTGTCCGAATTGTTCGACTGCTTCAAGCGTTTCTGCAGGGCCGTCGCTTCCTGGTATTACAGGAATTCCGGCTTTTTCCGCCTGCTCACGCGCTTTTACCTTATCACCAAACATATCTAAATGTTCAGAAGTCGGACCAATGAACACGATGCCTTCTTCTTCACAGCGCCTTGCGAAATGTATATTTTCAGATAAGAAACCATATCCCGGGTGGATCGCATCCACCTTGTTTCTTTTCGCAATATCAATAATACCTTCAATATCCAGGTAGGCATCAATTGGTTTTTTTCCTTCGCCAACCAGGTACGCTTCATCGGCTTTGTAACGATGATAGGAACCGGAATCTTCTTTTGAATAAACCGCAACTGTACGAACATTCAATTCTGTACAAGCGCGGAATATACGGATTGCAATTTCTCCCCTGTTTGCTACTAACACTTTTTGTATCGATTGCTGTGACAAACTTTTTTCCCCCTTACCCGAATGGAATATAATCTATCATATCGGAATATCCTTCACGTGTACACACTTGTTTTTTACAGATAAACAGTTTTTTCAAGCTGCTTCTTTTTCATTCCCTTTGGCGCCAAGGACTCTCTCTTTTTCTTATTCTCTGAATATTTCACAAACATGCTGATATTGATTAATATCCCCATGCTTCCCAATAATAGAAGTAAAGAAGAGCCTCCGTAGCTGATAAATGGCAGCGTAACACCCGTAATCGGAATTAGCCCGCTGACACCGCCAAGGTTAATAAACGATTGTACGGCAATCATGCTAGAAATGCCGATTGCCAGAAGACTTCCAAACGGGTCCTCGCATTTTCTCGCAATATAGAAACCTTTTAATACGATAAAGCCCAGCAGGAAAACAACAAACAATACCCCAAAAATGCCAAGTTCTTCAGCAATAACGGCCATGATAAAGTCAGTATGGGATTCTGGAAGATACCCGTATTTTTGGATACTTTCACCGAGTCCGAGACCGAATATACCGCCCGACCCAATCGCATAATAAGAATTGATCACTTGCAAACCAGATGAATCCGCATATTTAAAGGGATCTTCCAGACTCTCAAAACGAGCTAAACGCCCTTTAGTTAAAATGTCATCCTTATTTAAATAAATAAGCGGGCTGACCAGGATTAAAACAATTCCGCCCAGCAAAACAAGCCTTGCCAGCGTCTTTCCGCTGAAACCAGAGCACAAAATCATACACGTTGCGATTATGGCGATAATCATCGCTGTACCAAAATCAGGCTGCATGGCAATTAAACCGCAAATAATAACCGTCATCACCACAGGAGGCGCAACTCCCGTTAACAGGTGATCAATATAGCTTTGTTTTTTTGCATATACAGCTGCTAGATATAAAATGACCACCAGCTTGACAAATTCACCCGGCTGGATACTCATTCCGCCGATTTTAAACCAGCTTTGCGCATTTCCGGCAACATGCCCGAATACAAACAGTGAGATAAGCGCAAACACAGAAGCAAGCAGCATTACCTTTTGAAACTTTTGATGAGCCAGTGCTTTGTAAGGAAACACGGCCATAACAATAAAAAGGATTCCTCCTGCAATTAAAGCAAACAGCTGCCGCATGAAAAAATAATTACTGCTCACCCCATACCGAGAAACAGCCGTAATCATACTTGAGCTGTACACCATCACTAAACCGAATCCGCATAGTAAAACAATTGCGAATATCAGTGAGTAATCATAAGATTTTAGCATTTTTTTTAACATAACATCCTCTTCCCTGCTTCCAACTTCCATTACCTATGGTTTTTATGTATTTATATTTTTTATTTTACTACAATTTATCAAACGACACGAAGATTCTCTATACGATTCGGATGAAATGCACAAAAAGAGACCGTCATTAACGGTGAAAAAAGCAAGCGGTTATAAAAAAACCCAAACTGTTAATTAGTTTGAGTTTTATCATTTATTTACCTGTAAACGCGTCGTGCAAAGCAGACAATTCGCGTTCTAATGTGTATAAAAGGTCTTTTCCATCTTTTTCGTCAACCAATCCCAGGCGGACAGCAAAATCGATTTCCCTCGAAAGTCCGAACATTTGAGTATCTAATACCTCTTCATATAGAGGACATTGAGGCATCGTTAAGTTATCCATTTGTACTCGGATCAGCTTCAAAATCTTCTCAGCGTCAACTTTCAGTAGCTCAAAAGCTTTTTGCCGATGGTCGACTATCATCTCTGAAGCCAAAAGTATCCCTCCGTTCCCCAGGCGAGTACCTAATTCTTCTATTTATCATAAAGGGTATCAGCAGAAAATGCAAGAGGATTTAAACAGATGACATAAATTAAAAAATACTCAGCTTGTACGTTTCAGACATTATTTTCAAAAGCTTTACACCTGCAATGCTGTTCCCTTTTTCATCCAAAGCCGGGCCGAAAATGCCGATGCCAAAATCATAGGGTGAAATGCCCATAATCCCTCCTGATACTCCGCTTTTCGCAGGAATTCCGACCTTAATCGCAAATTCACCGCTTGCATTATACATTCCGCAGGTGACCATAAACGTCTTGCAAATTCTCGCGACATCATTCGAAATGACTTGTTCTCCTGTTTCCGGGTGCCTGCCGTTGAGCGCAAACACAGCCCCGATTTTTGCTAAATCAAGACTGTTCATCTCAATCGCACATTGCTTCGTATATAAATCCATTACTGCTTCCACATCATCCTCAAAAATCCCGTACTGCTTCATATAATAACACATCGCCCGATTAATCATAGATGTGCTGTATTCAGACTCAGCTACGTCCCGGCAGTAGGTGATGCCTTGGTTGTTTGTCAATTTTCTGATGAAAGAAAGCAGATAATCGAGTCTCTCTTTAGACGTTTGTCCTTTCAACAAGCTGGTGACAACCAATGCTCCGGCATTTATCATAGGATTTAGCGGTTTGCTCGGATTCACGGTTTCAAGCTTAATGATTGAATTAAACGGATCACCGGTCGGCTCCTGTCCGACATAACTGAAGACTCTGTCCTTGCCGTATTCCATTAACACAAGGGCAAGCGAGAGCACTTTCGATATACTTTGAAGAGTAAATGTTTTTTCTACGTCACCCGCTGACAGACAAGTATTATTTGAATAATAAATCGCTACTGAAAGATCGTGCTGATCAGCTTTTGCTAAAGCGGGAATATAGCTGGCCACCGCTCCCTTGCCTGTCACCTTTTTCGCTTCTTTCACTAACGCTTCCAGCTCGTCATTATGCCGGCATACCATGCGACCACCCTCGCTCCCTGAGCATCTCAATACATATAATTTGTTACACAAAGTGACAATTCATGCGAAAACTTTTATAATTTTGAGAGAAGGGGGTTATACCATGAGCGTTATACAAGTAAAAGGCAATGTTACATATCCGATTACGATTGATCCTAGCGTATGGATTTTTGATGATCGCAAATTTTCATTTGACCGTAAAGGGGACGGCCAAGAAATCAATTTTCATACGGCTGAGAATGAATCTGGCCTTGACACTGAACGTGTTATTAGAGAAGGACGGATTGCGCCGCCTACATTAAAGACGGAAAAACAATTTGAGAAACAAAAACTGATGAACGGCAGCTTCGCAATGAAATTGGGAAATGTGCTGAAAAATGCCGAGCCGCTCAGCTCTGCATCACAATGTGTATTTATTACAAGTTCCGGTAAAGCCGCTGTTCCTCTTGAAACCGCGCTGAACAGTATTGTCCATTTCAGCCAGGCAGGCAAGCCGATTCAGGAAGGCGGCCCAGTTCATATTTATTTTGAAGATCCAGTTGATCACGAACAGCCAATCACCAATATAAAAGAGATCGACATCATTTAAATCGTCACAGCAAGTCAGCGGCAAGCTGGGCAAGCCCGGATCTCTCACCTTTTAAAAGCTTCACACTGCCAGAGATGGGTTGTCCTTTAAACCGCTCAACAACATATGCCAGACCATTATTCAGACTGTCTAAATATGGGTGATCAATCTGTTCAGGATCGCCCATTAAGACAATTTTACTGCCTTCTCCCACTCTTGTAAGAAGTGTTTTCACTTCATGCCTGGTCAAATTTTGCGCTTCATCAATGATTATAAATTGATCAGGAATGCTTCTCCCTCTGATATACGTCAGCGCCTCTACCTGGATCGAACCGATCCCCGCCAAAATCGCCTCGAGCTCTCCCGGTTTCTTGGCATTAAACAGAAACTCTAAATTATCAAAAATCGGCTGCATCCAAGGCTTTAGCTTCTCCTCTTTTTCACCCGGTAAGTATCCGATATCCTTGCCGACAGGAACAATCGGCCTTGCCACGACCAGCTTCTTATATATCCCTAAATCTTCTGTCTGTAAAAGCCCCGCTGCCAAAGCAAGCAACGTTTTCCCGGTTCCGGCTTTTCCGATCAGCGTCACCAGCGGAATATCTTCTCGCAGCAAAAGCTCTAACGCCATTGTCTGCTGAACATTTCTCGGCCTAATTCCCCATACGTGTTCATCATCAAACACAAGTCTTTTTAGGACCGTGCCCGTTTTATCCGCAATACCGACGGCAGAGGACGACCCTCCTAATTCATCCTTCATTAAGGCAAACTGGTTTGGGTAAAATGCATGCTGCTTCATATCCTGAACTGAAATTTGTTTTTTTCCGTAAAAAGAGCTAAATAGCTGCTGGTTTATATATAAATCCTTATATCCGCTGTACATTTCATCATTGTCCACAACCCTGTCATTTAAGAAATCTTCAGCAAGAAGGCCGATGGCATCCGCTTTGACTCTGACTAATACATCCTTGCTGACAAGGATCACAGGCCTGCCGTCTTCCTTCGTCTCTTCTTCAAGGCTTAAGTTTTTAGCAACGGCTAATATACGATTATCATTCGTTTTTTCGATAAAGATTTCTTGAAGCTGGTGAAAGGAACGGTGGTTCAATTCAATTCGCAGCGTTCCCCCCGTATCAAGCGGAACCTTCTCATGCAGCCTCCCCTTCAGTCTTAGCGCGTCTATCAGCTTAGATACGTGCCTCGCATTCCTCCCAACTTCGTCCATATATCGTTTCTTAGAATCAACCTCTTCTAAAACGACAGCAGGGATGACAACTTCATTTTCTTCAAAAGAAAAAATAGCGTTAGGATCCTGTAATAACACATTCGTATCTAACACATAAATTTTACTCAAGTCTCAGCCTCCTGATATAAGGGTGGTCAAAGTTCTTCCTGCTTCTCTTACGATGAAAAAGGTGAACGCCTGCTAAAATATATGTTTTTGTGAATAAAGATAGAAGGTTAATTCAACAATAAAATTAATGAATGCATTTCAAGGAGGGAAACCGCAAGTGCGAATTCTTTTCATTATCATACAGCTCACACTCATTTTGTCCGCCTGCGCTGTTCAACAGGGAAGACAGGAGCAAAATATTGAAAAAGAATCAACAAGACAGCAGGAAACAAAACCGATTCACGTAAAGGACACATCTCAGGAAACAAAAGACAATGGAACTAGAACTGATATTGCCAAGCATCTTGTCGGCGTTGCGGAAAAAGTGCCGGATGTCAAGGATGCGACAGCTATTGTGCTTGGAGGATATGCTGTAGTAGGAATTGACGTCGACGATAACCTGGATAGAAGCAAAGTCGAAACCATCAAATACTCTGTGGCACAGGCTTTAAAAAATGATCGGCACGGCGCCAATGCAGTTGTGGTTGCTGATCCTGATACCGTCAGCCGTCTCAATGAAATGGGACGAGAGATCAGTGAAGGCCGTCCTGTTACGGGGATTTTAGATGAACTGGCCGCGATTGTCGGCCGGGTGCTTCCGGAAGTGCCTAACGATGTGATTGACGATGAAGACGAACCGCAAACCAAGCAGCAAAACGATCAATTAAACAGAAAGCAAGAGAAGGAAATGGAAACGGAACAAAACGATCAATCTGATCATCATATGAAAAAGAATAATAATGATTAAGCTAGAGCCCTTTCGGCTTTAGCTTTTTCTTATTTTGGACAGCATCTGATCCATGATATAATGCATATTAGAGTGAAAGAGGTGATATGATGAGGGTCCAATGTTCCATTTGCGATAAAATTGAAACGATTGATGATGAAACCCTGATCGCGAAACGGCTGAGAAACCGTCCGATCCATACATATATGTGCCAGGAATGCCATGACCGAATTGCCAAAAAAACAGAAGAACGGCTGAAAACCGGAAAGTTTACATTTCACCCGGGACAGCAGAAGAAAGAAAAAGTTAAAAAATAAAGCGGCAGCTATTCATACAGAATACAAAAAAAGACTCAGCGAGATGCTGAGTCTTTTTTCATGATTTTGCGGACTGTTCCTTTTTCGACTGATACAGCCGAATTTTGTAAATGATTAAAATCAATGCAGCGACGACCAATCCCTCTGCCACAGGCAAAAATACACCGAGAAAAGTCAAAACAGTGCAGCCTAAAGCCAGAAATAAGTACACCACTGCTGATTTTAATACCGGAAGCCGTTTTGCAAATCCAAGCTTAAACACAATAACAGCTAAAACAAAAATGGTGCCATACAGCAGCCACATGCCTGCTGCTGGCTGCCGGTCCACTTGATATAGAGCGGCGAAGAACGACAGGCGTTCGCTTACGTCATTCAAAAAGATTCCCTCCCCTGCAGCGTACGGGTTCTATCTTTTCAAATTCTGCAAGGGATTAAGACAATCCTGCTGTTTTTTTCTTTTTAGCCGCTTTTTCACGTTCGTTTTTATTAAGGATTTTCTTTCTTAAACGGATGGATTCAGGCGTTACTTCGCAGTATTCATCTTCGTTTAAGTACTCTAAAGATTCTTCAAGAGACATGATGCGCGCTTTTTTAATTGTTGTTGTTTGATCTTTTGTTGCAGAGCGGACGTTTGTCTGCTGTTTCATTTTGCTGACATTGACAACAAGGTCGTTGTCACGGTTATGCTCTCCGACAATCATTCCTTCATAAACTTCAGTACCAGGTTCAACAAAGATCACACCGCGGTCTTCAATCCCTTGAATTCCGTAAGATGTCGCTTTTCCGTTTTCCATTGACACAAGCACACCTTGACGGCGTCCGCCGACTTGGCCCGCCTGCATCGGCTGGTAACTGTCAAACGTATGGTTCAGGATACCGAAGCCGCGTGTTAATGACAGGAACTCTGTTGAGTAACCGATCAATCCGCGGGAAGGCACTGTAAAGATTAAACGGACTTGGCCGTTACCGTTGTTAATCATATCGATCATTTCACCTTTACGCGCTCCCATTGATTCCATTACAGAGCCTGTATGCTCTTCCGGAACATCAATTTGCACGCGCTCGACAGGCTCACAGCGTACACCGTCAATTTCTTTGATGATGACTTCAGGTTTTGACACTTGAAGCTCATAGCCTTCACGGCGCATGTTTTCAATTAAAATAGACAGGTGAAGCTCACCGCGGCCGGAAACCACCCAAGCATCTGGAGAAGCTGTAGGCTCGACACGCAAGCTGACATCAGTCTGCAGCTGTGACTGAAGGCGCTCTTCAATTTTACGGGCTGTTACATATTTCCCTTCACGGCCGGCAAACGGGCTGTTATTCACGACAAATGTCATTTGAAGTGTCGGTTCATCAATGCGAAGCACCGGAAGCGGTTCTTGATGCTCAACAGGACAGACTGTTTCACCGACGTTGATATCTTCCATACCGGAAACCGCAACGAGGTCTCCCGCTTTTGCTTCTTCAATTTCCACCCGTTTTAAGCCTTGGAAACCAAAGATTTTTGTCACACGGAATGATTTAGCTGTACCGTCAAGCTTCATAAGAGAAACCTGCTGACCGACTTTCATCGTACCGCGGAAAACACGTCCGATTCCGATACGGCCTACATAGTCGTTATAATCAAGAAGTGCAACTTGGAATTGAAGCGGCTCATCTGCATTCTCAACAGGTGCCGGAACATGCTTAATAATCGTTTCATATAAAGCTTCCATGTTTTCATCTTGCTGCTTAGGGTCAAGGCTCGCTGTTCCATTAATCGCGGAAGCATATACCACCGGGAATTCGAGCTGTTCTTCATTTGCGTCAAGCTCGATGAACAGGTCAAGAACCTCATCGATAACTTCTTCAGGACGTGCGAAATCACGGTCGATTTTGTTCACAACAACAACCGGGTTCAAGTTTTGCTCAAGAGCTTTCTTCAGAACGAAGCGAGTTTGAGGCATGCAGCCTTCATATGCGTCAACGACAAGCAGTACGCCGTCAACCATTTTCATAATCCGTTCTACCTCTCCCCCAAAGTCTGCGTGTCCAGGGGTATCCAAAATATTGATGCGTGTATCTTTATAGTTAATCGCAGTATTTTTCGCCAAAATTGTAATGCCGCGTTCGCGTTCAAGATCGTTTGAGTCCATTGCGCGTTCAGCAACTTGTTCGTTGGCACGGAATGTACCAGCCTGGTGTAAAAGCTGATCGACTAGAGTCGTTTTCCCATGGTCAACGTGGGCAATAATCGCGATGTTGCGAAGATCATTTCGAAGTTTCACTTTTTCATCTCCTAAAAAAATTAGATAACTTTCATATTATACCACACATCCTCTTTAAAAGCGTCACGTTTTTCTGTAAACTTATTATAAGACGTAAAAGGGGATGGAAATATGAAAAAAATGAATTGGCTTTTATTATTATTTGCATTTGCAGCGGTTTTCAGCATAATGCTGATCGGCGTCTTTATCGCCGAAAAAAGCGCGTGGGGCATTATCGCCAGCATTGTGCTCGTTTGCGCCGTTATGGGAAGCGGATTTACGTTAAAAAAGAAAATGCGTGAGCAAGGATTACTCGATTAAAAGCTTATCCTTGCTAAAGACATTGTAATCAAAAACACCGCAAATGAATGCGGTGTTTTTTCGTTGCGTAAGGCTTATCTCCCCTGTTTCCTAGGCGGGAAGAAGCAAAACAACATCCATTCATGGACAATCGTTCTAAATATGACACTTTTAACCAAACAAAAGTGGTTCGACATTGATATACACAAACTACCATAAAGCCTATTTTCCTCACACCAGCCTCTCCCTATAATGGGATTTGTACCACAATTCACAAAAGGGAGAGACGAAACATGAAGAAACCATTTGTAAAAAAAGCCATACTTACAACTGCCGCACTGACCTCAGCCACCCTGCTTACTTTCGGACCCGATGCCGCAAGCGCAAAAACAGTTAGTCACAGCACACCTGCTTTGCAGGAGACAATCACAAATGAAGACCTGAATACATTTTTCGATTTATTAAATCAATGTATATATGAAAAAGGCGGGGTTTATTATTTTGACAGTGAAAAAGCTGTCGAGTTAGGAATGACACAAGAAGAGGCTCAAATCATTGCAAAATTGTGGGAATCGACATCTGAATTCTTCGATATTGTTTCACAATGTGTGTATGTTGAAGACGGCAGCTACAAATTTGATACAGAAAAAGCTGTTGAGCTCGGCTTCACAGAAAAAGAAGCACTCGCGCTTGACCAATTTTTCGCCGCTGTTTCCCTTAAAATTCATATTCTGCAGGCATCCATTGTTTCAGAAGATGGAGCGTACAGCTTTGATAAAGATGCAGCTTTAGAAGCTGGTGCGACACCGGAGCAGGCTGATTTTTATGAAAAGCTCTTCGGTGCACTGTCTCAAGAACAGCTTGCAGCCATCTACCAAATGCTTCATCCGCAAGCTTAATGTAAGAAAAGCGCTTGTCCGTAAATCCGGCAAGCGCTTTTCCTTTATATCAGCAGTTTGATGATCAGCATCACAGCAAACACAGCTCCAAACCAGAAGGCTGCTTTAATAATCAGCAAACCATAGTATCTTTGTTTAAAACGGATTTCTTCTTCAGGCAGAAAAGCATCTTGAGGGGGCTGTTCATCTTTAAACTCAAAAGGCTCAGACATCTGTTCAAACATTTCTCTGCAGCTGCGGCAGGTGTTCATATGCTTTTCAATGAAGTTTTCCGTTTCTTTTTTGCAATCACCTTCAATATACAGAGGGAGAAGGTCTCTTACTAGAAAGCAGATCATATCCGCTCCTCCTCTCTTCTTTTCGTCATGTTTTTCTTGAGCTCTAATCTAGCCCGGTGAAGAGTGGTTTTCACTTTCGAAAGGCTCCAGCCTAAGATTTCGGCGATTTCCTCATAAGAAAGCTCTTGAAATTCTCTTAAAATCAAAACGGATTGGTGCTGATCCTTTAGCTGCAGGAGCTCTTGCAGTATATCTGTTCAAAATGCAATACATAATGACTGAATAAATCAAACACGAACAACAATCCTTTACTTCTTATTAAGGCCTCATCCGGTTAGACAAGCCGCTTGTTATAAAGTTTCAATAAAAACCAAAAATTTCTCATCTCCCCCCTTCGATATAAAGACGACATAACTCTTGCAATTTATCCATCACATGACACTTGACTCATCTTGATATTATTCAACAAAAATAAACACAGGACAATTCTATCAATTTTGTCTAGTTATGTTAGTTTTTGTTGAGAATACCAGATTGCTCGTTTAATATAACAATATAAAGATTTTTCAGTATTTTCAAAAAGGGGGATTTATTGTGGGTTTAGGTAAGAAATTGTCCGTCGTTGTCGCTGCTTCGTTTATGAGTTTATCAATCGGCCTTCCGGGTGTTCAGGCTGCTGAGAATGACCAGCTTAAGGAGAATCAAACAAACTTTCTCCCTAAAAGCGCCATTGCACAAACAGAGCTCTCTGCTCCAAATGACAAAGCTGTCAAACAGTTTTTGAAAAAGAACAGCAAAGTGTTTAAAGGCGATCCCGCCAAAAGACTGAAACTTGTGGAAAGCACAACTGACGCTCTTGGGTACAAGCACTTTCGATATGTGCCTGTCATTAACGGAGTGCCTATTAAAGATTCGCAAGTGATCGTTCACGTCGATAAATCTGACAATGTCTATGCGATCAATGGAGAATTGCACAATCAGTCTGCTTCAAAAACAGAAAACAGCCAAAAGGTATCCTCTGACAAAGCACTGGCACTCGCTTTTAAAGCCATTGGCAAATCACCTGACGCCGTTTCTAACGGAAGCGCAAAAAACAGCGATAAAGCAGAGTTAAAAGCGGTAGAAACAGAGGACGGCGGCTATCGTCTGGCTTACGATGTCACGATTCGCTATATCGAACCTGAACCTGCTAACTGGGAAGTTTTAGTGGATGCCGAATCAGGCACCATTTTAAAACAGCAAAATAAAGTAGAACATGCAGCCGCAACAGGATCAGGGACAACACTAAAAGGCGCAACAGTTCCTCTGAATATTTCTTATGAAAGCGGCAAATATGTTTTAAGAGATCTGTCAAAACCAACCGGCACTCAAATTATCACGTATGATTTACAAAACAGACAAAGCCGCCTTCCGGGAACACTTGTCTCAAGCACAACAAATAAATTCACAACTTCATCACAGCGCGCAGCTGTAGATGCCCACTATAACCTGGGTAAAGTGTACGATTATTTTTACTCTACGTTTAAACGAAACAGCTATGACAACAAAGGCAGTAAAATCGTTTCTTCTGTTCACTACGGCAGCCGTTATAATAACGCCGCTTGGACAGGGGATCAAATGATTTACGGTGATGGAGACGGCTCCTTCTTCTCCCCGCTTTCCGGCTCATTGGATGTGACGGCGCATGAAATGACACACGGTGTCACTCAAGAAACAGCCAACCTTGTCTATGAAAACCAGCCTGGGGCATTAAACGAGTCGTTCTCTGATGTATTCGGTTATTTCACTGATACAGAAGACTGGGATATCGGTGAAGACATTACGGTCAGCCAGCCGGCTCTCCGCAGTTTGTCCAATCCGACAAAATATGACCAGCCTGACAATTACGCCAACTATCAAAACCTTCCGAATACAGATGAAGGCGATTACGGCGGTGTACACATAAACAGCGGAATTCCAAACAAAGCCGCTTATAATACCATTACAAGCCTAGGCATATCTAAATCACAGCAGATTTATTACCGTGCGTTAACAACGTACCTTACGCCTTATTCCACTTTCAAAGATGCGAAGGCCGCCCTCATTCAGTCTGCCCGTGACCTTTATGGCTCAACTGATGCCGCAAAAGTTGAAGCAGCCTGGAAAGCCGTCGGTTTGTAATTTCTAAATGAAAAGCCTGAGATATCTCAGGCTTTTTCTTGATTTTCAAGTTTGTTTAAAAATCAGCAGCTGTTTCATGATAGCCGTACATATGACCACCTTGCCTCTGAACAAATCGCAGACAGTGTAAATACAAACTCGGTCATTATCCGCCAAATCAGCCGATTGTTAAAAAAATCGGGCTTCATCGATGTCAAAAGAGATTGTTGAAGAAGGTGAGCTTTTCCACACTCATGAAAACTCTCATCCCGACTGCTGGACCCGAACAAATAAACTTCAGGTTCTAGAGCTAGGCCCAAGCCGCTTATGTTCATCGCGAGGCGACTCCGCTTCTCATTATGTGCGGTGATCAGGATGACGTTGTTCTGTATAAGCAAAGCGCTGATTTATACAGGGCACTTACAAAAGCAGGTCATGATGAGTTATGTATAAAGTAAAAGGTGCCGGACATATCGGTTTACCCAAGACCATACACTTCGTATTGTAAAAACATTCTTTCATTCTCATTTAAACAGCCAAAAATTGAATAGAAGAATCTTACTCTTCCAACCTCAAATACATTGACAAAAATTTTTATTTATGCTATAATTTACTATTAATATTTTTGTGTGTATAATAAGGTTCTCCTGGCCAGGGGAATCTTATTTTTGTTTATCAGGAGGACATGATATGAGGGAAAATGAGTCCAGTTTAACAGCTTTGATATCAGCGTTTAGCCGAGCCTATCACAGTCAATATGATACACCTAAAATTTTTGACGATTATCTCGCCAAACACCTTATTTCTGAAAAAGAGTTTTCTGATATTAGTCAAAATATGATACAAGGCATACAGTTTTTCAATAAAGATATTGCCCAAAAGTTTCAAGATGACCCAGAGGAGATACTAAAGTGGATTACACAAGTCCAGCTTTCCCCTACGCCCTTAGCTCGAGCAGCATATTGTGAGAAAGTATTTCACAACGAAGTGGTGCTGGGAGCAAAACAGTATGTCATTCTTGGCGCCGGATTAGATACATTCTGCTTCCGGCATCCAGAGCTGGAAGACAGCTTAGACATATTTGAAATTGATTACCCGGCTACACAGCAATTGAAAAAGAAAAGACTGGATGATGCAAGGCTTACTATTCCAGCGAATCTTCATTTGGTTCCTATGGACTTTACCAAAACGTTTTCATATCAGCCTCTCTTAAATGAAGGCTTTGATAACCAAAAAACGTTCTTCAGCCTTTTAGGCGTTTCTTATTATTTGACGAAAGAAGAGAATAAAAGCCTGCTTAACCAATTATTTGCCCATGTCCCCTCCGGAAGCTCTATCGTTTTTGATTACGCAGACGAAACGCTCTTTGAAACAAAAGGAAAGTCTAATAGAGTTGAACATATGGTGAAAATGGCTTCAGCAAGCGGTGAACCGATGAAATCGTGTTTTACTTATCTTGAAATCGAAAAAGCATTAGATTCAGCTGGTTTACTCATCTATGAACATGTAACACCAGCCGAAATCAATGACCTTTTCTTCAAGAAACGAACGGATTATTTGTCAGCGTTTGAAACCATTCATTATATACATGCCGTAAAAAAATAACCCCCCTGGTTCTTCACCAGGCTCGCCTCTCAATCGACGGTGAAGGATTGAGAGGTTTTTTGCGCATGAAAATAAGCTGCCGTCATATATACGGCAGCTTAAACTAAAGGCTTTACCATGATTATGTACGGCTTATCTGCCTCATCTTTCTCCGTCTTGAGCTGTTCAAAGCCGCATTGGCTCAAAAACAGTATCCATTCATTCCGGTCAATCGGAACCGCTGTAAATAGTGCTCTATGTTTGTCTTGAAGCGATTGGCCGATCTGTTCAATGATCTTCCTGGCATGTCCCTTTCTTTCTTCAGCAGGATCAACCAGCACTGTTCCCAGCCATGGCTTTCCGTTGGAAGGAGCCCATTCGAGATGATAGCTGACGGCAACAGGCAAACCGTCTTTTTCCCAAACAAGCCATGATCCGTTATACATCGAATAGGAGATCATATAGCTTTCTGCATCTTTTTCCCCAAACTCTTCCTTTTTCCAAACAGGATGAGCCTCCGCAATTTCCTCTAACCAACTGAGGTCATCCTGTTCAAATGGTCTATTTTTCAGCATGAAGATACTCTTCAAATATTGTTTTATGTATAGATGGGTTTCCGGCCAGCACACAGTGATTTTCTAAAAAAGTGAACGGTTCCCCTTCAGTCGTTGTATAAATGCCCCCTACTTCGTTTAACAGCACACAGCCGGCTGCGTAATCCCAAGGAGCAAGCCGCATCGTAATGTAAGCGTCAATTCTTCCCGCAGCGACGTTTGCCAGTTCTAGAGCGGCAGAGCCATAAGAGCGTGTTCCTCTCACCCTTTTCACAAGCGGTGCCAGCACACCCGGGTCAATTCTTCTGTTTTCCGTCACCCATGTCGCATTAATGGCTAGAATCGCTTCTTCAATAACGGTTTCCTTTAAAGGAGACAGCTTCGTTTCATTCATATAAGCACCTTTACCGCTAAACGCGTGATACAGTTCATCATGCACCACATCGTAAATTAAACCGATTTTGCCAATTCCATTTTCAAAAATACCGATTGAGATTGCAAAATTTCTTTGCTGGTGCACAAAATTCATCGTGCCGTCAATCGGATCGATAATCCAGACGACACCTTCCAACGAGTGAAGTTCGTCTCCTTGTCCTTCTTCTCCGAGTATGCGATGCCCCGGAAAGGTTTCTTGGATGCGGTCAATAAAAAACTTTTCCGTTTCCTTGTCAATATTGGTGACTAAATCATTCGGATTTGATTTTGTTTCAATTGTCAGACTTTCGTGCATCGACTGTTTAATTCTTGCGCCTGCTTCTTTTATCCATTTCTTTGCAGTCTCATCAATTTCCGTCCAATTTGTCATTCATGCGTACCTCTTTTCTATGTAGACCTTTATTTTATAGGATACTGATAACGGCGGTGAAAAAGCAAGGAAAATGAAAAATATGCCTTCTCACGTAAAAACGAACCATTCACGCGGTTCGTTTTTACTATAGCTTTTTACCCGTTGAGGCGAATCCATTCTTTTCTGAGACGTTCAAGTTTGTTTTTGCTTAGCTCAATTTGTTCGTCATTTTCCTTTTGCATTGCCTCATAAAGGGTTGCCAATTCATAATCAACCTCTAGTCTCCAGACAGCTACACGGTTGTTTTTCTCTTCCCTAAATCCCTCTTTCACAACTTGCCTCATTGTCTTTCGCCCCTTCCAGAGATCATTTGTTTTAAAAAAGCATCCCATTTTGCCATTCAACAATGATACTTCTTATATCCTATGATTCTTCTATTTACCTGTAACATGATTCTGAAAATTGTGTGTTTACCTATTCGTTTATTACCACATTCCCCCTCTCTTCAAACGCGTGCTCATCTTTTTGCTGCGCGTTCTAACTGTGATAAAATATGTATACTTAGCATGAAGGAGGAAAATCATGACACAAATGCGTTTTACTGAAGAAGACTTTAACACATTTACAATAGACGGCTTAGACCCACGCATGGAGGTGTTAAAAGAGCGGGTTCGTCCGAAGCTGACTGCTTTAGGCGAGCACTTTGCCCCGACATTATCCGCTTTAACCGGAGATGAAATGTTTCCCCATGTGGCCAAGCATGCAAGGAGATCAGTCAACCCTCCTGCAGACAGCTGGGTGGCATTCGCAAACAGCAAAAGAGGCTATAAAAAACTGCCGCATTTTCAAATCGGCTTGTGGGAGAGCCATGTTTTTGTATGGTTCGCGATCATTTATGAGTCCCCTATAAAAGAAGAATACGGCAAATTGCTTGAAGCGAATCAAGACAGCGTTACAAATCACATTCCAGACAGCTTTGTATGGTCTGCGGATCACACAAAACCAGGGGTCCATAAGCAGTCAGAAATGGGCAAGGAACAGCTCAAGACATTGTTTGAACGATTGCAGACAATAAAGAAAGCCGAGCTGTTATGCGGCATTCAGCTTCAAAAAGAAGAGGTGCTGAATATGAATAACCAAGAATTCCTTCAGCGAATCGACGGTGCCTTCCAGCAGCTTGCATTTCTGTACCGCTTAACCCAAAAAGTATCACAAGCATAAAAAAGAGCCGGGATCTTTCATCCGGCTCTTTTCCTTTTACATCTTAATCTTTGCCTGGTCAGATTCCTTCGCCTGCTTGACCGTACGATAAGGAGAGTATGTACTTTGTTCCTCAAACTCGCCGCACAGCTTTTTTTCTTCAGCTTTTCCCGGCACAATTTCTTTGAATCGCCGATACGTCTTAAGCAGCTCTTCACGGTCGGCTCCCTTTTCATAAGCCAGCTCAACCTGCTGGAAAAATGCAATCACATCCACTGCTTCTTCGGTTGTCCAATCTTCATTCATCGGATATTGGTATTCCATTTTCTTCACTCCTTATAGATTCGCTTTCCTTTTACAAAAAGCATCTTCATTTGATCATAAATTGTTCTTTACATTCTTTCAAGTTCATAATATAATTCATTTGTTTTACGTCTAAAAAACGGTTGAGAAACTGATTTTAATACACACTAATATGCATAGGTATTACTACAAAGGTGGGAAAACAATTGTCGCAACATGAAACACCCTTATACACAGGCCTGAAAAAGCACGCAAGCAGACAGCCTGTTCAATTCCACATTCCCGGCCATAAAAAAGGGGCAGGAATGGATCCAGAGTTCAGACAATTTATCGGTGAAAACGCGTTAAGTATAGATTTGATTAATATTGAACCATTAGATGACCTGCATGCGCCTAAAGGCATCATTAAAGAAGCGCAGGATTTGGCTGCCGAAGCTTTCGGCGCGGATCACACCTTTTTTTCTGTTCAGGGAACAAGCGGCGCAATCATGACAATGGTGATGGCTGTCTGCGGACCTGGAGATAAAATCATCATTCCAAGAAATGTGCACAAATCCATTATGTCAGCTATTGTATTTTCCGGAGCCGTCCCAATCTTTATTCATCCTGAAATTGACAATGAACTGGGCATCTCTCACGGCATTACACTTGAATCCGCTAAACGGGCGCTGAATGAACATCCTGATGCCAAAGGGCTTCTTGTGATCAACCCGACATATTTCGGAGTAGCTGCTGATTTAAAAAGCATCGTAGAACTAGCCCATTCCTTTGATGTGCCGGTTCTAGTCGATGAAGCACACGGCGTTCATATTCATTTTCACGACCAATTTCCGCTTTCAGCGATGCAGGCAGGTGCAGACATGGCTGCGACAAGTGTGCATAAACTAGGCGGATCACTGACACAGAGCTCTATTCTAAACATGAGAGAAGGCCTTGTTTCTAAAGACAGAGTGCAATCGATACTCAGCATGCTGACAACCACGTCTACTTCTTATTTGCTTCTAGCCTCTTTGGACGTCGCCAGAAAACGGCTTGCGACAGAGGGCTATCAGCTTGCTGAAGAAACGTTGAAGCTTGCTAATCAGACGAGAGAACGTCTGAACCAAATTGACGGTATTTACTGTGTCGGTTCTGAAATTATCGGTTCTAAAGCCGCTTACAATTATGACCCGACAAAATTAATTATTTCAGTTAAAAACCTGGGGCTCACAGGACATGATGTCGAGAAGTGGCTGCGGGAATCCTTTAATATTGAAGTAGAGCTTTCAGATCTGTACAACATTTTGTGTATCTTCACACCTGGTGACAGCCAGAACGATGCAGATCGCCTTGTGGAAGCTTTAAAAGAGATAGCGCGTCAAATGTCAGCAAATGATGTTACGCATAAACAGACAAAGGTACTGCTTCCAGAAATCCCATTACTGGCGATGACGCCGCGTGACGCTTTCTATGCAAATACAGAAGTTGTTCCATTAAAAGAAGCAGCAGGACGGATTATCGCTGAATTTGTGATGGTGTATCCTCCTGGAATTCCTATCTTTATCCCGGGCGAGATTATTACAGAAGAAAACATCAGCTATATCTTCAAAAACATTGATGCCGGACTTCCAGTTCAAGGACCGGAGGATTCTACTTTGAGCATGATTCGAGTCATAAAAGAGCAAAAAGCTATTCAATAAATACAAAAAGCATGCGGCTAAGCCGCATGCTTTTTTTTACTCTTCATCAAGAGGACACTGACATTGTCCGCAGCATGTTCCGTATAACGTTGTAACCTTCTCATCCTCGAAGTAATGAATGGCTTCGTTACAATCTTGGCAAACAATCGTACCCATCTCTCATTCCCCATTTCTTTTAATTTTGAAAACGCTTAATTTCTTTTGTTGGTATTATATTAATATGTCACATTTAAAATGTCAACAATAAACTGTATAGCACATTTATTTCAAAAACTTTTAATGTAACATGTTTTTTCTTTTCGGTTCCATGAATTATCATCTTCTTAACAAACGCTTTCATTCGATACTTATGCTGAAAAGACATTGTGATTTCATGTTTTCGCGAACTTTTTTTGAATAGTGTAACGAAATTGCAAATGATTCGCGATGAATAATGTGTGCGTTCAGAGTATTCGGTTTAAAGAGATGTTATCTCTCTTTAAAAACGGTTTCAATTATATAACAATTAGGTAACAAGAAGCAGATGACGCGGTTACTCGTGATAAACTAAAACTAGTTTACTATGGTTTATACAGAGGAGAAGATAGATGCGATATCGCGCGGTATTTCCCATACTGATGATAGTATTTGCTTTATCGGGCTGCACCCTTTCCACAATCAATCCAATTAAAAAAAGCCGAATTGACAGCATTCATCATACTCAAATCCTATTTTTTTCTGATGAAAATCAAATTGATCAAGAGGCGTCATATTATGATGCTCTGCTAGATTTAGAAAAGGATTATCCTGATCAAATAGATAAAATGAAGGTATACGATAACAGAAAAGGCTGGGAAGATGAAATCGAAACCGTCCCTACTCTCATGGTAGTTGATCAGCGGCATGTCGTTGTGAAAATAGAGGGATGTGTGAAAAAGAAAGAAGACATCATTAAACCATTACAGCATGTACTGTCTAAATAAATAAAACAGCCCCCGCTTACGGGGCTGTTTTTTATGTCATCTCTATTATTTTACGATGTGAATCGGGCTTCCGATTGCCACTTCAGCAGCTTCCATTGTGATTTCACCCAATGTTGGATGTGCATGAATTGTCATAGCAATATCTTCAGCAGTCATGCCGCCTTCGATAGCTAAACTTAATTCAGAAATCATGTCAGAAGCGCTTGCGCCGGCGATTTGCGCACCGATTACAAGGCCATCCTCTTTACGAGTGATCAGCTTCATGAAGCCGTCAGTTTCGTTAAGAGAAAGCGCGCGGCCGTTTGCTGCAAATGGGAATTTAGCAGCAACAATGTCAAGGCCTTCTTCTTTCGCTTGTGCTTCAGTGTAACCGACTGATGCAAGCTCAGGCTCAGAGAAGACAACCGCAGGAATACCAAGGTAATCGATTTCTGCAGGCTCTCCAGCGATCGCTTCTGCAGCAATCTTACCTTCGTAAGATGCTTTGTGAGCAAGCGGCGGTCCTTCAATGATATCACCGATTGCATAGATGTTAGGTACGTTCGTGCGGCACTGTTTGTCAGTTTTGATAACACCGCGGTCAGTCATTTCAATACCGACTTGCTCAAGACCAAGTTCATCAGTATTTGGACGGCGTCCGACAGTAATCAGTACGTAATCAGCATCAACAGTTTTTTCTTCACCTTTTACTTCGAAAGTGACTGTTACGCCGTCAGCTTTTTCTTCAACGCCTTTAGCCATCGCGTTTGTATGGATTTCAACGTTGCCTTTTTTCTTCAGTCTGCGAGTTACAAGGGAACTCATTTGTTTTTCGAAGCCTGGAAGAATTTCATCTCCGCCTTCAAGAATAACAAGCTCAGTGCCGAAGTTTGCATACGCAGTTCCAAGCTCAGTTCCGATGTATCCGCCGCCGATAACAACAAGCTTTTTAGGAATTTCTTTAAGAGCCAAAGCACCTGTTGAATTTAGGACACGCTCAGTATATTTGAAGTTTGGCAATTCGATAGGACGAGAACCAGTCGCAATGATTGCGTTTTTGAACGTGTATGTTTGAGCAGAATTCTCATCCATTACACGAACTGAATTGCTGTCTACAAAGTAAGCTTCGCCTTTTACTACATCTACTTTGTTGCCTTTAAGAAGACCTGCTACACCGCCAGTAAGCTTGTTAACAACAGAAGTTTTCCACTCTTGAACTTTTGTGAAATCAACTGTTACGTTCTCAGCAGTGATTCCCATGTCATCAGAATGCTTAGCATTCTCATAACGGTGGCCAGCATTGATCAGCGCTTTTGAAGGGATACATCCAACGTTCAGACAAACGCCTCCAAGAGTTGCTTTTTCAACGACTGTTACTTTTTGTCCAAGCTGTGCAGCGCGGATGGCAGCTACATAGCCGCCAGGTCCCGCACCAATTACAAGAGTATCTGTTTCAATAGGGAAATCTCCTACTACCATAACATTACGCCTCCATTAAAATTAATTGTGGATCGTTCAGTAAACGCTTGATGTGATTTAGTGCATTTTGCGCAGTCGCTCCGTCGATCATACGGTGGTCGAAGCTGAGAGAAAGAGCTAAGACTGGAGCTGCTACGATTTCGCCATCACGAACAATCGCTTTTTCTGCAATGCGTCCGATACCAAGAATCGCAACTTCTGGATGGTTGATAACCGGAGTGAACCATTGTCCGCCGGCTGAACCGATGTTTGTAATTGTGCAAGATGCGCCTTTCATTTCAGCTGGAGCAAGCTTGCCTTCACGAGCTTTTGTTGCAAGGCTGTTGATCTCATCAGAAATTTCAAAGATCGCTTTACGGTCTGCATTTTTTACAACTGGCACAAGCAAGCCTTTTTCAGTGTCAGCAGCAATACCGATGTTGAAGTAATGTTTTTGGATTACTTCATCTGTTTTATCGTCAATTGACGTGTTTAAAACAGGGAATTTTTTCAGTGCAGATGTAAGAGCTTTTACAACGTAAGGCAAGTATGTCAGCTTGATGCCTTGATCAGCAGCAACCTGTTTGAACTGTTTACGATGTGCAACAAGGTTTGTTACGTCCACTTCGTCCATTAGTGTTACATGAGGAGCAGTATGTTTAGAGTTAACCATCGCTTTTGCAATTGCTTTACGGATACCACTCATTTTTTCGCGAGTTTCTGGGAATTCACCCTCTGGAGCCGGTGCAGCAGCCGGTTTAGCAGCTGTTTCTTGAGGTGCAGCCGTTTCTTGCGGCGCAGCTTCTTGCGCTCCTCCGTTTACAAAGCTGTCGATATCTTCTTTCACAACACGTCCGTTGTTGCCTGAACCTGTTACTTTACGGATATCTACGCCTTTTTCACGAGCGTATTTACGTACAGAAGGCATAGCGATCACGCGTTTGTTCGGGTCAACTTCAGCTTGATCCTGCTGTCCTGCACCAGTTTCTTTAGCAGGCTCTTCAGCACGCTCTTCTTTCGCAACATCTTGTCCAGCTTCACCAGTAGACTGAACTTGTGCTTCAGTTTTTGCGTCGCCAGACTCATCGCTGCCTTTAAATTGAAGGTCTTCGTAACCAGGTGCATCAAACGTAATGATCGTTTGTCCAACAGTTGCAACCGTTCCCTCTTCAACTTTTAATTCTAATACTTTTCCTTTAACAGGTGAAGGAATTTCTACTACTGCTTTATCATTTTGGACTTCCGCCAGTACATCATCTTCGTCAACCTCATCGTTAGGCTTGACAAACCATTTTACGATTTCGCCTTCGTGGATACCTTCCCCGATATCTGGAAGTTTAAATTCAAATGCCACAGTTCTCGACCTCCTAGTTTGATTAAGCAATTTTAAAGTTTACAACGTAAGCATTGAAAACAGATATATAATAGAGGGAAAACGTTCATCTTCCCTCTCGATTATGCAGTTTGATTAAAATTCAAGTACTTTTCTTGCTGTTTCAAGAACATCTTTATGGTTTGGAAGCCATACGCTCTCCGCTTGAGAGAAAGGAAATACTGTATCAGGCGCAGCCACGCGAAGTACAGGTGCTTCCAAGCTCAAGATCGCACGGTCATTAATTTCTGCTACTACGTTTGCAGCAATACCGGCTTGTTTTTGTGCCTCTTGAACAACAATCGCGCGTCCTGTTTTTTCTACAGATGCGATGATTGTATCAATGTCAAGCGGGCTTACAGTGCGAAGGTCGACAACTTCAGCAGAAATGCCGTCTTTTTCAAGCTCCTCGGCAGCTTTTAATGATTCATGAACCATTGCGCCGTAAGTGATGATTGAAAGGTCAGTACCTTCACGTTTTACGTCAGCTTTGCCAAGCTCAATTGTGTATTCTTCTTCAGGAACTTCCTGACGGAAAGAACGGTAAAGCTTCATGTGCTCTAAGAAAACAACAGGATCGTTGTCTCTGATCGCAGAAATCAAAAGTCCTTTGGCATCGTAAGGAGTTGATGGAATAACAACTTTGATACCAGGCTGTTGTGCAACAAGACCTTCTAAGCTGTCAGCGTGAAGCTCAGGAGTATGAACACCGCCGCCGAACGGAGAACGAATGGTTACAGGTGAAGTCCAGCGTCCGCCAGAACGGTAACGCATACGAGCCATTTGGCCAGAAACTGAATCCATTACTTCGTAAACAAATCCAAAGAATTGGATTTCCATTACCGGACGGAAGCCGTTTAAGCCTAAACCAAGGGCAAGACCGCCGATACCAGATTCAGCAAGTGGCGTGTCAAACACACGGTCTTCACCGAATTCTTTTTGCAATCCTTCTGTCGCACGGAATACGCCGCCGTTAACACCAACGTCTTCTCCGAAAACTAAGACATTTTCGTCATTTTTCAGTTCTGTGCGTAACGCATCCGTGATTGCTTGAATCATTGTCATTTGCGCCATGGCTTACTTCGACTCCTTCTGTGTATAAATTTCAAATTGCTCCTCAAGGTTATGAGGCATTTTTTCAAACATGATTTTCATTAAATCAGTTACTTTTTGCTTAGGCTCAGCATCCGCTTTTTTGATCGCCTGCTTAATTTCTTCTTTTGCATCCTCGATTACTTTTGTTTCTTCTTCTTCAGACCATAGGCCTTTGTTTTCAAGGAACGCACGGAAGCGTACAAGCGGATCTTTTTGCTCCCACTCGTTTTCGATTTCTTTTGTGCGATATTTAGTCGGATCGTCACCAGCCATTGTGTGCGGGCCATAACGGAATGTCAGTGTTTCAATCAGTGTCGGGCCTTCACCGTTAATCGCCCGTTCGCGTGCTTCAGCAGTTGCAGCGTATACAGCAAGCGGATCCATTCCGTCTACTTGTACACCCACAATACCGGCAGCTACTGCTTTTTGTGCAATTGTGCCTGCTGCAGATTGTTTTTCAACTGGAGTTGAAATCGCGTAACGGTTGTTTTGTACAACGAAGATCGCAGGTGCTTTATAAGCGCCGGCAAAGTTAATTCCTTCGTAGAAGTCCCCTTGTGAAGCTCCGCCGTCACCAGTGTAAGTGATTGCGACAGCTTTCTTACCGCGTTTTTTAAGACCTAGCGCAACACCGGCCGTTTGAATGTATTGAGCACCGATAATGATTTGTGGAGAAAGGGCATTCACATCATCAGGCATTTGGTTTCCTCGGAAATGTCCGCGAGAGAACAGGAACGCTTGATATAATGGAAGGCCGTGCCAGATTAACTGAGGCACATCACGGTATCCCGGAAGAACGAAGTCTTCTTTTTCAAGCGCGAAATGTGTAGCAATCTGAGAAGCTTCTTGGCCCGCAGTAGGAGCGTAGAATCCGAGACGTCCTTGACGGTTTAATGAGATAGAGCGCTGATCAAGCACACGCGTAAATACCATGCGGCGCATAAGCTCTTTCAATTGATCATCAGTTAAATCAGGCATCGCCGCTTCATTCACGACTTCTCCCTTTTCATTTAAAATTTGGAACGTTTCGAACTGCTTTTTAATGGCATCAAATTGCTTCTTACTATCAACGATTACTTTTTTCGTTTTTGCAGCCATACTAAAGTCACCTCTTCCTTTCTTTTAAACAGTCATTAGACGTGCATTCCTTTTATACATACAAACTTAGGGTACCCTAAAGTATCAGCAGTAAGTCGTATATATTTTAGCCGATCCCCAGTTTGCCGAAACCATTTATGTAGGATAGTTACACTCTGCTTTGAACTGTATTATTTCGAAGTTGTAAAAAACTAATACAACACCGCTTAACATGGATTAGTTTACACCATATAAAGAAGAACCGTCAATCGTTTTCATCGCTGATTTTCAATAAATGTATTCGCTTTACATTTTCTATAAAAAAACAGATGCAGCCTGTACCTCAAACTGTACTAGTATAACCTATCACACTGTACTACAATAGAAATTTAAATTTTGAATAGAATTTTAAAAAAGAGCTGATCATAGTCAGCTCTTTTTTATATGATAGCCTGCGGCGTCATATAAATCTTCGCGGGCTTTATTATATTTCTCCGTTTGCACATCAAATTCGCCGCTTTGTTTAAGGACTTTTTTATAAGAAGCATTCGCTTTTTCGATCTGCTGATCAAGCTTATCCAGCGTCAAGTCTTTGTCTTTCAGCAGCTTATACAGTTTTTTATCAAGTTTAATGGCTTTTTCATATTCTTCAGACATAGAGCTGTATGCAGCATATCTTTTTTTCATATGATCTGCCGCAGTCTCGGCCTTTGCCTTGATGTGTTTATCCTTAATATTTTCTGCGGATGTTTTGGCTTCCTCAAATTCTGATTCGGATTTTTCGATGCTCTCATTTTCAAGCTTCAGATGTTCTTCGCGTTTATTTACATTCTCAAGCGCTTCGTCTGATAATGAAACGATTTTTTTATAATCATCCATATTGAGCTTGATGACATCATTGTAGAGAGCATGTTCTTTTTTCTCTAATTCCTCGAGCGTTTTCTGTTCTTCTTGAAACGGTTTTTCTAGATCAGCGACTTTTTCTAATGAGTCATGAAGTGAATCCAGCGGATCCTGTCCCACGCACCCTGTTAATAGTAAAGTCACAGCGCAAAAGGCTCCGATTTTCACACCGTGGCGCCGTTTTATTCCGTCTTTCACGTTAAATCCCCCAATCTTGACAATTTCTACTATAGAATCCATAGAGATATTTGACAATAGCCAGGTGGTTATCGCATGGCTTGCTGAGCAAAAAATCAAATCTAAATCGTCAAAAATCAGGACAGATGACCATACAACTTTTTTGTTTTTACATAGGTTATTGTAGACGCTATGCCTACTACAAGGCTCTGGCGTAATTAAAAGAGGAGGTTATGTTCATGTACGGTTATGGATATGGTTACGGCGGAGGCTGCTGCAGTTATGGTTACGGATATGGCGGAGCAGGATATGGCCGCACATTTGCGTTAATCGTTGTTTTATTCATTCTGTTAATCATTGTTGGAGCTGCTTATTTAGGCGGAGGCTGTTGCTAATTACACAGTAAAACACTGACCAGCCATTTACGGCTGGTCATTCGTTTCGTTGCACCTTTACGAAGAAATCCGATATAATTTACATATTAAGCTTTAGGAGTGAAGTTTCTTGATTACTATGGAAAACATCGTGCGCGACGGCCACCCTGCCTTAAGAGAGACAGCAGAGCCTGTCGGGCTGCCTGCCACAGAAGAAGAAAAACAGCAGCTGGCAGATATGATTGAATTCGTAAAAAACAGCCAAAATCCGGAATTAGCTGAAAAATACAATCTGCGCCCCGGCGTAGGACTTGCGGCACCTCAAATTAATATTAATAAACGGATGATCGCAGTCCATGCAGAAGATGCTTCCGGGAAGTTATACAGCTATGCATTGTTTAACCCGAAGATCGTCAGCCATTCCGTTGAAAGAAGCTATTTAACAAGCGGTGAAGGCTGCCTGTCAGTTGATGAGGCAATTCCCGGCTATGTTCCGCGCTACGCTCGTATCAGAGTGAAAGGAACAACACTGGAGGGAGAACAAATAGACATTCGTTTAAAAGGATTTCCGGCGATTGTATTTCAGCATGAAATCGACCATTTAAATGGTGTTATGTTTTATGATCATATCGATAAAGAAAATCCATTTAAAGAACCTGAAAACGCGATGGCGATTGACCGCTAAAAGAAAATATGCGGCTGACACTATAAGTGCCAGCCGCTTTTTTATTTTAGCAGGCCTAATTCTTTGACAGCATAAGCAATTCCATCCTCGTCTACAGGCTTTGTTACAAAATCCGCAACTTCTTTTAATTCAGGAACGGCATTCCCCATGGCAACGCCTGTTCCGACAAACTGAATCATTTGCAGATCATTTAATCCGTCACCGAAGGCATATGTATCTCTGATATCAAACGGAAGGCGCTCGATTACTTTTTTAATCCCCTCCGCCTTTGATCCGCCGCGCGGCAGCACATCAGTCGAAAGCTCATGCCAGCGTACAAGATCGAATTCTGGAAAAGCCCCATAAATTTTTTCTTCTTCATCCTGGCAAAACAACAGAAGCTGAAAAATTTCTTTTCCTTCATAAAAGAGGTCATCGGTTTCAGGATAGTCGGTTTTCAGGCTGCCGATTCCCTCCAAGACATGAGGATGGTCAGCAACAGTCGCTTTCATTGTATCTTCAGCCATAAACACAACCGGGTGGCTTCCTTCTCCCGACTGCTTTAACAATTTTCTGATTGCCTCTTCAGGCAGCGGATTCTTATAAATCACTTCATTTTCAAAGACGACATACTGACCGTTGTAGGAAATAAATGAGTGAATGCCTAACTCCTCTAAAATCGGCTTCACCAGAAACGGGGACCGCCCGCTGGCGATAAACACATGGTGCCCCTGCCTTTGAAGCTCCGCTACCGTTTTTCTTGTGCTTTCCGGTATCTTTTTGTCGTGATCATATATCGTGCCGTCAATATCGAAAAAAATTAATTTTGAGTCCATCGTTATTCCCCTTTATCGTCTAAATCTGCAATTCCCACACTCATCATACAAAAAGATTTCAGTTCAGCAAACTATTTCCCTCAAAACAAAATAAAATTCCATTAATATCCACGAAAAATCCGTGCTAAACTCCGTATACTATTTGTATAAAACAGCCTTGGACAAGTATCAATCGAAGGAGGGACCGCGTTATGCTTCGGAAGTTAAAAAAGAAACTCAGAAGACAATGGAACGGAATGCTCCGCAGGAGAGCCATTGCCTGATAAGGGATCTGTCCCTTTTTGAAAGGTCCTTATTTTGCTCAAGACTTTCCTTATATTCCGTTTTCGAATATAATAGAATAAGCGAGTCTAACATACGGCATTTAAGGAGAGATTTGGATGATTTATAAGGTATTTTATCAAAAAAAAGCTGAGGAAGTACCTGTTCGGGAAAAAACAGATTCACTTTATATTGAAGGCGTATCAGAGCGTGACGTCAGAACGAAACTGAAAGACAAGAAATTTAATATTGAATTTATCACACCTGTTGACGGTGCTTTTTTAGAATATGAGCAACAGAGTGAAAATTTTAAAGTATTGGAGTTATGAGCGGTATGAAATTTGTAAAAAACGATCAGACTGCTGTTTTCGCCCTTGGAGGACTGGGTGAAATCGGTAAAAATACGTATGCGGTGCAGTTTCAGGATGAAATTGTGCTGATTGACGCGGGGATCAAGTTTCCCGAGGACGAACTGCTCGGTATTGATTACGTCATTCCCGATTACACGTATTTAGTTAAAAACGAAGATAAAATTAAAGGGCTTTTTATCACTCACGGGCACGAAGACCATATCGGCGGCATCCCGTACCTGCTTAGACAAGTCAATATTCCCGTTTACGGCGGTAAACTCGCGATCGGCTTACTTCGGAATAAACTTGAAGAGCACGGATTATTAAGACAGACTAAGCTTAACATCATCGGTGAGGATGATATCGTAAAATTTCGCAAAACGGCTGTGTCATTCTTTAGAACAACACACAGTATTCCGGATTCCTACGGTATTGTTGTAAAAACGCCGCCCGGAAACATCGTACATACTGGAGATTTCAAATTCGACTTTACTCCAGTCGGCGAGCCGGCAAACTTAACGAAAATGGCTGAAATCGGCAAAGAAGGCGTTCTGTGCCTCCTTTCAGACAGCACAAACAGTGAAAACCCGGAGTTCACTATGTCTGAACGCCGTGTCGGAGAAAGCATTCATGACATTTTCCGCAAGGTGGACGGCCGAGTTATCTTCGCTACATTTGCGTCGAATATTCACCGCTTGCAGCAGGTAATTGAGGCTGCTGTATTAAATGGAAGAAAAGTTGCCGTATTTGGACGCAGTATGGAATCTGCTATCGAAATCGGACAAACTCTCGGCTATATTAACTGTCCTAAAAATACGTTTATTGAACATAATGAAATCAATCGCATTCCTGCCAATAAAGTAACGATCCTGTGTACAGGAAGCCAAGGGGAACCGATGGCGGCTTTATCCAGAATTGCAAACGGCACACACCGGCAGATTTCAATCAATCCTGGAGATACAGTCGTATTTTCTTCATCCCCTATCCCGGGCAACACAATCAGCGTGAGCCGCACAATTAACCAGCTGTATCGTGCGGGGGCCGAGGTTATTCACGGACCTCTTAATGATATCCATACATCCGGTCACGGCGGACAGGAAGAACAAAAGCTGATGCTTCGTTTAATCAAGCCTAAATTCTTCATGCCGATTCACGGTGAGTACAGAATGCAAAAGATGCATGTCAAGCTTGCGACAGATTGCGGCATCCCTGAAGAAAACTGCTTTATCATGGATAACGGTGAAGTATTGGCGCTTAAAGGCGATGAAGCTTCAGTTGCCGGTAAAATCCCATCCGGTTCAGTATATATCGACGGTAGCGGTATCGGTGATATTGGAAATATCGTGCTTCGCGACCGCAGAATTCTTTCTGAAGAAGGTCTTGTGATCGTCGTTGTCAGCATAGATATGGATGAATTTAAGATTTCAGCGGGCCCTGACTTGATTTCCAGAGGGTTTGTTTACATGAGAGAATCAGGTGATTTGATCAATGACGCCCAGGAGCTCATTTCAAACCACTTGCAAAAAGTCATGGAACGAAAAACCACTCAATGGTCAGAAATCAAAAATGAGATCACGGATACGCTTGCTCCGTTCTTATATGAAAAAACGAAACGCCGCCCAATGATCCTTCCGATCATTATGGAGGTTTAAAAAAAGATGCACTCACTTAGGAGTGCATCTTTTTTATTGCAGTGCTATATGCTGAAATGACTTTACATCAAACAACCCTGTTGTCGTCATTTTGATGTCAGGAATGACAGGCAAAGCCAAAAATGAAAGCGTCAAAAATGGGTTAAACCGGTCTTTGAAACCGATGAATGAGAGCTTTTCATGAAGCGTCATTAAGCTTTGATTCACCAATTCTGCAGATTGGTCGGATAATAACCCCGCAATCGGCAGAGGAACCGAGTGAAGTTCTTCCCCGTCTTTTATAACTGTTAATCCGCCGCCAATTTCCTGTAGCTTATTAACTGCGGCTGCGATATCGGTGTCATTTGTCCCCACAGCAATGATATTATGCGAATCGTGTGAAATCGTTGTTGCAATCGCCCCGCTTTTCAAACCAAATCCTTTCACAATACCAAGTCCTGTTTCTTTTAATCCCTTATGCCGTTCGACGACTGCAATCTTTAACAAGTCAAGATCGATGTCAGGCTGAAAAATGGGTGCTTCCGGAGCCGGAATACTCACCAGGCGTGTTTCAAGCTGATTTGGTATGATTTGAATGACATTCATCTGCTGCTGGGGATCAATTGGCATATGAAAATCCTGTTCGGAAAGAGGAGCAGCAAGGTTAACGGAATGAAGCAGCGCCGGATCTGGTGTTAGCGTATGAGCTTGTGCCTGACAGACTGCTTTATTATATTCAGCAACAGTTTGTCCTTTTACCAACGTCTTTGTGACAGTGACATTTTCCACATCTGAAATAAAGAGCAAATCGGCGTCAAATCCCGGAGCAATCGCTCCCTTTGTATCTAGACCGTAGCATTCCGCTGCATTCAGGCTTCCCAATTGGTATGCCAAAAACGGATCGAGACCTGCTTGAATAGCCATTTTCACCTGATGATTCACACTTCCCTCTGACAATAAATCATCTACGTGTTTATCATCAGTACAGAAGAAGAAACGGCGCGCATTCTTTTCATTAACAGCCGGCAGCACTTTCATTGTGTTTTTGGCGACTGACCCTTCTCGCATCATGACGTACATTCCTCTTCTGATACGATCCAGCGCTTCTTCCTTCGTCGTTACCTCATGATCAGTCAAGACAAAAGCGGTTCTGTATATATTGATGAGATCAGTTGACAAGCCTGCTAAATGTCCGTCAATCCGTTTCCCCGCGCTCCGGGCATCAAACAGCTTATTAACCATGTCTGCTTCACCCTGCTCAACCGATACATAATCCATCACTTCAGCCAGACCCAATACCTCCTTCTCTTCGTAAAATGGCTTCAAATCGGCCGCCCGAAGTACCGCACCGGATCGCTCAAAGCTGGCGGCAGGCACACTGGAGGGAAGCATAAAATGGATATTCAGCGGTGTTTGGCGAGCCTGTTCAATCATAAATTTGATCCCTTCCTGACCGGACACGTTCGCTATTTCATGCGGATCGGTAATGATGGTCGTCACGCCATTCGGCAATACGGCTTTTGCAAACTCGATCGGTGTCACCATTGATGACTCAATATGTACATGACCATCAATAAATCCCGGCACAATGACTTGCCCCTCTGCATCAATGGTTTCTTCACCTTCATACTGGCCGAGGCCTACAATAACTCCGTCTGTTATCGCAATATCTTCATAAATCCACTGATGATTATATACGTCCATGATTTTCCCGTTCTTAATGACGATGTCAGCTTTTTGTCTGCGGGCTGAAGCATTCAGCCTTTTGACCAGCGCTTCTTTATTCAAATGGCCCCCTCCTCTTTTTTATTTATATGGTACAATATGCTATCGGAACGCTTATCCGTAGTCAATAAAATTTTAGTAAATTGGCGCTCAGTTCATTAATGTTGTTATATTCTGATAATATTAAAAAACCGCCCCTAAGGACGGCTTATATTTCTTCTATTTCGTATGAAGAACTCTTTTCTCAAAACGTGAAATATCCGTAACCGATCCAATGACGATGAGAATATCTTCTTGATGTATCACTTCAGTCGCAAGCGGCGACACGATGACTTCCTTGCCCCTTTTAATCGCTACAATATTAATACCGTATTTCGCCCGTATATCTAAATCGAGAAGAGTGTTTCCGGCAAGACGGCTGTTGGCCACGATCTCGACAAGACTATGCTCTTCTGACAGCTCCAAATAATCAAGTACATTGTTGGAAACGATATTATGCGCAATTCTTTTTGCCATATCACGTTCCGGGTGGACAATGTGATCCGCGCCGATTTTGGACAGCACTTTTTCATGATAATCGTTCTGAGCCTTAACTGTAATCGTATTGACACCCAGTTCTTTGAGGATCAGAGTTGTTAATATACTCGCCTGAATATTTTCACCGATCGCAACAATGACGTGGTCAAAATTCCTCAAACCTAAATTTTTCAGAACAGATTCGTCGGTCGAGTCTCCGATGACGGCATGTGATGCAATCTTGGCATACTCGTTGACTTTATCTTCATCAATATCCATCGCCATGACCTCGACGCCCTCTTCGCTCAATGCTTTGCATATACTTCCACCAAAACGGCCGAGACCAATTACGGCAAATTCTTTTTTCATAGTGGTGCTCCTTTACCTAACATCATATTGATCAAATTTTAACATATTCTTTTGAAGCAGTGTTAATTTCATCAACCTTTTGGCAGCGAATTCATATGCTGCTTAAGCCGTTCAGTAAAGCCCGGGGTCAAATAAAGCTCCGCTCCCCGTTCAATCTCGATTTGATAATGCTGAGGAGGTGCTGTTTCTGCTTCTTTTCGGAGGACGAGAAAGGTTAAACAATCGGTATAGAGCTTTCCCCCTGCTTCAACGTCTACAAATGCCGGCCGATAGGTAAGAGATTCAACCCCTTCCCTTTTATACAAATAGGTGACAGCTGAAAAAGGAAGACGATACAGAACCCCTTCTGTCGTGCCTCCGTCTTCAGTGATATCCGCTCTTGAGCCGTCTGGCCTTTTTAACGTAAAGCGGGTTGTATACCCTTTTAAAACAGCTCCTCCCACTGGATCTTGAAAATAATGATCAACCCCTGCTTTTTGAAAACGGGCATTGTCCATACAAGATCCATAGGCAAAATAGTACACGGGATCTTTAGATTTGCTGATCATCTGATGTTCTTTCCAGTCACCGCTGCCTATTTTCACAAAGTCAGCACAATCATCTTTTTCCATATAATATACAAGTGCTTCCTTGATTCCAGCATCAGTTTCGACATGTACAGATTTCTTGTGGTAGCCTTGATAAAAAAGATCAAGCTTATGTATACACGATTCATCTGCTTCATATATCTCACCGCAAATATAGCCATCAGCCCCAAACACGGCCGCGGGTTCCTCGGCTGCCGTATTAAAAAGACTTCCCTTTGTCCGCGCCTGCTCACTGATACAAGCCGACTGTGATAACAAATGATGATTTTTTTCATGCTTCCTTAAGGTCCCATATACAAACAGAAGCGAGTTCATCTTGTTTTTCCCCTCTCAGCTGTCAGATTTCAAAGGCAAAACAACTTGAAAGATGCTGCCTTTTCCAGCTTCACTTTCAATCTTCAATTCCCCGTTATGTTCCTTTAATATTCTCAAACAAATGGCGAGCCCCAGCCCTGTGCCTTTCTCCTTTGTTGAATAAAAAGGTTTTCCGATTTGCTCAAGCTTTTCCTGTGACATGCCGTTCCCTTCATCTTTTACGCTTATTACGGCGTGTGAAGCTGTTTTAGCAGTGGAAATCGTTACGACACCGCCCTTTGGCATTGCTTCAATTCCATTTTTAATAATATTGATAAAAACCTGCTTCAGCTGGTTTTCGTCCCCTTTAATCATACAGGCTTCCGTCTCACCAAAATTCTTTTCAATAGCAATATTGGACAATATGGCATTCGTATCAAGCAATGTCGTGACTTGTTTCAAAATTTCATTGATTGGGTGCGTTTTAAATGTAATTTCCTGCGGCTTCGCCAGCAGCAGCAGCTCGCCGAGCACCAGATCAATTCTTTTAATCTCTGAAAAGATGATATCAAAATAATCTTTTCTATCCGGATATGATGTTTTCATAATTTGAAGGAATCCGCTGACGGACGTTAAAGGATTTCTGACCTCATGTGCAATGCCGGCAGCCAGTTCACTCGTGATTGACAGTTTCTGCGACTCCCTCGCAAGCCGTTCATTAATTTCCAGAAGCTCATCTTCAGCCTCTTTTCGCTCAGTGATGTCTGACATTGTACCCAGGCTTCCGGTAAATTGCTCATCTCGGTCATAGTAAAGTTTATAGTGAACCTCGCCCCAAAAAATCGTCCCGTTCTTTGTCACATATTTTACCGTAAACATCCCCGAGGACGCTTTGTTTTTGATTTGAGTATTAATGTGATCAGCTACATGCTTTTCTTTTATGAAGTAATCATTATACATTGTCCCCATACATTCACTGATCGAAAAACCTGTGATGGCTGCCCACGCTTGATTTAAGTATGTAATTTCGCCTTTTGCGTTTGTTTGAAAAACGATCTCCTGTAAATTATCCATGATGCGGTTCTTCTCATCAGAAAGCTGTTTATACTTCCATTCATTATCTTTCATTTTCTTGACCAGCTGTTTTTTCTCATCGACATAATACGCCAGCATCCAGACACTGAAAATCGTTACTGCTGTATACACAATGTCAACAGGCCAATTAATCGGGTTTTTGCCTATAAAATAAAATAAATAATCCCAAAACATAATAAAAATCATTGCCAAAATAATGGAAATGATACGTGCTTGATATTTTCTCATATGACCACCTGCCGCTTGTGTTTCTCTGTTTATTGTACCATTCTTCGACAAATAATTGAGTAAAATATGTAAAGTATCCCAAATCATTCATTACCTTTTGTTCATGATGTCATATCTTAGGCGGCGGTAATCAGAAATCGGCACGCAAAAAAAGGCGGAGATTACACCATTCCGCCTTTTTCAACATATATTATTCTTTTAAAGCGGCTTGAATTTCTTCGAGAAGCAGCTGTGCGCCTTCAGGGCTTAACGTAATTTTACCGTTGCCGTACTCTTTATTTTCTGAAGTGATTTCCCCAGTCATTAAACAAACGCCATGAGGTTTGTACTTTTTCAAAATAATTTTATCGCCCTCGACAAAAAACTCAATGCTGTCTTTAATAGCAATATCCAGTGCCCGTCTTAACTCTATCGGCATAACAATACGGCCTAATTCATCTACTTTTCTTACAACACCTATTGATTTCATAAAAAACCCTTCTTCCTTAAATGTTTCTTTTTTCATGTAATATTCAAGGTTGTACCTCAATATATCGTAGACGTACGAAACTTAGAAAAAGTTTCCCGCTTTCTTGAAGAATCGCAAGATATTTTTTCCATAAAACCGAAAATTGTATTACTTCTGTTACACCCTTCCGCAGTTTTTTACAAAAACATTTCTTTCCCGAAGCACACCCCCAAAAATCGCTTCTTTTCTTAGAAACTTTAAATGTAGAATCATATAAAATCAGGATAAAGATTGGGTGAAAACATGTTTCAATCAACTGAAATTGGAATTGACTTAGGAACAGCTAATATACTTGTTTACAGCAAAAATAAAGGAATCATCTTAAATGAACCTTCTGTTGTCGCAGTAGATACAACGACTAAAGCAGTGCTTGCGATCGGGACTGACGCGAAAAATATGATCGGTAAAACACCGGGAAAAATTGTCGCTGTCAGACCGATGAAGGACGGCGTTATCGCTGACTACGACATGACAACTGATTTGTTAAAGCACATCATGAAAAAAGCCGGAAAGAGCATCGGCATGTCGTTCAGAAAGCCGAATGTCGTTGTGTGCACACCATCAGGCTCAACTGCAGTGGAACGCCGCGCCATCAGTGACGCGGTGAAAAATTGCGGAGCGAAAAACGTCCATTTAATTGAAGAACCGGTGGCAGCTGCAATCGGAGCGGATTTGCCGGTTGACGAGCCGGTTGCTAACGTGGTGGTAGATATCGGCGGAGGGACGACGGAAGTCGCGATTATTTCCTTTGGAGGCGTTGTCTCCTGCCATTCAATCAGAATCGGCGGAGACCAGCTTGATGAGGATATCGTTGCTTTTGTGCGGAAAAAGTACAATTTGCTGATCGGTGAACGTACAGCTGAGCAGGTTAAAATGGAAATTGGCCATGCATTGATTGAGCATGTGCCGGATGCAATGGAAATTCGCGGACGTGACCTTGTGACGGGGCTACCGAAAACCATTATGCTTCAATCAAATGAAATTCAAAACGCGATGCGTGAATCTCTCCTTCATATTCTTGAAGCGATTAGAGCCACACTTGAGGACTGTCCTCCTGAATTAAGCGGAGACATTGTCGATCGCGGCGTAATTTTAACAGGCGGCGGGGCGCTTCTTAACGGGATCAAAGAATGGCTGTCAGAAGAAATCGTTGTACCTGTACACGTGGCGCCAAACCCGCTTGAATCCGTGGCAATCGGCACCGGCCGTTCTTTAGAGGTGATTGATAAGCTCCAAAAAGCGGTTAAATAATCCTTTTCTCGCAAAATCTCAGAAAGTAATTGAAATTCCTGCTTCTTTTTTCCTCTCTCGCTTCATATTGTGGGAAATGGAGAAACGATAAGGAGGAAACAGATGCTTAGAGATTTAGGAAGACGGGTAGCGATTGCAGCCATTTTGAGCGGAATCATTCTTGGAGGCATGAGCATTTCACTGGCAAACATGCCTCATGCGCCTGAAGGTACTGTAAAAATGAATCATCCATAAGTGTTGAAAAGCCCAAAACCATTTTGTTTTGGGTTTTTCTCTTTGCACTCCTTTCTTTTCTTTATAGGAGATTATTTGATATGATGAGAAAAAAGCACGAGGAGGAAAGATTGATGGATACATTTTCAGAGAAACTAAATACATATGCCCAGCTGGCGGTTGAGGTCGGCGTTAATGTCCAAAAAGGCCAGTATGTGGTGGTAAATGCTTCGACGGAGGTACGCGATTTCGTCCGTCTGATTGTAAAACATGCATATGAAAAAGGCGCAAAAAATGTAACAGTGAATTGGCAGGATGACGAAGTGGCCAAATTAAAATATGAACTGGCGCCGTTTGAAGCCTTTGAAGAGTATCCTGAATGGGAAGCGAAAGGCAGAGAAGAGCTTGCCAAGAAAGGAGCTGCTTTTATTTCAGTCGTATCCTCAAACCCAGATTTACTGCAAGGTGTAGATTCCAAACGGATTGCCGCCTTCCAAAAAGCTGCAGGCAAAGCGTTACATACATACAGACAATACATTCAATCTGATAAAGTGAGCTGGACTGTCGTCGGTGCTGCATCAGCAGGTTGGGCTCAGAAAGTATTCCCTGGCAAATCAGAAGAGGAAGCGACACAGCTCCTGTGGGAAGAAATTTTTAAAGCCACACGCGTAAACGAAGAAAATCCGGTTCAAGCGTGGATCAATCATGATCAAAACCTTCATGAAAAAGTTGATCACTTGAACCAAAAACATTATGCCGCTTTACATTACCAAGCAGAAGGAACTGATTTAACAATCAAGCTGCCGAAAAAACACGTTTGGGCAGGTGCCGGAAGCGTAAATGAAAGCGGACATGAATTTATGGCCAATATGCCGACAGAAGAAGTATTCACACTGCCGCAAAAAGACGGGGTTGACGGGTTTGTATCGAGCACAAAACCGCTAAGCTACGGCGGGAACATTATCGAAAACTTCACGCTCACATTCAAAAATGGCCGTATTGTTGACATTAAAGCCGAAAAAGGAGAAGACATTTTAAAAGAATTGGTCGAAACAGATGAAGGCTCTCACTATCTTGGTGAGGTAGCTCTTGTCCCGTACGATTCGGCTATTTCACAGTCAAATATTCTTTTTTACAACACTTTATTTGATGAAAATGCGTCAAATCATCTGGCGATCGGCAGTGCCTATGCTTTTAATATTGAGGGCGGAAAACAGATGTCTCGCGAAGAGCTTGTCAAAGAAGGCTTAAATGAAAGCATTACCCACGTAGACTTTATGGTTGGTTCTAAGGATATGAACATTGATGGAATTACTGAAGACGGAAAAAGAGAGCCTATCTTTAGAAATGGAAATTGGGCTTTTTAAATAAAGAAGGAGGCTTTCGCCTCCTTCTTATTTTTTTGCTTCATACATTTGCAGATTGGCATAAACTGTTTCTAATATTGGTGTTGAAAGAGACAAACGCTTTGCTTTATCAAGCAAAAAGCCGTGCAGATGATCTCCTTCAGTCGTTTGGCCATTTTCCATATCACGGAGCATGGAGGATTTCATATGATAAGACATGCTTGTCATTGTGCGGAAGCTGTCTTCTTCAAGCTCTGGATCAGCCGGAACTCCTTCCTTGCGCAAGATCATACCGATTTCCCCAATGAGTGTTCGCGCAGTGTGCCGTCCGCTCTCTGTTTCAAGGATTGGTCCAAGCGGTCTTTGAAATAAGGTTGTCATTCCTGCTTGTGCTGCAATAAACAGATATTTTTTCCAGATGTCTTTCTCAATATGCCCGCTAATGATGACCTCTGCCTTCACTCCTGCAAATGCTTCCTCAAGCTCTTTTATCCGTTCCGTACGCTCACCGTTCCATTCACCGAACACAAAACGATGCGACGCACTTGTATGGTTGATTTCTCCCAGATTGTTTAAAGCACTTTCTATGAAGCACAGCCCGCCCAGCACCTGATCTTTCGAAAATGCCGTAAACAGCTGCTCGTAGTGACGATAACCGTTTAAGAAAGGAATAATAACTGATTCACTGTGGACAAAAGGTTTGACATCACTAATCACCTGACCGAGTGAATATGCTTTAGAAGCGATGATGATCACATCAAACTGTTCTTTTTCTCCTGCAGTGATTACTGCGGGCTGAAAGGACACGTCACCCTTTTCACTATGAATAACTAGTCCCGTTTGTTTTAACTGTTCAGCTCTTTTTTGGCGGACAAGAAACGTCACCGCATTCCCTTTCTCTGCAAGCCGTCCGCCAATATAACCGCCTACTCCACCTGCTCCGACAATTAAAAATTTCAAGTTAATGTCCCCTTTCTTTTCTATGTACAAAAAAAGCAGAGAATTCTCTGCTTTTTTTATTACGCGTATAGTTCAGCCAGTTTTTTCTGCACATCAGCATTTTCAAGGAACTCGTCATAGCTCATTTGCTTGTCAACAATGCCATTAGGTGTAATCTCTATGATTCTGTTGGCAATCGTCTGTACAAACTGGTGGTCATGTGATGTAAACAGCATAGCGCCTTTAAAGCTGATTAAGCCATTATTGAGCGCTGTAATAGATTCTAGGTCTAAGTGGTTGGTCGGTTCATCCAAAATTAAAATATTGGCGCCAGAAAGCATTGCTTTCGAAAGCATGCAGCGAACCTTTTCTCCTCCGGATAAAACATTTGCTTTTTTGTGTACTTCTTCACCGGAAAACAGCATGCGTCCTAAGAAGCCGCGTAAAAAGCTCTCACTTTGATCATGAGGAGAATATTGGCGAAGCCAGTCTACAAGATTTAAATCACTGCCTTCAAAATATTCGCTGTTGTCTTTAGGGAAGTACGCTTGAGATGTCGTCACGCCCCATTTAAATGTTCCGCTGTCAGCTTCCATTTCCCCGGAAATGATTTTGAACAAAGTAGTAACAGCCAATTCATTACGTCCTGTAAAAGCAATTTTATCTTCTCTATTCATAATAAAGCTGACGTTGTCGAGAACTTTTACACCGTCAATTGTTTTCGTTAATCCTTCTACCCGGAGAACATCATTACCGATTTCTCGTTCCGGTGTGAAGTTGACGTAAGGATAACGGCGTGAAGACGGTTTAATATCATCAAGAGAAATTTTATCAAGAAGTTTCTTTCTTGAAGTCGCCTGTTTTGATTTAGACGCATTTGCGCTGAATCTGGCCACAAACTCTTGTAGCTGTTTAATTTGCTCTTCTTTTTTCTTGTTCGCTTCTTGAGAAAGCTTCAAAGCAAGCTGGCTTGATTCATACCAGAAATCATAGTTTCCGACGTAGATTTGGATTTTGTTAAAATCAAGGTCAGCAATATGTGTACACACTTTATTTAAAAAGTGACGGTCATGGGATACAACAATCACAGTGTTTTCAAAGTTAATCAGAAACTCTTCCAGCCACTGAATTGCCTGAAGGTCCAAGTGGTTCGTCGGCTCATCAAGAAGCAGAACATCGGGCTTGCCGAATAATGCCTGAGCCAAGAGAACTTTCACTTTTTCGGAACCGCCAAGGTCTTCCATCTTCTTCGTGTGAAGATCTTCTGAGATGCCGAGACCTTTTAGAAGGATCGCAGCTTCACTTTCTGCTTCCCATCCGTTCAGCTCTGCAAATTCACCTTCGAGCTCTGCCGCACGAATTCCGTCTTCATCCGAGAAATCAGGCTTCATGTAAATTGCGTCTTTCTCCTGCATGACCTCGTATAAACGCTTATGTCCCATAATCACAACTTTTAGCACTTCATACTCTTCGTACTCAAAGTGGTTCTGTTTCAGGATGGCAAGACGCTCGCCAGGACTCATATGAACATCGCCTGTCTGAGGCTCAATTTCTCCTGATAACACTTTCAGAAACGTTGATTTACCAGCACCATTGGCACCAATTAACCCGTAGCAGTTGCCTGGGGTAAATTTAATATTTACATCTTCAAATAACTTGCGATCCGCAAAGCGCAAGCTCACATTATTTACAGCAATCATTTAATATCCTCCATCATGTCTATCATCATTAAAAGTATACCATGAATGGAAGACAAGAGAAATGCTTCCCTGATAAAAGCAGGCAGAAACACTTCTACACTAAAAGGGAAAAGCTGTGGTACAATTGAAGGCAAAGAGGATGCATCCAGATGGAAAATCATACATTCTTACTCGGAGGAACACATTGAGGCTTTTAACACTGACTGAATATTGCTTATTGATCTTTTTTACAGGCTTTTACCTTGCCGTAACTGGCTTTACCGCCAAAGATATCGGCTTATATATCGGGATCGCCCTGATTTATATTTTCTCACATATCTTCTCTAAACGGCTATTAGAAAAACGCGGCAAAGAGAACAAGCAAGTGCATCTTTTCTTCAGTGTGCTGGCCATTATCGGTTCAGTATTTGTCACTGTATTATGCATTGCATTAGTCGCTTCTTTTTCCAAATAAAAACGCCTGCTGTCCAAAGGCCAGCAAGGCGTTTTTATTTGGTTTGGCGCATTTCATTAAACGGGAAAAATACAAACTTCGACGTACCCACAATCCGATCTTCCGCAATCAGTCCGAGGCCATTTCTGCTGTCCATGGAGTTTAGCCGGTTATCCCCCATGACGAAATATTTGCCTTTCGGTACTTTCACCGGGCCAAAGTCGCCTGTAAGACTGACACCAAGCTTTTCTGCCTCTTTTTTGTTTTTAGACAAATAAGGCTCGGCAACTTTTTTTCCGTTTATATAAAGCGTGTCATCCTTCATTTCCACGGTTTCTCCAGGCTTACCGATCAATCGTTTGACGTAATGGATTTTTGAAGTCTCACCATTGATAATGACGATATCTCCCCGCTCCAGGTCACCGATATAGTGTACCGTTTTATTGACAAACAGTCTTTCGCCGTCATGTAAAGTGGGGTACATAGATGAACCTTCGACTAAATACGGTTCAAATAGGAAGTGGCGGATAATGAGTGCCAGCAGGACAGCAATGACAATTGCTTTTCCCCATTCCCAATACGTATTGGTTTTTTTCTTCCCAGCTTTTTCAGTTTTTGTTTGATTTTCTTCGGTCAAAGTGTTTCCTCCTAGACGATTGCTATGTCAGTTGTTTCCCTTCTTTTACTTTATCATAATTTATTATAAAATACATAACTTAACCGCGCTGCCGCGAGAAGATAGAGAAAAAGCGTCCTTTAGTAACAGGACGCTTTTTTCCTTATTTTTCAGTTACAGGTTTTTTCACGATACCTAGGATCATCGCCATAACCACAGCACCAATTACAATACTTAATAAGTAAAGGAGCGGATGGTTTGTAATAAAGGCTACGAATATGCCCCCGTGAGGTGCAGGAAGGGTTACACGGAAGAATTCAGTTAATCCGCCGGCAACCGCTGCACCGACCACAGCCGCTGGAATTACGCGAAGCGGATCAGCCGCAGCAAACGGGATTGCGCCTTCTGTTACGAAAGCCGCACCCATGAAGTAGCATGTAATACCTGCTTCACGGTCACGCTGAGAGAACTTGTTTCTGAAAATTGTTGTTGCAAGTGCGATACCTAGCGGAGGAACCATACCGCCGGCCATGATCGCTGCATGAGGCGCATAGTTGCCTGCATCAATCATCGCGATACCGAACGTGAAGGCTGCTTTATTAAGCGGACCGCCCATGTCGATCGCCATCATACCGCCTAAAATAATACCCATTAACACCAAGTTTCCAGTCCCAAGGCTTTGAAGCCAGTCTGTTAAGAAATTCATGAATGCTGCTACAGGTGTATTGATTACAAATTGCATTAATACGCCAGTGATAAAAATACCAAACAGCGGATAAATCAATACAGGCTTCAATCCATCAAGTGACTGAGGGATAAACACAAATACTTTTTTCAATAAAATCACGACATAACCAGCAAGGAATCCGGCAATCAAACCGCCTAAGAATCCAGCATTCGCTTGAGTGGCCATAAACCCGCCGACCATACCAGGAGCAAATCCCGGACGATCTGCAATACTCATCGCGATAAAGCCGGCCAGAACTGCAACAATCAGTTTTAATGCATTGTCGCCGCCGATAAAGTTCAATGCTGCAGCAAACGTATTGTAGCTAGGATCATTCGGATCTGAAGAATGGATACCCCAGAAGAATGAAATTGCAACGAGTATACCGCCGCCCACTACGAATGGAAGCATGTTGCTGACACCGCTCATAAGGTGCTTATAAAACGCGTTTCCAATGCCGCCAGATTTGGCTTTTGGTTCATTTTCATCACTTTGAGCAGAAGAACCGCCGCCGCTGCCTTGATAAATCGGTGCGTCTTGATTCACCGCTTTTTCGATAAGCTCTTGCGGACGTCTGATACCTGCCGTTACTGGAACCTGAAGCACGCGTTTGCCTTTAAAGCGCTCCATTTCAACCTGCTTGTCCGCTGCGACAATGATTGCAGGTGCATCTTCAATTTCTTGAGCAGTTAACTTGTGCTTAATACCGCTTGAACCATTTGTTTCAACCTTAATCTCAACACCAAGCTCTTTCGCTTTTTCTTTAAGGGCATCCGCTGCCATGAAAGTATGGGCAATACCTGTCGGACAAGCTGTAACCGCTAGGATTTTACCTTTTCCGGCTGGTGCTGGTGCCGTTTCTTCTTCTTCTTCTTCCTCTTCGTCATCATCTTTATCATGCTGATTGATAATGTCAATAATCGCGTCTTCTGATTCAGCTTCAAGCAACTGTTTGCGAATTTCTTCACGCATTAACAGCGTAGACAGTCTTGACAGTGCTTCAAGGTGAGTGTTGTTTGCACCTTCAGTCGCTGCAATCATGAAGACCAAGTGTGCCGGCTGGCCGTCTAGTGATTCATAATCGACACCGTCTTTTGAACGCCCAAACGCAATCGCCGGGTTGATAACGCTTGCCGTTTTCGCATGCGGAATAGCGATTCCTTCACCGATACCCGTTGAACTTTGGCTTTCACGATTTAAAATGGCTTCTTTGTAGGCTTGTCTGTCATTTAATTTTCCAGCCTTATCAAGAACTGTGACCATTTCGTCAATAACGTTTTCTTTTTCTTTGCTTTCAATATTAAGCTTTATCGTATGCTTCGTTAAAAGCTCAGTTATTTTCACTTTTGTTTCCTCCTCTATAGACGTGTGACCTTAACTTCAGGAAGAAGCTGCTGGACAAATTCTTCTGTACCAAGTTCCTCAGAAAACGCGGTAGCGCTGCCTGATGTAACTCCTAAGCGGAATGCCTCTTCAAGCGGCAGCTGCTTGGAAACACCGGCAAGAAAACCTGCAACGACAGAATCTCCTGCTCCGACTGAGTTTACCAATTTCCCCTTTGGTACGTTTGCAAAGTAAACGGCATCCTTCGTAAACAGAAGCGCTCCGTCACCGGCCATGGATACGATTACATGCTCAGCGCCTTGTTCTACAAGCTTTTTCCCATAAGGAACAGCTTCTTCAACAGATGAAATCGTCGTTCCGAACATTTCACCAAGCTCGTGATGGTTTGGCTTCATCAAAAACGGTTTCATTTCTGTTGCTTTCATAAGCGCTTCGCCAGAGATATCTAACACAACACGCGCGTTCTGCTGTTTGCAAGCCTCTGCGATTTTTTCATAGGTATCTTGAGGCAGTGAAGATGGAATGCTTCCAGCAAGAACGACAATATCCCCCTCTTGCAAAGATGTAAACTGTTCTAAAAAGGCATTGAAATCTTCGTCTGAAATCGTTGGTCCCTGACCGTTAATTTCCGTTTCATCACCAGTTTTCAATTTCACATTGATGCGGGTATCTTCTTTTACTTCAGAAAAAGCTGTTTCCAGGTTTTCTTCGCGCAAAAATGTTTTGATATATTCTCCGGTAAATCCGCCGATAAATCCGAGCGCTTTTGACTGAACATGATGTCTTTTCAGCACTCTCGATACGTTGATGCCTTTTCCCCCTGGATACTTTGTATCGTATGCGGAACGGTTCAGGCCTCCTACAGTAAAATCTTCAACGTGAACAATATAATCGACAGATGGATTAAGTGTTACAGTATAAATCATGGTTTCACTACCTTTACGACAGTTTTTTCTTGGTAATTATCGAATGTAAGCTCTTCAGCGTCAGTCGTAATGATTGTTGCGTCGCCTATGCCGGCAAATGCCGAAAATGAAATTTCTCCAAATTTCGAAGGGTCCGCTAAGACGTAAGCGTGTTTTGCCTGTTTGACAGCCTTCGTTTTCAAAAGGGCTTCATCAGGGTCAGGCGTTGTGAAGCCGGCCTCTGTATGCACACCGTTTGCCCCCAGAAAACTCTTATCGAATCTGTACTGATCCATGGCAATCAGTGAAGCGCCTCCGATAACCGCACCCGTTCTGTGCTTTACATATCCTCCAAGCAGATAAAAAGATATTTCTTTCCTTATCAATGCGTCGATGTGCATAACCCCGTTCGTGACCACAACGATATCTTTGCTTTTATCCATAAAATCAATCATGTGCAAAGTCGTCGTGCCCGCATCGAGATAAATGCAATCCCCTTCCTCCAAAAGTGAAGCGGCTTTTTCAGCAATCTTCAATTTGTCTTGAAGGTTTTTGGATGATTTTTCAAGCATATCAGGTTCAAGTCTGATATCGGAAAGCTTGGCAGCTCCCCCGTGAACACGCTTTAAAAAACCGCGTTCTTCAAGCGTCGATAAATCTCTTCTGATTGTAGATTCAGAAGCATTTGTAAGATTTATGAGCTCTTGAATCTTTACCACATCACGCTTTTCTATTTGATCAATAATCAACTGATATCTTTCAGGAGTTAGCATGCTTCACCTCCTAATGAAAACGTATTCATTTTGAATACAATTTCATTGTAAACGCTTTTTTTACAATAGGCAACTAAAATCATTCAAATTCATTCAATAACTATCAAAATCTTTCACGTTTCTCCATATTAACGTATGTATATAGGGTTTGTAAACTGTAAATTCGACAAAAATAAGGACAATTGTATGACTTTTTCTTCTTATCTTAATGTAAAAAGTCTTTTATATTCATAGTAAAAAGCACCAAACATAAAAAAACCTCATGCATATGCATGAGGTTACTCGTAACGCAGCGCTTCAATCGGATCGAGCTTGGCAGCTTTATTTGCAGGAAGCATTCCAAAGACAACGCCAATAAGCATACTGAACAGCACGCCTCCGCATACGACCTGCCAGGATACTAATGACGGCCAGCCGGCAATGGCAGAAACCAGCGCGGCCCCTCCGTATCCGATCCCGATCCCAATCAGTCCGCCGATAAGCGTTAATACGACTGATTCGATTAAAAACTGGGTCAGAATTTGTCCTCTCGTCGCTCCGAGAGACTTCCGAATCCCAATTTCCCGCGTTCGTTCTGTCACTGACACGAGCATAATATTCATGACACCGATTCCGCCGACTACAAGCGAAATGCCTGCAATTGAGCCGATAATCGTGGTCATGATTGTTGTGATCTTTCCAATTCCTGCTGCAATCTCTTCCATGTTCATTACTTGATATGAATCCTCAGTGCCATGATGGTCATTCACCAGCTGTGCCGCTTCTTTTCCGATAGATTTTATATCATCAGCCGATTCGACCTGCAATGACACATTACTGAAGTCACTTGTACCGAAAGACGATTTCATCATATTAAACGGCACATACATTTCACTTAGTCCGAAAGACAGCAAACCTGTTTCCTTCTTCAGCACACCGATAATTTCCACAGGCTGTCCGTTTACCCAGACAACTTCACCGAGAGGAGAGGATTTATCAAACAGCTCTTCTGCCATTTTTTGCGATATAATGCCCGCCCTTTTTCCCGCAAGAAAGTCATTATCAGTAAAGGTTCTCCCGCTTTCTATTTCTAAGGAATTGACATTCATATATCCGTCGTTGATTCCGTTAATGGTTACATCGGTTTCTTCCTCATGATAACGCGCCTTCATGCTTTCAGAAGTCGATGCAACCACTTGTTTTATCCCTTCTATATCTTTTAATCCGCTAATATCGTTTTCTGTGAAAGTTGACTCCGTTACGGCGTTCGGATTACTTGCAAGCTCTTCGTCACTCGGCATGTAGTAAAGTTCCACCGTATTCCCCGGACCGCTGATGGACTGCTTAAGCATTTGCTCGCCGCCCTGCCCTACAGCAACGACGACAATAACAGAGCCAACACCAATTATGATTCCGAGCATCGTTAAAATGGAACGCATTTTATGTGCAAGAACAGAGCTCAAAGCCATTCTGACGTTTTCTAACAGACTCATTCCCCCACGCTCCTTTGTCCGGAGCCGGGAGGAACAATTTCTCCGTCTCGCACCATGATGACCCGGTTCGTGCAATCTGCAACTTCCGGCTCGTGGGTGACAAGTACAATCGTTGTTCCCTCGTCGTTTAACGCTGTAAATTGGTCCATAATCGCTGCACTTGTTTTCGTATCCAACGCGCCAGTCGGTTCATCCGCCAAAATTAATTTTGGTTCATTGACGATTGCCCTCGCAATGGCCACACGCTGCTTCTGACCGCCGGATAACTCATTCGGCATATGAAGCATCCGATCGGCTAATCCGACCTTTTCTAAGGCTCTTTCGGCTCTCTCTTGGCGTTCTTTTTTTCCAATGCCGGAATAAATCATCGGCAGCTCGACATTTTTTTTAGCGTTCAGCCGCGGGAGAAGCTGGAATTGCTGAAAGACAAAACCGATGGATTTGTTGCGGACTGCGGCCAGTTCTCTGTCTTTATAAGAAGAGATGTCTTCGCCGTCCAGCTTATATATACCGGAAGTCGGACGGTCTAGACAGCCGATAATATTCATAATCGTTGATTTTCCCGATCCTGACGGCCCCATGATCGAAACGTATTCCCCTTGATTGATGTTCAAATCAATCGAATGAAGAACATCAAACGTTTCTCTGCCGATCTGGTAGCTTTTTCGCACATTTGAAAGCTGAATCATTTATGCTTTCACTTCCGTTCCGTCAGCCAAATCATCAGCAGGATTTAAAATGACCTGATCATCCTTAGAAATTCCTTCTTTTATTTCCGTTACATCATCTGTTACTTCCCCGATTTTGACGTCGACTCGCTTGGCTTTACCGTCCTTTACTGTATACACATAATATTGATCGTCTTCTTTTTTAACTGCCTTAGAAGGAAGCGTATTGGTTTTCCGCTTATCCGTTTCTATATTCATAATGAATTTAAAACCTGGCTTTCCTTCAGGAAGATCACCTTTTATTTTGACTTGAAGCGGGTATTGTACCGCCTGATCTGTGCCAGCTGCTGCCGCGGCGTTATCCTGCTGATCCGGCACTAGTCCGACAGCTGAAACTGTACCTTTCCATGTTTTATCCTGAATGACATCTGAAGTGAGTGTGACCTTTTGGCCTTTTTTGACTTTAAGTGTATCGTATTCAGACAATTTTCCTGCAACGACAAGATCTTTAGGATTGCCGATATGTATAACGGGCTCTTGAATATCTGACTTTTTTGATGCCGCTTCCTGGTTGACAGAAATCACAGTGCCTTCGATCTCGCTTTTCACTTGAAGATCTGACACTTGATTGGCAAGCGACTGCCGCTGAAGCTCAGTTTGCTTTAATTCAATTTGAGCTGTTTTTTCCTGCATTTCAAGCTCTGTGCGCTCAGAGTCAACTTGTTTTTCTGCTTCTTTCTTTCCAAGCTGTTTTGTCAGTTCTTTTTCTTTACTGTCCAACGCTTGTAGCTTTTCTTGAATTTGATCGATTTGCAGCCGGTTCGATTCAGAGGTCAATTGATTCTGTTCTTTTTCCAGACTAAGCTGCTCGTTCGTATAAGTGACTAACGGCGTACCCTTTTTAACTTTGTCGCCTTCCTTCACTTTAATGTCGTTCAAAGTTCCTTTATCGGCTTCATAAAACACATATTGTTCATTTGAAAATTTAAGTGTGCCTGGAACCATAACCGTTGACGATATCTTTTTTTCTTCTAGACTGCCCGTCTCCACCTTCTGGCCGGCGCTGCCGCTTGTCGGAGCGGCAGACCGGTAAATATTAATTCCTATAAAAAGAGCGACTAATGCTGCAATCCCAATTCCAATCCAGACTTTTTTCATCTATTTATGCACCTGCCACAGAGTTTATCGCCCCTGAAACAAACGAAAATGCGACCAAAAGGACGAAAAGAATAATAACGGATATCCACCCTGCTTTTTTGGAGATGCCTCCCGTTTTGTGAAGACCGATCGCTAATAATACATAGCTCCAAATGCTGAAGATTTCAAATGTATTTAATACATTGGCTAAAGGCATGTCTGAAGGAATAATTCCCGCAAGTGACGTCATGCTGTAAAGTGAACTTGTGTCAGTTGTAAAAGCAACAATTCCGTTGATCAATAATCCTAAGCTGCTGATTAAGGAGACAAACAGACCGAGAGAAAGCATTTTCTTATACGTCGTTACGCCTCCTGATATTTTCACACAGAGCCAATAAATGAGAGGTGCAATAAATAAAGCTGCAATTCCGCCGAGAATCGAACCTGCCATTGCTCCAAACTTGGTAATAGTGGCGACAGTTGAAATCTGCTCAGGCGATAAACCTTCAGTATCCGTCGCTTTAAGAAGCTCGCTATAATCCGTTCCGAGACCCTGCAATACAGCACCAACTATGATGATTGCCGCAACAATCAAGAGCGGGCCCCATACAACCGGCCTTTCTCTTATTCTCTCAAATTGAGTTCCAGGACTTGTGATCACTCCAAAAAGGGATGGCTTTTCAGTTGACACTCCGCCGTTTTTTTCTACATTTGCTTCCATATATAAAACCTCCTTGAACATATCTAGCTGATAATACGAAAGGATCTAAAAAAAGTTTCATATTTTTTTAAAAAAATCCCAAATCATTCAATAGGCCTTCAGACTTTCAAACTGCAGGCTTTTATTCGGCAGCTATGCTGTATTGCGCTTTCACCAGTCCTGCATAAATACCTCCTTTCGTAAGCAGCTGTTCGTGGCTGCCCTCTTCCATTTTCCTGCCGTGATCAAGAACGATGATATGGTCGGCGTCGCGGATCGTGGACAATCTATGGGCAATCATGACGGCTGTACGGCCTTTCAGCAAAGTTTTTAAAGCCTGCTGGATTTTGACTTCTGTCTCTGTATCAATGCTTGCCGTGGCTTCGTCAAGAATGATAATAGCAGGATCTGCGAGCAGCGCTCTTGCGAAGGAAATGAGCTGGCGCTGACCGGCGGATAGTACGCTGCCCCTTTCTTCCACTTCTGTTTCGTATCCTTCTGCTAAACCAGATATAAACTCATCCGCTCCGACTGCTTGAGCAGCTTTTATCACTTCTTCGTCTGACGCATCCGGCCTTCCGAAACGAATATTTTCCATAATCGTTCCCGAGAAAATAAACGTATCTTGAAGCACAATGCTGATTTGAGAGCGTAAACTGGCAATGGCCAGGTCTTTTATCGGAGTGCCGTCTATTTTAATGGTTCCTCCTGTTGCATCATAAAATCGGCTGATTAAATTGGCAATCGTTGTTTTCCCGCTCCCCGTGTGTCCGACTAGTGCAAGTGTCGAGCCTGCAGGAATAGAAAAGGAAACGGCATGAAGTGCCTTTCGTTTTTCATCATAAGAAAATTCAACCTCTTCAAAGCTGATATGGCCTTTAATATTTTTCTTGTGAATGGCATCCCGCTTTTCCTTGACGTTCGGCTGTTCGTCTAAAAACTCGAAAATCCGCTCTGACGAGGCCATCCCCATTAACAATTGGTTATAAACCTGGCCTAATCTTGAAATAGGCTCCCAAAACATGCCTAAATAGAAGGCGAAAGATACGAAGACACCTATTGTAATAGTTTGGTTCATGATGAGTGTGGCGCCATACCATATTAATACAGCCGTTCCTATCGCATTTGTCATTTCTACCAGCGGACGGAACACAGCATTTTTTCTTGTTGCTTCCCGCCATGATTGATAGTTCTCCTGATTGACTCCGTCAAAATACGCCATGTTTTCTTGTTCCTGCGTGAAAGCCTGCGTTACGCGGATACCTTGTATGCTTTCATTTAAATGGGAGTTCAGCTTTGATTGCTTCAGACGCACCGTTTGCCATGAACGGCGGATTTTTTTTCTGAGACTTGTTGAAATAAAAAACATAATCGGCAGAGTCACCATGATGGCTATGGTCAGTTCAGGACTCAGCGTGAATAAAATGATGACGACTCCCGCCAAAAGCAATAAATCTGTTAATAAGTTAATCACGCCGCTTGTGAAAAGCTCCTGAAGGGAGTTAATGTCATTCATAATTCTGACGAGAATAGACCCTGCCGATCTCTGATCAAAAAATCGGTGGGACAAGCGCTGCACATGGGTAAATAAATGCTGGCGCAAATCGTAAATGACATGCTGGCCAAGCTGGTTCATCCATCTGATCCTTAGCATATTGGCTGCATAATTAACAGCGTATAAAACGCTGATCAAAATAATCAGCTGCATCAGCAATTCCGAATTCTTTGCTGTAATGGCTTGATCGAGAACATAAACACCGATCAGAATAGGAATGACAAGCTTCACAGCAGTCCCAATCAAAACGGTGAGAAAAGAAAGCGGCAGAATTGTTTTTCCGTATGGTTTGACATAGCTTAACAGCCGCCACATTTGAGCCCAGTTAAACGGTTTTTCAATGATTTCATCTGAAGAATAATAGAAACGCTCCAAAATCCCCTGTTTTTTTGCTTGTTTCATATGTTCCTCCCTATCCGACCTGATGCGGCTCATTTATCATATTGACGTCCCGGTATTGCAAATCGTATATCTTTTTGTAATAGCCGTTCTTGGCAAGAAGCTCGTGATGATTGCCTCTTTCACGAATGCTACCTTTATCGAAGACAAGAATTTCATCTGCGTGTTTCAGTGAAGAAATGCGGTGAGCGATGATAAAGGTTGTGCGGTTTTTCATGACTTCTTTTAACGCAAGCTGTATGCTGTGCTCAGTTTGCATATCTACTGCACTTGTGGCGTCATCTAATATTAAAATGCTCGGGTTTAAACAGATGGCTCTGGCAATAGCAATGCGCTGCTTCTGACCTCCAGAAAGCCCCAGCCCCCTTTCTCCAAGCATGGTGTCATATCCGTCAGGCAGTTCCATAATAAAATCGTGGGCCTGAGCTCTTTTTGCCGCATTTATAATGTCGTCCATCGAAGCATCCGGCTTCCCGTATGAAATATTTGATCGAATAGTAGATGAAAATAGGAATGATTCTTGAAGTACAACTCCAATATTTGAGCGAAGGGTTTTTAATGAATAATCTGTGATAGGTTTATGATCAATGGTGATGATTCCGCCTGCAGGACTGTAAAATCTAGTGAGGAGCTGTGTGACTGAGCTTTTTCCAGATCCTGTAGGACCCAAAAGTCCGATCATCTTTCCGCTTTTTGCTTCAAAGCTTACATCGGAAAGCGCGTTCGTTTGTTCATTTCTGTATGTGAGAGTTACATCTTTGAATGAGACATCTCCGGTTAACTTTGGCTGATTTAAAGCATGAACGTGGTCTTTGATGTCTTCCTCTTCATCAAGAATGTCTAACAGACGCTCTCCTGAGGCTTTTGCCTGAGAAAACATATTAATCACAAAACCTAAGTTCATAATCGGCCACATCATATAATTGACAAGACTGAAGAAAGCGACAAGCTCACCCGGATTCAGCTGATTTTGCATGACCAAATAGCCGCCGTATGAAAGAAGAGCCACAATACAAATATTGCCGATAAACTCCATCAGCGGAAAATACGCAGACCAGATGGATGACGTTTGTAAATATTTTGTTCTGTAGGCCGCATTTGCCTTATTAAAGGCGCTGATTTGAAAATCTTCTCTTGATAGTGACTTAACTGTGTTGATGCCGCTGATATTTTCCTGCACCTTTGTATTGAGCTTTGCAAACGATTTTCTGATGCCTCGGAATGCGGGGTGTACTCTTTTGTCAAACTGATATACCGCGACCGCCAGAAAAGGCAAAGCAGCGATTGTTACCAGCGTAAGCGGAACCGAATAGTAAAACATGACCGATAAGCTGATTGCAACCAGCAAGCCGAATCGAATAAACTCAGCAAGCCCGTAGGATAAAAAAAACCTGAGCCCTTCAACATCGGCTGTCAGCCTGGACATCAAATCACCTGTTTTTGCGTTGTCATAGTAAGAAAAAGAAAGCCTCTGCAGTTTTGCATACAGGCCATTTCTCAGCCGATAAACAGATTTGATGCCAAACATATCACCTAAATACTGATGAAAAAAAGTGGCAGTTCCTTTTACAGCCATAACCGCAATAAATCCCAGACTGATCCATGCTGCAAGCTGATACTGCCTCCCCAGTACGATCTCATCAATCGTAATTTGCAGAATGATCGGATAAACGACCGTAATGGCTGTCATCAAAACCATCGCCAGAAGCGACCACATAAACACCTTTCTGTACGGCCAATAAAATGCTTTTAATCTTTTAAATGTCTCCATACCCAGCACCCTTCCAGTTTTTTCACCCTTACTATATCGATTCCAGAAATAAATTTCTATTATTTTTCAAAAATTCAATCTAATGGTGGAGATAGTCTCTTACTTTATATGGTGGGACTTATGTAAAATAAATGCCTACAGAAAATCATTGTATGCAGGATGATGAGCAGGATATGCAAAAAAAGAGGGATATGACTTTTAACGCAAAAACCGGACGGCTTTATCGCCGTCCGGTTTTCATCCCCCGCTGACAGGAGGAATAACAGCCACCGTGTCACCGGAAGATACTGAGGTATTTTCTTTGACGTAGTTTTCATTTACAGCAATCATAGCCGTATCAATTGATTCAAGTCCGTATTGTTCCTTTAATACCGCTTTTATATCATCGGTTGTTGCTTGTTCCATATCAATTTCAAGCGTTGACGTGCCGGCCTTTTCAGCAAGTCCCGCAAACAAAAGAATGTTAATCATGCTGCTCTCCCTCACTTACATCTGGTTTTCCATTCGGATAAGCTGTTGTCTCAAGCTGGTCACCGATCCATTGCTCTCCGTCTTCCCAAATTTCTTTTTTCCAAATAGGCACAATCTGTTTAATGCGTTCGATTGCATACTCATTGGCTTCATAAGCGGCTTTTCGATGGGGAGAAGACACAGCGATGACAACTGCCGCTTCGCCGATATCCAGTACACCGATCCGATGTGTGATAGCAGCCGAAGCACCTTTCCATTTCTCTTCTATTTCAGCCCCGATTTGGGCCAGCATCTGCACAGCCATCGGTTCATAAGCCTCATATTCCAGCCGGATTGTTTTTTTTCCGTTTGTCCACTCCCGAACTGTCCCGATAAACGTGGTAATAGCTCCGGCTTCCCGTCTCTCTACTTTTTTTATGATATCTTCAGTAACGATGGGTGTTTTCGTAATCTCAAACCGTCCCATTACACAGATTCCCCTTTCAGCTGTGAAAGCACATAATCAACTGCTGCTGGATCATTCGCGTGAAAAACGGGTAATCCTTGGTTTGCAGCCATTTGTTCTTTTTCTCTGTATATAATTGCGATGATATTTACTGCCTGCAGTTCAGCCAGATCATTCTTATCTCGTACTATTACTACTTTAGGATAAGGAGCTTTTTTAAAGCCTTCTATGAGCAGGCAATCCATATCGAGAAAGCGATATAACTCGATCAGCTGCGGGAGATCCCATTTACGGCGGGCTGTAAGCTGTAAAACACCCGCTCCTTCTACTGCTGTTACATCAGCTCCCGCAGCTTGGTAACGGTCAGTGTCTTTTCCTTCAGTGAATGCTTCCGGTTCACCGCCATGACCGTGATGCTTCAGGCAGCCTGCATGCAGCCCCTGTAGTGCGGCTTTTTTAAGAATACGCTCTATCAACGTTGTTTTTCCGCTGTTTTGGAATCCTACAACTTGGACGATCGGGAAAGGACGGACCAAGGCCACTCACTTCCATTCTCTTCTCTGATCAGCAGCACGTGGACCGTTCTGCCTGATTCGTAACCTCTCGTACCGCCCGGCAGGATGATAAACGCATTCGCCTCTGCAAGTGAAGTGACAGAGCTTGACTTATCTAATCCAACGGGAGCCGCTAACAGCTTTCCTTCCTGATGGTGTACATAAGCACGTACAAATCGGGTAAAAGGATTCGGCTTCGGAAAGTCCTTAGTCAAAACAGCTTCTGCGCAAATTGGATGCGGTTTATCATGAAGCAGCCATGACCGGATCATCGGTTTTACAAACAGTTCAAAACCGACATAGCATGCCGACGGGTTACCTGACAGCCCAAACAGCAGCATATCGTTTGCATGAGCCACAGTCGTTACACTTCCCGGGCGCATAGCAACTTTATTAAAGAGCACATCAGCCCCGAGTCTTTCATAGATTGCAGGCAAAAAGTCAAAGTCACCCACTGACACGCCGCCTGTGGTGATTAGAAAATCAACCTTTTCCATTGCTTCCTCGACCGCAGCAAAGCTTTGATCAAGATCATCGGAGATTTTCCCTAAGTAAAGAGGTGAAGCGCCCGCTTCGATAACTTGTGCATATACCATACTGGCGTTACTGTTACGGATTTTCCCCGGCTCCAGCGGGTCACTGACATTCAGCAATTCAGTGCCGGTAGCGATAATTCCGACAACAGGCTTTCTCACGACAGGCACAGAAGCGTAGCCAAAGGTTGCCAGAAGAGCTGTTACCCCCGGGGTAATTCGCGTGCCCTTTCTGACTAAAACGCTCCCTTTTTGAGCATCTTCACCTGTTTTTGAAATATTGTCCCCTGGCTGGAAGCGGCGTTTTAAAGACATAAACGGCTGACCATTCTCTTCAAAGGCTTGAGTCAGCTCAATCATGACCACGGCATCCGCGCCTTTTGGAATTTGCGCACCTGTCATGATCCGCACTGCCTGAAACGCAGCAAGTTCTTTCTCAGATACAGCTCCTGCTCCGATATGGTCAATGACCTCAAAGCGGACAGGGTGCTCGCGTGAAGCTTCAGCCGTATCACATGCTCTGACAGCAAAACCATCATATGGCGAACGGTCAAATGCAGGCACATGGTGATCTGCCGTTACATCTTCAGCTAAAAATCGGTGAAGGCTATTTTCAAGCGCCACCCATTCTGTTTCCCCTCGTTTTTGAAATCGGCTGACACGCCGAACAGCTTCATCTACCGGTATCGGTGTTCTTTTCTCCAGCATTCTGAACCCTCCTGTTGTTACAATCCGATTACTCTTGCCAACACAGAATTGGCTTCTTTCACATCACTTGTTCCGTGTATCAGAGCCCGTCCGTCATTAAAAATGACGATTCTGAAATTTTCATAATAGACATGAAGCAAAAATGCATTGGCCTCTACCTTGCCGATTGTTTTCAGCCGACTGGCGAGCTCCTGCTTCGGTATTCTTTTTAATGACTCTGATCTGACTTGAACCGTATCACGGCCGCACAGCACAGCCGCTTTTGGCGTGTTCCATTCTTGAAGATAAGGATAAACTGCGTGCGCGCCGCACGACGGACAATCTTCGACTCGTACATTGCTAACGTTGATTTTCATATGTGAATTGTTCCAGACATCAAACGTGACAAACCCGCGCTGTATCGCCTCTGTGTTTCCCGTTAACAGTTTCAGCGCTTCCGCCTGCTGATAGGCTGAAACCATATGGACCGCAGGCGGAATAATCCCCGCTGTATCGCACGTCGCTCCGCCGACAGGAATTTGCTCAAACAAACAAGATAAACAAGGTGTCTCCCCCGGAATAATTGTCATGAACATCCCTTGGCTGCTTACACAAGCGCCATAAATCCACGGTGTCTTTGTTTTCTGAGCTAGATCGTTGATAAGCATGCGTGTTTCAAAATTATCTGTTGCATCGATGACAACATCCGCTTTTTCAATCAGCGGTTCAAGCGTTTCAGCCGTCCCCTCTGTAACGTATGCCTCAATATGTATGCCGCTGTTAATAGCGGATAAATGTTCTTTGGCAGCCATAGCTTTTGGCATGCGGAGTTCCGCATCGCTTTCTGTATAGAGCTGCTGCCTTTGCAGATTGCTCCATTCTACATAATCACGGTCAATGATGGTGACGGTGCCAACTCCCGCTCTCGATAGCCCTTCAGCTCCGGCTGTTCCGAGCGCTCCTGCTCCTACGATCAGCACGCGGCTGTCTGCCAGTCTTTGCTGGCCCTCTTCTCCAATTTGCTTAAATCTGATTTGCCGTGAATAACGCTCTTCCATCAAACCTGATCTCCTTATCTTTTATGTCAATCATACCATGATTTCCCCCCGTCAGTCCCAGCAGGAGAATGTCTTGAGTTCATTCAAACGCCTATAGTCATGTCGTGTATTAATATTCATAAACTCTTCCGGCACTGCCGCGATTTCCTCTGCCTGTACGTACCGAACTGAAATACGGTCTAAGAAATCTGATAGTTTTAATTTTTTCTCAGATAGCTGTTCATATAGAATAGGCATGATCCTTTTATGATACAGTGCTATCAATGGCTGCACTCGTCCGCCTGATATCGGGATGACTGCGTCCGTATCGGCAGTTACCATGCGCCTGAGCTCCGCCATCGTCCTTTTTCGTATCAGCGGTGTGTCACAGGATAGAATCGTATAAAGGTCACCGTCTGTCTTTTCAAAAGCAGTATAGATACCAGCCAATGGGCCCATTCCTTGGAACGGCTCCGCGTCTTGATACACTTCGGTTTCGCCATTCTCTTGAAATCTATCGATAAACTCGGGACGGCTGATGATGACCGCTTGCTCACCCAGCGACTTTTTAGCCCATTCGTAAAACATTCGGCCTCTCCATTTTACAAACGCCTTGGGCTCCCCAAACCGGCGTGAGGCTCCTCCTGCTAAAAGTACATTTATATGTTTCATGCTCTCACCTCTAGTTACCAAAAGCATAGCAAAAGCAAGGCCCCAACGCCAATGCTTGTCTGTTTATTAAAGAGGAATAGCTGTTCAGTATTTGCATATTGTAATGTTAACATCATGAGGGAGATGGTTCGATTGAAAAGAACAGGTCCTTTTTTCCATGACGTGTCACAGGAGAACCTTTATTTAAAATCAGAGCTGTCAAGGTGCCGTAAACTAATTTCCGAGCTTGAGGCAAGCTACTTCCATCAGAAAAATAACAAACTGCTCAAAGAAAATACCAATATGAAAGAAAAACTTCAGCAGCTGTCCGCTGAGCTAAAGCAAATGTCAATGAAAGAACAACACGCCTCCTATACGAGCCATACACTGCATCAAATGAGAGCTGAACTGCTCGATAAAATCGTCACCTTGCAGGAGCTTCTTTCCGCAGAAACCTACAAACGCAAAACCGAAATCGAAGAAAAACATAAGCTTCATATCGAAAAAATCAAAATTGAGGAAGAAAATAAAAATTTGCATAAACAAATTATTCATCTTAATACCTCTATCCAGCGAGAACAGAACGAATTGTTTCAAGCGAAGCAGCAAGCTGAAACGATAAAAGCCGAAAACGGACGCTTGAAAGAGCAAATGATAGAAAAAGAATACCAGCTAAAACATATCAAAATAGAAATAGATCATATGAAAGATCGAATCATAGAAACAAAAGAAAGGCTGCTTGAAATAGAAAAAACGAAAGAAAAACTATTTCAAGAAACTATTATTTCGTACAAACGGCAGCTTGATGAAAGTGATGCCTGGATTGCTTCTCATTTTGCCGATATTGATGGCGGTGCGAAACAGAAAGAAAAAACGGCAGAAGAAGCTCAAACCGTTTACGCACCGTCAAGTCATGTAGAGACCATCCTTGAAGATGTCACAAAACAAGTAAATGAACTTCAAAAACAGCTGACCAGAGCCCAATCATCTGACCAGCTTATCAACCATAAAATTGAAGAGCTGAAGAGCCGTGCCGCCGAAGAAAAACCTTATCAAAAATGGGTGTATAAGCTTAATCTTGAAAAAGAAAACAAACCTTCACCGAAAAAAACCCAATAATAAAAAAACTGCTTGAGCTCCCAAGCAGTTTTTCTGTGTGCTTATTCTGTTGCTGATTCAGCTGATTCGATGTCACCCTCTAAAATGTACTGGCCGCGATACGGTTTTTTCACTTCCGGATACATTTTAATTAAACTTTGCATAAACGTTGTCATATTAGGGATTTCAAGACCGCTTTCCTTTTCAATCTCTTTTTGAAGTTCGGAGCTCTTAATTGCCGCGTTGTGGCGTTTTAATGTTTTAATAGCCGCTTCACGCAGTTTAGCTGCTTTAGATCCCGGTCTTGCCGTTCCTCTTCTTCTTCTAGTCGCTCCATCTGGTATACCGGCAGGAAGAGAGGAAATAGATTGAAGCTGAGGCTGGGCGGACTGCTGCTGTGATGGCGGCTGATAGCTTCTGATTTCCTGAGCTGCAAGCTCGGCGAGAACTGGCAGAGAGTCAGTTTTTCTTTCAGAACGGAACTCCTTTTTCGTTTCGGAAGTGCTTCCATTTCTGTCCAGCTCTCTTAATTTTGCGTATATTTTATCGCGTTCAATTTGATATTCACGAATGACTTTTACTTCAGCTTCATTTAATTGTTCTAATCGCAAGCGCAAAGCTTCTCTTTCATTAAACATTCCTCAATGTACCCCCTATCAGAATTAACATCTTTAATTAAGATATTAGATTACAAAAGTAATTTTATCAACTATTATTTTAGCATTTTACTATTATATTTACTCTATGAAAAATTCCTTATTTTCTGAAAATGTTTTATTTTTTAACAGACCTCTTTATTCACAAGGGTTCAAGAGCTTATGTCAGTCATTTGGAATAAAGTTGAAAATATATCTTTTAATTACTTCTTTAATGAAATTTAGTGTAATATCTACAATTTTCGCGTGCAGGGATATGAAAAATATCTAAATATGCAGAAAAACATAAGAAATTAGGTCTCGTTTTTAGAAGATAAATCATTAAAAAGCGTTTTTCTTATACCCAAATATGGAAAAATAAGCTTCTTACTCTTTTCCTTTTTTGCGCAAATAAAAAAACCTGATTAGGATCAGGTTTTTAATTTGCGCACAATTATTCAGCTTCTTGTTCTGTTTCAGCCAAAACGCGGTTCACACGTTTTTCAAGCATTTTCATGCCGCTGCCGCCGGCTTGAAAATGACGAAGCTGTCCTGTTTTATCAAACACATAGTACGCAGGCACATACTCGTTTTCAAATGCGTCGGTTAAGGTATGGTCGCTGTCAACAAAAATAGGCTGAGTAATGTCATGTTCAGCAGCTACTTCTTTGATTTTGTCGAGATCCAGGTCATCTTCGGAACGAGGCATATGAACAGCTACAACGTTCAGCTTGTCTTGATATTTGTCACGGAATTCATTCACCTGCGGCATTGCTTCTTTGCACAGGTGGCAGCTGATGGACCAGAAATGAATAAGTGTCGGTTTTTCTCCAATCAGTTGTTCTTTTGTTACTTCACCATTGAACCAAGCTTTTTCTCCTGTCAATTCAGGCATTGGCTGACGTAATTTCATCGCTTTTCCCTCCTAGTGAGCAGTAAGAGTCAAAAAGGCCTAACGAATTGTTAGACCTTTTTCTTTCGTTCTCAAAAAGAATTAAAGTGTTTTTTGACCTGGTTTCCAGTTAGCCGGGCATAGTCCGCCTGTTTGAAGTGCTTGAAGTACTCGAAGCGTTTCATCAACGTCACGGCCGATGTTGTTATGGAAAACCGTTTGATATTGTAGCTCGCCTTCAGGATTGATAATAAACAATCCGCGAAGTGCAACGCCTTCTTCTTCAATTAAAACGCCATATTCACGGGATACTTCATGGTTAGTATCAGCAGCAAGCGGATATTTCAGCTGACCAAGACCATTTTCTTTGCGGTCTGTGTTGATCCACGCCAAGTGAGTATGGATTGTATCAGTTGAAACGCCGATCACTTCAGCATCAAGATCTTCGAATTCGTCATAACGGTCAGACATCGCTGTAATTTCTGTCGGACAGACAAAAGTAAAGTCCATTGGATAGAAGAAAAGAACCGTCCATTTATCGTTTTTCATGTTTTCTTCAAGACTTACTTTGCCAAATTCCTTATTTGCAAGAACTGCTTCCATTTCAAAACGAGGAGCTTGTTTACCTACCATACGTTCTGCCATATGTATCCCTCCAATTGATAGTTTGGCTTTAAAAGCCAGATGAACAAGAAAATAAAGGAAAATATTCCTTATTTCGTCAATAACCTCGCAATGACTATTATATCGAACCGCATTTTCCCAGTCAATTTTTAACAAAGAATACATGTCTTTGCCTTCGACATTTTACGGTAAAAAGTTTAACATGTTCATGTATAGGGAAACAAACTTTAACATGCTGCAACACATTCAGAAAGGAAGCTCCAACATGGATTTTATTACACAGTATGATTGGACAGGTCTTGTCACCAGTGCGGGTGTTTTACTCATTAAGCTCGTCATTATGATTTGCTTATATTTTATCGTTCGATCTGTAGGCATGAGAATTATTAAACATCTATTTGCAAAATTTGAAGCCCAAAACAGCCTGTCTATCGGACGCGCTCACACGCTCCGAAGCCTGACACTTAACGTATTTGCTTACATATTGATTTTTATTTTTTTCGTTATGGTTCTGGATTTGTTTCATTACGACCCGAGCGCTCTTTTAGCAGGTGCGGGAATCGTAGGTCTGGCGGTCGGTTTTGGCGCCCAAGGCCTTGTCAGCGACATCGTGACAGGTTTTTTTATTCTGCTTGAAAAACAATTGGATGTCGGAGATTATATAACCGTTGCGACCTTTGACGGAATTGTGGAGCAGGTCGGTTTAAGAACGACCCAAATCCGCAGCTTTGACGGCACACTGCATTACATTCCGAACCGGAACATCACAAATGTAAGCAACCATTCCCGCGGAACGATGCAGGCGCTGGTTGATATTAAAGTCCCGGCTGAAAGAAACCTCGATGAAACCATTCACATCTTACAACATGTATGTGACGAAACGGCAGCTGCTCTTCCACAAATAAAAGAGGGTCCTAATGTCATTGGCATTCAAGAGCTGGGAACCTCTGAAATTGTGATCAGAGTCATTGCAAAAACAGAAAATATGGAACAGTGGCGGGTCGAACGAGTGCTGAGAAAAGAAATAAAAACCGCACTCGATCGCGCTTTTCCTAAAGAAACAGAATAACAAAAGAACCGAAGCTTTTGCTTCGGTTTTTACTTTACTGAATTCTGCTTTCAACTTCGCTGCAAATTTCTTCAGCAGTCATCCCGGAAGCTGTAATGACCGGTGCTTGTGTTACTGTATCGGCAATACCTTGCACATTGTTGTCTAGCCCTGTTACGACACAGCAGTCACAGCCTTTTGCATCTGCAGGACTTTTCATCATGACAACGTCATATCCTTTTTCTCTTAATGCAGCTTCTACATCTGATAACGACTGTTCAATTCCTATTTTTTTTGTCATAAAGAACACCTCCGTTAAATAGGGTGCTCATCATATGGCATTTTATTCTTTCCATTGTACTTAATTGGCATAAACAGAAAAATAACCTGTCATCACGTTAACCGCTGTTTCGATCGCATTTTCATCAGGATTCAGCTTCGCGTGATGGAGTCCGTGCGCGGAATCAGCGCCGAGCCAGAACATGAAACCCGGGTATTTTTTCAGCATGTAGCCAAAATCCTCTCCTGTCATCGCTTCTTTTGCTTCGATTACTTGTGCCAATTTTTGCTCAGCAACAAAAGACATAAACTCCTCTGTGAGCCCGCTTGTATTGTAAACTTGGTGATACACAGACGGATACGTCACTTTTCCTTTACACCGGAAGCCGATTTCGATTCCCTTTACTAAATCTTCGATCCGTTCCTTTACCTGCTTCATGGATTCTTCAGAAAGCGTGCGGATTGTGCCTTCCAGGTGAGCTGTTTGCGCAATAATATTTTGCGCGGAGCCGCCCGTAATCGTACCGATAGTAATCACAGCGCTGTCCAGCGGGTCTGTGTTTCTGGAGATGATCGTTTGCAATTGAGTAACGAGTGTGCTTGCCGCTACAACCATATCCTCAGCTAAGTGCGGATAAGCGGCATGCCCCCCTTTGCCTTCCAGGTCAATGACAAGCTCTGATGTATTCGCAAAAAGCAAACCGCTTTTTGTCGCGATGGTGCCGACCGGAAGCTCTGGAGCAATATGAAGCGCAGTGATGAGATCAGGCTGCCACTTTTTTAAGACGTCGCTCTCAAGCATCGGTTCCGCTCCCCCTGGCCCTTCCTCTGCCGGCTGAAATAAAAAGAGCAGATCATGCTTAACAGGGTGATGAACAAAGTGGTCGATGATGCCCAGCGCAATCGTCATATGCAAATCATGTCCGCAGGCGTGCATGTTGCCGTGATGCTCTGATGCGAATGGCAGCCCTGTCTGCTCTTCGATTGAAAGCGCGTCAATGTCCGCTCGGTATCCGAGCATTTTGTCCGGCGCTGTTCCGTTCACTTTCACAAAAAGTCCGGTTCTCCATTTCTCAATTTCAATTCTGTCTTTCGGATATTGCTCCAAGACGTTTAATAAATATTGCTGTGTTTTGAATTCCTGAAATCCAAGCTCGGGAATACGGTGCAGATCTCTGCGAATTGCAATGAGCTCCTCTTTCTTCATTTTCATTTCCTCCTGCCTATACGAATAAGGCGTGGATATATCATCCACGCCTTTTTGATCAAATCATTCCTTACAGCTGGCGTAATTCCTGCTTGATTTCGGTTTTGCCTTTTGTTTTCTCATCGATATCTTTAATTTTCTTAGCAGGTGTTCCCGCAACAACTGTGTATGGCTCAACATCGTTCACTACGATCGCTCCCGCAGCGACAACAGCTCCTTTACCGACTGTTACACCTTCGAGTACGACAGCATTTGCACCGATCACAACGTCGTCTTCAATGACAACCGGTTTAGCGGATGGCGGCTCAATAACGCCCGCAAGCACAGAACCCGCACCGATGTGACAGTTTTTACCGACAGTAGCTCGTCCGCCAAGAACAACGTTCATATCGATCATTGTACCTTCTCCGATAACTGATCCGATATTGATAGAAGCCCCCATCATGATGACTGCGTTATCGCCGATTTCAACTTGGTCGCGGATGATCGCACCCGGCTCGATGCGCGCTTTGACATCTTTAAGATCAAGCATAGGAATCGCAGAGTTGCGGCGGTCATTTTCTACCACGTAATCTTCGATTTTGCTTTGGTTTTCTTCAATTGCTGTTTTGATTTCGCTCCATTCACCGAAAACAACACCAGTGTTTCCGTTTAGAAAAGCTTTCGCAGATTCACCGAAATTGATTCCTTCCAGCTCACCTTTTACATAAACCTTTACAGGTGTAGATTTTGTGCTATTTTGAATAAATGAAATAATTTCATTTGCGTCCATCATTTTCATATGTATAGTCCTCCTCCTGATTTTCTACCTCATTACTGTATCAAAGGAAAGATACAAAGACAAGAAAAAAAGGAAACAGCCGCTCGGCAGTTCCCTTTGCATCTATCAGACAGCACAGCCGCTTTTTCTGGCAAATTGTCTGCCGAATTCCTTTAATACTTCTTCTTCTTCCCCTTCAGGATTCATTTCAACCTTTACGGAAGGAAGCACAATTTCGCCGCCTCGTTCTTTTATTTTCTCTTCAAGCGTATCTACAGCACCGCAGAAATATTCATATGCTGTATCACCGGAACCGAAAACGGCGCATGTTTTTCCGGTAAAGTCAAGGGCTTCCATTTCTTCGGCAAGGTCAAGAAATTCGTCAGGCAGATCACCGTCTCCCCATGTATAGGTTCCTAAGATGATATGTTCATAATCATTAAACAGCTCGGCATCATCAATGTCCATCGCTTCAAATCGATCTACTTCCGCTTCCGCCTCCTGAAGACCCTTTTCAATCAAATCAGCCATGGCTTCTGTGTTGCCTGACATCGTTGCGTAAACCAGCAAAATCTTCCCCAATTCCGTATTCCTCCTCTAATGAATCATTGCTGAAACTTCGTACGGCTGGACAAATTTACATTCATACAAGCCTGCACAAAAGAAATTTTCTTTTTGATTGGCGACTCTCCATCCATGACCTTTAATGGTATCGAACCATTTTAGCTCTCGGGCCTCAAGATCAGCCTGATAAATCCTCGAATAGCCATTTTCGTCTTGAGCCGTTGTGACATAAATAATGCCATCATCCTCTGAAATATCAAGAAACGATTCTTCTTTTTTGATCATGCTGGAATGTATCGTGACTTCTTCAGCCGTTAAAATATGTTGTGCAGTGACGGCTCCGCGCTTTCCTTTTGCAGAGCCCATTGCAGCAACCAGCCATTTTTCATCGAACACAAGCATGGATGCCGTCATACGGCTGTCTTCTTTTTTTACCATTCGGACAGCGCCTCGTTTGAAATCGTAAGCCCAAATCCCTCCGAAACATTCGTGTATTTGTGTACCAATATAAAGATTCCCGCCATGCAGACACAGTGAACGGATAACAGGCGGATGTTCAAATTCCGCAAAGGGTTTGGCAACCCGCCACGAAATACCGAAGTCTTCTGATACATAAATGCAGTGCTTGCCATGGGCGCAAACAAATCCATCATTCCTGCCGGTAATCGACCACACTGTCGCATTTGTCGGGAAGCTCGACATCGTCCAGCTTTTCCCTTCGTCAGATGAACGAATGATCGTTCCCTTTTCACCGACACCGAATAAGTAAGGACCGATGTAACTGATGCAGTGTATTTTCGCTTTTAAACGAAAAAGCTTTTTCCAGCCTTGTTCCAAAGAATAATGAAAAATGCCTTCTCTTTTTACTGCCACAAAATAGCCAGAAAACGCCGATGCCGCAACAGCTGTCGCCCCTTTATGAAACATGGCTTTTTCCCTTGTTCATAAAGTCTGCCCATGCAAGAAAACCTCTTGCAAATTCTCTGCAGCTTTCCACGTCATCATCCGTTTCAGGGGCAAGCTCAATTTTAAGTGTTTCTTGATAGACAGCAGCTCCCGCCTCTTGCAGCATGTCACTGAACAAATTGACAGCTTCGCAAAACTTTGGATAAGAGTAATCCCCCGAGCCGAAGCAAGCTGTTTTCAAACCGTTCAGCTGGAGCTGCTGAACCTCTTCGAAAAAGTCCTCTGCTTCGTAAGGCAAATCGCCATCTCCCCATGTGTAGGTGCCAATGAGCACATAATCATAAGAAGTCAGAGCCGATGCCTCCGCGTCATCCATATCGATGCAATCAATGTCTAGACTATACTCCTGCAGCGTATCTTTTATAATTCCGGCAATGTCTTCGGTATTTCCTGACATGCTGGCATATGTAATCAAGGCTTTTGCCATGTTATCACCTCATAATTGATAATGATTTTCAATATCATATGTATCACTTTAAATGATAATGATTTTCATTGTCAATATATAAATAAAAAAAGACAGCCTTGTGCTGTCTTTTCTCTTAAAATGGGTGCTCTTGATCAAGCATCTCCTTTACAACTGAAACAAAAGCTTGAACTTGCTTCAGTTCAAAAGCAGGTTCATAGCCTAATAACCAGGTATCCCGCCCTATAGGGTTGCCTTTAACGTCTAACAGAGGCATTTTATTGACTTTGTCTTCGTTCTGAAGGGTAACAGACGGTAAAATCGCATATCCGATCCCGTGCAGCGCCATCTGTTTGCACGTTTCAATCTGATCAACCAATATAGTCTGTTTTGGCGACGTTTTAAATTTTTGATGCCACCAATGCTGAATCTCCTGAAAATAAGTGCTGTCGCTTTTAAATTGGATAAACGGCCGTTCTGTATGAGCAATATCTTCTATACAAGAGATTTCAGTGTCGACTAAATACAGATGGTCTGTCATTAAATAGTCTTTGCGGCCTTTCCACTCGGGGTTTCCTCTAATAATGCCAATATGAACCTGATCCTCATAAAGGCTTTTCAGCATTTCGCTGCTCCAGCCGGTAATGAGCGAGACCTTTGCATTCGGATACTTTTCCACATACGTTTTTAGAACTTTTGGAAGCCAATGCTGGCCGATGATGGAGGCGACGGCAAGCTTCAGTGTGCCGTGAATTTCCCCTTCGAGCTCATCGATATTTTCTCTAATTCTGTCCTGCTCTAACGTAACGTCATTCGCAAACTGAATGATTTTCTCTCCGGCCGGCGTTACTGTCAATCCTTTTTGGGATCTTAAAAATATCTTTGTCCCCCACGCCTTTTCAATGGTTTGTAAACGCTGAGATAAAGCCGGCTGGGATACAAAAAGCCGTTCCGCCGCCTTTCTCATATTTAACTCCTCAGCTAAAACTACGAGCATATGAAGCTCTTGAAGCTGCATGTCGTCCTCCTTTTTATTATCAATAAGTTTTTCTTATCTTCTATTCTAATAAAATCTTAGTTTATGATTCAAGTCCTTTTCACCCCAATTTATGTATGCGCTTTCTTTATTGCTCTGCAAATAGAATAAAAAATAGGCTGAGCAGCCTACTTGTTCAATGAGCGAATATGCTTATTCAATTCCTTCAAAACCACTCTTCTTGTGAAAATCCCCTCAAAGACCTGATCATCATTTTCAACGCAAACAAACCCGTTATCAATGACCATGCTGAATCCTTTGATAATCGGATCATTTATATGAAGACGCGGAATATCAGTCAGCATAACTTCCTCAACGGTAATTTGGTCAAGCTTTTCAAATTCAATTCTTTCAAGACCAAAAATGCTGTTCATGATCATATTGGTTCCTATTAAGCCGTGTAAACGATATGACGCATCCAGCACCGGGATGGCTGTGTACCCTGTTTTTGTCAGCACTAATAAAGCGTGCTCCAGGTTGTTCCCAACTTGAACGTGCGCTACTTTGTCCGCCTCAATCATAAATTGTCCGACTGTTGCCTCAAGAAGCTGATCTGATTGCAAGCTTATCATGTTTTCGACCCCTTTTCATTTTCATCAACACATACATTCCCTATACTACAATAATATAAACTTTATCAGTATTTGTCGAAAAGTTTCCTTCAATAAAAAAGATACTCTTTGGAGGAGTATCAATTATAAGGTGTGCCATTAATTTTCAAATCGAAATCGGTCGTATAGCGTTACAAGTTTTTTGTAGGTGGTTCCGTCAACGTTTTTGGTTCCTGTCTCTATATCGTTGATCTCACTGCTTAAAAGCTCGATAGCATACTCATGATTGATCAGGATATTCAGCAGAAGTTTTTGTTCTTCTTCTGTAAATCGTTCACCGATAAGACTCATTCGTAATCAGGCCCCCTGTTTTATACTGAATACCTCTGAAAGCAAGAAAACTTACTTTCAGCTCTACCGCTAGAATAAGTAATCAGAAAACAATCGTCAACCGCATAATTCGACATTTCCCTCGGCTTGCGAGCCGGAATTATTTTGTAAAACGATTTGCATAGCTGAAGGCTGTGTATGAATCCGGTTTGATTTTAGCCTCAATCCCCATTGAAGTTATGCGCCCTGTCATTTCTTGAATCAGTTCTTTTGTAAGCCCTTTTTTCCCAATATCCAAGTGAACCTCAAATGTAAGATCCGCCCCTTCGCCTGTAAAAGGCAGGAGCAGATCGGTAATATCCATCAAGTGTCCATCCAGAATATAGGCGGCTGTTTCTTGACTGTACGCCGTTTCTAACGAAATCTTTTCACGAAGGCTATGTATGGGTCTGTCGACTGCGTGGTTTTTCAAGCAGCCCCAAGCTCCCTTGCCTGTACGATGCAAATGTAATGCAGTAATAAACTTTGTGTAATCACGATAAACCTGTGAATCGGTTCCGATCGATAACACATATGAAGAACGGGGATCCCTTCGAATAAAGGCTTTAAGCCGCTCCATCACATCTTGAAAGGTCATCTGTGCTTCTGAAAGATTATAAAACAGAAAAGAATCGGCCATGACGACACTCCTTTTCAAGGATTTACAACCATGAAACAAGTATGTTCCTTACCGTTTATTTCGATTACATGCTGCAAAGCGAAAGCTTGTTTTCCCTATATCAAGAGTCTTACTGCAGAAGTTCAAAGATTTCGATTGAAACCATGTCGATATTATCAAACGGATATGTGTTCGGCTTTTCACCTTTTTGGAAAACCGTCAGTTCAAATGTTTGATTTTTTTCGAAATATTTAACACTGCATATTTTCTCACCATTTACTTCGAAGTAGCGCTGCATTGGCTCGTTAGCCGCTTCCGCCGTTTCTTGCAGACTTTGCAGCCGTGTGATGATACCCATTAATTGTGACATTCTAAAAAAAGACTCCTTTCAAAAAACAACTTCAAATCAACAAGTATTTATTATAATACAAGTTCTATTGAGCATCATACCATAAAGTCGGACAGGATGGCATTTTCCCTGCTGAATTTAAGAAAAGAAAAAAAGTGAAAAAACTATTTTTACGTAGTTTGAGGCTTTTTTTGGAATGTCATACACACAATTAAGATTTTTTTGATATTCCGGCAGAATCCAACAGCCTTTTTGCAATTTCGTCAAAATCCTCTTTTGAAATCCCGGGAGCAAATTCCTCCGGCACTTCTCTGAAATCAGGAACGGGCGCTCCCTTAGGGCTCCCCTCAATGACATGAAGCTCACTGCCGTCTATCGGATGCTCACCTTTCCAGATTTTATTGATATCCTTGTAATCCGTATCACTGAATGTATACAGCTTCGTATGAATTCCCTGCTCTTCGAATTTTCTGGCTGTATCAAAATGTTTATTATCAAGATTCGGGATCGGAAGCATTTTGCCGATATTTACGCCAGTCGCAATCTCAAGCGCTTTGGCATACGCCACGATATGAACGCCGCCGCGCACGAGCAAATAACCGATCATTTCTCTGGCCACCGGATGATCAGTCATTTCATACACTCTCATTTTGTGAGTTCGGGCGCCGCATTCCAGGAAAAAGTTATGGAGCAAATCCAGCACCAGATTTCCGCTGTTAAACACATTTTCACCGGTCCAGGCTTTCCCCATCGAATCAAACGGATAAGACGTTTGAGCCGTTTCAATAAAATGCTGGGAATTTCGTTTATTTTTTGCATCTCTCATCGGTGTAACGTCGGGATCACCTTTAAATGTCGAACCTGTCAGCATTAAGGATATCGTATTAGACACAAGCTCAACATGGCCGAATTCTTCAGCGGTAATGCTTGATACGAGATCGTAAAACGGTTTTAATTTTTTCTTGCTGCGAAAGTTAAAGGACTGGAACATATAATTATTGAGAGTGGACATTTCACCAAATTTGCCGCCTAACAGCTCTTGAACCGCTGCTGCCGCATTTGGGTCAGGATGTTCTGGGGTTGGAAGGTCAATCAGCAGTCTGTTGCTCCTTTTGAACATGTTTTTACCTCCTAGTGCCGTTGTTTACCACTAATAAGGTTTATTGTTTCTACGGATTGTCTTATGCGTTGACAAATAAAAAACTTGGCGGGGGTAGCGCCAAGCTTTTCGGATCTTGATCTGATAGAGGGGTTGGGGAACAGAGAGTAGCTTCTCTCTATAATTAAATGATAATGATTCTCAGTATCAATGTCAATCGTTTTTTGATATTTTTTTCAATTCATAAAAAAAACGGCTCTTCAGCCGTTTAAATCAATCCATCCTGCTCATATAAATAAGAATACGGCAGGTCTATAAATAAATATATTTGATCATCCATCGGATATGAAAACGTTCTGATCATTTCGCCTGTTTCCAAATCGCTGTACAAATCACTGAAAAACCCTTTTCTGAGGTTTCTCATTCTCATGATGTTCTCCAGAAAATAAGGACGCCAGCTCCAGTTCTTCTCCGTATACTCCGGCTGATAAATCCATTCTCCGTCTTGTTTAAAAACATTTCCAGTCAGCTGATCGCCTTCTCCATCACAGATATAAATTCTAAAGCTGCAATCCGTCAGCTCTTCCGCCAGCTTTTTAATAAAATCATCATCCGGGGACTGGCTGTTTTTCCGCAATGATGTAACAGCTTGGTGCACCCGTTTGTAAAACTGTTCAGAGTGCTCATAGACGGTTTCTAGTTTCTTTTTCTCATGAGTGATAAATTGGTGAAATTCAGTCTTAAGTCTTCGCTTCAATACATCTCTCTCTAAAAACGTTTCTGACGGGGACACCAAATAATAGCCCTGAAAATAGCGGCCGCCGTTTCTCCATGCGTATTGAAGCTGAAAATTCGCCTCAATATCTTCGTAAAGCAGCGCCGCACCGATTTTTCTTGCTAATAATGAAATGCTGTACAGCACATGCTCATAAGACGGAGATGGCTGTGAGATTTTCAGCGCCTGTAAATCGATTTTTAACAAATCTGGCGATAGCAGCGCAATTCTGTCCAGATTGCTGCTTTCTTTTCCGATATTATCAACTGCTATTTTGATTCCGTATGTACGATAGTAGGCAAGCATATGGTAAAGCTGCTCAATATCCCCTTCAAAATTGTGCTCCGTAATTTCAAGCACGAAACGATGAAGTTCGATCCCTCTCGCTTCATATTCTTTCAGAAGCTCAAGAAAGCTTTCGCCGTGATCAAGCATTAAAAGATTGGCATCCTGATTCATAAAAATCAGCAGATCAGAATCCGCTTCTAAAAAGCGGTCAAGAGCCTGGCGGATAATTCTGTTATCAACCTCTAATTTATATTCTTCGGGTATCCCCGCATCTAAAAAAAAGGGTCCGAGACTTTGAATTTCTGAATCTGCCAATATACGTCCCAGCACCTCATATCCGACGATTTTCTGCTCCTCGGCACTGAAAATCGCCTGGTAATATGGGAGGACATCATCAATGTTCGTTAAAATATCAAGTGGATCCAACATGTTATCACCTGCTTCTCTATCTTTGTCTGATTATACGCACAATTATAACTACACCACAAATTTCAAAAAAATCATAGTATGGAAAAGAGGGTCGTATGGAGTATGTTAAAAGAAGAGGAAAATTTTTTTGAGATTATCAATCTACAGACTGGTTAATTAAGAATTTTATTCATTTGTTTCACAATAACCAAGACAAATACAAAAATAACAGCATTATAACTAGCAGCTGTCCAAAAGTAAAGATTCCAGTCAGTGCCTTTATACATCCAATCATCATCATGTTTCATATTATAGAAAGTTCCTTTTTTATCGTAAGTGCCAAATGTAAGAGTTGTTAAACCGGCGACACTCTTTGAAACGTCAACTCCATACATTGAACCGACATTGTCAGTATAGTTTATTTTCATATGCGTGTAATCAGATAAAACTTTTTCTACCCGCTTGGTTGGCAGAGACACATATAATACAGCTGACGTATCTCCTCCGGGCCCAGCCAAATACTCTCTAGCTTTAATAAATTTTGTTTCATCAGGAAAATCTATGTGGTATAGTTTTTCAAATCTTATTATTTCATTAGAAGTAAGATTTGTATTTTGATAATACTCTGGGGAAAAAGCACAAATAATAAAGTACCAAATATTAAAGATGATAACTAAACTGCTTAAAAATAATACAACTAACTTTTTTAACAATTTCTTCAATGAATCACTCCTTAATCTTTAAAAATTATATCATAAATTTGAATAGAAAATAAAACAAGCGAACGACCAGTTTTAACGTTCGCTTGTTTTGCAGTTTATTCAGATATCATTTTTTTCTCAATAACATCTCTAAATGCTTGTGCTGTTATTTTTCCAATCTCTTCACTATAATCCTCAACATCAAAAGCACGTTTAAAGGCTAACCTAATTGGAACAACAACTGGGTCAAGGTTTGTATTTAAATAATACTCTGCTTCAGAGAAAATTTTGTCTAACGAACCATCAAATCTATTATTTACAAATTGAGTGAACCTATTCATACAGTCATTATTACTATAATAATCTCTAATTGCGATATTTAGAGGTTGTGCATTAGCACCAACTGATGTTTTATTCGCTAGATTAATTGCATCTACATCACTAAATAAATCATCTAGGCTAAATTGATACATATTACCTATTATTTTCATAGCCGCATCATAAGGCGAATTAAATTCTTGAGCGTGTAATTTCATGTCCTGTATTGTTGTTAATAGATCTCCAGTCCAACCAGCAAAATCTCGTAGTGTTTGAGAGTAACCACCACTATAAATAATGGCATTATAAGTTGCCATAAGATGCTGCGTTCCTATGACAGTTTTTGATATAGGATCAACAATTCCATTTACTAGGTCTTCCCCTAGCGCTTTATCTGCCCATTCACGATAAATAGGATCAATCTGGCCTGCGGTAGGGACCCACTTCCACCCTTTGTAGTCATCCTTTCTTAAATACTGGGCAACCAACTCATTAGCTAATTGTGTTTTTTCTACCCCATTATTTAAATCGCTTTGCATTTGAGCATATTTTTCAGCAGTTTCATATAAAACATCAATTTGATCAAAAAACTTCTTATTCTCTGAAGACACTATATTTATGGTATTAACTCCATTATCCAAACCTGAACAAATATCATTATCAATTTCAATCATTCCAGAACCATTTCCAACAGTAATTGTTGAAATTTGGTCAAACGCCCAATTGTAAGGCAAAGGATATCCTAAGTTTCCGCTAAAGCCAGTAGACATACCACTTACAAAACTTGCAAATGCTAAACCTTTTTTAGAAACTATAGTACATACATTCCTAGGGGCATAAATACCAATTTTGTAAGTTGAACCTAAAAAACCGTTCATTATTTCATTTATACCTTCGAAGTGTGGAATAATATTGTTGTTTAAATCGTTACCATATGCATCATAATCTACTGCAAAGTATATTACAGTGTTATTTTTAAACCCGTATTTTTTTGCTGCTTTATAAGCAGCAAACGCATCTTTCTTTCCTTGTTCTTTATTAAAATAATTTGTTGCTCCCCCATAGGTTTGATAAATCGGAAAAACATTTAAACCTGATTTTAAGATTGTTTCTAATTCACCTGGTTGTATTTTTTTATTTAGTGTACTCCCCGGCGCATTTGTTAGATATCGCCCTACAATCTTATAACCTGCCCTCTTAAGGGACTCCGCCCTGTCCGATGTAATTTGAGTAATTGAGTCACAAGCAACTCCTTTTCGATTAGGGTCTCCAGTACTTACTAGAAGTGAAGCCCATGTTTGAAAGTCGGCAGTACCACTCTGTTGTAATTTTGCAAAAGACTGAAAAGCCTTTACTTTTGATCTTACAGATTCAGAGTATACTCCATCAAAAGGAACATTGTAGCCATTAAAGATTAGAGCAGCTTGAAATAAATGAATAAAACTGTTTTTTTCATCTGTTTCTCCAATTCTTAATACAGGAATCAATCTTTGAGTAGTTGGTCCAAAATTCCCATTAGCTATACTATCACTTAACCCTTCCTCGTACTGTATTGCATAAACAAGAGACTTTTGAGTATCCCTTGAATACAGGCCATCACAGGGCATAAAATAGAAATTCTCTCTATTGTTATATTTATTATTTAGCCATTGCTGTATTGAACGAACTTTCTCTGACGCCCCATTTAAAAGGATATAAGAGTCCATGTTTAATAAAGCTTTAAACACTTTAGGCGTTACTACACCGTCTGTTTTAGAAAGCCCCATATGCAATTGCATTTCTGCTATCGCGCCTTTCGTTCCCTGTCCAAATGTACCCGTTAATCCACCTGGACCATAACCTTTACAATATAGGGCACCTTGAACAATTTTCACAATATTTTTTTTTGAATTAGATGACATAGAAATTGGGCCTAACTCTCCAAGCTTTCTCAAAGTTGTAGGACCAAAGCTGTCGGAAGTCTGTATAATTCCCAATTCTAGTTGTAAGGCTCTAGTTAATGCATACATTGTTTCCCAGCCAGTTTTCCCATTTTCCTCAATGGGATTATAGCCACTTTTCCCCTTGTACGTTTCATTGAGCCATTCCTGAGTTAATAATACCATTTCGTCCATTATTTAACCTTCCTCCCATAATAATATAAACCTAATTAATTCATTCCTATAATTTCTCTTTTTAGTTAAAGAGGTAATTATATGAATGTTTTAATCTAAGTTCTTCATACTTCGCCTCCCCTTTTGAAATATAACTTTCATATATTAGGTGGCTTACGTATGACACCAATTCCTCTTAAACAATTAGAGCTTTATGTGTTATCTTAATAGGTTTAATTGGATAGGAAGAAGGTTAATTTTGGAGGTTAAACTTTTAAACATAAAAATTTCACTTAATAATTTCAATATTTACTGATAAATATTATGTGAAATTAAAACGGATAAGGATTCAGCCATTGCCCCCCATCCAGAGTGACACATTCCCCATTCATATAGGACGCTTCATCAGAAAGCATAAACGCGGCCAAAGCGGCGATTTCCTCGGGTGTGCCAAGCCGGCCGAGCGGCACACTGTTCAGCGTGCGGGCCTTCGCTTTTTCCGATTCAAATAGCTTCTCTGCACCGCCTGTTCGTTCAATTGGACCGGGTGCAATCGCGTTTGTGCGGATTCCGTATTGACTGCCCCACTCTACGGCAAGAGTTCTAGTGAGCGACAATACGCCAGCTTTTGCCGCAGCGGAATGAACAACCCCCGCTCCCGCTCCCCACGCATATGTGGCGGCCATATTTAAAATAACACCCCTCTGCTGATGCTCAATCCAGTGCCTGGCTGCGGCTTGGCTGCAAAAAAACGTACCATTTAATACAATCTCAATTACCGCTTTCCATCCATTGGGCGTGAGCTTTTCTGCCGGGCAAATAAAATTGCCGGCCGCATTATTAATAAGTGCATCAAGACGCCCAAACACATGTAACGCTTCTGCAGCCATTTGTGCTGCCCCAGAATCAGAACGGACATCCATTTGAAAACAGGCAACTTGGCCCTCAAAGGTTTCAATTTCTTTTTTTGTTTCTTCAAGTGCTTCATGGTTCCGCCCTGTTATCATGACATTCCAGCCTAATTCGGCCTGTTTTTTTGCCATTGCTTTTCCCATGCCGCTTGACCCGCCGGTAATAATAACAACCTTTTTTTCCATTGTATGATCCCTCCTGTTATGAATGAGTATTCATTCAATATTATTCTATCATTATACGCAAGCTTCTGTCAGCACATGCTGAGATGAGATTTTTTCAAGATACAGGTGATATAATAGAAAAACTCTACTAAAGGTTGGTTTGAAATGAAAAAGATGTCCAGAAGACAATTTTTAAAAGGAACGCTCGGCGTTTTTGCGGCCGGGGTTTTAACGGCCAGCGGGGGATATGGCTATGCCCGCTATCTGGAACCGCATATGATTGAGACTACTGAGCACACGATTAAAAGCTCTCTCATTCCCCATGGATTTGACGGTTTTAAAATCGTGCAGTTCAGTGATACACATTTAAGCGATTATTTTACGCTTGAAGACTTTAGAACTGTCATCCTGACGATCAATGAAACTAAGCCTGATTTAATTGTTTTTACCGGGGATATTATCGATAACCCTGATACGTATCAACATTATCAGGCAGTGATTCCTTTTTTGAGAAAGCTGCAAGCACCCTTCGGCAAGTTTTGTGTTTACGGCAATCATGATCACGGCGGCTATGGAACCGATGCTTATAAAAGCCTGATGTCATCAGGAGGTTTTACGGTATTCCGCAATGCCTATCAAAAATTGGCGCTCACAGACGGCAGCGAAATTGAGATCGCTGCGCTCGATGATTTAATGCTCGGCAAGCCCGATTATGAAGGCACCCTATCGAAACTAAGCGAGAGGCTGTTTTCCATTCTGCTCGTCCATGAGCCTGATGCTGCCTTGAATACAAAAACATATCCTGTCAATCTGCAGCTATCCGGACACACACACGGCGGGCAGATCCAGCTGCCCTTCTACGGACCGCTTATTACGCCTCCGTACGGAAAAGTCTATACCGAAGGAATGTACCAAACAGGCGACACTCATATTTATGTGAACCGCGGCCTCGGGATGACGAGACTGCCTTTGCGATTTCTGGCTAAACCTGAAATCACAGTCTTTACATTAAAAAGCACAACTTAATGTAGCAGAATGGGTTCCTCATCAATACTTATAAATAAAAAAGGGAGGATGAGGAAACTGCTTACGTACCAGATTAAACAAGGCGATACACTCACCAGCATCGCGGCCGATTTCAGAATCAGCACCGCTGCTTTGATTCAAGCCAACCCATCGCTGCAATCAGGAGTTATCGCCGGACAGCGCATTGTCATCCCCGGTCTGCCGGACCCAAATACGATCCCATATCATATTGCAGTCTCTATTGGGGCTAAAACCCTTACTTTGTACCAAAATAATCAGGTAATAAAAACTTATCCGATCGCCGTCGGTAAAATATTGACACAAACACCAACTGGCGAGTTCTATATTATTAACCGCCAACGCAATCCCGGCGGCCCATTTGGCGCTTATTGGCTGAGCCTTTCAAGGCAGCACTATGGAATACACGGAACGAATAATCCCGCTTCGATTGGCAAGGCTGTGTCTAAAGGCTGTATCCGCATGCATAACAAAGATGTTCTGGAACTCGCTTCAATTGTGCCAAACGGAACAAGAGTCATGATTAACCGGTAATGTTTTCTTATTTGTTTCAAAAACAGGCGGTTTATAATATGATAAAGTGGGACCTTTAGGGTAAGGAGCGTTTTTATGGATATATTTAAAAATCGTAATTTTGTTCGTCTATTTTTCGCAGCACTCGCTTCTCAAATGGGCACGACAGTAGGCAACATGGCATTTGCTTTTTTCTTGCTGGACCGCTTCAGCAGCCAGCCTTCTTATACAACCTTGGCTGAACTGATGTATTCCCTTCCTACAGTATTTGTGTTTTTGCTTGTGGGAGTCGTTGCGGACCGGTTTGACAGAAAAAAAGTCGCGGAAAACTGTGATTGGATCAGAGCCGCCCTGACTGTCGTACTTTTTTTCACTTTATTTACCGGCAATATTCCTCTTGTTTTCTGTATATTGTTTGTCAGAAGCGCTGTAACCAAGTTTTTCTTTCCTGCAGAAAACAGTTTAGTACAAGCCATCCTGCCGAAGGAGCATTATGCGAAAGCGGCCGGGCTTAATCAGATGCTTTTTAGTATCTTTATGGTATTTGGCGTTGGAATCGGTGCTTTTATGTATAACACAATCGGAATTCATGGAGCGATTATTCTTGATTTTGTCAGCTTTATTATTTCCGGCCTGCTTATCCGCACCTGCCGGATTCCGAAAGAAGCCAGACAGCCGAACGGCACATTTAACTGGAGACAAGCTTCCGTCAAGGATTCGATAAACGATTTTAAGGAAGGCATTGTCTACATTTTAAAAAACAAGCTGCTGGCCTCTCTTATTTTCGGTTTCTTTGTTTTTGGTTTTGTGAACGGAGGATTTGCTGTATTGCCAATGTTTACAATGAAGTATGGACTGGCCCCCGACCGTTATGAATGGCATACATCCGTTTTTACGATCGCAATCGGGTTTGGGCTTTTGGCAGGAAGTGTGATCGGCACGTTAATCTCTAAAAAAGTGAAGCCTCACTTTTTAATGTCGGTGCCGATTTTAATTGCGGGCTTGCTGATTTTTGTCCTTGGCTACACCAAAGTTTTATGGGTGTACTATGCAACTACTTTTGTACTGGGGATGTGCATCGGTCCGGTAAACATCGCCATTGGGGGATGGATGCCTAAGATTGTCAATCCGAAGCTTATGGGACGTGTAAGCGGCTGGCAAGATCCTTTTATGATGTTTGCGCAGTCTTTGACACTTGGCTTAGTGGCGCTGTTATTCCCTAAGTTTGTATCAAACATCGATTATTTGTATTACGGCATGGGCGTTTTCATCTTAGCTGTTTTCATTTTCTATTTTGTCGCACTGCCAAAATACAGTGCGCAGGCTGTAGAAGTGAATGTACAGGAAACATTTCAGGCTCAGCCGAAAAAGAAAGCAAAATCTGTATAATATAAGTTGAAAATGCGCTTTTTTTCCATAGAAAAAGCGCATTTTTGCATTCAATATTTGCATTTCAACCTTAAAAAAGTATAATCTAATCATAAGAAATTTGATAAGAGCAAAGGAGAGAAATAATGGACGACCATGCATACTCGAAAGATCTGCAGCCAACCGTAGAAAATCTTTCAAAAGCAGTTTACACCGTGAACCGCCATGCAAAAACCGCCCCCAACCCTAAATACCTATATCTGCTGAAAAAACGGGCTTTGCAAAAGCTTGTCAAAGAAGGTAAAGGAAAGAAAATAGGGCTTCATTTTTCAAAAAATCCAAGGTTCAGCCAACAGCAATCGGACGTGCTTATCTCAATCGGAGACTACTATTTTCACATGCCTCCAACTAAAGAAGACTTCGAACATCTTCCGCATTTAGGTACACTTAATCAGTCGTACCGAAATCCTAAAGCTCAAATGTCTTTAACAAAAGCAAAACACCTATTGCAAGAATACGTCGGCATGAAAGAAAAGCCGCTTGTGACGAATCGCCAGCAGCCCGCTTATCATAAGCCTGTCTTTAAGAAACTCGGCGAGAGTTATTTTTAATAAAAAAAGCCGATGCCACTTATGGCATCCGGCTTTTTTTATTAATCGATCACATACGTATCCACTTTTTTAATCAGATCGCTGATTTCCGGCTTGCTGATTTGCTCATCGGCGCCGACCACTTCTCCCCGGTGACGCAAATCATCTGTAATTAATGATGAGAAAATCATAATCGGCACATCAGAACTCTTCGGATTGTCTTTAAGCAGCTTTGTCAGCCTGTGTCCGTCCATTTTCGGCATTTCAATATCACTGATGATCATATCGATCTGTTCTGTTAAATCATTGCCGCTTTCGGTAAGGTTCATGATATAGTCATATGCGTCTTTTCCATTCTCAAACGCTGTAATATTGTTGTATCCGGCTTCGGTTAATTCATCTTTTAAAAGACGCATCAGAAGCGGTGAGTCTTCTACAATGATAAGCTTTTTATCAGTTCTTCTTTCATCAAAGCCCTCGGTATGCATATTGTACGTATCAACACCTGAGTCTGATTCGATATCATAGATGATTTTTTCATAATCAGGCAAAAAGATCATCGTTTCTTCCAGTTTGATAATCCCTGTGAGGTGCCGCTCCATTCCTTGATTTAAGGAAGTCGGTTTTTCAATCGCTTCCCATGAAACCCTGTGAATTTGAGAAACAGACCCGACATGGAAAACAATTTTTCGCTTATTAAATTCGGTTACGATATACTTCTCGTCTTTTGATCCCTCAGGCTCAACTCCGAAAAAGGAAAACAGGCTGATGACTGGGAGAATTTCTCCTCTTAGTTTAATCATTCCTTCAACATGCTGGTGGGAGTGAGGCACTGATGTGACCTCGACAGGCTGAATAATCTCTCTTACTTTCATGACGTTAATGCCGAAAGCATTGCCACCAACGCCAAACTTCACAATTTCTAATTCATTTGTACCAGAATCCAATAAAATTTCGTATTGTTGTAACGACAATTCAATCCCTCGCTATTCGCATTCAGTATTGTACTGTATATATCGGCGCAAATTATAAAAAATGAATGGTGAGGCTCTTCAAAATCCTATTCTGGCGACAGTTATGCTGATAACCTTAAAAAAAGAAACTTTTTTCCTAATGGCCATTGACTTTCCAACTGACAGTGATAAAATAGTCAAGGATTTTTCCAAAGAAGGGTGTAAATAATGGGTACTTTAGTAATATTTAAAGAAAATGAAATGACTGTTTTAGAGGATATCAGTGAAGAGACTTATCTTCATATGAAGAAAGAATCTGCTGATCTTCAAGAAGAGCATCCCCCGTACATGATTTGGCACGAAGACCTTCATTTTGACTATGGTTATTGATGAAATTGGCACATATAAACAATAATAGAACATGATACAATAAAGACAATCAAATCGCTGGTTGTCTTCTTTTTTTCTGAGAAGGAAGGTATGTTTAGTAAATAGGCGCATACAATCGAAATATATCGGTTAAAAAGGTGACAAATGGCCAGCTAGTGGTAAAATAGGAGAAACTCATTATATATATTAAGGTGATGAATTATGGAACATTTGCTGAATCCGAAAGCCAGAGAAATTGAAATTTCAGGAATACGCAAATTCTCAAATCTTGTATCTCAACACGAAAATGTCATTTCACTTACGATCGGCCAGCCTGATTTTTTCACGCCGCATCATGTGAAAGCTGCCGCAAAAAAAGCCATTGATGACAATGTTACGTCATACACTCCAAATGCCGGCTACCTGGAATTGAGACAAGCTGTTCAGCTTTATATGAAGAAAAAAGCGGACTTCAACTATGAAGCTGAAAGTGAAATAATGATCACAACGGGAGCGAGCCAAGCCATTGATGCAGCTTTCCGCACCATTCTGTCTCCCGGCGATGAAGTCATTATGCCAGGTCCGATATACCCGGGTTATGAACCTATTATCAATTTATGCGGTGCCAAGCCTGTCATTGTTGACACGACGTCTCACGGGTTTAAACTCACAGCCCGGCTGATTGAAGAAGCTCTGACTCCCAATACCAAGTGTGTCGTGCTTCCTTATCCGTCAAACCCTACCGGTGTGACATTATCTGAAGAAGAGCTGAAAAGCATCGCGGCTCTATTAAAAGGCAGAAATGTCTTCGTATTGTCAGACGAAATATACAGCGAATTAACATATGACAGACCGCACCATTCGATTGCAACACATTTGCGGGATCAAACCATTGTCATTAACGGCTTGTCAAAGTCCCACAGCATGACGGGATGGAGAATCGGATTTTTATTCGCTCCGAAAGACATAGCAAAACACATTTTAAAGGTTCATCAATACAATGTGTCATGTGCGTCCTCTATTTCTCAGAAGGCAGCACTTGAAGCTGTGACTAACGGATTTGACGACGCCCTGATCATGAGAGAGCAGTACAAAAAACGGCTCGATTATGTGTATGACCGCCTCGTGTCTATGGGTCTTGATGTCGTAAAACCGTCTGGCGCATTTTATATTTTTCCTTCTATTAAATCCTTTGGGATGTCTTCGTTTGACTTTAGTATGGCTCTTTTGGAGGATGCTGGTGTGGCGCTTGTGCCCGGCAGCTCGTTCTCAGCGTTTGGTGAAGGATATGTAAGGCTGTCTTTTGCATACTCGCTGGACACATTAAGAGAAGGATTAGATCGTTTAGAATTATTTGTACTAAAGAAAAGGGAATCGATGCAGACGATATAAACAACGGCGTTTAAGCCGTTGTTTTATTTTTTGGAAATGAGATTTTAAACGCTGTGCCTTTATCCGGCTGGCTGTCTACATGGATAACGCCTTGATGATTCTCAATGATATTAAATGTTACCATCAGCCCGAGTCCCGTTCCCTTTTCTTTTGTCGTTAAAAATGGTTCTCCAATACGGTTGAGCACCTTTTCAGGTATGCCCTCCCCTTCGTCCTTGACGGTAACATGAACAGAATGCTTATCCTCTGTTACGATAATGTCTACAGTGCCTCCGTCAGGCATAGATTCTACTGCATTTTTTATTAAATTAATGAATACCTGCTTTAGCTGATTTTGGTCCCCGTTTATATAAATGCTGTCTTTCTCATAACGGGTTCTGATGAAAATCCCGTTTAAATTCGCTTGGGTTTCCAGCAGCGCAGAGACTTCACCGATTAGTTTTTTCAAGTTCAAATGCTCTTTAACGGCATTCTGCTGGGGCTTCGCCAGCATCAGCAGTTCACTGAGTATTAATTCAATTCGGCTGAGCTCAGAGAATACAATGTCAAAATAATGTTCATTTCCTTCCATCGTCGGTTTCATCAGCTGTAAAAACCCTTTGATCGCGGTCAGCGGATTGCGGATCTCATGCGCGATTCCCGCTGCGAGCTGTCCTGCGATAGATAACTTTTCTGATTTAAGCATGAGTTCCTCTGTTTGTTTTCTCTCAGAAATATCACGCAGAATGACTTGGACAGCCGCTTCACCGAAAAAGGTCGTCGGAATGCAGACCATCTCCGTGTAGATGACCCTGTTCTGAAAGGTAAACCATGATTGTTTAACGATTTCCGATTCTGTTTTTTGCTCGGCAATGTTTTGGATTCTCTCTTTCACGTCCTCATGATCACAAGGGTGGAGCTGATCGTATATATTTTTGCCGATTAAATCCTCATAGGTCGCCGCTTCAAACAGCGAAATTCCCGACTCATTCATAAACACCCATTTCCCATTATGAATCACAGCAATAGTATCGATTGAATTTTGAATCAGCAGCTGATATCGTTCACGGCTTTTTTGCAGGATGGTTTGGAATTTTTTCCTTGAAGAGATATCGATTAGCAGAAGCAGTTCAGCCTGCTGGTTTTTGTAGACGGTCGGGGACGCTTTCACTTCTAAATGAACAGGTGTGCCATCAAGCCTTTTCCACGTCTGTTCAATCATTCCGACTTCCATTCCTTTTTGCATTCTTATAATTCTGTTTTTCACGATATCATGATACTCTTCCTCAATAAATTCATAGGACCATTTGCCAATAACAGCATCCTTGCTTTTTGCTCCCAGCATGGAAAGCATCGCGCTGTTTACATAGACGATTTTGCCGCTGACACTGATGCATAGCGGGCTTGGAAGATTTTCAACTAGCCGCTCATAATCATCCGTTATATATGTAGTTGATTCCGGGTTCTCAGGCTCAATTTCATGTTTTTCGCAGTTAAGAGGCTGATGCCCGGACTCTTCTTCGAGAATCTTCATTTTCAAAATGATTTCCCGTTCCGTCCGCTCAGCTCTCGTCGTCACAATTTCTACTGCAGCCTCCACCCATACAATCGTATGATCTTTTTTAATGAAACGAAAGGTGCACGGCATCAGATGATGTTCATTATAAAAATAGCTTTCAACTAAAAATTGGTCTTCCTCATGCAGAAATGTCTTGAGGAATGATCCGATCATTTCTCCCTGGAGATAACCCAGATACAGTTTGGAGTTGGCTGATATATAAATGATGCGTCCATTAGAAGCCAAGACTGCATGAATATCGGTTTTCGTTTGAAATGGCTTAACATACTGCGTATCCTGTTCCACAGAATCCCTCCTTTGCATGATCATCATGTTCGACATTTACAGATTGACTTTTACCTAGTATGATTCGCTAGAAAATGAGTATTCTCCTTCTATTCTTATAGTGATCTCTAATTTTTGAGGAAAAGAAAGGGCACACAATCTGTCAGATGTGCACCCTGTTTTTTATTTTTCGCTATTTTTCTTTTCGAGCTCTGCGTAAGCGTGTATGGCTCTTTTGGCGATTAACTTATTGATCGGATCGTGATCGTTTGCTACTGAAGGTACAACCACACTAAATGCAACTTTTGGATTTTTCGATGGGTAATAGCCGACAAATGTTAGATTGTATGAGCTTTTTCCCCACCAATTTTGATTTGTGCCATAGTAAAATGTTTCCGCTGTTCCCGTTTTTCCAGACACGTCTTCTGTAAAAGTATTTTTAGCGGTCCCCGAAGTTGTAACTAATTTCATTCCAGTTTTTACTTGCTGAATATCACTTTCCGTATTATTGATTTTATTCAGGATGTTGGGCTTTCTTTGCTCAATTGTTTTTCCAAGCTCCTCTTCACTGCTGGGTTTATGGATACTTGTGACGATTCTAGGCTGTATGCGGTATCCGCCATTTGCGATTGCCGAAATGTACTGCGCCATCTGAAGCGGTGTATATGTATCATATTGACCAATTGCCAAGTCTAAAATTAAGCCCCCTACAACATCAGGTGTCGTTTGCATTCCTGCAGATTCCTGCGGCAGGTCAACACCAGTCTTGACTCCAAGGCCAAACTGGCTGTAGTAATTTCTCATTTTGAGCAGATCCTTCTGATCAGCAGGAAGCGGTCCATGCGGCTTATACGTTACCCCAGCAATATGCATAGCAACATTAAACATATAAACGTTTGAGCTTTTTTGCAAAGCCGTTAATTCATTGATGGTTCCCATATTTGTGTAAGATTTTTTTATGAGGTTCCTTCCTAAATACATCGGCGCATCATGGAAATATTTATAATGCGGAATCCCATCCTGATAGCCCGCGAGAACGGTTGCGCCCTTTACTGCTGATCCCATTTCATATTGGGTTGTAAAAGCACCGATCGCATAATCTTGAATCTTATTTGTTTCTAAATCTATCTTTTTTCCTGCCATCGACAGAATATCACCGTTATTCGGATCCATCATCACAACAAAGGCCCGGTCAAGCATATAGTTTCCGCGTGCGCGGCTATTTCTCACTTCTTCTTCCACAATCTTTTCTACCTTTGCCTGCAGCTCCATGTCAAATGAAAGACGAAGATCATAGCCCCGGCTGCCTTTGTCGATTGTTTTCTGGCTGACGACATTTCCTTTATTGTCTTCCACGTATTCCACTTTTTCTTTATGAGAATTTAAATAGTCCTCATATTGATACTCCAAATAACTTTTGCCGACTCTGTCATTACTCGCATAGCCTCTCGTAACATAAAAGTCTTTCCGGTCGCTGAGCAGCCCTTGATCAGGTGTTGTGACACCTCCAAAAACGGAATAAAGTGTTTTGTCATAAGGGTATTTTCGTGTCCAATCGTTTACGACATCTATCCCCGGCAGCTCTTCTAAATGCTCAGACACAATAGAAATTTCATCATATGTTAAATCATTTTTCGGTCTTTGCGAGGAGTTTTTCTTTTCATCAAGCAATGATCCGTTTTTGCCGTTGCCGTTGCTGTCATTTGGGTCCATCGCTTTTACAATCTGAGGTTCATACGCATTCCCGCTTGAAAATCTTGTGTATATGGCCGCGGTTTGCATTTCTTCGTCATCCCGCTGGATGGCCTTCAATTCTTCAGCCGGGACGCGTTCAACTTGAAGCTTGTAAGCCTGTGTCCCCTTCAGATTACTTTCAGATTCCTTTAACAGGTTGAGAGCTTTTTTTGGATGAGAAGCGAGCCAGTAATCACGTAAATCTCTATCCTTTAAAAATTCGGTATCAATATCGATCAAAGCGGCAAGCCGTTTAGCTGTTTTGATTTTGTCCTCTGTTTTTGTGCTTGATGTTGAGACATACACAATTTCCGGCACGCTCTGGTTATCAACAGCCACTTTCTCGTTTCTGTCATACATCTTCCCCCGAGGCGCTGGGTAATACGCTGTCTTCGCATTAGCTTTCTCAGCGTTTTCTTCATGCTGTTCGCCTTCGACAATTTGAACAACGCCAAGCTTAAAGATTAATGCAGTAAATAGAACAAAGACCGCTAGGAAATACAGATTCATTCTGATTGCTCTGTTTCCTTTGCGCTTTTTCTTTGGTTCACGTCCTATTTCAGTCACTTCTGGTTACCCCTCTCAAATCATTCAATATATTTACATATACTGTTTTTAATTGTAACACCTTTGTAATAGTTGTTACAGCGAAAAGAGATAAAAAAAGTTGTCAATATTGAAATACATTAAAATATAACTAACGATTCAAAAAATAGGAAGCTATGTAAATGTGAGATAAAGCCCCTACATACGCGTTACTCGCTTGCCATCAGCGGTTCAGCGCGTTTTGATTACAAAAATGACAATCGCCATTTGTCAAAGGAAAGTGATGGATTCTTTATGACAAAAAAGCTATGTTATGATTTTTTTGTAGAAAACAAACAACTCTAGGAGGTTACGAACTAATGAAAAAAGCATTTATTTTATCAGCTGCCGCTGCGGTGGGATTATTCACATTCGGAGGCGTACAGCAAGCATCAGCGAAAGAACTCTCCTGCCAGCCTGTGGTAACGGTCAAAACGGGGAACACAGTGCAAAACCTTACACTTAAGGATGTAGTGAAAAAGCTACATATTAAAACAAATATAAAAACACTAAACGCGGCTAACGAAAAAGATCTCGAGAAGCTTCTTCAAAAGCACGCGAAACAATCCAACATGAAGATTCAGGATGTTCAAAAGCCGGAAGCTGCAAAGCCAGCCCAAAAGGCTCCTGAAAAAGCCGCTGCTGATAAAAGCACTGCTGCTAAAGCACCGGCTACTCCTGAAAAAACAAGCAATAATACAACAACAGCTGCACCTTCATCTGTAAGTGCATATGAGAAAAAAGTTGTTGAGCTGACAAATGCAGAAAGACAAAAACAAGGTTTAAAACCGCTACAAATTGATGAAACATTAAGCAAATCTGCACATGCAAAATCACAGGATATGAAAGACAAGAACTATTTTGATCACCAAAGCCCAACTTACGGCTCACCGTTTGATATGATGAAATCTTTCGGAATCAGCTACAAAACAGCTGGTGAAAACATTGCTAAAGGACAAAAAACACCTGAAGAAGTAGTAAAAGCTTGGATGAACAGTGAGGGCCACAGAAAAAACATTCTTAACCCTAACTTCACACACATCGGTGTCGGTTATGTTGAATCCGGCAGCTACTGGACACAGCAATTCATCGGAAAATAATAAAAAAGAGATTGCCTGTTTTGGACAGGCAATCTCTTTTTATTTCACCCAAAGCTTATATATACTTTGGGTCCCGCTGTTTTCTTCTCCTTGTGCGGCAAGTTGGTCATATAATGATTTCGCAAGCGACAAGCCTGGCATTTCTTCACCCATTAATTCAGCTTCCTCTAAAGCAATTCCCATATCTTTGATAAAATGCTTTACATAAAATCCTGGCTCGAAATCACCTTTCAGCATACGCGGGGCGAGATTTGATAATGACCAGCTTCCTGCCGCTCCAGTTGTAATGCTCTTCAGGACATTTTCCGGCTGAAGGCCTGATTTTTGGGCATAAGCCATCGCTTCGGCTACACCGATCATACCTGCTGCAATCGCGATTTGATTACACATCTTTGTGTGCTGTCCGCTTCCTGCCGGCCCTTGATATTGAATATTCTCTCCCATTAAAGTGAAGATGGGCAGGCAAGCTTCAAACGCTTCTTTTTCTCCTCCGACCATAATCGCCAGTGTTCCGTTTTGCGCGCCAATGTCACCTCCTGAAACAGGTGCGTCTAAGGCAAATAATGATTTTTCTTTGGCTGTCTCCGCAATTTTTTTGGCTAATGACGGTTTGGAAGTCGTCATATCAATGAGATACGCGCCTTTTTTAGCATTTTCAATAATTCCGCTGCTGCCGAAATACACTTCTTCTACATCACTGGGATAGCCTACCATTGTAATAATGATATCTGCTTCTTTCGATAGATCTTTTACAGTGTCTTTCCACACCGCGCCTTTTTCCAGTATGCTGTCCGCTTTTGCTTTTGTCCGGGTATACACCAATACGTGATGTCCATCTTTAAGGATATGTGAAGCCATACTGTTTCCCATTACTCCAAGACCGATAAAACCGACTGTTTTTTTCAAGTAAATTCCCCCAGACGTTAGATTTCATTTAGTTAAAATTTATCATTTTCTAGACTACCATATCTAGTAATCATATAGTAGAGTCTAAAAAATAAAAAACCCAAAACTTGAAAAAGCCCTGGGTATCCAATGTTGATTATAATGTGAATTTAGCAATAGCGTTCATAAGCTCTTGGCTTGCATGTTTTAATGTATCAGTTGAATGTTTGACTTTCTCAAGCGTGATCAGCTGTTCATCGGTTGAGGCGTTGACTTCCTCCGCTGCAGCAGCCGATTCCTGTGATATAGCTGAGATGCTTTGAATCGCTTCAGAAATGGCAAGCTGTTCTTCACTCATTCTTTGTATTTCTACGTAAATTTGATCAATCCCTTGAACAAGTGACTGCATTTCCGCGGTGATGGTGTTTAATACTTCGCCAGTCTCATGAATTGCACTGTTTTGTTCATCATTCATTTTACTTGCTTCGACCATTGCATGGGAAGCCTCTTTTGTTTCAAGCTGAATCAACTTCACTGTCTCACTGATATGCTTGGTGGAAAGCGCTGACTGCTCGGCAAGCTTCCGCACCTCTTCAGCCACGACTGCAAATCCCCGTCCGCTTTCACCGGCTCTGGCTGCTTCAATACTGGCATTTAAGGCAAGTAAATTGGTTTGATCCGAAATATTTGAAATCGCAGTAACCACTTCTTCTATATTCTTCGTTTGATTTTCCAAATCCAGCAGCATCGTTTCGACTTTCTTTGTTTCCGTATTGGCTTCGTTTGATTTCATCAGCAGCTGGCCGAGCGCGTCAAGCCCTTTATAGCTTGCATCCTCTGAGGATTTTGAACGTGCTTTCATGCCGCCTGCCTGATCAGCAATTCGTCTGATTTTAGCAGACAGGTTTTCTGATTTTTCGTTAATGGTCTCAACTTCTGAAGCCTGTTCCGTTGCCCCTGCTGCCACTTCTTCGATCGCTTTCGCAATTTGTCCGCTCGTTTCATTGGTTTCAGCGGAGACAGCTGTTAATTGTTCAGAGGTGTCAGACACTTTTCCTGAAGAATGTCTGACTTGTTCCACCATTTCCTTCATGTTTTCAACCATCTGATTAAAGTCTCTTGTTAACATGCCGACTTCATCCTTGGTCTTTGACTCTGCATGCACTGTCAAATCGCCTGCAGAGACGGCCTTTGTTTTTGCAATCAGCTGCTGGATCGGCCCGGTTATTGTTTTGGCGAGGAAGTAGCTGAGAATAATCGTCACCGCCAGCGCGATGAGTGAGATGAAAAGGTTCGCCCGATTCATTTTATCTGAAATCCACATTAATTTATTTGTGTCAAATTGTGTTCCGACTTTCCATCCCGTTTCTCCAACCGTTTGATACACAATCATTTTTCCCTTTGCATCTTGTATCCCGTTTTTGTCAGATGCAATGGTTTTTAATGTTTGGTCCTTGGAGATATTTGTTCCTTGGTTTGACGGATGTGCTAAAAGATTGCCGCTTGCATCAGCTAAAAAAGCAAAGCCATTATATGGCACCTTTTGCTTATTTACCATGGTCTGGATGGAAGAAAGTTTCAGATCATAACTGGCAACGCCTATCACCTTCTGCCCGTCAAGAATTGCTTTTGAGGCTGTGACGATCATTTCTCCCGTCACGACATCTTTATAGGGTTCCGTCCAGACGACTTTATCCGGTGTTTCAGCCGCGCGCTTATACCATGGTCTAGAAACCGGATCATAATCTTTTGCAAATTTTGCTTTCGGATATGTAAACATTTCTTTTTTTGCGGTTCCTATATAGGCCATCGCCACATAATCATCGTTTTCTTTAATTTGTTTAATGTCATCATTAAACAGCCTGGAAGCTGCTTTACTTGAGTTTGTCACAAATGCACGTGTTAACTCTCCATTTGCCAATCTTAACAGCGAAATGTCATAACTCTTTAATTGCAGTTCGATATTTTGTTCAAGCGAGTTTGTTACGTTTTGTGTCGTGTTTTTCCCATCCTCTGTAATCATCGGTTTTAACGTCAGGTAAGAAGAAAGCATCAAAAGAACAACTGTGACGACTAACATGATAGAAACGAAAACAGCAATCTTCATGTGAAGTTTTTTAAACAAACCAATCCCCTCCTATTTTCTATATCGGCCTTTTCACCCAAAAAATGAATAAACATAAAATAAATTATAATGAAATTACAAGATATTTACTGAAAATTCAAACTAATTGTGTTTCAGCAGTTTGGATTACGATATAATAAACAGCACAAGGAGAGTGATTGTCATTTTTAAACAGATGTATGTCCATAATGGCATTAAATTTGAGCGGCTGACGATCAGAAATTATTCAAGAACAGACATTGAGGGATTGCTTTCTCTGCAGAAAGAGTGTTTTCCCCCCTCCATTTCCGCAGGAATTGCTGTGGTCAGAAGAACAGCTTGACAGCCATATCAACACCTTTCCGGAAGGCGCCTTATGCGCGCTGGTTAATGGTGAAATCGTCGGTTCGATGACTTCCCTTATCGTGCAATTTGATCCTGATGCTCCCGAGCATACATGGGCGGAGACAACAGATAACGGCTATATTACATGTCATGATCCGCAGGCAAATACGTTATATGTAGTTGATATTTCGGTTTCACCGCATTACCGGAAGCTTGGAATAGGGAAATGGCTGATGAATACGATGTATGAATTAGCCGTTGAAATGCGAATGGAACGGTTACTCGGCGGCGGACGTATTCCTTTTTATCATAAGTACGCACATGAGATCAGTGCTTCACAATATGTAGAGGATGTTATAGAAGGAAAAAAGAAAGATCCTGTACTGTCATTTCTCCTCCATTGCGGCCGTTCACCGCTCTGCATCGTCAGCAATTATTTGGACGATGAAGAATCCTTGAATTACGGGGTTTTGATGGAGTGGAAAAATCCCTTTTTATGAAAAAACGAGCTGTAAAGCTGACAGCCCGTTTACGTGAAATATTCAATTTTTGCATTAGGAAAATACGTATCGATATAAGATTCAAGCGTTTCTCGAAGCACATGCTCTTCATCTTTCTGATAAATATATTTTCCGATCCCGTAGCGTCCCCATTTATAGCGCCGCTTTTCTTCATCTAACTCAAGCTTTGTTTTTGGATAATTCTTCTCAATGACTCGTTTCGCCGGCTTCGTAAATCGATGCTGAATCAATTCAAAGGTAATATCCTGTCTGACATCCTGCGGCAAAGCGGCATCAAGTTTTTCAAACAGATGTCTGTATCCATCCTCCCAGCCTTCATGGATGTAAATCGGCGCAACAATAAAGCCTAACGGGTAGCCTGCTTTCGCTACTTTTACAGCCGCTTCAATCCGTTTATCGAGAGGAGAGGTTCCCGGCTCAAAATTCTTAATCACATAGTCAGCATTTATGCTGAATCTGAATCTTGTTTTCCCGTTATGTTTCGCATCCAAAAGGTGATCAACATGGTGAAACTTCGTGACAAATCTGAGCTTGCCAAGCTCACTCTGTCCAAAATGTTCAATGGCGTGCTTGAGCGTATGTGTCAAATGGTCGATGCCCACAATATCCGAGGTACATGAAGCTTCAAACCTTGTAAACTCCGGTGCACGTTCTTTCATATACTGATCCGCCTGGTCCAAGATTTCTTCGACATTTACATAGGTTCTGATATAGGGTTTTGTTCCCATTGTGGTTTGTAAATAGCAGTAATGGCAATGCCCCATACAGCCTGTCGCAAACGGGATCGCATATTCAGCTGACGGTTTTGAAGAATCAAACTTTAATGTTTTTCGGACACCGATAACTAAAGTTGATTTTGCATTACGGTATTGCTGAAGATGGTTTTTACCAGGAATATTGCGCACTTGGTTATGGGACGTCGTTTCTCTGATTTCGATGCCCATTTTTTCAAATTTATCATGTAATTCCTGTGCCAATGGATATTCCATTGCTCTCGGTTCAATATAAACGAGCTGCGGAACAAATGGGTTCTGCATGGTGCCACATCCTTTTCCTTTTCTACCGTTACTTTTCTCATAAGGCGGAAAGGATATGAGTTGTAATGTTTTCCTTGTTACTCGTACGGATCGATATCAAATAATTCTTTGTAAAGTGTTTTTGCTTCTTCATAGCTTGCAAAAACAGCATCATCCTCAGCAAACGGATGATAGGTTTCAAATATAAACAGGGAAAGCTCACCCTCATGGTATGGGTGATGCACAATTTCAGCTTCCTTTATATGAGCAACATTGGCGGCGTGCGGATTTCTGTAGATGACGTAGACTGTATCTCCTGCGTTAAATTCGTTTGACATTCTATCCCTCCTAGCCATGTTATTGTGCCCCGCTGCATCCCAGATTATGAAAAAAACCAGACAGGCCGGAGGCCGTCTGGTTTTTGTGAATTACTTGAATGTTTCTTTTACGAACGCGACAACTTCTTCTGTCGTGCTCATAGATAAGATTTTCTCTTTGAATGACTCAGCTTCTTGTTTAGACAATTTGCTGATTTGTGTTCTTGCCGGAAGGATAGAAGTTGCGCTCATTGAGAACTCATCTAAGCCTAAGCCAAGAAGAATCGGAATCGCAATTTCATCTCCTGCCATTTCTCCGCACATGCCGACCCATTTTCCTTCTTTATGTGCCGCTTCAATTACAAGTGTAATTAAGCGAAGGATTGCAGGGTTGTATGGCTGATACAGGTAAGATACACGTTCATTCATACGGTCAGCTGCCATTGTGTATTGGATCAAATCATTTGTTCCGATACTGAAGAAGTCAACTTCTTTAGCAAACTGATCAGCGATAACTGCAGTTGACGGAATCTCAACCATCATACCGACTTCGATGTCGTCAGATACAGTTTGTCCCGCTTTGACAAGCTTTTCTTTCTCTTCAAGAAGGATCGCTTTCGCTTCTTTGAATTCGTTAACTGTCGCAATCATAGGGAACATGATTTTCAAGTTTCCGTATGTACTTGCACGAAGCAGCGCGCGAAGCTGTGTTCTGAAGATTTCTTGCTCTTCAAGGCAAAGACGAATCGCTCTGTAGCCCAAGAACGGGTTCATTTCTTTAGGAAGCTGCAGGTAAGGAAGCTCTTTGTCTCCGCCGATATCAAGTGTCCGAACGACAACTGATTTTCCTTCCATACGCTCAAGAACCGTTTTGTAAGCGTCAAACTGCTCATCTTCTGTAGGCAGCTGATCTCTTCCCATGTAAAGGAATTCTGTACGGTAAAGACCAACTGCTTCTCCGCCGTTTTCAAGAACACCCTTCACATCATCAGGAGTACCGATATTCGCTGCAAGCTCTACATGATGACCGTCTTTTGATACAGTCGGTTCATTGACCAGCTTCGCCCACTCAGCTTTTTGAGCTAAATAAGCGTTATGTTTTTCTTCATACTCTTTTACAGTTTCCGCAGAAGGATCGATAATGACATCGCCATTAATACCGTCAACGATAACAGTCACGCCGTTTTGGATCGTGCCTGTAGCCGCTTTCGTTCCGACAACTGCAGGAATCTCAAGAGAACGCGCCATGATGGCAGAGTGAGATGTGCGTCCGCCGATATCAGTTGTGAATCCTTTTACGAACTCACGGTTTAATTGAGCCGTGTCAGACGGTGTTAAGTCTTCAGCTACAATAATAACTTCTTCTGAAATCATGCTTGGGTTTGGAATTTCAACGCCAAGCAGGTGGCCCGTTACGCGTTTTGTTACGTCGCGGATATCTGCCGCACGCTCTTTCATGTATTCATTATCCATGGATTCAAACATGGTAACGAACATAGAAGACGTTTCTTTTAAAGCGAATTCAGCGTTTACAGAATCAGAGCTGATTTTTTCTTTCACAGGATTCAGAAGCTCAGGGTCACTGAGAACTAAAAGGTGAGCAGAAAAAATATCAGCTTTATCCTGACCCAGTTCTTTCAAAGCATGCTCTTTGATTTTTTCGAGCTCTTCTTTAGAACGTGCAATCGCTTCATCAAAACGGCTTACTTCCGCTTCAGAATCAGAGATGTTTTTCTTTTCAACCGTTAAATCTGGCTCTTCAAGCCGGTACGCTTTTGCAATCGCGATGCCGGCTGAAGCACCAATCCCTTTTAATTCTTGCATTACTCGCCGAGTCCTTCGCTTTTCATTGTTTCTTCTAAAGCGTTAAGAGCATCGTTTTCGTCAGCGCCAGCAGCAGAAATTGTGATTTCAGCGCCTTTAGCGATTCCAAGAGACATAACACCCATGATTGATTTAAGGTTTACAGTTTTGCCGTTATATTCCAAATTAACGTCAGCGTCGTATTTGCTTGCAGTTTGTACAAGAACTGTTGCAGGACGAGCGTGAATTCCAGAATCTGCAGTTACTTTGAATGTTTTTTGTGCCATTTTTATCATTCTCCTTTTAACTTAAAGCTATATTACTTCACAATATTATATCATACAGCCGTACTTGTCATCTGACAAGCACAGCGTACTATATACCCTTATTTTTCAATCTTCACAATGTCTTCTTGCTCTCTGTTAACTGATCCGCTTGCCTTAATGCTGACCGTTTCTCCTTCAGCAAGGTTCGTAAATACGATCGGTGTCATCAGAGACGGTACATTCGGTTTTACTGCGTCCAAATCAACTTCAAGAAGCTTTTGTCCAGGCTCAACGCGGTCCCCTTCTGATACGAAAGACGTAAACCCTTCGCCCTTGAGGCTGACCGTATCAATGCCGAAGTGGATCAAAATTTCTTTTCCACCGTCGGATTGCAGGCCGATTGCATGTTTTGTCGGGAAAACATTTAATATTTTTCCTCGTACCGGAGAAACGACGATGCCTTCAGAAGGAAGGATCGCAAAGCCGTCACCCATCATTTTTCCTGAGAAGACTTGGTCAGGAACATCAGTAATTGGGTGAATTTCTCCAGCAATCGGAGAAACAAAGACTTCCTCGCCAATTTCATTTTGCAGCGGTTCTGCAATGACTTCCTCAACCTGCTGCCCTACTTCTTCCTCAGCGGATGTTTTCGGTTCAGGTCTTGGTTTGCGTCCCGCGATGATGTCCTGCATTTGTGTTTTTAATCCGTCAGAACGCGGTCCGAAAATCGCCTGAATATTGTTGCCCACTTCCAGAACCCCGGAGGCGCCAAGCTGCTTCAGACGGTCTTTATCAACCTTTTTCTGATCGTTTACAGTCACACGCAGACGAGTGATACAAGCATCAAGGTGTTTGATGTTTTCCTGGTCACCCATGGCCTGCAGGATCTCGTAAGGAAGGTCGCCTGCTTCTCCTGTTTTCCCGGATGCTGCTGTTTCAGCTGAAGCATCCTCACGGCCTGGTGTTTTCAGATTAAATTTGCGGATCGCAAATCGGAATCCGAAGTAGTAAATAACCGCAATCCCTAAACCAACAGGGATGACAAGCCACCAAGCCGTGCGGTTCGGTAAAATGCCGAAAAGGAAGTAGTCAATTAAACCGCCGGAGAATGTCATACCAATCTTAACATTCAACAGCTGCATGACCATGAATGAAAGCCCTGCAAACAAACAGTGAATCGCAAATAGGACAGGGGCAACGAATAGGAATGAGAATTCCAATGGCTCTGTGATCCCTGTCAGGAAGGATGTCAGTGCTGCTGAACCCATAATACCTGCAACAAGTTTTTTGTTTTGCGGTTTTGCTTCATGATAAATCGCAAGTGCCGCAGCAGGAAGACCGAACATCATAAATGGATATTTACCTGTCATGAACGTACCTGCTGTTAACTGTACGCCGTCTTTAATCTGCGCCATAAAGATGCGCTGATCCCCGCGGATGATCTCTCCGGCTGCACTTTTGTAGCTGAAGAATTCATACCAGAACGGCGAGTAGAAAATATGATGCAGACCAAATGGAATAAGCGAACGTTCAATGACCCCGAAGATAAATGCAGCAAGGGTTGGATTCGCTTCCACTAATCCAGTTGAAAAGGCATTCAATCCATGCTGGATCGGAGGCCAGATCACTAACATAATAAGACCAAGAATCAGTGCGGAAATTGACGTAATAATCGGTACGAAACGTTTACCCGCAAAGAAACCAAGATATTGCGGCAATTCAATTGTATAAAATTTGTTAAACAACAATGCCGCCAGCACACCGACGATAATACCGCCGAATACCCCTGTCGCCAAGGTAGGTATGCCGAGCATGTTTACATATGCCGGGTGGTTTTCCGTGAAAAACTTGGCTCTTTCGATTGAATCGGAAGGAATGGTTCCGTTTGCAAGAAGAACCGCACTCATGGATACGTTCATCACCAGATAACCGATAATTGCTGCTATCCCTGCAACTCCATCTCCGTTGGCAAGCCCGATGGCTACACCTACTGCGAAAAGAAGCGGAAGGTTATCGAAAACAATCTGCCCAGCGCTTTCCATCACACCCGCTACGAGCTGAACATTGTCATTGCTTAGGAAATGCAGGACTTGAATCATGTCCTTGTTTTGCATTGCATTCCCGATCGCAAGCAAAATACCCGCCGCAGGAAGAATCGCAACTGGAAGCATAAGCGCACGCCCGATTTTTTGGAGAACGCCGAATAATGCTTTAAACATAAGAATTGACCTCCTCTTTTTACTAGTCTGACCTTACAGCTAAAAATCATGACAACGAATTCACAGGCGTAAGTCTTCCAGTTTAACCGTTTACATTTGCCCTTTTACACAACAAAAAAGGCATGAGCAAAATAGGGTGCGCAAAAGAACGAGAATGACCTTCCCGTTTTTTCCCCTCAATCACTCATGCCTGATCGGATCAGTAACACGTTTTTAAAGGATAAACTGAATTTATGAAATTTTATTGGTTAATCGGTACAGATGAAGCGTGAGATAAACCGCTTCCGCCTCATGAACTGGTTTCTTCAATGTTTGCTGCAAGATTTTAATCAATTTCCAAGCTGTATTGTAGCATAGCGGATATTCATTTTTCAATAACAACATTAATTTTTCTGGTTCTTTAGTCGGTTCCTCTTTTTTAATTCTTTCTATCGTAAATCTGATGTGCCGGATAAGCCGTAAATAGTTGACGCTTTCCTTATTTACTTTCATTTGAAACGAGTCTTCAATCACCTCTACAAGCTGCGCCATCAGCTGAGAGTGCTTATTGACTTCGGACAGCGGGCGATTCGTCAGGGCTGAATGAATATGCAGGGCGATAAAACCGATCTCCCCTTCCGGAAGGCAGATGCCCGCTTTTTCATTGATCATATCAATGACTTCTTTGGCAATCTGATATTCATCCGGATAAAGTGACTGCGTCTCCATTAAAAAAGGATTTTTCATATCAAAGCCCTGCTGCTGCCTTTTGATTGCAAATGCAATATGGTCAGTCAGTGCAATATGAATATGTTCATTTAGTGAGCGGTTTGTCCGATTGCTGATATGGTATATGACATCGTTTGAAATATCAACGAGCTTTTCATCAACATAGTCGAGGAGCTTTTTAAACTGCTTCTGTTCCTTTTCGTCCTTTAAAATGAACATTTTATCGTACCCTTTATCTTCAATCACATCATCTTGTTTTTTTCCGAAACCAATTCCTTTTCCGATCAAAACTACTTCACTGTATTTATGATGAGAAGCAATTAATACGTTATTATTCAGTACCTTTTTCACTGTAAAGGACCCATTCACGATCCTCAGCTCCTTTGTCATTCAATACCTCATATCGTACATAACGAACGGAATGCGCGTCAAACCTTTTTTCATGCTTTCACTAAACAGTCGATCTTTCAATGAGACGGTAATCAAGAACCCTGCTTTCAATCGGCTGACCTTGAATCCTTTTTTCCAGCATGGCAAACGCCTGCTTGCCCATTTCCTTCGCTTGAATATCGATAGTTGATATCCCAAGCAATTGGCTGATTTCATGGTTATCAAAGCTTAAGATCGCAAGTTCATCCGGAACAGACACTTTCTGAGCTTTCGCTTCGAGTAAAAGCCCTGCCGATACCTGGTCATTCGCGACAAAAATAGCCGTCGGCCTTTCTCTCCAGTTGTTCCATTTATGAAAAAGCGCTTTCCCATCGTTCATTGTAATCGCTTTCTCAATCACCCATTCTTCATTGAATGTTTCTCCGATCTCTTCCAATGCTTCTTTATATGCTTTGATGCGAAAATGACTGTTCATGCCTTTTTTTCTCGCTAAGCAAATCGCTATTTTTTTGTGCCCTTTGGCGATTAAATAGTCGAGTCCGTCCCGGAATGCGGCTTGATGAGGAATGCTGATTGTGGAAAATCCGCCCTTGTTTGAATTCTGACAAAGCAATATCGGCCCTTCCCACTCCTTGAGCTTGTCATCAGACAGCGCCTTCGAGCAAAAAATCAAACCGTCAACCTGGCGCTGTTTTAATTGGGACAGCGCAAAGATTTCTTTCTTCACGTCATAATTTGTCTGGAATAAAGAGAGGTGAATACCTGATTCTGCGGCAGCGTCTGAGATTCCCGCCATCAGTTCCGCAAAATAAGGAAGGCCGATCGTCGGCATCACAACACCGATCATGTTTGAAAACCCCTTCGACAAATGCACAGCGTGGACATTTCTTGTGTACTCCAACACTTCCATTGCTTCAAGCACTCTTTTTCTTTTCTCTTCACTTACATAAGGATGATTGTTTATGACTCTGGAAACCGTCGTAACGGAGACACCGGCTTTGTCTGCAATGTCTTTAATATTAGCCATAAATTCCCTTCTTTCTGATTTCCCTTGATCTGGAATGCGTTTCATACAATACGATAAGAACGTACCGACAGATTAGATGTTTTTTTGCTGAAAGGAGAAGATATAAATGGGTTTCTTCATTTTAATTGGATTATGTCTGGCCGTTCTGGGCGGAAGCTGCCTGGCTGTAAGACCGCTCAATCAAAAACATGAAGTGAAACCATTTCGGACGTTTGATGATTTTTTTATTTAAAACAGATAAAAAAGGACGATGTCGAGAACAAAGTCCTTTTTTATCTCTGCCTGTTACGGCAATATCGTTAATTCCTTCGGATATTGAGTAAGCGCAACCGCCCCGTCTTTTGTTACGTGAACGTCATCTTCAATGCGTACGCCGCCAACATCCGGCACATAAATGCCCGGTTCGATTGTGTAAACCATTCCTTCCTGCAGCAGCGTGTCATTGGCTTTGCTCATTGACGGGTACTCATGCACTGAAATGCCGAGACCATGGCCCAGCCGGTGAGGGAAATATTCTCCGTATCCGGCTTTTTCAATGATTCCGCGGGCAGTTAAGTCCAGATCTCCGATTCTCACGCCTGGTTTGCTTGCTTCTATCGCGGCTTTTTCCGCTTGAAGCACCGTCTCGTACATTTCTTCCTGCTTCGGATTGATTGTTTTGTAAGCAAAGGTTCGCGTGATATCAGAGCAATAGCCGTCCATAATAACACCCAGGTCAAACAAGACAAGATCGCCTTTCTTTAATGTGGCTGTCCCCGGATTTCCGTGAGGCTGACCTGATTTTTTCCCGAATAGCACCATTGTCGAGAAAGACATGCCCTGAATTCCTTTTTTCTTCAACTCATACTCAATCTGAGCGAGAACTTCCACCTCACTGATGCCTTCACGCAAAGCAGCTGTTCCGACTTCAACACCAAAATCGGCAAGCTTCGCCGCCTCTTTCAGCAATTTAATTTCATGCTCGCCTTTAATCAGACGAAACTGGTTAAGTGTTTCTTCTGCTGATACAAATTGAGCTCCTCCAGCTGAATGCTTCAGTTGTTCGGCACGCGAAAGCGAGATTGAATCCTTTTCTACGGCAAGCGTATGTATGCTGACATTTCGTTTTTTGAGTGCTTTTTCAATGAGCTCCCATGGATTTTCGTGATCGGCATAGCCAATAATTTCGTGATTCCATCCGGCATTTCGAGCCTGGTCTGCCTCCATTCCCGGACAAACGAAAAATGGCTCCTCCTCTTGAAAGATAAACAAACCCATTACACGTTCATGCGGCTCTGTATAAAAACCGGTTAAGTAAAATACATTTTCTTTCGTATGAATAAATGCGGCAGTATGCCCCGCTTCCTTCAGCCATGAAGAGACGCGTTGTATTCTATTCATTTCTTGTTCCTCCCTGCCTTTTGCCATGCATTGTTCTTTATATATTGTAACAGGTTTTACGGGTGTTTGCCTTTCACGGCGACTTTCCGTTTTCCATCATTTTATTTCCTGCCGGTCATCTTGTATACTGAGAGGAGAGTTAAATCGCAGGGAGTTGTTCCGTTTGCTGATGAATTTTTTCAGACGTAAGGCAGTTGTTCTATTAACAGTTGGGGGAATTTCCGCTCCTTTTGTCGGTATGAAGCTGGTGGATTTTTATTATTACAGCTCTATCATAGGCTGTGCTGCCGGCTTCCTTTGCTGCATCCTGGCTCTCATCATTGTGATGAAAAGGCCGGATCAAGAGAAAAAGAAAAGGAAGGTAAAACTTGATCCATAAAAAAACAGCAGCCCATTTGGACCGCTGTTTTTTATTTTAAAAGCCTCAAACCGTTTAGAATCACCAAGATCGTACTTCCTTCATGGCCTATAACGCCAAACGGCAATTCCATCACCTGTAAAAAGTTTGCGCAAATAAGCAGGCAAATGACCGCGAGAGAAAATACGATATTCTGCTTTACAATCCTGTTCATTTTCCGTGATAAACGGCACATTTTTACGAGTTTTTTCAAATCGTTTTGCATGAGCACCATATCAGCAGTTTCAAGGGCCACGTCTGTTCCGCCGCCCATTGCAATGCCGACATCCGCCGCTTTTAGTGCCGGCGCATCGTTGATTCCGTCTCCGACCATTGCAATCGTCCCGAATTCTTCTTTTAATCGTTTCACTTCATTTACTTTTTGGTCAGGCAGACATTCTGCTGCAACTGTTGTCATTCCCGCTTCCTTCGCTATCGCTTGAGCCGTGTCCTCGTGATCTCCCGTCAGCATGGCCGTTTTAATCCCCAGACGGCTCAGTTCATCCATGACTTCTTTTGCTTCAGGTCTGATTTGATCTTTCAAAGCGATACAGCCGGCAATTTGATCGTCCTTTTTCACAAACACTATGGTTTGGCCGTTTTGAATGATATCTGATGCAGATTGTTTCAAAAATTGCGCTGACAATTCTTCCCCAATAAATCCTGCCTTTCCGACTTTCCATTTGGCACCCGCCACTTCAGCCATTACACCAAAGCCTGACGTTTCTTCGATTGATATGTAGCCGGACTTGTTGATGCCGCGGCTTTCAGCGTAGCCGGCAATGGCTTGCGCGAGCGGATGGCTGGACTGCTTCTCAATCGCATAGACAGCTTCAAGCACTTCCGTTTCTTCATACCCTTCCGCCAGTCTGACCGTCTCAACCGCGGGCTGGCCTTTTGTTACAGTCCCCGTTTTGTCAAAAGCGATCATTTGCACAGATCCCAGCTGTTCAAGAAATACACTTCCTTTCACTAGCATGCCGTTGCGGGCGCCATTTGAAATCAAGGACAGCGCTGCCGGCATGATGGACGCGACAAGTGCGCAAGGTGACGCCACCACCATAAATACCATCGCGCGATAAAAGGTTTCACTCCAGCTCCAGCCAAGTGCAAAGTGCGGAACAAACAACAGCAGCCCCACCACGATCAGAACGCCTTTTACATATGCATTTTCAAATCGTTCGATAAAAGCTTGCGCAGGTGACACACTGTTTTGCGCAGATTCCACCAATTTGATAATCTTTCGGAATAAAGAATCTTCGCTTGCTTTTGTGACACGGACGGTCAAGGAGCCGTTTCGATTAACAGTTCCCGTATACACAGCGTCGCCGGTGTTTTTTTCTACGGGCATCGATTCGCCCGTTAACGCTGACTCGTCAAGACTTGTAGAACCAGATTCAATGATTCCGTCAGCTGCCACCCGTTCTCCAGGTTTGATAACAATCGTATCACCAGCCTTTATATCTGCAACCGATACTCTTTTGGTTTCACCGTTTACAATCAGCGTTGCTTCTTCAGGCTCAAGCTTCATTAAAGAAGTTAAATCCCTGCTGCTTTTATTCATCGTGTATGTTTCTAAAGCTCCGCTTAAGGAAAAAATAAAGATTAAAACGGCACCCTCTGCCCAGTACCCAATCAATGCGGAACCCACGGCAGCGAAAATCATTAAAAGCTCAACATTCAGCGTTTTGGATTCGAGCGTTTCTTCGATTCCTTCTTTCGCTTTAGCAAATCCGCCGATGACAAAGGCCAGCAAATATAGCGTTACCGATAACAACTGATGTGAGGAAAGGAGCCAGCCTGCTAAAATAAGAGCACCTGACACAAGGGCTGCGATAAGCTCCGCATGCTGGGACCAGCTTTTTTCTGGCTGTTCTGTCTTTAATGGCTGATGCTGATCATGTTGAAGCATCACTTGTTCATTCATATCGAATTCTCCTCCCTAATTGAGAACGCAAATCATCTTCATTTCTCTTATAAAAAACAAAATCGCCGCCCAGAAGGCAGCTTCATCGTTGGTTATTTCATGATGTCTTTCTTAATTATAGCATGCAGAAAAAGAATTTCAATTATAATTATTTTAATTTCTTTTTGATAATAATTATCATTAACATCTGTTCACCTTTCATTATATGACAAAAAAGCTGAAAGGCTACGCTCTCAGCTTATTCTTTCGTCCATTCTTTCAATTGTTCAGCCGTCATCGGCCCCACTTTTGTTTCTTCAATTTCACCCTTTTCATTCAGCAAAAACGAGGTGGGAATCGTTATAATATGATATTCCTTCATTAAATCCCCTTTTGTGTCGAGAACAATCGGAAAGGTCAGATGGTTTACTTTGATAAAGTCTTTAACGACTTGCTGATTTTGTTCTGAATTCACTAAATTGACCGTTACCAGCTTCACACTGTCAGATCGATGAGCCTCGTAAAATGATTGGAACTGAGGGAGTTCCTTTTTGCAGGGCGGACACCATGAAGTCCAAAAATGCAGGATCGTTTTCTGTCCTTTATTTGGGATGGAGATATCCTCTCCTTCTATCGTTTTCATGAGGAAAACCGCAGGAACAGCAGGCTGTTTATTGGCAGCCTGTGCCGATAGAGGCAGCCATGGAATCATAGCAAATAAGATCAGGCAAATAGCGAGGGGCAAGCGTTTTGTCAACATGGAATCTTCCTTTCATGCTTTTCAAATAGCTTGCCCCGCTAGAGATTTATCATCCTTCAATCCGCGGCGTTCGGTTTCCTCCCGTCAGAAAAACAGATACACGCAGCGCTTTGCAAATCGTTGTATAGTGTAGGCTCGTCAGCAAAATCATACCTGTATTCATCCCAAGGATAATCCCGAGCATTTGCAGGTTTTCCATTGAACCCAGCACATACATCATACTCAGCGCAACGAGATGGCTCCACACGTTGTGATAAAAAGCTTCTTTGACAAAGCCCATCCCGATTAAACATGCCTGCAGGGGCATCACAAATAAATGAAAGAGAAAGTACGGCCACAAAAGCTGCAAATAATACTGCGCTTCAGGAGAGTGAAAAAACAGATGGGTCAGGGGCTCCGCAAACTGAAACATGATCCAGACAGCCGGTATACCGTATCCCAACGTGATAAAGATCGACTGCTTCAGCCTTTTTAATACGATGTCATATTGTGAGAGAGAATAAGCTTCAGAAATACTGGGAATCATGACGACCATTAACGAATGGGCGATAAAAGCAGGAAACGACCCTATTGTCACAGCCACTCCGGCCAGCATGCCGTATTGATCGATGGCAGTTGTCCCTGCAACGCCCGCTGCCAAAAGCGCTCCTTTTACTAAAAAAGGCTCAATGGCGTTGACTACAGCGTGGAAAATGCGCAGTCCGGTTGTCGGAATCGATACGGCAAGCAGTCTTTTTCTAACATCTTTCCCGCGTAAATGGATATGCTGCTGAACCGATACCGCACGTCTTGCCAGGATAAACTGTGAATACAAGTAAACAAGCACGATCACATCGCTCACGACAAGGACAAACAGCGAAATCAGCACAGCCATGTCCAGCTCAAACGAGTACCATTGAAAGAAGATGAACAAGCACAACAGCTGAATGATTTTTTTCAGTACATTAGCGATTGCGATCTTCCCCATTTTTTGCACACCCATAAAGTAGCCTCTGGCAATTGACGTAAAGGCGACAATAGGAATCAAGCCGATGACAATTCCTTTGATAAACGGGTGATATGTATCAAACACCGGAATAAAAGGAAGCGCAATACTGGCGGCGGCGGTGGAAAAGGCCGTGAAAACAGCTGTCATTCTGAAGGCGTGCCTCAGCATGCTTTCATGGAGCTTTGGATTTGATTCAGCGATAAATTTAGAAATTGATATTGGCAGCTCCAAGCTTGCGATGACAATAATTAAAAAGATGGTAGGCAAAATACTCATGTAAAGCCCCATCCCGTGCTCGCCAAGCTCGCGCGCCAAAATCATATTCACGACAAATTCAAGGCATTCGGCGAAAAAGGCGGCAATGGATAAAAGAATAATCCCTTTTACAAATCGATTCATGATGTCTCTCCTTGTCTCTTGTACTACCAACATCATATGAGACAAGTTCAAAAATTATTTTATTTTTACTCTTTCTATAAAAAAAAGCACAGCTGAGACGAATGGTCTCTTCTATGCTTATATGGCAAAGACATGCCTGCCGATTTTTTCAATGATTTTCCTTGAGCGAATCCAGTCATCTGACGCCGTTTTCGGGTTATAAAAGAAAAGGGCTTCTGTTTCTCTGTCCTTAGATGACATCGCTTCTTCAACAGCCTCAATTGATTCTTTGTCTGGCTCTTGATTAATGCTTCCGTTTGCGACAGGTTCAAAGGCATTTTTCTGATAAATAACCCCTCTGATTGTATCGGGAAAGCCCTTCTTATCCGTCCTGTTCAGCACAACGCTTGCAACAGCGACCTTGCCTTCATAGGATTCGCCCTTCGCCTCTGCGTGAACGAGTCGGGAAAGCAATTCTTTTTCAGACTCAGAATAAGTTTCTCTCTTCTCATTCGCTTTCTCTGATTGTTCTTTTTCTTTCTTTTCAGTGTTCGCTGATAGCTTGATCGGCTTTATTTTTTTCTTGTCCTCATCAGCAGACAGTGAAGAGAAAGATGTGTCTGTGTCATGATTTATATGGGTAAGCAGCTTAGCTTCTTCATGTTTTGTCTTCTTTGTGTTCAGTAGTGAAGCTTGTGTATGTTCAATTTTCGAAGCAGGCATGAAACAAAGAAGAAAAACAGCTAGCGCAGTAAATTTTGTCGTCATACAGTTTCCTCCTTAAAGTGCTCAAAAAACACTTCATAACCTTAACAAGAGATCAAATCAATTTCACGGAAAAAGATTTTCCAACTCTCCCAAACAGGTATCAGGATGGAATATACCGGGTGACGCACTGATTAATGGCAAAAAAACAGCGTGATTTTCTATAAATCTTGTCATTTCAAGGCATATTTATCCATTTTTGTAATTTTACATTTTATTTACGTCTGTTACATCATTTGTAATAAAAGGCTGGCGTTCTGTCATATATGATAAAAAGGCTTCTCACTTATGAGAAACCTTTTAGCTTCTTGGCTGTTCTAAATATTGAAACACCACATCTCCGCCTTGCTGGGCAATGCCTCGGAAATGCTTAAAATCGTCCTGTTTCGATAAAACGGCCCTGAAATCAAGAAAGTGTTCTTTTTGGACTCTCAATTCTTTTATTTCACCAGTACGAAGCTGTTCAATCTGTTCTGTTATGTCTTCGGGACGCAATCAAAACTCCCCCTTTTCAATCTTTGAACGAAAATCAATATATCATTTTTCCTGCGCCAGGACAATTCCTTAGGACGATAAAACTCCTTATCGCTTTACTTCTCAATAAAAATACTGTTTAATACTTTCAAAAGGAATTATTATGTTTAAAGGAGAGGAAGCTTGTGAAAATCGCTAAGGTCGGAAACGTCATTGAATTTAAAAACGGATTAACCGGTGTTGTTGAAAAAGTTAATGAGAATTCTGTTATCGTAGATGTTACCATTATGGATAACTATCGGGATCTTGAGCTAGATTCACTGACTGTTGTTAATCATAAAAATTACAAGATCATCAGAGACTCCTATTAAATCCTCCTTCATCCACACGCATTCGCAAAAACTGCAAGACGAACAATTAAACACCTTACATATCAAATTAGCTTTCTCAAAAGCTGCCGGCCGGCAGCTTTTTTACATAAAAAACACCGATTATGAATCGGCGTTCGTGTCTGTTTCCGTTATTTCGATATAAAATTCACTCACGGCTCCCGCTTCGTACAGGTTGGTCAATGACGTTGAATAATTTGTGATTTCACCGCGTAAGGCAAGATTTCGTTCCGGAACTTCGACGTTAAATGTCTTTTCATATAACAGCACAGCGATATCATGATAAGTCTCACTGGTAACGTGTAAGGTAAAGGCAATTTTCCGCTTCGGCTCGCTCTCTTCTTGATATGTTGACATTTCTAACGTGACATCGTTTAAACGCAATGTTTTCACTTTGTATCACTCCTTATCAGTTCATGCATCTTAACATAACGCCGTTAACATTTACAATGAATCTGTTCTGAGCATTATTTTAACCATTTCTTTAAAAAAGACGCCTTTACAAACATACGTTCGATATTTTATAATAAAACAGACGAGCTGCCATCCAGCATCCCGTCTTTTCATTAGAAGGTGACGAGTGGCATTCCCCCCCGGATTCACTCGTCTTTTTTATGTATAAAATCCCCTGCATTCCGCAGGAGAAACTATATTAACGATTATTAACCGCCTCCGCTTATATATTTTTAAACACTCTATTCCAGACTGACGAATCTTCTTGTCCAAGACTCCAGCTGCCAAGACCTTTTAGGTTATATTTTTGAACGAGTTTTATTTTTGCTCTGAGTGACTGTTCATTTTCGAACCATAATGTATATGTTCCTGGAGGTAATAGATCCTTCTTATCGTGTTTGATCGTAAAAACAGCTTTTGGAGACTGACTCTTTATGTCAAAAATAATTGTACCGTTATGCCTTTTTACTAATGAGTTAACAAGGTAAAGTGAAATGGCTTGTGAGTTAGATTGGTTTTGCATCCAGCAACGGCCATAGAAAGGCAATCCTAAAACCAGTTTTTTGGGAGAGATTTTTTGGGCTAGAGCATATTGAATGGACTTTTCCACCCATCCTACACTTGCAGTAGGCCCAGCAAGGCGGCTTTCATCATAGGCCATAACCATTAGATAGTCCGCATGTTTAGCTAAATTCTCATAATCATATAATCCGTGCCAGCCCTTCGTCCAGCCAAAAGGATTTGCTGCCACTGCAACTGATACCTCTTTGTGCCTAGGAATACCTTTTCTTACTAATCTAACGAAATCCGTAAATGCCTGCCGATCTTTCTCTGTAAGGTTTTCTATATCGATATTGACCCCGTCTAGATCCAGTTCTTCTATTGCATTAGAAATTTGTTTAGCCAAAACCACTCGTTTCTTTAACGCAACTCGACCCAAATCCTGATTCCAATGATTGCTTAAAAAAGGAACTACTTTTAATTTTCTTCTATGAAGAGCTTTAATCACATCAGGATTAGCTGAACGGAGAAGTAGTGATCCATTTTTTCTGATATAGAAAAAGTCAGGAGACACGACTTTTAATACTCCGTTCGTTTGATCAACGTGATGAATAATACCATAACCTAATCCAGAATAGAAATAGCTCATTTGAAACATCTCATAACCCCTTCATTCTCAGAGATATCAAGTTTTAACAAATAATTGACCATTTCAATTTGTTTCGTTTCCGAAACCTCATAAATTACCTTTCTCTTATCTTTATCATTTGTCCGGGATAAATTCTATCTGAAGAAAGCTTATTAAGATTCATAAGTTGTTGTGCCGGAATATTAAAGGATTTTGAAATCGTCCATAATGTATCGCCGGATTCCACACAATATACTTCATATGTCACGGGAAATTCCATATAACGAGGCGTTCTTTTCACTTCTGTTTTGGTTTTTTCCCCTTCATTCATATTACTCTCCTTTAGAAAAATTTATTTTTAACATCTCTAGACCGTTTCTTTCTAATCTTAATGATTTGTCCCGCATATATCTGATCTGATTTGAAATGATTTAGCTCCATGATTTGCTGAAGGGAAACTTTATACTTTATGGCGATTTTCGTTAATGTTTCACCGGGAGCAACATGATGGATCACGTAATTTTCTTTGAGAACATCAACATAATGAATGGTTTCCTCTAGGTTTCTTAAGATTCCTCTGCTTTTTAGCACCTCAAGCATTCTCTCAGCTCTATGCCGATAGGAATCATTCTTTACAGCCTTTTTACCGTTTATCCGAATCTTCTTTCTCTCGCTATCATGATTCAAATAGTATTTAACCTTTTCAAATGTTTCTTTTGGGGAAGATGAAACGATGAGATCGCGGCCAGGTTTGAATTTACCTCGAACTGCTGGTGTATCCGATGTCAATAAAACCCCTCCGGAACCAAGAATCTCATAGGTGCGCTGCGTAAGCTGGCTTTCACAGTTTTGCAAACCGAGAATGATTTTTGCTGAACTGTAAACTTTATATGCTTCAGTATAATCAAGGTATCCATGAATCCAATTCCGGGGAATTTCTCTTCCTATATGTTTGCTCATTTTCTCCCAATTTTTCCCCCAAAAATCAATGCGAATACCATTTTGTATGAGAGGACGAATAAGCGTTTTTAAAGAGGACGAGCGGAACACTTCCGGATGTTCTTCAAGAAAATTAGGGTAAGCATTAGCCACCACCGCTATATCACAGCTATATTTGTCCAATGGTTTAATCTGATGATGTATACTTTCGTGATATGCAAAGTCTAAATGAGCCGCTTTTATCCCCATCCTTTCATAAGTTTTACATAGAGAAGGTGTAACGGTGAAAACAAAATCCGGTTTCATCTTTTTAATTAACGGGATAGTAAAGTTTTGAGTGTGCAGCGGGTCTTCAGTTGCCCAATAAACGAGGGGGATCTTCACCTTTTTAGTAGCATTGCGGATCCAGGCTTGCTTTTCCCTTGAATGCTCTGGTGTCCAACCCATAGATACGATTAGATCTGGTTTGAATTCTTCTATCATTTCAGTAACATTTTCCCGACTTACAGGGCCCGAAATCATTACGGTATGGCCTGCTTCACTAAACCCATTCGGTAAACCATAGAGCCACATAGGATGACTCTCTAGAAAAAGAATTTTCACACATGTTCGTCCTCTCTTTCACTTTTTAATGTCTACTTATTGGTATGTATTTGTAATATAACTTGTGACGGTACTAGTCTATACAAAACGTTCAGATATGAGATGACGTAATAGCTTCCTGAAAAATTACATTCTAAGAGAACGAAAAATAATCGTTTCTCTCGTCGACACGAAAAAATATAACAGAAGCTGAAAAATACTTTCGGTATTGCCGGATACGCCATCCATATATAATGAGAAATAAAAATTATAATCATCATTTAATAGCTTGTGCGGATGCCCCACAGAAAAGAAAGCGATCTACAAAATACTTTCCTTTGATTTAGCTAGACTTTCTGCCAAAAAACTTACGTTAATATATTGATTTTTGCATAAAAGAAAAAGACGTACACATTTGTACGTCTTAAATTACCTCTGCAATATCAACTTTTCACTGCATAAAAGTCACACTAGGTCACACTTTTATTGGACTTAGTGTGGGTTCTCATTAGCGATTATCAATCGTCTCCGGATACAAGTCATGATTCATCATACGGTACTCGGCCATTTTCTCATACTTCGTGCCAGGTTTTCCGTAGTTTGTGTACGGATCAATGGAAATTCCGCCTCTTGGCGTGAATTTGCCCCATACTTCAATGTAGCGCGGGTCCATTAATTCAATCAAGTCATTCATGATGATGTTCATGCAGTCTTCGTGGAAGTCTCCATGGTTTCTGAAGCTGAACAAGTACAGTTTTAGTGATTTGCTCTCCACCATTTTTTCATCAGGAATATAGCTGATGTAAATTGTTGCAAAGTCAGGCTGCCCTGTTTTCGGACATAAAGATGTAAATTCAGGGCAGTTGAATTTTACAAAGTAATCACGGTTTACATGTTTATTCGGGAAGGATTCGAGCACGTCCGGCGCATATTCGAATAAATAGTTTGTTCCTTGGTTGCCAAGCAGTGTTACACCTTCTAATTCTGATTCTTTTCTTGTCGTCATATTTATCTTCCTTTCTATTAAACTCCTCGTTTGTTGCCCCATAACAGGGTATGCAGCTGCGGAAGCACTCTGACAAGATTCAGCTCCGCATCGGCAGCTACCTGATCAACGAGCGCTTCATATTTTCCAAGCAAATGTGCAATGAGTGATTTGTCGTCTGCCGTATGCACATCATCATTACCGACTTGCAGATAAAATGGTATCCCCGGGTAGCGTTTGTGTACAGTTTTGGCAAACTCGAGATCTTCATCATTAAAAATGACAACCTTCAAGCTGACAGCATGCTGTCTGTTATTCTCTTTCAGTGATGTCAAAATGTGATCCAGCTTATCAAAGTTCGTCACCATTTTCGAGCTTGGCGGTTTTGGTGAAATCGTCAGATCATCGATCAGTGTAAACCAATCCTGATAGACTGTCCCCTGTGTCTCGAGAGCTGCACGGATATTGTTTTCCTTCAGCAGTTCTATCAAAGCATCCAGCTGTTTTAACAGCGCCGGGTTTCCGCCGGAGATTGTTACGTGGGAAAACGCGTCTCCCCCAATCTCCTTAAGCTCTGAAAAAATCTCCTCGGCTGTCATCCAGCGAATATCTTTTTTAGCAGATCCGTCCCAAGTGAAGGCGGAGTCACACCAGCTGCAGGAGTAATCACAGCCGGCCGTGCGGACAAACATTGTCTTCTGTCCGATCACCATGCCTTCCCCTTGAATCGTCGGGCCGAAAATTTCTAATACAGGAATTCCTTTAGCCATTCAAACCACCCTTTTTCGGACGGTATACACAATAACTGGTCGGTGTTTCACGGACAAACACCTGCACACAGCTTGGTTTATTCTCGAGTGTGTTTAAATAAGCCTGCACTTTGTCATAGATCGTTTTCGCCACGACTTCAGTTGTCGGCAGTGAATACCGGTCGTCCTTAGAAAATTCTTCATGATCATTTAAAAGCGTATGGTCATAGGAGCCGTGAACCAGCTTTTTGAGCACACTGAAATTCACGAGAAAGCCGGAATTGTCAAGCTCATCACCGGCAACGGTAATATTTACGGTATACGTATGCCCGTGAACCCTGCTGCACGCTCCCGCACTTTCACGCGGAATAAAATGAGCAGCAGAAATTTGCATGTCCTTATTCAATTCAAATGAATAAGGATGCTGGACCTGTGGATATATTTGAGATAACAATTTATGCCCGCTCTCCTTTCATCGCCATATATTCTTCATAGCCTCTGGAGCGAAGATGACATGCCGGACATTCGCCGCAGCCATCTGCGATGATGCCGTTATAGCATGTAAGCGTGTTGTTTTTCACAAAATCAAGCGCGCCAAGCTCATCTGCAAGCTTCCACGTTTCCGCCTTATTCAGCCACATGAGCGGTGTATGAATCACAAAAGGCTTCTCCATGGCCAGGTTAACCGTCACATTGCAAGATTTAACGAATTCATCACGGCAGTCAGGATAGCCGCTGAAATCCGTTTCGCAAACGCCCGTGATAATATGGCGGGCGCCAATTTGGTACGCCAGGATAGACGCAAAAGATAAGAATACTAAGTTACGGCCTGGAACAAATGTTGATGGCAGCTCGCCGTCTTTTGCTTCAATTTCTATATCATTTCTCGTCAGGGCATTAGGCGCAAGCTGGTTTAAAAGTGACATATCAAGCAAATGATTTTTCACACCAAGCTTATCCGCAATCCCCTTCGCCACTTCAACTTCCTGCGAATGACGCTGATTATAATGAAAAGTTACAGTTTCCACTTCCTCAAATTCCTTTAACGCCCACAGTAAACATGTGGTACTGTCTTGGCCGCCGCTGAATACGACAATTGCTTTTTCCTTTTTCATGATTCCTCTCCTTCTCCGCTATAAAAATCTCGGCGAGAGACATCGCTACAACTGTTAAATATAAAAAAACACCTTTTTGGAAAGGTGCTCTAGAAAAACATAAAAAAGGCCGTATCCAAGGATACAGCACGTCCTTAGTTTTTTATAGAGGGTGTAGCTAGAACCTCTCCCGCATATCGAACGGATTTTCTTCAATTTTTCACTTCTGCTATCTTACCATAATGTTGTTTTTATTGACAATAAAAAAGATAGCCGAAAAGCCTGTCTCATTTTTTCCGCCTTGATCCTTTTACACAGCGAAAATACCTAATTAAGATCCGTTTCGGCTGGCGCAGGGTCTAACATAAACATTTGCTTCATTATTATATATGTTTCAATATTGTGATTACAAACTGCGCCGGGGGAGCTTTTTACAGACCAAAGCGCCTATGAAAGCCAAGCTCACATAGCCAAACAGTGGGTAAATGGTTGAAATGAGCTTGCCGTAGCCGATTTGACTCGTGATATAAGCCGTAATCATTATTGCGGCAAAAATATATTTACTTTTTATAGGAAGAAAGCTCTTCACTTGTTTTTCCAGCCCATAAAGGTTTCCGATCACCGATGTGAACACTTCGCCGAATATAATCAACAAATAAATCAAATGTACAGATCGCGCGAAGAGGTAAACCACTTGAGCCATCGGAATATCGTACAAAAATACATCCGGGAGCATCGACAAAGACAAAAAACTTGCGGAAAGCACAATTGTCAGCATTGTACCGCCGATGAAAGCGCCTTTTTTTATCACCTGTTCCGAAGACATTTCATTCGCCAGCGGCACCAAAACAGCCTGGGCAAGCGATAAATTCAAGGCTCCGTACGACACTGCTGATAATAGCCAGTCCCATCGATGCGGCCACACCCACTGAGCTGTATTTCGCGTCTCACTGAAAATAAATGAATCGGCCACCACAATCATAGAAAAGATAATCAAAAGCGGTACAACAAACACATTCACACCGAAAATGCCTTTTACTCCTCTTGTCATCACAATCAAACTTAATCCAATTGTGATCAGCATTCCAACCTGAGCGGACATCCCAAGCTGTTCCTCAAAAAGCGCTCCTGCCCCCGACAGCATGACAGATGTGACACCGAGAAGAACGAACAGCATAAAGACATTGATAATCCGTCCGGCAGCCGCCCCGAACAAGTATATATTCATTTCCTGATAGGACTTGGCATTGATTCGCTTTGAAATGATCATCAGCTTTGCGCCTAAAAACGTGAACATCCCGCCGCTTATAATAATACCAAGCAATCCGAACCAGCCGAACTTCAGAAAAAACTCAACAATTTCCCTGCCAGTTGCAAATCCCGCTCCGACGACTGTGCCTACATACACAAAAGCGAGCTGATGTGCAGACCCTTTTGATTGTTCCATTTCTCCCCTCCGAACCAACCGCAGTATTGTCCTTTTAGCCTTTTTATAGCCTATGAGACAAGTTCCTTGAAAAGACGAACAAAACATGTTTTACTGTGTAAACAATTCAAAAATATTTTTGAGCAAAAGCCTTGAAAGTCAAAAAAGGTCAGAGTATACTATTCATCAAAGAAGGTCAAACCAGCCGTCTTTTTATATTATTTCATTGGTCAAAGTTAGTCAAAAACAAGACTGCTTTGAGCAAATGGTTTTGAAAGCCAGAGAATCTGGCGTATACTAATAGTCAAAGAAGGTCAAAGGAATCGGCCTTTTTTCTAAACCAATTGGTCAAAGATGATCAAATTTTATAAGGAGGTTTTGGCAAATGCGTTGTCAACACTGTCATCAAAACGAGGCGACGATTCGCCTTAACATGCAAATAAATTCCGTTCATAAACAAATGGTTTTATGTGAAACTTGCTATCACGAACTGACCCGTAAACCTTCAATGAGCATGGGTCCTCAATCTTTCGGTTTACCGTTTGAACAAGCATTCCAGCCGAAAGAACAAAGCGCAGCTAAGCAAAGCGAGAAAAAAGGATTGCTTGATGAACTGGCGCAAAATATTACAAACGGCGCAAAAGCCGGTCTGATTGATCCCGTCATCGGCCGTGATGAAGAAGTTGCGCGTGTGATCGAGATTCTTAACCGCCGCAACAAAAACAATCCGGTTCTGATTGGAGAGCCTGGTGTAGGGAAAACAGCAATTGCAGAAGGGCTCGCTTTAAAAATCGCTGAAGGCGATGTTCCAAATAAATTGAAAAACAAAGAGCTTTACTTGCTTGATGTCGCATCCCTTGTTGCAAACACCGGCATCAGAGGTCAATTTGAAGAAAGAATGAAACAGCTGATCACTGAGCTGAAAGAGCGCAAAAATGTCATTCTTTTCATTGATGAAATTCACCTTCTCGTTGGGGCAGGCTCTGCAGAAGGCTCAATGGATGCAGGTAACATTCTCAAACCCGCTCTTGCCAGAGGCGAGCTGCAGGTTATCGGAGCGACAACACTGAAAGAATACCGCCAAATTGAAAAAGATGCTGCGCTGGAAAGACGTTTTCAGCCTGTCATGGTGCAGGAGCCTACAATTGAACAAGCGATCAGCATTCTGCAAGGAATTAAAGACAAATACGAAGCATACCATGGCGTGACATTCAGCGATGAAGCACTGAAAGCCTGTGTCACTTTATCATCACGCTACATTCAGGACAGACATCTGCCGGACAAAGCGATTGATTTATTAGACGAAGCTGGATCTAAAGCCAACCTGTTAATTGATGATTTGAATGATGAAGATGCAGCTGAACGGCTGACTGCAATTGAAGCAGAAAAAACAAAAGCGCTGGAAGAAGAGAATTACGAATTGGCAGCAAAACTCCGTGATGAAGAAATCGCACTGGAGAAAAAACTGAACAGCTCTTCTTCACATTCCGCCGTCACAGTGGAAGCTGAGCACATTCAGGATATCGTAGAACAAAAAACAGGCATTCCTGTGGGAAAACTGCAGGCAGATGAGCAAACAAAAATGAAAGAGCTTGAAGTAAAGCTTCACGAACGCGTCATCGGACAAGAAGCGGCTGTTCAAAAAGTGGCAAAAGCGGTCAGACGCAGCCGCGCCGGCTTAAAATCAAAAAACAGACCAGTCGGCTCCTTCCTCTTTGTCGGACCAACCGGCGTAGGGAAAACAGAGCTTTCTAAAACCCTGGCGGATGAATTATTCGGTACGAAAGATGCCATTATCCGTCTCGATATGAGTGAATACATGGAGAAACATGCCGTATCGAAAATTATTGGTTCACCGCCTGGATACGTCGGTCATGAGGAAGCCGGACAATTAACGGAAAAAGTGCGCCGCAATCCATACAGCATCGTGCTGCTTGATGAGATTGAAAAAGCGCACCCAGATGTTCAGCATATGTTCCTGCAAATTATGGAGGACGGCCGCTTAACGGACAGCCAAGGCAGAACCGTAAGCTTTAAAGACACCGTCATCATTATGACAAGCAATGCAGGCACTGGTGAAAAACAAACGAAAGTCGGTTTCCAATCAGAAGACAGCGTGATTGAAGAACAAACATTAATTGATTCACTCAGCATGTTCTTTAAACCTGAGTTTCTCAACCGATTTGACAGCATCATCGAATTCCGTTCCCTTGAAAAAGAGCATCTGGTCAAAATCGTCAGCCTTCTTCTTGGAGAATTGGAAGAAACATTGGCAGAACGAGGCATCAGCTTGAGTGTTTCAGATGAAGCGAAAGAAAAAATCGCTGAGCTGGGTTACCATCCTTCATTCGGTGCGCGCCCGCTCAGAAGAACGATCCAGGAATGGGTTGAGGACGAAATGACTGATCTGCTGCTTGACAATAACGAGATTGCAAGTTTTCACGTCACAGTAGAAAATGATAACATCAAAGTTCAGGCAAAATAAAAATCAGTGGCTTCCTTTTCAGGGAAGCCGCTTTTTATGTGAAATCCTTCTCTCGTCCGAGAACATGTCATTCCATCCCCTGAAGCGCTCATCTCCTTCTTTCTTTACACTTTTCATAAAGAGGGATGGAACATGATGAATATTTATTTCTATTGTTATACGAAAGCACTTTAGAGAATCAGATACGCACGTCAAAACCCGCGGCCTTTCCCCTGCTGAAAAGCCTGCGTTTGTTTATTTCTCCCTTCTATGTATCTTCCTTGAATATTTCATGAACAATTTCACAATGTCCCTAAAGTTCCAGACACTGATACCGATATTAACCATAGACAAGCTAGTAAAAAAGGATTTGGTGAAAATTATGGATAAAACTTCGATTATCGGTATTATTCTTGCTTTTGTTGCATTGAGTGTGGGAATGGTTCTGAAAGGCGTCAGTTTCGCTGCTCTTGCAAATCCCGCTGCCATTTTAATTATCATCGCCGGAACGATATCAGCGGTAGTCATTGCGTTCCCAACGAAAGAAATCAAAAAAGTGCCTGTGCTGTTCCGTGTGCTATTTAAAGAAAACAAACAGCTGACAATAGAAGAACTCATTCCTATGTTCTCTGAATGGGCTCAGCTTGCACGCCGTGAAGGCCTGCTGGCTTTGGAAGCAAGTATTGAAAATGTAGATGACGCGTTTCTGAAAAACGGTCTCAGCATGGCTGTTGACGGGCAAAGCGCAGAATTTATCAGAGATATCATGACTGAAGAAGTTGAAGCGATGGAGGAAAGACACCAGGCCGGAGCCGCTATTTTTACACAGGCGGGAACTTACGCGCCGACACTTGGGGTGCTCGGTGCTGTTATCGGACTGATCGCCGCACTTTCTCATATGGACAATACAGATGAGCTTGGTCACGCCATCAGTGCAGCCTTTGTAGCCACCCTTCTCGGTATCTTTACGGGATATGTATTATGGCATCCTTTTGCAAACAAATTAAAACGCAAGTCAAAACAGGAAGTCAAGCTCCGTGAAATTATGATTGAAGGCGTCCTGTCCGTTTTAGAAGGACAGGCACCGAAAGTGATCGAGCAGAAACTTTTAATGTACCTTCCTGCGAAGGACCGTTTGAAATTTGCAGAACGAGAAGGAGAGGCGCAAAATGGCGAGAAAAAAGAAGAAGAAGCATGAGGACGAGCACGTTGATGAATCATGGCTGGTTCCTTACGCCGATATCCTTACCCTTCTCCTAGCATTGTTTATTGTGCTGTACGCGAGCAGCTCGATTGACGCAGCTAAATTTCAAATGCTTTCAAAATCATTTAATGAAGTCTTTACAGGCGGGACCGGCGTATTGGATTATTCCAGCGTCACCCCTCCTAAAAATGAGTCAGACGGAATCGACGAAGTGGAAAAGGAAAAAGAAGAGAAAAAGGAAAACAAGAAAGAAAAGGAAAAAGCAGCTGATCAAGAAGAACTTAAAAATGTGCAGAGCCAGGTGGAAAAGTTCATTAAAAATAAAAAGCTGGAGCATCAGCTGGAAACAAAGATGACTAAGGAAGGCCTGCTGATCACGATTAAAGACAGCATCTTCTTTGATTCAGGAAAAGCGACCATCCGCCAGGAAGACATTCCGCTTGCAAAAGAGATTTCAAACCTTCTTGTGATTAATCCGCCAAGAAACATCATTATCAGCGGACATACAGACAATATGCCGATTAGAAATTCAGAATTTCAGTCAAACTGGCATTTAAGTGTGATGAGAGCCGTAAACTTCATGGGGCTTCTGATTGAGAACCCTAAGCTTGATGCCAAAGTGTTCAGTGCCAAAGGCTATGGTGAGTATAAACCGGTGGCCTCCAACAAAACTGCGGAAGGCCGAAGCAAAAACAGGCGGGTTGAGGTTCTCATCTTGCCAAGAGGCGCAGCGGAAACAAATGAAAAATAGTAAAAAAGGAAGCCTGATCTATCACAAGGCTTCCTTTTTTTACTTATTATGAAACTGTTTTGCGTTTAATCCTACTCTTTTTAACATTTCAGTGCACATTTCAACTTCTTCTTCGCTTAATACGCTGATCATTTCATCAATTTCAGCTGCATGATCAGGGAAAATATCATCCAAAAGACCGATGCCTTTTTCGGTAATTTGTGCAAATGTTACTCGTCTGTCTGTAGGCGACGCTTTCCGAATAAGGAGCTCTTTTTGCTCAAGCTTATCTACGACGTAGGTGATGCTCCCGCTGGCCAAGAGAATTTTATCCCCTATCTGCTGCAGCGGCTGATCACCTTTATGATATAACAGCTCCAGCACAGCAAATTCAGTAGGATTCAGTCCATGCTTATGAATATGCTTATTCATATGATCATTAATAGACCTATACGCGCGTGACAGCACGATAAATAACTTCAGTGATTTTTCTGTCATATCTCAATCATCCTTTTAGAAACCGTTACAGAGAAACATTAATAAACAAATACCGAAATGTCAATAAAAATCTTTCCAATATTTCTCTTCTTTTTTATTATTCATGTGAACAACATATTTTTCTTAATTATTTTGGTTATTTTTTCTTATTAAACAAGAAGAAACAATGATATAATACCTCTAATCAGGTGTATGTTGGAGCGATGCAAATTGAAAATACTAAAAGGCGCCTGCGGGAGAATTAAGCTTTATATTGCACTAGTAGTGATTCCGGCACTCGTCATAAGCTTTTTCGTCTATGAAAAAGAAAAAGAAACAATAGCTGCAGAACATAAGCAAGAAGCCAGTGTTATGCTGAACCTTCACCGCAACAAAATAAATTATTTAATCGGGGAAACAAAAGCGAGAATGACGTCCTTGTCTATCGCTATCGACAGACCGATAGATATGAATAAAATGAAAACTGTTTTGGAAAAAACGTTTGATTCCGAACCAAGGTTTTCCGGTCTTTATTTTCTCAATGCTAAAGGAGATGTCACTGCCAGCGCAACAGAATTAAAAACTAAAGTCAATCTGGCCGACAGATCCTTTTTTACAAAAGCGAAAAAAACAAAAAAGACTGTCATTACAGACAGCTATTCAAGCAGGATCACAGGCCAGCCGATTTTTACAATTTGTGTTCCCGTGCTGGATGAAAAGAAAAATGTCACAGATTATCTTGTGGCAGCTATACAAATTGACTATCTGCAAAACCTGATTAACTTGCTGAGCCCTGATGTCTATATTGAGGTTGTGAACGAAAATAACAAAATGATTTTCTCAAGCGGACAGGCTTCTCACGCAAGAGATCAAAAACCTGTCAGCGGTTATCTTGATGATATCAGCTGGAATATGAAAGTATATCCGAATCCTGTCACAATAGAGGAGCTGAGTAAAAGCCTTGTGCTTCCTCTTTCCTGTATTATAGTCTTGCTGAATATTCTTTTTATTCTAGTACTTTATTATTTGCTGAAGCGGCGGACCCAGCTGGAGCGCACGGAAAATGAGCAGCAAAAATTAGAGCTGATCGGAACGCTTGCTGCCAGCACGGCTCACGAAATCCGCAATCCGCTCACCGGCATAAGCGGTTTTATTCAGCTGCTGCAAAAGAAATATAAAGGTGAAGAAGACCAGCTGTATTTTTCAATTATCGACCAGGAGATTAAACGTATCAATCAAATTGTGAGTGAGTTTTTAGTTCTCGGAAAACCGACAGCTGAGAAATGGGAGCTTAACTCGCTTCAGGATATTATCGGAGAAATTATGCCGATCATCTATTCTGAAGGAAATTTATATAATGTGGAGGTAGAGTTAACATTTTTAACTGATAAACCTCTAAAAGTAAAATGTACAAAAGATCATATTAAACAAGTCATTTTGAATGTTGCGAAAAATGGCCTTGAGTCTATGCCGGAAGGCGGCAAACTCACAATTTCCTTAGGAGCAGTTGATAAAAAGGCCATTATAAAAGTGATGGATAACGGTGAAGGGATATCACAGGAAATGCTGGATCATATCTTTCTTCCATTTGTCACTTCTAAAGAAAAAGGAACCGGCCTCGGGTTAGTCGTATGTAAACGGATCGTGCTGATGTACGGAGGTTCCATTCATATAGAAAGTGAAGTACGAAGAGGAACCGAGGTTACCATTACCCTCCCCGTCTCCTCTTCCTAGCCCCCTGACAGTCTCAGGAGGGCTTATTTATTTTCGTGAACGGGTATTTTCATTCTCCTTGCTTACAGCTCCTCCTGAAAAGAAGAATCGAATCAAACGCAAAAGCATTTTCAAAAGCAAAAAGATGAAAAAGAACACCAAAAAGCCTTTTAACCCTTCCGTCGCATCTAAAAACTCCATATTTCCCCGTCCGGTCACTTTTTGCTGAATCTCAATTGCAAATACGATAACAATGATGATCGTTACGGTATAGATAAAGGACAAAGCCGTCAAGCTCCATTTAGAAAGCCATGTAAATACAGCGTGAGTGACAGCGAAAAAGAAGATGCCAAATATTCCAATCACCCAAAAATGCATTTCTTTGTCGGTTAATTGAATGCCAAGCATCCCGCATATCGAAATAAAAGCATCATGAAATTGGTTTATCATTTCAGTAATGACTACCGCCAGTTCTTTCATCAGTTCCCTCTTTCGTATGAAATTTTCCCAGAAAAAAAGAGCGCTTCTGAAAAGCTCTCTCTTTATATATGCATCAGATAGCGCCGCTATTTATGTGCATCATATGCAGGCATGACGTCTCTTCGGGGCCACAAGCCTAATTTCTTCACAAGGCCTTGAATTCCTTTGGAATGTTCGTTTTCTTGCATGAGCTGGTGGTATTCGTTCATTAAAGAATCCAGCTCCTGACTGTGCCTGATTGTGTCATGCCCTGTAAATCCCTGCTTACTAGCGGCGTCTATCATTAACTTTCTTTTTTCATCAATAGACACCAGCAATCTTTCTTGTTCAGAAGAACAGCCCATTCAATTCACCCCTCGCCGCTAAGAAATAGGAAACAAGTTTGATTGGGTTATTGTGCATTATTACAGATTATACTTTATTTGTAAACATATTTTTATTAAATAACTTAATTTTTCATTTATAATAGATATATTGATAGGATTAGAAGAACAATACCCAGACGAAGACCATCTTAAACACACCGGCAGGCAGGAGGAATGCTAAATGAAGAAAAAAAAAGCGATAATGCTCGGTGCGGCAGGCGGAAAAGCTATTCTGAAAAGGAAAACCCGCAAAAAATTAATCAATCATATCACGATCTTTTGTCAAATGCTTCGCGATTGGCGAAACGGTGACTATCCCCGTTCACAGATTAAAACACTGTTGCTTCTGACAGCTGCTATCTTTTATATCATCATGCCGATTGATATGATTCCGGACATCGTGCTCGGTTTAGGAATTCTTGACGATGCTGCCGTTCTCGGTTTGATTTGGACGCTGGTCAAAAAAGAAATGTCCCAATACGAAGAATGGCGTTTACGATAAGCAAAAAAAGCCCCGCCTTTATGGACGGGGCTTTTTCTTCTTATTGGTTCACGCTGTCTTTTTCATAAATCGGAACCCAGCCTTCAGATGTTACAAAGATCCGCACCGCCACAACTTTTCGATCCTCTTGAAGCGTGAAATAATGGCGGATATTTTCAGGTACCGAGATTAAATCTCCAGGGTTTAAACGGACATCAAAAAATGTGCCGTCCTTGTCTTGAATGACGAAAATTCCGTGTCCGCTTACAATAAAACGGACTTCATCGTCTGTATGGTGATGTTCTCTTTTAAAGTTTTCAAGCAGTTCATCCAGTTTCGGATTTGCGTCAGACAAAGAAATAACATCTTGGGCTTTGTAGCCGCGGCGGGCTGAGATATCTTTAATTTCAGCGTCGAAGGTGTCAAGAATTTGCTGTTTTTCTTCTTCAGACAGGTCATATTTTTCTGAAAGCTGTTCAGGGAGCTTGGCGATATCCCATTGCTCATAGATCACCTCTTGGCTGTCCAGAAAGCTTGCCACTTCCTCTTGATTTTCAATCGTTGTATTTGCCTCATCATGAATTCGAATTGTTGCCATTTGCGGTTCCCCCTTTTATTTAACCAGCTGATGCTGGAGTGTTTTCAGCTTTAAATGATAGCTGAATAAAAATTCATATGCTTCAAGCACTCTTTTCGCTTCAAATGCCGTTCTTCCCCAAGCAGTAATGCCATGGTTCCGGATTAGGACAGCTCCTGAATCTCCAGTAACCTGATCCGCGAAAAGCGCTGCGAGAGTCGGAATATGAGCCGGATTTTCTATAATTGGAATGGACACTTCTGCATTCTCTTCCCACATGCCCAGCGCTTTTATAATTTCTTGGCCTTTAAAAGTGATTTGATTTTGATCTCCATACAGCTCTGAGATGACGTTATTGTTTACTGTATGAACATGAAGACAGCATCCGGCATTTGTTTTATTGTACAGATGTGTATGCAAAAGCGTTTCTGCTGACGGTTTCAGATGATATCCGCTTTCGGCAGGCTCTCCGTTCTGATCCACCAACAGGAAGTCTTCATCCGTTTCTTTTCGTTTATCTTTTCCGCTCGCCGTTACGAGAAATTGCAATGGCTCATCAGAAACCTTGATGGACAGGTTGCCGCTTGTCGCCGGAAACCAATCTCTTTCTGCCAATTCCCGTTTTACTTCGGCAAGCTCGCGCCATCGTTCTTGTTTTGCAGCCATTTCTTTACCTCCGTTACATCTTCAATCGCTTTCTTTATTTCGTGAAAATCATGGTATGGGATATGATTCAGATGATGCTCCTTGCATTCATTTAATAAATAATCCCTTGCAAAGCAAAGATCAGACAGCTTTGCCGCCTCTACATCGGTAACGGAGTCACCGATCATGATGATATATTGATCAGGCTCAGAAAGCTCGTTCATAACAGTCGGCTTGCAGCACCCGCATTGATTTGTGCATGTGCCTTTGCAAGAATGAGGCCAATCAATATGAATGAATTCGTTCTCAAATGACGCACGGTTGCAATAAATATGATCTTTCTCAACAATTCCTTCAAGCAGCGGATAGACAAAAAAGTCCATCCCCCCGCTTACGACATAAAACGGGAGTTCATGCTCGTTAACAAATGCGACAAATTCCCGAAAGCCGTCCCGGATTTTTGCGTCTTCTAATACGAATCTCGTAATCTCCTCTTTTAAGCTGCTCGGCAGAAGGCCGAACATTCGCCCGACGCCTTCTTGGATCGACATCGTTTTGGAGAGCACGCCGTCTTTTAACGCCGTCCACTCCGGCGGAGCGAATGTTTTCATAATGTTTATAATGTTGTCGTTCATCGTGATGGTTCCATCAAAATCACATATAATTAACGGTTTTTGAGTCGTCATACGGCTTCAGCCTTTCCCCATTTATCAAGCGCAAGCTTCAAATCTTCGCATTGACCGGCTTTTTCTTCAATCGGCTGCGCCTCCAAAACCGCCTCAATAATGGCTCTGAACGCTTTGCCCCCGCCTTGGGCGCCGTTTGGATGTCCGTGTATGCCTCCTCCGGCGTTAATAATATGATCGATGCCAAAATCACGCATGAGAAGCGGAACCATGCCAGGATGAATACCAGCAGACGGAACGGCAAATGTCTGGTTAAAGGCATCTTCTCTTACGCATTCTTCATGAATCGCCAGCGCGTCTTCTCTAGGAAGCGCAACTGAACCATATGGAGAAGGAAACAGACTGAAGTCAGCGCCGCAATATCGGTTTAATTTTCCGAGCAAAAGAGCATGGGAAAACCCGTACAACGGTGAGGATGTAAATGCCCCGCTGACTGCTGGGTGCGCCATAATGGGGATTGATACGTCCGGATCTTCCGCAAGGCTTTGCATGACGTCCAAACTGTAAGCGAAGACATTCAATAAAAGCGCATCCGCTCCCAATTCAGCAGCGCGTCTTGCTTTATCTTTAAGCTCAGCCGTTCTACCAGTCAAATTCACTGCATACAGCGTTTTATGGCCGGTCTGCTCGTATGTTTCTTTCAAAATTTGTTTTCCCTCTGTAATTCTTGTTTCAAAAGGTGCTAAACCCGTCTCAAAGAAAATTTCATCGTCTTTGATTAAGTCAACCCCGCCTAGCGCCTGCTGCCTGAGCTGTTCTTTAATATCACTCAGGTCCCTTCCGATGACCCCTTTAAAAATGCTCATTAACAGCGGTCTTTCAAACTCTCCAAGCATCTTCCGGATGCCGTATACGCCAAACTTCGGGCCCGGAAGTGTTCGCTTAAACGCTACAGAAAATTCGAGATCTATTAACTTGATTTTTCCGTCCAGCGACAGCTTGCCAAACACAGTTGTCAGCAATGCCGGAATATCCTGTGAGAAATTTACCTCGGGATAGGCAATTGTGATAACCGCTTGTTTTCCTGATGCAAGATGTCCCTCTCTCTCCTCGACCTTTACAACCCGTCCCTTATGCTTTTGCATCTGCTCCTGCTTCACCAGAGGCAGATCAGTCCAAGAGCCCACCGTCAATCCTGTTGCGATTTGTTCTGCTTTTTTCTCCGTGTCGGCTCCCGGCTCGGTCAGGAGATATGTTGCTAATAATTCACTCATGCCAGAGCTCCTTTCATTTTTTAACCCATATAAAAAACCTCTTCAAACAGCAATGCGTCTAAAGAGGTTTCGTTTCTCGTCCGAATCTTATCTCTCAGCCGCCAGCTGCAAGAATTAGCACCGTGCTTTACAAGTCGGTTGCCGGGCTTCATCGGGCTCGTCCCTCTGCCTGCTCTTGATAAGAAAATATAGATTTTATAAATTATTTTGAATTATCCCACCGTTAAAGAATCTTGTCAATGCTTTTTTGGGTAAACAGGTTTAGTTTGCCAATTCGATGAGCTGCTTCTTTAAGCCTAGCTTCACTCGTTAAGAGCCCCACTCTGACATACCCCTCGCCATATTTACCAAAGCCGTTTCCTGCTGCAACCGCCACATTCGCTTTTTCAAGCAAGAGATCTGAGAATTGCTCAGAGCTATAGCCTTCAGGCACCGGCAGCCACGCAAAAAATGAACCCGCAGGCGCTGTTACATCCCAGCCAATTTCCCTGCATGCCGCTATCCAAGCGTTGCGCCTGCTTTCATACCGGGCATTTTGCTCCGCTACGCATGTCTGCTCAGATAAAAGTGCCGCCTCGGCAGCCTGCTGGGTTGCTTTGAAAAGACTGACAAACATATGGTCTTGATAAAGATTGATCGCTTCTATGACCGAGGCGTTACCAACTGCAAAACCGACCCGCCAGCCCGCCATATTATATGTTTTGGACAGCGTGTAAATTTCTATTCCGATATCCTTAGCGCCTTCAGTCTGCAAAAAGCTTAAAGGCTTGTGTCCGTCAAAGCCCACTGCACCGTAAGCAAAATCATGGACCACACAGATTTCGTTTTCTTTCGCAAAACTCACCGTTTCTCTAAAAAATTCTGCGGTAGCGACGGCTCCAGTCGGATTATTCGGATAATTCAAGTACATCAGTTTCGCTTGTTCTCTTACGTCAAGGGAAATGCTTGCGTATTCAGGAAGAAACGCATTTTCCTTAGTGAGCGGCATCATTTCCATATTCGCTTTCGCAAGCGTGACACCGGACCAATAATCTGGATAGCCAGGGTCAGGAACCAAAATCGTATCCCCCGGATTTAGCAGGCATTGCGGCAGCTCGACAAGACCGGCTTTCCCGCCGAATAATACGGCTACTTCAGTTTCCGGATCAAGCTCAACGCCGTATTCTCTTTTATAAAATGCAGCCGCTGCTGATTTAAGACTGTGCGAACCTCGAAATGAGGAGTATTTATGATTTTCAGGCTGAGCAACGGCTCGCTTCATTTCCTCAACAATATGCTCGGGCGTCGGCTGATCCGGATTCCCCTGCCCCAAATTGATGACATCATGTCCTTCCTTCAGCTTTAGGTTCACTTTCTGCACAAGAGAAGCAAAGAATTGTTTAGGCAGTTCCTGCAGCACTTGAGAATGTTCAAATTTCATCTGTTTTCACCTTCTAAAAAAATCTTGAAATGATAGTCCAGTATCATATATGGTTAAATGAAAAAAGTAAAGAAAAATATGGGGTGTTAAAAAATGAAATGGACCATATCTTGTCTTCAATTTGATATTTCATACGGAAAACCTTCAGAAAATATAAAAAAGGCTGAATCTTTAATTGAAAAAGAGAGTAAATATGCTGACGTTCTTGTTCTCCCTGAATTATGGACGACTGGTTACGACCTTGCCAAACTTGATCAGCTTGCTGATGAAGACGGGCTCACTGCTCAAAGCTGGCTGCAAAAAACCGCAAAAAAACACGGGGTTCATATTGTCGCAGGATCTGTTGCTGTCAGAAAGGGTTCTGATGTTTATAATACAATGTTCATCGCAGATAAGGAAGGACGAATCATTAAAGAGTACAGCAAAGCCCATCTTTTTCAGCTGATGGATGAGCATGAGTATTTATCAGCCGGTTCCGAGGACGGATACTTCGAGCTTGAAGGCGTCAAAAGCTCAGGACTGATCTGTTATGATATCCGTTTTCCGGAATGGATCAGAAAACATACGACTAAAGGCGCTAACGTGCTGTTCATTTCTGCGGAATGGCCTCTGCCCCGTCTTGATCATTGGAAAAGCCTGCTTATTGCGAGGGCTATTGAGAATCAATGCTTTGTCGCTGCCTGCAATTGCACAGGATCTAATCCCGATAATGAATTCGCCGGGCACAGCATGATTATTGACCCTTGGGGACGCATATTGGCCGAGGGCGGCCGTGAAGAAGGCATTGTCAGAGCGGAAATTGACCTTCAAGAAAGCGTTGAGGTGCGGGGAAAAATTCCTGTTTTCGATGATATCAGAAAAGATTTATATTAAAAAATATATTGACAATTCAATCACACACCTGTTACTATGTTCATCAACTGATAAATTAGAATTGTTTAACAAGTGAATATATTCTCTTATCGAGAGTTGGGCGAGGGATTGGCCTTTTGACCCCAACAGCAACCGACCGTAATTCCATTGTGAAATGGGGCGCATCTTCTTGGCGCCGAGACTGAGGTCTCGTAAGGCACGGTGCTAATTCCATCAGATTTGATCTGAGAGATAAGAGAGGCGGGACATGATTGTTAAGCCTCCTTCTCTCTGAGAAGGAGGCTTTTTTACGGCCATTCGCGGCACACATAACAAGATATTACATAACTGGAGGTAATGACGATGGCAGTCACAAAAACACCTTTATACGAAACGTTAAATGAAAGCTCCGCTGTCGCACTGGCGGTGAAACTCGGCTTATTTCAAAGCAAAAGCACGCTGACATGCCAGGAGATCGGCGACGGAAATTTAAACTACGTCTTTCAAATTTATGACCAAGAAAATGACAGGGCTTTGATCATTAAACAGGCGGTTCCTTATGCAAAAGTTGTCGGGGAAAGCTGGCCGCTGACAATCGATCGGGCAAGAATCGAAAGCAGCGCACTGATCCGTCAGGGTGAACACGTCCCTCACCTCGTACCGAGAGTTTACTATTCAGATACTGAATTGGCGGTTACGGTCATGGAGGATCTTTCACATCTAAAGATCGCTAGAAAAGGACTTCTTGAAGGTGAAAATTATCCAAATCTGTCACGAGACATTGGCGAATTTTTAGGAAAAACGCTTTTTTACTCTTCTGATTACGCACTTGAGCCTAAGGTAAAAAAACAGCTTGTTAAACAATTTACAAATCCTGAGCTCTGCGATATTACCGAAAGACTCGTATTTACAGATCCTTTCTTTGATCATGATACAAATGAATTTGAGGAAGAGCTTCGTCCATATGTTGAAAAGCTTTGGAAAAATGACAAGGTCAAAGTTGAAGCGGCTAAGCTGAAAAAGTCATTTTTAACATCTGCCGAAACGCTGATTCATGGCGATCTGCATACAGGAAGCATTTTTGCCAGCGAGCTTGAGACAAAGGTGATTGATCCTGAATTCGCTTTTTACGGACCAATCGGTTTTGATGTTGGTCAATTTATCGCCAACTTATTGTTAAATGCACTCAGCCGTGACGGTGCTGATCGAGAGCCATTATATGAACATGTAAAACAAGTGTGGGACACGTTTCAAACAACATTCAGTGAAGCCTGGGAGAAAAACAGTCTCGATGTGTATGCCAAAATCGACGGTTATCTCGCTGATACACTCAGCCATATTTTTGAAGAGACAATTGGGTTTGCCGGCTGCGAACTGATACGCCGCACCGTTGGTCTTGCCCATGTGGCAGATCTGGATACAATCGTACCGTTTGATAAGCGAATCGAAAGAAAACGGCTGGCGCTGGAAACCGGTACTGCCTTCATCGAAAAACGTTCACAATTAAAAACCATAACGGATGTTATTGAATGTTTTAAGTTACTTGTAAAGGAATGATTCACCCATGACCAATTCATTTGCTGTTCCGCGTTCTGTTGAATGGAAAGAAACAGCCATTAAGATTTTAAATCAGCAAAAGCTTCCTGATGTTACGGAATATTTGGAGCTGACAACGAAAGAAGAAGTATTTGACGCGATTGTCTCACTTAAAGTTAGAGGAGCCCCGGCGATCGGCATTACGGCAGCATTTGGGCTCGCGCTGGCGGCAAAAAACATCGAAACTGATAATGTGGCGGAATTCCGCTGCGAATTGGATAACATCAAAAATTATTTGAACAGTTCAAGGCCAACAGCAATCAATTTATCATGGGCGCTCGAGAGACTGAGCCATTCAATTCAAAACGCCATTTCTGTAAATGAAGCAAAAACCAATCTTGTCCATGAAGCGATTCAGATTCAAGTCGAGGATGAAGAAACGTGCCGTATGATCGGCCAAAACGCGCTTCAGCTTTTCAAAAAAGGCGACAAGATTATGACAATCTGCAATGCCGGTTCTATCGCGACAAGCCGCTATGGAACCGCGCTTGCCCCGTTTTATTTGGCGAAACAAAAGGATTTGGGGCTTCATATTTATGCTTGTGAAACCAGACCGGTTCTTCAAGGTTCACGGCTTACTGCTTGGGAACTGATGCAGGGCGGTATTGACGTCACTCTGATTACGGACAGCATGGCAGCCCATACGATGAAAGAAAAACAAATTTCTGCCGTCATCGTTGGCGCGGACCGAATTGCAAAGAACGGAGATACCGCGAATAAAATTGGCACTTACGGACTTGCTATTTTAGCAAACGCCTTCGATATTCCGTTTTTTGTAGCAGCACCTTTATCTACTTTTGACACAAAAGTAAAAAGCGGGGCTGATATCCCGATTGAGGAACGGGACCCCGAAGAAGTCAGGAACATTTCCGGCGTCCGAACCGCTCCGGCTGAAGTGCCTGTCTTTAATCCTGCTTTTGATATTACACCACACCATCTTATTTCTGGGATCATCACTGAAAAAGGGATTATGACCGGTTCCTATGAAGAAGAAATTGAACAGCTGTTTACAGGCGAAAAGGTTCATTAAAAAACCGCTGAAGACTTTGCTCATATTGGGCCGAGTCAGCGGTTTTTTTGTTTGCTCATATTCATATCGATTATTTCATCTTTTTGAGCGCTGGATAAGATATGCAGTTTTACAAGCAGCTCGGCAAAAACGGCAATTTTCTCAGAGCGGCTCGGCTTCAATTGCTTTGTCCTCCTCTTTCATCAGACCAACTTTTTTAACTTAGTAAAATCATATGTCGGCGGCGAAAAAAGGGAACGTGCCATATGTTTTATTTTTCTTTATAGGAGATTTGCTCGATGCTAAGCAAATAAGCTTTGATGTCAGTTTTACTTCCGGCATACCCTGTTAACGTGCTGTTTTTGCCGATCACTCTGTGGCACGGGACAAATATCGGCAGGTCATTTCGTTTATTTGCCTGTCCGACAGCGCGTACTGCTTTCGGACTTCCGACCGCTACGGCAATGTCAGCATAGCTTCGTGATTCGCCATACGGAATCATGGCAAGCGCCTCCCATACTTTTTGCTGAAAAGGCGTGCCCTTTTGGCTCAATGGCAGTGAGAATATCTTTCTTTCTCCCGCAAAATATTCGTGAAGCTGCTTTTTCGCTTCTGCCAAAAAAGCCGTCTCCAACTGCTCCGTATTCTCAACAGATTCTTTCCACTGCATCAAATCTTCCTTACTGAGGAAGAGACGGGTGATGCTGCCTTCTTCCTCAACAATCGCGAGCTCCCCGAGCGGCGTTTCCGCTGTCATATAGTAATTCATTCGTCTAACCTTCTTTCTTCAAAATTCTGCCTGACGGGAAGTGTAAGATGGAAAACAGTCCCCTTTCCTTCTTCACTTTCCACCATTATTTTGCCTTGATGTTCTTCAATAATTTTATAGCTTACCATAAGCCCGAGTCCAGTTCCCCGCTCCTTTGTTGTATAAAATGGTTCTCCTAGACGCTTTAATTTATCCTCTGTGATTCCTACTCCTTCGTCTTTCAAAGATATAAGAATATGATCTTGATCAGCTTTTTTGATCGTCACATAAATATTGCCGCCGTCAGGCATGACTTCGATGGCGTTCTTTAATATATTGATAAAAACCTGTTTCAGCTGATTCGGTTCACAGTATATCGGCGGAATGTCTCCGACTAAATCCAGATGCATTTGTACGTTGCTGAGATTGGCTTGCGCGTTAAGAAGGTCTAATGTGTCTTTCATAATTTGTGTCACATGTTTTTCCTCATACATGATAGCCTGGGGCTTGGCTAAAATTAAAAACTCTGTGATGATGGATTCGATGCGCTTTAATTCTGAGGTGATGACGTTGAAGTAAAGAGAATAGTCTCCCTCCACACTCCCTTTCAGGAGCTGAATGAAGCCTTTAAGAGCTGTCATTGGATTTCTGATTTCGTGAGCGATACCGGCAGCGAGTTCTCCAACGACATGGAGAGTATCAGATTTGCGAAGACGCTCTTCCAGTTCTTTTCGCTCTGTGACATCTTTAAAGATAGCCAGGTTCATATTTTGAATAATATTTCGTTTAAACGAAAATTCTAGTTTTCGATTATCATTGCTGCTCAGCAAAAATGGAATCTCATTGTCCATTTCATCGAAATTAATCTGCCTTGCGGGCGATGCCAGATTTTCTATTTCATAGGAAGAAATAATATCAAGCAGGCTGTGTTTTTTCAGTTCTTCATGCGGCAGGCCCAAAATATTGCTCGCTAACGGGTTGGCGTCGATGATTCGGTACTGATTGTCGAATAATACGTTGCCGTCCATTGAGCCGTTGAACACTTTTCTGAATTTGAGCTCGCTTTCCCGAAGCTCCTTTTCCATCCGCTTTCGGTCACTGACATTTCTTAAAATTGTTAAGTGCTGGTTTTCAAGTATTGTCCGCTTTGAAGTGAATTCAAGCTCTTTGAACTGCCCGTTGCCCATTTGAAACAGCATCTCTTCTCTGATCTCACCGTATTTTGCATATTTTCTCTTCGTCAAGCTGTATTTCTGCTGAGAGTCTACGAGAAAATCACACAGCTTTCTTTTTAACAGCAAATTCATCGGCAGCTCAAAAATTTTACAGGCTGACTGATTGGCCTTAACGATTCTTCCGTCATTCGACCAGATGATAATGGCGTCCATGGCGTTTTCAAAAATTTCTCTGAAGCGCTCCTCACTTTTAAATAGCTGGAGCTCCATGGATCTCTTCTCTGTGATATCCCGCATAATCGACATATAAAAACCGCTGATGATGTTAGACGTAATCGTAAATTCAAACAGCTTCTGATCTCCTGAACGAAGCCTGACAGGCAGCTCGCCTTTTGCTTTTCCCTTTCGATAAAGCGTGTGCCAAATGTTATCGAAATCTTTTCGCGATCCGCTGTCTATGAATTGATACAGCGACAAATGTGACAGCTCATTCTGGTCGATTTCAAAGCTTTTGCAAAAGGACAGATTGGCATCAATAAAGCCGCCGTCTTTATCAAATAAAACGATTCCGTCGACAGCTCTGTCAAACAAGTCCTTAAAAAGCTGTTCATTCATGGAAAATTCCCGCTCCAAAATTTTCTTTGAAGAAATGTCTCTCATAACGACAAAAAAGAAATCCTCGCCAATCCCTCTTTTGGCAAGAAACTCAATATATTTTGTCGCTCCGCTGTCCAGCCTGATCGGAACCTCCTTCCACAGAAAACCTTTCTTAAAAAACTTCTTTACGGAAAGGTCCAGCTCATCCTTTGGAATAGAAAACAAAAAATCAAAAACGGAACGCTTTTTCAAACCTTCCGCATCTACTTGAAGCATCCTCGCTGTTGCTTCATTTGCCTGCACGATTTTCATTTCATTATCACATATAAAAATAGCATCGAGCGTATTGTTCACAATCACTTGATGCTGATGTAATTCCTTTTTCAGCCGATCATTTTCTTGTTTGAGGCGCTTCAGTTCCTCTTTCAGATCTGAATTTGTCTCGACATCGAGAGTTTCCATGCGTAAACACTCCTTCTTCAAAACCTATCCCTCAATATTTCTACATATTGCATGAACTTCCTTCATTCGCCCTATACATTTCAGAAAATTTCAGCGTGATTACATAAAGAAGACATTTTCAACGATCCTTACCGTCACTTTACATCGTCCTAACAATCAGACGTTTTTTCAAATCCTTTTTGATCTTTTATTTTAAAATAAATACCAACAGGGAATAATCTTTTAGTGACTGATTTAAAGAGAAGGTGATGCTATGAGTAAATCGCGAGACAGTTATTTTGACAATGCAAAATTCTTATTGATATTCCTTGTTGTATTCGGTCATATTCTTCGATCTTTTATTCATGATAACAATTTTATGCTCTACCTCTACAAGTTCATTTACACGTTCCACATGCCTGCCTTTATTCTTGTATCCGGTTATTTCGCCAAAGGTTTTAAACGCGCCGGATATGTGAAAAAGCTGGCGGTCAAGCTGATTATTCCATATTTGATTTTCCAAAGCATCTATTCCGTCTTTTATTACATCATTCAAGACGAAAGCATGACAAATGTGAATCCGATTGATCCGCAATGGTCGTTATGGTTTCTGGTAAGCTTATTTTTCTGGAATATCCTGCTCTATCCTTTTTCAAAGCTTTCTAAGCATTGGGCGCTGTTTGTCAGCTGCGGCATCGCCGTGCTGATCGGCTATCTCGACTTTGTCAGCAGCACACTGAGCCTGTCCCGGACATTTGTATTCTTACCGATGTTCCTTGTCGGATTTTACTCTAATAAACATCACTTTGATTTACTGAGATCAAAACGAGGCAAACAGATTGCGCTCGGTGTGCTCGCCGCCGTATTTGTCATCTGCTGGGGCATCGATTTTGACTATTCATGGCTGTTCGGCTCTAAGCCGTACTCATCATTTGGCGATGTCACCTTGGCAAGCGGCCTCTCCCGAATCGGCTGGTATGTACTTGCCTTTGCGGCAACCTTTAGCTTTTTAGCGCTTGTTCCGCAAAAACGCTATTTCTTTACTAAGTGGGGAACAAGGACATTTTACGTATACCTGCTCCACGGATTTATCATTAAAACACTCAGGCAGGTCGGGCTTGAGGATGGACTCACTGACTATCAAAACTTAGTCATCCTGCTGCTCTTAACTGCAGCTCTTACCTCCATTCTCTCAAGCAATTTCGTCAAAACGGTTGCTCAGCCGTTCATTGAACTGAGAATGACAGGCTTGCTGCAGCTAGTCAGAGGAAGCAGCAAAAATGCCTATTTAAAATAGCATAACACCTCTTAAGCGGCATGCCGCCTAAGAGGTGTTTTTTATTTTTGTTTTTTCTCTTTTTTCTTTTTCGGCTTTGTTACTTCAAGGGTTTCAATGATTTTCCCGGCGTTGTAATCCCCAAGCTCACTTGAGAATTCTTCCTCAAGCACCTTCTTATTCATCGGCTTTTTATGATTCTGCATGTCTTTGCTGTGCTGGTTCTTTTTCATGATCACGCGCCTCCTTGCTGACCTTGTTTGGAATTGCGATTGGCCCCTCGGAAATTCGGGTCGTCGTGATATTGAGTCTTATATGCATTTCTGTCCATACTCTCAGTCGGTGTATTGTTATTTTTTATGGCTTCATCGACCTCAGCCTTACGTTTCATAGAAATCCTCCTCGCCAGTATTTTCTAATTTTTATTTCGCTTGAAAATGCAGGCCAGCTGATTAACTGCAGCTGTTTATGTTAGGTTCTCCAACTGGTGCCAGGTCACACATCTTTTTTTTGGCAATAAAAAAACACCGCAGATGCGGTGTTTAATTATCCGATAATCACTCTTTCCTTCGGATAATGGTAATTTGCTTCAATTTCTTTTCTTCCGATCAGATAAAGGAAGGTCAATATTCCGATCCGCCCGATAAACATTACGATCATAATGACACATTTTCCTACGTTGCTCAAATCAGCGGTAATGCCAAGGGACAGACCAGTCGTTCCAAAGGCCGAACATACCTCAAACAAAAGCTCCAGCAGAGAATGCTTTTCTGTCACTGTAAGGATCAGTGTCGCTCCAAAAACGAGCAAAATCGCCATCATTGTGACAACAAGAGACTTCATCAGATCTGCTGGGTGCAGCTCCCGTTTGAATACTTTTACCGCTTTATTGCCGCGTGCAAAATGAAACAGCGCAAGCAGATTCAAGGCAAAAGTTGTTGTCCTTATGCCTCCCCCGACTGAGCTTGGTGACGCACCGATAAACATCAGCGCGCACATAAAAAACAACGTGGGATCCGACAGCTGGCTGATATCAATTGTTGCAAGCCCACCGCTTCGGGTAGCTGTTGATTGAAACAAGGATAGAAACAAAATATCATGCCATGCCTTTCCTGCAAACGAGTGGCTTGCTTCCAGCGCATAGATGCCGATGGCGCCAAACACTACGAGTGAGCCAAACATAATGGTCGTGATTTTTGTAAAAAGCGTAAACGGATATCTCCGATGCTTTGAAAACAAGAAGTCCTTTACTTCGACAAGCACCGGAAAGCCGATCGCTCCGAATATGATCAAAAGCATCGTAATAAACTGCACAAAATAATCATGGCGGAATGGAACCATGGAATTTCCTGTTATATCAAACCCGCCATTTGTGGTAGCGCTGACACTTGCAAAAAACCCGTGTAAATAAGCTTCCTGAAAGGAATCATAGTAGGTTAAAAAATAAGTGCCAAGTATGATTCCTCCAAAAAATTCAATCCACAATATAAGAAAAAGAACCTGCTTCATTAAATTGACAATACCCGAAAACTGGGATTGGTTTTGGTCTACCATAATCAATTTCCGTTCTTTAAGGCCGATTCTTTTTCCCATGATCAGCCAAATAAACGTTCCGAGCGTCATAATCCCGATTCCGCCAAATTGCAGAACGAATGCCAAAATAAAAATGCCTGTAGTGCTGAATGTATCAGCTGTATCCACAACCGTCAGCCCCGTGACGCTGACTGAACTGACAGCCGTAAAAAGCGCGTCAATAAAAGTCCAATCCGCTCCCTGCTTATGGGCAGACGGCAGGCTCAGCAATATCAGGGCCACAGTTACTGCGAGAAAGTAATATAATGCAATCAGCTGGGCCGGAGATAATGCCTGTATCAATTTTCCAAGCTTTAATCTCATGTGAAATCCTTCTGCCTCTCTTTTAAAGTACGGTAATTATTCTAAAGATATTAGATCCATTTTTAAAGGCTTTTGCGAAACATTTTCTTAACTTGCATATTTTTTTATTATTTTAGTCAAAGTGAAACAGAAAAAAAAACCTCTGAGGGTTCTCAGAGGAAGGATGTTTTTATTTTATTTAGCTTCTAATCGTCTGATTCTTTCATCTAAATCAGGGTGAGTAGAGAAAAGCGATGACCGCTTCTTGCCATTAATCTTTAGTGTTTGGACAGCTGTCTGATCTTCTTCTATGATGCGGGAAGAATAGCTCTTAAGCGTTCGAAGAGCATGAATCATCTTATCCTTGCCGGCAAGATCCGCTCCTCCCCGGTCAGCATGGAATTCACGGTGGCGTGAATACGCAAAAACAACGAGGCTTCCGAGAATTGAAAAGACAATCTGAAACACAATCATTGCGATAAAATGAACAATCGGAGCAAGATCTTCCTTAACAAAGCGGCTCGCGATCCATGCAGCAATACGTGATAAAAAGACGACAAAGGTATTCACAATACCTTGTAAAAGCGTCATTGTCACCATATCACCATTTGCAATATGAGCGACCTCATGGGCAAGCACGCCTTCAACCGCAGCATCATCCATTTGATCAAGCAGGCCTGACGACACAGCGACAAGAGAGCGGCGTTTTGAAGGGCCAGTCGCAAACGCATTCACTTCGGATGAGCGGTAAATTCCGACCTCCGGCATCTTCGTTAAGCCGGCAGAGCGGCTTAATCTATAAACACGGTCAACCAATTGCTGCTCTTCATGGCTAAGTGTATGTTTCTCCGGATTCAGCACTCTGACGCCCATCATTGTCTTTGCCATCCATCTGGACATCGCAAGAGACGTAAAGGAACCGACAAAACCGACGACTAAACTGAATACAAGAAGCGCAATAAGATCTATACCGCCATCAGCTGTAAAGTACGTCCCAACTCCAGTGACAGAGCTTATGACAGATAAAACAATTCCGATCGTTGTAAGCACCAAAATATTCGTTAAAATAAACAGAAAAATTCTTTTCGCCATAATAACCTCCGTTATTTTTAAGATCAAATGAACCTGTATATTTAAATTATAAAACATCTGTTTGAAAATGCAAGGATTTAGACGTATGATGTTAATGTATTACTGACGCTTTAATAGTGCATTTATACATAGAGATTATATCCGCGTCAAATTGTCTTGAAGAGGTGAACAATGAATATTTTTAAACTCACTCGAATTGAGATGGTACGGCTACTCTATTCCCTTAAAGGCCTGGGAGACATTAGCCCGCTCGACATCCTCGTTAAATCGGCGAATATGTCAGCGGAAGAAGCGGCAAGCCATCTTCAAATTCCAGAATTTCTTACAAGATATGAACGAAAAAAACAGAAAAAAGAATACGGCCTGTCAACCAACGAAATCGTTGAGCTTGGCAATTTATGCGAGCTGACTTCGTTAAAGTCAACCGCGATTCAAAATTGGGTGAAACGCGATATCAAAGACCTCATTGGCCATCCTGAGCTGGGTAAAAAGTATTCAGTTGAACAGGCAGTGATTCTTTTAATTGTACGTGACCTAAAATCCATTTATGACTTTGAACACATACGAGCTATCTTAAAAGTTGCTTTTAACACCATCTCAGACAGATCTGATGATGTCATCAGCCCGTTAGCGTACTATGAAAGCTGCGCGCATGTGTTGCATGCCATTTATCACCAAGATACTCCTTCCATGAAGGAATCAAACCTCCAGCAGATTGTCGAACAGGAAACAGACCTTCTTCGTCACCATTTTGAAGAGCTGAGTGACGCCCAATGGGTCAAAATCAGGCAGATTATTGCCATTACAGTTCTCTCCATTTTGACGTTCCATATTCAGGCGACCGCGAACAAAATGACCGCTGACATACTGTAATCAGGAGGTACCCCCGGCAAATTGCCGGGGGTTTCTTATTCCCCCACAACAATTGCCAGCATAAATAAACCCCGTACATTTCAAACTAAATACGCGTTAAGAATTTCTTAATAGAAAAAGGAGATGAAAAAAGATGGCGAGCAGAAATAAACTCGTTGTTCCAGGGGTGGAGCAGGCACTAGACCAATTTAAACTTGAAGTGGCTCAAGAATTCGGTGTGAACCTTGGTTCTGATACAGTTTCACGCGCTAACGGCTCTGTAGGCGGGGAAATGACAAAGCGTCTGGTTCAGCAGGCACAATCACAGCTAAATGGCACAAATAAATAAACTCAGGACTCTATTCGCCGGGGGCACTCGGCGAATCTTCTGTTTGAGCTGATTCATTATTGCTGCTGTAGCCATTTGGGTTACGGTGGTAAGAAGCATTATCCCGATTAGATGAGGAATGATCCTTTCCTTTTTCACCGTTATTCCAATTTTTGCGATTTTTGCTATTCTTGCTATTCTGTTCACCATTGTCTTCTTCTTCATTTCCGTTATCTTGAGGAACTTGTGTAGGGGTTTGCTCAGTATCCCCATCTTTTTCAACTTTCTTGTTTTCATCTGATTCCTTTACATCTTTATTCTGTTCACTATCATCATTCTGCGTGTCAGTTGTATCTTCTTTCTGTGAATCCGTATCATCCAGCTGTTCATTTTCTCCTTGTTTGCTGTCCTGATCGTCTGTCTGATTCGTGTTTTCTTCCTCGTTGCCGGTATTTTTTTGATCCTCTTCCCCGGATTTTTGAGAATCTTCATTTGGATCTTTCATGTTATTCTTTTCATTCGATTTTATGTAGCTGCCTGTTGATACGCCTTCCTTTTTTGCTTTTTCTCTCGTTTTCATATCTGTTTCGAGAGATTCCATGCGGTATGTCGTTTTATATTTTTCCGTTACATCATTCAGCTGTTTTTTTACTCCTGATTTATATGTATCGTCATCCGTATTTTCATAAACAGTGGAAATCAATATTTCTTTCGATTCCTTTACATATCCATGCTCGCTGCAATCCGTAATAATATCGTCTATCACCTTTTTAAAATCAGTCTCCTCCCAATCATCGATGTCACTGATAACCTTCTTGCCGTCATCATTTAAGGGCGTCAGTTCGATCACTTCGTAATCGCTGTTTAACGCCATTTCGAAGCTTGGATTGATATCTATTGTCATATACGCATAGGCCTTGTCATTAGAGAAAACGGGGAGAATAATAAAAATAAAAAGCATAATAGCAGTCATCGAAAAAATCCCCATTTTGAAAGGGCGCAGTCTTAAAACATCAAAAAAGCTGGCCCTTCTGCCCATGCGTGTCTCACTCGGAAGCATGATTTCTTCTCCGATTTCATATGTTTGGCGATCATTTTTTGCTTTTAAAAATTGTCCGTCAGGGGTCAGCAACGTGACGAATTTTTTATTTTTCTCTACTATGATCCCTCTTCTCATGAGTGCAGCACCCCTTTAAGATAATCTTTTAAATAAATATAATCACCGGTAATGATAATGCACATTGCAATGATATATTTTCTGTTTCGCTCAATCGTTTTTCTGCTTACTGAAACGAGCTGTTCGAGCTGTTTAACAGGAAGCTGTTTCTTCGTATAAAGAATCGCAGCTAATTCTTCATGCTCGACAAGAGTGAGCGCCACCTTTATGGCGTTTTGCCTTGCGTCCGCATGCTTTGGAGAATGTTCAAGCAGCTCTTGAAATGAAAGTCCGTAGTCTTTGAGCTGCTTTTGAAAATACAGAATTTCCTCCCGCCTCTGTTCCTGTTCTATCTGGCGGCGGTATTCATCAATAGAAAGCTCGGCTTCAATCAGGCTTTGTGAGGATTCCTGATCGTCACCCTCCTGTAAATCCATATTAATATTTTGTGCGGTTCTTGCTTCTTTTCTAATGTAATCAATGACTTTTCTTTTTATAATAAGCTCTGCGAATGCGAGCAGCGAATTTCCTTTTTCAGGTGAGTACTTTTCAATAGCTTCGTTAAATGCAATCAGTCCGATGCTGAACTCATCGTCTTTTTCATCTATATATCGTTTACAAACGGATGAAACCGTCTTTGCGATAAATGGCTTATATTGCTGTATCAACTCGTTTTGCAGATCTTTATTGCCTTTTTGTATGCTTTCAACAGATTTTTCAAGCGTTTGCTTCTTTTTTCCCAATTTAAACAAAAGGCTAAGCACTGGTTTCACCTCAGTTCCTCCCTATAACTATTCATTAATGATAGCTAATTTGATAGGGAATCGCAAAGGAGAAAAAGAAATATTGATTTCCAATGTCTCAATTATGACAATCCATTCTCACGTACTATACAGGATTTCGTGCCTTTAAAGAGAATTTTGGGGGTTTTAAAAGAGGTTTTTGTAACAAAGCTGTTATAAAAATGTTATTTTATTTCGTCTTTGAAAACGCTTCAAACATGAAAAGACTCTGCTTTTCAGCAGAGTCTTTATGATTAAGCCCTTTCTTGGCTTCTGTTATTTTGTTCGTTTTGTGCGTCTTCCGCCTGTTTTTTTGAGCCTGACATAAACCAGCCGCAAACTGCGATCGCCGCTAAGACACCCCAGAAAATCACCTTCCATGTCCCTGAGTGGATAAAGTGCGAGGACACTATGGCGATGTCATCATGTGCGAGTGTATATAAAGCAAGCTTTACCCCGACCCATCCGACAATAACAAATGCTGCTGTTTCTAGGCTTGGACGTTCCTTTAAAAGCTTAACAAACATCGATGCCGCAAACCGCATAATCACCAGTCCGATAATGCCTCCGGCCAAAATAACGAAGAATTGTCCTCCATCAAGTCCGCCGATCTTTGGAAGTGAAGTTCCCGGCAGCGTAACGGCCAGAGCGACGGCCGCTAAGATGGAGTCAACAGCAAAAGCGATATCTGCCAGTTCAACCTTTAATACAGTCGGCCAAAATCCGCTTTGCTTCGTCACCTTATGATTGTCTTCTTTCTTAAATACATATCTTTTGAGCAAGTGGCTTGCTGCAATATACAGCAAGTAGATCGCGCCAATGGCTTGAACCTGCCATACGTTCACCAAAAAAGAAATAGCGAATAAAGAGCCAAATCGCAGAACAAAGGCGCCTGCCAGCCCATAAAACAATGCCTTCTTTCTTTGCTCCTCCGGCAAATGTTTTACCATAACCGCCATCACTAAAGCGTTATCGGCGGCTAAAATACCTTCCAGCCCGATCAAGACGAGAAGAACCCAACCATACTCCAATAATAATGCTGCATCCATAAATGATACCCTCCCAAAAAAGTTGTTTTCTTTCTCTTCATCCGATCTTATGCCGGCCGGACATGCAAAAAAGACCTTTGCCGACATAAGGCAAAGGTCTTGCTAGACATGAATTCAGGCATGCCAACAAAGCCGATGGATATCACTATCCATGAAATGACGACTTTGTTTCCGGAACATTCCGGACGCTACTCCCCTTTGGGATTTCAAGAAATATCATATTATATGTCAATGATATGCGGAGCGAGTTTATTTGTCAACGCTTATTTTTTAAAAAAACTGAAAAATGTTCAGACTGCATTCGTTTTTTCCTCTTTTTTATCACTAAATAGAGAACAAACAAGATCAAAATGGCGATCCCGATCGGAAGCATATATTGGTCTAGAATAGAGCCAACGTCTTTCCAATTTTCTCCGAGCTTCACACCGAGATATACATAAACAAATGTGATCGGAAGCATGGCGATAAACGTGTAAAGAGAAAACACCCAGACATTCATTTTTGCGATGCCGCATGGTATGGAAATCAGTGTGCGGATCCCTGGCAGGAAGCGGCCGCTGAAAGCGACAAAACCGCCATGCTTTTTAAAAAATTCATCCGATTTGTCAAGAGCCTCAGGCTTTATAAAGAGGTACTTTCCGAAACGTTCAAGGAACGGCCTGCCTCCATAACGCCCGATCCAATACAGGGTGAGCGGACCGGCGACTCCTCCTAATGATCCTGCCAGAACAGCGCCGGCAAGCGTCATGTCACCTTTCGATACCCAATAACCTGCAAGCGGAAGGACAATTTCGGCCGGAATAAATTCAATACAGAGCGCCAGAAAAATTCCGAAATAAGATAAGCTTTTAAATGCTTCTATCCAGGACATAACCAATTCTTCGATCATCTTCACTTCCCTTTTCCCTGATCTATGTATACACATTTTTGTTTTTCACTCAAAACATCAAAATGATTTTAACATATTTTTGACGGTCAGCAGAACTAAAAACAGAGAATCTTCATTTCAAGCGTTTTTCTGACAATTTCTCCAGGCATATAGACTGAAATTCTTTAGCTGACAGCCGATATTAAGGAGAGTCAACAAGACTGGAACACACGGGGGAATCTCCATATGGAATTACACGCAACGTATAATACAACACTCATATGTTTATCTATTCTTATTGCTTGTGCAGCATCGTTCACCTCCCTTGAACTTTCAAGAAAAGTCACCATTCATACAGGATTAAAAAGCAAGGTATGGCTGATTGCAGGCTCTATCATTATGGGCTTTGGGATTTGGTCCATGCATTTTATCGGCATGATGGCTGTTCATACGGAGATGCCGATGCATTATGAACCGGCGCCTTTAGTTGCCTCGATTGCAGCTGCTGTTTCTGGATCATTTGTTTCTTTATATATCGTCAGCCGTTATATCCTAACCTTTTACAGGCTGCTTACAGGATCGGTGGTGCTGGGTGCATCGATTTCGTCTATGCATTATATCGGAATGTCTTCCATTTCCCGGGTAATGATGATGTATGAACCGCTGCTTTTTACATTATCCATTGTCATTGCCATTGGAGCTTCTTTCGTCTCACTAAAGATTTTCTTTGACTTGTCCATAAAAAAACCTGCAGACCATTTGCTGATTTATAAAATAATCAGTGCCTTAATAATGGGAATTGGCATATCGGGAATGCATTATACAGGAATGATGGCCGCTACATTTTATGAGGATGTTGCACCTCCCGACCATCATATGGAAGTCCATACATTCGATTGGTCTATTCTGATTGCCTTAATCGTCTTCTGTATTCAAACGTTATTATTATTCAGTTCTCATGCTGATCGAAAATTCATGAAACAAAATGAACGCATGAAGGATAACGAACAGCGGTTTCAATCTTTAATCATTCATAATATTGATGCGATCTTTATCCTGTCATTAAAAGGAGATATTATTTCTTCTAATCATGCTGGTGAGGATATGATGAATAATTTCGGCCTAAACCATCAAAATTGGAATCATTATATGTCGCCAAAAATCAATGCGCTTTTTAAGCAGGTCAAAAGCGAAAAACAAGCCATTAACAGCGATACCAATCTTATGACGGACAAAGGCCAGTTTCATTTGAATATTACGTTTATTCCTGTTGAGGTGAACCAAGAACTGGACAGCATATATGTCATCTGTAAAGATGTGACAAAACAGTACAGGGCCGAAAAAAAAATCCATAGAATGGCTCATTACGACTCACTTACAGATTTACCCAACAGAAGACATGCGATCTCCCATTTAACAAAGGTCTTGAATCGCGAGCATGCCTTGGATTATAACACCGTGGTATTTTTCTTAGATTTGAACCGGTTTAAGGTGATAAATGACGCATTAGGCCATAATGTGGGCGATCAGCTGCTCCAGCTCGCGGCTAAACGGCTTTCATCCGTTATACCGGATAATGGATTTATCGCACGGCTTGGGGGTGACGAATTCATTATTATTATGACTGACGCCAATACCGGAACGGGAGAAGCCGATGTTTTGGCTAAAAAAATCATTCAGCAATTCAAAAAGCCATTTAAAATTCAGGAACACACCCTTATTACATCCGTCAGCATCGGAATTGCGATTTCTCCTAAAGACGGAACAGACGGCCCTGAATTGATGAAAAAAGCAGATATGGCAATGTATGCGGCCAAAGAGCGAAACAAAAGCAAATACAGATACTACTCTTTCTCAATCGGCAATAAAGAAACCGTCAAGCTTAATCAAGAAATGGAGCTGAGGGAAGCGATTGATAACAAAAGATTTGTCTTGCATTATCAGCCGCAATTCAGTACAAGAGATCAAAAAATGACAGGTGCTGAAGCGCTCATACGCCTTGTCACTCCCGACGGCAATCTGCGTCCGCCTGGAGAATTCATCGGTGTTGCCGAAGAAACCGGCCTTATTATTGATATTGGAAAGTGGATTATTGATGAGGCGTGCAGGCAGGCAAAAGTGTGGCACGACAAAGGATTTGATCTTTCTGTCGCCATTAATATTTCCGCCAGACAGTTTCAATCGGAGGAACTGATTCCGCTCATCAAGAATACACTTTCTAAATACATGCTTCCCCCTCGCCTTCTTGAAGTTGAAGTAACAGAAAGCATGACTATGGATAATCTTGACCACTCCAAAAAGGTTCTATCTTCTTTAACCAAATTAGGCATCAGGATCAGCATTGACGATTTTGGCACGGGGCATAGTTCTCTAAGTTATTTAAAGGACTTTCCGATCCACAGGCTGAAAATCGATAAATCATTCATCGATGATATTCAGACACACCCAAAATCAGAACAAATTACAGGTGCCATTATTGCCATGGGCCATCAGCTGTCTTTACAAGTCATTGCCGAAGGCGTGGAAAACTCCGGCCAAAAACAGCTGCTTGACGAAAAAGGCTGTGACCATTTACAGGGCTTCTTTTTCAGCAGGCCGATACCGCCCGAACAGCTTGAACACTTGATATTGAACCAGCCGCCGCGTTAACAGCGCCGGCTGTTTTTTTATACCCATAAGTTACTACACATGAATCCCCTTTCTCATCTCCACAATAATGAAAAAAAGGGGTTCATCGATATGCATACAATGTGGAAGGGATCCATCAGCTTCGGTTTGGTGAATATCCCCATCAAGCTTTATGCCGCCACAGAAGACAAAGACATCAAACTGCGAAGCCTTCATAAAGAAGATCATGCGCCAATTAAATATGAAAAAATGTGCACCAACTGCGAAAAAACGCTCAGCCCTGACGAAATTGTGAAGGGATATGAATACGTAAAAGGAAAATATGTCGTGCTGACTGATGAAGATTTAAAAAGCTTAAAGCAGGAGCATGAAGAGAAAGCGGTTGAAATTGTCGATTTTGTTCAGCTGCAGGAAATTGACCCGATATATTTTAACCGCTCCTACTTTGTCGGACCCGGAGATAACGGCACGAAAGCCTATACTCTTCTTCGCGAGGCGCTTCGATCCACCGGAAAGATCGGGATCGCCAATATGACGATCAGGTCGAAACAGCAGCTTGCCATTCTCCGCGTATATGAAAATTGCATCGTAATGGAATCCATTCATTATCCCGATGAGGTCCGTAGTGCTGCCCACGTACCCGGAGTGCCTGATCAATCAAGTGTAAATGATAAAGAATTGCAAACCGCCATTACACTGATAGATGAGCTGACAACTGATTTTCAGCCGGAACAATATGAGGATACGTATCGAAAAGCCTTGCTGCAAAGAGTCAATGATAAGCTGGAAAATAAAGAAACAGCCGTCACTCCTGACAAAGCGCCTCCTCGTGAGGATGTGATCGACCTGGTCAGCGCACTTCAAGCCAGCATCGATCGAACCAAAAGGCCGAACCGGGAAAAACCAGCGGCAGCACCAGCCGAAGGCGGAGAACCGAAAGGAGCCGGAGAAAAAAAGCAGAAAACCACTAGAAAAAAAGTCTCCGGCACATCATAACCAATGGCGTTTACCATGCAGCCCGTCCTTACTTCTTCACCTCCAAAAGGAGCGGAATGGCGTTACGAAGTAAAATATGACGGGTTTCGCTGTATTCTCCGTATTCATCCGTCAGGCGTGACATTAACGAGCAGAAATGGCTTAGAGCTTAACAGCACCTTCCCTGAAATTGCTAACTTTGCCGAAACTGCTTTTCAGCATATAGAAAAGGAACTTCCGTTAACACTTGACGGAGAAATCGTGTTTTTGGCGAATCCATTCCGTTCAGATTTTGAACATATTCAAGTGCGGGGACGTTTGAAAAGGCCGGATAAGATACAGGAATCCGCAAACTCTCGGCCTTGCTGCTTTCTCGCATTTGACCTTTTGGAACGAAGCGGACAAGATGTATCGACTTATTCCTATACTGACCGAAAAACATCGCTGCATGAGCTGATGTCTGCTGCAAAGCTTCCGGCTGAGCCAAATCCTTATGCAAAGGAAACCATTCAGTATATCCCCTCCTACCAGCACTCCGATCCGATTTGGGAGAAGGTAATAAAGTATGACGGAGAGGGAATTGTAGCAAAAAAAATCAACAGCAAATGGCTCGAAAAAAAACGGTCATCTGATTGGCTGAAATATAAAAACTTTAAACATGCCGATGTTTGTATCACAGGATTTAATCCTCACAATGGATTTCTGACGGTTTCTGTGTTAAAAAACGGTGTAATGACGCCTGTCGCCTCTGTATCACATGGGATGAGCGAGGAAGAAAAAAATGCAATACGTGCGATTATGGAACAGCACGGACATAAAACAGCATCAGGTGAATATACGCTCGAACCATCGATCTGCGCTACTGTCCAGTACTTAACGATTTTACAAGGCACGCTTCGAGAGGTTTCGTTTGTCAAATTTCAATTTCAAATGGACTGGACCGACTGCACCTTTGCACAGCTTGTGCGCCGCTCAAAGCCGGTTCATCCAAAACTGCAGTTTACAAGCCTGGATAAAATCATATTTGAAAAGCATAAAAGAACAAAAGAAGATTTCATCCAGTATATGATTGAAATCAGCGACTACCTGTTCCCGTTTCTCAAAGACCGTGCTGTCACGGTTATTCGCTATCCGCACGGATCAAGGGGCGAATCCTTTTTCCAAAAAAATAAGCCGGATTATACACCGGACTTTGTCCAATCCTTTTTTGACGGTAGCCATGAACATATTGTCTGTAAGGACCTGTCCACCTTATTGTGGCTTGCCAATCAGCTCGCTTTAGAGTTTCATGTTCCTTTTCAAACGATTACAAGCAGAAGGCCGGCAGAGATTGTCATTGATTTAGATCCCCCGTCCCGAGATGACTTTCTGATGGCTGTTCAGGCAGCAAATGAACTCAAACGGCTCTTTGAATCCTTCGGCATCACATCGTATCCGAAGCTTTCCGGCAACAAGGGGATTCAGCTTTACATTCCCTTGTCACCAGAAGCATTTACGTACGAGGACACACGCCAATTTACACAGCTGATTGCCGAATATTGTACCAATGCATTTCCAGACCTATTTACAACCGAACGCCTGATCAAAAACAGGCATGGAAAATTGTATCTCGATTATTTGCAGCATGCTGAAGGAAAAACGATTATCTGCCCCTATTCCACTAGGGGAAACGAGCTTGGCACCGTAGCGGCGCCGCTGTATTGGCACGAGGTGCAGCCATCTTTGACACCGGCGATGTATACAATCGATACCGTCGTTGACCGGGTCAAGAAACACGGATGCCCGTTTTATGAATTTTACCGCAATCCGCAGGATGAACCTCTTGCCGCTATTTTGAATCAGCTGAAGAAAAAGAGCTGACTTATCCGGTCAGCTCTTTTTGTTGTTTCAACTGTATTTTTTCTCCAAACGCTCACTTTCCTGGCGCTGCAGCGGGCTCAAGGGTTCATTATACAAATCGATATCCACCGCATATTTCGGCCGTCTTTTCACTTCAGAGAAAATCGTTCCGATATATTCGCCGATAATCCCGATTCCCATGAGCTGCAATCCGCCCAGAAACCAAATAGAGATGATGAGAGACGCCCAGCCCGCGTTTGTGTGGCCGAGCATTTTTTGAATGACTGCTCCAATCCCCGCCATGGCGCTTACCAAAAATAATAGAAAACCCAAAAGCGTAAAAAAGCGAATCGGGGCCACACTGAAGGATGTAATTCCGTTAAATGCGAATGAAAGCATTTTTTTCAGCGGATATTTCGTTTTTCCGGCAAAACGTTCTTTGCGGTCATACAAAACTTCGGCTGACCTGAAGCCGATCATAGGAACGATGCCCCTTAAAAACAAATTGGCTTCCGGATAGCGCGCGAGTTCTTCAAGCGCCCTTTTATTCATTAAGCGAAAATCGGCATGATTGTAAATTAACTTAATCCCAAGCTTATTCATGAGCCGGTAAAACCCTATAGCGGTCGTGCGCTTAAAAAAGGTATCGGTTTTCCGGCTGCGGCGCACGCCGTACACGATTTCAAAACCATCGTGATATCTCAGCATAAATTCTCTGATAACAGAGATATCATCCTGCAGGTCGGCATCAATCGAAATCACGCAGTCTGATTTTTGCTTTGCTTTATGCAGACCTGCTAAAAGCGCTTTTTGATGTCCGACATTGCAGGCTAATTTTAATCCGGTTACCTTCTTGTTTTTCACACTTTCCATGGCAATCAAAGACCAGGTGCGGTCTTTGCTGCCGTCATCAACAAATAAAATTTTACTGTCTTCGGATATCATTTTTTCTTCCATTAAGCTGTTTACAACCTCCGTCAGCTGACGGCTTGTCTCTTTAAATACTTCCTCTTCATTGAAACACGGAACGACGATGGTTAACACTGGCTGTGGCTGTTTCAATCGATATCCTCCTTATTTTGTTTCGTATAAATAAATGCGCCAGGCGGAATCTTTATGGTCAAATGTTTTCACGAGCGCCAGGTGGTTTTGGTCAGCGTTCATGATGGGAACCGAAGAAAAAATATATTGTCCGCCCATTTGTTTAAACACATCTGTATTTAATTCAAGATGATTGATTGTTTTCTTCGAATTCTTTTTAAAGTCATATCGTTTGCCAAGCTCATCGACGAACAGATAGCAGCGGCTCCCCCATTCATCAAAGTATCGTTTCAATTGGGCGTTTTTTTCCAGCTCTTTTTCAATGATTTTTCTAAATTCATATTTATATGAGAGCGGGTACAGGTTGTTATATGTATCTAAGGTGTAAAAACCGTTGTATTGGGCAATAGACGGATGCAGACCGATACTCGCCACCCTGTACGAATCTTGCGGGCGCCCGATATACTCCTTAATCTCTTTGAATTGGTCAGACGCGTAAAATTCACGAAACGTCGGCGCGTTGTAGTGAACGCCATACGTATACTCCTCATTAAAAGGCGCAAGGACCATCAGCTGCGCAGTAACAGCCGCATACACAAGCCATTGCCACTTTTTCCCCATCCGCCAGATGAGGTACAAAGCGAGCGCAAAACTCATGTAGATCACCAGCGGGCGCAAAAAATGAAAACGGGCAAAATTAAATTCAGCTAAAAATGCAAATTTCTGCTTTGGAACAGCCCATATTTTGTTAAACCAAAACGCATACCACAGTGACAGCGCATAATTCAGCACGCAGAGAAAAAGATAAACGTTTTCTTCCCTTGTCCGATTTCGTTTGAACAGCACAGCAAAAAATACGAGTAATAAGATTGGAAGAATCACAACGGTATGAACTGTCATGACATGGTTATGTCCGTAGACAAAGTTTTTGACGGACAAACGCAGAGAGTGCCAAACATCATGCCTTGATGAAATAAATTCAATCCGGTGCATCGGCGCGTGTGAAATCAACATCGAATAGACAAGCCGGTACTCGACAAATAGATAAATACTTGTCATAAAAGCGATGCTGCCTAAGAAAATGAAATTCCATTTTCTTTTTGTGATGACATCATACAGCCAGAAGCATGCCATCCCAGCCAAGAAAAAGAAGAAGCCTAATACAAAGCTTGAATACAACGGCAGCAAACCGAGCGTCAGCCATTCTCTCCATGAGATATCCCCTTTTCGGATATTCAAAAAAGCCCACAGCGCCAAAGGGTATCCAAGCGTGCTCAGCATTCCAGAAGGCCAAAAAGGCGTTAAGGCAAATGCGAGCGATACGCCAATTCGGATCAATGCCGCTTTCTCCTCCGGAATCACATGTTTCTTCAGCAGCACATACATTCCGAAGAAAGCGACAACTCTCGTAATGGTCTGGCTTACCGCATAGGCGGTCATAGAAGAAAACAACGCGTGCAGCCAAACAATTCCGCTCCACTCAGTGCCAAACGCATCCCGTGGCAGTCCGTTAATGATTTGCGGAATGGCCGCATCAACTTTGCCGATGATTTCTCCGCTGTCGGCCAGCACCTTGTACCAAGCGATATTGGAATCCAAATTATCGTGTACGCGAATATGGGCGTCTTCCTTCAAAATAAAAAGCGGGGAGACATACAGCAAAAGGAGAAATAAAGCCATCAAAAGATAATATGTTTCTTTTTTGTGTTGTCTTAATCGTAACATCCCTAACACATCCATCTGTTATTCTGACTTCTATTGGGCATGATCTACCTCACCTGTCAAAATTTATTATCCCTTTTCCCTTCTAAAACATTCATAAATGACAATCCTTTCTGCATTTTTCAAACTGGTCTTCAACCCATTAATTCCCGCTATCCATAAGGCTGGATCACTTACTATACTGGTAGAAGGGAGGGGATACATGTGTTCATCTTACTTTCATTGGTCATACTTGCTGTTATGCCATTTATATATAAAGCAAACCGCAACACAAAAGATGTGAAGGTCAACACGATTTCAATTGATCAGCAAGACGGCCTTCCAGTAAGAAAAAAACTGAATATCCTTCATTTATCGGATCTTCATTTAGAAAACATTTCTGTTTCGCCTGATGAGCTGTATCGTTTAACAAATAATCAACCTGTAGACCTCATTGCGCTTACCGGAGATTTTCTTGACCGGAAACGAAATATTCCAAAGCTTGCCGGCTACTTGCAGGCACTGCAACAACTGAAGCCTGCGTATGGCATGTACGCGGTGTTTGGCAATCATGATTATGTATTAAAAGAAAAGGACTTTCAAAGATTAAAGCGAGTGCTGGAGGAAAACGGCTGCATTACGCTGCAAAATGAACATGTTCACATCAATACTGACGCAGGGCCTGTTAATATTATCGGAATTGACGATTACAGCACGAATCGCAGTAAAATCACAAACTCTTATAAAGGCCTTCAGAATGGCTATCACCTTGTACTGACACATGATCCGAATATTATTTTAGAGATGCAGGATATTCATTTTGACTACCTGTTATCAGGCCATTTTCACGGAGGGCAAATCCACTGGCCAAAGCCGTATCATTTGGTGAAAATGGGCAAGCTTGTACGCATGAATATGATTAAAGGTCTTCATTATCATCACGATAAACCGTTTTATATCAGTGAAGGTTTAGGACAAACTGGCGTTAATATCCGTGTAGGAAGCCGTCCCGAAGTGACTTTCCATCAAATTTAAAAAGACTGTGCTGACCATGGCATCAGTCTTTTTTTTGATAGGTGTGCTGAAGCTTTTCTTTCGAGATAAACAAATAGGATGAATTCGGCAGATTTCGCAAGCTCACTGGCTTTGACGTTAAATATAAAATCGGCATATGGGTGATTTTTTTAAAGGATCTGTAAAAAGGATTGACCGGGGTTACCACGTCAAAGCCGAGCCTTTCTACCCCTTTATCAAGCATTGTAATGCCAATGATTCCTTTGATTTTTTCGCTTTTTTTATGATTGTTGATATACTCCAGCAGCATCGGCATTGATTGATATACTTTTTGATAAATAATGATTCCTTTTCTGACTGCGCTTTCAATGCTTTGCAGTTCCCTGATCAGCTTGATGTTGTGCAGATGGATTTTAACGAGCACATCGTTTTTTCTTATATGCGTTCCGTCACTCAGCACGACATGATGCCCTTTGTATTTCGTCAGTCTGACTCGAAAGACGCATTTTCGCTCATCTTCAATCAAAGTCAGCCTCGAAAAAAAGAAATAAATCGGGTCAATTACTCTCCAAATGGAAAGGAAACAGGTTTTCATCTCTTCACCTTCCTTATCATCAAAAAAAACACCCTTATATTTTGTGATGATTCTCCCCAAAATATAGTTGCCATATTTTTAAGGAGGACGGACATGACAAACATTCTTATTTTTCCTTTTTTAAGCATTTCCACCGGGCATCATCATGTTGCTGATGCCCTAAAGGCTGATCTGGAATCTAAAGGGCTGCATTCAGAAAAAATTGATATCTTTTCACATACGTATAAACACTTAGAACAACTGTCCTCCTCAGCTTATTTAAAATGGATTCAATATTTCCCGAAAACGTACAGCGGAATATACAAGCTTCTCGCTTGCGGAGAGTGTAAAAATGTCAAACGCTATGCCATGTATGAATGGCTGTTTATGCAAAGCATGAGACAGATTCTCAAAGAAAAACAGCCTGATATCGCCTTCTGCACACACGCCCTGCCTTCTTACCTGCTAAACCGGCTGAAACCGGAATATCCAAACATGGCCATTGTAAATGTCTACACGGATTTTTTTGTGAATCAGGTATGGGGGCGGAAGAACATTGACTACCACTTTGTCCCGATCATGGATATCAAGAAGCAGCTCATGACCGAAGGAATCAGCCAGGAAAAAATATTTTTGACCGGCATTCCCGTTCACCGGGCTTATGAAACAGGAACCGCAGACCCCTGTCAGCATCGTCCGCCTTATACCGTCATGATTACAGGCGGCAGTATGGGAGTCGGAGGTATTTTTAAGCTGGTCCAGGAGCTGTCGCCAGGCGGAAACATCTTATACAAAATATTATGCGGCAGAAACGAAAAGCTCTACCGCTATGTCAAAAGTTTACAACATCCTTTTATCGAAGCGATCCCATACCTTCACAGCAAAGCAGAAATGAACAGTTTGTACGCACAAGCCTCAGGCGTCATGACAAAGCCAGGAGGCGTAACCATCAGTGAATGCTTAAAGAAAAGGCTTCCGGTTTTTATCTATCATGCGCTGCCGGGACAGGAGGAAATGAATTTGAACCTGTTAAAAGAACGGCAGCTTGTCACAGATATAAGAAACTGGGATATGAAGCGGGCAGAGGAACGCATTTCCGCATTTTTTCAATCGAATGAACGGGCAGCAGCAGAGAAGCAAGTCAGGGAGTATCTTGTCCAAATGTGTGACCGGGAGATTGGGGAGGTTTTAAAAAGGATATTAGATGAATGTGAACATAAAAAAACACCCTCCTGAAAAGAGAGTGTGGAATGACTAACGAAACAGTAAATGCTGGCTGTGGATACCTGCTTTCTTCAGCAGGAGGATCAGCTGGTCCTGCTCATCAGACGAAAGGCCTGAAAACGCTCTCGCTATACGGAGCGCATGGATTGGATAAATTTTATCCAAATACTCATTCCCTTTATCCGTGAGATGCGCGTAAACGGAGCGTTTATCTTTCGGGTCCTGCTCCCTGACTAAAAACCCGTTTCTTTCTAGCTTGTCAATGACATATGTGACGTTTCCGCTTACAAGCAGAAGTCGCGACCCAATTTGCTGTAATTTTTGCGGGCCTCTCGTATACAAAAGTTCCAGTACGGCAAATTCTGTGGGATTAAAGCCGTGCTCTTTGCTGTCACGGATGCTGTGTTCAGACACACTTTTGAAAGCCCTTGCAAAAACTCTGTACAAATTCATCGCACGCTCAACTTCTTCTTCGTTAAACGATAATCTCATCATATCTACCCCGTATATAGAATTTTTATAAAAAAATAATGAAAACCCTTACATATAATAAGAGTTTAATGCCCTTATTATTTTTATTCGCTATAATTCGAGAAATTCCTTTTTAGGAAACAAAAAAATCCTTATACTCGTTATTTTGTATAAGGATTTTTTTGGTGATATGGGATGCTGCGAAAGAAATATGCGTATTCCTTCCGCAGTTCAGAAAGTGTCATTTTGTTCATTACTTCTTTATTATAAACTCCGATTTGAAAGAGTTTTTCTGAATAATGGCTACGTTCTTTTTCTAATGCAGTTTTCAATAAATTACTCATAGCGTCCTCCTTCATTTTAAGGTATCCTCTAAATAAGATACTCTTTTTAAATGAATGTGGTGTGAATCTAATGTAAAGAATTTATGTTTACGAAGATTTTCGGTAAAGTCCGTTTTGAACTGATCTTAAAAGCTGAAAAGCATGTTCTCCGGCAAGCTGCATAAACGTTTCAAGCATTTCATCCCGTTTCATATCCAACTCGATTATTTCCTTTGCCAGTGAGACCGCTTTTTCTTCCTCCATGATTATCCTTCCTCCTCATTTAATCGTTACATAAAGGATAAAACGCGCTTATAGGTTACGCATCATTCTTGTTAATTTTTCTGCCGTATTTTTTCAAAAATCTGCTATTTCATGTTAGAAAATATAACAAGCGTCAGGTTTTTTCTCTATGTTTTTTATATACTATTATCAAAAGACATCCAGGGGTGGAAAAATGACCACAGAAGATCATTCTTATAAAGACAAAAAAGTGATTTCAATCGGGATTGTCAGTGAATTGACAGGGTTGTCCGTAAGACAGATCAGGTATTATGAGGAGCGTAAGCTGATTTATCCGCAGCGTTCTTCAAGGGGAACGAGAAAATATTCTTTTGCCGACGTCGAGCGGCTGATGGATATCGCGAATAAACGCGAAGACGGCGTGCAGACAGCTGAAATTTTAAAAGATATGCGCAAAAAAGAACAAATGGTAAAAAACGATCCGCAAGTACGAAAAAAAATGCTGGAGGGGCAGCTTAATGCTCACTTTAGGTACAAAAACCGTTAAACGATAAAAGTCCGCCTCGCAATCTGAGACGGACTTTTATCGTTTATAATGAGTGAATGAATGCAGTCGCAATACCAAAGTAAATTAATAATGACAAAATATCATTTAACGTCGTAATGAGCGGGCCTGACGCAATGGCCGGGTCTACATTCAGTCTATGCAGAATAATGGGGATGATTGTTCCGGACATCGTGCCGATAATTAAGGTCAGCAGCAGTGAAGAGCCTACAACAAATCCTAAAAGCACATTCCCCTGCCATATAATGGCGATCACCGTAATTAAGACAGAACAGACGGCACCGATATAAATACTCGTTCTGAGCTCCCGAAAAATCAGTTTCACAATCGTTGTTTTATTCATTTCTTCTTTAGATAAACCTCTGATGACAACCGCGAGAGACTGTGTTCCTGTATTCCCTGTCATCCCTGACACCATCGGCATAAAGAATGCCAGCGCCACGACCTGCTTCAGCGTATCTTCAAAATAGCTCATGATGCTGCCTGAAATCAGCCCGATGAACAAAAGCAAGATCAGCCATGGAAGGCGGCGGTATGCTGCAACATATGCTTTTGTATCGAAGGTAATGGCTTTACCTGATGCGGCGAATTTTTCGTAGTCCTCATCGGCTTCCCGAATAACGACGTCGATGATATCATCGACCGTCACGATCCCGACAAGCACATTGTTTTCTTCCACAATCGGAATCGCTAAGAAATCGTAACGTTCAATCAGCCGCGCCACTTCTTCCTGATCTTGAAGCGCGTCTGCTGCAATGACACGGGTAAACATCAAGTCTTGTACCTTTTCTTCCGGTTCCCCGAGAATCAAATCGCGATATGACAAAACGCCGACAAGCTGCTTACTGTCATTTATAACATATAAGTAGTTGATAGACTCTGCGATTTCCGCGAAACTTTTTAGTTTGACGACCGCGTCTTTTACCGTGTAATGCTGAGGAATCCACACATAACGGTTGGTCATCATGCGCCCCGCTGAATCAGCCGGGTAGTTCATAAGGAGCTGAACAGCTTTTGACTCTGATGCTTCCATGCTGGATAAAAGCTGTTCCTTCAGTTCTTCATCCATTTCTTCAAGCAATTGAGCGAGGTCATCGTTGTCCATTTTGTTCATGGCGAGTGTTGCTTTTGTTTTTCCGACTTTATTTAAGACGGCTAGCTGAAATTCCCGTTCCAGTTCGCCGATCATATCAGTAATATCATCAACAGTTAAATAAGATAAATAGCGGGCGCGGTGTTTTTCCGGCATTTCTTTAAAAATAAACGCCATATCATAGGGCTGAAGCTCATCAATAACACTTCTGAAATCCCTGATTTTTCCGTCTCGCAATAAGATAATGATGCGTAAAATGAGTTCGTCATAGGTCATGTTTTGAACCATCGGGACTCGTACCTCCTCTACGGAGACGTGCCGGCCTCGCCAGAAGGTGCGGCAGATCGTCTCCTCATCGTGTAATCAATTGTCTTGCTGTCATAGTATATGGGTACTTCTTCAGATTGACTCGAATGGGGAGAATCCATACTCCGCACCTCCTTTTTGTTCAACATTTCGTTTTCAAGGCATAAAAAAAGCCTTCTGGATTGAAGGTGAAAGAAGCACGGCAAAAAAAGCGTGCGGGCGCCTTCAATCGTAGAGCTTTAGCACTGTATGGCATAGGAGCAATCATCCAGCTGCATTAAAAATCACCTTATGTCGATGATTTCTGTTGACCCATTGGCGTCTTTGGACATTTTTGGGCAGCAGCGTATCTCCATACAGGAGCCTCACCTAACGAAGTTCGTAATTGAATTGACACACTGAGATTACAGAAAAAAACAAGCTATGTCAACTTAAAAAAGTTATTTATGCGTTTACATCTCATCAAATGAAATAAAATAAGGGCCTTAGCCCTTATTCTGTTGTTTGCGTCTCATCATCTTCAGAAAGCAAATGATAGGTTTCATGAAGAAATAAGGCGTATTCCCCTTCCTTCGTCGGATGTGGAACATACTCAGCCTGATTGATGTATTGTTCTTCTTTCTTTTCCAAGCGCTTCGCCTCCTTTTCTTATTAGATTGTCCAAAAAGCGGTTCGTTATCATGAAAAAAACCCCGCGGGTGCGGGGTTAGTCGTCTAATTCCTGTTTCATAATACGTCCGTCCTTTGCAGAGATGTCAAATTCTGCTTCAGTCCCTTGTTTCGTTTGAACCTCAATTTCGTAGATATAAGCACCGTCGTCTTCATCCAGCTTGCTTTCTGTGACGGTTCCAGCTGTTTTCTTTAGAGCAATCTGTTCTGCTTCTTCTTTTGTCAAAACAACTTGCTCTTTTTTCTCTTTTAACGGGTCATTGAGCGCTTGTTTGGTCTTGATATCCACATAAACATCATAATCTTCACCGTCTTTTTCGATTTCAACTTCATAAGCTTCTTTGCCATTATAGATGTCTCTGTCGATGTCATCCACTGTTCCGTCAACAACTGTTTTGGCAATAGACTCCGCTTCTTGTTCAGTAAGTCCGCCAGTTTCAGAAACAGACTGTGTTTGTTCATTATTTTCTTTCGCAAACGCGTTGTAGCTGAACCCTCCGGCCGCTAAACACCCTGCTAATAAGCCAATCATCCATCTTTTCTTCAGCATATGTGATTCCTCCCTTGTTCATTATGAGATCAGTTTACACACTCAACATGAAAGGAAAACGAGAGAAAGATGAGAATTTGATGAGAAAACCATTAGTCTTCATAGATAATATTAGAAACTTTGCCGGTATAGGCGTTTATTTTCACCGTAGCTTCCTTGTCATTCGGGAGATCAACATCTACTTCAAACAGGAGAGTGCCTTCGCTTTCTTCCAAATCGGCGTCATCCGCTTTTCCTCCAGCCTCACGCTCTGCAATGGCTTTTGCCTCTTTTTCCGAAATTGTTGTCTTTTGTTTGTCTTTGCTGCTGATTTTATCAGCGGACACCACCGCTTTTGTCTTCATATCTACCTTCACTTCGTATGTTTCCCCATTATTTTTTTGAATGGTATACGACGCAACTCCGTGTTTTCGCGTGTGTTTTTTGACGGTGCCCGGCACCCGCACCAGAGCGAGCTGCTCAGCTTCTTTTTCTGTCATCTCAGATGTGTTCGTCTTTTTCACTCTGTTCATTGACAATATGTCGCCCGATTTAGCATCAGCTTTTAGAAAATAAATTCCTTTTGGATTTTCCAAAGTCATATCATACGTTTTTTTATCATTGGATTGCGTCACTTTTGTGATGTCGCCTTCATAGGAGGTTTCTACTTTTTTTATGACTGCCTCCTTTGACAGCACGTCCTCATGGGTTTGCTGAATGATAAGAACCGCGCAGATGACAATGGCTAAAACGGCTGCCGCAGCAGCAGCTCCTGTTTTCATTCGTTTTGTCATAGCGCTCCCCCATTCTGTTCTCTAAATTGCATCGTGACATTTGTTCCCTGTCCCGGTTTGCTTTTTACAGACAGGTCAATACCATGCTCATCGGCAATATGTTTGGCAATGGATAGACCTAAACCCGTTCCGCCTGTTTTGCGGTTACGTGCCTCATCCGCCCGGTAAAAACGTTCAAACAGGCGCGGGATATGATCTTCAGGTATGCCGATTCCTTCATCCCTTACGGACAAAAACGGACGTCTGTTATTGGTTCCTGCGGAAATCACAATGGCCTTGTCACTATACTTTATGGCATTATCAAGCAAAATCGTCAGCAGCTGCTTTATGCGTTCTTCATCTGCCGTTACAAGCAAATTCTCCTTGTCCGTCTCAAGAAGGATGTCGCGTTTATAAACCGGCTGGAGTGTTTGTATGACGGCGCGCGACACTTCGATCAGGTCAACCGTTTTCAGATCAAGCTCCAGTTCTTTATGGGTCTTGGCCAGCGTAAGCAGCTGATTGGTCAGTTTTTTCATATGGACCGCTTCTGAATGAATAGCTTCAATGGATTCCTCAAGCACTTCAGGCTTTTTTGCCCCCCAGCGTTTCATCAGATTGCTGTAGCTTTCAATAATGGTGAGCGGGGTTTTCAGCTCGTGTGAAGCGTCTTGGACGAATTGCTGCTGTTTATCGTAGTGCTCTTTCAGCATGCTCGCCATCTCATTAAAGGTCAGCCCCATTTGATACAGTTCGTCATGCGACTGTCCTTCCAGAGAAATTGTTTTGAATGCTTTTTCTCTCTGTATGTCTTTCATCGTTGTCACCAATTGTCTGATTGGATTGGTGATATGGCGGGCGAGTAAGCTTCCGGCAAAGAAGGAAGCGATACAGACAGCCGCGCTGGCCGCAATTAAGATGATTCTTAGCAGAAGAAGACTCTCTTCTGTATGCTCCAGCCTTTCCACGAGCTGAAGCGATACGACTTGTCCGTCTGTCCAAATGACCGGGACAGCTGCTGCTGCAAACAGTTTGCCTTCATGCTTTGTCACGTCTGTCGTTTCCCCGCTGTGAAAAGAAAGAGGGAAGTCTTTATATGCTTTTTCCTTTGTGATGGTCATGACGGCTTTCCGATCCGCACTCACTACCCGCACCATTCCGTTTGCCGGAAGATAGGCCTGCAGCATATCCTGCAAAGCCACCCCTTGTGTTTCGGCGGTATGAAGAGCTTCGGTGATATTGTCCGTTTCATCGGCAAGACGGGCCGCATCCTTTGAGGTGAGTGCCGATGAAAAAATGAGATAGACCGCAGTATGAACCAACATTAATAAAATCAACAGCCAAATGGATGTATACAGATGAATCTTTGTCTTCAGCTTCATCATTTACCCCTTAATGGTATAGCCGACCCCGCGTACGGTATGAATCAGCTGTTTTTCGTAAGGATAGTCCAATTTTTTTCTGATATATCTTATGTACACGTCGACGACATTTGTATCACCGATGTAATCAAACCCCCATACAGAGCTGAGAATTTGCTCTCTCGTCAGCACTTGCTGCGGATGCTTCAGCATATAGACGAGCAGATCAAATTCCCGGGGCGTTAATCCAACTTCTTTGTCTCCCCGTCTGACTTCACGTGTTTTCTCGTTCACCTGCAAATCGTCATATGTCAAAAATGTGCCGATATCCTCTGTTTTGCTTCCGGTTTGGCGGAGTGCCGCTCTGATTCTGGCAAGCAATTCTTCTATTTCAAACGGCTTGGTGACATAGTCATTCGCACCGATGTCAAGCCCCGTTACCTTATCTGGAACGCTGTCGCGGGCTGTTAATAAAATAACCGGTGTCTTTTGATCCGTTTTCCTCAGCCGGCGCAGCACTTCAAGCCCGCTCAACCCTGGCAGCATGACATCGAGCAGCAATAGGGAATACGAACCTTCCGTGGCCGCGTTAAGTCCTTCAGAGCCATTATGTTTGATGGTGACGCTGTATCCTTCATATTCCAATTCAAGCTGAAGGACCCTCGCGATTTTTTCTTCATCTTCCACAATTAATATGTGCCCTTTTTCCAATTCCGATCATCCTCTCATGTTCCTATATGAAAAAAATGATTTCATTGTTTACAAAATGATTCTTATCATCTATTATGATGTCAAAATAAAAAATTGTATACGGAAAGCACTAGGGGTGCTGTTATGGCTGAGATAAAGCGCGCAAAAACGCGCTTTGATCCCTTATGACCCGATCTGGATAATACCAGCGTGGGGAAGTGCAGGTTGACCGAAAGGTGTATTTTTTCGTGCGCTTACTCGATCTATGACTGCATATTCCCTAAGGATATGCAGTTTTTTATTTTACCAAAAAAACAGGAGGTCAGAGAAATGGACAACTTATGCGGTACAAGCAGAATCGCCGGATTTCGGTTCTCTTTATACCCGATGACAGATGATTTTATCAGTGTGATCAAGTCTGCGCTGAAAAAAACGGATACGTCAAAGGTTTGGACAAAGACCGATCATATCAGCACAGTTTTGCGCGGATCGATCGAGCATGTATTCGACGCCGCCAAAGCCATCTACCTGTATGCAGCAAATAGCGAAAAGCACATTGTCATGAACGGGACGTTTTCCATCGGCTGCCCCGGCGATACACAAGGAGATACATATCTGACAGCAGATGAAAAGCGTGTCAACGAAGAATCTGTTCACGACCTGAAAGCAGAGGCTCCTTGCCAATTTGCGCTTTATCCGATGAATGAGCCGAATTATATGGACATCATCATGAAAGCTGTTGAAATCGCTAAGGCTGACGGCACCTTTGTACAGGGTGTTCATTACGCAAGTGAGGTAGACGGAGATGCACACGACGTGTTCCGGACACTGGAAGCCGCTTTCCGCATGGCAAATCAGCAAACAGCCCATGTCACCATGACCGTGAACTTCTCGGCAAACAGTCCATCAAGAAAACAGAAAGCAGGGATAAAATGAAAAGCTGGAAAGTAAAAGAAATTGTCATCATGTCTGTTATCAGTATTGTTTTTGGCATTGTGTATTTAGTATTCACCCATTTCGGAAACGTACTTGCAGGGATGTTCGGGCCCATCGCTTATGAACCGATTTACGGCATTTGGTTTATCGTGTCAGTGATTGCCGCGTACATCATTCGTAAACCGGGCGCGGCCCTTGTTTCAGAAATCATTGCAGCTCTCGTTGAATGTTTGCTGGGAAATCCTTCAGGCCCGATGGTTATCGTTATCGGCATTGTTCAAGGTCTCGGAGCAGAAGCTGTATTTCTTGCGACACGCTGGAAAGCATATTCCCTTCCTGTGCTGCTTCTGGCGGGTATGGGGTCTTCGGTGTCCAGCTTTATTTATGATTTCTTTGTTTCCGGTTATGCGGCGTACTCACCGGGCTATCTGCTCATTATGCTTGTGATCCGTCTCGTTTCAGGTGCGGTCCTGGCCGGCCTTCTCGGAAAAGCTGTCAGCGATTCTCTCGCATATACGGGTGTCTTAAACGGAATGGCACTCGGAAAGGAACTGAAAAAGAAAAGGAAACGGAAACGGGTATCAAATCATGCAAGCCTATAACAAGTTGCTTTCGGTTGACCGGCTTAGCTTTTCATATGAAGAAAACGAGAAACCGATTTTTCAGGATATAACGTTTGAGCTCCAAAAAGGAGAATGCGCTTTATTGTTAGGGCCGAGCGGGTGCGGAAAAAGCTCGCTTGCCCTCTGTTTAAACGGGCTTTACCCTGAAGCTTGCGACGGGATGCTGTCTGGGCATGTATTCTTATTTCAAAAAACGATCACTGACGCTGAAACCTCTGAAACAATCGCTCAGCATGTCGGAGTCGTCTTTCAGGACCCTGAGCAGCAGTTTTGTATGCTGACAGTAGAGGATGAAATCGCCTTTGGATTGGAAAATCTGCAAATCCCCCAAGAAGAAATGGTGAAGAAAATTGATGACGTTCTGGAAAAATTACACATCACTCATGTAAAGGAAAAAACGATTTCCACTCTGTCAGGGGGACTGAAGCAAAAAGTCGCGCTCGCCTGTATTTTGGCGATGGAGCCTGAGCTCATTATTCTGGATGAACCGACTTCCCTTTTAGACCCTTATTCAGCACGGGAATTCGTTCAAATGATCAAAGAGCTTCAGCAGGAAAAAGGCTTCGGCCTTCTCGTGATCGAACATCAGCTTGATGAGTGGGCGCCTTGGGTTGAAAGAACAATCGTACTGGATGGAGCAGGCAAGAAAGCCTTAGACGGGCCGACTAAGGATATGTTTCAGCATCACTCAAACATGTTAAGAACAATGGGAATCGCTGCGCCAAAAATTTGTGGCTTACAAGAAAACGTGAGCATACCGTTTACATTGTCAAAAGAAACGCTGTTCAAGGAACCCTTCCCTGCTGGGCCTGCTGAAGAAGCGGCGGTTCTTTCTGCTGAACACGCAGTGCAGGTCCAGAGCTTATCGTTTTCAAGAGGACAGCAGACCATTTTCAAAGACATCAGTTTTTCATTGCGTGCAGGCTCTTTGACGGCACTTGTCGGGCCAAACGGCACAGGAAAATCTACGCTGTTGTCTGTTCTCGCCCGTTTGCTCAAACCGAAAAGCGGCAAGATTCTTCTGCATGATAAGCCGCTGGAGTCTTACAAAGAAAAAGAGCTTCGCAAACAAATGGGATTGGTTTTCCAAAATCCAGAGCACCAGTTTGTGACTGACACAGTATATGATGAGCTGCTGTTCGGCCATGCGGCAAATGCCGAAACCGAGAAAAAAGCGCAGAACCTGCTGCAGCGTTTCGGCCTTGCACATTTGGCGGACCACCATCCGTTTGCGATCAGCCAAGGGCAAAAACGGCGGCTGAGTGTCGCCACAATGCTGATGCACGATGTAACGGTTTTGCTTTTAGACGAACCGACCTTTGGCCAAGACGCCAAAACAGCCGCTGAATGCATGGAAATGATTCAGCATATCCAGACAGAAGGCACCGCTGTCCTCATGATCACACACGATATGGAGCTTGTATCTTCATATGCTGACAGCGTGCTTGTGCTTCACGGCACACATTTGGCCTTTGACGGAACACCGGAACAATTATTTTCTAGGGAAGCCGAGCTCGTCCAAAAAGCAAAGCTCACCCTCCCCCTTCGATATGAATGGATGACATACCAGCAGGAGGTGCGTGATGAAGCAGCCGTTACATCTCATTAACCCGGCAGTAAAAGCAGCGGCGGTTTTTTGCTGTGTCGTCATGCTGTCGTTTATTTACAATCCTTACACACCGGCGTGCTTTTATATCATGATTGTTGCGGGTGTCCTGTTTGCGGCCAGAATACCGCTGAAAAAATGGCTTTTGTTCACGATTCCGTTTTTGATTTTAGCATTCGGCTGCGTATGGACAGCCGCTGTTTTCGGCAAGATTCCGACGACCGCAGATAATTTTCTGTTCCAAGCCGGCCCTTTTTCGATCAACAGTGAAAATGTGGCTGTCGGCATCTCACTCGGGTTTCGTATTTTGTGCTTTTCTGCCTTATCAATGATGTTTGTTTTTACAACCGATCCGATTTTATTTATGCTGAGTCTTGTGCAGCAGTGCAAGCTGTCCCCGAAGCTTGCATATGGCGTCATTGCCGGATTTCGTTTTCTCCCTCTGTTAAAAGAGGAGGTCCAGCTGATCCAGCAGGCACATAAAATCCGAGGCGGGGCGGCGGAAAATGGCTTAAAAGAAAAAATAAACGCGTTAAAGCGCTATACCATCCCGCTATTAGCAAGCGCGATCAGAAAAGCGGAACGAACAGCTCTTGCGATGGAATCAAAAGGATTTACAGGCAGCCGAAACCGGACGTATTACCGGTCGCTTACCGTCAGCCCGCGCGACTGGCTGTTCTTTTTCCTCATTCTCTTGTTATTCGCAGGATCTTTTCTTGTGTCTTTATGTTTTACCTCATAGAAAAAGCCGCTATGTTGAATAGCGGCTTTTTTATTATTGATGATAGTTCAATGCTTGGGCAAGATTGGTTTTAATATTAATGTTCGTAAAATCAATTCCAAGCTGTACAGCGGTTTGCGCAATTTCTGGTCTGATTCCAGACAATGTGGATCTGACACCGATTAAAGTAAGCGCCTCAATCAATTTAAAGATTTGGTGCGCCACCATTGTATCAACAACGACGACACCTGAAAGATCGATCAACAGATGCTCAACGCGTCTTTTCGCACATGCATTAAGCGTGTTCTCAAGAATAAACTTTGCCCGTTCAGTATCAATATCACCGACAAGCGGCAGCAGAGCTGTCGTTTTGCTCAGAGTAATGACAGGCGAACTTAATTCCAGTATCATTTCTCTCTGGGCATTTAATTGCTGTTTTGCATTCGATTCAGCGTGATCGACGAATGTATAAATGGTAAAATCAAAAACTTTCACAATCAAATCGGCCCATTTTTGTTTCTCTCCCGGTCCAAATGCCGACTCGTTTTCTTCTGCGAACTTCTCAAAATACTTCGTATATAATCTTCGGTTTCTCATAAACTCACGGATGACGTATTGCACCGGGGTATCGAGATGTTTTTGATCATTCGTCAGCTCAATAACCCATTGTTGAAATTCATCGAGAAATTGTTTTTCCGGTAAAACATACATGTAATTCAGATGCCGGTAGAACTCTCTGTCCTGCTCTTTCAGCTCCTCGGTTACAGTTGCATTATGTAAGGCATAAATCGAATTCGGATCGCTTTCCTCCATTGTGTCAATCCATTCCTCGGCCATTTGTTCTACATGCTCAGAAAAAAACGCAAATATTTTTTCATTCAGTTTCATCACACTGCTCCTTTCCCAACTTCTATTATAACTTGACTGACAGCTGAATCCCAGCCATACACGCTAGAGACATCCATTATTTTGAAAATTACTAATCCATTGGATTGTATCCTATTTTTTCAAAATGCTTCAAACGACACTGTCCGAGCGGCTGCTTTTTTCATATAATGTGAGATAACACCCTTGTATCCACTTGCAAGCATAAAAAAGGAGGGCTTTTTTATGAATGGTGAAATCCGCTTGATCCCGTATGTGACGAATGAGCAGATCATGGATGTGAACGAGCTTCCTGAGGGTATTAAAGTGATTAAGGCGCCAGAAGTGTGGGCAAAAGGGGTTAAAGGCAAAGACGTAAAAATTGCTGTATTGGACACCGGCTGCGATACGAGCCATCCCGATTTGAAAAACCAAATCATCGGCGGAAAGAATTTCACAGATGATGACGGCGGCAAGGAAGATGCCATTTCCGACTACAACGGACACGGCACACATGTTGCCGGAACGATTGCGGCTAACGATTCAAACGGCGGCATCGCCGGGGTTGCGCCTGAGGCAAGCCTTTTAATTGTAAAGGTGCTTGGCGGTGAAAACGGCAGCGGAAAGTACGAATGGATTATTAACGGCATTAACTATGCTGTTGAGCAAAAGGCTGATATCATCTCAATGTCCCTTGGCGGACCGAGCGATGTGCCTGAACTGGAGGAAGCGGTCAAAAACGCCGTCAAAAACGGAGTGCTAGTCGTTTGTGCTGCGGGAAATGAGGGTGACGGCGACGAACGCACAGAGGAGCTTTCCTATCCTGCTGCGTATAATGATGTAATTGCGGTTGGATCTGTTTCAGTAGCGCGTGAATCGTCAGAATTTTCAAACACAAACAAAGAGATTGATCTTGTTGCACCTGGTGAAAACATTTTATCCACTCTTCCCAACAAGAAATACGGGAAGCTTACCGGCACTTCAATGGCTGCCCCTCATGTCAGCGGAGCGCTTGCTTTAATTAAAAGCTTTGAAGAAGAATCTTTTCAAAGAGAGCTCTCTGAATCTGAGCTTTATGCGCAGCTGATCCGCAGGACACTTCCGCTCGATATCGCAAAAACATTGGCCGGGAATGGATTCCTGTATTTAACCGCTCCTGATGAGCTATCGGAGAAAGCAGAGCAGTCACATTTACTGACCCTATAATATTATTTTTCTCATATAATATATACTGTAATTTGTAAAAAAAATTTCAAAATCTTTGTTGACAATGATTTTGAATTGCTGTTAAGATTACCAACAAATGATTCAACTTTTCAAAAAATTAATAACATTTTCTCTTATCGAGAGTTGGGCGAGGGATTGGCCTTTTGACCCCAACAGCAACCGACCGTAATTCCATTGTGAAATGGGGCGCACTGATTTTCGCGCCGAGATTTATATCTCTTAAGGCACGGTGCTAATTCCATCAGATTGTTTCTGAGAGATGAGAGAGGCTGTATGTTTTGCAAAAAAGCCTCTTTCTCTCATGGGAAAGAGGCTTTTTAGTTGTGAGAAAACCTCTTAACAGCCTGTATCCGCGGGTCAACAAGAGTGTTTTACATATAAAGGAGGAGAAACAATGACAACAATCAAAACATCGAATTTAGGATTTCCAAGAATCGGACTGAACAGAGAATGGAAAAAATCGCTTGAAGCGTATTGGAAAGGAAACAGCGATAAAGATACGTTTTTGAAGCAAATCGATGAATTATTCTTATCCGCAGTGAAAACGCAAATTGACCAGCAGATTGATGTTGTGCCTGTTTCTGATTTCACACAGTATGATCATATTCTTGACACTGCGGTCAGTTTCAACTGGATCCCGCAACGCTTCAGACACCTGACTGACAGTACAGATACATACTTCGCCATCGCCCGCGGAATAAAAGACGCCGTATCAAGTGAAATGACAAAATGGTTTAATACAAACTACCATTACATCGTGCCGGAATATGACGAGAGCCTAGAGTTCCGCCTGACAAGAAACAAACAGCTTGAAGACTACCGCCGAATCAAACAGGAGTACGGCGTTGAAACAAAACCTGTTATCGTCGGCCCTTATACGTTCGTCACGCTTGCAAAAGGCTACGAGCCATCTGAAGCTAAAGCAATTCAAAAACGTCTCGTGCCGTTATATGTACAGCTTTTAAAAGAGCTTGAAGAAGAAGGCGTAAAATGGGTTCAAATTGATGAACCTGCGCTTGTCACCGCTTCAGCTGAGGATGTACGCGGCGTAAAAGAGTTATTCGAGAGCATCACAAATGAGCTTTCTTCCTTGAATGTGCTTTTGCAAACGTATTTCGATTCTGTTGATGCTTATGAGGAGCTTATTTCTTATCCTGTACAGGGTATTGGGCTTGATTTCGTTCATGATAAAGGCAGAAACCTGGAACAGCTTAAGACACACGGCTTTCCGAAAGATAAAGTGCTGGCAGCCGGTGTCATAGACGGACGCAACATTTGGAAAGCTGATCTTGAAGAACGCCTGGATGCCGTGCTTCATATCCTCAGCATTGCACAGGTTGATGAATTGTGGATTCAGCCTTCCAGCAGCCTGCTTCATGTTCCGGTAGCGAAACACCCAGATGAGCATTTGGAACAAGATCTGCTGAACGGATTGTCCTACGCGAAAGAAAAACTGGCAGAGCTAACAGCTTTAAAAGAAGGCTTAGTATCAGGCAAAGCCGCCATCAGTGAGCAAATTCAGCAAGCGAAAGCGGACATCAAAGCGCTCAAACAATTTGCAACAGGAGCCAATTCTGAACAAAAGCAAGAGCTGGAACAATTAAGCGATAAAGACTTCAAGCGCCCCATTCCGTTTGAAGAACGCTTAACCCTGCAAAATGAATCTCTCGGACTCCCGCTTTTGCCGACAACAACAATCGGAAGCTTCCCGCAGTCTGCTGAAGTACGCAGCGCACGCCAAAAATGGCGGAAAAACGAGTGGTCTGATGAACAATACCAAAACTTTATCAACGCGGAGACGAAAAGATGGATTGATATTCAGGAGGAATTGGATCTTGATGTTCTTGTTCACGGTGAATTCGAACGGACAGACATGGTTGAATACTTTGGTGAAAAGCTGGCCGGCTTCGCCTTTACGAAGTACGCCTGGGTTCAATCATACGGTTCACGCTGTGTACGCCCGCCGGTCATTTATGGAGATGTAGAGTTTATTGAACCGATGACAGTGAAAGATACTGTATACGCTCAATCGTTAACATCCAAGCATGTAAAAGGAATGCTGACAGGTCCTGTTACGATTTTAAATTGGTCCTTCCCTCGGAACGATATCTCGAGAAAAGAAATCGCATTCCAAATCGGACTCGCCCTCCGCAAAGAAGTAAAAGCGCTTGAAGACGCGGGCATTCAAATCATTCAAGTCGATGAGCCAGCCCTGCGTGAAGGCCTTCCGTTAAAAACCCGTGATTGGGATGAATATTTGACTTGGGCTGCCGAAGCATTCAGATTAACAACCTCTTCCGTGAAAAATGAAACACAAATTCATACACATATGTGCTACAGCAACTTCGAAGACATCGTCGATACGATCAATGATCTTGACGCTGATGTCATTACGATCGAACACAGCAGAAGCCACGGAGGATTTTTGGATTACTTAAAAGAGCATCCGTATTTGAAAGGGCTCGGGCTTGGTGTTTATGACATTCACAGTCCACGTGTCCCGTCAACTGAGGAAATGTACAACATTATCGTTGATGCGCTTGCTGTATGTCCGACTGACCGTTTCTGGGTAAATCCTGACTGCGGTTTAAAAACAAGACAGCAGGAAGAAACAGTCGCAGCCTTAAAAAATATGGTTGAAGCGGCGAAACAGGCAAGAGCTAAGCAGACACAGCTTGTATAATACGAAAACCATCTGCAAATGCAGATGGTTTTTTCTTTTAGAAAACGGGAATCGGTTTTCGATGCTCCCCATCCCCTTCTTTTAGTATTTTGGCTGTTCCATTTTTATCAAATGCCACAAGGCTCAATGATGTATCATGTATGTAAGCAGAATTCCATATGTCATGAATGCCTCTTCCCTTTATGATATTTAACAGCATTAATATAAAGACAGAATGGGTAACCAGAAGAATATTCCCGGAAGAATGGCTGTCTAAAATCAATTGGAGAGCCAGCCTTGCCCGGCTTTCGAGGTCAAAAAACGTTTCACATCCCGGCTGGCGATATGCTTCAGGATGATGAAAATAAGCATGAAAAAGATCAGGTTCGTCTCTTTCAATATCCTCTTGTTTTTTCCCTTCCCATGGCCCCAGAGACATTTCTCTGAATATACGATCTTTCACCAGCGGCAGGCAGCGCGGTCCCAATATAGCTTTTGCCGTCTCTTCTGTCCGCTTGCTCGGGCTGATGTAAACCTGATTGAATTTAATATCCTTCAGCCGTTCTCCAAGAGCTCGGGCATTGTACAGCCCAAGTTCTGTTACACCAGAATCCAGCCAGCCCTGCATTCTTTTTTCTACGTTCCAATGTGTCTGTCCATGCCTGGCGATATACAAATGCAGCATATGCTCCCCCTCCCTTTTTTTCATCTTAGCAAATCACCCAAATATTTTGTTTATTTTTCATTTTTTTGAGAATGTTTTTTGCACTTCTTTTCGGCTATACTTATATCATTCGATCGACTGGGAGGGTATGGGATGAATCATGAAACGTTTTTAAAGCGGGCTGTCGAGCTTGCTCGTGAAGGAGTGATTGCTGGAATCGGCGGGCCTTTCGGAGCTGTTATCGTGAAGGACGGGGCCATTATAGCCGAAGGACAGAACAACGTTACTACAAGCAATGATCCGACTGCCCACGCGGAAGTAACTGCTATTCGAAACGCCTGTAAAGCGCTTGGGACATACCAGCTGGATGACTGCATGTTGTATACGAGCTGCGAGCCATGCCCAATGTGCTTAGGCGCCATCTACTGGGCCCGGCCGAAAGCCGTTTACTATGCTGCTGAGCATACAGATGCTGCTGAAGCCGGTTTTGATGATTCATTCATTTATGAAGAAATCAATAAACCTGCTGAAGAAAGAACGATCCCCTTTTATCACGTAACTCTCACGGAGCATTTATCTCCGTTTCAAGCATGGCGGGATGTTGACCATAAAAAAGAATATTAAAGGATCAGGCATGTGCGGCCTGATCCTTTGTTAATTCACTGAGCAGCTGCTGTGCCTGAGTACACCTCGGGTTTGCTTTCAGCGCTTTTTGCAAATATAAAACTGCTGTCATATGTTGATGCAATTCAGCGTGACAGACGCCCAGCCAGCAAAGGGATCGAAAATCAGCGGCCCCTTTAACCTGTACGTACTGATGGTTTTCACCTTGCGTTTGCAGACAGGATTCAAATGCTGTAATCGCTTCTCTGACTTTTTTAAGCTGATACTTCATTATCCCTTTGTAGTAGTAAAGGGTGCTGTAATCTGGATAATGCCGCAGTGCTTCATCAATATCCCGCTCAGCTTCTTCATACCGTTCAGAATCAATGAAGAGTTGAAACTTGATATAATATAAAACCGCTGGAGGAATTTGCTTTTTGCTGTTGCATTCATTTATGCACTTCATTGCCAGGCGGATGGCTTTGCTCTGTTCACCGCCTCTGTCGTACTCAGCTGCTTTCTGATAAATGAGAAGCGGGTCGGCATATGACGTCAATAATTCTGTATTCAATATGCTTAAATTACGTTTATGCTTACACTTTGCCTCCTGCTCCAGATAGCCGTAATGGTGAATAACACAAGGGAGAGAGAAAGCGCCGCTTGCCTCCTCACCCACGGGCTTTTCGCAAATTCTTCCCTTAAACGTTATCTTCCGCTGATTCCGTATCAGCCTGATCTGCATTTGTTCAAATGCTTCGTTTTCATCCCATTGCTTTCCCGTATAGTTTATAACCTTTACGTAACCAAGGGACTGCCTGCAGTCATTCAGCAGTGAACGCAATAAGCTTCCCGTATCCACGTCTAACTCTTCATCTGCATCCAAAATCAAAATCCACTCACCCTTGGCATGCTGTAAACTGATGTTTCTTGCCTGCGAATAATCCTGTGTCCATTGATGATGATAGACCTGAGCATGAAAACTTCTGCAAATTTCTACTGTTTGATCGTTTGATCCGGTATCAACGACAATGATTTCATCAGCAATATGCTGCACGCTTTCTAAACAGCGGACAATATGACGTTCTTCATTTTTAACAATCATACAAACTGACAGCTTCGGTCTTTTCATTTGCTCACCTTTTCTCTAGTCTGAATCCACCTATACTACATGTATTCACACTTCGAAAAGATCATAACCAATCCGTTCATATCAAAAAAACATCCTGAGAACTCTCAGGATGCTGCAAATTATTTTAATTCCAATTTTACATCAACATTTCCTCTTGTTGCTTTAGAATAAGGGCAGAATTCATGAGCAGCCTCGACAAGCTTTTGGGCCTGATCCCGATCCAATCCCTTTGTATTGACGACTAGTGTGACTCCAATTTTAAAGCCGCCGTCTTTCTCATCCTTCATGAGGCTGACCTGACCTTCTATTTCTGAATCAATGTCAATATTTTGTTCTTTGGCCACGTGTTCAAGCGCGCCGCCAAAGCATGCTGCATAGCCTGCAGCAAAGAGCTGTTCCGGGTTTGTTCCGGTTTGTCCTTCTTTTTTTGCATTGGGCATGACAATGTCAAAATCGAGAACCCCGTCATCTGATTGAATATGTCCTGAACGTCCACCGCGAGCAGTGGCTTTTGCTGTAAATAATGCCATTTGTTTTCAGCCTCCTTATTTGTCTTTAGTTGTTATATTTCCCATACACATCTTTTTAAACATGTTTTGTTTGCCGAGAATAGGAAAAGTGGTGATTTTCAGCTACAATAGTATGTAATGTCAGAAAAAGTTGGTGAACACAGATGCAAAATGGATTTGATCATATGAAATTAGAGAATCAGCTTTGTTTTTTGCTTTATGCGAGTTCGCGGGAGATGACAAAGCAGTACAAGCCGCTGCTTGAAAAGCTGAATGTGACATACCCTCAATATTTGGCTTTGCTTTTATTGTGGGAACACGAAACACTTTCCGTCAAAAAAATGGGCGAGCTTCTGTATTTGGATTCCGGAACGCTGACACCGATGCTGAAACGGATGGAGCAGCAGGAATTGATTATAAGAAAAAGATCTGAAGAGGATGAGCGGTCGGTGATGATCAGCCTGACAGAGAACGGAACGTTATTAAAAGAAAAAGCGGCTGATATTCCGGGAACGATTCTGGTACTCTCAGGCCAGTCCGATGAGGAATTGAAACACTTAAAATCGGCTCTATATACATTGCTTGAAACCCTGCACCAAAAAAAATGAGGATGCCCTATGTGAGGCATCCTCATTTTTTATTCAGCGATTTCCAATGTAACATCGATATTGCCGGAGGTTGCTTTTGAATAAGGGCAGACACCGTGCGCTTTTTGCACAAGTGCCTGTAATTCTGATGCACTGACCCCTTTTCCTTTCACCTGCAGCGTCACACCCAGTTTGTAGCCTTGATCTGCTTCATCCTTTAGCAGGCTGACATGCGCTGTAACCTCGGTCTCCACTTTCACTCGTTCTGTTCTTGCTACAAGCTGAAGTGCGCTGTCAAAGCAAGCTGCGTAACCTGCGGCAAACAGCTGCTCCGGATTTGTCGCTTTTTCTAATTTCTTAGCTCTCGGTGTTCCCGGCATTGCGACATCGAGCTCGAGAACGCGGTCTGAGGAAATAATTTTACCTTCTCTTCCTCCTATCGCTGAAACGGATGCTGTAAATAATGGCTGACTCATATTGTATTCCCCCTCTTTTGTTTTACACAATTAAATTGTACACAATTAAATTTACCGTGTCAATTTTTTATTCATAAAAAAAGCTTACCTCCTTTTAGAGATAAGCTTTTTAGAGAATACATCGTGCTATTCGCGAATTTGTCCTGTTCCTTTAATGATATATTTTGTAGAAGTTAATGCAGGAAGCCCCATCGGTCCTCTTGCATGAAGCTTTTGTGTACTGATGCCGATTTCTGCTCCGTAGCCAAATTCAAAGCCATCGGTAAAACGGGTCGACGCGTTATGATAGACCGCGGCGGCGTCTACAGCCGTTTGAAAGTAAGCCGCATGCTTATCGTTTTCAGTTAAAATGGCTTCAGAATGATTAGTGCCGTATTTCTGGATATGCTGCACAGCTTCCTGTACACTTTCAACCGTCTTTACACTGATGACAGGCCCTAAGTATTCCGTTCCCCAATCTTCTTCTGACGCCTGTTTGCTTGAAGAATGAAGCCCGCATACGAATTCATCGCCGCGGATTTCGACTCCCGCTTTTTCCAGCTGCGTCAGCAATTCTTTTCCGTGCTGCTCTGCCCACGCTTTGTGGATCAGCAGTGATTCAATCGCGTTGCACACGGAAGGGCGCTGCGTTTTGGCGTTTATGACAATCTTTTCAGCCATTTGCTGATTTGCCGTTTCATCTATGAAAATATGACAGTTGCCGGCTCCGGTTTCTAATACCGGGACTGTTGATTCTCTTACAACGAGATCGATCAGTTTTTTTCCTCCGCGCGGAATCAATACATCCAATCCGTCATTTAACGTAAAGAGTTCTTTTGCTGTCTCTCTGCTCGTATCCTCAATCAGCTGCACAGCGTTGATTGGAAGCGCTGATTGCTCAAGCGCTCTGTGAATAACACTGACGAGTGCTTTGTTGCTGTGAATGGCCGAGGAGCTCCCCCGCAGGACAACCGCATTTCCTGTTTTCAGGCAAAGGGTAGCCGCATCAACTGTGACGTTTGGCCTCGCCTCGTAAATCATTCCGGCAACACCGAGCGGCACACGGATTTTTTCAATAAACAGGCCGTTCGCTTTTTCAATTGTTTCAAGAGATTCGCCGACTGGGTCAGCCAGATCAATCAATAGCTCTACCGCGTCCGCGATGTCGCGTATGCGTTTCTCATCCAGCGTGAGACGGTCAATGACATCGGGTGTTAACCCATTTGCTTTTCCGTTCTCAATGTCTTTTGCATTTTCCGATAAGAGAAAATCCAATTCTTTACGGAGTCCATTTGCAATGAGACTGAGCGCCTCATTTTTTTCAGCCGTTGTTTTCATCATCATTTCAGCTGCTGCTTCTTTCGCCAGCGTCGATTTTACAGAAACTTCACTCATTTTTCCGCCCCCTAGTCTTTTAAGTTGACCCAGTCATTCCTGTGAATGACCTCAAACGTTTTGTCAAAATCAAGCTCATTGCTTCGTTTTCCTTTTGCCTCCATAATCTCCTCAGATGAATAATGGGTCTGGCCTTTGCCGATCACACCGCCCGGTCCCCGGACTTCAACGACAGCCCCTTTTGGAAAGCTTCCGTTCACGCCCACTACGCCAGCCGGTAAAAGACTGCTTCCGTTATGAACCATCGCCTCTTCGGCACCCGCGTCAATGACGATTTCCCCTGATATCGGCGAGTGGAATTGAATCCATTGTCTCGTATTGTTGACTGAGGATAGCTCCTTGTCGCCGATATAAGTCCCATCTCCCCTGCCGTCTAAAATATCCGCCAGCTTTTGTTCGCCGCTGCCTGTTCCGATGAATACTTTGACCCCAAGAGACAGTGCGGTTTGTGCAGCTAACAGCTTTGATTTCATACCGCCCGTGCCGACCCTTGATCCGGCTGAACCCGCGTATCCCAGCAATTCAGGGGTGATCTCCTGCAAATAATCAAATCGTTTCGCATCAGGATTTTCATTTGGATTGGCATCATACAGCCCGTTAATGTCAGTCAGGATCATGAGCTGGTCTGCATGAATTAATCCGCTGACCAAAGCAGAGAGCATATCATTGTCGCCAAAAGTCAATTCTTCAACAGACGTAGAATCATTTTCATTAATAACCGGGATAACACCGCGCTCCAGCAACTCCATAATCGTTGCATACGCGTTTCGATACCGCTCTCTCTTCGAAAAATCATTTCTCGTCAAAAGGATTTGTCCCGGGGTAAGTGAGTATTGTTTAAATTGATTCATGTATTGCTGCATTAACAGTGTTTGTCCGACCGCGGCTGCCGCCTGCTTTCCCTTGAGGGTAACAGGACGGGACGGATAACCGAGACTGGAAAACCCCGCCGCTACTGCTCCCGAGGTAATCAAAATCATTTCATGCCCCGCTTTTTTCAAAAGAGAAATTGCCTGAACGTGTTCTCTGATTTTCACCTCATCAATGCTTCCTTTGCTATTTGTAAGCGAACTGCTTCCTATCTTCACTACTATTCTTTGTTTTTTCATTTATTCTCCTCCGCGGCTCTTCGCCAGCCAACTTACAATAAAAAAACCCATTTCATCCTCATTCATAAGGACGAAATGGATTTCCGTGGTACCACCTTGTTTGAACGCACTTCAGCACGTTCCGCTTCCCTGTAACGCCAGGTTATGCGCCTAGGTTTTCCCCCTAAGACTCCAAGGCAGGTTCGGCAGGTTTCATGCGGCAAAATGTTTCAGCCACTCATTTTGCTCTCTGTCACAGAAAGGTCTGCTTACTAATCCTCTTCAACGCTCAATGATTTTTTTATATTATGCAAAGAAAAAAGCCTCTTGTCAAGGTTTTTTCCACATCAAAAAAGCCCGCATTGCGCGGGCGTCTGGCAGTCTAGTTAAAGACAATGGTTTTATTTTCGTGAACGATGACGCGGTCTTCCAGGTGCCATTTCACAGCGCGGGCAAGAACGCTGCGTTCAATCGTTCTGCCGATATTTTTCAGCGCGTCGGCATTGTCGCGGTGGTCAACACGCTCAATGTCCTGTTCAATGATCGGCCCTTCATCAAGGTCATTTGTGACATAGTGAGAAGTTGCGCCAATCAACTTGACCCCCCGCTCATAAGCCCGTTTATACGGATTGGCACCGATAAAAGCAGGCAGGAAGGAATGGTGGATATTGATGATTCGATTCGGATGAGCCGACACAAAATCAGGCGTTAAGATCTGCATGTAGCGAGCAAGAACGATCACATCAATATCATATTGTTCCAGCAGTTCAAGCTGCTGTTTCTCAACTTCCGCTCTGATATCTTTGTTCGCTTTTAAATAGTGGAATGGAATGTTCAGCGGTTCAACAAGGTCTCTCGCATCTTCATGGTTGCTGATGACAACCGCGATTTCCGCCATGAGATTGCCGGTTTGCCATTCCCAAATGAGCTCATGCAAACAGTGAAGCTCCTTTGATACAAAAATAGCGACACGCTTCAGTTCGCTGGCCATCGTTAAGCTCCACGTCATGTCGAATGTATCCGCAATAGACGAAAACGCATCCTGAAGTTTTTCTTTTTTCTCCTGAATGCCTTCACAGTCGAAGTCAATTCTCAGGAAAAAACGCCCGCCTTCAGGATCTGTCGTATATTGATTGGATTCAATAATATTGGCGCCATGTTCTAATAAAAACGCAGAAACCGCAGCAACAATACCCGGCTGATCAGGACAGCTGACCAAGAGGCGCCCTTTATCTTCATTTCCGTCACGGTATTCATTTAACCGCTGGGTCATATATGATTTCATGAATAATCCCTCTTATCTTTGTAAGTCTAAACTAATTATCCATTATACTGAAGATTTGATAAAAATCAATTTATGACAGAATTTTTAAACCGACGGCCGAGCACAAGATTAATGCGATAAAGAAGATCCGTTTGGCGTCTTTCGGCTCATTGTAAAAGAGAATGCCGATAAGCGCCCCGCCCGCGGTGCCGATTCCTGTCCAAACGGCGTAAGCAGTGCCCATCGGAATGGTTTCCATAGCAAATGATAATAAGGAAAATGAGGCGGCAAAACCGATAATGATCAGCACCACCCATTTCGCACTTTTTTCTTTCGCAAATTGATTCATAAGTGCGACGCCTGCCATTTCCAAAAATCCCGCGCCTAATAAACTGATCCAATGAAGCATTATGCCTCGCCTCCTTTTTCATCAGCCTCATCCTGTGTCACAAGCTTCAATCCGATCACACCGATTAAGAGCACGCCGATTAACAAAAGCTTCGGCAATCCGACCGGTTCGTGAAACAGAAACATTTCACTCATCACCGTTCCTGCTGTGCCAAGACCTGTAAAGACGGCGTATACGGTACCGACCGGCAGGCTGGCTGTCGCCTTCATTAACAAATAAAAGCTAACTATGATACCGACGGCAGTGCCGCTCCATGTTAAGACTGAGTCAGCATGCTTTAAGCCCACAACCCAAACAACCTCAAATACGGCGGCTAACACAACCAATCCCCATTTCATATCACATCATTCCTTTCTATCTATGCAATAAAATTCTCCGAAAACAAAAAAACCCCGGACAGTCGACTCATAATGAGCTTGACTCTCCCGGGCTTTTTTCCCTCCGTGTGCATATGCGCTGTTATGATGCGCATATGTGTTTTCTCTCGGACCAGTCCATGTCAATGAACATGCGGAACCCTAGAAAACTTTATCTGGTCTTATGATACTACACCTCGACGCTGTCTTCAATTGTAAGATTTTCTTTCATACACAGCGATCGGTTTATTCCATTTTCTGATCGTCCGGCTGTAAAGCATGCCGATTTTCTCTGCCACCCGTAAAGACGCTTTGTTATCCGGGTCAATCAAAGCTGCAATTTTTCCGTACTGCCTCTCCTTGAAACCATAGTCCAGGCAGGCTTTGGCCGCTTCTTGCGCATAGCCGTTTCCCCAGTGCCGGCGGGCAAACATATAGCCGATTTCCATTGCCGTTTCATTTTCGGTTTGCTGAGGCACGATTCCGCATTGGCCTAAAAAATCCCCCGTCTGTATGTCTTCGGCGATCCAGAGACTGACCCGGTACCCTTTTTCATTTCTTTTGTTCCAAGCGATCCACTCGCGAGTTTGCCGTTTATCTTTTAAACCGGAATAATATTTCATCACTTCAGGGTCGCTGAAAAGCTCAAGTAAAGATTCTTGATCCCGGTCCTCCATACAGCGCAAACGAATCCGTTCGGTCACAAGCTTCGTTTCAGCGTCCATTTTTGATCATATCCTGCTTCCATTCTTTTTTAAGGGCTTCAATATGGGCTTGATGATAGCGATTATGGTCCGCCATATGCCATATCCCCCATCTTACTGTTGCCTTGTCACCCTCGTAAGAAAGTGTTTGATGCAAATCGCTCTCGGTCAAGGTCTTACATACCGATTTCAGCTCGTTTATGACATGTTGATGTCTTGTCAAAAGTTCTTCTAAACCCAGCTGATTCTTTGGTTCAGGCAATCGTCCGCTTTCATCTGTCATCGGGCCGTAAATGTCTTCAATATGTTCTGGGACCCGATTCTCCTTTATGCGCCACACCCATCTGATATCAACATTTGCGATATGCTGCATCAGCTGTGCCGTGCTGTTTTTTGTTTGACAGCACCCCTTATAATATAGCTCTTTGTGAGTCATGCGGCTCACAATGGATGCCAGACGGAGGCTGTTTTCTTCCACTGCAGAATACAGCAGACTGACTGTCGGCGCCATGTCTTTTCTAATGAATAAGTCCCTCATGTTCCATTCCCTCCTTACCTATGTGTACATTTTGACGTAAGGGGGGACATTTCCTTTGCAGAAGGCACAATCTAATCTATCAAGAAAGCGCCAAAGATGTCGGCAGCACATTTAATTGTTATTTCCAGGCTTGTACAAATACGGATCATGGTGCGCATCGTTGGATGTATTCAAATCGAGTGAGATGTCACCGCGGTCATTTAACGTGCCGAGCGTGACCAAAGACAGCTGTTTTGGGCTGTGTCCTTTTTCCTTAAGTTTTTCAAACAGCCAGCTTCGGTTTTTTTGCAGGTACTTCAAATTGTGATCAAGGATCTCGCCGTCCAATATGAGGGGTATCGGGATAAAGTTCCGTTCAGCCTCTATATTCAAATCCCGCACCTGCACTGCTCTCGCTTCTTCTGTCGGGATCACGCTTACTTCTCCCGTTTCTTCAATGATGGCAAGGTCAATATCAGCCGGATCAGCATAGCCCTTTTCTCTCAGTTTTCCGAGCAGCTCATTGACGGTCAGCCTCTCTTTTTTGAGTCCACGCTCATCGATATCCCCGTTCCGGATTAACACTGTCGGACTGACCACCAGCAGCCATCTCCACTTATTAGAAAGAGCAAGCTTGCTCATCAGAAGATAAAGCAATAAAAAGGCGCCTGCGTAATAAATAGACATCGGCAGCTTGGATGTGAGGATTGGCTCACTGATGATGGTTCCGATTGCGAAGGTCAAAAGCAAATCAAAATTGTTCATTTGTGACACGGCTTTTTTTCCGGCAAGCCGAAACAAAATATATGCAATCGAAAACACGATAACAGGCTTGAATAAAAATGCCCATACCATCCATAACACTGATCATTGCCCTCCATCCGCTAGTCATAATGAATATATTGTTCCCAGTAACTGAAACACTATGCATATCTTACCTCTTCATCCAGCATCCAAATAGGCGAACGTGCAGAATGCAGGCACATAACATAGTAGAAAGTCATGTTATTGGAGGGACAGCATGAAACATCAGCATAAGAGTGCCAATTGGCACTATGAAAGCATACAGTCAAAATCCGCATCCTATCAGCCATACCATACAGCTGACAGGCTGGCCGGTTTAGAGCTTAAAATGGAGCATTTGATCAGAGCCATCGAGGTGAACAATGAATTGCTGAGAACGATTCAAGAGCAGCAAAATCGCGTATGCACAAATGGAGGCGGATCAGTCATTGTGCGGATGTAGAAGAAGGCGCGTCCGCCTTCTTCTATTTACCTAAAAAAAGCCCTTCTCATATAGGAGAAGAGCTGTGTGTATTAAGAAATGGACTGTGCGATGCTTAATTGAGGACCGAACAGTTCGTAATGAATAGACTCTGGCGCTGATCCGAGTTCCGATACAAGCTTATGCATTTGAGTGATAAATGACGGTGAACCGCAAATATAATAATCCGCATCTGTATTGGCGATCAGGCTTTTGAGGAACTGCTGGTCAATTTGACCTTCATGAAATTGAATGTCACCCGCGCGGTCTTCTTCTGTCGGCTCGCGATACACAAATGCCGTTTTAACAGAAGAATGCTCTGCTGCCTCTTCTGCTTCATCGCGTAGCGCGTGGTATTCACTATTTTTCGCGGCATGGATAAACAGAATCTGCCGCTCAGGCTGTTTGGAAACAGACGTTTTCAGCATGCTGATCATCGGTGTGATGCCAACTCCGGCACTAAGCAGAACGAGATCTTTGCGGGATGAAGAATCTAAAACAAAATCTCCTGCCGGTGCGCTGATTTCTAATGAATCCCCCTCATGCAGCCCTTCGTGTAAATAAGAAGACACAGCACCGTCTTTCTTAACTGAAATTCGATAATAGTCTTTTCCCGGCATATCAGACAAGCTGTATTGACGGATATGCGTATATTCAGAATCAGGAATCCGGACTTTGATGCTGATATACTGCCCTGCTTGAAATTCAGGTAACGGCTTGCCGTCTTCCGGTTTCAAATAGAAGGATGTTATTTCTTTGCTTTCACGCACTTTTTTCGCAACGACGAAAGGCTTATACTCCTTCCATCCGCCAGTTTGGTGTTCCGCTTGTTCATACATTTCTTCTTCAATTCCGATAAAAGCGTCAGCTATAACTCCATACGCTTTCTCCCACGCCTGCATAATGTCAGGGGTCGCTGCATCCCCCAAAACATCTTTAATCGCAATCAGCAAATATTTGCCGACAATCGGATAATGTTCAGGCTTAATACCGATACTGCGGTGTTTATGGCCGATTTGTTTGACGACCGGAATGATATTGCCAAGCTGGTCAATATTGGCTGCAGCTGCAATAACGGCATTTGCCAGAGCGGTACGCTGTGTTTTTTTCTTTTGGTTTGTTTGATTAAAAATGTTTAAAAGCTCAGGATGATCTTGGAACATGAGGTCGTAAAAACGTCCTGTAATGGATTCTCCGTGCTGCTGTAATACTGGTACAGTGCTTTTTATGATTTCGATTGTTTTGTTATCTATCATCGTTTAACAACCCTTCCGAAAAGATGCATTTAAAATATATCTTTAAAATACATGATCCTGCCTTTAAAAGATATATTTAAAATGAATCTTTAATAAAGTTGTCACAAAATTATCAATTTAACGTGACAATTGTTGCTTTTTTATAGAATCCCCTAGCAAAAACGGACTAACCTCTGTAATGATCACATTAACAGCGAAATAATGGAAGGCACAAAAAAACCCAAAACAACGTATGTTTTGGGTTTCATGTTTACCAAGGCTTGTCTGTTCCAAGCGCATTTGCCAGCGCCTGACTGTGTTTTTTTCGGTTTTTCCGTTCACTGGCACGCTGAACCGCTGTGTTATGCAGCATGATTTCCTCTTCTGTTTCCGGTACAACTCTCGGCACAGGCACCGGCTTACCGTTTGAGTCTAATGCGACAAAGGTCAAAAAAGATGTCGCGGCGAGCTCCCGTTCACCAGTCATCAGATGCTCTTTGATGACTTTCACAAACACCTCCATGGAAGATGTGCCGACCCAAGTCACATATGATTCCAAGCAGACAGACTCCCTTTGCCCGATCGGTTTCAGAAAATCGACAGAGTCCATCGAAGCCGTTACCGTATCACGTCTGCAATGGCGCGCTGCGGAAATAGAGGCAATATCATCGATATAACTCATCAGTTTTCCGCCAAACAGCGTATTATGATTGTTCGTATCGAGAGGGAATACCCTGCTGGTTTTCACAACCTTTGACTCTTTACAAAATTTTGTTTCCTGTGCTTCCATACCTTTCTCCCCTTTGATGTCTGATCGATTAGTAAATACACTCATATTCTCCTATTAAACAATATTCTCATCCATTTGTCTAAAATTTAAAATGATTTGTCTGTCAGGTTTTCTTTCTTAAATGTTTAATGATTTGGCTGACAAGGGAATAATATACGTATTCTTCACACGGTCAGGAGGAGAAACAAATGGATGTATCCGTTCCAAAACATCAGCACAAAACGGTATGCCAAACAGAATATGACACCTTGAAGAAAGTTATTTTATGCAAACCCGAGCATATGACAATTAAGGACGTTATTAATGAAACCCAAAAACATTTTGAAGATGACAATATTAAGGTCAAAACCGCCAAAGAGCAGCACAAACGCTTAGTAGAAGAGCTCAGGTCACACAGCATTGAGGTCATCCTTTTGCCTGTTCAGCACGGACTGCCTGAGCAGGTATTTACCCGGGATATCGGTTTTGTCATCGGGGAAAAAGCCTTTCTTTCCAGCATGACTGAGCCCATTCGCCAAGGGGAAGAAGCTGTGATAAAAGAATTTTTCCACAATCAAGGGATTCCTTATACCCGGATGCTGGATACTAGCATTGAAGGCGGGGACGTCGTCATAGATGGCGATACCGTTTATGTCGGAATCAGCCAGCGCACGGACATCTCAGCGGTCGGCCAGCTGCAAGAAGAGCTTCCTGAATATACCATCATCCCAGTTCCGCTCCATGAAAAATTTCTGCATCTGGACTGCGTATTTAATATCATTTCTGAAAGCGAAGCATTAATCTACCCTGAAGCCCTTCCGCAGCAGGAAGTCGATATGCTGGCAGAGCGTTACAATCTCATTGAGGTACCCGAAAACGAACAATTTACACTCGGCACCAACGTCCTGTCTATCGGCAGAAAAACCATCATCAGCCTGCCGGGCAATCGTCATGTGAATCGTGAATTATCCAAAAGAGGCTACCACATCATCGAAATTGACTTGTCAGAAATTATCAAATCAGGCGGTTCCTTCAGATGCTGTACGATGCCGCTCATTCGAGGCGAATGAAGAATATTCCCCTTTTTCATGTTTTGAACAGCGTATTTCTTTAAGATACGTTAATATAGAGATGACATCATTTTTAAGGGGGAAATCGCATGACAAAGTACATAGGATATGTCGGAACATATACAAAAGGCGGAAGTGAAGGTATTTATTCATTCGAGCTGGATACTGAGAAAAAAACACTCAGCGAGCCAAAGCTTGCCGCAAAGCTGGGAAACCCCACATATGTGACGCCGAATAAAGACAACACGATTCTTTATTCAATTGAAAAAGCAGACGGTAAAGGCGGTATTGCTGCCTATAAAATCGATAAAAACAGCGGCGAATTAACATTTCTGAATCATCAGTTAATCGATGGCCCATCGCCATGCCACGTGAGCGTCGATGATCATCAGCAATTCGTATTGACAGCCAACTATCACAGCGGGAAGGTACACGCTTTTCCGGTTCAACAAGACGGAGGTTTGCAATCTCCCGCTTCAGAAGCCGCCCATACAGGAAAGGGTCCGCATGAGAGACAGGAAAAGCCGCATACACACTATGCGGGCTTTACACCTGAACATAATTATGTCGTAGCGGTTGACTTAGGGACAGATAAGCTGTACACCTATAAGCTGAAAGACGGTGAATTGACTGAATCCGGAAGCCATTCCTTTGCTCCCGGTGCAGGCCCTCGTCATATCGCTTTTCACCCGAAAGAAAAATACGCATATGTCATGACAGAATTAAGCAATGAAGTGATTGCGCTTGAATACAATCCGACAGCCGGCGAATTCAGAGAACTTCAAGTCGTCTCTGCCATCCCTGATGATTTCACAGATAACAGCCAGGGAAGCGCCATTCACGTCACTCAGGATGGGCGTTTTGTTTACGTTGCAAACCGTGGCCATGACAGCATCGCTGTGTTTGAAGTAAATCAATATTCAGGCGAGCTGGCATTTGTGGAAAGAGTATCGACTGAAGGAAACTGGCCTCGTGACTTTGTGCTGGATCCAACGGAGACCTTCCTCGTTGCTTCAAATGAAGAAACAGGCAATCTCGTATTGTTTGAAAGAGACACAGAGACAGGCCGACTGACGCTGCTTCCTTCAACCGTTTCTGTCCCTTATCCAGTGTGCGTGAAATTTTTACAGCAATGATAAATGAAAGCTGGCTCCCAACAACGGAGCCAGCTTTTTGTTTATCTCACCTTTTCTTTCGTTTCAGCATTTCGATATAAATGGCAGGCAACGAAACGGCCGGCTTCGATTTCTTGAAGCAAAGGGCGTGATTCCCCGCATTCAGGCATCGCCTCCGGGCAGCGCGTCCGAAACACACAGCCGCTCGGCGGATGTACCGGACTCGGCAGCTCCCCTTTTAAAATGATGCGCTCACGCTTGTCCTCTAATTCGGGGTCCGGAATCGGAATCGAGGACAGCAGCGCCTTCGTATACGGGTGCAGCGGTTCACGATACAATGTGCCGCTATCTGTAATTTCCATCATGTGGCCTAAGTACATAACGCCGATTCTGTCGCTGATATGCTTTACCATCGATAAATCATGGGCAATAAACAGAAATGTGAGCCCTTTTTCTTTTTGAAGCCGCTTCAGCAGGTTGACCACTTGCGCCTGAACCGACACATCAAGCGCAGAAATCGGTTCGTCCGCTACGATAAACTCCGGATTCAATGAAAGCGCTCTGGCAATCCCAATTCTCTGCCTTTGACCGCCGCTGAATTCATGCGGGTAACGGCTGCCGAAATCCGGGTGAAGCCCCACTGCCTCAAGCAGTTCGTCCACAACGAGAAGCCGCGCTTTATGGGTATTGTAAAGATTGTGAATTTCCATCGGCTCTAGAATGATTTCTCGAACGGTCATCCGCGGATTAAGCGATGCATAAGGGTCCTGAAAAATCATCTGCAGTTTGCGGTTAGAGGCAAACTGCTCTTTCTCACTGAGGGCGTGAAGATTTGTTCCGCGGTATTTGACGCTTCCTTCTGTGGGATGGTAAAGACGCATCAGCACTCTTCCCAAGGTTGATTTCCCGCAGCCGGATTCTCCGACAAGCCCGAACGTCTCCCCCTCATGAATCTGGAAGGTTACCCCGTCGACCGCTTTGACTGTTCGCTTTTTCCCTGCGTCAAAATGCATTTTCAGCTGACTGACCTCTAGCAGTGGTGTCATGTGTCTCCCTCCTCATTCTGAAAAACAGCGGCGTGCCGCACAAAGCTCTTTTTCATATCCTGTATCTTTCAGCGTAATGATTTCGATCGATTTCCCTGTTTTAGGAGAATGGAGCATTTTTCCGTCTCCTATGGACAGACCTACATGATGAATTGCTCCATTTCCTTCCTCATATGCAAAAAACAGCAGATCACCGGCACCGATGTCGTGAAGCGGCACTTCCTTCCCTGTTTTCGCCTGGTCTCCCGCATCACGGGGAATCCTGTATCCATTTGCTTTAAATACGCTGTACATAAAACCAGAGCAGTCAAATCCAAACCCGCTTATACCTCCCCATAAATAAGGAAGCCCGAGAAAACTTGCCCCTGTATGAATGATGTCTTCGGCCGTTCCTTTTTTATCCCGAACAAGCGCCGCATCAGTTTGTCGCAGGAGCCTATCTCCGAAAGGAGTCGCTACCTTGAAAAAGCCGTCCTCTTCCCCAATGAGAGGCAGAGCAGTTAAGAAGCTCAGTTCAATTTCCTTATCTCCGGTATCCCCATACAAAAAAGCTGTTGGTTTAGTGATCGCCACGGTGTGATTCGATTGTGGGAGATTTGTGTTTTCCAGCTGGTTCTTTTTCATCCAGCCCGGATAACCGCGTTTATCCTTGCGGGATGACTGGCCGGGCACAACGACAGACACCCATTCATCCTGTTCTGCCGTGACCAGCACCTCCTCACCAAAGAGAACCTGCGTCTGGATCACATTATCTGTACATAACCCAAGCCGCTGATCATAGGTCATGCTCTTCAGCCATTCTCTGATCGACACGGTCGGATCAAGCATGGTGTGATCAAATGGACGAGGAGTATCAGGTGCTGTCCATATGTTGGCAACTGCTGATATAACAGTATGGTTCATGTCTCCATCCCTCCTTTCTGATACGCGACTCCGGTAATGCCAAGACCAGGTTTGTCAGGCATCGTAATCGTGCTGCCGCTGTAAATAATCCCGCCCTTGATCAAATCCGTTTTCAGCATGAGCGGGGCGTCGAAATCAAAGCGGGTAATGTTTTTTTTGCTTGCCGCGAAATGCGCCGCAGCTGTTATGCCGAGCTTTGTTTCGATCATGCTACCGACCATGCACTCCACCCCGCAAATCTCAGCCATGGCATTGATTTTCTCTGCACCGCTGATTCCTCCTGCCTTCATCAATTTAATATTGATCAGATCGGCGCTGCGGGTTTGAAGGGCTTCGAATGCCTGTCGCGGAGTAAATACACTTTCATCAGCCATGATTGGCGTGTCCGTTGCATCCGTAACTTTCTTGAGCCCGGCAAGATCATCCTTATGGACAGGCTGCTCGACAAGCTCAATGTCCAGGCCGGCATCCTCCATTTTCCGAATGGCCGTTACCGCTTCTTTCGGCACCCATCCCTGATTGGCATCCAAACGCAGCTTTACCCCAGGCCCGACACGCTTTCTGATTTCTTGAATACGGGAGATATCTGTCTCAATGTCATCTCTGCCAACCTTTATTTTTAGCGTTTGAAAGCCTTGTTTAAGAAAGCTCTCTGCATCCGCCGCCATCTCTTCAGGCGAGTTCACACTGACGGTGTAGTCCGTTTCAAGTGTGCTTCGATACCCGCCGAGCATTTGGTAAAGCGGCTGTCCGCTCATCTGCGCCCAGCCGTCGTATACAGCCATTTCTACAGCTGCTTTTGCGCTTTGATTCCCTTCCAGAAGATGCTGGATGTCATGCAGAATGGCCTCGCAGCCGGACAGTCTTCTTCCAAGCAGTGCCGGCTTTAAGACGTTGTGAATCGCACTTTCAATACTGTCCATGCTGTCTCCGGTAATCACAATTGTCGGAGGCGCTTCTCCCCATCCGATTGCGCCATTATCATAAGTGATCGTTACGATAACAGATTCAGCCGTATACACTGTGCGAAGCGCCGTTTTAAACGGCTTTGTCAGCGGCACGGCGACCCGTTTCGTGTCTATTTTTGTGATCTTCATACTCAAAGCGCCCCTTCAGAAACGCCCGCCTCAATGACGACCGTTTTTTCGGCTGTATTCATGGCAGCGTGCGCACCGATCGGAACGGCAATACTCGGCGAACAGTGGCCGATCTTAAACCCTCTAAGAGCAGGCCTTCCGGCGGACACAATATAGTCTTCGAGCACCTGCTCAAGTGTCAAAGATTTCTCCCGCTTCACCGGGATGCAGTTATGAAAATCACAAACAAGAATACCGGCTGCGTCCGCCAGCTTCCCTGCCATTTTCAGCTGATTCAGCATCCGGTCAATTTGATACGGCTCTTCATCAATGTCTTCAATAAACAGGAGCTTTCCCCTCGTATCAATTTCAAACGGCGTGCCGAGTGTCGATGACAGCAAGGAAAGATTGCCGCCGACAAGCTCTCCTTCCGATTTTCCCGGAACAAGCACCGTCAGCGGAGAAAGCTTTTCTGTATAGGTGAATACTGTCTCTTGAAACAGCTGCTCATACGACGCTTTTGTCAGGGGATGAACGTCTTCCAGGCCTATATCTGAGCTGAGCATCGGCCCGTGAAAAGTGACGAGGCCTGTGTTTTGATGGATGGCGGTATGTAAAAACGTAATATCACTGTATCCCCAAAAGATTTTAGGATGTTTGCGGAGCAAGCTGTAATCAATGCCTGAAGCGATCCGTCCCGTGCCAAAGCCTCCGCATGCGCACAGCACCGCTTTCACCTCCTGGTCTTTGAACATCTCGTGCAGATCAGCCAGCCGCTCATCATCCTGTCCCGCTAAATAGCCGTGCTGGTTTTTCAGCGCCTTGCCCAGCTTTACCTGAAGACCGAGCTCCTCTAAAAACAAAAGCGCCGTTTCAAGCTTTTTCGGATCAGGCGGGCTTGCAGGTGCGATGACACCGACTGTATCGCCTTTTTTCAGTGCGTTCGGCTTGTGATTCAACTCCGATCAGCTCCCTTCATTTGCTCTGCACCCTACGTATACGTGAAAATAAGAGAAAAAATACCGCTCCTTCACATAAAGAGAGCAGTATTTTCTCAATCGCCGCGTTAGTTTTTATCGGCCCATTTTAAATCGATGTAGCCGACAGGGTGCCGGACGATGTCCTTTACATGTTCGTTTTGCAGATTGACCTGATTATAGAAATACACCGGAATGATCGGCGCTTCATTGATGAGAAGCTTTTCCGCCTTATGCATGAGTGAAAAACGCGTTTTTTCATCCGCTTCATTTTTCGCCTGTTTCATCAGCTGATCATATTCTTTGTTGGTCCAGCCTGTGCGGTTCATTGAATTTCCTGTTTGGAAGGCTTCCAGAAAACTGATAGGGTCCGCATAGTCAGGCAGAAATGAGCTTTGTGAGAATTGAAACTTAAGCGCTTTTTGCTCCTCTAAAAACACGTTCCACTCCATATTGGCCAGCTTCACATCGACGCCAAGGGTATTTTTCAATTTTTGCTGGATGGCTTCAGCAATCTTTTTATGCTCCGGTTTCGTACTGTAAGTAAGCGTGATCGCAGGCAGCTTGTCATACTTCTCTTCCTTCATTCCTTTTTCCAACAGCTGCTTCGCTTTGTTTCCATTTGGTGTGATCAGGTCTCCGCCCGCTTCCCGGAAATCCTTGCCGTCAGGCTGTGTAAACCCGGGCGAAACAAAAGCGTGTGCCGGTTTTTCATTGTTTTTCGTGACGTATTTTACGATTTCCTTCTGATCAACAGCCATTGCGAAAGCTTTTCTGATGTTTTCATTTTGAAACGGCTCCATATTGACATTAAAGCGGTAAAAGTATAAACCCGCCTGATCAACGATGTGCACGTTGTCTTGATCCAGCAGCTGGTCACTTAGCTCAGCCGGTACGTATGCTGTGTCCAATTCACCGGACTGGAACATTTGGTAATCTGTATTTCTGTCACTCACCATTGCCCATTTCACTTTGTCAAGCTTCACGGTTTCTTTATCCCAGTACGTATCGCTTTTTTCCATTGTGATGCTGTCATCATGCTTCCATTCTGACAGTTTAAACGGGCCGTTTCCGACAAATGTATCGGCTTCAGCAAACCACTTTGGATTTTCTTTGTCGACTTTTTCGTTAACCGGAAAATACGCCGGGTTTGACACCACGCTCAGGAAATATTTTTGCGGTGCGGCAAGCGTCACTTCAAGGGTGTGATCATCCTTTGCCGTCACCTTCACATCGTCTCTTTTCCCTTTTCCGCTGTTATAGGCTTCGCCGCCTTCAATAAAATAGCCGAGAAACGCGGAAGAAGCTCCTGTTTTCGGGTCAAGCATCCGTTTCCAAGCGTATTCAAAATCTCCGGCTGTCACAGGGTCTCCGTTCGTCCATTTCGCATTTTCCCGAATCGTAAATGTGTACGTTTTCTTGTCTTTCGACACAGACCACTTCTCTGCCATCGCCGGCTCCGGTTCATTGTCTTTGCCGAGGCGCGTTAACCCTTCCATGATGTTATTTAACGGCTGCCAAGACACGTTATTAAAACCGATCGGCGGATCAAACGATGTCGGTTCATTTTCATTATTTAAGTACAGTACCTTTTCTCCGCTTGTCTTTGCCTTATCTTCTCCGCTTTCTTTTCCAGCCTGCTCATTAGCTGTACATCCCATCAGCGCAAATGAAAGTCCCAGTGCAAGGCCCATTCCCCATAGCTTCTTCACTCTCTTCATCCTCTTCCCCCTTTTTCGTTATTCATCCTTCGCTCCCGGCAGCACCGCATGCTCAGCCCGTTTATCCTGAAGCCAGCAGTGTACAGCGTGCGTGCCGGATCGAACAGTGTGATAAGGGTATACCCTGTCACACACGATCATTCTGCTCGGACAGCGGGCGGCAAATGGGCAGCCCGGCGGCGGTGAAAATAAATCCGGCGGCGTGCCGTCAATCGGAATCAGCTCCGCGCCCTCAAGATCCAGCCGCGGGACAGAATTCAGCAGCCCTTTTGTATAAGGGTGCTGCGGCTTGTAAAATATATCTTTTCTCGTGCCAATTTCCGCTATTTTTCCGGCATACATAACAGCCACCCTGTCAGCAACCTGGGCAACCACGCCTAAATCGTGTGTGATCAAAATGACAGAAACCTTTGTTTTTCGCTGAATCTCTTTAAATAGTTCCAGTATTTGCGCCTGTATGGTGACGTCAAGGGCAGTTGTCGGTTCATCCGCTATTAAAATATCAGGCTCGCAGATCAGCGCCATCGCAATGACAATCCGCTGTCTCATGCCGCCGCTGAATTGATGGGGGTACTGCTTCAGGCGTGCTTCAGGATCCGGAATGCCGACCAATGCAAGCATGGACAGAACCTCTTTCTCAGCCGCCTTTTTCGTCATCCTTTTGTGACGAAGAAGCGCTTCCGCCAGCTGGTCGCCGACAGTCAGCGTCGGGTTTAGCGCCGTCATCGGGTCTTGAAAAATCATTGAAATGTCCGCGCCCCTTATGCTCCTCATTTCTCTGTCAGAGAGACGGCAAAGGTCTTTGTTTTTAAATAAAATGCTGCCGTCTGTCACCTTCGCTGAATAGGGCGGGAGCAGTCCCATAATGCTTTGAGAGGTGACGCTCTTGCCGCAGCCCGATTCACCGACAATGGCAAAGGTTTCGCCTTTGTACAAATCGAAGCTCACGCCTCTGACCGCCTGAACCGTCCCGCCGTAAGTCGTAAAAGAAACGTGCAAATCATTGACTGACAGAACTTTCTCCATACAGCTACCTCCTTAGCTTAGGGTCCAGTGCATCCTGCAATCCGTCCCCCAGCACATTAAACGCGTACATCGTTAACGAGATGAAAAAGGCAGGAAAGAACAGGCGCCACCAATGCCCGGACAAAATGGTCGGCAGGCCGTCATTCGCCATCACACCCCAGCTGGCAAACGGCGCTTGAATGCCGAGACCGAGAAAGCTCAAAAATGATTCTGCGAATATGGCGGTAGGTACAGTTAAAGTCATTTGTACGATGATCGCGCCCATTGTATTCGGCAGCAAATTTTTGCGGATGATGCGAAAGGTTTTTGCACCAAAGGTTTTCGAGGCGAGCACATACTCGTAATTTTTTATTTGCAGCACTTGGCCTCTTACAATTCTCGCCATGCCGACCCATCCCGTAACAGTCAGCGCTACGATAATGGTGCCGAGCCCCGGACCCATCAAGACCATCAGCAAAATGACAACAAGAAGATACGGCAGCCCGTACAGCACTTCAATAATCCGCATCATGACACTGTCTGTTCTGCCGCCTTTATAGCCGGCAATGCCTCCGTAAATGACACCGATCAAAAAATCAATCAGTGCAGCCATCACTCCGACAAATAACGAAATCCTCGCTCCGTACCATGTTCGTGTAAACACGTCCCGGCCAAGCTCATCGGTACCGAACCAATGATCTGCAGAAGGCGGAAGATTTTGTTCTGTCAGCGATTGGCGCTCGACACTGTGAGGAGATAAAAAAGGACCAATTGCTGCCATCACAAATAGAAATAAAAGAATAAAAAGCCCGGCCATCGCTAGTTTATTTTTTTTCAGCCTTCTCCAGGCATCCTGCGCATAGGATAAACTCGGCCGTTTGACTGAATCGGTCTCTTGGGTCTTTTCCTGATTCGAAACAAACCATTCGTCCGGCACCTGAGCGTGCTGCTGCGGCTGGCGTTCATCTGTTTGTACAGGGAGATTCATACGCTTCACCCTTTCTTATGCAGTTTAATGCGCGGGTCCAGCAGACCGTAGGCCAAGTCGACCAAAAACAGCATTACGATCAAAATGACGCTGTAAAAAACGGTCGTTCCCATAATCACGGGATAGTCCCGCTGATTAATGCTTTCGACAAAATATTTTCCCATTCCGGGAATGGCAAAGATTTTTTCAATCACAAAACTTCCTGTTAAAATGCTGGCAACGAGAGTTCCCAGTACGGTAATGACGGGCATGAGCGCGTTTCTGAGTGCGTGTTTTACGATAATTTTGAGCGGAGACAGCCCTTTTGCTTTCGCTGTGCGGATATAATCCTGTGTCAGGACTTCGACCATGCTTGATCTTGTCAGCCTGGCGATAATCGCCATCGGTCCAACTGCAAGCGCTGCGGTCGGAAGCACCATATGGATCGGGCTCGTCCACGTAGCGGCGGGAAATAGTTTAAAATTGACGGCAAACTGCTGAATAAGCAACGTCGCCATAATGAAATTCGGGATGGAAATGCCGAGTACCGCGAGGCTCATCGCAGCGTAGTCCAAAAAGCCGTTGCGGCGCAGCGCGGCAGTTACGCCAAGTATCAGCCCTGAGATCACAGCAATGACAATCGCTGCCATCCCAAGTTCAAAGGAAACGGGAAATCCGCGTTCCAGCATATCATTTACGCTGTCTGACGGTTTTTTAATAGAAGGGCCAAAATCGAATGTAATGATGGATTTTAGATAGATGATGTATTGGATAATGAGAGGATCGTCTAAGTGATAGTAGGCTTCGAGATTTCTTTGAACCGCTTCATTTGTGCCCCTCTCCTCATTAAAAGGAGATCCGGGAATGACCTTCATCAGAACGAAAGTCAGGGTGGTAATGACCAAAATCGTAGCTGCCATTGCCCAAAAACGCTTCATTATATATCTTGCCAAAGCCTTAACACCCCTTTAGCAGAATGATGTTCGCATTGCCAGTTCAGTCATGACAAGCATAGCCTGATAGGCTTCAAGCATATCCTTCGCCTGAAATTGAACGGTTGTGGTTCCCGGTTTGATTTCTGTACCCGGCATTAGATGAGCCCACTCAGCTTGGCCGTAATTGGCAAATTCAATGCTTAATACAGGCCTGTCAGGCGGTGTAAGCGGTTTAACTTTATCTTTGTTCTGCAAGGCATATGCGGTTTTTTCTGTCAGCAGCCGGCCGGCTTTCGCAGGCGACAGACATTTGACTGCAGACCTTGAAATCGTTTGTTTAACAGCAGCTGTCGTGACATTCGGGATGAGCTCTTCAGCTTCTTTGGCCGCCCGGTCATCACCGGCTACCATTATTACCGGGACATCGTAATAACCGGCAACGTAAGCATTTAATCCAAGCTCACCGACAGGCTGATCATTTATGTAAAAATGACGGACACCGAAAATCATGCTATGAGACATGACACCGGGAGTTGAGGCTCTTGCGTGATAACCGAGAAACAAAGCACCCGTGAAAGTATCATCTAGCCCCTGCACCATTGAAAATGGTTTAACATCGCCGGAGATCAAATCTGCCTCGGGATGAAGCTTTTCAATCATCAAATTATTCATTTTCGAATGGCTGTCATTCACCAGCACCTCCGTACACCCGCTGTTAAACGCTTCGGTAATACAGTAGTTTGCTTCTTCGGTCATGATCAGCCGTCCGCGTTCATAATTACGCTTGCCGGAATCAACAAAGGTATCATCCGGAAGACCTGAAATACCCTCCATATCTACTGACATGTACAGTTTCATAACGCTCCTCCTTTTTTACTAAATTATGAATATTCTAACAGATTATATTAAAAAAAGAGGAAAAATGCAATATAGCTGGGAAAAATCACTAACGTTCAGAGATAAAAAAGAATCCTCTTTCAAGGATTCATGTTTCTTTTGCTGCCTGTTCTGTCAGCTGCTCATATTTTTCGAGTGTTTTTTCAAATACTTGATCAAAAACATGCGGCACAGAGGCACGTATCACCGCCGCTCCCTCCCCTGTAATTCCGCCTTTCGTTGCAACACGGTTCAGCGTCTCCTCAAAGGACATCTTCTTTTCGATCAGCAGCTTGCCTGTCCCATACAGTGAGTGTATCAGGAAATCAAAGGCTTCTTCTTTTGTCAGGCCGCTGTTTCTCACAGCCGACAGCGCTAATTCTTCAAACACTGCGGCGATGAAGCCCGGAGCAGAGCTCGTCAGATTACTGGCGGCATCCAAATTTGATTCTTTTATTTCTCGCACACTGCTGAAAGCCGATAACAATTCATACAAACGTTCTTTCTTCTGTGCCGCCAGTGCTTCACTGTGAACAACCAGTGAGATGCCGGCTTCCGCTTCAGATGTAATGGCCGGAATCAACCGTGATATTCCAGCTGCCGTTTCAGCCTCTAAAAGCCGCAGAGGCACACCAGCCGCAATGGATACAATATGAGTATTCCGGTTCACATACGGGTGAAGCCGGCGTACTGTTTCAATGACATGGAGCGGCGGGACACATATAAAGATCAAGGCGCACTTTTCCGCCCATATCTCAAGCGGTTTTGCCGAAACGTCTGGATAATCAGCGAGCAAAGCCTGAAGCCGCTCTCCCTTAGTTCTTGTCTCAACAAACAGCTCATTTTCCTCTACTTGTTTATGCTTCAACAGCTGCCTGGCGATCATATCCGCCATGCTGCCATATCCTATCAATCCGATTGACTCCATCGTTTCAGCCCTTTCATGTACAATATTCCTTATAAAGTGTACCGTTTTTCGCACTTTTTCACAATTTCCCATAATGTTTTCATTTTTATCCCACAGTTTTTGTTTATGATAAACTCAAGTCATAAAACTGCCATAATCAAAATGTAATGAGTTGAAAATAGAGAGAAACGGAGTGAACATGATGGATAACTATCGTGACGAAAATAGAACAGAAGGACAAGAGAATGAGGTTTTTTTAACGAAAGAGAATGATCAAAACCCGTCTTACTCAGCCCGCAATGTGATTCATGATCAAGAGAAGAAAAAACGCGGATTCGGATGGTTCAGGCCGCTGCTTGGCGGAGTCATCGGCGGAAGTCTCGCCCTTGGCATTTATACGTTCACACCGCTTGGCGACCACGATTCTCAGGACGCACCGAAACAGACGTCCAGCCAGCAGCAAACTCAATCTGTTACAGCTAAAAGCACATCCTCTGAATCAAGCAAAAGCTCGACAAGCTCATCTGCATTTAAGAGCGAGGATTCTTCTAAAATCTCAGATATGGTGGAAGATCTTTCACCGGCGATTGTTGGCATCACAAACCTTCAGGCTCAGTCAAACAGCTCTTTGTTTGGCTCTTCCGGTTCCAGCTCTGATTCAAGTGAAGATACAGAAAGCGGCTCAGGATCGGGTGTCATTTTCAAAAAAGAGAACGGCAAGGCTTATATTATTACGAATAACCACGTTGTAGAAGGCGCAACTTCACTCAAGGTGTCTTTATACGACGGCACTGATGTGACAGCTAAGCTCGTAGGCAGTGACTCTTTAACAGATTTAGCTGTTCTTCAAATCAGTGATGACCACGTAACAAAGGTAGCAAACTTCGGTGATTCATCAGATCTCAGAACAGGCGAAACCGTCATTGCGATTGGAGATCCGCTCGGAAAAGACCTGTCTCGCACAGTAACACAGGGAATTGTAAGCGGCGTGGATAGAACAGTTTCAATGTCAACCTCAGCCGGTCAAACAAGCATTAACGTGATTCAAACTGATGCCGCGATTAACCCGGGTAACAGCGGCGGTCCATTGTTAAATACAGACGGTAAAATTGTCGGCATTAACAGTATGAAAATCAGTGAAGATGATGTTGAGGGCATCGGATTTGCCATTCCAAGCAATGATGTAAAACCGATAGCTGAAGAATTGCTGTCTAAAGGGCAAATTGAACGTCCGTATATCGGTGTCAGCATGCTTGATTTAGAACAAGTGCCGCAAAACTATCAGGAAGGCACACTCGGCCTGTTCGGCAGCCAGCTGAATAAGGGCGTATATATCCGCGAGGTCGCTTCCGGCTCTCCTGCTGAAAAGGCTGGATTAAAAGCAGAGGATATTATCATCGGCCTTAAGGGCAAAGAAATCAATACAGGCAGCGAATTGCGCAATATCCTATATAAAGACGCAAACATCGGCGACACCGTCGAAGTGAAAATTCTCAGAAACGGAAAAGAAATGACGAAAAAAATCAAACTCGATCAAAAAGAAGAAACACCTTCTTAAGAAAAGCGCCTCAGGCCGCAAAAGCTGCCTGAGGCTTTTTATTAGATAAAAGACCTATACACTCTACGAAACTTTCTGCCGAGACACCCGTATATGATACAGGCTGACATCATTCTAATCAGATGCTTGAAGCATTGTTTAAAAAGGAGGAATGACATGAAAACCGTAGGATTGAGCATAATTTGCGCAGGATTGGCTTTTCTGATGCTGAGCTTTCTCCTTCCTGCATCAACATTGGCATGGGGAGTTACACTGGGGACCAGTATTCTATTAAACATAACAGGCACTGCTGTGATTATGCGTTTCTTAAAAAACCCTCAATCTAACAGCTGATTTCAGTAGCGCCTAAGACGAAAGCTTTTAGGCGTTGCCGTTTTTATTTCAGCTCGCCTGAACCGCAGTGCAAGTTCACAGTCCCTTCTTCTCTTCTTCTACCATCCATATCAGCATCTTTCACTTTGATCATCATGCAGAACATAAAAAACCCCTGTCCGTAATGGACAGGGGTTCAGGTTAGGACATATGCTGGTCTCTATAGAGTCTTTTATTTTCAATCCCGTACGATTTCTGTACGATGTAAAGCGGCCGGTCTTTGGCTTCATCATAGATTCTGCCGATATATTCACCAATCATGCCCAGTATCAGAAGTACGATGCCGCTGAACAGGAGCTGGATGACGATAAGCGATGACCAGCCGGTAATGGTGCTGTCGGTGAACAGCTTCAAATACAGTACGATAAACATATACAGAAATCCTGCGCCTGACATTAAGACCCCGACATAGCTTGCCAGCTTCAGCGGTTTATGTGAAAATGTCGTAATGCCGTCCATTGAAAGCTTCAGCATTTTCTTAAGCGGGTATTTCGTTTCTCCGGCAAGCCTTTCATCACGTACATACTCAACTGCCGTTTGTTTGAAGCCTACCCAGCTGACGAGTCCTCGGACAAAAGGGTTTTTTTCCTTTAATTTTTTCATTTCATCACAGACTTTTCTGTCCATGAGACGGAAATCCCCGGTGTCAATCGGGATATCAATATCTGTCATGCTGCTGAGAAGCCGGTAAAACATGGCCGCTGTCTGTTTTTTGAAAAAGGTTTCCCCTTTTCGTTTTGTCCGTACGGCGTATACGACCTCATAGCCTTCCTTCCACTTTTCAATCATGTCTAAAATTAACTCAGGAGGGTCCTGCAGATCGGCGTCAATGACGGCGATTGCATTCCCCTGTGCATAATCCATTCCCGCTGTAATCGCGATCTGGTGCCCAAAATTCCTGGAAAAATCAATGATTTTCACTCTCGGATCAATCAGACTGTGTTCTCTTAAAATCTCAATACTGCGATCTTTGCTGCCGTCATTGACAAATAGCAGCTCATAGTTTTCCTTCGTTTGATCCATGACCTCTTTTAAGCGCTGATAGGTTTCATGAATGACAAGCTCTTCATTATACACAGGTACCACAATTGAATATTGAATATGTCTGCTCATGTTTTTTTCCTCCTATTCATCAGCATGTAGTTCGTATAATGCAGCTGACTGGTTCATTCCGCCAGGCCCGCCGCCCATTTTGCCGGTTTGGCCTGAAGCGTTGCTCTCGCTTGACGTACCTGATGAATCAGTCTGATCAGATGATGTCTGCTGATCAGCGCTTGACTGCCATTTATCAGAAGAAACTTTCTTGCCGTTTTCTTGAACCCATTCGACAATTTCATTGTTTCCGCCTTTCCCCATTCCTGAAGCCAAGAAGTATTTCACTTTTCCTTCTTTTACGAGCTTTTTAAATTGAGTCAGCGTGATGGCCGGGTCAGAACCGCTGAATCCGCCGATCGTCATGACGGCCTTTTTCGTTTTGATGATATACGGAGCCGCTGTGTTTGAATCAGTTGTGGCGAATAAATATTCCGCTCCGGAGTTGTTTTCTTCTAAATACTCAATTAATTTTTCATTTACACTCGACTCGTTCATTCCCATGCCTTTTCCGCTGCTTGAAGAGAGCTGCGGCCCTGTTTCAGGAAGAGAGCTGTTTCCTCCGTACAGGAGAGGTGTGCTTGCCCAATAAATCGGCATCACAAGCAATACGAGAAGACCTGCAAGTGATATATAATATGTGAGCGGTTTTTGGCGCTGTTTAAAAATCAAAAGAGCAATGGCAGATAACGCACCGATAACCCCTACGCCGATACTCCATCCAACACCGATTTGATCGTTGTAGTTTCTCAGAATAAACAATTCAAATCCTGTTGTGGCAATCATCGCCGCCGGCAAAAGCCAAGACTTCCAGCCTGTATGGTTTCGGTATAACTGAACGAGCGCAACCCATCCAGCTCCGATAAGTGCAGCAATCGGCGGCGCCAGCATAATGAGATAATAATGATGGAAAAATTCTGCTACGCTGAAGAATCCGGCAATCGGCACAAGCCATGCAACCCAGAACACCGTCTCCTTCTGATCAACAGATAATCTTCTTCTTTCTCGCGCGCCTGCAATCAGCAAGCCTGCAATTCCAAAAAGCGCAAATGGCAGCAGCCAGCTGATTTGATCAGATAGTTCTTGTTGGAAGAGCCGAAGCGGGCCAGGTGTTCCCGTTCCGAACATTCCTGTACCTGATTGCATTTTCGATCCGCCTGAACCGCCCTTACCTCCGTCGCCGCCAGGTCCGCCTTGTCCGCCATCTCCTCCGCCGTTTGGAGGGCCTCCTTGACCGCCGCTTGGCATTTCCCCATTGGATGGCGGTGCCGTCATATTGCCATTTGCAGATTTGTCATCGTTTGATGAGCTGCTGCTTGATGACTGATTAGGCGGTGCCTGAGCGTCAGATGAACTGTTCTCCGAAGAAGGCATTTCTTTTGCTGCGTCTTTGCTTGACCCGCCCTGACCGCCGCCGGAATTTTGTCCTGTCAGCCGCTGAATTCCGTTGTATCCGAAAGCCAATTCCAAAACAGAGTTGGTCTGGCTGCTTCCGACATAAGGGCGTTTGCTGGCAGGGATATTGTCAACGATGAGCGGCCATGATAACGAAACTGCCGCTAATACGACTAATGCGCTTCCTAATGAAATGATTTTTCTCTTGATTGTGGCATTTGCCGCAATCAGGTAGAACAATAAGAAAGCCGGTAAAATCATATAAGCTTGAAGCATTTTTGTGTTGAAACCTGCACCAACGACGAAAAATGCTGCTAACAGCCAGATCAGCTTTCCTTTTCTGATGGCTTTAAAGAGAAGCCATGTAGCCAGCAATAAGAAAAATACCAGTAATGCATCAACATTGTTTGTCCGGGCCACAGCCACCGCAATCGGTGTACATGCCATGATGAAAGAGGCGATTCTTGCTGCCGTCTTACCGAATGTCGGTTTTATTAACAGATACATTAAAAGGACAGAACCTACACCAGCAAGTGCCTGAGGCAGGATGACGCTCCAGCCGTGCATACCGAATATAAGTGCGCTGATGGTTTGTATCTGGAACGTAACAGGCGGTTTATCAACCGTTATAAACCCTGCCGCATCGAATGAGGCATAGAAAAAATTATGAAAGCTTTGCATCATACTTGTGACTGCAGCGGTGTAATAAGGATTCACCGTATCATCATTCCAGATGTTATAGATATTTAAAAATGCAGATGCGAGCAAAATGAGAATCAGGAAGATGTCCAGCTCGCGTTTTTTCTTTTCCACGTGTGTCTCACTCCTTTTCGTCTAACTTTGAAATAGTGTAACAAGCAAATATGAAAAAACTATTAATAAACAAAGGCAATATTTTTGCCAAAACCAATTCATACGATCAGTCCATAAAAGCAAAAGTTTTCGGGTCTTTATCCTGATCTAAATCTGATATTTTGTACCTAATCATCCATATGTAAGCCGTTTTTGAACAAAAATAGCCTTCCGGTGACGCCGGAAGGCAAAGAATCACAATATATCGTTATTGAATCGGCTTCAGTCTTGCTTCGATTTCCTCTCTTCTATGCTCAAGATATGGCGGAAGAGCGATGGTTTGGCCAAGCTCATCAATTTCTTCATCAACCATAAAGCCCGGACCGTCTGTAGATAATTCAAACAGAATGCCGTTCGGTTCTCTGAAATACAGCGCCTTGAAATAGTAGCGCTCAACGATGCCTGAGTTGCTAAAGCCTTCCCGGCTGATGATGCGGTGCCATCCGGCAAGCTCTTCTTCGTCTCTCACGCGAAATGCGACATGATGGACACTTCCTTTTCCTTGACGTTCGCGCGGAAGATCATTTCTTTCAATTAAATGGATTTCCGTGGCCGCACCGCCTTCTCCAGATTCTAAAATGACCGCTGTTCCCTGTCCTTCAACCGGCTCTCGGCTGACCTCTGTAAACCCAAGAATATTGGTTAATACATGTAATGTTGGTTCAGCGTACGGCACTGTCAATTCAACAGGCCCTAACCCGCGAAATGAAAATTCTTCCGGAATGCCGCTTTGTTTAACAGGCAGACCATAACCTTTGCCTTTCTCATCAGCAATCAGCACAAGGCGCTGTCCTTCATGATCTTCGAACGCCAATATGTCACGTCCGGCTCTTTGGGCGATGCCGCTATGCGCTACCTGATGCTCTTCAAAACGTTCTTTCCAGTAATGCAGCGCTTCTGTGCTTGGAACACGTAATCCAATAGAAGAAATACTGTTTGTTCCCGCATGAAACGGCGCAATGCGGGGAATCTCAAAAAACGTCAGTTCCGTTCCCGGATTTGCCACTTCATCCCCGTAGAATAGATGGTACATCGTTGGTTCATCTTGGTTTACGGATTTTTTGACGAGTTTTAATCCTAATACTTTACTATAGAAATCTAAGTTTTTTTGCGCGTCAGCTGTTAATGCGGACACGTGGTGAATGCCGTTGACTTTCATATGCTGTCCCTCCAGGTCAATTTATCTCGATTTCGAGATATTATATTAAAGATGTATATTTATTTTCCTAATTACAAGGTATTTTATTCACATACGAAAGTCAACATATCAGCTTCATCTAGGTCCGGCATCCTGCTAAGTCCCGATGTCAGCCGTTTAATGTGCTCATTCTCCGCTTGAACACCTTTCGCAAAACACGAACTTTAGATAAGATTACACTCAATTTCATTCGTTTCAATAGATAGTAAATAGACGATTTCACAGATTTTACGAATGGAAATAAAGCAAATATCGAAAATCAGAAAATTTATTTTATTTCACTTTTCTAAAATAGGGTTTACAATATGAAAAATAGATTCTTCATCACGAAGCTTCATCATAGGAGGTTAAGGACATGCATACTGAAGAAAACGGTTTAAAAAAAGAGATAGGCCTCTTGTTTGCCCTTACTCTTGTTATTGGAACCATTATCGGTTCCGGCGTTTTTATGAAGCCCGGTGCTGTGCTCGCTTATTCAGGAGACTCAAAAACTGCGCTATTTGCGTGGCTGTTGGGCGGTATATTAACGCTGGCAGGCGGACTGACGATTGCAGAAATCGGTACGCAGATTCCGAAAACAGGCGGACTTTATACGTACCTTGAAGAAGTGTACGGCGAGTTTTGGGGATTTTTATGCGGCTGGGTGCAGATCATTATTTACGGCCCGGCGATTATCGGGGCACTCGGTTTATATTTTGGATCTTTAATGGCGAATCTTTTCGGCTGGGGTTCAGGACTATCAAAGGTAATCGGTATTATCGCAGTTATCTTTTTATGTGTAATTAATATTATCGGTACAAAATACGGCGGTTTTGTTCAAACGCTGACTACGGTCGGAAAGCTGATTCCGATTGCTTGTATCATTATTTTCGGCCTTTGGAAAGGCGATCAGCATATCTTTACAGCAGTAAACGAAAGCATTTCTGATATGAATTTCGGTGCAGCCATTTTGGCCACATTGTTTGCTTATGACGGATGGATCCTGCTTGCAGCTCTCGGCGGAGAAATGAAAAATCCTGAAAAGCTTCTGCCTCGCGCAATGACTGGCGGACTGTTAATCGTAACAGCCATTTATATCTTCATTAATTTTGCGCTGCTTCACATCCTGTCCGCAAACGAAATTGTGACACTTGGAGAAAATGCGACAAGCACTGCTGCCAGCATGCTGTTCGGTTCAATCGGCGGAAAGCTGGTCAGTATAGGAATTATTGTCAGCATCTTCGGCTGTTTAAACGGAAAGGTTCTTTCTTTCCCGCGTGTGACCTTTGCGATGGCAGAACGAAAACAGCTGCCTTTTGCTGAGAAATTGTCCCGCGTGCACCCGACATTCCGCACACCGTGGATTGCGATTTCTTTCCAAATCGCTGTGGCGATCATCCTGATGCTCATCAGTAATCCTGATAAGCTTTCTGAAATCTCTATTTTTATGATCTATATTTTTTATGTGATGGCCTTTTTTGCAGTATTTATTCTTCGCAAACAAACAAAGGGAAAAACGCGTGCTTACAGTGTTCCGCTTTACCCGTTCATGCCGATATTGGCGATCGCAGGTTCATTCTTTGTATTGGGAAGCACACTCATTACAGACACATTAAGCTGCGGATTATCAATTCTCATCGGCCTGGCCGGACTCCCTGTGTATTATTGGATGCAAAAACGAAAAGCCAGCTAAAAAAACGGTTCCCTTGTTTAGGGAACCGTTTTTTGGTGAATCAGAAGATAAATGTTGACAAAAAAAACACAACTTTTGATATACTTTTTACGTTAACCAGAAAGATTTTGCAAACTTGGTTCGTTTTTTTGAGGTGAAGTAGGCCAAAATAAGGAGACACGTTTTATCGAAAAAGTCAAGCCGCGTTTTTTTTCGACTTTTCCTGTTTTTTTTCGACAAAAGGCTATATAATAATTTGATGTGTGCATTGTTCATTCAAACTATGGAGGGTTTTTAATGATAAGAAGAAAAAAAGATAAGTTCTCACTCCTTTTAACAGAAATTGCAAAGAACATAGACGAAACTGCAGAATATTTTTTGAATTTTAAGGTCACTAACCAAACGACGCTTAAAGAGTTTGCAGATACGTTAAAGGAATATGAAACAAAAGGTGACAATCATGTTCATGTCATGATCAAAGAGCTTAACAAAGCATTCATCACTCCTATTGAGCGCGAGGATATCCTTCAGCTGACAAACAGCCTGGATGATGTGCTTGACGGAATCGAACATTTCTCTGCCATGATGGAGATTTTCTCAATTACTTCATCAGACGAGCATATCGATAAATTCAGCGGATACATCAGAGAATGCGCGAAAGAAATTTTGATTACAATTGAGCTGCTGGCAGAAAACCGCTTAAAGGATATTCAGCCTCACGCGATCAAAATTAAAGAGTATGAGCACAGCTGTGACAACCTGCACAGAAAATCATTAAAGAATCTTTTCGGAAATGAAACAGATCCAATTAAAGTCATTCAATATCGTGAAATTTACGAAACACTTGAAGAAATTGCCGATTCGTGCCAAAGTGTTGCCAATAATCTTGAAACCATCATTATGAAAAACGCGTAACGAGGGGTAAAAATGGATATTCTATTTATATTAACGATACTAATAGTCATTTTTGCTCTGGCGTTTGATTTCATCAACGGGTTTCATGATACGGCGAACGCAATTGCGACTTCAGTATCAACAAAAGCGTTGAAACCGCGCCATGCCATTATAATGGCGGCAGTGATGAACTTTGTCGGAGCAATGACGTTTACAGGTGTTGCCAAAACCATTACGAAAGATATTGTAGACCCTTATACTTTGGAAAATGGCTCTGTTGTTATTTTGGCTGCTTTAGTCGCAGCAATAGCGTGGAACCTGCTCACTTGGTATTACGGCATCCCAAGCAGCTCATCCCATGCCATCATCGGGGCGATTGCCGGTGCAGCCGTTGCGGCAGCCGGATTTACTGCGTTAAATTATAAGGGCTTCATTAAAATCATTGAGGCACTCATCTTATCACCAATTATTGCCTTTGTCCTTGGTTATATTCTTTACAGCATCGTCAAGCTGATCTTCAAAGACAGCAATTTGGCGAAAACGAACAAGCAATTCCGCAGAGTGCAGATTATAACTGCTGCCCTGCAATCCTATACACACGGAACAAACGATGCGCAAAAAGCAATGGGAATTATCACAATGGCTCTCATCACAGCAAATTTACATACTTCTGCTAATGATATTCCAACCTGGGTGCAATTCGCCTGCGCGACAGCCATGGGTCTCGGAACTTCAATCGGCGGATGGAAAATCATTAAAACCGTTGGCGGAAAAATCATGAAGATTCGTCCGGTAAACGGTGTATCCGCTGACTTAACCGGGGCAGCCATTATTTTCGGCGCCACATTTATTCATTTGCCGGTCAGTACAACCCACGTCATTTCTTCATCAATCCTTGGCGTCGGTGCATCACACCGGGTAAAAGGAGTAAACTGGGGCACAGCTAAGCGGATGCTCATTACATGGGTCATCACGCTTCCGATTTCAGCGACACTTGGTGCTATCGCCTACTTTATTTTAAATATGATTTTTTAATGTGGAACCGCTTCTTAACAGAAGCGGTTTTTTTGATGGAACAGGAAAACCAGCCGCATCTCTCGAATACAATAATCAGAACCTATTTCAGATGCGAGGGATTGATGTATGCTTTTATTCTTTCAAATCATGGTCTGGTGCACTATGGCCGCTTTAGGCTTATACGTATACGCCACATGGCGGTTCGAAGCGAAGGTCAAAGAAAAAATGTCCGCCATCCGAAAAACATGGTATTTGCTGTTTGTTTTGGGCGCCATGATATACTGGACATATGATCCCTCTTCCCTGTTCACAAACTGGGAACGGTATGTCATTGTCGCTGTCAGCTTTGCTTTAATTGACGCTTTTATCTTTTTGAGCGCTTATGTGAAAAAACTGGCCGGCAGTGAACTGGAAACAGACACAAGAGAAATTCTCGAAGAAAACAACGAAATGCTCCACATGTATCTCGATCGGCTGAAAACATACCAATATCTATTGAAAAACGAACCGATTCATGTTTATTATGGAAGTATAGAAGCATATGCTGAAGGAATTGATAAACTGCTGAAAACCTATGCTGATAAAATGAATCTGACGGCCAGCCTTTGTCACTATTCGACACAGTCTGATAAAGACCGGTTAACCGAGCACATGGAGGATCCCGCTGACGTGCAAACGAGGCTGGATCGAAAGGATGTCTATTACGACCAGTATGGAAAAGTAGTGCTCATTCCCTTTACAATTGAGACACAGAGCTATGTCATCAAACTGACGTCTGACAGCATTGTAACGGAATTTGATTATTTGCTATTCACATCATTAACGAGCATATATGATTTGGTGCTGCCAATTGAGGAGGAAGGTGAAGGATAATGGAAAACGCGTTTCAAAACGGATGCCATCCGCGGGCAAAGAAACCGTTTAAAATCCTGAAAAAACGTTCAACCACCAGTGTCGCAAGCTATCAAGTCAGTCCGCACACAGCAAGAATCTTCAAAGAAAACGAACGGCTGATTGATGAGTATAAACGAAAAAAAGCATGATCACACTAAAAGGACAAGAGAAACAGCTCTTGTCCTTATTCCTTTTCTTAAGGGGCTACATATAATAAAACAAACAGAGGATAATGTCAGGTGATACAGTGAAAAAATTGGTGCGTCGTGTGAAGATTATTGATTACGGGAGGTTTGGCTTTTCCGGGTATTCGCTTCGGGTGAGGGAGCGGAGTGCAGGAATTTTAAAAAAATTGAAGAAGAAAAAATAAATCCCGGAGCAACTCCGGGATTTTTATGTTCTTTCATCAGCTAACTTGAGCTGAGATCTTCGCTTTTGTCGCAGGTCCGTAGATACCGTCGGCGGGTAGACCGTTAACAGACTGAAAACGCGCAACCGCGTCTGCTGTTTTCGGCCCGTAAATGCCGTCGATTCCGTTGTTCACAGCTCCTTTATCAGGATAAAAGTAGAGAGCCGCCAGCGCTCGTTGCACCTGAAAGACGTGTTCGCCTGAGGTATATGGTGTTGTCAGCTGAATGATACCGTCAGGGAGCGGATAGAGTTCTGGCTCTGCAGCGGACGAAGGAGCACTTACAATTAACACTTGACCAACCTGAATGAGATTCGGATCTTCGATATTGTTCCACTCTTGCAGCTGAGCAACAGTAACACCGAACGCTCTCGCTATGGATGTAAGTGTGTCACCTTTTTTCACGACGTAAGTTTGGCTCCCGCCACCGCCAATTCCCGCTTTAAACGAGTCCCACGTATCCAACAGTTTGCGAGGGCATTCCTTCCCTGACCAATATTTGTGAGGCACGACGTTAGCGAGGCTGATACCGTGTTCATCCATCAATGTTTTGATCAGCCACTGGGCATTAGCTGTTGCTTGTGCAAAGTCACCATCCGCATTTTCACAAATTTCAATCCCAATAGAAGCCCGATTGCCGCTTCCGTTCCCGTCTCCTGCATGCCAGCCGTTTTCATTTAACGGCAGATGCTGATAAATCTCTGTATCATCAACTGTAAAATGCCAGCTTGTCGCCGTATCAGGGTTTTTCAAATAGCGGGCATGCGCTTGGGCATCGGCGCCTGCTGCCGTATTCGCTGTATTGTGTACGGTAATATAAAGAGGTGTCATCGCGTAGCCTGGACGGTTATTTGCACCGACCGGAATAAAATCTTGAATAATGTTAACCATTTTCATCTCTCCTTATTTCGTCAGATTATTTTCCTTTAACAAGTCGCGTTGCTTTTTCCCTCTTTCTGTTACATAGTTGTTTTTAAACCAAGCTGCTAGTGTTGTCCCAATTGTGAAGATCACTGATCCTGCTGAATACAGAGCATCTGCAAGCTGATTCACCTGCTCTTCCTGTATGTCCAATGGTGATTTGCCAAACATCAGCATGCTCTGGTTGATGAGCGCAAGCAAAAGAAGCACCGTCCTAGTGACCGTGCCTTTATCATACGTTTTCATGATAATCCCCCTTAATGCTGCAGCAGGTTGTACATAATGGCGATCGCTCCGCCAATGATCCCTGTGCACACTGCTGTAATGATGGCACCTGTAATGGTGCGCTTAATCCATGTTGTATTTTCATCAATTTTGTTTAATTTTTCGTTCAGCGTCATGATTTGCTGGTCTTGCCGGTCAGACACGCGTTCCAATGCCGAAACTCTCTGTTCGAGCGCTTTTTGTTCACCTTTTATGTCTGCTAAATCCTGCTGAAAGACATTAACATCTGCCTCTTGCTGCATTACTCACTCCTCCTTCACATGCAGATCACCTCCCTTCCGAGAGCCAAAACTGTTATGAAACAGCGGTTCCTTTTACCGAAAGAGTACCGCCGGTGATACTGACGATCTCCATAATGATCTCCTTAAACCCTTTAATATCAAAGGCCCACGCCTCAGCTTTTCCTAATGTACTCAATGCAGAGCTGGCATCATCAGTTTTCACGCCTCTGATCGGTAGTTTCTGTCCTGACACCGATTTGCCCCAAAATTTGACTTCGCTCATTTCCGCTGTGCCGTATACTTCAACGAGTAAATGCTCGGCACCGTCAACAGGTAAAGCAGCACCCTCACTGGCGGACTCTGCATTTTCATGAAAGACAAAGTCAAATGTTTTGCGGGCCTCCACTTTCAACCGTCCATCGTGTGTTTGATTCTCCTGAAAGTCAATCTGCAAAGGCGCTTTTCCACTGACACGCACATCCATTTCACCCGCACCGACTGATTGGTATAATACAAAGTCTGATTGCTGAAGATTCCCGTTCACATAGCGGAAGCGGTAATAGCGTTTAGAAAGATATACCCAGTCCGTCGCTGTCAGGACACCTGCTGCGACATTAACTGATGCTGTCGTCGTCCAAACATTGTTATTGTCACTTTCTTCTATAAAGAGCGTACCTTCACGATCTGCATACGCCCAGCCCTTCACTTTTGAAATCAGAACTGCGCCAAGCCTGTCCTGCCCGAGCTGACTGTATGCCTCAGTCGCCTTTAAGGAAGCATTTGTTAAAATCTCCGCTACACCCGACAAATTCGAAACAGGTGTCACAAAATCATTTTTTCCTCCTCGATAGGGCTTTACAGCTCCGGCTTTTCCAGTCTTATCGAGAGGAAATTCATATTGATACTTCACCATCTTCATCCTCCTTTGATTTTTAAAAAGGCAAAATAAAAAAAGCCTTTACATGGCTTTACCGGTAATTTCTTTATACTGATCAGCTGTGATCAGCTTTTTGTTCACACCTTCTGCAAGATCCTCAATTGAACAGTCTTCATATGCTAAGGCCTGTTTCACCATATCCGTTGTCGCCCACTCATAGTAGAGGGCAAGCACCCAATAATTCATTCAGCATGATCTCCTTTCAAAGAAAGTATGGAAAGCTTTATATCTGCCAGCTCGCTTCCCAACGTTTTGTTCAACTCTTCAAGCTGCTTGCGTGCCAGCTTCTCCTGCGACAACTCATGAGCGAGGAGCTCCACCTGATCAGGCGGCTCGTACGGCGGGTTTTTTTGCAGCTCCTCCCACCAGGATTCGAGTTCTTTTTGGGTTGGGATGGGGGCGCGCAGGTTCCACTCAGCTATATAAGATCCATGCCCGTCATTCTGAACGATAAAATCTTTTGTTGGATCTGCATTGGGGTATTTATACATGATTGCTTCTGCGATCATCGTTTTTCCTCCTATACTTATACTGTAGGATAGTTAAGTCCTCCAAGTTCTTGGACGTCTATATAGTTGTATAGCTCGTTAAAATCGGATACACCTCTTCTATCATCACCGCTATAATTGCAATAACAATAGATCTCTATATAGTCACCTTTGTTCATAGGAACGGTTACATTACCATTTAATGCAAGGTACATTTCATTTTGCTTATCAACAAAGTCCCCTCTCTTATGGTCAATCGGTTTATATAATGATCCATTGAGATAGAGTTTCAGATGAAAATTGATATAAGCCGGTGTATTTATCATATACAGCCCAACTCCCACTAAAAACATTCCATCATTAGGAGCAACGAATCTACTATTATTTGTGTCAAAAGCATTATGACTATCTTTTATTTTGCGTTTAAACTGAATTTTTGTATGGTTAGCTTTATTTAAATATTGTATGCTGTTGGCCCGAATATTGGCATGTGCAAATCCAGAAATTTTATGCCAAGCTGTCCAGCCTGTACCAGCCCACCAATGGCGGATCCAAGTCCCAACATGATCATAGCTTCCACTAGTTGTGTCTGCATTTCCATAAAAATACTGAGTAAAGCGATAATTACTATGCTTTTCATTTTTTACAATGCCATAGGTAAGTGGGTAACCGGTAGCGTTATTAGCTCCTATATCCATGAATGTGATACCAGCTGGGTAATCATTTCCGCTTATTCTCGCATCTTGGATTGCATTTGTTCCTGTTAAAACAGTTAACTTTTGATTTGTATAATTTGTGTCAACATAGTTTTTAGCATCAGCTAGCGCTTTATCTGCTTTGGTTTGAGCACTTGCCTCAGTCTCGATCTTATTCCAGCCTTTAAACACGCCGTCTGTATGGATCGTTGCCGTCCAAAAAGTTCCGTCATAACTTCTAGAGGCCAAAATTGTTTTTCGCCCGCTACTCCCTGTTTCGATTACATCATAGTTATACCATGATCCATCTCCTGAAACAGGATTGTTTATTATGACATTCCCTAATGCATAATAAAAGCCAGATGGCAGCGTTAATAAGTCAGTCCCATCTGGAATTTTAGTCCGGCAGCCTTGAGTATCAGTTAATTTATATAGTTGTGCATTATTCCATTTGTCTTTATCGGATTGTGTTACATGGATATCTGTTTTATTGGCATGTCCATCTATCTTTGACTGCGCCCCCGTTGTAGACTCAATTTGATACCAATTGATCGCACTATCGTTAGCGTTATAGTAAAACCACCAAGCGTTACCTCTCACATCCACAGCATATCCAATGCCTATTCCTAGCTGACCGACCAATTGCATACCTCGAAGACTGGTGTCTGACGGGTTATCTGTGACCGCGTTTGTTCCATAGAAAGTGACAGTCCCGACATCTTTAAGAGAATCATAAAAAGATCCAGATGACAGGTTAATCTTTTGTGTCCCGTTATCAGTAGTTATTTTAAATAACTGTCCCAAATTCCATTTGTCTTTATCGCTTTTATTTACATGTATTTCAGTTTTTTCTTCATGGCTCCTCACCTTAACTTGAGCGCCTTCTGAAGTTTCTAATTGAACCCAATCAGTCCAGCCGGAATCATTCAGGGTTTTTCGCCATGTACCTCCTTCATAATCCATTGCCAAAGCTTCTCCATAAGATTTGTAGCCAATATACAATCCTCTAGTGGGAAACGGTGGGGTATTGATTCCAGTCTTATCAGTATAAAAGAAAAAGGTTTGATCCAATTCTTCCACAATTTTGTGAAAATCCAGACCATTTTGGATGCTTGCTAGATATTTTCCGTTTTCATCAGTTAACTTAGTTAATTGTGCGTTGTTCCACTTTGTCCTCTCACTAGATGAAATGTGTATGGCTTCATCTGAAATATGCTTGTCAAAATCCTTCTTTGCCGCCTGCTGCACATTATCCACATTCCCCAGCCCGATTTGCGCCTTTGTTGTGTTGTGGGGGTTGTTCATGTCGTTTTTGTGGGCAGCCAGGTCTGTGTGGGCGTCTTTTATGCCTTTTTCCCAGCGGTTGACGTCGTCCTCGTTAATTGGATCATCCGGAAGCCAGTCTGTTTTTTCTTCGTATGCCATATTTACACCACCTCAAAGGTAAATCTGAAATCGAGTGTTCTGTTTTCACTGACGTCCAGGTCTGTTTTTCTTTCTGTAATGATGTTGCCCAGCTCGTCTAAAATTTGTACCGTTTCTATATGTTTAATATCTTCCTCACGTTTTGTCAGAACGGTCACTGTTGCTCCTTCAATGGTGAGCTCCACTATTTCTGTTTCTTGGCCGTTAAGCAGCACGTGATGAATCCTGCTTTTGAGATCGGTAGCTGTACGTTCTCTGTATATGGTTGAAATCAAGTTAAGACCACCTCATTATTGTTAAGGGTGACAGAATAACCGACCTTCAGCTCACTGGCTGTTCGGTATCTTCGGTGATTCAGGATGACTCTGTCCTTTATTTGGAGCGTCTCATTCAATCCGCCTCTGAGCGTATACGCCAGATGTGCCGGCTTCATATTTTCCAATGCTTCGATCAGCTCATTCATGTGCTGGAGATCATCAATATTGATGTCTACATTAAAGCGGTATTCACCGGGCAGCAGGCGGACTTGTGCCGACGGTTTTTTTAAGAAACGGTTCACCGCCTGCTCAATGGCCCTGTAGGTGATCGGCGGGATGTTCGACATCTTCGAAATGAGCCGTAATCGCCTGATTTCATCGGTGTCTCCAGATTCCCGCGGCACGTTTAAAATCTTTTCCCAGCGGCTAAGCCCCCATGTTGCTGTTGGCACAAATAACTGGTCTGTCAGATCAAATATGCTGTTGTTTTGCTGATCAAACTCAGGTGCTTCCGCTTTCAGCAGCTCCGACATTTCTTTTAAGCTGGTGAGAAACGGCGGCAGATATGAAATCATGTCATCTTGTTTGCTCAATGATATTCACCTGCCCAAGCTTAGGAATTTCTACGTCGCTCAGCACTAAATTTTCGGAAGTGCCGTTGATTTTAATATTTGAATAATCACTGACAGACGGCGAATTATAGACGATGTTATTAATTTGAGAAAGGCGGATAATGTTATCTTCGAATGCCATTTTCTTAAAGAGATTTAAAACGCCTTCTTTAATTTCTGTCTTTACTTCATCAATCGAGTGATTGACTTCCGGAAGCACCTCGGCAGAAATCTCAACTTCCTTCCAGACCGCGCTTTCCACTGTGACAACGGCTCCGATTGGCGCCTGCCCCTCGTCCTGACCGGGCTCAGGATCAATATAGTCTTTCACTTTTTGAATTAAGATTTCAGAAGCCGGTTCAAGGTTAGCATTCGTGACGACAATTTTAACCGTCCCGTCTCCGTTCCAAAGCGGGAAGATCTTTGCCTTTCCAACACCGTCCACTTCTTCAGCCCACTCTTTATAATGCATTTTATTGGCGCTGACAGCCTCACGCCGAACCCTCGTAAAATACCGTTCTCTTAAGCTGTCATCTCCTTCTTCTTCACGCCCGGGAATCAGAATCTCTTTGACAATCGCTTTTTCCAATCCCGGGATGGTATCCAGTGACAACAGATTGCGTCCGGTCAGATTGGCGTTTCCTGCTTCTCCCGGCGTTTCACAGACAAGCGTCCCGTCTCTTGTATATTGAAAATAAAGATTGTCCACATAGAAGCGGGAGCCTTCAGGAATTCTGACGCCAGCTGTGAACTCCCCTGCTCTCACGGCCTTTGTGGCAGCTGTCCGTTCAATCCCCGCTTCCGCAGCGCGCCGGTCCAAAAACTCTCCTTGCGCAGTATCAGAAAACACAAGCTCAAGCACGGTATCAAGCCATATATACGACTTCGCAAGCTCGGCTGCCGCCGGGGCTAATGCGTTATAAATAACACTGCCTTCTCTCGTGTCAATATCTGCGGAGATGCTGTTCAGCATACGCTCCATAATATCTTCAAAGGTCTGGTCCTCAAACATCTTCGCCAATCACCTCCTCAATCTCAAGCGATCCTTCATCTGTCTCGACTACAAAGGAAACATGAAATGCATCGCCTTGTTTTTCTATCTCAAAGTCTGTTACAGCGGAAATACGGTCATCATAAACAAGTGCCTCCTCTATGAGCCTTGGAATCTCCATTTTTTTGTAGGCATCAGTCGTCTCATGATCTGTAAGCACGTCCTGAAGCTCATTTCCGACATTATGGCTATAAACTGAATACGCATATCGTTCAGTTTGTAAGGCGATATACACAAACTGTCTGATTGCTTCAAGCCCGGTAATCAACTCATTTGTAATTCTTCCGTTTTCAAAATCTATTTTGTAGGTTTGCGAGGTTTCAATGACTTCGCCGTCATCTTCAATATCCTCAAACTCCACTTCTGGTGTCAGGGCCATGATGCCCACTCCTTTATACATGCTAAATAAAAAACCACTTCGTCCGAAGCGGTTTTGTTTACAGTTTATCTAAAATAAAAAACGATTGTCCGCCTGTCAGAGCTGCAGTCATGACGCGATCCCCCAGCTCGAGTGCATCATCTCCTCCGGACTGCATCCGTTTTGGGATGATGAGGGCGTCAGCCGGTATAATCAGTTTGCTGTTTTCTTTTAATTTGATTTCAACAGGAGAAACCGAAACCACCTCAGCTGGGAGCAGCTCCACCGGAGATTCAGCATCAACCGCACCGACGGCCAAATGTTTGATGGCTTCACTCAGTCTCATCAGGAAACCCCTTCCGGCATCGTATTCTTTTCGACAACATCAATGGTCATCGTATGTTTCGTTCCTTTAAACTCATGCCGATCTGTATCTACCCAGTAGATTTTCTTAATCCCTGCCTCCGGAATGGATATATAGACAGGCAAGCCGCTCTGCACTTCTGGAATGCCGATGGCCTGAATATTTTTCAGTTCTTTTTTTACGCCCTTTTTTTCAGCAAGGCGTACGTCGGCCCTCTGCTGAAGCTGCGCCTGGTTAATTTCGTCTGTTACGGTCTCCGTATATTGAAGCACGCCGTATTTGTTTAAGCCTAAATTGTCCTTCGCAGACGCTTTATACGTCTTATTCTCCTTCTGGCGGCGCAGCACCACCCGTGTTGCGGTATCATTTATAGACGTGCTGTATTGGTAGCCCGTAATATTGACGCCGGTTTCCAGCACCCATACCTCCGACGGATCTGGCCAAGCGCGCAGACCGAGCTTTCCTTTTTCCGAATACAGCTGATAATTCCTGCCCGTCTGGCTCTTTGTCTGTTTTAAAGCCTTCAATATGATGTCGTACAGGCTCGTATCATTTTTAATCACAAGGCTTTTGATCGTATGACTTGTGTTCGCAATAGAGGTTGTCGGAATTTGAAAATCATTGGCGATCCTCCTGATCATCTGGTCAGCACGCTGATTGGAAAACACGTACACATCCTGATTTTTGACCAAATATTGCAGCATATCGTACGCACTGAAGGCAAGCGTATGTTCATCAGGCGTTCGGGCGAAGACGATCCCGCGGAAAAGCTCTTTTCCCTTCCACTTAAACAAGACGGTATCTCCTTCTGTGACGCTGTAATACGTTTGGTCGCCCTGTTTGATGACGATGGTCGCTTCTATGGAGCGCGGCGCTTGATATCGGTGTCCCTCCAGCGACACGCTTTCCGCTACCAGCTCAAGCCATTCTGTATCTTTAATGACGAACAATTCTATCATCATACATCACCTGCTTCATTGCGGTATCTTTAATTTTTGACCGGGAAAAATCCAGTGGCCCGGCTGCCTGATATTTCGTTTACTTCGCTTGATCATCGCTGTTTTATTGGCGTTCCAAATTTTGCGCCATTGCGTGCTGTTCCCGTAAAATCTGCCGGCAATGTCCCAAAGCGTGTCTCCCTTTTTCACTGTATAGGTTTTCGGAGAGGCCTTTGACGGACGTTTTGCCTTTGTTTTTTTCTTTTGCTTGATTTTTCGGGGGGAAGCGGTTTTGTATTCTTTTAATTGAATATCAAACGAGCGATCACCGATATCCTGCTGGCCTTCGCTGTAGGAAAATCCCTCAATGCTGCAGGTCAGATTGACTTTTGTCCCCGTAATCAAAAACTGGACCGTTTTTTTGGCCTTCATCCATTTTTCAATTTTTGTTATCGCGTTTTCCGGCGACGGGAAGTTTTGATATTCAGCTATCGGGCTGTATTTCTTCGGAAAAAACGAAGAGAACGAAATTTCTTTCGCTCCCTGTTCGTCAATAAATGTAAGGTCACCAAACTTGGCTACTTTAACCGTCTCATTCTGAACCGTATTTGAAATATTCAGCTGGTCGGGAAGTACGGGGAGCCGCAGCTTGTCCTTCCCTTGTGAAATCCAAAATTCATATACGGATTTAGTCAAATGCAACGACTCCCTTCGTTCCAATATTGATATCCTTTTGCAGTTCGTCTATAAGCGCCTGCTTGATTTTCGCTGCAAGAGTTTCGGCGTCTTGTCCATTATGGAAGTGCTGGTCACCATTAAATTGAATATAAATTTCTTTTGATCCGGATACCGCTGTCGTTGGCCGGCTTGCCGAAGTAACAGCGGAGACTTGGCCTGAAGAAAGCTCAGACTGCTGGGATTGAGACGGATCTGTCACTTCCATACCCAGAGCTTGCGCTGCTCTCTGAAGGAGGTAGCGGCCGCGTATGCCTCGCTCCTCCGGAATGATCCATTCCCGCTTGTTTCCTTCACCGACACGGGCGATTTGTTCTTTTGTGATCAGTCCGCCGTTGGCATAACCGACATAGGGACCGCCACGTTTCAGGCTTTTAATGCCAGGTACATTATCAATTGAGCCGTATCTGCTTTTGATATAGCCGATAGCGGCAGCAGCGTTGTGAATCGGATTTCTAATGTTACCCATGCCCGGTGCTTTATGAGCATTAAATGTGGTCGGGACTGTCTGCATGAGTCCTTGTGATGGATTTCCCGCCTTCGCGTTGCTATCCCACAGGTTAATAGAGTTCGGGTTGCCTCCTGATTCATACTGAGCAATCGTCATCAATCCTGGAAGCCAGCTTAAAGGTGTCTTTGTGGCCATCATTGCAGCCATAAGCCACTGCTTCACATTTCCCCCTACTGCACCCATTCCGGAATAAGCAGCTGCCAGTGAACCGGCTTGCTTTTCAGCGTATTTTTTCACATCGACAGAATCCAATCCTTTTACTACCCCGACAGATGCAAAGCGACCGAGACTCATCATAACTCGAGAAGGCGAATGGATATCTAATTCTTCACGGAAAGCCTTCTCAACTTTTTTCGCGAGTTCCTTGGCAGCTTCATGGACTTCACTTGCCTTTGAAGTCATACCTGAAACAAAATTCCCGATCATGCCGCTACCCCAGCCGTTTGATGATTCTTTAGATCGCAAAAACGGCTTATTCACATGTGTATTTACATATTGATCAGTACCGGTTTGGGAACTATTTTGTCCTGAAGTAAATCCTTTGATTGTACTGCTTCCCCATGATGAAGATTTGTTTACAGTAGCTTGGAACGGTGTTTTGACTTTTGATTGTAAAAAGCCGTCTGTTCCGGTTGCTGTGCTGTTTTGCCCCTTAGCATAGCCGCTTACCATCTGTTTTCCGTAATTTGGTGAAGAAGAAATCATTTGTGTAAATGGCATATTGATGTTTTTCTTTTTCCAATCTTCCATTTTAACCGGCTGATTGCTGATGCCTTTACCAAAGCCTTCTGAAAATTGCTGTCCGAGTGTGGACGCTTGACCTGTCAGATTTGCAGTGTCCATTGATGGAGAGGCTGATCCTGATAACGGATTGGCAGCTGCTCCTCTTGAAACAGATACCGGGCTTCCAGCAGAAGACGAAGCGGTTCCCATATCGTCTACGACTTGCATACCTAGCTTAGACGCGGCTTGTGAAAGAAGCATCTTCCCACGGCCTCGGTTGTTATCAACTGGGATAACGAATTCCTTGCCGGCTTCACCGATCCATGAGATGGTGGGTTTGGTGATGTAGCCGCCTGTGGCGTTCCGATTCAGAGATTGTTGAAGAACAGTCATATTTGTTGGAGACTGAGAAAAAATGTTATTAGTAGTTGTTTTAGAACTAGCTTTACCTTTCGAACTCTTTTCACTTGTTTTTTTCTCTAGATGAGTAATTTCCTGTCCTCTGTTTGTTACATTTGTAAAGAAACCACCGACTGCATCTTTAACATATCCTATACCTGAACTAGCAGCATCTTTCAAATCAATTACCCATTGAAATTTCTCAGCAATTTTCTCTGCTACTTTAACCAATGGTTCTTTCACATGTTTATTAAACCAAGTTTCAATTCCATCCCATGCATCCTCAAAGAATTTCCTTGCATCATCAAATTTTTCTTTTATTGAAGTTTTAATATCTTCTACTTTTGTGACAATCGGGTTCCACACATTATCATAAAACCAATTCGATACACTGGACCAAATATCAGAAATAGTAGTCCATGCACCATTGATTTTACTCCAAATCCATGTTGCCGCAGTTGTTACTGCTTCACTCACAGGGTTCCACACATTGTCCATGAACCACGTTGAAACAGTAGACCATATGCCTGAAATAACTGTCCAAGCGTTACACAATCCAGTCCATATCGTTGTAGCAACTTTAGTAACTGCTCCGCTTATTGGATCCCACACGTTATCCTTAAACCATGGGTAGACAATGTTCCATACTGCCAAAATGCCATCCCATGCATAAGCAAACAAACCTACTATAAAATTAATTACGGGTACAGCTACATTATAAATAGGCGTAAACACATACTGGTCAAACCAAGTTGAAACTTTACTCCATGTATCTTCAATCCAAGTAATAGCACCATTGGCAGTATCAGAAATAGACTTCCATTTTCCACTCCACCACTCTTTGTTAAATAGTGAATTGCTTATGTTCTCCTTTAACTTAGAAGTATCAAACATCTTACCAATGTTCTTACCTGCTTCTTCGCCGCCTATTCCGCCTACTAAACCGCCGCCGACTCCGCCGATAGCTCCCCCGATTACTGTACCTTCCGGACCCACAAAGGATCCGATTGTCGCACCAGCCTCTGCTCCGGCAGTTGCTCCTGCTTCTGCGCCGGCAATGCGTCCTCCGATTGAACCAACCTTTTCACCAGCATTATCTTTATTGATTCCAGCTAGATCGAACATTGCTAAAGCAGATCCTACGTATGGAACAGCCTTACCCATTCCTCTGAACGCTTTTCCTAGTTTGGATGAATCCTTCCCTAGCGATTTTAAGCTTCCGAGCCAGTTCTTGAACTTCGAACCAGAGGACCGTGGCGCACTTTCACCGGATGTGCCGCTCTGGCGTCTTCTTATTACCTCTCCAGGAACCCTAAGTGTTCTGTTTGGAGCCTTTGTCGGGCTTTTCTTTTTTTTATAGGTTTTTCTATTTTTACTGCCCGGACTGTTACCCCCGTCTTCACAGCAGCAACAGCAACAATTTCCTCCTGTATTACGGTTAAGGACTTTATTATCCGTTTCAGAATTTTCACCAGAATCGTCCTTTTTTTGAGGTCCTAGAATTTTATCAATGATCTTATCAAACACATCATTTTTCAGCTTTTCTATCAATCTTTCTTTGAAACGATCCAAAAAAGCTTTGCCTATTTGGTTGAGCGTATCCTTAATCCAAGGCCAAGCTGACTTTGTCCACCAATCCTTCAGCCATCCTTTGATTTTCCCGACCCAGCCAGGTTTTTGATCAGAACTTTTGTCAGCGCCTTTATCCGAAGCTTTGTCTGATTCTTTCTTAGATTTGTCTTTATTAATCGGGCTTTCTTTTTTATTGATTTTGTCTGATATTTTTGTCTTAACAACGACCTTTACATAATAGGTTTTTTCAAATTTCTTCAAAAGTGCTGTTAATCGATTCACTGTTTTTGTAATTTCATCGATAACTTTTAATTTGACTGTATATCCGTTTTTCAAATTTTTCTTGATATAACCAATAATCTTTTTAACGGCTGAAGTAACCTTGTCATCTGGAACCAAAAGGAATGATAGTTTTTGTTTAGATAGCATCTTCTTTATTTTTTTGTACGCAGCTGCTGTCCGGTCTACCAAAGATACAGTCAGCTTCTTTTCTTTCGGCAACCGTTTTAGTTTTTGTTCAATCGCTTCCAGCTTTGAAGTGGCTTGGTCATCAAGTACAACTTTGATTTCAAGTGATTTCGCGAATTTCAAAATAATGTAGTCATTTATTTTTCTCAGCCGGTAAAATGCCTGATCTTCTGCTCTGATACTAATTTTGATTTGCCGATTAATGGTCTTTACTTTTTTTTCGACCTCTTGGAATCCTTTATGTATCCGTTTTAGTTTTTTAGATACCTTGTCTTCGAGATCAAAGCGGGCTGTTAATTTTGCGATTTTAATTCCCTCCTCTCCTTGATTCTTTTTCTAATAGATCTAACTTATATCCAATCAACCCAAATAAAAGAGCTTTAAAGTGCTTTGGTGCTTCATATAATTCAAGAAGCTGGGATGGCGAATAATGAAGTTCATGCATTGCATAATACAAATACACAGTTTCCTTATCGCCATCCTTTACTAGTTTTTTGCTTCTTCTTCTAGATCTTCAAGATCATCTTCAAAACCATTGATTTCAATTGCTTTATTCAGCCAGTTTGCATATTCTCCTCCCACCGATAGTACACGTTTGGCGACTTCCACCGGGTCTGCTGTTTTGTATGCCTCTCTTAAATCTTTTGAACGAAAATCCGGATAAATAGTGGATTCGATGGCAATTCTCGCATAAAAACGCTGGGAGTCTAAATCTTTAACGCGTCCGCGGCCTTTCACATTTTTAAATGTTGTATTTTCTTTCTCCAGTTCATCAATTCGTTCGGTGGTAATTGGTTTTAAAATAAACGGTATGACATTCCCTTTTTTATCAACAAAACGTTTAGAGATCGGCACTTTGATTTCTTCGGCTTCGATTGTTTTTCCCGGCATAAAAAAGGAAAGATCATATACGTTTTCGTTCTTCTCGCTCATGTAAAAAACTCCCTTATCTTTAAATTGATTTCATCATTTACAAACAGACCTTTCTCAGAAAGGTCTGCTTATGGCTTGTTCAGTTTTGATTAAAACGTGTCAGAAAGCTTTTCAGGCACGTCGAAGTCTTCAAATGTAAACGGAACTTCTTCCTCTAATGCTTCTGAATCGACATCGAGGCTGGCGATTTTTGCGGAGTCGAAGTTTACGTCGTAAAGCGTGACTCTTTCTGTTCCTCTTCCGGAAGATTTATCATCTAACACAGCCTGCAGGGTGAAATAAGGATCGCTGCCTTTTTTGACGTAATCCATCATAAGGATCACAAATTTTGATGTGACTTTGTAAAACGTCGCTGTGCCTGTTCCGTTTGCGCCTGTTGTTTTATGGCCTGTCATGCGACGGCCCATAATATTTACTTCAGACTTGTTTTTCTCCACATTTGCTTCAAATGTTTTGATATGCGCCATTTCTTCGCCATCGAGAAATAAGCGTCCTTCTTTACCTGAAATCGTGTTTTGTGCTTTTAATGCCATATTAGTTTACCTCCACATTAAAGTAGAATTTTTCTGCCGCGTCGACAGGCTGTACAGCAAGGTCAATCAAGAAGCCGTCACGGTCTTCATTCATTGAAATTGTGATATCTTGATCAGAATCAAAACCGGTAATGCCGCCCGCATCCTGAAGTGTTGTCATGTATTGCGTAATCATCGTTTTCACATACTGAAGCCCGTCTTCAGAGGCCGGGATGTCGCTTCCGCTTCCCTTTCTTGATTTGATTAATGCTTTCAGCTCGCGTGTTAAATCGTTATTGACTGCGTCGAGTACACGGACGATTTTGTTTTTCGCAAACTTCTTGTTTTTCTCAGCCGTAAACGTGACAAGTGAGTTAATGTCTTTTTCTACGCTTACCGATTTATCGCGGGCGTCAAATGTGAATAAAAATTCGCCTTTGGCTAAGCGTTCCACAATCGCGTCGTGGTCAAGGCGGTTTAAGACATCAACGGCACCTTCATACTCCACAAATGTGAGAGATTGGTTAAAGGTTGCTCCCGCACTTGCGCCGGCTACCCACGCCGTCGCTTTGTCCGGTGTCACTTCTGTTCCATCTTCCAGCAGCACACCTTCTGTCACGTTGATGATGCCTTCATAGTCACCGCTGTAGTTGGCTGTTACCCCTTGGACTTTTTGCCCTTGCCCGTCACGCAGACGCTTAATGAATGCGGCAAAGGTCGCCTTCAGCTGATCTCCTTCTGCAACCGGCAAAGCGATGACATCAAAGCTCTCCGTTTCAGCCGCAGCCAAGAAATCGGTATAGTCTGAGTTGAACGGCGCTTTATCTGTACCGCCGGATAAACGGATTCCCGCAGATGCGTTCAGCGTCTCGGCAGCCGTGTCTCCCTCTGATCCAGTCAGCGGAATTGAAGAGGAAAGATCTCCTGTTCCGGTAAATGTCACATAGCCGTTTGCTGTTAATTCTTCAGCTTTTTTGACAGTCTGTTTATCCACTTCTGATTCATCCATATACGTTGTGACATCAAATGACGCTGCATCCAGTACATTTTCATTAATGCGGATGATGATGTCATTCCCTTTTGATCCGCCGTATAAAGCAGTCGCTTTAACGCCTTCGGCAATATCGGCAGATGCTCTGACGCCTTCAGTGAGGCGGTACATCAATACCGTTTTCGCGTTTTTCTTCGCTTCACGCAACAGTAATAAAGATGGATCGTCGATGCTGAGACCCACTTTTTTGTTTAAATCCTCCACGCTTGAAATGGAGACGAATGTTTTCGCTTCGCCCCAGCTTGATGCGACCGGAAGTGCGACCGTCCCCCGTTCACCGAGTGACACCCGTTCCTGTGCCGTCGTTTTAAAATTGAAATAAATGCCTGCACGGTCCTTTTCTTTTCCTGCTGTAAATGTTCCGCCATTCATTATTGCATGACCTCCTTAGTTAAAAATGTTTGTATCAATTGACTTGCCTCTGATTTCGTCAGGCGTGTTTTGTCCACGCCAAATAAAGCCCCCTGAAGGATCTCCGGCTTAACGCCGAACAGTTCCTTTGCGTGCTTGATCAAATCCGCTGTATCAAAAAGAGCTTCCCGGCTCTCTGTATGTACAGCCTTCGCTTGTTTCTGCTTTGCCACCGCTATTTCACCCCGCTGTTCATATCGATATCCTGTAAGACAGGCTGTTCTGTTTTATGATAATAATATCGGCTGCTCCACCTGATCACCATGACCGCCTCGCCCCTGTCTCCCACCCTTGTCTCAATTCGGGTGATGCGAAGCATATCCCCTGTCTTCTCACCGGATTCACTAAGCAGCGGAACTATATTTCTCGCTTCTCTGATGGCATCCGCCAGCCTGTCCGCTTCATCCAGCGCCTGCACGGAGTCAAGATGAAACAGCTTTACATTGAGACTGTAGGTTTTTTTAAATGTGGAGACTGTATCTGTTTCTTCAAAAACAGATGGCGCAGGGACATATAAAGACGGCACTTGAAACTGATCAGGCAGCTCGCTTTCATAAATGGGAACAGACCACTGGCTGTACAAAAAAGCCATGATCGATCCTGTTTCGCTGTTCATCCGGCTCCTCCTTTACATCTTTTTCAGCCACTGGCGCAATTTATGTTCCATTGATTTTGCAAACAGCTGTTCATATAGAAGCAGTGCATGCTCCCAATAGCTCGTGCCGGGTATCCATTTTTTCTTGAGTGCCATGCCTGTGGAAGAAGCCGGATCATAGATAAACCGTGAGCCTTGAAAATGCCCCGGCACCCATCTCACATCGTCCGCTTTCGACGTCCAGTGGCCGTCATTGAGAAAAGAGGCATATTCAAGCTGGGTCCCGACCTCAAGTGAGAGTCCGCCGCTTTGTACCTTCCAGAGGTTATCCTCTGAGCCTTTCTGAAAGGAGCTGAGCAGTTTTTCTGTATCTATCGTTTGCGTGCTGATGAGTTCAGATTGTACGATCTCCAGAAAATCTTGCCCACACTCTTCAAGCCACCGGGACGCCTCGCGGGAAAAACCGCCGGATGCCGCTTCTTTTAACGATGCGTTCAGCTTTTTAAGTCCCGCTATCTTCATAGACTTTCATCTCTGACAGCGATGACTTCCCAATGATGGTGTCTGATCTTTTTTGGCAGCTTCAGAATATAGCTGTTGTGTTGCCAAATGATTTTGTCGTTCATCCGGATATCCGCAGAGAATGGAAAATGGACAAGCAAGCTGTGATACACGGTTTGATCAGGCTCCTCCTGAATCAGCTGCTGCGTTTTTTCTGTAAAGTAGCAAGGGACATTTTCTTCATCAGGTGTATTCGGATATGAAAATACCGGCTGAAGCTTGTCCGCCGGAATTCCGAATCGTCCCGCCGGCGGCGGCTGCGCTGTTTCATGAAAAATATCACAACGATGGATCAGCATCTGCTGATAACTCATAACGACCGCACCTTCAATCTGGCAGACTCCGGAACATAGTCCGGTGCGATAAACTCTTCCAGCAAATGATACACATCGGGCTTTTGAATGCCGGCTTCACCGGAAACCGTGTAGGAGTAATCCCCCATTTTCTCAGACTGATATCTTGATGCGGCTGATTCGTCGCTGTTTACTAGCGCAAAGTATTGGGCGAGCTTCAGCAAAGCTAATCTCGCCTTTTCAGGGAGCGGGTCGTAGATGCTGTCTGTAAAGCTGTGCCCTGTAATGAGGGCCGCTTCCGATTCCGCCTCGATGATATCCTGCGCCAGCAGTTCTTCCGGCCTGTTTTTCACCTGGTCATAGACCGAATAGGCGGTAACGTCCGTCGGTTCGATGAGCATATAAGCTGGCCACCCCATTTCGATTATTCTTTAACGTTAATTAATTTAGCGCAGGCATCCTCTTCCTCGAACTTGCTGTCCAGCTTCGCCGTTAAGACAATGATGAACTTACGGGAGCGGATATCCTTGTCGACTTCAATTCGAATATTGCGTGAGAAGCCGAGAATGATATTTTTCGGATGTGTCAGAATGATATCGGACGCATCATATTGCGCGTCTCCCTCTCCGACTGCGTACGGCTGGATATTGGATACCCCTTTTACCGGTACGCCGAATGCTGTGGACAAGCCGCCCTGAACAGCCTGGTCCCCAAGATTTGTCTGGCGGTCCGCCACGCGGTCCTTCCATTCAACTTCTAAGCCGTGCGATGTATAGAATCTGAATTCCTGAGGGATGCGCAAATATTTTGGCGGAACAGCCTTTAAGCCTTTTTTAAATGTCGCTCTGGACAGTTCTTCACCATTCATATCGACGATGTGGGACACTGCTTGTTTACGGATGCCGTCCAGCTGCGCCAGGTATGGATCTGCTGATGCAGTATCTCCGTTTACGATCAGCTCTTCAATATCAACTGCCGCCCGCTCTGCTAAAATTTGCATGATCGTTTGCTGCAGTCCGCCTTTTTCAATATTGTTTTCGAGCGTGTCGTACGTAATGTTAATTTCCGCAATGACTTCCTTTGTGTTCAGCTGGACAGTGCTTGTCGTCGGAACCGTCAGTTCGTCTGCTGTCAGCGCCTTTCCTTCTTGAGCCGCGCGCAAAATACGCTGGCCGAAACCGATTTTCTCAAATTTTTGCGAATCGTTTTCCATTTGAATCACACGGGATTCACTGAAAATCGTCGGCGTGTTTTGCACCATGCGGATAAAAGCTGATGCTTGTGCAGGGTTCATGAGCCCGCCGCTTTTTAAAGCAGAAAGCGACATTTCCGCTTTCCGAATGATCTCTTGATTTCTCAATTGATTTCCTCCTCTTTGACTGGTTTACAGCAGTCCGCTCCAGATTGATTTTTTGACTTGCTCTGTATTGCCGGCCGCATCGTCCGCCGTCTGTTTAGAGGCTCCCCGAGCTTTTTCCAGGGCCTCAATGCGTTCGATCAGCGGGGCAATCATGTCCTCAACGAGCTTCTTCAGGCGCTCGTCATCTCCCGTCTGCTCCGGTTTTTCCTCTGTTTCTGTGTTTTTTTCAATTGTCTCCAGCCGTTTGAGCAACGGATACAGCGCATGCTCGATTGATTCCCTCATGTCTTCTTTCCTCATTTCTTCAGTCTCCTTTCCTGTTTTGTCGGCCAGCAGCTGCTTAAACACGCTTAGAAATCCGGCTTTTTCAACCGGTTCTTCTTCATATACATCAGCAGTGCCCGCCATGCTGTAGCCGGTGATGATGCCGGCTTTGATTTGTTCCCACACCTCATCTGACGCTCTTGTCACAAGCACCCACGAGCCCTTTGTAATCCGTTTTGTTCCGATGATAAAATCATCGGGCGCCACATAGGATTCAACGACCACGCCTGTGCCGCCTTCAAAGCTGTGATTAATATCAATCTCCCGCGCGTCTGCAAGAAAGCCATGCGCCGCTTTTTCAATTTCTTCTGCGGTCATATAGTCGCCGTGGGCATCTGGAACATCAGGCTCATACACAATTCCGTATACGAGCTTTTGTTCATCCTGCTCGCTTTTCGTAAACAGCCGAACTTTTTTTTCAAATGACGGAGGTTCGGCTGACTTCGTAAAGAAAAATTCTGTCTGGTTTGCCGCCTTGTCCACATAGCTGACAAAGCTGATTTTGGCATTTTTCAATTCCCGCGCCACCTGCTTGATTCACCTCCCTTCAGGACGTTTTGATATCTTCGATGCTGTCCTTCAGCTCCTGCATAAGTGCTGTCAGATTTGTCTTTTCAGCATCCTGTCCGGCAGGGCGTTTGTAAATGTCCTCCGGCCACTCCTCAAGCGTTTTGCCGAGCACCCGTCCGGCAAGGTCTCGCAAATCATTCGGCGAAACGGCTCCAGCTGTAATAAAAGGACCGAGCACTTTCGCAATCTCAAGCGGATCACGAAAGTCCGGTCCTTTTAATGTCAGCCTCACATCATGAAGATTCAGCTCCGGCAAAAGCAGTGTGTTCAATTTGTTGACAAGCGTTTTCCGCTCTGGCTGAAACACCTGCTCCTCCGTAATTTTTCTCGCTGTATCAGCCGTAGCCCGGTTGTATTCCTGAGCTTCTCCCGTATAAAGCGGCGGCAGACGGAAAGCAGAGCGCAGCTTATTTCTGCTTTTTTCATCATATTCAAGAAACAAGGCGTCGTTTTGCAGGATTTCCGCAAGGGATTTGATTTCCACAGAAACCGGCGTGATATCTTCACCGCCGTGAAGGTCCTTCTCCTTCGCGATGCCTTCCGCCTCAATCAGAAGAAATTTATGGGCGTTTTCCACACCTTCAAGGTCATTCATATACTCCTGCAGTTCCCGGTAAGAAGCTTCAGACAGCATCCCGTTTTCCACCGTAATCGCAGCGGGTACGTGACGCCCCTGCTTAAAGTACATAAAATTGAGCTCTTCCGCTTTCCGGGCGCCGTATAAATTGACGATATTGCCTACCCAGCGGGGCACGCCGTATACGCCGCTTCCGATTTTAAGATGGATCACTTCGTTTGCTTGGTGCTTTTCAGCCAGTGTGCTGACATATTCGCCCGTGCGCATGTCCATTTTTCGGGGATCGCCGTATTCTTTGAAAAATACTTTTTTTCCATTGATCATCTGCACAAATTTCCGAAACCGTTTTTGCCTTTTGATTCTCTTCACTTTTCCGTTTTCTTCATACATAAAAGATACTTCGACAGGCTCGCCGGCTCCGCATACGCGCATATATTTCACATCCAAATATTCAATGCCGGCCGGTTTTCCCATCCCGTCGCGAAGTACTTCCATAAAGCCGTTTCCGGTTTTTTCCCTGTCTTCAATGGCATAGCCTAAAATCATTTCAGCAGATTCATCAAAGTGAAGGCATTTGTAAAAGGCTTCAAGTCTGGCCCAGTCTTTTTCTGCTTTTTTCTTTTTCTCCTGGTCGACATCCGTGGCGTTGACATCAAACGTGTACTCCACATCAAAACCAAAACCAGTAATATTCACTCTGTACGCATCAATGCATTGCTGAAGAATGGTTGAGTATTCAGCAATTGTTTTGAGCTCGGTGATATTGTAGGGCGGAGCGATGATATCCTCTCCGTACAAATCAGAAAAGTCGTCTTCATAAATTTGCTTTGTCTGAGGAGCAGATGCATTGGCTTTTAAAACCGTTGCTCTGACTGTTTGATTGTGCGGCATTTATGACCTCCTCCTTTCTCGGTTCGGACGGATTCGTTTTTGCGCTGTTTCCTTCACATCTGCGACCTCATAATCATCGAGCGCATACCAAATAGCAGAAAGCGTATGCGGGTCAATCGTGAATTCATCCTCAATCAGCGCGCCGTTTTTATCTTTGGCGTACGTCAGTGTCTTGAGCTCATAGATGACATTTTCACAGCGGTCCGAACAGAAGATCTTTTTGAAGCGTTTCACCTTTTTGGTGTATTGAAGCCTGGAGCCGGGAAACTTCCTGGCTCCGACCATCCGAAAACCCTGCTGGCGGAAATATTGAATGCTTTTCGGCTCAGCAGAGTCGGCTTTGATCATTTCCTGTGTTTCAGCCAATTCCCGCAGCTCCTCAGCGGTCCTGTCATCTGTCATTTTGTTTTTATAATACTCCCAATAAATGTAGAGATATTTCTTATCAGGATCGACGGCGAGACGGACGACAGCATTGTAGGATTCTTCGAAACCAAAATCCATGCCTGTGCGAAGGATCGGCTGGCTGATGGCGGCAATACGTTCTTCAATACGGTCGTGCGGGAGCACCTCAAACTGCGGCAGCACCCTGATTCCATTGACGCCGAACCTGCCTTTACGGGCAATTCGGTATAAGTCAGGATCATATTCCTTCAGTCCGTCAAGCTGCCTGATATAGCTTTTCGGGAGAAAGAGGTTGTCGTTTGCCGTGGAATGATGGTAATACGTATCTCTCCTGACAAGTGTCCGCTTTTCGTAAAGCTCGCTGTCATCCAGCACAAACCGCTGATTGCGTTCATCCCGAAAAAAATGCCGGTACGTCCAATTGGAGGTGCCGACGGGATTGGTGGTGCAAATCATGTGCAGCTTCAGCTCAGGGTGGCGAAGACGGCCGATTAATTCCTTAAAGCCTTCATACTTCACCTCAGAGCACTCTTCAATCCATATTAAAGAAATGTTGTGAACAGATTTCAGCTTCGCCGGGTTGTCCATTCCTTTGAACATGATCCGGCTGCCGTTTTGAAACCGCAGCTGAAGCGGGGAAGAAAGTGCTGCGGCTGCCTTCGAGAGACCAAGCTCTTCAATCACCTCTTCAAATAAAGCGAAGGTCGAATCCCGGTGGGTATCGAACACCTCGCGTATGACGAGCGCCGTCCGCTTTTCCTTCAACAGCTTTAACACGATTTTCAGCGCCGTATGATAGCTTTTTGATGAGCCGTAGCCGCCGACGAGAAACTGGTACGTCTGCTCCCAATTGAACACGTAATCTTCAAAATGAGGATTGATTTCTTTTACAATCATGCCTTGTCCTCTTTTCGTTTGATCATGATTTCAATTGGCTCGCGGCCGTCATCAGTTTTTTCCGCTTTTTGTTTCGCGAGCTTTAACTTCTCATTTTCTATTTTTTGTTTAAATTGATCCGGAAACAAATCAAAGTATAATGACAGCTTTTCAAGTGCTTTCATCTTATCGGCAAGCTTAATGGCGATGCCTTCCTTGCCGAGCTTTGCCTCCGTGACAATGGTGCCGTCAACGAGACCGGAGTCTTTGACGTCGACAAAGCTGATTTCCTTCATGATCGGGTTATCATCTTCATCAAACAGCGGTCCCGACTTTCCGACGGCCTGCACCTCTTTTTTGCCAAAGGTCACATAATCCGTGATATCGGCGAACGCGATTTTGACATATACCTGCAAAACGTCCATCGCTTCAATAAACACTTCATTCACCATTTCTTTTTTTATCCGCCTGATTTCAGCGGCAACCTTTTCATTCTTTAACAGCCGGCAGCCCGTCACATGGGCGCTGTCCGGAGAATAGCCCGCCTTGATCGCTGATTGTGTCGCATTGAAGCTTTTTACGTAGTACAGGCAGAACAGCCGCTGCCGTTCATTTAATTCATCGTTTTCTATGCGGCGCTGCTTATGTCCGTTTTCAGAAAACAAGGCTTCTTTCCATCCGTCCTGTTTTTTCCAGATGCCGATTGTTTTCGCCGAAACGCCGATTGTGTCTGCAATGGCCCTGTTTGTGATATTTCCCTGATGGTGCTGATAGATTGCTAATGCTTGTTCTCTCTGTTGTGTTTTCATGCTACGGCATCACCGCCACCTCCAGCATGGATTTCTATTCATAAAAGCGGCCGGTTATGCCGGCCGCTTATGTGTCATGCTCTTTTCACTTATAGGTGGCAAACGTATGACAAGCCTTCAGGCAAGCGATCGGTTCATTTCCTCCTGCTGTCTTTGCATCTTTAATAAAGCCCGTTTGATTGTTGTCTGCACAGTTGATTTTTTGACGCCAAGAAGATCGGCAATGCGTTCATAAGAAAAGCATTCCACCTTGTGCAGCAAAAACATTTCTTTCTCCCTGTCCGTTAAAAGGGATAAAGCTTCTCGGATTCTCTCCCTGTCTTCCTCAGATACCTGTCCGTCCGGCTCAAACATCATATCGCAAGAAAATGATTCTATGATTCTTGGATCTTTGATCATCAGCCGCTGATACGCATCACGCCGGTCAATCGCCCGTCTGATGCCGGGCTGTCTTCCTTTTTCAAGCCATTCTGTTACATATTCAAGGTCTGTGATGATGTTTCTGATAATCTTTTTATCCTTCATGTCCTCAGCTGAGAGCACTGATTCATCTGCTTCAGCGAGCGGTTTATATTGTGTTCTTGTTTGTTTTAATGTGCGTTTATATTCAAATAATAAGTCTAGCATTCTATGATTCCTCCTCATTTGTGCAATAAAAAAGCGGACACCAATCAACGCACAAATGCTGTGCATGTTGATCAGTGTCCGCAGGCTTTCCGTCTTGGACGTATTCTTTTTTCGCTTTAGTTTAATTTGTAGCCGATTTCAAATTCTACTCGGGCAAGGTCTCCCTTTCTCGTTTCAACAAGCGTTTTCCCGTGCTCCGGAGCTTCTGTGATCCAGGCTTCATGCTTTATGCCGTCGACTATAATAACGCGGATTTTCCCATCCTCAAGCTGGCTGTCGAGCGTGATGGAATCTATATTTACGAGTTTTTTAGGGTTGATCATGTGTCATTTCCTTCCTTTCGGGTTCAGCGCTTTTGTTGGCTGCTTCTAATACCTTTATGATGTGCTCCTTTGAATGAGCGGAATTCCCGTTCAGAAAATCAAGCGCCGCTTTAGCCGCTTCCTTCAGCTCAGGTGCGGCTGCCATCAAGTTGGCATTGCTTATTTGCGAAAAAGAGCTGAGGTCAAATACAGCGGCGATCAGCCGGCCGTTTGAATAAGGGAATCTCTCTTTTTCTTCTTCACTGTAAGCAGAATAGATATAAATTGGCTTCTCATCCCCGCATGCGACAGCACGCCACGGCGCAGGACTCATTTCAAATTGTTTTGTTTCCGGCATCTGCTTCACTTCCCGTCATCCTTGTACCATTGTTCGATGTTTTTTTCTGTCCGCTTCGCCCGAAACAGCAACGCGAACAGAGCAGCCAGCTGTTTAATCACGGGCATTCAGCCCCGCTTTTCCTGCTGTCAGCATTTGTTCCAGCTTTTGAATAACCGGCGTTAAATCATTGCCGGACCGGCAGTTCGGACATGGATGAAAAACCGCTCCGATCCCGGTATGTTCAACAATTACTTTCTTTGTCTTACAGAGCTTGCACATTATCTGATGCCCTCCAATCTATGATTCAGGTCATACGCTGTTCCTTTGATAATCACTAAATAATCACTGCACATTTCATAGATTCTCGTGCCGATCGCTTCATCAACCCGGACGAGCGTTTCAATCGTAAGCTCGCTTGAAAGCAGAATCGGTTTATGATTTAAGTAGCGGTAGTTCAAAACGGAATACATTTGTTCCAGCTGCCAATCAGTGGCGCGCGGTTTGCCGTTTACCGGTTTAAAGAGATCATCAATGAACAGCACATCTGCCTGCTTTATTCGATTCAGCTTGGCTTCCAAAAGATCAAAATCATTTTTTAAATCAGTAAAGCCTTCAACGAACGGAAAATAAATGACCGGCACATGGCGCTTTCTCATCAGGTCATTGGCCGCAGCGGTAAGAAGATGTGTTTTCCCGGAACCAGGCTGACCCAAAAGGGCGATGCTGTTTTTCCGGCTGTCCTTGATTTGTTCATAATCCGCCACAAACTCTTTGGCGCATTCAAACGCGTCCTTGACGGCCTGTGGCTTCCCTTGGGTGCGGAATTCATGGAAGCCAAGCTGTCTGAAAGCAGGTGTAATTTCACTTGCGCCAAGCAGCCGTTTCACTTTTCGTTCTGCCATACAGCTGCACATTGTCCACACTTCCAGACCGTCTTGCCGGCTGAGATATCCTCCCTGATCCTTGCAGCGCGGACAATCATACCGGCTTGCGTCTGATTCGGCCGGTTTGTCCGCCAGTAATGGACGTCTCCCTTTTCTCAACTCGTCTAAAATCTGCTCGATTGTATGTTTTGTCATTACTTTCATTCCTCTCATGTTGTATTGCGGCGGTCTTTTTGGCTTGCTGCGCGAAAAATCGGTCTTCGATGAATTTCGAACAGTAGCGAAAGGCCTTTATCGTTTCTGAAGCAGCAGTTCGCCGGTTTTCAAAAGCTTGAAAACATTCCTCAAGCCATTTGATTGTTTGCGTTACGGGAACGCCGATGGCGACAATACGGGCGATGGCTTGATAATCTCTGGAGGAAGGATACACGGTGCGTCCTTCTTGAGCCGACCGTAATTGTGTAAACCGCTTCGCAATGTGATCCACTGCATCATCAGCAGCAGTATATGTTTTTGCTTTATCTATATTAGAGCGGTCTTCTTTGTCCTGTGCCAGCGGCGAAAATGACCGCTCATTATCGCTGCGGTGTGCAGTTTTGTCCGATCTGAAGCTGAATTTTTTAGAGTGCTTCACAGAAATCATGAGTCCGTATGGCGCGCGGGCAGCCTTTATGTATCCATGGCTTTCAAGAAGCTCCAGCCATCTTCTGACTGTTTTTTCACTTACACCGAATACGGCCGCCATCTCTCTTGCTTTTAATGGCTTATGGCCGAGCACAATTCCCCAGCTCACGCCGTCCTTTTCAATTTCTTTTGTCGTTGAGCTGATAAACCAGAGAAACAGCCACAGGGCCGAGCCTATTTTGTCATAATGTTCTGAATTCAACAGCCCTGAATACATAGGAAAAGGATAGCTTTTATCCATTTTCATTGCGTTTCACCTCTTCTTTTAACAGCAAGTACGCTTGAAATTGTTCTCGATTTTCAAAATGGAATACCGGAAGGCCGCATGCCGTAAAAGAAATGGAGCCGCCGGATTGTCCGAGATGGCGCTGATCTATCGGATGTTCACTAAAAACGATTTGAATCGGATGCATGTGATCACTCCCCCGATTTGTTTTTGATACAATTCGTATCAACTGTTACCAAGTATAAACGATACATTCTGTATCATCAAGTTATTTTTGATACTTTTTTTATCATAACTTTATTTTGATACAGATTGTATCTATAATCATAAGTAACTTAGGGAGTTTAAAAAAGAGAGGTCATAGTATGATAGGCGGCAGATTGAAGAGTCTCAGAGGGAAAAGGACACAGGAAGAAATCGCATCTCACATCGGTGTATCGCGCGCACGATATTCTCATTATGAAAACGGGCGAAGCGAACCTGATTACGACACACTGCAAAAGCTGGCTGATTACTTCCAAGTGACAACGGATTACTTATTAACAGGAAAAGAAAAAAAATCTGATGATGATATGTTTTCTGATCCGGACTTGCAGCTCGCATACCGGGATATGCAGGATTTTTCCCCTGAAAGCAAACAGCAGGCCATCGAATTTATCAACTATTTAAAAGAAAAAGAGAAAAACCGGAAATCGAAAAACAAATAAATATTTCTCTGTTCTCTAAAACATATAAAAAATAGACCGATATAAAGAAAAAGTGTTTATTTTTTAAAGAAAAGGGAAAGATTTCAACACACTTTTTAGTCCTAAACGGGCTTTTCTTTCTCGCTACAAACAGAACATATGTTCGAAAGGGAGTATTCAATTGGGCGATTACTTATCACATCTGGAGGAATACGTAAAAAATTTATACAGCCGGCTGGGCATCACCTCTCCCCATCACATTGACATGCTGAAAATCGCAAACGATCTTGATATATGGGTTCATTTCGAGGATATGGGAAGCATGATGGTGAAATACGACGGCATGTACAGTATCATATTGAACCAAAGAAAGTCCCAGGAAGAGCAATGGGAGGATTTTGGCCATGAACTGTGCCACGTATTAAAGCATGCAGGCAATCATTTTCAGATGAACAAGCTCTTCAGGGAGCTGCAGGAATTTCAGGCGAACCAATTTATGTACCACTTCTGTGTGCCAACCTTTATGCTGTTGCAGATGGAACTGCCGCAATGGAGAAGTCAGGCTCTTGCAACCATTGCGACGGTATTCCGGGTGACAAAGGACTTTGCTGAGAAAAGACTTGAAATGTTTGAACGGCGTAAAGCAGGTATTCAATTTCAGAAGCGGCTTGCTTATTTATTATCTGATAAGCGGCCAAAAGCGGAATATGAGGAAGATCAGCCCCCATTACAGGTAGCGGAAGCAAAAGCACTGTACAATATCAGAAGGCGCGGCTGACATGAAAATGGGCTGGGGACATATGTCCTCAGCCCGGCAGAGTAACTAGCATTTTGACATGGGAGGCATCGTATCATGCAACCACTTCGGTGCCGGTTTAAGATGAGGTTCCGGACCAAATGCAATCGGAGCCGGTATATATCTGAATTCTCCCCGGCCGTCAAATGATTCGCCATGAGCCCACCTTCCCTGTGAGCTTTCATCCCCTCTGGAAAAGTTAAACAGGTCATAGGATACTTCCTGCTTTTCTAGCTCACGCGGAAATGTCGTGGGAACGACAATATCCCGTTCTCTTTCTTCCAGCTCTTTAATCGCTGCATACCACATATTTTGATGATAAGTATCCCTCGCAATCAAAAATGACAGCATATCTCTTACCCCGGGATCATCAGTCATGGCGTAAAGCCGTGTCACCTGAAGGCGCCCCTGGGCTTCCGCATTTAAGTTTGCACGGAAATCCGCCAGCAGATTTCCGCTTGAGATAATGTATTTTGCATTCCACGGATAGCCCTCACTATCTGATGCCATCGCACCCAAGCCGGACACAATAGCGTGCTGAGGATTCATCCCTGACATCACTGCTGCAATAGCGGGGTTGCTTTTGTAAGCATTCTCCTGTACATCAGCGGGAGCATCATCCAGAAGCCTGGAAATCATCGTAGCCAACATTTCCACATGTCCGATCTCTTCCGTCCCCACATCACATAGCAAATCTTTATACTTGGCATCCGCCCTGCAGGTAAAACCCTGAAACAAATATTGCATCATCACACTAATTTCACCAAATTGGCCGCCCAGCACCTCTTGGAGCTTTTTCGCATAAACAGGATCCGGATGGGAAGGCTTTGCCTGATACTGAAGCTCTTTAATATGATAAAACATCGTTTATTCCTCCCTGCGCATTCAAACAATCACAGCATATGAAGGAATAGGCAGTTATTGCAGGTCCTGCTTGCTTCTTCCATAAAAACCAAGCTTAACGGCATTCACATATCGAGAAAAAAGATTGTTTTCTATGTATTGTCCCTTACGGCAGCCAAAATTGTGAAACAGCGCGCTCCGCTGCGCCGTACTCAATTCCAGCTGCAGCCCCATCTCCCTTTTCGTCCGATTGACGATATTTTGCGGATGAACACCTGCCAGCCGGTCTTTTTCACTGACCAGTTCCGCACTGAAACCTGCCTCATTCAGCAACTCGCAAATGGCTTCTGCTTTTATCCGATCCGCGCCCCCGACCAATGTATGCGGCTTTTTCAGATCATGATAGCCGTGAAATGCCAGCGCGAATCGGTGGGCGTTTACTTTTTCTATGGCAAGCGGTTCATCAAAACGAGTGCTTGTCAGGTGGAGCGAACGGTTGTTGCGCTGCTTCAATCCTTCAAAGATATAAATGGAACTTTGATCAGCAAATGCCCGCACCAGTTCGCTGACGCCCGGCTCAATTCTTCCGCCGTGAGGGCCGATGACAATATGCTCGCTCCCGCTGTTCTCTTCATAAATAATCCGGTATTCCGATTCAGACGCAGAAAGAGATAAAAAACTGTCATACATATCTTTCATGTTAAGCGCTCTCCTTTATCAGTCAGCACCAGTTTACTCTACTCATCTATGAATGAAAACCTTTTTATCGTATTTCCATATCAGGAGATATATGAAGGGATTTATCGATATCTTGCTGGAATGTGTCAACTCTTTCAACAGCTGAGGCGATAGAAAAGTAAGCACTTATTTTACTAGAAAGAAAAACTGCGGCGTTTAAATGGGGGCCTTATGCGGTCGATCTACAGGTGGATTAAGTATAAATGTTATAAATCATTCTTTTAAAAGGCTTATGTAAGCTGGCACGCTATCCATTTTTATCAGTTTGTTTTTGAAAACAGCCTTTTTTTGATAACGAATACATTTGACCATACCATCTCTTTTTTAATCCATATAATAAAACTGATCAAACATTAAAGGAGGCGTTAGTATGGGTTATTATAAAAAATATAAAGAAGAGTATTACACTTACAAAAAGAAGTACTACAAGAAGTATTACGACCACGATAAAAAGTATTATGATGATCATGAGAAAGATTATGATTGCGACAAAAAATACTATGACCATGACAAAAAATATTATGACCACGGCAAAAAGTGTTATGATCATGACAAGCATGACTATGATTACAAAGTAGAATATAAAAAGTATTACTAAACCTTTAACGTTCTATTTCTTTTCCCCGGTGATCACCGGGTCTTTTTATTTTCTATTTTATTGCTCGAAGGTTTTTTGCTTTTCTAGATTTCTTGTTAACTTTATGCCTAGCAAATTGTTCATAACTCTTAACATCCTATTGTGGCGCGGCGCTCTCCTGCTGTGCCAAATCAGTCAAAAGGTTCTTGCTGCCGTTTGTATGTAAGGTAAAAAAGGAAGCTCCATCCAAGTGAAGCTTCCTTTTTTCATTATAGTTTTTGTTCAATTTTAGCTTTCGTTTTCGGCCCGTAAATGCCGTCTGCCGTTAATCCGCTGACAGATTGAAAGCGTTTGACAGCATTTGCTGTTTTTGGCCCATATACACCGTCCACCCCATGATTCTTCGCCCCTTTATCAGGATAAAAATAAAGAGCTGCCAGCGCAGTCTGAACCTGCTTTACTTTTGTGCCTTTTGTCAGCGGGCTCGTTACTTTGATTACCCCCGATGGCAGCGGATAAGAGGATGCGGCATGGCTTTTAGAGGAAGAGGCAGTCCCGGAAAGCTTGATCTCCTGTCCGACTTTAATGTAATTTGGATCAGTGATGTGATTTAAGCTTTGCAGAGTTTTCACACTGATACCGTGTGATGCTGCGATGCCGGACAGCGTATCTCCTTTTTTCACATGATACACTTGCGCAGAAGGAGAAACCTTTTTCGCTGAGGCGCTGCCGTTTAATTCCGCTTCAATTGCCGCCTTGACTTGCTCCCAGCGCCCCTCTGATAAAATGCGGTGCGGGCAGTATTTTCCGTTCCAGTCTTGGTGCTTTCTGACTCGATCAATTCCCCAGCCCCGCTCCTTCAAAAGCTGTGCCACAAAAGAGATCGCCAATGCCTCGGCTGCCTCGTACTTTGGGCCTCCCGATTTGCTGTAGCAAATTTCAACGCCAATCGACTTGCGGTTGCCTGTACCGTTTGTGCCGTCACCAGTATGCCAAGCGTTACGGTTAAGCGGCAATCCCTGAATCACCTCTTTATCATCAACCGCGAAATGAAAGCTTGTCGAGCTGGTGTTCCCGATCATGTAGCTAATTTCGTTGGCAGCGGACGCGTCGTTTGCCGTGTTGTGAATGGTAATATATTCAGCGGACATCGCATTCGGGCATTTCAGCGCGTACTTTGCCTCAGAAACCAAATTTTTCTTCACTTGAATGCTCACCTATCATCTCTCCTTTTTCTTTTTTCATCAATAGGTGGCATTCGTAGGACGAAAAGCACCGCTATATGGATAATTGTGCTAAGCTAAAGTTCAAAAGGAGGAGACATTCTTGAATACGTACTTAATGCTGACTACGAGAACAGATCAATTCAATCAGAAGCATGCAGCCGGACACTATGAATTTTTGGACCGTCTGCAGGCAGAAAAACGCTTAAAAATGTTCGGGCCTTTCAGCGACGCCACAGGCGGAGCCTACGTCATCAAAGCGGGCTCACTGGAAGAGGCGCGCGAAATCGGACAAGCTGATCCATTGGTGTTCAGCGGGTCCTCTGAGCTGACCATTAAGGAATGGAAGCTGAAATAAAAAAGACCCTTCCGCAACCGGAGGGTCTTTTTTTGTCATCATCATGTTTGATTGCGTGCCGCGATATGAAATGTTTTTCCCTCTGTATCTGCTGTTTCTCCTGCATGGACCATCACCTGAGTAAAGCTGAACCCGACCGCAACGAGCAACAAACCTGTCATCCATTTAGATTTCATATAAACAATCTCCTCTCTGGATTTGTTTTTGTGCGTGCACCATTTTCTCATAAAAGGAAAGTGCTTTTTCAGGCTGTCCATTCTCTATATAGTATTGGGCAGCATCATGCGCCAGCTCTTCAATGTAAGGATACAGCATATGTTCTTCAAGAAATTGAAAGGTGTGTGAGACTGATTCTGTGTCAATGTTTTTTCCGTATAACGCATGTAAAAATTGAAAAAGCTCCACGAATAATTCATCACTATACTGACGGGCGATTTCCAATCCTTGACGATATTGCTTTTGCGCTTCGGCATCATTTTTTTGTTTATACAGAACTTGTGTTAATGAGTAGATAGAATGCGGAAGATTATCGAACTTTTCCGACTTGCAAATAGAAACAGATTTCTCAAAGTATTCGGCTGCCTTTTGCAGTTCACCCATTTTCTCGTAACAGTTCCCGAGATTGTAAAGGGCCGAACTGATCAGGCGGGGATTGCCTTCTTTCTTTGCAAGATCTAAAGCCAGTTCTAAATGGGGCAATGCTCTTTCTGGATACTGCATATCATCATAATTACCTGCAATAACGAATTCACATTGGATTCTGCGGACAGTGTACGTTTCATACATCTGATACGTTTCTAACGCCTGAACGGCATAGCTCATAGAGACATAAGTCTGCTTTAAATTGTAAAAGATCTCAGCCATTTTAAAAGCAAATTCAGCTTTTTCAATGTCGTCTGACACAAGGGCAAGGTTCTTTTCTGCCCTCTTATAGTACATCATGGCACTGACAAACATTTTCTGCTTAAATTCATACATCCCGCGAAAAAAGTTAAAGTAGTATTCGAGCAGTCCTGTCAGCTTGTACTGATTCCCCTCGATGTCTTCTAATAATTCTGAAAACTCTAGCTGCGAGGTGTCCTCTCCCAAAGGCTTAATGTAATCCAGCATAACACGGTGCCTAAATTCCATTAAAGAATAATACAGCAGCAAATCTTGATCTTCTTCCATATCCTCGATTTCTCTTTCTACTTCGAGCTTGACCCGTTCGGCTTCAGCTACGTGAAACTGCCGGATATGGGTATACCATTCATTAATTTTAAGCCCGACATAAGAGGACGGAATAGTCTGCTTCATCCTCAATTAATCCCCCCTTTTATATACCCGAGATATGTCATATTTTATCATATTTACAAGAAAAAGAAGAACGCAAAAAGACCGCAATTGTCGAATTTCGGCTAACCGCAAAAAATACAATCACTTCTCAGCATATTGCTTGTTAATTTATGCCCATTGATATAGGATTTCATTGCACCATTTATTTTTACATATGGAGGAGATTCTATTGAGCCAATCCACTCAAATTGTGAGTCACTTTTTGTCACATCGCAATGTGACGATTGAGCTGACAGAAAAAATCAGCAAAAATCATTACAGCTACAAACCGACGGAAACATCAATGTCAGCAGAAGAGCTTGTCAAGCACATCCTGACGACTTTCCATCTGTTCGCAAATGTCATTAAAGAAGGCAATGCCTCACCTTTTCAAAACCAGCAGGAAGAAACGGAAACAGATCTCAATGTTTTGGCTAAAACGTTTACAGAAAAAACGGCTGCCATCCTTGAGCAGCTCACTGAGGAACACCTTGACAGAGAAATTGACCTGACAGCCACTTTCGGAAGAAAAGTCACTGGCAGCGCATTGCTTCAGCTTGCGATGGAGCATGAAATTCACCATAAAGGCAACCTGTTTGTTTATGTAAGGGAAATGGGCCATACGGAGCTGCCGTTTTATCAGCAGCGCATGTAACCTAAAAAAAGATACCTGATCTAAAGGTATCTTTTTTATTGCCTTCAGTTCACTACCGTATCCAATATACCCCATTCCCAGTGACAGCCAGTATTTGCATATAGCTGACTGGTTGACCTCATTCAGCCAAATACCGACCGGAATTACCTGTTTTAACCGGTCAAACTCAATCCCATCTCGTCCTGACACTCATTATAGGGCAAATGAATAAAGATATTGAGCATACAAAAATCAAAGAAACACCCGTACAAATATTCAAAAAATTTAATTGATTAAAGCGACCTAATCATATATAATCTGATAAAAATAGTCGGGTTTTCAGGAGGCCTTTATCATGAGTGTTAGCATCATTTTGATGGGTTTGTTAGTCGGTGTCTTAGTCGGATTGACATGTGTAGGCGGAGCTGCGCTTTTAACTCCTCTTTTAATAGTGCTTGGAATCAATCCTTCCATTGCAGTCGGTACGGACCTTGTCTATAACTCGATCACCAAGCTGTTTGGTGTTGCGTCCCATTGGCGGCAGAAAACAATCAATTTTAAATTGGTAAAATACTTAGCCATCGGCAGTATTCCGAGTGCTTCTATAGCCATTGGCATACTTCATTTGTTCCCCGCCTTCCACCAGCATCAGGAAGAGATTATTAAACACGCTCTTGGTTATGTGTTGACCCTAGTTGCCATTTCGATCATCGTCCGCCTGTTTCTGGACAAAAAACTTCGCCCGAACCGCTGGCAGCTGATGCCGCTAGAAGACAAGCGGATGCTTACGATTCTTATCGGTGTCGTGTTTGGATTTATCGTTGGCTTAACGTCGATCGGTTCCGGCTCGTTGTTTGCGATTGCTATGCTGTACTTATTTAAAATGAAAACATCCGACATTGTCGGAACAGATATTGCGCATGCTTTTCTGCTCGTTACTGCGGCAGGTATTTTAAACGCAAGCTTCGGGAGCGTTGATTATTTGTTAGCGGCCAATTTGCTTATCGGTTCCATTCCGGGGGTGCTGGTTGGCAGTCATCTCTCACCTAGATTTTCACCCCGTCCGCTGCAATTTATTATGGCATCCATTATCTTAATCAGCGGCTTGAAGCTGATTTAATCAACAAGGCTATCCTGAACAGGATAGCCTTTCTTGGTTTATAGCGTCACACCCGATTTAAAAATGGCAAGCTCTCTGAAGTCATTTTTTTCGTGATTCACGAGCTCTCCGCTTGCAACCTTCGTGATATAATCGATAAACTCACGAAGCACAAATTCCTCATGAACATCATCCTCTGCTAAGAGACCTGCGTTAAAATCAATCCAGTGCGGCTTCGTCTCGTACAGCTGTGTATTCGTCGCCACCTTTACCGTTGGAACAAAAGTGCCGAACGGCGTGCCTCGTCCTGTTGTAAACAGAACAATGTGGCAGCCGGCAGCAGCCAATGCGGAGGAGGCGATTAAATCATTGCCGGGCGCGCTCAATAGCGTCAGTCCGTTTGTCTGAAGCACTTCACCGTATTTTAATACATCCGAGACAGGAGAAATCCCCGCCTTTTGCGTGCAGCCCAGCGATTTATCCTCAAGGGTGGAAATGCCGCCTGCTTTGTTGCCTGGCGAAGGGTTTTCGTACACCGGCTGATCATGCTTTATAAAATATTGTTTAAAATCATTGATTAAATCGACAATTTTATGGAATACCTCTTCATTGGCAGCCCGCTGCATCAGCAGCGTTTCCGCACCGAACATCTCCGGCACCTCCGTCAGCACCGTGCTGCCTCCCTGCGCAATGATATAATCAGAAAATCGTCCGAGCAATGGGTTCGCTGTGATGCCGGAAAAACCGTCAGACCCCCCGCATTTCAACCCTATTTTCAGCTCAGAAAGCGGTATGTCTTCCCGTTTATCCCCTTTGGCCGCTTCATGGATGTCCTTCAGCAATGCGACACCTGCCTCCATTTCGTCTGTCACCGACTGGGATTCAAGAAACTTCACCCGATCCTTGTTGACATCCTGAAGCGCTTTTTTCATTGCTGCCAGCTCGTTATTTTCACAGCCGAGCCCCAGCACCAAGACACCGCCGGCATTTGGATGGCGAATGGCGTTCAGCAGGATTTGCCTAGTATTTTCGTGATCATCGCCAAGCTGTGAGCATCCGTATTGATGTTTTAGCACTAATACGTTGTCAAATGGGGCAATATCCCCCGTTTCTCTGACAAACCGCTGAAGCATTTTTTCGGCTATTCCATTGACACAGCCGACGGTTGGCACGATCCACAATTCATTGCGAACACCGGCATTGCCATTTTCTCTTCTATATCCTTTAAATGTCCGGTCCTCATGTGTGTAGGGATTTTGTTCAAATCTCGGTGTATAACTGTACGTTTGGATATCAGATAAATTTGTTTTTGTATTATGAACATGAATATGCTCCCCAATAAAAATATCTTTTAACGCATGCCCGATCGGAAACCCGTATTTGATGATGCTGCCGTTTTCCTTTATATGCTGCAATGCAATCTTATGGCCTCTTTTAATATCATCTTTTACTTCAATCGACACGCCGTCCGCGTTCAGTTGCTCTCCCTTCTGAATATCACGCAGAGCAAGCAAGACATTGTCCTGTCTATGAATTTTTATAAATGATTTCACAGCACTTTCCCCCTTTGCAGACAGCATTGTTCAAGAGCCCGCTCCATTCCCAGTTCTTGAATATCATTCAAGTAATCAGCGACTCTCTCAGTCAGCTTCGGAATTTCATTCAGATTTGCTCCCCACAGCCATTGTTCTCCTAATAAGGCTGAAGCGATACGGAGCATATCTCCGGTCTCCTGATTCCAAACCTCTTGGAAAAATTGAAGAACAGCCGGGTCATCCTGCATTTCCTTCTTTCGATAAACATACAGAAGCGCGCTGAATGAAAACACTAAACGTGCAGGAAGCTGACCCTTTTGTTCAACATATTCCTGAAGGGTCGGCAGGTTTCTCGTTTTGAACTTTGACACTGAATTCAGTGCAATGCTTTCCACATAATGTTTGATGTACGGGTTTTTAAAGCGATTCAGCACATCCTCCGCATATTGAGCAAGCCCTTCCATTTTCAAAACAGGAAGTATTTCATCATGAATCAGCTCCTCAACAAAGCGCCCCACTGCCGGATGTTCAACTGAATCACGCACCGTTTTCAAACCGTATAAAGAAGCCACTGGCGTCATTGCCGTATGCGCGCCATTTAAAATTCTCACTTTTTTCGTCCGGTATGGGGTCAGATCGCTGACAATCTTTGTATGAAGACCGGCTGCCGCAAAGGGCAATTCTTCTCCAATCCAATTCGGCCCTTCAATCACCCATAAATAATACTGTTCTCCCACAACAACCAGTTCATCTTGATAGCCTAATTCCGCAGTGATCTCATTAATGCTGTCTACAGGAAAACCGGGAACAATGCGGTCTACTAAACTATTACAAAACGTGTTGGCGTTCTGAATCCATTGCGTAAACCCCTCTTCCAGCTCCCATAGATCAGCATAATGCAGAATCGCTTCCTTCAGCTTTTGCCCGTTATTCTCAATCAGCTCACACGGAATCAAGACACACCCTTTTGTCTCGTCTCCAGCAAAAGCCTGGTAGCGAAAGTACAGAAAAGCTGTTAATTTCCCTGGAAATGTTTTTTGCGGCCTATCCTCTAAGCGGTCTTCTTTCTCACAAACAATACCAGCTTCGGTCGTATTAGAAATGATAAAACGCAGTGCTTCGCTTGAAGCCAACTTTTTGAACTCGTCATAGTCGGAAAACAGATCAATCCCGCGGCTGATTGAATTGATAATCATCTTTTCGTTTACCGCTTCTCCATCCTTCATTCCCTGTAAAAAAAGAGTATACAAGCCATCCTGGTCATTTAATCTTTTGATTTTCTCTGAACCTCTCGGCTGTACAACCGCGACACTTCCATTGAAATCAGTATGTCGATTCAATTGCTCAATTTGCCAATCGACAAACGCCCGCAGAAAATTTCCTTCTCCAAACTGGAGAATCCTTTCCGGATACTGTGTATAGCTTTCGTACAATTTTTTATTCAGCTTTTGCACCGTCATTGCCTCCCTTTCAGATTTATGCACACGTTAACATTTTTCTCTATAAAGAATGCCCGCTGGAAAAACGGGGCATCATGTCGTGACATCTTTTACTGAATCACGCACCATAAATTCTGTGTTTTCAAAGATTTTTTCTGCCTTCGTATCAGGTGTGCTGATCAGCTTCAATAATTTTTTTGCACCGAGCACGCTGATTTTTTCAACAGGACGTTTCACTGTAGAAAGCCTTGGCGTGATATATTGCGAAAAACCAATATCATCAAATCCGATGACAGATATATCATCAGGCACGCGCATCCCCTTGGCAAATATGGCATTCATTGCTCCGATCGCCATGTCATCATTCGAACAAAAGACAGCGGTTGGAGTGTTCGGAAGCGCCAGCAGGCGTTCCATCGCCTGAAAGCCGCTCTCCATATCGTATTGCCCTTTTACACTGTATTCATGTTTGATCGGTATATGATGGCGAATCAGCGCCGCTAAGTAGCCTTCCTTTCGCTGCTGAGAGGATTTAAATCCTTCGATTCCCTCAATGATGGCGATGTCTTGATGTCCGTTTTTAATCAAGTATTCTACAGCTTCCTGAGAACCTTCCTTGTCATTGGACAATATGTTGGTAATGCCTCTGTCATCGATATCCCGGTTCAGCACGACGAGCGGGATCTTTTTTTCCCGAATATGATAAATAAAAGAATTATCAATATCACTTTGACTCATTAAAATAATGCCGTCATATCTCATTGGTGTTACAGAGTCATAGCTTTTCAGATCATCAATGCCGCGCACATACAGATTGTACTCCTCGCTGATTGCTTGGTTTACGCCTTTTATGGTATCAGCGAAAAAACTGTGTGAGGTTCCGTTTATGATGCTTGTAAAGAAAAGCCCGATCGTATGGGATTTTTGCATTGCAAGGCTTTTTGCATTCACATTCGGTGTATAGTTGAGCTGTGAGGCAAGCTCCAATATTTTTTTCTTTGTGTGTTCTTTAATATAAGGGCTGTTATTGAGTGCTCTGGAAACGGTTGTGTGGGATACGTTTGCAAGTTTTGCGATATCTTTAATGGTTACCATCTATTTCCCTTCCTTATCATACCGGCTGCGATTCGTTATTACATATTGTATCATCAAACACACCGCCTCTCCCACCATATTTCCAGATTAATAAGAAACCGTATCATCAGCATGCGTTCCTGCTGCGCTGCCGATGATCGGCCGCACAAAACGGATGACAGCCAGTGAAGCGAAGACGGCCAGCCCTCCGGCAAGTAAAAATGCGCCAGAAAAAGTACCCGTCCGGTCAACAATAAAGCCGGTTAAAGCGGGACCGATGATGCCTGCGGTGTTGGCGAGAAAATGCATGAATCCGCCAACAGAACCGACATTCTTTTGGTCGACTACATCCTGAATAACAGCCCAGTAGATCGCGCCCGTCAAATATAAAAAGAAGACAGACAGAGCCACGAGCGTAACAGCGCTTACAGTTGTGGTGACAAGCCCAGCTAAACCAATCAATACCGCGGAAGAAAACAAACACGTGACGAGCACGACTTTACGCGAAAACAGCACGCCTTTCCGGACTGTTTTTTTGTATACATAGTCCGAAACAAATCCCCCGGCTGCCAGGCCGATAAATCCTAAAATCCACGGAATGACTGTGATGACACTCATTGACCCAACACTCAATCCCCGCTCCTCGACAAGATAGCTCGGAAACCACGTCAAAAAGAAGAAGAGGATGTAGTTGTAAGCGAAAAAAGCAAACGCCGTGAACAAGACTGTTTTTTGTTTCAGATAAAAGGTCAGCGGAATTTTCTCCTCGGGAGCGGCTTCAACTTTCATCGCAGGTGCATTGCCCATTGGCTCAGCCGGCTTTTCTTTTACGAATTTTAACCAGAGAAATGCCCAAATCAATCCGATGATCATGATGAGAACGAAGGAAACCTTCCAGCTGAATGCAACGGCGATCATGCCGACAATTGGTCCGGAAATGGCTCCGCCAAGGGGCGTTCCGCTATTTGTGACTCCGACAACAGACGCCCGCTGAGTCGGCGGAAACCAGTTATTGACCATTTTATTGATGGTCGCCGAAAGCGGCCCTTCCCCCATTCCAAACAAAATTCGTATGATCAGCAGGCTGACAAAGCCAAAAGCCAATGCAACTGCTCCGCTGAACAGCGACCAAACGACCATGGCCACAAATAAGGTCAATTTTGCTCCATAGCGGTCGGATGCCACACCGCCAAGAAAATTGAAAACGGCATATCCAATCGAAAAACTGCTGAAAATCAAGCCCATTTGTGTAGCGGACAGTGTGAGATCATCCTGAATGAATGGAGCTGCAATGGACAATGCCGAACGGTCCAGATAGTTAATCACACCAGCCAGGAACAAAAAAAGGATGACTGGAAGCTTATCTTTTGAAAACATCTCAACCTCACCCCTATGTTGGTTCAGTATCTGTATCTGCTTTCGTCACACTCCTGAATAAGCCATAAAACCTCCATCGACAGGAACGGTGATGCCGGTGACAAAGCCTGAATAGGAATCATCCGCCAGCCAAAGAAGCGTGCCGAGCAGGTCCTCCGGTTTTCCAAATCGCTTCATCGGTGTTCCCGCAATAATCTTTTTAGAGCGGTCTGTAAAGCTTCCATCCTTATTGATCAGCAGATCGTGATTTTGTTTTGTCAGAAAAAAGCCTGGTGCGATTGCGTTAACCCTCAGTCCGGTTTCCGCAAAATGCACAGCCAGCCACATTGTAAAATTATTGATTGATGCTTTGGCCGCACTGTACGCCGGAACCTTCGTCATAGGTGAATAAGCGCTCATTGATGAGATATTCACAATGGCTGGTGAGTCTGCCTTCAGCAATTCCCTTCCAAATACTTGGGTAGCCAGAAATGCCCCAGTGAAGTTGGTTGAAAAAACAGTTGAAAATCCGTTTTCATCCATGTCAAAGAATGATTGCCCTTCTCCTTCTGCTTCATATGTCTCCACATCAGTAATCGCAGCGGGATGATTTCCTCCTGCTCCATTGATTAAGAGATGAACAGCGCCAAATCGGTCAAGGATATCAGTCTTCGCCTTCTCTAGCGACGTCCTGTCCAGCACATCAGCAGAAACGGAATATGCCGTGCCGCCAGCTTTCGTAATTTCCCTCACAACCTCTTGTCCTGTTTCAGCTGACCGGTTCAGTATCGCCACCTTCATGCCATGGCGGGCAAGCTCCCGGGCCATGGCCGAGCAGAGCACACCGCTGCCCCCTGTGATAACAGCAACTTTACCTGCCAGTCGATGATGAAGAGGGATCATAATTCCACCTCTTTTTTCGCCATTGATTCGTACGCGTCCCACAGTCCGCTCAAATACATGATGCCTAAAGCGCGATCGTATAAGCCGTAGCCCGGACGGCATTGCTCTCCCCAAATATGGCGACCGTGATCCGGCCTGACATATCCGTTGTAATCCTGCTTGTGCAGTTCTGCCATGACCCCTTGAATATTAATCGAACCGTCCTTTGTCAGATGAGACGTTTCAATAAAATCCCCATTTTCAAAGATCTTCACATTGCGGATGTGTGAAAATGGAGCAAGCCCGGCATATGTTTTAGCAATTTCCACCATGTCATTGGCGGGATTGGCCCCCATGGAACCGGTACATAAGGTGATGCAGTTAGAAGGTGAGTCTGATATGACCCGCAGCTTCTCATAGCTTGCCTCTCCTGTGATAATACGCGGCAATCCAAAAATCGGCCAAGGCGGGTCATCCGGATGAATGGCCATTTGAATGCCATGCGCTTCAGCAACCGGCAGAATTTCCTTCAAAAAAAATGATAAATTGTTCCACAGCTGTTCTTCATCGACCGTCCTGTAGGCCTTAAACAGTTCTTTGATCCGAGCCATTTTTTCAGGCTCCCACCCTGGGAGTGTCAGGTCAGACGCTTCTTCCACCGTCCGAATCAGCTCTTGAGGCTCCAGGCTCTCCACTTTGGCTTTTTCAAAAAACAGAGCGGTTGAGCCGTCTTCCAGCGGACGGAACATGTCGGTGCGTGTCCAGTCGAAAATCGGCATAAAATTGTAGCAAATCACTTTCACGCCAAAAGCAGACAGATTGCGGATGGTCTGCTTATAATTTTCAATGTACCGGCCGCGTTCTTCGCTGCCCAGTTTAATCGCTTCATGAACGTTTACGCTTTCGACAACCTCCGCATGAAAACCATGGGATTGTATATATTCCGTCTCGGCTTTGATTTCCTCTATTTCCCACACTTCCCCGGCAGGTTTGTGATGGAGAGCCCAGACAATGCCTTTCACCCCGGGAATTTGTTTCACGTGTTCAAGTGTGACTGTATCGTTGCCTCGTCCATACCATCGAAATGTAATATTCATCCTACACCTCCGGATTGAGCCTTTTAATCAAATGTGATCACTGCCTTCCGCACCTGATCAGGATGCTCCTTGATAAATTGAAACGCGTGATGGACATCTTCAACTGAAAACGTATGGGTGACGAGCCCGTTATGCGCTAACCGGCCTTCATTCAGCAGCTTTACAACTTTCGGAAACTGATTTGTCTGGAGTCTTGAGCCGGTAATCGTGACTTCTTTTTTTGTAATGGGGAGCTGAGGAATTTGTGACGCTCTCTCATCAAATCCAAGCACCACCACACGCCCTGCCGGAGAAACAACATCAACGGAAAGCTCAAAAGTCGCAGGGAGACAGACAGCATCAATGACTACATTGGCTCCTTCATTGCCCGTCCATTCCCGAACCCGCTCAGCCGCATGTTCTGTTTGAACATTCACAACAGCGTCGGCACCGTTTTCTGTAGCAAATGTCAGCCGCTCATTATTTAAGTCGGTTATCATGACGGAAGCACCCGCTAGCTTTGCCATTTTTAACACACAGATGCCGATAGGCCCCGCCCCCTGAATCAGAACGCGATCACCCTTTTCCACCTGTCCCCGCCAAACAGCCTGGGCACCTATTGTATAAGGCTCGGCCATAACTGCCTCCTCCCAAGGCAGCTCTTTTGAAACCGCGTGAAGCTGCTTTTCAGGAAGCACAACATATTCCCGCATCCCGCCGTCTTCATGAACGCCAAACACAGAAAGCTTCGCACAAACATTTGGCCGGCCTTTACGGCAGGCATAACAGTTTCCGCAATAAGAAATCGGTTCAATCACAACATGGTCTCCGGCTTTCAGGCCTTTAACATTTGCACCAACCTCCCCCACTTCTCCCGTTACCTCGTGTCCGATTACTCTCGGAAGTGTCGCAAGCGGATTCGTGCCATGATAAATATGCATGTCAGAACCGCAAATTCCGACTCGTTTTACTTTGACGAGCACCTCATCAGCCTTTGAAAGAACAGGCTTTTCCATGTCTGCTGTCACCAAATCATACGCTTTTCGCACTTGAACCGCTTTCATTTTCTCACCTGCTTTTTAAAAATTCATACACGCTCCGAGCAATTGAAATTCCGTGTTTCCTGTTTCTTTCCTCATGCAGCTGCTCCAATTCGCCAGGCACATACACTCGCTCGACTCCTCTAGCCGAAGGTGATTGCTGCAGTTCATCAAGCATGGCGTCCATCTGCTCTAAAAACGTATCTTGTCCGGTAAAATAGGACGGATGGATCGCGCAAACATAATGTCCAAGCTTCCTATTTTGATCAAGATCGCCATACATTTTAGCGATATGCGGACCAAAAGCCGCCCCAGCCAGCAAACCTGAAAACACATCCACCACAACAGATAGCCCGTAGCCTTTAGGACCCCCGAACGTTGAAAGTGAGACGACCTTGTGAGGGTCTGTTACCGTCTCTCCGTTTTCATCGACTCCCCATCCTTCTGGTATTTCTCTGCCCTCTTCACGCGCCTGCAGAATCTTTCCAAATGCCACTTTTGACGTCGCCATATCTAGGATAAACGGTTTTTTATGCTTTGCCGGCACACCGTAAGCAATTGGATTCGTGCCTAAAAAAGGAGACCTCCCGCCAAACGGGACTACAATACTGTCAGTATGAGACATAGCGATTCCGATCAGTTTTTCCTCAGCCGCTTTTTGCACAAAATAACTTAACGCTCCGCAATGGCTGCTGTTTGTCGCGGTGACCATGCCAACACCATTTTTCTTTGCCATTTCAATGGCATGAGCCATCGCCTTATCGGCAATCACATGGCCGAACCCGTCATCACCGTCCAGCACTCCTGTCACCGGCCCCGTTTCTTTAAAAATGGGACACGCTTTTGGATTGATGCCTCCAGCCCTCAGCCTGTTCACATAATGTTCTGTTCGCAAAACACCATGAGAATTCACATTGCGTAAATCGGCGTGTATGAGCACGTCTGCTACTTTTTCGGCATCTCGTTCATTCAAATTGGCGCCGATCAGCTTTTGCTGAACCAGTTCCTTCGCTTCTTCAGCGGAAATCGTTACCGTATTCAATTCAATAAAGAGCCTCCTTTCTTTCAGTTTCATCACTTAGCGAAAACCCTTACAAATTATTATTACTTGCGAACTATTCAAAATATTCTTTATATGATTGTTTGATCAGTTTCTATGCTGAAGCTCTTCGACAATCTGTGCATGTTGCTGATCTGTCAATTTATAAAGAAAACCGATAATGACCATAGCTAATGCCAAAGCAATGGCGGGATACAGAAGAAGAAGCGCTTTAATGCCGAGCAGCGCCTGTGCCGTCTGGGCTACGTTCGGCATATATCCGACAAGCCCCAATCCGATCCCGGAGAGAAAACCAGACAATGACTGAGCAAGCTTTCGCGAGAAGTTAAAGAGGGAATATGTCGTTGCTTCTTTCCGCTCACCGGATTTCCACTCGCCGTAGTCAATGATATCTGAGACAAGCGCCCACGTAATGCCATTGGGAATACTGATCCCAATAAACGCGATGCTTGCAAGGATGGTAAACACATATACATTTGAAGGAAGCATAAAGTTGATCAGATCCGCGGCAACACTGATGCCGAAACCGATCATTGCGGTTTGTTTCTTTCCAAACATCTTGACGAGCTTTGGCAGAAACACGACGCCCAAAAAGGAAGATCCAATAATGATAAAGTTCATATAAGCCATCAGTTCGACATTGCCTAGGTTATATTGTGCGAAGTATACGAGCATTGCGGATTTAATGTTGTATGCGGAAATCGAAAAAATGGTCATCAGGACAAGGGTTAACAGCGGTTTGTTCGTTATAAACGTTTTGACGACAGATGAAAATGTTAATTTCTCTTTTGGCGCTTCCGCAATAACAATACGTTCCTTGCAGTTGCGATAGCAAATATAAAACCAAAGCACACCGAGAACAGCAAACAATCCCATGACCACCGGATAGCCTACCTTCGGGTTATCAAACTTGACGAGCAGCGGCATGACGGCCACGCTCGTGATAAACAAAGCCCCGAGTGAACCGATTTGGCGAAAAGTAGAGATAGAAGTCCGGTCTTCAGTATTTTGAGTCATCGCCGCTCCCAATGAACCGTACGGAATGTTTACAAATGAATAGCCCACGCCCCACAGTATATAGGATGCATACGCATAAATCAGCTTGCCTGTCGTTGATACATTCGGGGACAGAAAAATAAGAACAGTAAGCACCGCAAGAACAATGCTGCCGATTAATAAATAAGGCCTGAATTTCCCCCGCCTGCCGATGTTTTTGCGATAATCAATTGATGAGCCGACAATGGGGTCTGTTACAGCCGCAAAGAGCTTGCTGACTAAAAAAATACTTCCCGCCATTGCGGCCGGAATTCCCGCCACATCAGTAAAATACTTTAATAAATAGATTTGGCCTAAATCAAACATAAAACCGTTCCCAAAATCACCAAAACCATAGGAAATTTTCTCCTTCAGCGAAAGCCTCTTCTCCGTTTCAATCGACACAACCTTATTTTCCAGTTCTGCTCGCATCTTCCACCTCTGTGTCTTAAGAATTTTCGATGAGATGTCCGCTCAGTATGACGCTGGCTATTCTGAGCGGAACTTATTTTATACGTTTGCCTTTTCTTCTTGAAATTGAAAATATTGTTTCGCATTGTGATAGCAAATGCCTTGTACGATACCGCCAAGAAGCTCCATATCTTTCGGCACTTCACCGTTTTCAGCCCATTCGCCGATCAGATTGCAGACAATCCGTCTGAAGTATTCATGGCGTGTATACGACAAAAAGCTTCTGGAATCAGTCAGCATGCCGATAAAACGGCTGAAAAGCCCGACGTTTGACAACGCTTTCATTTGATCGAGCATCCCATCCTTGGAATCGTTAAACCACCATGCTGTGCCAAATTGTATTTTCCCAGGCGTGATGCCGTCTTGAAAGCTATTTATCATGCTGGCAATGACATAGTTATCATTTGGGTTGAGCGAATATAAAATCGTTTTCGGCAGCTGGTTTTTCATTTCGACTGAATTCAGCAGCCTGTACAAAGGCTTCGCAATTTCTTCGTCATTCATAGAATCATAGCCTGTATCCGGCCCCAATTTCTTCATCATTTTCGTATTCGTATTTCTGAGTGCATTGATATGAAACTGCATCGCCCAGTCAAGCTCAGCATACAATCCGCAAAGAAATTGAAGCGTATATGTCTTGAATTTCTTCTCGTCTTCGTAAGAAACCTGTTCCCCGTTTAATCTTGAGGTAAAAATGAGGTCCGCTTCCTCTTTGTCCGTTTCGGCAAACACCATTGAATCAATCGCATGATCAGATACTCTGCCGCCGACTGAATGGAAGAAACGCACTCGTTCTTCAAGAGCCTTCAAAAACTCATCATAGGTTGTAATCGAAAGTGACGCAGCCTTTTCAAGCGCCTGCACCCAATCCGGGAAGCCTTCGCGATTGATTTCCAGCCCTTTATCCGGCCGAAATCCCGGCAGCACACTGACAGGAAAATCTTTGTCCTCTTTTAATAATAGGTGGTACTCGAGGGAATCGACAGGGTCATCGGTTGTGCATACTACTTTTACATTTGATTTCACAATGAAATCCCTTGCCCCGAAGCCTTCTCCTTGCAGCAGTTCATTCGTCCGTTTCCAAATATTTGGCGCCGATTGCTCATTTAATATCTCGTAAATCCCAAAAAATCGCTGCAGCTCTAAATGGGTCCAATTGTAGAGCGGATTGCCAATCGCCATCGGTACTGTTCTCGCCCATGCCATGAACTTCTCCTCATCAGCTGCATCGCCTGTAATGTATGTTTCTTCAATTCCATTGGCTCTCATGATGCGCCATTTGTAATGGTCTCCATACAGCCAGGCTTCTGTCATGTTTTGAAATCTCTTATTTTCATAGATTTCTTTCGGACTCAAATGGCAGTGATAATCAATAATCGGCATGTCTTTCGCATAATGGTGATAGAGGTTGACAGCGGTTTCATTTTTCAGCAAAAAGTTTTCTCCCATAAAGGGTTCCATGTCCTCACCGTCTTTCATTCTATTTCAAAATGTTAACGTTAACATTTTGATTTGTTTTTATTTTACCTTTATATTCCTCTGGGATCAATCTCTTTTTAAAATTTAAATGTTAACGTTAGCAAATAAGCGCAAAAAAGACATTGCCGTAAAGCTGCCTGAAAAGACCTCTTTTTGGCAATGTCCGATTTTACAAGAAAGGATTAGTAAGCCAGGCTGAATAGTCCTTTAATGTGTGTTAAGTAGCGTACATTACTTGCTTCTTTCATCAAGGAAGCAGGAAGACCTTTAAGCGGTGTAGAATTAGCACCAATGATGGCTACCGCATCTTTGCGTCCAAGACTTGCAAGTGTACCAGAGTTTACTGGCTGGAATGTTTCAAGTGTTTTTCCTTCTAAGTAAGCGAATAGATTGTAACCGATCAGCTCACCCATTTGCCATGCGATTTGTGCAGTTGGCGGGTATGGACGGCCGTCTGCCGCAAAGTAAACTGCGCTGTCACCCGCAACAAATACATCTTCATGAGATGTAGATTGAAGGAAATCGTTAACTGTCGCACGGCCGCGGTTCACTTCAAGACCTGATTCGCCGACTAAAGGATTTCCTTGTACGCCGCCAGTCCAAACAAATGTGTTGGCAACAACTTTTGATCCGTCTTTCAGATCAATCACGTTTCCTTCTACATTTGTAACAGGAAGGCCTGTTAAGAACTCAACGCCGCGTTTTTCAAGGCTTTTAGTTGCGCGTTCGATAAGATCATCCGGAAGAACAGGAAGGATTTTCGGACCTGCTTCAACCAATTTCAATTTGATTTCTTTGTGGTCTACGCCGTATTTTTTCGCAAGGTTCGGCATGATGTCAGCAAGCTCACCGACAAGCTCAACGCCTGTTAAGCCGCCTCCGCCGATAAGGATTGTTGCATCCGCTTCGTTTTTCGTTTTAGAGTACTCGCGCACACGGTCTTCAACGTGGTTGAAAACTTTGTTAGCATCAGCAGCAGATTTAAGAACCATGCTGTTTTCTTCAAGTCCTGGGATGCCGAAGTAAGCAGTGACAGAACCAAGGCCTACTACTAGCGCATCATAAGTTAATGCAGAACCGTCAGCAAGCGCAACCTCTTTTTTATCAACAGAGAAAGAGCTGACTTCCGCGATTTTAAGATCAATGTCTTTGCCTTTGAAAAGTTTTTCTAACGGCATTGCAACCGCTTTTTCAGACACGTTGCCTGCTGCAAGACGGTGTAATTCCGTAATGATTTGGTGAGTTGGGTATTTGTTTACCACTGTCACGCGTGCTTGTTCTTTTGTGTAATGTTTGCGAACTGTTAAAGCAGAAAGAACACCGCCATAACCAGCGCCTAAAATGACAATATGTTTTGACATCGTATATCCTCCGTCCTTTATATCAATTTGAATCTGAGATTATTTTTGTTTTTCGTTCATGATTTCAAGGTAGCTGTTAGCAAAACGGAACAGCTTTTGAGCTTGAGGATCTTTCAGCATGCGCAACAGGCCGAAAAGTCCAATCGTTTCGTTGCTAGCATCCGCGCGGTCTTTCGCTTCGATTGCAGTCGCAGCCACTTCTTTTGCTGTTTCTTTTACAGGCTCAAGAATTTCAGTGATTGCACCGACTGTATCGCTTTTCAATACTTCGTCAGTCGCAACAGACTGAGCGAAATCATAAGACTTCGTTAAAATATTCACTAACTCAGTCAGCTTTGGAAGCTGGTCAACTAAAACAGTCAGTGATTCTTGAACTTCTGGCTTTAACAGCTGATCAATAAGATCTTGCTGGCTTTGGCTGACAGACGCATTTGTTTGATCGATTGTTTCTGGCATATCCAATTCTCCTTTACTATAAGCAGTATGCTGATTTTTTGGAAAGGGTAGTGCCTCTCCCTGATCTCATGTTTGAAAGCATGAGAAGAAGGATTGTGAATTCGTGCACAATCATTCGCAAAAATAAATGTTTACTACCCAGTTTTTCATCTTGCCATATTCAGTATTATTTTTATCTCAAAAATAAACCATTGAATAAGTCAAAATCCTTTACTCTCTCTGAAAATAGCAAACATAAAAAACTCCAATTTGATTACCTTCTATATGATAACACTTTTTGAACAAAATTTGAACGTGAATTGCTTCGATTATGAAATTAATTTATATGGTGCCCGTGTCATAACATTTCTTCAGCACTAGTTATTGACAATCCATCAATTTTCTCCCCTACGCGTTACCCATATGTCCAATAGAGGTTCTCTTTTTCCTGTAACTGGATCCAATGCCGGAAGTACTGCTTGCTCTATATTCTCTAGCACAGCCGCTCTTTCATCCGGCTTTCCCGTCTTCATATCATACCGAGAACCATCTGGATAAGCGCCGATCACGGTAAAATCGGGGCTCGCGCTTAGCTTTTTATGGCCGACACCGGCTGGAATGACCGCTGCGTCGCCCGTTTTGATAGGAACAGCAGCTCCTTTTTCTCCCCCAAATTGAATAACAGCCTCCCCTCGGACTGCGATTAGGACTTCATGCGTGTTGCTGTGATAATGATGGTACGGAAAAACACTGCCCGACCAGCTGTTTAGCCAGCCATGCCGGTTGACGATCCGCTCTGCCTGTTCAGCACGTCCCATAAAAACATTTTTATAGATAACGAGCGGAAAATCAGGGTGATTTGGAACCCTGCCGTCATCCTGAAAAAAGTACGTTTCTGTTTCCATCATTTTCACCTCCCTATTTCTGTCTTCCACATATATTGATCCGTAAAACATCATTATTTTCTCACAATTCCGTTGATCTGTATCATCCCGGGTAGTATAGTATAAAAAAATAATGCCAGAATGAGGGATTTGATGAAAGCGATCATAATCGGAATATTGGCTTCTCTCTTTTTCGCCGTTACCTTTATTTTAAACAGGGCGATGGAATTATCCGGAGGCAGCTGGCTTTGGAGCGCCTCGTTACGCTTTATTTTTATGGTTCCGTTTTTATGTCTGATTGTCATAATGAAAGGGAAGTTCGTTCCTCTTTTACAAGAGATGCGGAAAAAGCCGTTTTTTTGGATAAAGTGGAGCTTCGTCGGCTTTGTTCTTTTTTATGCGCCGATCACGTTTGCCGCCGCATTCGGGCCGGGCTGGCTCGTAGCCGGAACATGGCAAATTACCATTGTAGCCGGTGTGCTGCTGTCTCCATTTTTCTATGAGAAAAAAGACACGCCTGGAGGCACTTTGCTCGTTCGGCAAAAGATTCCCCTTGTTTCGCTGGGCACTTCCGTCGTCATTCTGATTGGGGCAGCGCTGATTCAGCTCCAGCATGCAGAATCGCTTTCCGGAAAAATGCTGCTCTTCAGCGTGCTGCCCGTTGTCATTGCTGCTTTCGCCTATCCGCTGGGAAACCGGAGAATGCTTGAGCAATACGGAGGCAGGCTTGATACGTTCCAGCGCGTGCTGGGAATGACCCTTGCAAGCCTTCCATTCTGGCTTGTATTGGCAGCTTACGGCTGGTGGTCAGATGGCCTTCCGACAGCGGGGCAAACCGTTCAATCCTTTATCGTTGCCGTCAGCTCAGGCATCATTGCGACCGTTTTATTTTTCTGGGCAACGGATATGGTAAGAGATAATCCGCAAAAGCTTGCTGCTGTTGAAGCAACACAATCCGGGGAAGTGATATTCGCTCTGCTTGGTGAAATAATCCTGCTGTCAGGTCTTTTCCCTTCTATTTTATCGTTTGCGGGCTTAATGATCATTATTGCCGGAATGGTGTTACATACCTTCGCTTCCCAACAAAAACCCAAAGAGAAAACTCAGTCAAATCTGACTGCTTAGCGGCTTCTGGAGAATGGGCGAAAGCCCGTTCTCCTTTCTTTTTAACGCCTTCCAAAAGAGACCTGTTTCACGTTATATTTATGTATAGTCTAAGCCCACTTAACTGAAAGGTGATATTTTAATGGAAGCAAACAATCAAAAAGACGATATACCAGCAATCTCATTCACATCTGTGCGAAAAAGCTATGAACAAGAGGGACAAACCTATGATGTATTAAAGGATGTCACCGGAGACATTCAACAGGGTGCAATCGTGGCACTTTTGGGCCCTTCCGGTTCAGGAAAAAGCACACTGCTGTCCATATGCAATTTGATGAAAACACCGGATCACGGTGAAGTGAAGATTTACGGAAAGGAAGTCAGAGACTGGAATGTGAATGAACTGAGGCGGACGGCCTCCCTTGCCTTTCAATCCGCCCCCGTCCTTGACGGAACGGTGCGTGACAATCTGAATCTGGTACAAAAGCTCCACCAAACCCAGCTTTACTCTCCTGAAGAGCTCGCTTCACTGACAGGCCTGTCTCCAGAGCTGTTAGACAGAAGCGCCAAGGATTTATCAGGCGGACAGCGGCAAAGGCTTTCACTTGCCAGAACACTCGCAAACCCTTCCTCCATCCTATTATTGGACGAAATTACATCTGCCCTGGACCCTGTTTCTGCTCTGGAGATTGAAGAGCTGATCAAAAGGCAGCATCAAGAGAAAAAACTGACGGTGATGTGGGTGACCCATAACATGGAACAGGCGAAACGAGTAGCCGATACCATTTGGTTTATGGCTGATGGCCGGCTGTTGGAAATCGCGGAGACAGACACATTTTTCTCGCATCCTCAGCATGAAGCAGCCCGTGAATTTTTGAAGGGAGGCACACGGTAATGGATTACCTTTCTCTCTCATTCACCATGATCTTTGTGCTGATTGCCTTGTTTTTATCAAAATCCTTTAAAGCCGGCGTTGAAAAAGATATGATGATTGCAACGATCCGGGCGGCGGTACAGCTGCTTGTGATCGGTTATGTGCTGTCGCTGATATTTCATGGAGATCACCCTGTGTTTATCCTGCTGATGGTGCTGTTAATGCTGGCGGTGGCGGCGCAAAACGTCGTCAAACGAAAGAAAATGAAAATCGGTTCTTTTTGGAGGGTGTTTGTGGCGTTAGCGATTGTAGAAATCGTCACCCAAGGCATTCTTTTGGCGCTTCACATCATCCCGCTTACCGCACGGTATGTCATCCCCATCAGCGGAATGGTCATCGGAAATTCAATGGTGCTCGCGAGCCTGTTTTTAAACCGGCTCAGCTCCGAGGTCGGGGTGCGCAAGGAAGAAATTCAATTGATTTTGTCGCTTGGCGGCACACCAAAACAATCCATACAGCATATCCTGACTTCCGCCATGAAAATGAGTATGATCCCAACGCTCGAAAGCCAGAAAACATTAGGGCTCGTCCAGCTTCCCGGCATGATGACCGGCCAGATCTTAGCGGGCGCCGATCCGATTCAGGCGGTACGCTTTCAGCTTTTGATTGTTTTTACAACGATGGCGTCCGCCGCGCTGACTTGTGTCCTACTCAGCATGCTGACATACCCGTCATTATTTACCGCGCATCAGCAGCTGAAGCAAAATGGTTAACATTATGACAGCGATTTCGGGATTTGCAGATTACACAAAAGCCGCTTCTCAACAGAAAAGCGGCTTTTGTGCTGGTTATTCCCCAGCCATTTCTTCATAATACCGTGAAAGTTCAATAATCATCGCGCCCATCCGCTCAATCTCCGGAGCAAGCAGCCTTGTGATGCCTTCTTCCCGCAGCGCTTCAGCAGTCACTTTTCCGACAGCCGCTGCGATGGCACGCTCTTCGAATACAGCCTTCACTTCATTGATAAAGCCGCGCTCCTTGGCAAATTGAAACAGAGAACGAACCTGAATCGCCGTGGTAAAACAAACAGCATCCAATTCACCATTCAGCAGTTCCCGGCATAACTGTTCTACCGTTTCCTCCTCTGGCGGGATATGCTGATAAGGGAGAATCGGCAAAACTGAAGCTCCTTTTTCCTCCAAAAATGCTATGAGGGCAGGTGCATTTTCTCCGTGAAGCTGCACCATTACTTTTTTTCCTGAAAAGTCGTAAGGCTCCAAGGACCGGATCAATCCGCTGGTTGTCCCATCTTCATCAGAAGCCTCTGCGGTGATTCCAAGCTTTTTTAACGCAGACAATGTTTTGTACCCTCGGCACGCCGCTTTAGCCTGGCGAATCGCCAGCAGAAACTCGTCCTTTACGCCGATTTTCTCTGCCATCTTCACAAGCGTCTCCGTACCGATGCCTGTCGTAAAGATCACCCAGTCGGCTTTTTCTTCCGCAAATTTGCGCAGCTCCGGCTCCACCTGCTCCTCTGCCAAGTACACTGTTCCTTGGAGAGGCCGGACGACAGGAATTCCGCCCTGTTTTTCAATGATTGTGCTGATTTCTTCCGTTTTCCGAGAACCGCCGATCGCAACGCGTTTTCCATGTAAACCTTTACCCATATCCGTTCCTCTCCTCTTTGCCAGCTTAGGCTTTATATGTATATAACCTTTAATAAAGCTATTGTGTCGCAAACCAAGGGAGAAATCAAGATGAACCAAATGCCTCTCATTACCCGTTGAATACACCGGATGCATGCTGTAATATAAACAACAGACACGCTTTAACGGAGGATCGACCATGGAAACTAAAGAAGAATACGAAACAAAAGGCTACGACACATCGGTTATTTATGAATTCAACGAATATCCCGACGTCCATAGCGGACGCTGTGATAATTGTGACTATACGCTTTTTAAAAGCTCCGTAAAAGGCGGAAAGTTTTTGAGAGAATGCCGGAGATGCGGGATGAAAAAGAATATTTAATAGATGGTGTTCGCGGGTCAGGGGTTAGCCTCTGCACCCGAGAACAAGCTGGAGAAAGCGGAATTCATTATTTTATTTTCGCTGCAGTCTCCAGCCCTTTGTATATCATTCCCACCGTCTCTTCCGGCGTCATCTCTGACGAATCCAGCCACAGGCCAAGACGCGGTGTTTCTGACTGCAAGACGGCATCGAGAGATTCAATGCTGATATCTCCATATCCTTTTTTCTTGCGTGCTGATTCTCTTGCGGCTATTATGTCAGCTCGGGGTGCCAACACGATCACATACAATGGACGATAACTGATCAACTTCACCATTTCTTCTAACATAGGTCCGATGATCACATCCTGCACCACCGTATGAAACCCCGCTTCAGCATACATATCTGATACGTTAGCCGCCAGCCGGTAGCGAAGACGCAACTGTTCCAGCGCCTCAGCTGAAGGAGTGTCTGACATTTGCATTTCGCCGTTTACAATCATTTTTCTAAATACATCTCCCCTGACATGAACGCTCTTGTCTAAACGCTCAGAAAGAAGCTGGGCAACTGTGGACTTTCCCGCTGCCATCACCCCTGTAATCAGATAGACGGCGTTTTCTTTACTCATTGCATCCCATCCTTTTTAAAAGAAGAAAAACCGAAATCTCAGCAGATTTCGGGTGCAAATATGTTATTGCGGAACGACAGACTTTTTTATGAAGGCTTCAATTTCCGCGGCTGCCTTCTCCGCTCCGCCTGCTTCTTTTACGTCTTTCTGCATGTCTTTTACGCGGTTGAGCATTTCTTTATCTCCGGATACGTCCTGAACTGCCTTCTGCAAACGGGAGACGCTGACCTCTTCTTTCGGCAAATAGACGCCGAGGCCTAATTCATCAACACGCCGGGCAGTGAGCTCCTGCTCATACATTTGCGGAATCACAACAAGCGGTACCCCCGCATTCATTGCCTCCATCGTACTGTTCATTCCCCCGTGAGAAACAAACAGATCGGCTTTCGCTAAGATATCCAACTGCGGAACGCGCTGGCGTACTGTAAAGTTGTCAGGAATGTCACCTAGACTGTCAGGTTCAATTGATATCCCTGTTGACATCACAACATGCCAGTCGGAATTCCGAAATGCATCTATACACATACGATAAAATTCCGGCCATGCGTTAAAAGCGGTTCCCAATGAAATCAGCATGAGCGGACGATTGCCTGTTTCCGGCAGCAGGCTCTCTTGTTCACCTCGTTTTCCAAGTGAAGGGCCGACAAAGCAGAATCGCTCATCAAAGGTTTCGTTTTTAATCTGAAAAGACTTCGGCATAAAGACAATATTTAACGCTTCCGGTATAGCCAAGTGTTCAAATGAGACAGCCGGTAAGTTTTCTTTCTCAAGGTAAACCTGGAAATCGGCCTCCGCTTGTTTGAGTTGCTTGAGCATCTCTTCACTTCCAAGCTGGAAGGATTCATTTTGCGCATAGGAAGAACAGAGCCTGATGGCCGGCACATTCAGCTTATCAGCAAACAATTTTCCCGCAAATGCGATAAAATCATAAACGATAAGATCAGGCTGGTCATTTTGATATAATTCTTCAAGCTGAGGCAAGATTTCGAGCGATTCTTTTAAAATGCTAATCGGTGTTTCATTTTTCTCTATCATTTCCTTAATGCGTTCCGGTTCCACGTTAATCGTAGTTTGATATAAAAGCGGGCTTGCCCCGGCTTGCTTCACCGCAGGCGCGAATTCCTCAGTCGTCGCATAAGTAACACGGTGCCCTTTTTCACAAAGCTTCTCCACTAACGCAAGAGTTGGATTCACATGTCCGTATGCCGGGATATTAATAATTGAGATATGATGCTGTCTCATCATTTCAGCCTCCAATTTTCATATTATATGTTGACGCGAAAACTCTTTAGTCCGTAAATCACGCTATTTTCAATCGGGGTGATACTGACCGGCTCCATACGAGAAAACGTTTGAGTCAATGCCGTTAACGCGATGGCTGCTTCAAGCCGTGCAAGCGGAGCCCCAAGACAAAAATGAATGCCGTGGCCAAACGCAATATGCGGATTGGGATGGCGGTGAATATCAAACATGTGCGCCCTGTCAAACTTCGCTTCATCACGATTTGCAGACGCCACAAACGCTAACACCATGTCGCCTTCTTTCATCTGATGGCCACCAATCTCCGTATCCCTCTTGGCAATTCGCCGCAAAACAGGTGCAGGCGCCCTGAAACGCAGAGCTTCTTCCACCGCCTGAGGCATCAGCTCTGGATGCCGCCGCAATTCGTCATAAACGCCCGGCGTGTCTAAAATGCTGTACATCGCGTTTGAAATCAAGTTCGTTGTCGTTTCATTTCCCGCCACCAGCAGTAATGTACAAAACGGAATCAGCTCTTCTCCGGAAAGCTTCTCACCGGTTTCTTCCGCTTTAATTAAAATGGAGATGATGTCCTGTTCCGGTTTCTTCCGTTTTTCTTCTATGATGCCGGCAAAAAACGCGGCTAGCTCTTCCTCGCACTTGTTCCGCTCTTTCAGAAAGGCTTTCTCCGCTTCCTCACTTCCATCTCTTGGTGTGCTCACCAAAATATCAGACCATGTCTTAAACGCATCCATATGCTCTGAAGGAACGCCTAAAAGCTCAGATATCACAATGACAGGAAGCGGATATGAGAAATCCTGAACCAAATCAAACTCGCTTCGTCCATGAAAACGATGTATCAGATCATCTGCGATGTCTTGAATTCTTGGTTCCCACTGCTTCATGACACGCGGTGTAAACGCTCTATTGACAACAGAACGGATTTGCGTGTGTCTTGGCGGGTCCATATTAATGATCGAATTCCCGATAGAACTTGTCTGCTCCGGCATATAACTGGAGAAAAGCTCTTTATCCCCAATCACTTTTTTGACATCATCATAAAGAAAAACACTCCATACTTGATTGTCTTCATCATAGGTAACAGGAGCTTCCTTTCTCATCGATTCGTACCACGGAAACGGATGATAAGCATCCTGTTTATTTTTTCCGTTCATCAGTGCACGCTGCAAAGCTTGTCGCCGATTTACCACATTCATGCGTTTCTCCTCCCCATGAAAGAAAAGATTCAGCAATTGACGAACTTCACCACCTCCTGCTATCGAAAAAGAGAGGGACATCCATTTTGTCGTCTGAAACAGCAGGCAGGTCTTCAAGATGCCGGTGCAGGCATCATATAATCCCCCTCGAATGTTGTTCATCTTACCATAATCTTTCAATTTTTTTCTATTACGCACACCCAATTTGGTTCACAACGTGACCTTAGGCATGCTCATCGATTTTAGAAACGCAATCAATAGCTTATGAAAATCTCACACGTCGCCCTCATCCGCAACGTAAGCACTACTCTAAAAGATGACTTTTCCATTATGTAAAGCATGCTGAAGATATGATTAAATAGAAAGTAAAATGGTGAAGGAGAGAACAAATGACAGCACAGATCAACCGTAAAAAACTAGTTGTCGGCATCGTACTTTCACTTGCATTTGTATTGTTTGTGTTCTCTTTTTCTGAGAGACATTCAAAACCGCTCGTTGAGGGAAAAAAACAGGAAAACTGGCATACTGTCGTCGACAAAGCCTCTGTCGATATATATGGAAGCCGTTTAGTGGAAGAAAGCAAACTAAAACAAAAGCTCGGCCATAAACAAGCCGATTCGGTACTAACCCTTTTGAAGCTAGCCAGCGAAAAACATATTGCCCTGTAAAAACAAAAAAGAGCCTCCGGCTCTTTTTTGTTTAATCCAATACAGTTTTTTTATCCGGATGACGCTGAAAGTCAAAAAGCATACTGAGCTGTGACTGTGTGTTTCGTTTTGGAGAAAGCGGAGGGAGCCTGTCTTCCGGAAAAAAAGCGGCATGGTTCGTCTCAATTCCGGTTTTCTGCTGCCCGCCCGTTATGCTGCATTCAATGAAGATCTTATAGTAATGATAAGGCTGAGGGGGATGAGGATGCTTATGGCTGTCCAGCACGGCCAGTAATCGAGAAGGCACTGTATCGTAACCCGACTCTTCTTTGATTTCCTTGATCACATTTTCAGCGGGTGATAAACCAATTTCACAAAAACCGCCTGGGAGTGACCACAGCTCGTCATGCTTCTCCCGGACAAGCAATATGCGATTCTCTCGAAATACCGCGCCGCGAACATCCGCCTTCGGTGTCGGATAGCCTTTCTCGCCTTTCCATAAATCAGTGATGACTTCAATGTCCTTCTCCGAGTAATCCGCCATCATCTCTGCGCTGAGCTTCATCAGCTCTTCGTACCTTTCCCTGTCATACACATCCTTGGAAAAAGCAAGCCCCGCCTGTGCGATCGCCTGAATCCGCTGGGCCCGTTCCAGCCATTTGGTTTGCATAATTGATCACCTCACTACCATTTTATACTATCAATCTCTTTTAAATTAAAAAAGCATGCTCCGATTTTCCGGTGACATGCTCAAAAGATACCTTAATACAGTTTTACGAAATATGTAATATCCTCTGTTTCAAAATTTAAAAATGATGGACTATATGACAGATTAAGGTTTTTTTCTCCTTTTGGAATCACGAAACTGACTGTGCCTGTTACCTTTTTACCCGAGGCTAACTTTCCTGATTTAAGGCTTGTTTTCAGGTCAGCAGTAGATACTATGTTTGCTCTGATTGATTGATCTTTGCCATCTTTCAATTCAAAACCGCCACTCGTATAATTGAAAGACTTGTCGCTTGTATTTTCGATCGTTACCTCAGCTATTAAAAATTCTTCATTATTATTTATTGTTTTTTCTTTCTCGCCAATTTTTGTCTTATACTCGCCTTGTTCTGCCGTTGTATATACTTTATTGACCGAGAAATTTGTGCTGGAAGCTTTAAAAGTTTCGCCTACTTTATACACCTTTTCATCCGTTTTGGTTTCTTTTTCCTTTGTTTTCTTTTCCGTTGCTGTTGCTTCTTTCTTTTCTGTCTTTTGCTCAGCTGACGCATCACTGGACTGGCTGCACGCAGAAAGCGCAAATCCAATCGTTAGCACAAACAAAATGAATAATGCTTTTTTCATTGCCGTTCCTCCATCTAAAGTAATCATTTTCTATTATAATCACGCTTTTCCTTTTCTTAACAGGGAATAAAGTAACAAATTACTCTATCAAATCCATTCATAGTATTGGTCAGCTAATGACATAGATATTTATCCTTTACTGGAAAAAATACTGGACAGGCCGGTGATGGCATATCATTTTCCAAAACAAAAGCTTCTTTGTCTTGTTTCTAATTCGGATATTTCCTCCTAGTTCTAAAGACTCATATCGACAAAAACCCGAGCTGGCATTAGCCGGCTCGGGCGGGTGTCAATCTCGCTTATCCATTCCCCTTTTCTTTCGGGGTTCCTGATGATGCTTTTGATGTTCCGGAGGCTGAGTTGTGCGTTCCAGCTCCTTTGTATCTTGTCCCATTCCTTTTAAAAAGGAGAACAGCAGCGTAACCGCTTTGTTGATTTCCGGGTCTTTAAGCGAACGGATGATATCAAAATAACCTGTTTTCTCTTCGCTGTTCTTCTGTTCTACCGCGTTCGCCACACCGGCATTCACTTTCAAAATGAGCGGCTCCAGCTGTTTGACATCCAGCATGCCGAGTGTTCCAAACAGGAGAAGCAGGTTTTTAAGCATATTGGCCGTTTCCTCTGTATCTGCCTTTTTCACTAGGATGTCAAGGACTTTATCACCTTGGCCAAAAAGACCGCGGAGCAAAGGCAGCACGCCCCGTTCGTTCATGTGCCCAAGCATTTGCAGCGTCTCCAGAATGGCTTCTTTGTTGTCGACTAAGGCATCTTCGATTTCTTCCAAATCACGTTTGCGCTGATCTTCTTCGGTCACCTGTACTTTCTGAATGCGTTTAATCGCTTTAGCCATTGTGCCCAATCCCCCTTTTCACAGCATCGCCAGGGAAGATGTAATCCTTCCGCGCCCATTTCTTATGAACCTGCACACCGATTTGCGGCTGCGGATTTCCGTTGCGGTGATTGATTTTAGGCAGCGGATTGATTCCATCCTGCTTCAATATTTCCATCTTTGCTGATGTTTCTTTGTACGCAGGCGTGTCGGTATCCTTGTCCGCGTGGCTGCCTGTTAACAGGTTGATCGCCGCTTCCCCAGAATCGTTCATTGGCAGATACACTTCCTTCCCTTTGACACGATCAGTGATCAGGCATTTCACCTTCACATTTCCAAAAGGCGACGTGAGTCTGACAAGGGTCCCGTTCTGGATTCCCCGTTCTGCCGCAAGCTCTGGAGAAATTTCTAAAAATACATGCGGCGTTTTTTCAGAAATGCCTTTTGATTTATACGTCAGGTTTCCTTCATGGAAATGCTCCAAGAGTCTGCCGTTATTTACATGGATATCATATTCCTCACCGAACTCCTCAGGCTCTGTCCATTGAACCGGATAAAGAATCGCTTTGCCATCCGGGAAAGGAAAGCGTTCTGTAAAGAGTAAAGGTGAATCCTTCCCATCAGCACTTACAGGCCATTGCAGGGAGTTGTAGCCCTCAAGACGTTCATAGGTTACTCCTGCATAAATTGGTGACAGCATTGCAGCTTCTTCCATAATATCGGAAGGATGCTCATAATTCCAATTGGCCCCAAGCTTATTCGCTACCTCCATAATAATCTGCCAGTCCGGCTTTGATTCACCCATAGGTTCAAATACCTGGTATAAACGCTGAATACGGCGTTCAGTGTTTGTAAAGGTTCCTTCTTTTTCAAGGCTCGGGCTCGCAGGAAGAACAACATCTGCAAATTCTGCCGTCCGAGATAAGAAAATGTCCTGCACAACAAAGAAATCAAGTTTTTCATATGCGGCGTGTACATGATTGATATTAGAATCGACAAGGCCCATTTCTTCCCCTTTTACATACATCGCTTTCAGCTGGCCGGAATGGATTTTTTCAATCATTTCATGGTTGGTCATGCCCGGCTCCTTCGGCAGCTGCACACCCCAGGCTTGTTCGTATTTCTTGCGGACTTGTTCATCCTTCACTTTTTCATAGCCCGGCAGGCTGTCTGGCATGCTTCCGAAGTCACTTGCTCCCTGCACGTTGTTATGGCCGCGTAATGGATAAGAACCCGCACCCGGTTTTCCGTAGTTTCCTGTGACAAGCAGCAAATTTGAAATCGCAGTGCTTGTATCGCTGCCTCCAATGTGCTGTGTAACGCCCATGGCCCACAACGCGCACACACTGTCAGCCTCATGAATCATTTCAGCCATTTGAATCAGGGTTTGTTTATCAATTCCGGTTTTCTCCTCTGCATATTCAAGTGTGTACGGCGCAAGGCTTTTCACGTATTTATCCCGGCCGTTGACCCTTTCCTGCAAAAAGCGTTCATCGGCCTTGCCGTTTTCAATCAGATATTTGGAGATGGCATTCAGCCAGACGATATCTGATCCGGCACGCGGCTGAACAAATAGATCAGAACGCTCAGCCATTTCGTGTTTTCTGATATCAGCCACGATAACCTTCTGCCCTCTCAGCTTGTGAGCCCGTTTAATGCGGGTAGACAATACCGGATGCGACTCTGATGTGTTCGAACCGATAATTAAAACAAGATCTGCCTGGGCGATATCTGTAATCGATCCTGAGTCACCGCCGTATCCGACTGTCCGGAACAGGCCGGCAGTAGCCGGAGACTGGCAATAGCGCGAGCAGTTATCCACATTATTTGTGCCGATAACCCCTCTGGCCAGCTTTTGCATCAGGTAGGATTCTTCATTCGTACATTTAGACGACGTGATAAAAGCAAGTGAGTCAGGGCCACATTCTTCTTTTAATTCAGTGAACTTGCTTGCGATCAGTGTTAAGGCTTCCTCCCACTCTGCTTCCCGGAAATGGTCGCCTTCGCGGATGAGCGGTTTTGTCAGACGCTCCTCACTGTTTACAAAATCCCAGCCGAACTTGCCTTTTACACAAGTGGAAATGCCATTGGCAGGCGCCTCCTCCTGAGGCTCCACTTTCAGAATATCTCTGCCCTTAGTCCAAACATCAAAACTGCAGCCGACACCGCAATAGGTGCAGACGGTTTTGGTTTTTTTGATTCGTTCATCACGCATGGCAGATTCCATGTCAGAAATGGCGAGAATCGAGCCGTATCCTGTCTCTACGCCTTTCGTAATCTCGATCATCGGACGCAGTGATTCGTTATTGATGCCTGTTAAATATCCGGCTTCCCCTTCCATTCCTTTTTCCATCATCGCGTTGCACGGACATACGGTTGAGCAATGGCCGCACGACACACATGACGACTCGTTAATCGGCACGTCATGATCCCAAATGACGCGCGGGCGTTCCCGCTCCCAGTCAATCGTCAGTGTTTCTGTCACCTGTACGTCTTGGCATGCTTCGACACAGCGGCCGCACAAAATACATTGATCAGGATCATACCGGTAAAACGGATGGGATTCATCCTTATGATAAGGCTTTTGATCAAACGGGATGCTTTGGTGATTGATTTTCATTTCTTTCACCGTATTATGTATTTCGCATCCTCCATTGTTGTAATCGCAAACTGTACAGTAAAGCTCATGATTATATAAGATTTTATCCATCCCGATGACCTGTGCCTTTTTCACGTCAGACGCAAGCGTATCAATGACATCGCCATCCTTTATTTCAGCAGAGCACGATCTCTTCAGCTCACCATTGATGCTGACAATACACGTATCACATGTTTCTATCGGCCCAAGGCTCGGATGATAGCATACTTGCGGCACTTCGATTGAACTGTTATTCAAAAGCTGCAGCACCGTCTGGTCTCCGGCTGTCTCCATCTCAACGCCGTTGATTGTTACTTTTTTTGTGTCCGCCATCTCCATTCCCCTTTCTTGCGTTTATATACCGAATTACCCATTTCAGTTCCCTTACATGTGCTGATTAAAACATACAGAGCGCATACAAAGGTTTTAATGCACGAACATCGGGAAACGTCATGATAGACAAAAAGGGAGGGATAACCATGAAGAAAACCATTTCCGCATTAACAGCGGCGGCAGCACTGTCAGGCACTGTTTTTGGCTTCGGGACGGCAATTCCGGCAAAAGCTTCCGCTCAGGCAAATCCGCCTGCTGAAGAAACAACCTCATCATCCGCTGAGCTTGTAAAAAATCTTTATAACACCGCTTTTACAGGTGAAATGCCGCAGCAGGTACAAGGTCTTACGATTAACAAAAGCACAAAAGGGGATGTCCATGCCAAGATGGGAGAACCGGAAAGACCGGCTGGAGGAAACAATATGTTTGATCTATACAGCTGGAATATGGGAAATCCCGGCTACGGCTTTTCCTATAACAAAGACATGACCATTTCAGAAATCCGTTACTTTGGAACCGGAGTAGAACGCCGTCTGAATCTTGGAGGGGTTACACCGGATGTGCTGAGCGATCAAATTGGCCCCGCCGACCGAATTTTAACCGTCCCATTCACGGATGAAATCGACTATATCTATGATACAGGCCGTTATGAGCTCCATTTCGTCATTGGAAAAGACCAGACAGCCGACCATGTCAATCTAAGAGCAAGATAAAAGTACCTGCAGCTCCAGCCGCTTTTTTTTATGGACAAAGTGAGGATGGATTCTTTACAATACATGGGAGGGAAAATGCGGGAAGAGGTATCAATCATTAATGAGAAGGAAACGGTTCATATATGCGGCCTTTACAATCCTCATCATTGGGTTGGGACTGGGGTCAAGAGCATTCTCCAGTTTTCTTCCGGCTAGCGTCAATGCCTATCTCGGAGATGCGCTGTGGGCCGCAATGATTTTTACGGGCTGCGGCTTTCTGTTTCAGACGATGAAAACCATCATGACAGGCATTATCAGCCTTTCATTTTGCGTTATTATCGAATGCAGCCAGCTGTACCATGCTGAGTGGATCGACCGGATCAGGGACAATTCGCTCGGCGGCCTCGTGCTGGGGTACGGATTTTTGTGGAGCGATATCATAGCTTATACTATGGGAATTGTCACCTGCACACTCATAGAGCTGATCCATCAAAACATCAAAAAGCGCCGCTGACGTGACGCTTTTTCTTATGTCGAGAACAGCCCGCACTGAGACAGAATCGTCTCTGTATCCAAGAGTGTGGCCTCCTTTATATCGACCCGGTGTTTATTCATAAAAGACTGAACAGCGTGATATCCAACCGCATATCCGGCAAAAGCAGATAATCCCGCCGGCTCAAAGCCTTGCGCTTTCGCTATTTGATCTCCAAACATGTAACGGCTCACCTCCGAAAAGCCTTTTACATCAATCACCTCTTTTATGACTTCAATGGAATATTGCAAATCGTCCCGATCAAAGCGAGTAACCCAAGGGCCTAATTGTTCTTCGCCAAAGAGCTCCCGCGCAAATGACTCAGCCAGCCCTTCAATGACAAGATAATCCCCGACTGACACAGAACCTCGGTGAAAATCAAAATACGAAAACCGCAGATTATGGTGAAATTCATGGGCAATCATCGATGAAATCCTAAGAAGGTTATAGCTGTTCGGATACATCCAAACGTGAATAAAGCCTGGAATTCCCCCAAACCCGCAATACCCTTTTTGCAGCTTCAGCTTGCTTGGATCAGCAATGTAAAGCCCGAACCTCATTTCTTCCGCATTTACTCGCAGCTTTTCACGCTCGGCAAAATGTATACACTGCTGCAGCGCAGATTCAGCAGTCTCGGCAATATGCAATTGCTGCAGTTTTCTTAATGCTTTCTGTCCGGTTTCAGCATTACACACATCCAAATAACCAAGCATCTTTACAGCCATGATCACATCATATCCATTTGGTGTCTTTGCTTTTAGGGGAACCTGTATGGCGCTCCACATTTTTTCAAACGGTCCCATCATCGTATACCGAAACTCGTCCTCTCTTTCGTGTTCTTCCATCGAAAACAGCTTTTCATATTGCTGAAAGGTCTGTTCTATTACGATATTCATCCTAATCCCTCCTCACGAAAAATATACGGTATGCCGCAGCGTAAAGGTCAACAGAAAAAATTAAGCCTTTCTGCCCTATAAAATCAAAGCCGGCCGCCGATAGGTAAGGCATAGGAGGTGTAGCAATGGATATTCCTGCATTATCAGTTGCCATGCATCAAGCAAACCTGGCCCAAAATGTTGATATCGCTTTAACGAAAAAGATGCTGGACACTGCCCAGCAAAATGCTGATCAAACCCTTAAGCTGATTCAGCATCCGACGCTCGGACAAAAAATTGACCTGAAAGCTTAGCTTCACACCCCAGGCGGCCAAGAACTCCATCCTCCCGGCCGCCTTTATTTTTCACAAAAAAGCATGCATGTTTTGGCCTTTCCTCCGTATGATTTATTGTTTGTCATTTTAAGGAGGTCAGGAAGAGATGAAAAGAATGGTTAAAAAGGTGTCTTTGGTGTTGTTCGCATTCGTATTTATTTTTGCCATCAAGGGAGCACCCGCTCATGCGGAAACACATGCCTACGATGGAAAAAGCCCTTATTACAATGATTGTGCGTCCAGCGCCGCCACAAAAAAATCTTCTAACTTAGTGAACGCTAACAATCAAGTCATCGGAGTCGTCGAGCTCAAGTTCAGCAGTACATGCAAAACGGCATGGGCAAAAATAACGATGAACAACACCTTGACAACAGGCTATGAAGCAAATGCGGAAATAACCCGGAACACAGACAAAAAGAGATATAACTGTGACTCTGCAGGCGGCAATGGCAAAGCGGTGGCAGGCCAAAAATCTTGTTATACGCCTATGGTCTATGACTTAGACCCGAGAACCTCCTACGCTTTCGGTAAATATTCAGGACCCAACCTGAATGTATGGGCAACCACAGGCTCTTATTAAACAGAAAAAAAGCTGTCCAACGGGCATTTCCCGCGACAGCCTTTCCACATTTATTTAGCTTCCCTTTGTTTTTTTACCTCTTCAAGCTGAGTGACCGTCACCAATTGATAGCCTTGATCGGTCAGTCTTTTGATAATCTCATCGGCCGCATCAGCAGAAGTGCCGTAAATATCATGAATTAAAATCGTCTTTCCGTCAGCCGCGTGGCTCATGACTCGGTTGACAATTGTATTTTTATTTCGGTCTTTCCAATCTTCCGGATCAATGTCCCATAACGCGACATCCATTTTCAGCTTGCTGCGCAGTTCATCATTAATGCCGCCATATGGAGGACGCACAAGCGTCGGACGATACCCGCTTATTTTTTCAATCATGTCCTGCGTGTCATTGATCTGCTTTACAGCCTCTTTCACTGAAAGCCTTGTGAGAAGCGGATGGCTCCATGAGTGGTTCCCCACTTCATTTCCTTCTTTCAGCATTCTTTTTAACGTTTCCGGATAATATTGAACCCTGCTGCCCAGCACAAAAAACGTTGCATGCCCTTCATATTTCTTCAAGGAGTCCAGAATCTGATTTGTTGTCGCAGGATTCGGACCGTCGTCGAAAGTAAGCGCAATGACTTTTTTATTCGGATCAACTGTTTCTTCTTTGGGTAATGAAATGACTTCGTGCTTCGGTTTTTGTTCTTTGATTTTATTTTTGTTTTTCGCTTTATCAATATATTGTTCTTTCAATATATCTTTTAAAAGATGTTTCTTAATCGCAATCGACTGCTCTCCAAGATAGCCCGCAGCGACTTGATATGTATCAAAATAAAACTCGATATAATCTTCCTTGACGGCAAAACGGCTGAAATTTTCTTTTGCCGGTGCAGTTCCTTCTTTTAACAATTCGTCGTCCGCTGCAATGTCCTTATTCTTTTTAAGCTCATGATAAGCGATCAGCGAAAGCTTTTGTAAATAATCAGAGTCCTTTTTGAAAATATCATCAATAGAAAGAAAGGCTTCCTTGCTAAAATCAAAGTTAAATGTTTTTTTTACGTTTTGTCCATGCGCGCCGCCTATGTATTTATATTCATTAAAGACCACTGCCGCTGTCTGCTTGGCATAATGAACAATTTCATAATCGATGTTGAGTTCATTGCGCTTTTTTGTATGCTCCTGGTCAGCATCTTTCGTTTCCTTCTGAAATTGGCGAACCTCTTTCTCTGCGAAACTCTTTAATGCCGCATCCATTTTTTTATTTTTAAAAACAGGGTAGTTGACCGCGTAATTGAAGGTTTTCCCGTCATTCACAAGTGTTGCGATCTCTACATCTCCATACTGAGAATCGGTTTTTACCTGATTCATGACCGTTTCTTTTTTTGATGTATTATGGCAAAAGCCTATAAGCCCTGCCGCACAAACAACTGCTAATAATACTTGAAACCATTTGATTCTTCTCGCCAACAACACAAACTCCTTCTTTCGTAATCACTTCGATTTATATCCCATCAAAAGATTCAGATGATGTTTTTTATGCTCATTCGTACTCAATTAGAAATATTTTTGTAACATTAAAGTAACATTTATTTCACTTTTGTAATAATAGGAGATTTAGAAGTTCTTGTCAATCCCTTTCTGAGGATTTACTCAATTAAAAAAAACAATTTGGTCGATGGACATACACCCATTTCTCATATCAGGAATAAGGTAAACAGAATAAAAAATGCTAGGGAGGTAACCCTATTGGAATTTCCTGTTAATTACGATCAGTTTGAGCAAGTTTCACCTTTTGATGAAAGACAGCCATATTACTACCCGCGTCCGCGCCCTAGACCGCCATTTTATCCGCCTTATTATTACCCAAGACCGTTTTATCCGTTTTATCCGCGTCCGCCTTACTACTACCCGCGCCCACCTTACTACCCTTGGTACGGGTACGGCGGCGGATATGGCGGCGGATATGGAGGATACAACAGATAGCAGGCGGTGTTTACCGAGAATGGGGGCAGTCCAGCTCCCCTTTTTTTGTATAAAAATTGACAATATAATGACAAATACAGGAAATAATTGTGATCTGGCTGGCCTCTTGGTACGATAACTAAAGCATGCAGTTTTGGGGAGGCGTCTATTTTTGGAGAATTCAAGAGTTTCTGCTCCGATTTCTGAAACAAAATACATAAAAGCCTCGAACCGGGTATCCGTTTACGATTTTATAAAGCTTGCAAAACCCGGCATTATCATATCAAACTCGATAGCAGCCTTCGGCGGATTTTGGATCGCATTTGTTAGCTCAGAAATACCATTAACAGGACTCGCTTTTTTCATGACAATGATAACGGCAATGCTGGGAACCGCGTTCGTCATGGCCTCCGGCACTGTCTACAACAACTATTTTGATCGGCATATGGATGCAAAAATGGAGCGCACCCGCAGCAGGGCCTCAGTCACAGGAAAAATGCCGCCGGCTTTGATCTTAACGTATGGCTCTGTTTTAGGAATAGCAGGTCTTGCCATGCTGTATTCCCTCAACCCTTTAACTGCAATTCTCGGACTGGCCGCCTTTATTTTTTATGCCATCATCTATACAGTATGGGTGAAACGGGCCTCTGTATGGAGCACGTTTGTCGGAAGCTTTCCGGGAGCTGCTCCGCCGCTGATGGGTTATTGTGCCGTCACAGGAGAAATCAGTGTAACCGCCGTCATGTTATATGCCATTATGTTTCTGTGGCAGCCCCCGCATTTTTGGGCGATTGGGATAAGACGCAAAGAGGAATATCGGGCGGCTGGTGTCCCGCTCTTGCCTGTTGTAAAAGGAAATCATGTAACGAAAGTAAAAATGATTCAATATATTGCGGTCCTGGTGCCGATTACGCTATTATTTCCTTTTTCTCTCGGCACCGGCCATATAAGCCCATTTTATTTTTTAACTGTCTTGGTTCTCGGAGGTATATGGATCAAAAAAGGCGTCCATGGATTCAAAACAGACGATGACGTAGAGTGGGCAAAGGATATGTTTGTCTACTCGCTCATTTATTTTTGCTTGCTGTTTTTTGTCATGATGATTGATTCATTTGTAATGTTATTAATCTGATGATTTTATGCAAAAAGAGCCACACATTAATGTGACTCTTTTTTGTTTGGGAAAACAGTCTCTAATAGAAATGTCAGGATAATAAACACAGCCGCGCAAATCAAAAATCGGACGATTTCAGTCAAAATCCAGCTATGGGCAATACCCATATCATCGGTTTTCTGGAGGGCTGCACATATTGAAAAAATAGTGAGTATGTATTTTAGGATTTCTTTGTTCATGGACACCATCACTTTCTGGATATGATCACCAATATCCAAAATAACACATAGCTGAGAGCCACAAAAGACGAAAGAGTAAAAAAGCACCCGCCCAGGCAGAACTAAAATTCCAATGAGATACATAATGTCTATCCATTCTAAGATCTTTTCCATTAATAGCCCCAATCCGGAAATAAAGAAAAAATTGTCGAACTGCCTACATTATGGTAATATATGATTTGCTTTTCTCATGTTCATTGATTTGGAGGCATACGATGAAAGGGATTGTTTTAGTTGTTCAGCTTGGATTTTCATTTATGGCTTTTCTGTTTTTAGCCGCTGTCAATTGGTATCAAGGAAGCGAGCTTGTTTCAGATCAATTCGATTGGAATTACACAGCCAAATTTTCAAAGCTCCTTAACGGCATTGACACCATCACAAGCCCCAAACAAATTTCACAGCTGGACTTTTTCATATACTCTGCGAAACACTATCCACTCATGAGTATACTGATGATCTGTTCGTTTTTATATGTGTTATTATCACTTGTTTTGCTGATCCGCGATTGCCACACGGCTCGGTAAAGAATATGTCATTTCCACATGCCCCATTGAAATATCATAAAAGGAGCACCGTTATGATCCTCTCCCCTTTTTCTAAATCGCCGGTTCATCTAGATGATAGGACAAGGCGTACCTCGCTCTGCGTTCTTGCTTCCGACCATTGGCTTTTTTTGAAAATCAGCATCTCACGATTAGGTACTGGTCAATCAGAACTGTGTGAATATGATCAGAACTCGAATGTTCTTGAACCGTTAGTTATTTTCGGTATGTTCATCTTTTGTTTTCCCATCTTTCGGAAACTTTTCTCTCGCTCTTTCGTATAACCTTAGAGGAGGTATCACATGATGAAAGAGTATGAATTCGTTAGAGTCGAACTTAGTACCATGAGAAGAAGGCCCAAAGAAGACTACCAACAAATCATCCGTGATTATGCTCAAAGAGGATGGAAGTTTATTCAGATTTTCGCCCCTAGTATAGACGGGTATGGAGCAGCTGCTTATTTTGAAATGATATTTGAAAGAGATGTCGAGGATGCTTAGTCTTTATGGCTAAGTATTCTTACATACATTTATAAAGACACATTCAAAAAAGCTTACAATTAGTAAGCTTTTTACATTTTTCAGGTCCTACGCTACCTTACATTTAAAACTTTTTGAAGAAAGTAAACAAGAGGATTCCCCATCATTACCAAGGAATACTCTTGTTTATTTCAATCGTGCTTCAAACTTCGCTATCGTTTTCGCCTAATAACGTCCATGCATCAGTTGCACGCTTAATCATTTACTTTCCCCGTATATACATAGATCACCTGTCTTAGAAATTCAGCTAATCCCTCACCATGTTGATCGTAATATCGTTTAAAGCGCTCATCTGATACATACATCTCCCCTAGACCTGCATGTGCTTCTTTGCTGTAGTCGCTCCAATGATAAAGAAGCCATTTTTTGTGCAATTCCGCCGCTTTCAATGCATCTTCACTTTTTGGATCTCCTTCTTTAAATGCTTTTTGAAGTTTTTCAAACATTTCTTTCTCTGTAGCGGTCAGCTCTTCATATTGCTCCTTTGTCATATTCAACACTTTTTGGTTAGCTTCTTCTACCACTTCTTTGCCGTACTTTTGGCGTATTTCCGCTCCGTATTTCCTCTCGTTTTCTTCCACAAGCTCTTTTTTAAATCCTTTAAATTTCTCTTCATCTCTCATCTTTTCATTTCTCTCCTCTGCATGAATTGTTTTCTCTACATTTTGGATAAGGCTATCAATCCGGGCTCTTTCTTCTAAAAGCTCTGCATGATGATCCTTTAATGCTTTCTGACGATTAAAAGATGGGGAAAAGATTAATTTTTTTATCTCCTCTAATTGGAAGCCTAACTCTCGATAAAATAAAATGTGCTGTAATTGGTTGACTTCTTTTTCCCCATAAATTCGGTATCCAGATGAATTAATCCGTGCTGGCTGTAAAAGGTTGATCTCATCATAATACCTAAGCGTTCTTGTGCTGACTCCCGCTAATTTGGCTAACTTCTGAACGGTATATTCCATTTCTTCTCCCTCCTTATACAGTAACCGTACACTTTAACGTAACGTGAATGTCAAAGCTTTTTTTAAAAAAAGATCTCCTTGAATGTTTCAAGGAGATGATGTATCTACAACTTGTCATACCCGGATTATCTGGTGTCTTTATTAAGAAGTTCTTTTAAAAGTTGATTGAACTCCTCCTGTTGTTTTATATTTTTGCGGCCATTTCGATTAATGGCTGCTAGTTCGCAGACGATTCCAGCCGAAATAAAAAACAATAAACCTTCAAACATATAGCATCCTCCAACGTTTAAGAGATAGTCAACTGTGTTTGTTCATTTTCTAAAGACCGCTTATCATTTTTATCTTCCTTACGCTGAAAAATGTTATTTAGAATAAGCGCTGTCATGACAAGCAGTGTTCCTGCTACATCAAAAGTGGTGATTTTAGATCCTTGTATCATCATGATTAACAATGTAGTAATGGGAACAAAGTTAATAAATAAAATCCCGTTAATGGGTGATAAAATTTTAACACCATAGTTCCAGCTAAGGAGAGCTACGATACCTGGTAAAGTAATCATAAATATTAAGTCATACTTAATTTCAGCAATCACATTTATACTAGGTATGGACACGTATCCTTGAGCGGTGAGCGCAGCTGTTAGAATACCTGTTACAGCTGTACCGAATAAACACGTCAATGTTGAATAACGCAGCGTAGACCATTCTTGAAATAGCTGTCCCCCCATTGTATAGATTACCCATCCCACAACACCCATTAAAATAAAGGTTAACGAAAACAGATTATCTTTCAATGTATAAAAGAAACTCATATCGCCTTTGGTAATAACGAATGCGGCTCCAAAAAAAGCAATCATAATAGATATAATCTTATATTTTTTCGGTTTCACATGTTTATATCCCCACAGGATAAAAATAGAAATGATTGGCATAAGTGCCTCTGCAATAGACGCAGTCATGATTCCAGACTTCCCCATCAACCTTTGGCCCAAAAAAATAAAAACGTTGTATACAGTAAACGCCATTACACCAAAAAAAATGAGCAATTTTGCTTTACCCTCTAAACGAAATGATCTCTTCCCCTCCCTTACCAATAATAAAATCACTAAGATAACTGCTACCACGCCATATCGAATAGATGAAAAATAAAATGGATCAACAAATGCTAATGCATGATCTGCAACTGGAAACATTGCGCCCCACGACATACTTGCTACTAAACATGTGAGGACACCAATGAATAATTGACCGTTTTTCATTGTCATTCCCCTCCTTTTCTTGTATTGACAATGAGAATTATAAAAAGAAGGATGACATCATGTAAAATGAATAAAAATGATGAAAAACATCATTTATAATGATATTTTAAATGAAGGAGGGATACTAAATGGAACTGCGAGACTTACAAATTTTCCAAAGCGTTGCCCATCACAAAAGTATTACCGGCGCTGCAAAGGAATTAAGCTATGTACAATCCAATGTAACAGCACGTATTAAGCAATTAGAAAACGAACTCAAAACACCTCTTTTCAATCGGCATAAAAAAGGGGTAACATTAAATCCTGAGGGCCGAAAAATGCTTGAATACGTTAACAAAATCTTGAAAGATGTTGAAGAGCTAAAACAAGTCTTTCTTGATAGTGATATCCCCTCTGGAATATTAAAAATCGGTACAGTGGAAACAGTGAGGATACTGCCGACCATCTTAGCCTCCTATTATAAAAAGTATCCAAACGTGGATTTATCATTGCAGGCTGGTTTAACGGAGGAACTTATTGAGAAGGTAACCAACCACGAATTAGACGGGGCTTTTATATCAGGGCCAATTAAGCATTCCATTCTCGAACAATATGATGTCTATACTGAAAAACTTACTCTAGTAACGGCAAATAAAACGTTTCGAATAGAGGATTTTATGACGACGCCGATCCTTGTGTCTAATCAAGGATGCGGATATCGTTCCAGGCTGGAACATTGGCTCAAAGATGAAGGTTTACTGCCAAAAAGAATTTTGGAATTTAACATTCTAGAGACCATTTTAAATAGTGTTGCACTTGGTCTTGGAATCACAGTCGTACCCGAATCTGCCATAACACATCTTTCAGCCGCAGGTAAGGTTTATTGTCACCCGCTGCCTGAGAAATATAGCATGATCTCAACCATCTTTATTCGGCACAAAGACGCTTACATGACAAATTCGATGCGCAGCCTGCTGAAGACGATTAGTGAGCATCAAAGTATGAGTATGTCTTAAGGGAGTCTGCTACTGCTTTGTTCTCACCGCCAAACTTATGCATATTCTTGTTAGCTGCACATATCTTTTCATAATAAAGAGCAGGCATCATCTCTGCTCCCCCTTTACTCCTTATTATCCGTTTATTTAGACCCAGACGGTTATTCTTACCATTTGAAATTTGAAATCATACTGATTTCTTTATCGTTTTTTTCTGTTATCAAGTTCATGAATTTTTTTGGTGCGGCACATATTACGGATACATTATAGAGAGAGAAAATAATGAATATGCATTGTGACAAACTTGTTATAGAGAGGACAATTAATTCTCGATTCATGGTAAATGAACATAAAAAGAATCACATGTATAGATATCAAATAGAAGAGAGGCTAAAGAGATGGTTCTCCTTGAAACGGATCGGTTACTATTAAAAACGATTGATGTTAACCTTCTAGACGCTGCATCTAAACGAGATCATCAGGCTATTATAGACCTGGGTTATAAAACAAATGGAGAATGGCCAAACTCCGATTTTTTTGAAGCAATTCCTTATTTCCGCGAGATTTTAATGAAAAATAAAGGGACAAGAGGATTTGATTCATGGATCATTTTAAAGAAGGATGATTATGAAATTGTTGGAGGAACTGGATTTTTAGGCGACCCTGACACGGTTGGCATGGTTGAAATCGGTTTTGCAACAAATAAAAGTCACCGCCGTAAAGGTTATTGTTTTGAGGCTGCCCAAAAGTTAATAAACTGGGCATTAAGCGAAGAGAATGTTAACTGTATTGCGGCAAGATGTGAACATGGCAATATGGGATCACAACATATTTTGAAGAAGTTAGGGTTTAAACTGGACCGTGAAGATAAAGACTTTATCCATTGGAGATACGCTAAAGTGTAAAAACATATACTTCACTTATAAGAAAGCAGGCTCTATGCCTGCTTTTTCAAGCTATTTTCCTCTATGCTTTTTTTTAGCTTTTTGCTTTCTGATGAGATACTTTTGTTCTTTTATTTTTTCTCTTTGTTCTTTCGTTATTTGTTTTTTCTTTTGCTTCTTCGCTTCCAACTCTTGTTTCATTGCATCCTGTGCCTTTAAGGATGCTCCGGCACGTTTCAATTCCTTCGAAACCTGACGTTGCAATCTTTTCGGATTTATCTTTTTCTGATCTTGGGCCTTTACACTAACTCCTTCCTGCTCAGACTGGGACAGAGTCTTTAAGAGTTGTCTATTAACAAAATCGAATACTTCAGAATCCTTCGGCTCTTTTCCAAACAAATGCTGAGAGGCCTTTAGTTTTCCGTTTTTCACAACCTCAATAACTCCTACCCAAAACTGACCATTGTAGTAAATCGTTAATTTCATAACGATTCCCCCCTCTTTAAAATGATGAAAGAATGACGGACATCCCGAGGAGGGGAAGGTTACTGACATGATAAAAATGCATTCGGACTACCAACCGAATCGTGTTTTTTCATTCTTCCGCTTAAATTTTATCAATTTTTCCCTTTAGAGAAAAGATATTAAAGAATAAGTCATGCATCAGCTTGAACCTTTTTTCTCTTTTCAAAATCAAGGAATCCAAAGAAGACTGAAAAAAATTAAATAGAATTGCATTCTCTTCTTTCAATAGAATATCAAGCTACGGTTTCCTTTTGTTTCGCAAAAGCGAGGATCCCATTATTTGCATGCCCCTTTATGAAAGCAGCTTCTGCCGAACCAGTTTCATCTTTGTACTGAAAACGGAACTAACTCAAGTTCATTCGAGTCAGCTCCGCTTGATTATTAGTCCAAGTTTTGGTCGATGGTTCCCTCAAAATAGTCATCACTGACTTGTTCATGCGTTTCAGCCAAACCCTGTTCCAATTGTGTGGTTCCTTTGTAATCTGACGGTTCAAAATATCTTCCTGCGACATCCATATTTTCGTTTGCTTCTTCTTTGTTATTGGTTTGTTCGTTCTTACCTAATGTCTCTGACTTAGGATCGCCATTTTGATTAAAATCAAAGTCCTTGTCAATTTCCGAAAATCTTTTATAATCATCAGGTCTGTCTGCTCCATTTTTTTGAGTCACATCATCCACTCCCATTCCTTATCAATCAATATGACAGGCCAAAAACAATTGGCCCTATCTTGATATTAGGCTTTCCATTGAAACAAAACTTATTTGGTCCTCTTTGAACCTGTGCCATGTTTTTTAGGGTCATCTGCCTTGAATGCTGTTTCAGTCTCATGATCATTTCTTATTTGTTCAATACTTGAATTTTGAATCCCTTTTTTAGTCATGCTTTCACCTCTTTTCTGAAAACATTGGAATATCAGCTTCACCCTTATTCTGTCTTTTGAGCAGGCATTCATTCACCCCTTTTGACCAATAACAAAAAAATCATTCGTCATTAGTTCTGTATCTGCCAAACCATAATTTATCTTTCAGTCAACACAATAAGTTTAAAGAATGTAATATGACAGAAACTGTTCCGTTTACTGTAAGAAAAACACTCTTTGTTAGAGGATCAGCCAGCATGAAAACAAGTCTAGAATTATGTATTAAGACTAATTGCTGATGTGACTGCCGTTGGATCAGATACATTCTTGCCTAGTCCAATCTGGTGTTTTTTCATTGAATCGGAAAAGCAGATTAGATTGAAATAAGCCCTTCTCTCTGAGAAGGGCTAAGTAATGGTAATGACATTTACACAATCGGTTCATACGTTAACCACCGCCATATAATGAGGGCGGCGGGTGTATTCGCAAAGGGTGCAGCCGGTTTCTTTACACTCGCTGCTTATTTGATTACGAAATCACCGTATTCTGCTGAATGGATATTGATCGGTCCGTTCAGATTGTAGTTGTTCGACTTGGCGATAGAGCGAAGCACATCCACACGGGCAACCGATTCTCTCCACTCATCACGGGTGTCCGGATCTGCTGGATTCATCAGATCGTCATAGCGCACGTCCAGAAATTTATTTAACCATTTCTTCTCATCTATTCCGTCTTTAGGTGAGCCGCCCGCCTTTTTGTTCGTGCGTTTGATCAAGGCATAAAAAGAGTCAGGGTCATCACCATCGCCATGCTGAATAACTGTATCGTACATCACAGCTTTTGCCAGTGCCGTTTTCAATCCGGCATTCTCTGATCGTTTCATGGCAGGCTGATAATACAAGCGATCATTTACCTTGTCTTGGGCAGCACGGAAATCTTTATCATTTCCAAGCGAACGCCAGGCAGAAGCAAATCCCTTGAGGTTGCTTATGTCATCGCTTTCTTCTTCGGCCAGACGGCGCAATTCAGGCAGGTACTTTTTCAGTTTGTTATTCGGTACTGCCTTTGTGTATACTTCAACTACTTCCAATGCATCCCCGGTAGCCGTTGTAAAGCCTGCCCGGCCGCATGTATAGCCTCTTCCATCCCCCAAGGGTTCCACATATCCGTATTGGATTTCCGTCGTGCCGTTTTCAAAGATACTGGTCAGCTGTTCCGCCCGGCGCTTTTGATCCTTGTTCAGTCCGGCCGCAAAAACCGTATCACTCATCATCAGGGTAAAAAACATGGTAAAAATAAATGATGAAATCGCTGCCTTCTTCCAGAAACCTGCTTTTTTCTCCAAACTGATTTTCATTCTATTACCCCTTTCTACATATTGTAATTACGGACTCAGTATACATGAAGGGGTTGCCCTTTTGTTGAAAATACATCGATTTGTCAATTTTTTGAATCTTAATTACTACTCTTAATGGTAAATAGATTGCGGGTCTCATTTAAAAGACAGACATCATTTACACCACAGAGAGATTCTTGAGAGAAAAGGCTTTCCGACAAGGACTTCTCTTATTATCATTCGTTCCATTTTTAAAAGTAATCATTGCCAATCAGCTATCGTAGAAACTGTAACTAATAGGAATTCATGTAAGTCAAAAAAAGAATCCTTCTTTGTAAGGACTCTTCCCAATACCAAGATGTTTTTATTTAAACCATGCTTTCTTTAAATTGCTGGTAAAGTTATTATCATTAAAAGGAACATTTGCTTTACCGAAATCTGTTGTATGTAATGCATTCCTTGCGGCAGGAGTTAAATCATCCCATCCGATTAACGGTTGAGTTCCGCCTACTACATCATCGCTCATAAGTAATTCATGGTTCAGCGGCCAAGTGCTGTCATATGCAATCAAAGGATGATTATCTCTCATGTTGCTTCCACTTGGTGCTGCATTTGTGAATTTTCCGTGTCCGGAATATGCAATGGATAAAACTTTTGGATGTTGATTTGCTGGATTATCAATCCATACAACGATTCCTTCCCAGTCATGTCTGTGACCTAATTTTGGAGAGGCTTCATCTTTTGGAAAATACCAGGAATACATAATTGCCCAAACACCATTGTACCAAGCAGAACGCGAATATACTTGTCCAGTATTTTTGCTGCAATGTCCTTCAGGCGCTCCAGTAGGCTCTAAACCTCCACTTGTATTGCCTTGTGCATCGACTGCAGGAAAAGGCACGCACCCGCTATAAACCTTCAAATATGGCTGAAAACGTTTCGCCGCTTTTTGAGTAACAGTGGCAGGCGCTGCCTCTTTAAAACCGACAACCTTGTCATGATCGATTACTGCTGCATTTGCTGTTGAAACAATGCTGACAGAAGTGAAAACGGATAAAAAGAGAGCCAAGAAAAATTTGTTCATGATTCCAACTCCTTTTGACAATATAGACAATTATTAGTTATCAAAAATTCGAGTTGAAATCAATGTCATTTTTACAAACTTCACACATTTTGTTTCTAAAGTATTATTTGAATTTTTCTTATGTTTTAAATTCGGTAAATCATATTCATTTCAAAAACGTGTCACAAACACACAATAAGCCCCATCCACTAAGGACAGAGCTTTTTGTCATTTTAGAGGCCTTCAAGCACGTTTTCGTCTGTAGCACCGCCAGCAGAAAGCATCAGAAAAGAATACTAAAACTTCTCTGCACGAAGTGTCGGTTCTTCTGCAAACAATGATGATGTGCTGTTTCCTTACTCATCTTTTTTATCTTTATCGGCATCTTCATTATCCTCAACCGGATCTTCGGGATCAGTCTCATTATCTTTTTCATCATCTTTATTGATCGTATCGTCCTCATCAACACCCGGCGCATTGTTACCATTATTATCTTGATCGTTCTCCTCAACATCTGGAGTATTGTTATCTTGATCATTATTATTTTGATCATTATTACAGCCCATTAATATAAAAGTGGATAGACATAACGCAGTTATTATTTGCAGCCATTTTTTACTCATTTCCACCCTCCTCTCTTCTTTTTAATCCATATAAGTTTGTCCATTAAGTTCACTTTGATTCGTTCATTCTAAATGTCTTCTTGATCAGCATATTAATTCAATCCTTTGCGAAAACTATAAACAAAGGTGCTTAGGAAGTGGTTAAGAAGAAAAATAAATAACTATTCAAAATGCAGTTAACCATGTTAAACCAAATAATGTAAGACCATTCATGCCGATATCCTGCAGCACAAAATTCTCTAAGGTTGATTTATTCCTCCCTCTTTGGTGAAGTTGTTCTCTATCTTAAATATGTAGTTTCCTTATGAGTTCTTCATGCTATAAAAAACACCCCAATCGCTAAACTCATTGTCTAACAATTGGGGCGCAATTTACGATTCATTTATAATCTTAGGATTTGCTCCATATTGATTCTCTATTGTTTCACTATCTTGGCAGTTAAAGATCAGCATAATAATAGGACCAACCACCGGAATAAAGCCTATAAATATCCACCAGCCACTTTTGCCGATATCATGCAATCTGCGGATACTGAGAGCAAGAGACGGAAGAAAAACAGCTAACTGATAAAGAAAGATCAGAATATATGCCAGTAATCCCCCGCCATATCCAATTACATATCCTACTTGAGAACCGGCATATCCTTCTGCCGCCAATGGGCCTGATGTTAATAATCCAACTAGTATTAATGATAGCAGTAATAAAATAAAACAAATGATGCCATTAAAGAGATGAAACATCCAATATTCCTTTCGCCGAGCTCTCCCTTCAAAATTGACATAGTTCTTTAAGCCATTCCAATACCATTTCATATAGTTTCCTCCATTACCAACACTATAGATTACTGCAAAACATATCCATTATATCATAAAAATGATTTGGCTATAAAACTAGTCAATGGCAAAAAGACCTCATAGAACTTGCTATACAAAAAATGAAGGCAGTCGTAAAACAAAAATGGACAAGCTGATTGTCCTCACTCCTTTAGTTCCATTCTTAGTCAACTGACAACAAAACAGGAATTAACGAAATACGCCAACATACACTTTGTATGAATGTAAACGAAGGAGTGGTTACTTTGTATCATTACTTTTATGTTCCTGTGTTAATTCCTCACTTACCACCTGCTCATCACACGCAAAGAAATCAAGACTTTTCAGAAAGACAGCGAAGAAGAGAAATCACATTGAATGTAGATGGTTTTATACCGCCATCTTCCACCGAGGATCTCGGAGACGGCTTTTATTCTTACGCATGGACTAACCAACAGGTCATAGATCCCGGTGAATACCTTGTTTGTTATCTTGAAGGAAGAGATATAAAGGTAATAAATGGCGGGTTTACTCCACGTGATTATGCTCCAATGTATGCAATAGGCAGTTTTCCGAGGAGAAGAAACCAGTGGGTGATTACGATTCATAATCCTCTTCAAACCCAAAGAGCCATATCACTTTATCTCATTGCGAAAAGATAACACAAAACAAAAACGGCAGGAACGCCTTTATCAGCGTTTCCTGCCGTTTTTCTGTATGATTCCGCCTGGGTTCGAACCAGTGGCCTCTCCCCTGTCAAGGAGGAAGGGACTATATGCCGATACGAACTTACGTATTATTTTAATAACCATATTTTATAGGGTTTTCTAACAAGAATTTCTGATAAAAAACCTTTTGTTTTGACTAAAAAGTTTGTCCCCTATTCGTCCCCATCTGTTCCCAAATGGCATTACAACATACTTCGTCTATTCACTGTGATCGAATCCTTTCACCTAACTTATATTTGGTTATCAGAAACAGCCCTATTAATAAATTATTAGTGAATTTGGCCATACCATATCATATAAACTTCATATATTAATATTGATTAAAATAATAGGAGGGCTTAAATTGGGTTATTATAAAAAATATAAAGAAGAGTATTACACTTGGAAAAAAACTTATTACAAAAAGTATTATGACCACGATAAGAAGCATTATGATTGCGACAAAAAGTATTATGACTGCGATAAGAAGCATTATGATTGCGACAATAAGTATTATGATTTTGATCATAACAAGAAGTATTATGATGATGATCACGATTATCATTACGATAAAAAGTATTATGATGACGATGATCATTATTATGATTTTGTCGAATCGTATAAAAAACATCACTAAATCTCTTAAGCATCTATAAAAGTTTCTGCTTTATATCAAGTGATGCGAAAATAGAAAAGCTCCCTATTGTGTGGGAGCTTTTCTTAGAAAATTGAGATTTTATGTTCCTATCCAGGTTCAAATTAAACACCGCTGAACTTTTCAATGATTTTGACCCTAAAAAGAGACAGGATCAATGAATTTCTAAGCCGAAAAATCAAGTTTGCCCTTTTATTTCAAAGCCTATTGAATTGTACATCTGATGACTTCTGAATGAAAATAATGATTGTTGGCAGAATTGGACAACAATCCGCCAACACTTTACTACTTAATTACAGGTGGTTGATTCTTAACCATTGAATGTTTTTAAGGAACCTTTTACTCATTCACATTGCTTTTCATTAACCATTCTACTTCCGTTAATTCTTGTTTTTGAACGTCTTTTGTGTGTTTTTTCGTGAAATGTTCTTTAACAGCTTCTTCGTTTTCCCAAATCTCCCAAAGCATTATTTTGCGTTCTGATGGTTCAAGCGGATATGCATGGAATGTAATACACCCTTCTTCTTTGTTTGTTTCTTCCTCAAGTTTTTTAAATTCCTTCATTATTTCATTAAGGTCTTTATCACTGATGATTTTTAAGCATGCAGTTATGTAATGCACCGAAATTCCTCCTCACATCATTTTATGACTTTTCATTATAACATTTTCTTGAAAAATGTAGATGTCATTTATAAATCATTAAACGACATCGATAGCCTTTTAGACCAATTTTCTATAAATTCTAAAGCAAGCTAAAGGGTCGATATCAGACGATATGGTCCTTATTTATGTTTATTCCGACCTTTTTGTAATCTAAATAGATGGACTTTTCAAAAAATAATTCTATTAGAGGGTGTCCATAGTGGTATAATATTAAATATATGTAAAGAAGAAACAGCTGTTTGACGGCTATTAAAACAAAATGCCCTTATATAGCTCTGATTAATTTGCCGAACAATAATTGATCTCTTCGTGATAAGACCGTCATTTCTCATATAAATCATATCTAATGCTGTTTTCTCAATTAATGAACGTTTTAAAATCGATTCCATGCTTTCCTCCTCCTTCTCTACCATTATTTTATACGAACATTAGTTCTATTCCAAGCAAAAAAAAACGAATGTTCGTTCTGGTATTATTTACTCAAGGAGGCAACTGAATTGAATGATTTTGAACAAAAAGTGTGACCCATTTAGGAAAAATCCTTCGTTGGATCAGTTGAAGATAAAAACCGGGAAGAATGAACGAGCTATACGGGAAGCCGTCAAGAATCTTATGAGGCAGCGTTTGTTAAAATGGGATAAGAAAAAGAATAAATGGATTGTTTAAAAATCCCACCTTAAAAGATGGGGTTTAACAGGGTAATATCGCTTAGATATTAATAGCTTTTTCGGCTACATGGAAAGTTCCAGAATCATTCATAGCAGCATATACATTTTCCACATTTAATAAACCTGCAAAAAGAATACCGATTAAAGCGGAGCTGATTAAAAATTTTTTCATTATATAGCCTCCGTAACCTTAAGTATTTGTGTTTGTGCATGTATAGTTCTCTTTAAGAAGTTTCTTCCCTCTGCATAGTTTCTTTGCTCATAATGAAAGTCACCCAATTTTTCTGTTAATTCTGCAAAATCAGACCACAGGCGTTTCTTTTCCAAATAGTCTAAGCTTCGATTTACTTCTGTTTCATTATATTCTTCATATATTGAATTAATGATCTTTAATTTCGCCATGTATTCTTCTTCATTAGAATCTTCAGCCCGTTTTAAAGCTGTTTCATAAAAGAAACGCGCTTCCTTAGGTTTGTTGCTTTGGTAAAGTACATTTGCCATCATATATAATGATCTTACTCCATACACTGTATCAAGATGTTCTTTCATGTCTATTGCTTTTTTGAAATGCTCTTCAGCTGCACTTAGGTTTTGGGTCCTTAAATAAACCAAGCCTAAATTATGAAAGATCACCCCAATGATCCTTTTTGCCTTTTTCTCACTCATTCCCTCAGCGACACTTAAAGCTTCTCGGTAATATGATTCCGCCTCTGTCAGCCGGTACATATCGTACATATTAGCTCCAAACATCATATTGCATCCGATCACTTTCACCTTATACAATTGATTTTTTTCAAACAAATGCTTAGCTTTTTTTAAATGATTCAGGGAAACAAAATGCTGATCAATTTGATAGTAGGCATCTGCTATTTTATAATGAAATTCAGCTTGTTCCATTTCATCTGAAACTGCAGTCAATTCTTCCTCAGCTTTACGATAATAACTTATCGCTTCCACGTATTCTTTATGATCAAATTCATACATCCCTCGGAAAAATAATGAGTAATATTTTAAAAGGCCTGTAAGTCTTTTTTGTGGTTTTTCTATTTTTTCAAGTAGTTCATCAACTGTGGGACGATCCCGATATCTGTCTTCTGGCTCCAATGAATCTAACATCAATTGATGACGGAAACACATCAATGAATAATAAACAAGTAAATCCTGATCCTCTTCCATTTCCTCTATTTCTTGCTCCACTTCCGCCTTTAAGATTTCTGCATCTGGAACACTGAATTGACGAATCATTTTATACCATTCATTGATCTTGACTCCCACTCGGGATGACGGTAAAACTTGGTCCATACATACCCCTCCCTCTTATGTCTATTTTTGTAATATTGTAACATTTCCAAAAAGTGTTTATACCGCAAAAAAACCGCAAACTTTTTCTTCGGTTAGTTTCGTGGAGGATTCATTTTCCAGATAGAAGGTTTTTTGTATTACTCAATATCATTATATGGTGAAATTTTGTTAATCGTTGAAACACGAAGCTTAATAAGAAAGGATATGATCATGAAGGTATTTGAAGCTAAATCACTGCTTTCCGAAGCTGAAAACCGTGCAAAGGAATACAAAGAATTAAGAAGTCAGATGGTCAATCTAAAAAAGGCTTTTAAAGCTGTAGCTGATTTAGATGACAGTGAGTTTTCCGGCAAAGGCGCCGACAACATTAAAGCATTTTATCAAGACCACGCAGGTGTAGCTGACAATTGGATTGACTTACTTGATATGAAAATTGCTTTCTTGACGAGCATTTCAGGCACTTTAGAGGACGCCAGCTTATCTGATGCATATATAGAAGAATCCTTCTTAGAACACGAACTGGCTAACGCCTACACAAAATCAAAATCCATAATGTCTGAACAAAAGAAAGCGATGAAAGATATCTTACATGATATCGATGACATCCTCCCACTTGATTTGTTCTCGACAGAAGACTTTAAAGACGAACTCGCCGATGCGGAGGACAAACGCAAAAAAACAGTCGATAAACTAGGCAGCGTGGACGAAGCACTTGTTACTGAATATGCCCAGTCAGAACCAAACGAGCAATTCATCAAGAAGGACTTCCAAAAGCTTGAGGAATCAACAGGCGAAGGCAAAAACGCTACGCCAATCAATTACAATGCCAAAGCTTATCGAGAAAGTGATATACATAAGAAAAAAGGCGATATTGAGAAACAGGCTGAAGCTTATTTGAAGATCAAGAAAGATGAAGCGAAAAAACGAGAAATCATAGATTTAAAGAAGAAGCTAACTGGCGGAGTGACGGATCCGGATAAATACTTAGAAATTGCCAAGAAGGTCGGCTATGAGAATCTTACCCCTGAACAGCTTGAATTTGTTTCATTTCTTGAACAGCGTAAAGCTTTCATGGATAACGGAAAAATAAGTGTTGCAAATCATAAGTGATGGCGCCAAAGGTGCGATTGTTGGTGTATACGATCTTGCCAAGGATACCGGCGAAGGAGCCATTCAATTTGGATGGGATATCGGTTGGACAATTGACAACTTAAACAAGGATCCTCAAAAAGTGCTGGATACAGTTCTGGAATACGACTATCAAGCCGCCTTTCAAAGTATGGTTGACACATTGAAGTATGATTGGGATAAAAAAATGATTCATGGGGATGCATACACACTGATGCACTATGTTACTTACTTGGGCGGAAGTCTTCTGTTATTGAAAGGTGGAAAGTCCTCTGTCTCAACAGGATCGAAGGATCTTGCTAAAGTTGGGAAAGCAGCTAGTGGCCCAATTAAGAAAGGCGGAAAGTCTGTAAAACAGTTTGTCAAATCTCCTGTAAATCGGTATGCTCCTGCATTAGAAGGGCTCCTTCAAGATGCCGAGAATACCATTAACGTGAAAAATACGGCACTCCTAAAAAGAATAGCCGATTCCACTAAAGATAGTGTACTCTTTAAATCAATCAATGGTAAGTCATCAAAAAACAAGACAGTTAAAAAGGGCCTTTCCAAAAAATCAAGAGAAGTTGCGCTTCCAAAGGTAGATACATATGAACAAGCTAGAAATGAGGCGTTAAATCTAATTGGTGATTTAGGAATAGATTCAAAGCCTTTTATAGGTACTTTATCTAAAAGCGCAGGCTTTGGTAAAGTTACTGGCCGAATGTCTGGAGATAATAAAGTCCTTTGGAGATTAGATTATGACCCCGAAAAGGGACCTCATATAAATGTTGAGGATTATAGAAATGGAAAAGGAGATAAAGCAAAGAAATATTATATACCTTTTAACGGAAACGAAGATACTTATAAATCCCTTTTAAAACATTTAAATAAATAGGAAGTGTTAATATGACTTTATACGAAGAATGTCTAGAAGCTCTTGGAGATAACAAAGAAGTCCTCACTATTTCTGAGACACGCAAATATCATGAACAACTTGGCGAAAGTTTCCCCTTCACATCATGGGGTAGAATTAAATGGGATGAAGTAACTACTCACAGATCTATTGATTATGCTGAAGATATCGACGAATGGTTAATTGAGAATAAAATAGATGATAAAACTGTTATTCTCCTTTGGGCTTACGGTGATTATCCAGCTGTAAAAACCAGCTTAGACAACGCCTTAAACGTAATTGATGATGTAACTGCTGTAGGTTCAGATACTTTCATGTTCAGCGAATCTGGTTATGTTATTGAATTTTTCCATGATGGAGATGTAACAATAGGAAAGGCAATTTGAAAATAATAGCCCTTCTTAGTAAAGAGGATCAATATGAACTTAGAGAAAAAAATGGAAGCTATATTAATTAAAAGAAAAAAACTTAATCCTAATGATGACTATGGAATTCAAAAAAGTTGGGATGAAATAATTGAAGTACTCTCAGATAATGAGGAAAATACAATTAACTATCTAGAAAATTGTAATAAAGAAGATTTATATTGGATCAGTGAAGTATTTGAAGACTTAGCTGAAAGTTTACAAAGTAAAGAACTTATTAATTGTTTAAGAAAATTAGATGAAAAATACCCTGACTTAGAAATGACAAATGATATTGATATAGCAGAAAGTTATTTAGAATAAGATACGTACCATTTCTCAGATTTGAAGTTAAAATTTCTTGGTGGTGATAAGTAATGATCGAAATCGAAATTTATGAACCTGTATTTCAATTTCTAGGAGGTATTTTTCATCAAGATATAGAAACTCCAGAATCAGCACTGGCCGAATACTTAGAAGAGATACCAAAAGAAGAGCAAAAAACTGATATAGTAGCATTAAAAGATTTTATTAACAGCGATTATTCGGATGAAGAAAAGAATGATTTTATCGATGAAGCTGCTGACGGAGTAGACATTCTTAGTTACGACGTATCTCCAATCATATGGCTCGAACAAGTTATTCAAAAAATCGAAAAGAATATTGAAACCTTATTATCCATTAAACCTAGCATAGAAACAGGGCTGATTTTGACTTCACTTCTTAATCAGCCCCAAAAAAATTTCGTCCTCAATTCGTCCCCATGTAGGAACAAAGCTAACAAATATAACTAAATACAAAATAAAAAACCCTTGCTACGCAAGGGTTTAAGCTATGATTCCGACTGGGCTCGAACCAGCGACCTCTACCCTGTCACAAGGTAGCGATTATATTCTAACATTAAGCTTATAAGCTGGCTTGCACATGCCCGCTTAACCCCGAGTAACTCTGCTACCACTATACACTTATGGTATGCTGGATAAGGGAAACATCATTTCATATACCATTAGACATATTACGGATTGCTCAATTTTCATATAACTGTTGGAAACGGTTTTTCCGTCTGCGATAATTAAATAAGAGGTGAAATCAATGAATGGTATAGAGTTTTTAGAGTCCGTGTCTCAATTGGGACAAATAATTTTATTATTCTCCGGCTACGCCCTTTACTGGAGATTAGGTAAAACAAAAAAAGAACGAAAACTTACAAAATCCGAAACTTTTCTTAGATTCTTTGTAATGTTCGGGATATTTGCATGGGCACTTTCGTTTCTTGCTTTGCACTTGTGGTAACAATCTTCTGTCGATATTTGACTTATTATGTCTAATTTGCTTAATTCTAAATAAAATTCCCTTTTTATTGAAAAATTGTATGTTACTATTGAATTGCTTTACCATTTCAAAAAAGGGGGAGTTCACACATGTTGAAAAGATTGTTTTTTCTGGCGTCGATTTTCTTTCTTGCTATTGCCACAATAGCACCAGCAGCTTCAGCAACACAATTGAATCCGGAGGACGGTTTAGATGGCTTAACTGAAGGACAAATTGAAAAATCTGTTGCAGAAGTTGAGTACATCTTTACTAAAATTTTAGTTTTTGACAAAGAGACGGGATATACAGTCAATGAGGACGAGCTTGAAAAAGCTCCTTATCCACCAGCTCAAAAAGAGGGCATGATTGCTTTCGCTAATTATATGAATAAGGAATATAATTATACCGATGTCAAAATTAATAGTGTTCAAGGATGTTTAGAAGATGCACTTAACTTAAGTAAAGGTGCTTTGAATCAAGTTCAAAAAGCCATTCAAAACGGAGATTGGTTGACTGTTGTAGGATTTCTAGGAACTATAGGTTTAGCAGTTTCCCCACCAGCAGTATTTGCATTCTTCCTACTCTGTGGTGCTCCAGTGGCAAAGATTGCTCCACAAGAAAATTGATAAATGAATTTTAACCCCCTTCTACAACAGAAGGGGGTTAATTTTTTATAATTTCGCTTCAAGTTTCGCTTTAGTCTTAGGTCCATAAATACCGTCAGCTTTTAACCATTCATCAGTTGGAACCGTTTAACCGCGTTTGCGGTTTTTGATCCGTAATATCTTTATTTCATTCGATTCGTTTTTGTCTGTTTATCACATAAATAAAAGCCCTCTATTTAAAGGGCTTTCTAGATTGATGATGCTTATGTTTGAAGACGATCCGATGTAATTTGAAATGAATTTTAAGTTTGACTTTCTGTTAAGCTGGATCCAAACCCACATAGAAAACGAATGACACCCCTAGGATAAGACATACCTTCTTTTTAAAAGTCAATACTGGCATTCTCCCCTTTGAATTTGCGTTTGAGCAATCATTTTCTGATGATAAACATAGAATATTTCAAATTCTTTAGAGTTTGCGTAAGCAGCTGCGTTCTCACAGGCAACGTCTTCTACATACGAATAGTTTTTGTTTCTTTCTAAGTATTCTATTGTTTTATTAACCCCTTGTTGGTCATCTGCATCGACATAAAGTGCTTTTAAGTTACCCTGTAATTTCGTGAAGAGCTCCTCGCCTTGATAAATAGCTGCGGAAAAGCCTATATCAATTTTTTCATTAAAAATAAGAATGATCTTGCACTTGTCGGGATTGCCCAAGACTTCGATAATACGTATAACGCCAAAAATACTCCTCTACTTAAAAGTACTATTGAAGATGAAAAAGAGAGTGTTCTGAAGAAATCTGTCAATTCAAATGGTATTAATAAGAAAACGATAAAGCACCACGTATACCATGAGGAATAAACAGAAAAAACAAAGCTGTCGGTTATCATCATGAGAGTATGATGAGTGGTAGCAGAATAAGTCCAGGAACAGAAGAAGTACCTGATATAAATGGGGTATATAGAGCTAAGGTAGAAGTAAAAGGAGTAAAAAAAGTATGGGATAGAGTAAAAGTTTACAATACAATTTCTGAAGCTTACAAAAACAAAAAACAAATACGAGATAATAAGTATATCGGCAAAACTTCATCAGGAATTGATGTGGAGATGTACCTTAATAAGGATGGCTCAATAGCAAATGCATATCCTTTATATAAAAAACCAAAGGAATGATTGATTATGGAATATTCATTTGAATTTAAAAGAGACCCTTTAGGATACTTAAGAATAGTTCTTCCTACAGAACTAGAATACTTTTCTGATTTCATTGAAGACATTGTTTCGGTGAATGAAGCTGATGAATACTTAAAAATTATTCAAGAAGTATTGGATGGCACGTCTGAAGGATATGAGATTCAATTAAACACCACCATTGCATATATAAAAAAAGATAAAACAGTAGTAGAACACCTATATACAGAAAGTGAAAACGACAAAAGTTCCATGGAAACAGAAAAACTTAAAAACCTTATGCTTGTTTGGAGAGACAAGATCCCGGAAAGGTATAAGAGCGTTGATTGAGGCTTTTAATCCTTTAGGCCCCTTGGAAATTCAAGGGACCTTTTTTCACTTCGCCAACAGTTTGCCAACAACTCGCGAATTTGATAAACCAGCTTTATTAAAGCAAAGTAAAAAACCCTTGCTGCGCAAGGGTTTAAGCTATGATTCCGACTGGGCTCGAACCAGCGACCTCTACCCTGTCAAGGTAGCGCTCTCCCAGCTGAGCTACGGAATCATGATATGTATGTGTTGCTGGGTATGTTGTTGTCTTTCTGACAAGTTCTATTATATAACCTTCCCTTCTATTCGTCAACTGCTTTTTCAGAAAAACTTTTTTCGGACTTGCTGTTATGTTCATCGGCTATTATAATATGTCTTAATTTTCTAACAATAGGGGTGATGGGGTTTTGCATTCTTTGATTTCTTCTGATGATGTATGGGTATTATGGGGATTTATTGCGGTGTGGGCGGCAGTGAGCATCTGGCTGGAGCAGCGGTTTAAGTGGGCTTCCGCTGTGTCAGGGGCTATTATCGCACTGGCAGGTGCAATGGTGTTTACAAATATAGGAGTGCTTCCTGTTGAATCGCCTGTATACGACACCGTATGGTCATATGTAGTGCCGCTTGCGATTCCTCTTTTGCTGTTTCAGATCAATGTGCGGCAGATTTTTAAGGAAAGCAGGCGTTTGCTGTTTATTTTTCTTATAAGCTCCTTAGGGACAGTGGTTGGCAGCATCATCGCTTTTTTTCTATTAAAACAGCATATTCCCTATCTAGATAAGATCGGCGGGATGATCAGTGCCTCCTATATTGGCGGCGGGATTAATTTTGCGGCGATGGCTGCGAAATTTGAGACACCGGGCGAATATGTGTCGGCAACGGTTGTGGCAGATAACTTTATGATGGCGCTGTTGTTTTTTATTTTAATCAGCATTCCCGCACTCAAATGGTTTCGCCGGCATTATGCGATGCCGTTTGAAGATCAGGCAAAAGCGGAAGGAAACAGTGGTAACAGCGCGGAAAGCTATTGGAAGCGGAAAGACATTTCATTAAAGGACATTGCCTTTAACGCTGGAGCTGCTTTTGCTCTTGTTGCGGTAAGCGGTAAGGTTTCCGGCTATTTCAAAATTACGTTCTCTCACCCCCTTTTGACCGGGACGCTTGGCGATCAGTACCTCGTGCTTACGTCTTTATCCGTTCTTATCATCTTTCTGTTCCCTCGTTTTTTTGAAAGGCTCAATGGATCTCAGGAGCTTGGCACCTACTTGATTTATTTGTTTTTTGTGGTGATTGGCATTCCTGCAGATCTCCGGTTAATCATCACAAATGCGCCTCTTATTCTCTTATTTGTCTTTATCATCGCCATCAGCAATTTAGCGGTTTCCTTAGCTGTCGGTAAATTGTTCCGCGTGCGCCTTGAGGAAATTCTGCTTGCCGTAAACGCCACAGTCGGCGGCCCTACGACAGCAGCTGCGATGGCGATTGCCAAAGGATGGCGGGAGCTTGTTGCACCGATTATGCTGGTCGGCACACTCGGCTACTTGATCGGCAATTATGTTGGCACCTTTATGGGAAATTGGTTTTCTTCCTTTTTATAAAAAGGATTTTCACACTTTCCTCAGAATACTATGTAAGAGAAACGGAGAGATCACTGTATGTTAAAAGGACATACCATTTATATAAGACCTTTAGAAACAGAAGATGCTGAAGAGAATCTTCGGCTGCAAAGCGAAAACCGGGCATTTTTTGAACAGTTCTCCATGATTCGCGCAGACGATTACTATACGATTGAAGGGCAGAGAAAAAGGATCGAACAATATCAGCAAAGGCTGGTAAATGACCAAGAGTATCACTTCGGCATCTTCACAAATAAAGACCATACATTAATCGGGACGGTTTCCCTTTTCCAAATCATCCGCGGAGCGCTGCAATGCGCGTTTATTGGATACTTTTTAGATAAAGCCCATAACGGAAAGGGCCTTATGACAGAGGCGGTCAGACTGATTGTTGATTATGCGTTTCACGATTTGAAACTGCATCGCATTGAAGCCGGTGTCATGCCTCGCAATCTGGGGTCCATGCGCGTATTAGAAAAAGCGGGATTTCATAAAGAGGGTATTGCCCGAAAAAACGTGAAAATCAATGGAAAATGGGAGGATCATCAAGTACTGGCGATTCTGAATCCTGATGATGAAAAATAAAAAAGAAGCCGGGATATCGCCCGGCTTCTTTTTTAACGCGCAGCTACGGGCGCAATTTCTTTCAGCGCTTGTTCGAAATCACGTTCTAAATCATCTGCATGTTCGACTCCCACACTTAGACGGAGCAGGCCGTCTGTGATGCCGCGTTTTTCACGCTCTTCCTTAGGCATTGCCGCGTGAGACATCGTTGCCGGATAGGACAAAATCGATTCGACGGCGCCAAGGCTCACAGCAAAGACCGGAAGTGATACATTCTCTACTAATTTCTTAACGGCCTTTTTGCTTTCAAGCTCAAAAGAAAGCACAGCACCCGCTCCCATCGACTGACTTTTATGGGTTTGGGCCCCCGGATGATCAGACAGCCCCGGATAATACACGCGTTTCACCGCCGGATGCTTCTGGAAAAATTCCGCAAGCCGCTGCGCTGTTTGGCTCGCTTTTTCTAAACGGACCTGCAATGTTTTTAAGCCGCGCAACACGAGCCAGCAATCTTGCACGCCAAGGACGGCGCCGAACGAGTTTTGCAGCTTATACAGCTGCTTCCCAAGTTCTTCATCCTTGACAGCAGCCAGTCCTGACAGCACATCGCTGTGTCCGCTCAGGAATTTTGTTGCGCTGTGAAGCACGATATCCACGCCGAGATCAAGCGGACGCTGCAGTGCCGGTGTCATGAAAGTATTATCCAGAAAGGTCAGACAGCCGTTTTCTTTTGCAAGCTGGACAACCGCTTTAATATCAGTAATTCCAAGTGTCGGATTTGACGGTGTCTCCATATAAATGACCTTTGTGTTTGGCTGGATATTCCGCGCCACTTCGTTGATATCCGTCATATCAACAAACGTGTGCTCAATGCCAAAACGGGTCAAAACCTCTGTCACCATGCGGAAGGTTCCGCCGTATACATCTTCTGTCACAAGAACGTGATCGCCCTGTGAGAGAAGTAAAAATGCTGTTGAGATCGCAGCCATGCCTGAACTGAAAGCAAACCCTCTCGTTCCGCCTTCCAGTGCGGCAATTGTTTCTTCGAGAGCTGTTCTTGTCGGCGTGCCTGAGCGGCTGTAATCATATGCGCCAAATTCTTCAAATGAAGATTGATGGAAGGTCGATGCGTGCTGGATCGGTACACTGACCGCCCCGGTTGCACCGTCTGTTTTAAATGGATTGTGCACGAGCTGGGTTTCCAGCGTCCAATTGTGATTACTCAAATGAAACAGCTCCCTCTTTGACCTGACATAACGCCTGTTTTAGGTCCTCTTTTAAATCTTCCGCATGTTCAATTCCGACTGAAAAACGCAGCAGACGATTGCAGACACCGTTTGCGATACGGATTTCTTCAGGAATATCCATGTGCGTCTGTGTGGCAGGGTATGTAATAAAGCTCTCCACCCCGCCGAGGCTTTCTGCAAAGCAAATCGTTTTCAGTGCTTTTAGAAATGGATTCACCCACTCTTCTTTTTGCAGACGGAAGGACAGCATGCCTCCTTTTCCCGGGTAAAGCACATCCTTGATTTCTTCTTGCTTCTCTAAAAAGGCCGTAAGCTCTTGCGCGTTCGCCTGATGCTGGCGCATTCTGAGACTGAGCGTCTTCATTCCTCTCATCAAAAGCCATGAGTCAAACGGAGGCAAGACGGCGCCGATGGCGTTTTGATGCTGAAACATTTCTTCTCCAAGCTGTTCATCCTTGACAACAACAAGCCCCGCAAGCAGATCGTTATGCCCGCCTAAATATTTGGTTGCGCTGTGAATGACAATGTCGGCTCCAAGCTCAAGCGGACGCTGCAAAACCGGTGTATAAAATGTGTTGTCAACAATCACCAGAAGATCGTGCTCTTTTGAAATCCGAGCGATCTTTTCAATGTCCGCCTCCTGCATCAGCGGATTTGTCGGTGTTTCCACAAACACCGCTTTTGTATTTGGTGTAATCTTGGAGCGTAAACAGTCCTCATCGCTGAAATCATCATAATAAAAGGTCAAGCCGTATTTTTTCCATTCATTTTCAAACAGACGGTACGTGCCCCCATACAAATCCGATGAAACGATCAGTTCATCCCCGCTTTTAAACAGTGCCATAATCGTTTGAATCGCTGCCATTCCCGAACTGAAGGCAAGCCCTCTCGCTCCGTTTTCTAAACTGGCAATCGCGTCCTCAACAAGCTGGCGTGTCGGGTTTTTTGTCCGAACATAATCAAATCCGGTCGATTCGCCGATCCCTCTGTGGCGGTATGCTGTTGATAAATAAATAGGGGGACTCACTGTTCCCGTTACTTCGTCGCTTCGGTTTCCGATTTGGGCTAATTTCGTTTCAACGTGCTGTGACATATAGCTGACACCTTCCCTTTTCAAAATAAAAACCCCTTCTTCATAAGAAGAAGGGGTTTAACGCTTCTTCTTATCTTCCAAGCATAGTACGCTTGCTGGATTTAGCACCTTGGCGCTTTGCACGTATGCAAAACAAGCCGGTTGCTGAGGTTTCTAAGGGCCAGTCCCTCCACCTCTCACGATAAGAAATATCGATTTCAATTTTCTGATTGTTTTATATTAGCGCAATTTGCAGTTTATTTCAATACTTTTTTCTTCGGGCACCGAACTGTTTAAAGAGAGAAATTTCTAATAATTCATGGTACAATAATTTCAAACGCAAGAAAGTCTAGTGATGTCCTGGAGGAATGTATTATGGCACCGAAAAACGGCACAGTTCAAGAAAAGAAGCTCTTTTCAAAAGAGCTTAACGAGGAAATGACAGTACTCGTTTATCTGCCGTCAAACTACTCCCCTCTTTATAAATATCATCTTATTATCGCGCAGGACGGCCACGATTATTTCAGGCTGGGGAGAATCGGCAGACAAGTGGAGGAATTGCTGTCCAAAAGAGAAATAGACCGATGCATTATTATCGGTGTTCCTTACAAGGATGTAAAAGAACGCAGAAAAACCTATCATCCGGAAGGTTCTAAGTTTTCGGCATATAAACGATTTATTGCCCACGAGCTAGTTCCTTTTGCGGACCATGAATTTCCGACGTACCAAGTCGGCTACGGGCGGACACTGATCGGTGATTCTCTCGGAGCGACCGTTTCTCTTATGACAGCGCTTGATTATCCGAATATGTTTGGTAACATCATCATGCAGTCTCCCTATGTAGATCAACATGTATTAAAAGCCGTGAAACAGTCAGACGACATTAAACACCTCTCTCTTTATCACCAAATCGGAACAAAAGAAACAGACGTCCATACGACAGACGGCAATATTTTGGACTTCACAGAACCGAATCAGGAGCTGAAAAAGCTTTTGGAGGAAAAGCTTTCCGATTATTATTTTGAGCCATTTGACGGAGACCACAAGTGGACATACTGGCAGCCGCTCATTACGCCGGCTCTGAAAAAAATGCTCTAACATACTTTATTTTCAGGAGGGACATACTATGAAATACGGAATTGTTTTATTTCCATCAAAAAAACTGCAAGATCTCGCGAACTCTTACAGAAAGCGCTATGATCCGAGCTATTCCCTGATCCCGCCTCATTTGACGCTGAGATCTTCATTTGAATTTACAGAAGAGGAAGCCGGTGAATTGGTATCACAATTGAGAGAAATCGCTAAAGAATCTCATCCAATTGTTCTCAAAATGACCAAATACAGTTCTTTTGCGCCTGTCAATAATGTCATTTACATTAAAGCAGAACCGACGGAAGAATTAAAAACACTGAATGAAAAACTTTACACCGGTGTATTAGCCGGTAATCAGGAATACAATTTTGTTCCGCATGTGACGGTCGGCCAAAACCTTTCCGACGATGAGCATTCGGATGTATTAGGGCAGTTAAAAATGCAGGAAGTATCTCATGAAGAAATTGTTGACCGTTTTCATCTGCTGTATCAATTGGAAAACGGTTCGTGGACGGTATATGAAACGTTCCTGTTAGGCGGAGGAGAATAAACGATTGGAAGCAGTTATCGCAAAAAATGAAGAACAAATGAAAGATGCATTTTATGTAAGAAAAGAAGTCTTTGTCAAAGAACAAAACGTACCAGCTGAAGAAGAAATTGATGAGCTAGAAAACGAATCAGAGCATATTGTGGTATATGACGGAGATCAGCCGGTCGGCGCCGGAAGATGGCGGCTAAAAAACGGATACGGCAAATTAGAGCGAATTTGTGTCTTAAAAAGCCACCGCTCAGCCGGTGTCGGCGGCATCATTATGAAAGCGCTGGAAAAAGCGGCAGCAGACGGCGGTGCTTCAGGTTTTATGTTAAATGCGCAGACACAAGCAGTGCCATTTTACAAAAAACATGGATATCGGGTGCTGTCTGAAGAGGAATTTCTCGATGCCGGCATTCCCCATTTGCAAATGATTAAGGATTAAACACCATCCGGGTCTTCTGAGATCCGGATTTTTTCGCATATAAAAAACCGCTCTCTCATGTGAACGGTTTTTTATACATATCGATTAATAGATGTGCCTATCCCTTTTTCTCGAAATCTTTTATAAAGAGAGCGCTTACGTTTTGCCTCGTTTACTTTCCTTTCAGCAGCCGTTAGATTCTCCTGCTGCTTTTCAAGTTCCTTGTATACCCGCTGAAATGGGACATAGCTGATCTTCTCTGTTCCGGCATAATCCTGTTTATGGCCTATTGTGCGATTGGCATATTGAGCGTATTGCTGGTTCTGAATTTGACCTGCATATATCATACGATCCCCACCCTTCTGCTGTTCTTTTCCCTTAAACTTACTTTTTGAAACACGTTTCTTTTGATATGATAGTCTTTGTCTGTAATGAACACCTTTTTATTGGGAGGACCCCTTTTTGAAATGCGCCCGACTGAATGATCGAACAATACATTTACATACATATTCGAGAGAACATTATCAATTCCTCTATGAAGAAGGAATAAAAGGGAATTTATTTTGTTCTCATTGCGGAAAGCCTGTTTTGTTAAGGCTCAACATCGCTGAACCGCCTGCATTTATTCACCGGCAGCCTGGTGATTTCCCGGCGTGTGAGGAAGCCTGCGAACCGAAACCGGCGAAAGAAGAGAGAAAAGAAGACTTTCAGGAATCCGGCGTCTTTCGTTTGCCTAAAGGAAAAGCGATATCAGCTGATCCGGCACCCGGTGTCACGGAATGGCAGACTCCAAGACATATTAAACCTGGTACACCTTTTATAAAAAGACCGGAAACACCTGATATGAGCCTTTTTCCGACTGTCGGCTTAAACACAGATCAGCTGAAAGCTGTCACGGAAACGGAAGGCCCTTTATTGGTGCTTGCCGGTGCAGGAAGCGGAAAAACACGTGTGCTGACCGCGCGCGCTGCCCACATGATCGAACACTTAGACATACCGCCGGAACATATGCTGCTTGTCACCTTTACAACAAAAGCCGTCGCGGAAATGAAAGATCGCATGGCGAAGCAGTACGGATTACAGCCGTCAAAAGTCAGAAGACTTGTCACCGGAACATTCCACAGCTTGTTTTATAAAATCCTATATCACTATGATTCTGCCAAATGGAATGGCGAACATTTGCTTAAAATGGAGTGGCAAAAGGAACAATATATGAAAAAAGCACTCTATGAAGAAGGCGTAGATGAGAAAGAGTTCCCTGTCGATCAGGCTTTGCAGCAAATCGGCTTCTGGAAAAACACTTATTTGCCGAATGAACATATTCCTTTAAAGGATGAGTGGGAAAAACAAGTCTACCGCCTATACGAATATTATGAGCGCCAGAAAAAAGAACACCGCCAATTTGATTTTGATGATATGGCGTCAGCCTGCTATGAACTGTTTATAGAACGGCCTGACCTTCTGGAGCAATATCAATCTAGGTTTACGTATATTTTAATCGATGAGTTTCAGGACATTAATCCGGTTCAATATAAAATCATGCAAATGCTGGCGAGTCCGGAACAAAACCTGTGCTGTGTCGGTGACGATGATCAGTCAATCTATGCGTTTCGCGGCAGCAGCCCTTCTTTTATTCTGGATTTTCAAAAGGATTATCCCGGTGCCAAAACAATCTATTTAACAGCGAACTACCGTTCAACACATCCGATCGTTTCCAGTGCTGATATTGTCGTGAAAAAGAACAAAAACAGGTATGCCAAGATGCTGGAAGCCGCACGTGACGACGCGCAGGTCCCTGTGCTGTTTTATCCTTATGACGAAGAAGAAGAAGCGACAATGGTGGTTTCCGATATGAAAGAAAAAATTCAAAACGGCGCAAAACCTGAAGATTTTGCGGTTCTCTACCGGACAAACAGCGCCGGCCGCGCCATTTATGAAAGGCTTCATCAATCATCCATTCCGTATACCGCAGATCGCGGCGTCCAGTCCTTTTACAGCAGAAGGATCGTCCGCCAGATACTCGCATACTTGTACGCAAGCCAAAACGAGGATGATACTGAAGCGATTAAGCACTTGCTGCCTGCCTTATTTCTAAAACAGTCTGCTTTAAACACGCTGAAGGCGCTCTCGATTACCGAGGACTGCTCCATGATCAAAGCGCTGGCCAAATTGCCGGATCTGAAGCCGTTCCAGCTGGATAAAATCAAAAAAATCGTGCCCTTTTTCGCAAGCATCCGCACCATGAAGCCGGTGGAAGCCATTACCTTTGCCGAAGGAAAAATGGGCTTCTCCGAATACTTAAAAAAACGGGGCAACGAAGGAAATAAGCTGGAAAAAGGCTCTGATGACCTGCGTGACGTCAAGGTTGTCGCCAAAAAATTCAAAACCATCCCTGACTTTCTCGCCCATGTCGATCACATGCGGGCTGCTGAAAAAAACAAAACGGATGAAAACGGCGTTCAGCTGATGACCATTCACCGGTCAAAGGGTCTCGAATTCAAAACCGTCTATGTATTAGGCACGGTAGACGGCTCCATCCCGCATGATTTCTCACTAGAAACAGCGAGAAAGGGAGACGAAGCTCCGCTTGAGGAAGAAAGACGCCTTCTGTACGTTGCAATGACACGGGCCAAACAGCATTTATATTTGTCTTGTCCCGCAAACAGGCGCGGCAAAACCGCCCACCGTTCAAGGTTTTTGTATCCTCTTTTGCAGCAAACGAAACAGCCTTTGCCCAAATAAACAGCCCGGCAGTGATACTGCCGGGTTTTTCACTGTAAAAAAGGCCCGCTGCCCAGGCCATCCGCTTATTTATTATCCAGCATTTTAGAAATCGTTCCAAAATCAAGCTTTTCTTTTCCGCTTGTAATGGACTGGACAATCTTATCTTCCATTTCTTTCGGCACGCGTCTGTTTGCCAGCTGCGCCACGCGTTTAATGACGCTGCGGACTGTGTTTTCATCTTTAAAATTGGCGTTTTGGAGTGATCCTGCAAGATTCATGACATCCTGCATGTTCACGCCTGTTTTCTTTTCAATGTTCTTAAAAAATTGATTATCCATGATACGCCTCCTTTTGGCGGAGTAATACAGTATTGTATGAACGCTTTACGCATAATGTGATGGTTCACAATCAAAAAATAAGGTACTGATTTAAAAAGCAGCAAAGGGTACACAATGTAAGGAAGAAGCACGGAAATCATCCGCACTTCCTCCTTCATTCATTTCTTAGTAGTTAAAAAAAGATGCACCTACGATGATGAGAAGAATGAACAGTACGACCACAAGAACGAATGTTGAACCGTAACCGCCGCCTGAATATCCTCCAGCATAACCGCCGCCGTAGCAGCAGCCTCCGTAACCAAATCCCATAACTAAGCACCTCCTTTACTCTCTATACACTATGTGAGACATCATGATCGGCTTGGATATACGCATAGGGCGTTTGCGGATTTATGATGGATCATGCTGAGCCTGCCGTTTTTTCAGTAAGTCTTCCGTCTTTTCAGCCAATTCTTCAATTTCTTGTTCAAACGACAGGCCGGCTTCGTCAAATAAAGCCAGTTCCTTTTCAATATGTTTGATCGTCTTGTCATGTTTGTTTTGCTTTTGATCGTGCGGTCCATACCTGCCCTCTATGAATTTTTCAAACTCGTTCATGAGATCCCCTCCCTCTCATGACATATGCTGAGCGAATCAACATTGTTAAAAAAACAAAAAACCGGACATCTCCGGTCTCTTGTCAGTGTCAGGCTATTGAGGTTTTTTCTTTTTATTGCCGCACCCGCAGCCTTTCTTTTTGATCTTTTTTGTTTGATACGATGAATCTGTATATGGAGTTTTTTGGGAAGGTTTGTTAAATTGATTCACTTTGATCCCTTCCTTTCCTTATGTCATATATGCTATTTTATGCGATTACTGACGGAAAGTTGCTGATGGGAATGCCTCATTCCTGCAGCCATTTTGATACAAGGGTTTCAATAATACCGGCCAGCCCTGCGATCGCCAGCAGCAAAACCAGCCACTGGGCCGCCTCTGGAATAAAGGCCTGGCATAAAATCAAAAAGCCGGCGCACCACACGCCTGTGCACCAATAGCAGCTCAGCAATTCACCGATAAACGCCCTCACACCCGTTCCCTTTATGACAATATACGTTTCAATGTTCCCGTCCGCATCCTTTTCCTCCTTCTCTTCATGAAAAAGGCTGCGAAGCGGCGCCATAATCGTATCAAACACGAAAAGACGCGCGAGCCGGAAGACCGCAAGCGAAAGAAGGAAAAGAGACAGCCAATTGATAACCACTGGTTCACTCCTTTCATCATCCCCTTCACATATATGCAGAAACCCTAGCTTTCATGAATTTGTATCTTGTCCTGTTGAAAATTGGTTATTTTTCTTATTCCGCTCTGCACCTCTTCTGCATTATATACAGTATGGATAAGAAAGGAGTGAAGGTTATGTCATTTGAAGAAAAAGTTGAATCCCTGCATCCTGAAATATTTGAGCAATTATCTAGCGAATTCGAGCAGCAGATCGAAGTCATTGATTGCGAAAATATCACAATAGATACGTCACATATAACAGCTGCCCTTTCTATACAAGCCTTGGTCACAACAATGATTATCCTGGCAACACAGCTCGTCATCGCCGACGAGAACTTAGCTGACGCAGTCGCAAGCGAAATACTCATCCTCGATAACTCCCAAATCAAAAAAAGAACCATCATTAAAATTATCAACAGCCGAAACATCAAAATTACTTTATCTGCCGACGAAATAATAACCTTTGTACAAATTTTGCTTCAGGTGCTAAACAGCATTCTCAATGAACTTGACGTCCTTTAACCCTTTCTTTTCATAAACTTAAAAGTCGAGGTGAAAACAAATGTCAGATAACGATAAATTCAAAGAAGAGCTTGCAAAGCTGCCGGAAGCTGACCCAATGACGAAAATGCTTGTTCAAAATATCTTTCTTAAACACGGCGTCACGAAAGACAAAATGAAAAAAGTATCAGATGAAGAAAAAGAAATGCTCTTGAATCTGGTAAAAGACTTGCAGGCTAAATCAGCTGCATTAGTTGAAAATCAAAAGAAGAAAAAAGAAGAAGCAGCCGCGCAAGAGAAAAAGAACGAAAAACCGCTAAGCCGCAGAGAGCAATTAATTGAACAGCTCAGACAAAGACGGCAAAACAATAACAATTCAAACCAATCATAAAAAATAGGGTTCTTCATCAGGATATATGCCTCAGTCAAAGTAAGAGGCTCGCTCATTTAATAACAGTAAAAGAAAAGGAGGAATAGATATGGAAAGCAGACCATACTCTTGGGTTGCACTTGATCCTGACTGTGACCATCCGTTAGACGAAAAAGAAAAAGATAAAAAAGAAGAAAGAAAATGTCATTGCGATGTTTGCTGTAATGGCAATGGATTCGGCGACGACAATGCTTTTATCAATCAAGATCTGGCTCAGGCAAATCTTAACAAACAAGTCTCCGATGAGACAATTATTATCAGAGACTCTTGTGACATCAACGTTACATCAACAGACGTTCAAGCCGTTACATCAGTTGTAACTGCAATTAATGCCGCTGTCGTAACAGCAACTCTCACATCCATTGCAGATGGTGTAATCGCTGAATTAGTCGCACAAGATTTACTGCAGCTGACAGCTAACAAGCAAGTAAACCGCCAAAAACTTCTCATCGAATGCTCCCGGGGCGTAAACGTCTCAACAGTAGATGTCGATATTGCAACACTTGTCTCTACAGCAACAAACACTCTCATTGCCATCCTAGTTATCACACTCGTCCTCTAGGACCTAAAAGCAGAGCTAAAACGCTCTGCTTTTTCTTATTTTCCCAGCATATGATGAATATATAGACGTTCACCCACACCAAGTGAGGCACGAGTACATATGTTGTTAAGGACTAAAGTCAAATACCCTATAAAGAAGGAGCTGAAATCAATGAGCTGCGGAAAAACCCATGGCCGGCATGAGAACTGTGTATGCGATGCAGTGGAAAAGATTTTAGCAGAGCAGGAGGCAGTTGAAGAACAGTGTCCGACTGGCTGCTATACCAACCTTTTAAACCCTACGATTGCTGGAAAAGACACAATTCCGTTTCTCGTTTTTGATAAAAAAGGCGGATTGTTCTCCACATTCGGAAACGTGGGGGGATTTGTGGATGATATGCAATGCTTTGAATCCATTTTCTTCCGCGTTGAAAAATTATGCGATTGCTGTGCAACACTTTCTATTTTACGCCCGGTCGATGTCAAAGGCGATACCTTAAGTGTTTGCCACCCTTGCGACCCGGATTTCTTCGGGCTAGAAAAAACAGATTTTTGCATCGAAGTGGACCTCGGATGCTTCTGTGCGATTCAATGCCTGTCACCAGAGTTAGTTGACAGAACTTCGCCTCATAAAGATAAAAAGCATCATCACAATGGATAAACACTTGTAAAGAGGAATCCCCTTCCAAGCTCTATTACAGGTGCAAATTATTCAGCTGCTTCGAAAGTGAGGCAGCTGACTCTCCATCATTTCGCCAGTCTCAAAATTACAAGGCAGGAGGGATAATATGAGCCAGAAAACATCAAGCTGCGTGCGTGAAGCGGTAGAACAAATTGAAGATCTGCAAAACGCGGTTGAGGAGGATTGCCCGACCGGCTGCCACTCCAAGCTTTTGTCTGTAAGCCATTCATTAGGCAATACAGTGCCTTTTGCAATATTTACATCAAAATCAAAGCCTTTAGTCGCCTTCGGTAATGTCGGCGAGCTGGATAACGGACCTTGCTTTAATACAGTATTTTTTAGAGTTGAAAAAGTTCATGGCAGCTGCGCAACGCTATCCTTATTAATCGCTTTTGACGAACACAAACACATTTTGGACTTCACCGATAAAGACACGATTTGTGAAGTGTTCCGACTTGAAAAAACGCACTACTGCATTGAAGTGGATTTAGACTGCTTCTGCGCGATTAATTGCTTAAATCCCCGTTTAATCAATCGAACACATCATCATTCATGATAAGGCGGAAAAGCTTGCAGATTTGCAGGCTTTTCTCTATGTAAAAAAGCTGCCGGAACGATCTGCCGGGCAGCTTTTTGCTTTCATTAAAAACCTAACGGGTGCAGAGATGTGATATCATCGATCGCCAGCTCAGTCGGAGCGCCGTTTCCGGTCGTCCGAAGCAGAACGGAATCATTTCTTCTTCCGACAATCACGCCTCTGTACGTTTTCCCATTGGCTTCAATCAGACAAAGCGCTCTCGGCATGTTATGCGGCAGTTTTGTTAAAAAGTCGATTTTTTCATGGATGGACATCTTGCTCATCGGTTTTTTCACTTTTCTGGCCGGCGGTGTCTTTTCTTCAGCTTTAGCTGCATTATGAACGGCCTCCGGTTCCTTTTCAGGCTTACGGGCTTCAGGTGCAGGCTCTTCCTTTTTTTCCGCTTCCTGAGGTTGCTGTTTGGCGGTGTCTTCAATTGCCTGCGGCTCTTCTAACGGTTCCTGCTGCTTTTTCTGGTTCTCCGGCTCTCTCGCCTCTTGTTTTTGCTGACTCACTTGTTCCTCTGCCTGTTTTTTCTCTGTTTGCTGAGCATCTTTTGCCTGAATGTCTTCCCGCTCTTTTTCCTCTGTTTCAATTGCACCTTTTACCTGAATGTCTTCCCGCTCTTTTTCATGATAAACCGGCTGTTCCTCTGCTTTTGTCGGAGCCGGTTTGGCTTTTCTTTTAATGACGATCTCCTGCATGGACGAGCGTGTTTCCATATAATCCGGCTGAACAATATACATGAGCGGTTTTTTATCCGCGTTTCTTTTCTTATTAGACATCTTCATCCCTCCGATTCTGTCATATTCTATCTATATGACAGAATGCTGAAAATCAGAAGAAATAAAAAAGCAATCCCTATTTGGGACTGCTTGATGGTGAATCTGCTTAGCGGGCAGTGATATGGAAACCTGAATCAACATGAAGATTTTCACCTGTGATGCCTCGGGACATATCGCTAAATAAAAATGCTGCTGTATCTCCCACCTCTTCAGGTGTAGTCGTGCGGCGTAGCGGCGCACGCTCTTCAATGTCTTTTAAGATGGAGTTGAAGTCACTGATGCCTTTAGCAGACAATGTTCTGATCGGACCAGCAGAAATGCTGTTAACGCGGATATTTTCTTTTCCTAAGTCAGCAGCTAAGTACTTCACACTTGCGTCAAGAGAAGCTTTCGCTACACCCATCACGTTGTAGTTCGGCATAACGAGCTCTCCGCCAAGGTAAGTCAGCGTTACGATGCTTCCGCCTTCAGTCATCATCGGACGCGCCGCTTTTGCGACAGCGGTCAGTGAGTATGAGCTGATGTTGTGAGCTAGAAGGAAGCCCTCACGATTTGTGTTTAAGTATTCGCCGACAAGCTCTTCTTTGTTGGCAAACGCGATACAATGCGCGATACCGTGGATCACACCGACCTGCTCCTTAATGCTTGCGAAACAAGTTTCGATTTCCGCGTCGTTTGTCACGTCGCAAGGAAGGATAATGGAATCGTTTCGCTCCAAAGTTCCAGCGAGTTCATGAACAGATTTCTCCAGGCGTTCACCTGCATATGTGAAAATCAATCGTGCGCCCGCTTCATGTAAAGAGCGCGCAATTCCCCAAGCGATACTGCGTTTGTTGGCTACTCCCATAACAACAATGTTGCGGCCTTCAAGTGAAAAATTCATATGTATAAAGCCTCCTATATTTGTTAAAGACATAGTATTAGTACCTGATCTTAATACCTATCATATCATAACCTTGTCCAGATGAAAAGCGCATACCAAAGTCAAACATGAAAGAGACCCCCATAAGCAGGTGGTCTCATCGGTTTATTTTTATACTGTTTCGTTTAAAAGCGAAATGATTTGTCGGTCCGTGGCCCGATCCGATGCCGAGCGTATTTTCCACAGCTTCGCGGACAAAGTTGGCAGCAACCTCGAATGCCTGATGGATGCTGTCTCCTTTAGCGGTTTGGGCTGTTAAAGCCGCAGCAAAGGTGCAGCCTGTGCCATGCGTATGCTTCGTATCGATATAAGGATGGCTGATTTGCATAAACATGTTTCCATCAAAAAGAAGGTCAGTAATGTGATTGTCCTCAGGCTGGTGCCCACCTTTGATAATCACATGCTGCGCACCCATCTTCACCAGCTGTTCCGCAGCTTTCTTCCGGTCATCAAGCGAACGGATCGCCATACCCGTCAGCGCTTCTGCTTCCGGCACATTCGGCGTGATCGCATAGCTTCTTGGAATCAGCAGCTCCTTCAGCGTAGCGATTGATTCATCGCGAAGCAAGGACGCCCCGCCCTTCGCGATCATAACCGGATCAACGATCACCCGGCTTAATTCGTATTGATCAATTTTTCTTGCCACTTCTTCAATCATTTCCGCATTCCAAAGCATTCCTGTTTTTACGGCGTCCGGTCTCAAATCCTCCGCCACAGCGTCAATTTGCTCTCTCAATGCCTCTGCAGTCAGTGGATACACACCGTGGACGCCAAGTGTATTTTGAGCAGTTACCGCCGTAATGGCAGACATTCCGAATACACCAAGCTCCTGAAAGGTTTTAATATCTGCCTGTATCCCCGCGCCGCCGCCTGAGTCAGAGCCGGCGATTGTCAAGGCTTTATATATACTCATCAAACTACACTCCTTTTATTACCCAATCCATTTATGATAGATGGATTTTGCCCTGGCAATATCATTTGTTCCATGGATCAATGCTCTGCCGTCCCTAAACAGCACCATTTTCATGTCATCCGAGCGGCAGGAAATTAAATACGGATTCGCTGCTACTTCCAGCCCCGCCTGCCTCAGCTGCCCCGCCAACACGTCAAGATCTGCTTCTTTTGTGAAAGAGGATCTGATTTGCACCGTGTTTCTGCCGCACAATACTGCTGCTTTCGTTTGGTTTTCGTATGATAAAAACGGAAAATCCTTTGTGCCGCAGCTTGGACACGAGTCATCTTTAAGTCCCGCTGCTCTTACCTCTGACCGCTCATTGTTCCACAGGTCAAAGGAGCGCAGCACGGGCTCGCATTCCTCTCCCGTCAGCAGTTTCAGGGCGTCTGTCACCTGAAGGACAGCAACCTGCAGAACAGCCGGGCTGATAATGCCGGCTGTGTCGCATGTCGCACCGCCAATCGGAAGAGTATCGAGTAAACAATGAAGGCAGGGTGTTACTCCCGGCAATACAGTAAACGTGAGACCGTAGCTCCCTACACAAGCGCCGTAAAGAAACGGAATGCCTTCTTTCACCGCAGCATCGTTCACAATGAGCCGGGTTTCAAAATTATCGGCGGCATCTACAATGATTGATGCGCCGCGAATCAGCTCCGATACGTTTTCTGCTGTGACATCCATGACAAGTCCGGTCACATCCACATCACTGTTAATGGAACGAAGACGCTGCTCAGCAGCTGCTGCTTTCGGCAGTTCCTTTTTGACATCATTTTCTGTGTAAAGCTGCTGGCGCTGCAGATTGCTCCATTCGACGTAATCTCTATCGGCGATTTTCACCGATCCGACTCCCGCTCTCACCAGCATCTCTGCGCTGGCTGTTCCCAGTGCGCCGGCGCCGATGATCACAACGCGCGCCTCTCTCAGTTTCTTCTGGCCTTCGGGGCCGATTGGAGCAAACAGCTCCTGTCTGGAATACCTGTCCGTCATACAGGAAGACCTTCTCCCGGACTGCTAGCCGTCCCATATGACTTGGCTGGAATGCGGCCTGCTTCATAAGATAGACGTCCTGCTTCTACCGCGAGCTTCATGGCGTGTGCCATTTTCACCGGATCGTTCGCACCTGATACGGCCGTATTCAGCAGTACGCCGTCCGCTCCAAGCTCCATTGCATATGCCGCATCTTTTGGCGATCCGATTCCGGCATCCACGATGACAGGCACTTTCGCCTGTTCAATGATAAATGACAGATTCAGAGGATTTAAAATCCCCTGTCCCGATCCAATCGGAGAAGCCCCCGGCATAATGGCATGAACACCAAGCTCTTCAAGCTTTCTCGCCAGTACCACATCATCCGAAGTGTACGGCAGCACAATGAACCCTTCTTCAAGAAGCTGTTCAGACGCTTTTAACGTTTCCACAGGATCGGGCAGCAAGGAGCGGCTGCACCCGATGACTTCGACTTTAATCATGTCACAAAGCCCGGATGCCTTCGCAAGCCGTGCAATTCGAACTGCTTCTTCCGCCGTGCTGGCGCCTGCTGTATTTGGCAGAAGCGTATATTTTGATAAATCAAGCTGCTCCAGAAAATTAGGCTGAGACGCTTCAAAGATATTCATTCTCCGCACAGCAAATGTTAAAATATCAGACTCTGAAACAGCCACCGCTTCCTTTTGAATGTCAAACGATGGATATTTTCCCGTGCCCAGCAGCAACCTTGATTGAAATTGTTTCCCGCCAATTGTTAGCATTCTCATCCGCCTCCTACAAAATGGACAATTTCGATGACATCACGATCAGAAAGCTCTACCTCGTGATATTGTTCTTTACCGATAATTTCTTTATTTCTTTCAACGATCACGATTTTATTTTCAAGCTGATAAGACGCAAGCAAATCCTGAATCGTACCTGTGTCTCTATCCCACTCAACTTGTTTACCGTTCAGCTGAAGCATCATATCTGAACCGCCTCCTTGCGATCAATTCGAAAGGCGTGCAGCCAGTCTGCCTTGACCTCTTTATTCATAATGAGATCACCGATTAAAGCACCCGTTGCAGGAGCAAGCAGAATCCCGTTTCTGAAATGGCCCGCCGCAAATAAAATGCGGCTGTCCTCAGGGTGTCTGCCAATGTATGGTTTTCCGTCCTTTGTCCCCGGACGCAGTCCCGCCCAAAAACGATCAACCTTCATATTCTGAATCGCCGGCAACATCGTTTTCGCTTTTTCCATAACCGACTGAAGTCCGCCAAGATCCGGCTTATCGCTCCAATCACCAGGCTTCATCGTCGCGCCGACAACCAGTCTGCCGCTTTTTCTCGGTACGATATAGCAATGATCATGATAAAGTGTTTTTGTCAGCGGAATATCATCATTCCAAACAGACAGGCACTCTCCTTTTACAGGAAAAAATGACTGGTTCAACCCGAGCTGTTTAAAAAACATCCCGCTCCAGACCCCGCTGGCAACCACGACATGGTCCGCATGCACGTCACCGGAACCCGTTTTGATCAAAATGGATTCACCGCCACGCGTCACATCGAGAACGGGAGTATGCTCAAAAATATCCGTACCAAGCGCTTTAGCCGATTTAGCGTATGCCTTGCACACAAAATAAGGCTCAACATGAACATCGTCCTGAATAAAGCTCGCCCCGTAAATCTCACCGGCCGTATACGGCTCTTTTTCCAGCACTTCTTCTTTTGTATGCCAGCTGACAGTATGCAAATCGTCCATCCGTCTCAAGCGGGACACGTCTTCTTCGGAGAATGCAAGCTTAAACATACCGCCTTCATGCCTTCTGATATCAATGCCGGATAAGGCAAGTAGCTCCTCTCCAAGACCCTGATACAAACGCTGACTGTGCATGGCGAAATCAAAAAACGCATCCCGCTCCTCGCACTCGGCATGGGCGCCAAGCATCCCTGCCGCGGCGCTTGTTGTTCTGCCGCCGATTGTTCCGCTTTCAAGCAATGCGGTGTTTTTCTTTTCTTTTGCCAACTGATAAGCTATCGCGGAACCAATAATTCCGCCTCCAATGACAACTGCATCATAATGCCTTTTCATACTGAATCTCCTTTAGCTTGCGGGAATATCGTCTGGCAGCTTCCAAAGGATCATCGGAAGAAAAAATTCCGGACATGACAGCGATACCGTCTGAACCTGCTTGTTTCACTTCTCTTAATCTGGCAGGTGTCATTCCGCCAATTGCAATAACCGGAATCGAGATCCTCTGTTTGATTTCTGAAAGCAAAGACACGCCTCTGCCATCAAGGCCTTGTTTGCAATCCGTTTCAAACACATGGCCGAACAAAACATAATCAGCGTCTTCCTTTTCTGCCTGAAGCGCTTCCTCCAGTGAATGCACCGATCGCCCAATGTGCAGGTGAGGAAATCTGGCTCTTACTTGTTTCGGCGAAAAGCTGCTGCTCGGCAGCTGAACGCGGTGAATATTTGAAAAAAGCGCAATATCAACCCGGCCATTCATCACCAGCTTTTGCTTATCAACACCGCCTTCAGAAATAAGCTCCAGCAGTTTCAAAATGTCAGCCGCCGATTTAGACCGTTCACGAATATGGATGAAATCAACCTCATCCTGAATGGCTATAATTGATCTCATTAGATCTTCAACCGGCTTGCGGTCATCAGTTATGGCGTGCAGCTCCAAGCCCTTCCACCTCTTTTACGCCGCTGTCTGACCAGCCTTCTTTTCGATAAGCCATTCCCCAGAACTGATATTCATAATAGCTCGAAATAACGAAATTCTCTTTCATCTTGGCACGCACTTCCTCTGTGCTGTTTTCCGCCAGCTCATCCAGGCGGTTAATTTGTTCTTCCACCTGCTGTCTGAACCAGTCACCGCCGTATGTGCTAATCCACTTCTGGTAAATCGGATGCCCCGGATCACATGTCAGCAATTTCTCACCAACCTCATAATAAAGCCAATAGCACGGGAGAAGAGCTGCCAAGATTTCTGCAAAATTCCCGCTCAAAACCGAACGGTACATATGGGATGTATAGGAGTAAGCGGTAGGAGATGGCTTAAATGACTTCCGTTCTTCCTCACTGATTTCCAAAAGCTCCGTAAACTCGCGATGAAGCGCCATCTCCGCTTCATATGTACCTTGAGCATGGCTGGCCATGCGTCCTGTTGTATAAAGATCCTTTGCATAAGCGGCACCGAACGATTGCACCTTTGCAAAATGAGTTAAATAGTAAGAATCCTGAAGCACGTAATATTTAAAGCGGTCGATCGGGAGAGTTCCGTCACCGATCCCCTGAACAAATGGATGGACAAAGCTGCCTTCCCACCATTCTGCGGCTGCACTGCGGCATTCTTCTGAAAACTTCACACGTCATTCCCCCTGTCTGATAATAAAAAAACCACTTTCCCGCAAGGAAAAGTGGTTTGGAATTGGCATAGTTATATAACACAAATACCGCTCCACTTCCCTACGCAGGTCTGAACCTGTTCAAGTTATGAGGGTCTAAAAGTCACACTTTTATCTCAGCCCTTATAAAGGACACCCCTAGTGGTTTTACGAATGCATATTGAATTGTTCTGCCCCTCTATATTAACACGAATCCTTATTTGGTCAAGATATTATCCTTCCAATGTTTTCTTAAGATCGGTTACGTACCCGCGTGATCCGGTGACAATTAAGCGGTCTCCGATTTTCAGTCTTGTATCGCCGTGAGGAACGATGCTGTCGACACCCCGGAAAATCCTGACAAAAATCACGTCGCCTGTTAAAGGGAATTCACGGAGAATCACGCCGTCGTATTTGCTGTTTTCCATATTAATTTGATACAGCGAAGACTCTTGGTTCGTGAGCAGTTTCATGACGCCAGGCGCTTCTATCAGCGCGCGAAGCAGCGTTTTGGTCGACAGCAAGATGGAAAAGATGCTGATGCCCTGCTCTTTCAATTTCGCTTCGTTCTCCGGTGATCCGGTGCTGGCAATGACTCTTTCTGTTCCTTTTTCTTTGGCGTATAGTGCGATGTCCGTATTCATGTCTTCATCCCCTGTCGCCACCACAAGGATTTCTGTATCAAATATACCGAGTGATTCAAGGGTTTGATGCTCATAATCAGAAATCGTTTCGACGGAAAATACTGAGTCTGACAGCTTTTCCTCAGCGTTTTCTTGATAAACGTGCACGACACGCACTTCATACTCGTTCTCAGGCAATTCAAGTGTCACAGGCAGTGTCATTTGATTAGCGCCGATAAATGTGATCTTCTTTTTCTCCTCCGGCTGCTCCTGTTTTTTGTACAGCTTTTTAAAACCGACCGGCGTAAAAATACTTGCAATAACCGCCACCAGCGTAAGCGCTCCTGACATATTCGCGCTGATTACATGAAGCTGCTGGCCGATTGTCGCAGCGGCAATCACAAGAGAAAGCGTTGATGTCAGCAGGAAACCAGACGCCAAAATTGTGCGGTTATCATACCATTTCTTCAAGTACAGGACAGGAAGAATTTTGCTTACTAACAGCGCCATAAGCAACAGCGGAATCATCACTAAAATTTTCGGGTCCTGAAAAAGTGTCCAAATATCCAATTTTACACCGACCATCACAAAGAAAATCGGTATTAAGAACCCGTAGCCGAAGGAATCAAGTTGCTGAACCAGTTCCTTGTTCGGCGAGAGCAGGGAAACAAGCACGCCCGCTAAGAAAGCGCCGAGAATATTTTCTGCTCCCAGTGATTCAGACAGAGCCACCAGTACGATAATTAAGGTGAAAATAGCACGAGTCCCGATCTGGATCGTCCCTTTTGACATGGACTGAACAAAAGAACGGTGTTTGAAGACCCGGCCGAAAAAGTAAAGCACTACTCCGGCTGCGAACAGGATCATCAAGAGCCACATGTTTCCGCTGTCCTCTCCGTATAGAGAAGAAAATACAGCAAGAAGAATCATAGTGACCAAGTCAGCAATCACAGCAACAAGCAGGATAATCTGCCCGATGTTTGAATCCATGATCCGTTCTTCCTTTAAGGTTGGAACAACAACACCTAACGAAATCGTAGAAATAATAAGCGTCATTAAAAAAGCATTTTGGATAAATCCGGCCAAGACGAACCCATAGGACAGCAGCAATGATAAAATAAAAATACCGATAAAAATAATGGATGCTGTGGCAAATGTATTGGGTGCTTCCTTGCCGTTTTGCAGAAACTGCTTTTTCTTTCCTCTCTCAAAGGATGAAAAATCAATTTCAAGCCCGCTTAAAAACATTAAAAAGATAAATCCGAGCATAGAGAGCGTCTGCAGCCAAGTATCACCCTCCACAACTAAATTAAGACCGCTTTTTCCTATAATCAATCCCATAATAATTTCAGCAACTACAACAGGGATGCTGAGTTTAAACCGATGCAAAAGGATGGGAGTTAAAAATGCAACGATAAGTACGACAACTAATGATGCGACAGATGTATGCGCCATAATCTGAACCTCCTTTTTAAAAAACATAACGCGATTTTAACAAGGGTGATGATGAAAAATAAAGTAATAAGGTCTCATTTTTTTTAGAAAATGATTCTTCTATAATTTGCACATAAAAGCTGGTGATGACTCACAGCAATTTGCTTCATAATAAATAAAATCATGAGTAAGGAGGATGCTGCATGGCTTACTACGATATAATCAGCGATATTCATGGCTGCTACGATGAAATGACAGCCCTGATAGAAAAACTTGGATACACAATAAAAAATGGATTGCCTGTACATGATGAAGGCAGGATGCTTGTTTTTGCCGGGGATTTGACAGACCGAGGCCCTAAATCAATTGAAGTCATCCGCTTTGTAGCGGGCGCTTATGAACAAGGAGCAGTGCGTTATGTCCCGGGAAATCATTGCAACAAGCTGTACCGCTACTTAAAAGGAAATCCCGTTAAAGTGATGCACGGTCTTGAAACAACTGCGGCAGAGCTTAAAGCACTTTCTGAAGAAGAAAGAAGAAAAGTCAGCGAACAATTTATGAAGCTTTATGAAACTGCGCCGCTTTACGACATCTTACATAATGGAGAATTGGTTGTCGCCCATGCTGGCATAAAGGCTGACGATATCGGCAAAAACACAAGGAGAGTAAAGGACTTTGTGCTTTACGGCGATGTGACGGGTGAAACGTATCCGGACGGCAGACCCGTCAGGAGGGATTGGGCCGCCGCCTATAATGGGAAAGCATGGGTTGTATACGGACACACACCTGTTAAAGAGCCCCGCATCATAAATCGCACCATTAACATTGATACGGGCTGTGTGTTTGGGAATGAACTGACGGCCTTGCGTTTTCCCGAACTGGAGACAGTCTCCGTTCCAAGCTCTATGCCCTATGACGAATCTAGATTTCGCCCCATATAAAAAAGGAGAGAATCGTTTTAATGATTCTCTCCTTTAACTAATTCTTGCATATCGTGCGGCAGAGCCGCATGAAACGTCATATTCTCCTGCGTCAGCGGGTGGATAAACGACAGCTGCTCACTGTGCAGCGCCTGCCTGTCAATCTTTTGTCTCGTTCCGCCGTACAACGTATCGCCGCACAGCGGGTGTCCGAGATAGCTCATATGGACGCGAATCTGGTGGGTCCGCCCTGTCTCAAGCTGCAATGCCACCGAGGTTAAGTCATCTGTTATACGTGTGACACGAAAGTGAGTAACAGCCTTCTGACCGCCCGGTGTCACCATCCGTTCAATGATACTGTCAGGATGTCTGCCAATCGGGGCGTCTATCTTTCCCTCTGTCTCTGTCATATGTCCATGCACAACCGCAACATATCTGCGTTTCACAAGGCCGTTTTTTTGCGCCGACGATAAAATGGAGTGGGCAAAGCGATGCTTGGCAATCAGCATGACACCTGACGTATCCCGGTCTAGCCGGGTGACAAGATGCACCGTGGCCCGCACTCCGTTTTTTTGGTAGTGATGGATGATGCCATTTGCTATGCTTCCCGCCGGGTGCTCTCGCGACGGAATAGATGACACATACGGCTGTTTGTTTATCACAAGCACGTGTTCATCCTCATACAGAATATCGAGCAGAACTGGCTCGGCCAAAAGCGTCTCGCTCACCTGTTCCTCAGGAAACTTTACAACAAGAAGGTCTCCCTCTCTCAATACGTATTTAACAGTCACATGCTTACCGTTAATGAGAAGATCTCCTCCGCTAAACTTGATGTCGGTCAGCAGACGTTTAGAAATCCCCAGCTCGCCCGCATATTCCTTTAAGGTCATTCCGTCTTCAGCGGAGGTAATGTTCTTTTCAATAATAAATTGCTCCACGATACGTCCTCTTTCTACTCACCTTTTCCGATAAATGAATCCTGGACTCTTTTCCAAAACGGAAACGGACGGAATCTTGCAAATCTTACATTTTCGGATGCAACCTGGCAGCGGATGGACTTTACATCCTTATGAAGCAGGGTTAAATGGTCAATTGTTACTTGAAAGTCAACTTCGTTTCTCGGTTTAATCATGCAATCATGATGGGAAGGGAGAAGGAGCGGTGATCCGACCGTCCGGAATACGCGGTTATTGATAGATGCCATTTCCGCCAGCTGAATCGCTCTGATGGATGGATGGATAATCGCTCCGCCCAGCGCTTTATTATAGGCTGTGCTCCCAGAAGGCGTTGACAGGCAAAGGCCGTCGCCTCGGAACGTTTCAAAGAGCTGCCCTTTGATTTCCACATCCGCCACAAGGCTTCCTTCTATGCTTTTAATCGTACATTCATTTAACGCCAAATATCTTTCCTCTCGCTCATTTTCATGATAGGTCACTATCACTTCAAGGAGCGGATATTCCACAGTATGATACGGTGTTTTCGCAATTGCGAGCACGAGTTTTTCAATTTCATGAGGAACCCAGTCCGCATAAAACCCAAGATGACCCGTGTGAACGCCGACAAAAGCCGTTTTATCTAACCTGTCGCTGTATCTGTGAAAAGCGTATAAGAGCGTCCCGTCGCCCCCGACTGAAATGACGATTTCCGGTTCATTTTCATCCAGTTCCATGTCAAAATCCAATAAATACGCCTGTATTTTGCTTTTCAGCGTATCAGAAACATTATCTCCTTTTGACGATACGGCAAATTTCATGCTTTTTCTTCCCCTTTACCTATTGATGCTCGCTTCCTTTTTTCTTTCTAGAAAAGGCAGCTTGAGCTTCCTGTATTTCACCCTTGATCTCCGACATCTCTTCATCAAGCCGCGAAGCCGCTTCAGAAGCGCGCTGAAGCCTCAGTTTTACTTTTTCAGGAATGTTTCCGCTGTATTTATAATTTAATGAATGCTCAATGGTCGCCCAAAAATTCATCGCCAGCGTACGGATCTGTATTTCAACAAGAACATGTTTCTCTCCGGATATCGTCTGCAAAGGATACATCACGACAAGGTGATATGACCGATACCCGCTCTCTTTATGTTCTGCAATATAATCTCTCTGATCCACAACGGTGAAATCTTTTCGGGCAAACAGCATTTCCTTTACAAATTGGATGTCATCGACAAATTGGCACATGATCCTAAGGCCTGCGATATCCTGCATGGTTTCAATTTCATGTAACGGTATGCTTTTCCGTCTGGCTTTTTCGAGTATACTCGCCACAGGCTTGACGCGTCCTGTCACAAACTCAATCGGTGAATGGTCATCCTCATATTCATAAAGCGTGCGGATCCCCTTAAGCTTCACTTTTAATTCTTCAACAGCCTGGCGGTACGGCACTAAAAAACGCTCCCATTGCTTGTCATCCATCATACATCCCCCAATTCAGCACCAGTTTCTATAGAAATACGCGTTTCACTTTTTCTTCCATTTCTTCTCCGTAGTTCGCATTATCTTTAATATTTTCTAAAAGATACTCCAGCTCCTCATAGAGGCCTGACAGCTCAATGCTTTCCTTCCCTGCCTCTAAAACAATCGGTTTTCTTTGATCATGGGCCTGCTTCAGTTCAGGCCATATATGTTCCTTTATCATGACATATTCAAAAGAATCAGCTAATTCAAGTATGTATACAAAAGCAATGTTGTCAGAATCAACAAGCATTTGACCTGACGGCTTGCGATCTGCTTCGATTCCTTCTGTCTCACAGGTAAGGCGAAGCTCATCATCCGATAGTGTTGCATTTAAGATTTCGATTCTGTTTTGCATAATGCTCTCCTTTATAAACAAAGTACAGATTCATTTTATCATATCAAGCTCGATATTGATAAACCTAACATCTAAAGAGATAATAGTAAAAATGAGATTTACAGAGCTGAAAGGAAGACAATCATGAGCCAAGAAATTGAAATTGAATTTAAAAATCTGCTGACAAAACATGAATTTGAAAACATAGCTGCAGCACTGCACTTGACAGAAAAAGAATTTACAAATCAAGAGAATCACTATTTTGATACAAACAGCTTCGCACTGAAACAAAAACATGCGGCGCTTCGAATACGCAAGAAAAATGGCGAGTATGTGCTGACGTTAAAAGAACCGGCTGAAGTTGGACTTCTGGAAACCCACCAGAAACTTTCCGGCGTATCCGACTTTACACGTTTCACGATTCCGAAAGGCCCTGTCGAGGACCAGCTGAAGAAGCTTCACATCGATACAGACGCCATTCATTATTTTGGATCTTTAGCAACAAACCGTGCAGAAAAAGAAACAGAAAAAGGTTTAATAGTTTTAGATCACAGCCGATATTTAAATAAAGAGGATTATGAAATCGAATTTGAGGCGGCTGACTGGCATGAAGGCAAGCTGGCCTTTGAAAAGCTGCTTCAGCAATTCAGTATTCCTCTGCGCGAAACCAAAAATAAAATTCAGCGTTTTTATGAAGAAAAACGAAAGTCTATATAAGGTGGAATGACATAGTGAACGTAACGAATTGGGCGGCTCTCCTTCAGCTTCAGGCATTACAGTCTATATCAAATGCAAGCAGCACGGGCAGTCAGAGTGCCGAAAGCCCGCTTTCAAGCTTCAGCTCCTTGCTCAGCCAATATACAAATGGACTGTCCCAGCAAACAACAGCGTCAGCAGCATCTTCAAGCCCGCTCAGCCAGCTGAACAGCGTTTACGGGACATCGCCGTCACTGCTTTCAGCTTACGGGCTTAACTCCTATTCAAACGGCAATGCCGGCCAAATGACAAAAGCGAGTGAAAGCACTGAAACAGCTGCTGTTGATACCTCCTCAAACAAACAAGAGGATAAAACCGTCAGCTCGGGTGATTTCTCAATCGACAGCGCTATAAAAAAAGCCTCTGACAAATACGGAGTCGATGAAAAATTAATCCGCGCTGTCATCAAACAGGAATCAGGCTTCAATGCAAAAGCCGTCAGCGGTGCAGGCGCAATGGGCTTAATGCAGCTGATGCCGTCAACAGCAACCTCACTTGGCGTTTCCAATCCGCTTAATCCGCAGCAAAACGTTGAGGGCGGAACGAAGTATTTAAAACAAATGCTGGATAAATACGATGGCAATGTATCCATGGCGTTAGCAGCTTATAACGCCGGACCGGGAAACGTTGATCGATACGGAGGCATTCCGCCTTTCAGAGAAACTCAAAACTATGTAAAAAAAATAACAGCAACCTATTACGCGTAACCGGAGCGGCTCTTGCCCTCCGGTTTTTTTGCGGAGTGAAATCTTACACATTCATGATTTGTATGTGATATGATATGAAATACAAACCCGGCTCTAAAGCCGAACCCTGTCTTCAAGCACATAAAAGGCAGTTTGTTTGTAGAAATGATGCCTTGTTGCTAAAATAAATCATAGATGAATTGAAATAAATACAGAAAATAACTTTTTGCAATAGGAATTATGATTCCTATTAGCCATATTTAAAGGAGTAGTCAACATGGGACAATCGTTTAACGCACCTTATGAAGCGATTGGAGAAGAACTTCTATCGCAACTTGTTGATACTTTTTATGAGCGTGTCGCGTCTCATCCTTTGCTTAAGCCCATATTTCCGAGCGATTTAACAGAAACGGCCAGGAAACAGAAGCAATTTTTGACACAGTATTTAGGCGGGCCTCCCCTTTATACTGAGGAACACGGCCATCCCATGCTCAGGGCAAGACATCTTCCCTTTCCAATTACAAACGAGAGGGCCGATGCGTGGCTCAGCTGTATGAAAGACGCAATGGACCATGTAGGACTAGAGGGCGATATTCGTGAATTTTTGTTTGGCCGGCTGGAGTTGACAGCAAGGCATATGGTGAATCAAACAGAAGCGGAGGATCGATCATATTGACAAACTATCAGCATGAGCAATACTTCGCCCATTGCCACGGCCATCCAAAAAAACCGCTGGAAATCTACATGTTTGTTGACCCTTTATGTCCCGAATGCTGGTCCTTAGAGCCTGTCATAAAAAAAATGAAAATCAGATACGGACGTTTTTTCACCTTACGCATCATCGCATCCGCAAGCCTTACAGCGTTAAATAAGAAACGCAAAAAGCACCTTCTGGCAGAAGCCTGGGAAAAGATCGCTAGCCGTTCCGGTATGCCGTGTGACGGCAGTGTATGGTTTGAGCAAGATCAGCCGCTCTCTTCTCCATATATGGCCGCTCTCGCATTTAAGGCAGCCGAACTTCAAGGAAGAAGAGCCGGTATGCAATTTCTTCGGAATATGCAAGAGAGTCTGTTCGTTTCGAAGAAGAATATTACGGATGAAAACGTGCTTTTGGAAATAGCGTCAAAAACAAGCCTGGATCTCGAGGAATTTCAAAAAGACCTTCACTCCCAAAGCGCGGTAAAGGCGCTTCAATGTGACATGAAAATCGCGGCTGAGATGGATGTTACAGCCACCCCGACGCTGACGTTTTTTAATACGCAGCATGAAGACGAAGGACTTAAAGTCCCCGGCAGCTATTCATATCATGTATATGAAGAAATCTTATTTGAGATGCTTGGCGACGAGCCGAAGCCGTCGGAAACACCGCCTCTGGAATGTTTTATTGAATATTTCCGTTTCGTTGCCTCTAAGGAAATTGCTCTTGTATATGATTTGAGTCTTGAAGAGGTAGAAAAGGAAATGAAAAAATTGGCGTTTGCTAAAAAGGTTGCCAAAGTAGAGGCCAAGCACGGAATGTTTTGGCAGTCCCTCACAAGCAGTTCTGATGAATACCAATCATGTGAAAAATAGCCGCAGGCGTGTATATGCTTGAGGCTGTTTTTTTGCGTAAAAATCAAACATATGTTCCGTTCAAAGCACTAAAGAAACCGCGCCGGGATAAGCGCGGTTTCATATGTCTTAACGACAACAAAGGGGATGGGAGAAATTTTTCACGGTCAAACAAAGGGGTAATGTTTGTTTGTGATCAATTTCACATCCTTATCATATCAAAAGTTGTCGACTGTTGACAACCATTAAGCTTAATGTTCATATTTTTGTCACAAAACATAACTGACAGATTTCATTCATATGCTTGTAAGGAACAAGGACGAGGAGGATCGCCATGATGTTTAATGTGATCTCAATTGTGTGCATTGTTGTTTTTTTCTGTTTAAATTTATTAGCTATGATGCATATGCTACCTCTTTACATTACATCCCCTCTGCTGTTTCTCTCTATTCTGTTTACCTTGTACCGCCTGAACCATCGGAAAACCTTTAAAGGATTTTAAAAAGCCTGTGCATCATTTATGCACAGGCAATTTTTTTAAGACTGCTTTACTTTTAACAGCAGTTCTTCCATCTCATCAAGTTTTTCCTCAAACATTTTGCACGCAGCTTCAATCGGTTCTGGAGACGTCATATCAACGCCCGCTTTTTTCAGGATGTCGATCGGATATTGTGAGCTGCCCGCTTTCAGGAAGTCAATATAACGGTCAACCGCAGGCTTGCCTTCCTTCAAAATTTGGCTGCTTAACGCCTGGGCCGCACTGTACCCTGTCGCATACTGATATACATAGTAGTTGTAATAGAAATGCGGAATCCTTGACCATTCAAGTCCGATTTCTTTATCAATCACCATGTCGTTTCCGAAATACTTTTTATTCAGATCATAATATACATTGGTCAGGAGCTCAGGTGTCAGCGGCTCTCCTTCTTGCGCTTTTATATGGATAAGATGTTCAAATTCTGCAAACATCGTTTGTCTGAAGACGGTTCCTCTAAAGCCCTCAAGCATATGGTTGAGAATATATAAACGCTGTTTTTCGTCCTCTAAATTGTTCAGCAAATATTCACCAAGCAGCGCTTCATTTGTCGTGGAGGCAACTTCCGCGACAAAGATGCTGTAATTGCCGTAAGGATATGGCTGGTGTTTTCTCGTATAGTAGCTGTGAACAGAGTGGCCGAACTCATGGACCAGCGTAAAGAGATTATTGACGTTATCATGCCAGTTCATTAAAATATACGGATTTGTGCCGTATGTTCCAGAAGAGTAAGCGCCGTTGCGTTTCCCTTTATTTTCATAAACATCAACCCAGCGGTTTTCAAGCCCCTCTTTTAAGATAGAGCGGTATTCTTCTCCTAAAGGTGCAAGCCCCTCTAGCATATAATCTTTAGCTTGTTCGTACGTAACCTTCATCCCCGCATCCTTCACAAGCGGTGTATACAGATCATAGATATGCACTTCATCCAGCTCAAGCACTTTCTTTCTCAGTGCAATATAACGATGCAGCAGCGGAAGATGCTTGTTAATCGTTTTGACGAGATTGTCGTATACCTCTTCAGGGATACTGTTGTTAGAAAGCGCAGCTTCTCGTGCTGATTTGTACTTTTTCATTCTTGCGTAGAAGTTGTCTTTTTTCACAGTCCCGCTCAAGGTAGTCGCCATTGTGTTTTTATATTGGCCGTATGTTTTATATACAGCGTCGAACGCATTTTTGCGGACTTCGCGGTTTTCGCTTTCTAAGAAATTAATAAAATTGCCGTGAGTGATCTGTTTTTCATTTCCCTCTTCATCTTTAATAGATGGGAATGTAATATCGGCATTATTTAACACGCTGAACGTATTTGACGACGAAGACAGCACCTCAGAAGCTTCAGCCAGCAGCGCTTCTTCCTTCTCGCTCAGCACGTGCGGGCGTTCCTTTGTGATTTCTTCAATCGCGTGTGAGTAAAGCTTCAGCTCTTCTTTTTCAAGAATAAACTGCTGCAGTTTGTCTTCCTCTATGGATAAAATCTCCGGAACAAGATAGGCTGTTGCGCTTGCGGCCTGTGTATACAGATTTCCAGCCTTATCATTAAGCCCCTGATAAAAGGAGTTCCCGGTATCTTGGTCTGAGCGCATATGCGCGTATGCGTAAAGTTTGCCCAAACGCTCCATCACCTTATCTTGGTAAGTAAGGGCTTCGTATAAATGATCAGCTGAATCAGCCAGCTTGCCTTTATACTTAGATAAATCCGGTATTAATTCTTTGACAGCTTGAAATTCTTTATTCCAGGCCTCATCACTAGGAAAAATATCCTCTAGTCTCCATGTGTCCTCTACCTTAACCTCGCTTCGGTCAGGCAGTTGATTAGCTTTTTTTTCCTCAGCCATGGTGATCCCCCTCGTTTTCTTTGATTCAAGCCAATTGAAAAAACGGTTGTTTCTCAATAAACTTGTGTTGTGAATATCTTCCGGTTTTTCACTGTCATTTGTCAAATCATATGCAGTTATGAAGAGAACGAATGCCAAAAAAGCAGTAAAAACACGAAAAACCTTTCCTTTTGTGCTTCTCACAACCAGCCCACCACCTTTGTCTTAGGGTGAGCCAAATCAGGAAAACTCATTCGATAAAACAGCTTCTGTCTTTTTCAATGAGATCCTGTAATGATTGGCTGCGCTTTGCGGGCTGATTCAGCACATATACTTCTTTCTGAGTCTCCCTCAAAAATCCCTTCTTGCACAAAAACTCAATGTACTGTTTAACCGCCTCAATGAAATCCTGATCCCTGTATACGCCTCTTAGCAAAATGTTCTTTTTATGAATGTGTATTTTGCAGTGCTGCAAAACGGCTGAAAAACGAATGGGCGCATGTTTATATCCAAGATCCGTAATAAACAGATAAAGATAGCCCTGCCATACAAAAACGGGGCTCTTAAAAACAGCTCCTTTCTTTACAGGAACAAACACCTCTGTCGGAAGAAAAGAGAGAGGTGTTTGCCGTTTTTCATAAAACAGAAGCCTGATCCGATTCATATCTTTAGAGAGAAAGCGATGAGTTTTGCGGCGAAAACGGAGAATGGCTCCTGTCCAATCTGAGTGCTTAAACGAAGAATCTGGTTCCGTGCAAAATAAATCTTCAGCCGCTGCCTGGCGGATTGGAATCGTTTGGACGGAGCAGTAAAAATGGGTTGTGTAAAACGGGATCATGCGGCTGAGCCTCAGGAAAGAATGTGTTTCGGGGCAGTAGCATAACAGATCACTGTTCGGACTGGCATTGATAAACTGCCAATGGAAAGCGGACAGCTGGTAAAAGGATGATGATGTCCGTTTTAAGCGGCTGCCTCCAAGAATCCACTGCGGTATCAGTCCTGCTTGTTTGAAACCGGCTGTTCTTTTTTGAAAGACATCTGGAGCGAGAGTCGCGCATTGGTATTCAACTGCAAGCGTATCCCCCTTTACTTTTGCCAAGATGTCGGGCCTTTGTTTAATCTCTTTCACGTACGGCTCTAAGAGCGGGGAAGCCTTTTGCGTTTTCAGCCATACATAAAGCTGCCGTTTTCCTTCTAAGTGATAGGCGCTCTCAGGTTCTATGTCTATCGTGCAAGACTTGTTCTGTTTATGGGCAAAATGCGGCGCTTTCTGAGACCCTAGCTTCACATCGAGCTCCTCTGCACACACCGGGCAGAAAAATCTGGTCTGCTTTAATTGTTCTCTCCTCTGCCTGCCTATAAGGTGAAACACTTGGCCGTCTTCTGTCACAGCACTAAACAATTGTCATCTCTCCTTTCCAGATTCATAACTCTTTCTGGAAATAACCGATGAACTCCTGTTCGCTGATGTTTTGCCTCTATGTATGTTTTTGATTTTCCAGCTTCAATATGTTGTTTTGAAATAGAAAAAAACCGATTTCCGTCAAGAAATCGGTCTGCTATGATGCAAAGTGTTTTTTTATCGTTTCAAGAGCGTGCTCTGACACAACCAGCTTGCCGTATTCTTCAAGACGGTGTATGCTGATTGAGGATTCAGACGCGTACTCCAACAGGATACTTAGCTGATTTTCAACCTCTTCATCAGTCAAATTGTAAAAATCCACATATAAATAATATCGGTTCTCAAACGAATATAAAGTCGTTTTACTTCCGTTAACGTTTAATTTAGATAGAGAAATTACATCTTCGAAGTCATCAAACCGCAAGACAAATTGAAGCTTTTGCTCCTTTTCTTCCTGATTGACTTCTTGCTCTTCTTTTTGAAAATCATCCAGCAAGGCGTCAAGATCCTCAGATGCTGCTTCTTGCTTTTTATCCTCAGGAATCGGCAGTTCGAGCTTTTGTCCGTCTTTGGAAAGCTGGGCTTTGGTGACGATAATTTCTAATCCTTTGTCCAGTGCCTGAACTTGAATCCAAAGAGGACCTTCAACAGCGAATTCCTCTTCCTCATGAACTTCATCCATAACTTCCCAGAATAGTTCTTCACTGCGCTCACGGTTATACCAAATTTCTTCTCTGTCAAAACCGCGATCTTCAATATCTCCATAAGACATATAAAATTTTACTGTATGCTCGTTAATTCTTTCAATTTCCATTTGCCAACCTTCCCTTCTATATAAGATGTTGAAGGGACATCTAAGCTCCCGATTAATAGTACTTTACTACACTTTACCCATTCCGTCCACATCTTAACCTTGAACCAAGGCAAGTGTGAATTCCTTTGTATTTCTATTTTATGATAAATCAGTCACAAAAGAAATAAAAATGCATCTTCGGCCAAAAAATGGCTTGTCTTCCGCACCGCTATCATAAATTGCGTCCCGCTTCATATATTAGTGGTACAAGCGATGGAACGAAAGCGAGGTGCCGATTCATGGAGCATGACTATCTGATATCGCTGCTGCTTATCGTCGGAATTGATCTGATTCTCGGCGGCGATAATGCAGTCGTGATCGCCATGGCCAGCCGAAATTTACCGGACAAGCAAAGACAGCAAGCCATTATTCTCGGAACATTTATCGCCGTTGCGATGAGAATCGGATTAACAAGCGCAGCGGTTTATCTTTTGAATATTCCTTTCCTGCAATGCGCCGGCGGAATTTTCCTTCTATATTTGGGATACCAGCTATTAATTGAAAAAAAAGACGCCCAGCATGTCAAAAGCAGCACCTCTCTGTGGAAAGCCATACGAACAATTGTACTCGCAGACCTGTTTATGTCGCTAGACAATGTTATTGCTGTCGCAGGAGCGTCGCACGGTGAGCTTTCTCTCGTTATGATTGGTCTGTGTGTATCGGTGCCGGTAATTATTTGGGGCAGCAAACTTATCCACATCGCGCTTGAGAAAATACCTTTATTGATTTATGCGGGAAGCGGATTATTGGCTTATACAGGCGGAGAAATGATTGTCCGGGATAAAAAGCTGTCTTTTTTTATGGCTCAGCACGGCGCCGTTGAAGCGCTTCTCCCCATTTTAACCGTCGTCTTTGTCATCCTTGCCAGCATTTATTATCAGCAGGTTGAAAAATAAAAGAAGGCTGATGTCTCAGCCTTCTTTTTAACGTGCGATCTATTAGTTTGCCAAACGCTGTGCTTCTCTTAATTGGAAAGAGCGGACTTTTCTTGGCAGGAAACGTCTGATTTCGTCTTCGTTGTATCCGACCTGCAAACGTTTTTCATCGATGATGATCGGACGGCGAAGCAAACCTGGGTGCTCGTTGATCAAGCGGTACAAGTCTTGCAGCGGCATTGATTCAACGTTCACATTCAATTTTTGGAATACTTTTGAACGGGTTGAGATGATCTCATCTGTTCCGTCCTCAGTCATTCTTAAGATTTGTTTTATTTCATCAATTGATAAAGGTTCAGAGAAAATGTTTCTTTCTACATAAGGAATCTCATGCTCCTCGAGCCACGCTCTCGCCTTTCTGCATGAAGTACAGCTTGGTGATGTGTATAATGTAACCATTCATCTTCACTCCTCTAATTAGTAGGATGAACATCTATTTTATTCTTAAATTGAAATTACTCTAAAAAAGGAATCTTTATAGGTATTATACTATAAAAAAGTAAGTGTGAACAGTGTCCTAAGAAAAAAATGTGTCAATCCAGCAAATTTTTATTTTATTCATGTGTTTGCATTCTCAATTAGCTTAACTCATCGAAAATATTTTTTTGCTTTTCTTCATCAATGAGTGTCAGGACTTCATCCGTTTTTTCGTATGATTCCCCGTACCATTTCTCATCTTTATAAGTATGAATGTTTTCATATGTCTGTTTCATGGCTTCAAGAATTTCTTCTTCTGATTCTGTTTTCGGTGACCAGTACAGAATCTCCATCTTGTTGACTTCATTCGTAGCCAATGACCGGCGCCGGTACCCAATTGACTGAGCATGCTTAAAATGCTCTCTTTGATAAAATCTCAGGCGTTTTTCTGTATCAGCATCATCTTCGTCCACAGGCTCCACCTCAAGCAATATCGGCTTATTTTTCTTTTTCAGCTTGGCAATCAGTTTGCCGCCAAGCCCCTGCCCTCTTGCATCTTTTGACACATACAGATAATCAACGAAGATAAAAGATTCAAATTCCGCAAACATTAAAATATGATGCTTGCCTTCGTCTTTATGATAAATATCGCTTCGCTCTTTCAAGAGAGCTTCCATATGCGCTTTTGATTTCAATTCTTCAATTGGAAAGTACTCGCTAAGCTTTTCGTACCAGTTCATTGATTTGCTCCTTATGAGTTCGTTGTCTTCATACTTTTAGATATACCCCATTTCTTCTTGTTTAAACAGCCTTACATCTATAAAGACGTACGAACGTTCCGCATGGTTTCATTTTTTTTCGGCAAGTAAGACGATTCGTCGTTCCACCGGAGATGTTTGTCATGCTCAATTCGCGTGTTTTTCCCGTTTGTAACGACTCAGGCCGGGCTGTGCCAACGCAATCAAAAAAGTCATGCCATATAATACACCCGCCGAAATAAAAGCTGTTTTTGCACCAGCAGCATCAGCCAGCAGTCCCATGATGGAATAAGTAAAACCAGACCAAGGAGTCAACAGCGCGTTTTTGGCAGCCATGATCCCGATGCGCTTATGTGCCGGAATGACCTCCTGCAATACGGTTTCCTGACAAATATCTCTGACCTGATAAAAAGGCCCCATCGCCGCGCAAGCCAGGGCGCATAAAAATGGGAAGGGAGAAACCGCAAAGAAAAATGTCAGCACTGACATTACAAGTGAGCTGAATATAATCGCGTACCCCATGTTTCGCTCAAAAAATGCAGAAAAATGGATGGCGATGACACTGCCGATCATAGCACCTATAAAATAAGAAGCGTTAAAGATTCCCCACCACACTTCTGTTTCATGCAGAACAGCCACTGTAAAAGCCAAAAGAATGGCAGATGACCAAACTGAGCCGGCTAGAGCTTCTATCATGTCCATTGCAGTGATGTCTCTTACAATCGGGGTTGTCATCAAATCCTTCCATACACTTCTGGCAGATGCTGTTTCAGCTGTTCTTTTCATTCCTTCATCGTTCACATGAAGCAGGCTGATGAAAGCTCCGGAAAAGACAAACAGGCATATGGCACTGCCGACAACGAACTCAAAAGATACAGCATATGTAAGAAAACCTCCAAGTCCCCAGCCAGCTGTTAAAAACAATTGATTAGCGAGTGAAATCACGCCGTTCGCTTTCACGTAATGCTCTTTTGAAACAATGACAGGCAGCAGCGCGAACCTTGCAGGCTGAAAAAAGGCGCCCGAAAATGAAAAACAAAAAACAAACAGCAGCGTCATGATCAAGGAGGAAATTCCGTTTTGGCTGACACTGTATGCGATTAGCATCGCAAAGACCGCTCTCAGCAGACTTGCACCGGCAAGCACCTTTTTAAAACCAAGCTTATGGAGTGCATCTGAAATGCAAAAGCTTGCCGCAACACTTGCAAACGACATGAATGATAAAATAAGACCCGAAAAAAAGACAGAATCGGTCATTTGATAGACCCTTACCATTAAAACGATTGTCACTAGTACTCCAGCTAAAGATTGTAGAGATTGCGACAGAAGCAGCGCAAAGACATTTTTCTGATGAATAATTTGAATAGTGTCCGCCTCCGTTTTTCCTCTAATTGTAAAAGATATGACTCTTACTTTCTATCAGCCTGTATAAAAAAATCCTTCAAAACATTTGTTTTGAAGGATTTTCAACTTATTATGAGTAGGCTTTAAATTCTTCTTCCGTGCACATCACAAAATGATCTGGTTTTACTTCACGGAATTCCATCTTTTCTCCATCCTTTAGCCGATGCACGGACGGATCGTATTTCTGGCGGACACGATTTCTCTCATAATCCGGGTCAGGAAGCGGAATGGCAGAAAGCAATGATTTTGTATACGGGTGTAGCGGGTTTTCGTAAAGTTCATCTGCCGGCGCAAGTTCAACCAGCTTTCCGAAATACATCACTCCGATACGGTCGCTGATGTATTTGACCATTGATAAATCATGGGCGATAAACAAGTAGGTGAGTCCTTTTTCCTTTTGGAGTTCTTTCATTAAGTTCACGACTTGTGCCTGAATAGACACATCCAATGCAGAAATCGGTTCATCCGCGATAATAAATTCAGGATCAACGGCAAGAGCTCTCGCGATCCCGATTCTTTGCCGCTGTCCGCCGGAAAATTCATGCGGATAACGGTTGGCATGCTCCTTGTTTAAACCGACTGTTTGCAGGAGCTCATGAACCCGCTGCATACGCTCTTTCTTCGTTTTCGTCAGCTTATGAATGTCGAGGCCTTCAGCAATAATATCTGCGACTGTCATTCTCGGATTCAGCGATGCATATGGGTCCTGGAAAATCATTTGCATTTTGCGGTTGAATTCGAGCAGCTTTTTGCGGGATTTTTTACCGTGAACATTTTCACCGTTAAACAGCACTTCGCCATCAGTTGCTTCGTACAGCCGAATGATACTTCGGCCTGTTGTCGATTTACCGCAGCCAGATTCACCAACCAAACCTAATGTTTCGCCCCTATAGATATCAAACGACAGGTCATCTACGGCTTTAACCGTTCCTCTCGGCGTAACAAAGTGCTGTTTTAAATGTTTGATTTCTAATAGTTTCTCCGTCAATTTATTCACCTTCTCTCACTAAGACAGGTTTTTGATACGTATTCGCCAGCGTCCGCATTTTCGCTTTTACCGTTTCAGGCGGCTCTACCTTTGGCGCATCAGGATGAAGCAGCCACGATTTCACATAATGAGTATCGGAAACCTTAAACATTGGCGGCTCCTGTTCAAAATCAATTTTCATCGCATATGAGCTCCGGAGCGCAAAGGCATCTCCTTTTGGAGGATTTGTCAAATCAGGCGGCGTGCCCGGGATTGCCGTCAGCTGTTCGTCTCCTGAGCTGTCAAGTGTCGGCATGGATGCCAGCAGCCCCCAAGTATACGGATGTCTCGGATCATAAAAAATCTCGTCTACCGTACCGGTTTCTACAATCTGTCCCGCATACATCACGGCAACTCTGTCGGCTACGTTAGCCACAACACCGAGATCGTGAGTGATAAAGATGATGGACGTGTCAATTTTCTTTTGCAATTCTTTCATCAATTCAAGAATCTGCGCTTGGATGGTCACGTCGAGAGCAGTTGTCGGTTCATCGGCAATTAACAGCTTCGGATTCGCCGCAAGTGCCATCGCAATGACAACACGCTGTCTCATCCCGCCTGAAAACTCGTGCGGAAATTGGTTGACCCGTTTTTCCGGCATTGGGATACCTACTAAATCAAGCAGCTCAACAGCACGTTTTTTCGCAGCTTCATTTGAAATGTTTTCGTGTTTAAAAAGCACTTCCGTAATTTGTTTGCCGACTTTCATTGTCGGATTTAAAGAGGTCATCGGATCTTGGAATATCATTCCGATCTCTTTCCCCCGTACATTTTGCATTTCTTTTTCGGACAGCGGCACTAAATCCTTGCCGTCAAATAAAATCTCACCGCGTTTAAAATAACCCGGGGGCATCGGTATCAGCTTCATGATCGCTTGAGATGTCACACTTTTTCCAGAGCCTGACTCCCCGACGATTGCCAATGTTTCTCCTTTATTCAGATGGAAATTCACTCCGCGGATCGCCTGAACCTCTCCGCCGTATGTTTTAAATGAAATAGCTAAATCTTTTACTTCTAATAGGCGTGTCACCCGTATCACTCCCTTATTTACGTAACTTAGGATCCAATGCGTCTCTTAATCCGTCGCCGACAACGTTAAAACCAAACATGGTAATGCAGATAAAACCGGCAGGGAAAAACAAACGCCACGGATAATAGGTCAATGCAGGCAATCCGTCAGAAGCCATCGTTCCCCAGCTTGCAAGAGGAGCCGGAACACCAAGTCCTAAATAGCTTAAAAAGGCTTCTGTAAAAATCGCGGTTGGAACAGTTAGTGTCATCGTGACTAAAATAGAACCCATTGCGTTCGGCACGATATGTTTAAACAGCAGACGGGATGTTTTCGCCCCGAGTGTCTGCGACGCAAGCACGTATTCCTGGTTCTTCAGCTGCAGCACTTGTCCGCGAACGATTCTGGCCATGTTAATCCAGCCCGTAATCGTCATGGCAATAATAATCGTTAACAGCCCTTTCGGAAGAACGACCATCAGCAGGATAACCATTAATAATGAAGGAACAGCCCAAAGGATATCTGCGATACGCATCATAATCTCATCTGTTCTGCCTCCGCGGAACCCTGAAATACTGCCCCAAATCACACCGATCAGCAAGTCAAGAACAGCGGCCGCGACACCGATAAAGATTGAAATTCGCGCACCTACCCATGTACGGACGAAAATGTCCCTTCCTAGATCATCAGTCCCGAACCAGTGATCTTTTGAAGGCGGCTTATCCGCATTTAAGAGATTAGTAGTCGAATAATCATATTTTGAGAAAACAGGCGCAAAAATCGCCATGAGAATAATGAGAACAATAATAACAAGCCCGACCATCGCAAGCTTATTGCTGCGGAAGCGTAGCATCGCATCTTTCCAGAGGGAAAGGCTCTTTTTACTTATTTTCTCAGCATCGCCGGCATTCGCTGCGGCTGGTTCAAACATGTTTTTTGGAATGTTCTGCATGGCCTAGGCTCCTTTCTTTGCTTTGGAAAGCTTGATTCTTGGATCAATAATGCCGTATAACACGTCTACGATTAATACACATAAAAGCAGGATGACACTGAAGAACACCGTTACACCCATAATGACCGTATAATCACGGTTTGTAATACTGTTTACGAAGTGTGAACCAAGCCCCGGGATACCAAAAATGGTTTCAATGATAAAGCTTCCAGTTAAAACTTGAGCGGCCATAGGGCCCATATATGTAACGACTGGCAACAGCGCGTTTCGGATGGCGTGCCGCACTGTAACTGCAGGACGCGACAGCCCTTTCGCTTTCGCTGTACGAATATAATCACTGTTTAACACTTCAATCATGCTTGAACGGGAAAGTCTGGCAATAAACGCCATCGGCATGGAAGCAAGTGCGATGGAAGGCAAAAAGGTGTATGACCAGGACTCCCACCCCGCGACCGGAAACAGCTCAAGCTTCATGGAGAACACATATTGCAGCACAGCCGCCATGATAAAGCTCGGAACTGAAATACCAAAGATCGTTAAAATCGCGACGGTATAATCCTGCCATTTATTATGATAAAGGGCTGCAATCACCCCAAACAGTACACCAAACGCTAAAGCGAGGAGAATAGCTTCTGCTCCAAGAGTGAATGAAACGGGGAAACCTGAACTGATCAGGTCGTTAACACTCTGACCTTTATATTTAAATGACGGTCCGAAATCCCACATTGCAACTGATTTCAAATAGCTCGCATATTGTACAAACAGCGGCTTGTCCAGGCCATAATGCGCATTTAAGTTTGCTTCAATTTCAGGCGGAAGCTTTTTCTCACCTGAAAATGGCCCGCCCGGTGCTGCTTGCATTAAGAAGAATGTCACGGTTACAATCACAAATAATGTGATAATCATATAGACTAAACGTCTTCCGATATATTTTAGCAAGGGGGAACACCTCCATGGTTTTTACATTTTTACAATCCATCAGTAAGAAAGGTATATGGGAAATAGGTCCCCATATACCTTGAGGTTTTTGTTTTCACAAATAAGACTTATTGAAAGTACGAGTTTCTGAAATAAATTTCTCCGGTTCCAGTAATGATGGTTCCTTTCAGATTTTCGTCTTGCACCCAAGGAATCGTATAAAAATAAACTGGCGCTACTGGCATTTCATCAATGAAAATACCTTCTGCTTTTTTCAGCAGCTCAGCACGTTTAGTTGGATCAGTTTCAGTTTGTGACTGGTTCAGAAGTTTTTTGAATTCTGGATTTTCCCAGCCGGTATCGTTATTTCCTCCGTCTTTGTCACGGAACAGCTCAAGGAAGTTAATAGGATCATTGAAGTCGCCAAGCCAGCCCATACGGCCGATTTGATAATCTTGGCTGTGAAGCTTATCAATATATACATTCCATTCTGAGTTATCAAGCTCTACATCCACGCCTAAATTTTTCTTCCACATTTCTTGCACTGCTTGAGCGATTTTTGCATGTGCATCATCAGTGTTATAAGATAATTTGATTTTCGGCAGGTCAGATGCCTTGCTTAAGCCCATTTCTTTCAGGCCTTTTTCAAGGTATTCTTTTGCCGTTTTGACATCGTTGTCTTTGTAGTAGCCTTCTTTGTTATCTTCAAATCCCTTCATTGTCGGCGGCACCGCAGCCATTGCCGGGATTTGTTCACCCTGTGTAATGTTTTTAACAATCGATTGGCGGTCAATCGCATAAGATAATGCTTTACGGATATTGACGTTGTCTAACGGCTTCGCTTCAGTATTGAATTTGTACCAATACACACCTGCCATCGGCTCAACATGTAAAGAACCGTCTTTTTTCAAGCTAGGGAGCGATTCAGTCGGAAGCTGTCCGAGCGGCAAACCAGCCCAATCAAGTTCGCCAGCTTGGAATTTTTTCAGTTCAGTATTGTTGTTGTTGATCATAACCATATTGATTTTCTTCAGTTTGACTTTGTCTTTATCCCAGTATTGATCATTCTTTTCAAGATCGATAGATCCGCTGTGTTTCCATGCCGTCATCTTAAATGGCCCGTTTGACACATAATCGTCTCCGGCATTTGTGTTCCACTTTTTGTTTTTCTCTGCAATTTTTTTGTTAATCGGCATATAAGTATAAAATGCTGTTAATTCAGTGAAGTATGGAGTCGGGTTGTTTAGTTCAACCTTTAATGTCTTATCGTTTTCAGCTTTCACTGCCACATCATCAAGGCTGCCTTTACCGGTATTTGCCGCCTCAGCACCTTTTATGTAGTAGAGCTGGTAAGCGTATTGTGATTCGTTATTAGGATCAAGCGCCCATTTCCATGCATATTCAAAATCTTGCGCTGTGACAGGGTCACCGTTTGACCATTTTGCATCATCACGAATCGTAAACGTATAGGTTTTTCCATCTTTGCTTGTTTCAATTTTAGAAGCTGCGCCTTCTTCAGGTTCACCATCTGCATTAATACGTGTCAATCCTTCAAAAGTCTGACGGATAACCCCGCCTGATACCGAGTCATTTGCCAATCCGGGATGTAAGGAGAACGGCTCAGTTTTAATATTAATGTTAAGAGTCGTCTTCCCTTTGCTGTCTTTTTTCCCATCACCGTTTGAACCGCTGCCGCCAAAGCCGCATGCGCTCAGCACGAGAGTGAAAATGAGCATTAACGTGACAATCGACCAACGTTTTTTCATATCCACAAACCCCCTAATAATCATTTTTTCAGCTCCTTACGGCTAAATCCTCAGAAATATCAGACAAATGAACCTAAGTTTACATAACTTTTATTCTGTTCCGTCTTTTCTGATTATTTTTGTAAAAAAGCTGTAACAATAGAGTGAACAAGTTCATTATAATGAAACAAATTCTTTATTGCAATATTATTTTATCAATTTAAAATTTTTAAACTTCGTTAGTTTTTCTGCCAATAACGCGATATCCTTCTGCCGTTTAAAGCATAAATTGATTAAAAACTATTTTAGAAGTTTCCAATCCATATTGCTTTATACATATAATATCTGGCTGTTTAACTGCTGAGAGCGGTTATCATTTGGGCGATTTATAACTGTTCTTTTATTTATATCATTACAATTTTCATGCAAAAAGAACGTTTTTTCAGGATGACAATTGGTTATAATTGATTTATAATGAAGCAATCAAAAGAAAAGCTTGCTATGAAAAAGAGTAGTACACATTTCACCCGTTTGAAGAGAGTCTGCGGTGCTGGGAGCAGATATCGGGCAATGTGGAATGGACTTTGGAGCAGCTGACCGAACCAAAAAGTAGGCTCAGCCGGAGCAGTCTCCGTTACAAACGTCAGAGTGATTCCATTTTAATGGAATAATCAGGGTGGTACCACGGTTCATTCGTCCCTTTTTTACAGGGGAAGAATGAGCCTTTTTTATTATGTTCTAAGAAATGAGGTTGATTTTCCAATGAAACAGACGATTTTTTCAGGCATCCAGCCAAGCGGTTCCGTTACACTCGGCAACTACATCGGTGCAATGAAGCAGTTTGTCGAACTGCAGCATGATTATAACAGCTATTTTTGCATCGTAGACCAGCATGCGATCACAGTGCCTCAGGATCGGCTTCAGCTGAGAAAAAACATCCGCAGTCTGGCTGCGCTTTATCTAGCTGTCGGTCTCGACCCTGAAAAGGCAACACTGTTTATTCAATCAGAGGTTCCCGCACATGCACAGGCCGGTTGGATGATGCAGTGCGTCGCTTATATCGGCGAGCTTGAACGAATGACTCAATTTAAGGACAAGTCAAATGGCAAAGAAGCAGTTGTCTCGGGCCTATTAACGTACCCGCCGCTGATGGCTGCTGACATTCTGCTGTACGGAACAGATCTTGTGCCTGTCGGCGAGGATCAAAAGCAGCATCTTGAGCTGACACGAAACCTTGCAGAGCGCTTTAACAAAAAATATAACGACATCTTTACAATTCCGGAAGTGAAGATTCCAAAAGTAGGCGCCCGGATCATGTCTCTGACTGACCCGCTGAAGAAAATGAGTAAATCTGATCCGAACCAGAAATCTTTTATTACATTGCTGGACGAACCAAAGCAGCTTGAAAAGAAAATCAAAAGCGCTGTGACAGATTCTGAAGGTATTGTAAAATTTGATAAAGAAAACAAACCGGGAGTTTCCAACCTTCTTACGATTTATTCAATTCTCGGCAATACGACGATTGAAGAACTTGAAGCGAAATACGAAGGAAAAGGCTATGGCGAGTTCAAAGGTGATTTGGCAGAAGTGGTAGTCGGTGCATTGAAGCCAATTCAAGACCGTTATCATGAACTGATTGAGTCCGAAGAATTAGACCGGATTCTTGATGAAGGCGCTGAGCGGGCGAACCGAACAGCAAACAAAATGCTCAAAAAAATGGAAAATGCCATGGGTCTCGGCCGAAAAAGACGATAACAAAAAGACCGCTCTTGCGATTTGCAAAGAGCGGTTTTTTTTAATTTACCTTTGATTCATTTTCTATTTCCCAAAGCTTCTCAAAAAAAGGCTGTCCTTTGATCAGGTTTTCGCAAAAAGCCAAATGCTTGTCCGACCAGCCTTCAATGGTTTCGTTATACAGCATGTCCCAAATCTCTTCAAAGCTCATCCGTTTGATTTGTTCATACATATGCGGGTTCCACTCTGTGTACCAGTAACCAATCTCCGCACGGTTTTTCAGCCCTTTTAATTGATCCAGCGCCATAAACATAAGCTGCTTAATTTGCCGCTCTTTTCTCGTTAATCCTCTGACGTGCTCTGGTGCCAATGATAAGATATGATATTCTTTTGAAGACTCCAGCTTCTTCGGCTCAAATTCATACGTTTCCGGCTCTACATCTTTCACCATTTCATACACGAGCTGCTCCTGGCGCGGAATAAGGCGGCTTTTTCTGACAGGGATCGTGTAGCCGATTGTATCAACAGCCAAAATGCCGATTCCGTCCGTCACAACAAAACAATACTCCAGCTTTGTGCGTTCATGATTTTTGCGAATGTACGATTTTTGATGAACCTCTTCAAGCAAATCTTTTGGAAGCTCTGACAAATCGTTTTCTATGTAATGAAACAATACTGACGGCACCCTTAAGAGAGGCACCTGATCCAAAAGCTCAACCGTATCTTCCTTGCGCCATTCATGAAAGTGGCATACATTGTAGCCATTTTCTTCCCCTTCAAACCAATTGACCCACACATCATGAAGAAATAACATCTCTAACCCCTCACTTTATAAAAACTGTTGTCCACAGTATAGGCAAGGTGCAGAGAAATTATTCCATAGAGATTGAGGAAATCTGGAATAACTGGGTTTCTGTTAGAAACACAAAAAGCAGACTTCCTCGTATATTTTCTGACAAAGGAAATCTGCTTACTCTAGGGATTCGTTACATTTTCTAACGAACATGATTTTCATTTTTATTTAATATTTTTAGGATCAAGAGCATCCCGCAAACCGTCTCCGACAAAGTTGAAGCACAGCACGGTAATTAAAATAAATAGCCCGGGAAATAATGGGTACCACCATGCTTGAATCATCACTGTGAAATTTTGTGCGTCTTGAAGCATATTTCCCCAGCTTGCGATTGGCGGCTGAATCCCGAAGCCTAAGTAGCTCAGCGCGGACTCAGCGAGAATAACTGAACCTACCTTTAATGTTGCTGACACAATAATCGGTCCTAATGCATTGGGGAGAATATGTGAAAAGATAATTTTGTGAGTCTTCGTTCCGATTGTTTTAGCAGCCAGAACGTATTCCCTTGAACGAAGCGATAGAAACTCTCCTCTTACCAATCGTGCCGTTGTTGTCCAGCCGGTGAGACAGAAAATTAAAATTAGTTTGTCCACGCCAGGCTTAAAAATGGTAACCAGCGTGATCAGCAAGAAAATATCCGGAATGGATAATACAATGTCGACTAAACGCATAATGACAGCGTCGACAATTCCTCTGAAATAACCTGCTAACGCCCCTAATACAGTTCCGATTAAAATAGAACCGACTACAGAAGCAAAACCGACCAATAAAGAGACGCGCGCTCCATACAAAATCCGGCTGAAAATATCGCGGCCGAATTTATCCGTTCCCATCAAATGTTCAAGGCCCGGCGCTTTATACTTATCAAGCAAGCTTTGCTGTTCTTGGGGGTAAGGTGCAATCAAAGGAGCGAAAACAGCCGACATAACAATGATAAACAGAATGACGGCACCTAGAATGGCCAGCTTGTTTTTCGAAAATTTTTCCCAGAAGATCTTGGTCATCGTCTCTGGTTTTTTCGAAATGTTTTCTTTTAGTCTGATCTCCGGCGAGGGAGTTGTTTGCAGCTCTGACATCTCTGTTTCCCTCCTCTTAATATTCGATCCGCGGATCAACAATCGCGTAAAGGATGTCTGCAATGAGGTTTCCGACCACGACAAGCACTGCCGAAATCACGGTCATTGCCATAATAACCGGATAATCACGCTGGAATGCCGAATCGACAAACAGTTTTCCCAGCCCCGGCCAAGTGAAAATCTGCTCTACGACAACCGCTCCGCCGATAAAAGAGGGAATCATTAAACCGAAGATCGTAATAACAGGCAATAGCGCATTCCGCAAGCCATGCTTAAATAGCACGCGATTTTCTTTAAAGCCTTTTGATCTGGCTGTTCGGATATAGTCTTGGTTTAACACATCAAGCATATTTGACCTTGTATATCTCGTTAAGCCAGCCATATCTGCCGTAGCTAACACAAATGCGGGTAATAACAAATGATGAATCCGGTCTAATAAGCTAAAATCCGTGTTAAGAGTAGCGACTCCCCCAGTTGGGAACCAGCCGAGGTTCACAGCAAATACCATAATTAAAATCAGACCGAACCAAAAGTTCGGAATGGCTAAACCGATAAATGAAGTAAATGTAATGCCATAATCCAGTTTTGAATAAGGTTTTTTTGCAGAAATCACACCAAATGGGATTGAAATGATCAGCGCCAAAATCGTCGACACCAGCATAAGGAGGAGTGTGTTAGGCAGCCTTGCTATAATCAGCTCTGAAACAGGCGTTCCTTTTCTGATAATGGACGTTCCGAAATCCCCTTGAACCATATTGCCGAGCCACTTTAAATATTGAACGTATTCCGGGTCATTCAGGCCGTATTTTTCAATAAACTGTGCTCTGTCTGCCTGGCTGATGGTAGGGTCCATCATAAGCGTCATCGGATCTCCAGGAGCCGCTTTCATAATGACAAAAGACAAAATTGTAATTCCTAATAAGATAGGAATCGAAGCTAATGTTCTTCGAATGATATATGTAACCATATTCTTGTCCCCTTTGTGGTTCTTTTTCAATATAGATGGGGAAGGAAATTCGCTCCCTCCCCTTCAAGGGAAAATTATTGGGCAAGCCACCATTTTTCAATCTGATATAGTTCACGTTTTGGATGATACACATACCCCTCTAAGTTAGCTGGCATCGCCATATGGTTGTTTGGATAATAAAGGAAGGTATACGGCTGATCTTCAGCAAGCTTTTGGTAAATCTTCTCATACGCTTTAGAGTATTGCTCACGGTCACTGATCGATTTTGCAGCTTTCAGAAGTTTATCGACCTCTGGATTTTTATACCACATGTTATTTAAGCCTTTTTCAGACTGGCTTGAATGGAAAATATCGTAATGATCCGGGAATGTGGACAGGCTCCAGCCTAATACCATTGCGTCATAGTCCCAATTAGGGGCGCTGGTTTGCTCAACAAGCGCACTCCATTCCACGATTTGCGGCGTTACTTTAATACCGACTTTCTTCAGCTGCTCTTGAACAACAACTGCAATATCTTCACGCACCTTATTTCCTTGGTTCGTTTTCAGCGTAAACTCGAATTTTTTGCCGTCTTTATCTAAGATGCCGTCACCGTCAGTATCTTCCCAGCCGGCTTCTTTCAGCATCTTCTTCGCTTTCTTCACATTGTATTTAAATTTAGGCACTTCTACGCCTTTCGGATAGTTCCAGGAAGCCGGACTTTCCGGGATATAAGCGACCTCTCCGTCGCCATCCAATACAGTTTCCACCATCGTTTCACGATCTAACGCTGTGGTAAGCGCCTGGCGCACTTTTTTGTCTTTAAAGAGCTCGTTTTTCTCATTCCAGCCGATATATGAGTAGCTAAGCGCCAAGTCTGTTACAACCTTGACATTATTAAACGATTCAGCTGTCTTATAATCAGTTGACGGAACGTTAAAGAAATCAATATCCCCCGCTTGAAGCTGGGCAACCGCAGCATTGGCATCAGGAATGATTTTATACGTGACACTGTCTAAATACGGGCGCCCGTCATAGTAATCATCATTGGCAACGAGCTTCACGTATTGCCCATCTTTCCATTCTTTAAATTTGAAAGGCCCTGAGCCGATCGGATTTTTCCTGTTAAATTCATTATCTTCAAGCTGCGCAACCGGTACATCTTTTAAAATATGCTCCGGAAGAATGCCGTAGCTGTCTAATGTATTGTTATAGAAGTTAGGGTCTTTGTATTTCAGGGTAAATAAAACCTCGTAATCTCCCTTTTTCTCTACTGATTTCAGCATTTCAAAGTTAGATCCGCGCTCACCTTTGTAATCCTTGTTCAGCGGGATGTTAAACGTAAATACTACATCGTCGGCAGTAAGTTCTTCTCCGTCATGGAACTTAACGCCTTTTTTGATTTTTACATCATATTTCAAACCGCCATCCAGCTCTTTGACACTCTCAGCCAATGACATTTTGACATTTAATTTTTCATCTGTTTTTGTTAAAAAGCTGTAAATCATTTGTTCTATATCCGTACTCGATTCATCTGTTGAATATAATGAGTTGAAAAGTGTCGGGGCACCGATTGAACCAACAACCAAGTCCCCGCCCTGCTGCGGTTTGCCGGTTGATTTTTTCTCGCTGCTGCTTGATTTCGATCCCGAGCAGGCCGATAAAAAGATGGCCATCACCATTAATACACTTAGCATCATCAGTGCGGTTTTACGTCTTTTCATTAGATATTCCCCCTCTTGAAATGTTCGTTCTTCTTAGCTGCTGTTTATGTAGTATGCATACCCCCTCTCAAAGCTGTGCGGGCGACAGTTAGCTATAAAGGTGACAAGCCACAAAATGGCTGGGAGCAGCTTCTTTGAATTCTGGTATTTGTTCCTTGCATATCGGTTTTGCAACAGGACATCTCGTATGGAAAACACAGCCTTTAGGCGGATTGGCCGGGCTGGGCAGTTCTCCTTTCAGGACGATGCGTTCGCGTTTGACAGATCCTTTTTTTCTTGTAACCGGGACAGATGATAAAAGGGCTTGGGTGTATGGATGTAGCGGATTGTCATATAACTCATGCTTGTCGGTCAGTTCCATCATTTTGCCGAGGTACATTACTCCGACCCTGTCACTGATATGGCGGACGACACTTAAATCGTGAGAGATAAATAGATACGTCAGATTAAATTCTTCCTGCAATTCTTCCATTAAGTTGATGACCTGGGCCTGAATCGATACATCAAGTGCAGAAACCGGTTCGTCTGCAATGATAAGCTCCGGATTCAGCGTGAGGGCTCTCGCAATGCCGATCCGCTGACGCTGCCCGCCGGAAAATTCATGGGGATAACGTGAGGCAAACGACGGATGAAGGCCTACTCTCGCAAGCAGCTCTTCGACTTTCTCATTTCGTTCTCGCATCGTGTACATGTGATGTGTGTTAAAAGGCTCCTTAATAATAGAACGCAGCGTTTTTCTTGGATTCAGCGAAGCAAATGGATCTTGAAAGACCATCTGAATATTTTTGCGGACGTTTTTTCGTAAATTCTCCTCTGACAGATTGGAAATATCCTGTCCCTTAAAGAGAATCTGGCCTTCAGTCGGTTTGTACAGCCTGATCATCGTTCGGCCGGCAGTCGATTTTCCGCAGCCCGACTCTCCAACGATTCCGAGTGTTTCTCCTTTTTTTAAAGAAAACGAAACACCGTCCACCGCTTTCACATCACCAACTTTTCTTTGAAAAAAGCCTGAGCGGATCGGGAAATATTTTTTCACGTCCCGAAGTTCTAAAATTGTTTCCTGATTAGCTGCTGTCATGATTGTTCGGCACCTTCTTCCTCATATAAAAAGCATCTCACTGACCTTCCGCTTTTGTGTGTCAATAGCGAAGGCTGATGGGTCCAGCATTTATCCATGGCTTTTGGGCACCTTGGAGCAAAACGGCACCCCGGCGGCAGATTATCTGGTGTCGGCACGCTGCCTTTAATCGCAGTTAATTTATCAATCTCTCCATCTATGACTGGAATAGACAATAGCAGTCCTTCTGTATAAGGATGAAGGGGCTCTAAAAATAACTCATCGACTGAGGCATTTTCTACGACTTGTCCGCAGTACATGACAATGACTCTGTCGGCTGCTTCCGATACGACACCTAAGTCATGTGTAATCAGCAAAATTGAAGTATCAAACTTCTGGCAGAGATCTTTCATTAGCTCCAGCACTTGGGCTTGTATTGTCACGTCTAACGCCGTTGTCGGTTCATCGGCAATAAGCAGTTTTGGATTACAGCTGAGCGCGATGGCAATCATCACCCTCTGTCTCATGCCGCCAGATAGACGGTGCGGGTATTCCTTCATAATTTGCTCCGCTCTTGAAAACCCAACCATCTTCAAGAGTTCGACGGCTCTTTGATACGCTTCTTTTTTCTTCATATTTTTATGGTAAATCAGCACTTCGGTAATTTGTTCTCCGATCGTTAACACCGGATTAAGGGAGGTCATTGGTTCTTGAAAGATCATGGATACTTCGTTTCCGCGGATTTTACAATAGTCATTTTCAGTGAATGTGGTGAGGTCCTTGTCTTCGAGTTTAATCGTACCGTCCATGATTTTTCCGCCTGAGCTCTGGACGAGACCCATAATAGACAATGAAGTAATACTTTTGCCGGAGCCCGATTCGCCTACAAGCGCGACGGTTTCGCCTTTTTTGATGTAGAAATCGACTCCGTCCACCGCAGGGATCGGCTCCTTTTTTCTGAAAAAATAAGTCTTTAAATTATTCACTTCTAAAAGTGTGCTCATGCTAGCTCCCCTTCCCCCTCTTGTCGTCAAACGTTTTCAAGAGAAAGTAATCCCTCTATTCAGAAATAATAAACAATATTGAATTATCGAAAAATTTTATAGTTGTATATTATTACAATCATTTTGCAAAATCAAGAATTTTTTAGGATAAATGTAATATTATTAACGAAATTCCATTATTTTATTCTATTAAAGCGTTGCTTTCAAAAAGGCTTCAGGAGAGATGGACAGCCCATCTGCTGTACTGGCTCTGTTCTCTGTTAAATATTTTTTTACAATATTGAATCCGACTGCGTATCCAAGCATTTTCGGCTGATATCCTTTGCCGTATAAAAGCTGATCGAACAATCGATGACCCCGTTTGATGTTCAGATGGGGCGCAATCTTTTTTTCGTAAAACACCTCAAGCTGCAGAGGGGTATACCAGGTGGTCCATTCAGCCGTTTGACTCTGGCCTAACCTCTCATAAACAGCATATTCTGCCAGCCCCTCCATGATGATTGTATCAAGTAATGTGACGTCTTTTTCCTCTTTTGTCATATGATCTAACCGGCAAACATGATGATATTCATGTGTCATAAGGGCTGAAACCGAGGACAATTCGATATCTGACGAGAGAAAGAGAAACATTTTATCTGGAAAGGCGAGCCCTGATTTTGACCCGAATTCTAAACGGATTCTTCTGTTTCGTTCATCAACCGGCAGTGCTACGATTGGCACGTCAGGTCCTTGCCACTTCTTTTTGAGGTACTGCTCCTCTTTTTGTATATGCCGGAAAAGTCCTTTTTCTTTCAGAATGGAAGACGTGCTTATTCCCTCTGTTATGTTTTTAAACATTCCGTGATGCTGCAAATGTCCCAAGATGCCTTTCCAGTCTTCTTTCTTCCTTCTTGAAAAGTACGGGACAATGTAATGCGCCAGATCATCTATTGAAGCGGCTTTTTCAAACCATTTGTATGTTTGTTCCACGCTCATGCTATCGCCTCCTCTTTTTTATCCTATGCGCACGAAAAAAACCGGCTACCCTTTTAGGGCAGCCGGTTTGGCGTCATGATTACTGATATTTTTTGAAGATTAGCGTTGCATTATGTCCGCCGAATCCCAGTGAGTTGCTGAGAGCATAGCTGAGATCCTGTCTGCGTGCTTCATCAGGCACATAATCTAAATCGCATTCTTCGTCAGGCGTTTCAATATTGATTGTTGGCGGGATCATGCCTTCTTTAATGGCAAGGATAGAGAAAATGGCTTCAATACCGCCCGCCGCGCCTAGAAGGTGGCCCGTCATAGATTTTGTAGAGCTTACCGCAAGTTTATAGGCATGCTCGCCAAAAACTGTCTTAATCGCCATTGTTTCATATTTGTCATTGTAATATGTGCTTGTGCCATGAGCATTGATATAGTCAATCTCTTCAGGCGCAATGCCCGCATCTTTAATGGCTTCTTGCATCGCTCTCGCTCCGCCTTCGCCGTCTTGGGCAGGCGCTGTGATATGATAAGCGTCTCCCGTCGAACCGTAACCGACGATTTCTCCGTAAATTTTGGCGCCGCGTGCAAGTGCATGCTCAAGTTCTTCAAGAACGATAATACCCGCACCTTCACCCATAACGAATCCGTCACGGTTTTTATCAAACGGACGGCTCGCAGTTTTCGGATCCGGATTTGTAGAAAGCGCTTTGTTGGCACTGAAGCCCGCGAATGACATTCTAGTCAGCGGCGCTTCTGTTCCGCCTGTGATCATAGCGTCTGCATCGCCGCGCTGAATCACTTTAAATGCGTCACCGATAGAGTTTGTTCCTGTTGCACATGCAGTTACCGTACAAGAGTTAACTCCCTTTGCTCCTAAAGCGATAGAAATTTGGCCTGTCGCCATATCAGGAATCATCATCGGCACAAAAAACGGGCTTACCCGTCTTGGGCCTTTTGTTAAGAAGATTTCAAACTGAGACTCAAGCGTTTCAAGCCCTCCGATTCCGGAACCAACCCAAACACCGACTCTCGGCGCGATTTCATCAGTAATTTCAAGACCTGCGTCTTCAACTGCCATTTTCGCAGCAACAACCGCATATTGAGTGAAACGGTCCATTTTTCTTGCTTCTTTTTTGTCCATGTAATCTTCAACATTAAAGTCTTTTAATTCAGCGGCTACTTTAGCCGGATATTCTTCAGAATCAACACGAGTGATCGGACCGATCCCGGACACACCGTTGATTGCGTTATTCCAACTTGTATCGACGTCGTTGCCAAGCGGAGACAATGCTCCGAGTCCTGTAACAACTACTCTTTTTTTACTCATCTTGTGTGCACCTCACCTTTTTTTATCGGCCCCAGCGGATTGCAATGGCGCCCCAAGTTAATCCTCCGCCGAATCCTACCATGACGATCACATCGCCATCTTTGATTTTACCGGCTTCCAATTCTTCTACTAGAGAAATAGGAATGGATGCGGCAGAAGTGTTTCCATATTTATGAACAGTTTTAGACATCTTTTCGACAGGAAGCTCTAAACGCTCACGTGCAGCTTCCATGATGCGGATGTTCGCCTGATGCGGAATCAAAAAGTCGACGTCCTCTTTTGAGAGTCCGGCTTTTTCAATGACATTTACGCATGATTCACCCATTTGGCGGACCGCAAATTTGAAAACTTCACGTCCATTCATGATTGTATGTCCTTTTTCATTCAGATACAAGTGCTGACCGCCTGTGCCGTCTGCTCCTAGTTCAAATGAAAGAATTCCTCTGTCATCACTGACTGGCCCGACTACCGCAGCGCCCGCTCCGTCACCAAACAGAACGGCTGTGTTGCGGTCTTCCCAGTCTGTAATGCTTGAGAGCTTTTCTACACCGACAACAAGGACATGCTTATAAGTTCCGGATTCAATAAATTGTTTACCCGTTACAACCCCGTACATAAAGCCTGCACAAGCCGCGCTGATATCCATGGCACATGCTTTCTTTGCGCCGAGCTGTTCTTGAATCATACAAGAAACTGTAGGAAATGACTGATCAGGTGTGACAGTCGCAACGAGAATCATATCGAGATCCTCAGCGGACACTTCAGCTTGTTCCAGCGCTTTTTTCGCTGCTGCAACAGCCATATGTGATGAATATACGTCATCAGCGGCAATTCTTCTTTCTTCTATTCCTGTTCTTGTACGAATCCACTCGTCAGAAGTTTCAACCATTTTTTCTAAATCATGATTTGTTAAAACCTTCTCAGGGATATAACGTCCAACTCCAAGTATTCCAGCTTTCATAAGGGAAGACTCCTTTATATAGTTAATTTAGAAGATCAATCAGGTTATGATCAATTATTAGTATCAGGTACTAATTCTATCTTATTTTTTTTCACATGGCAATATATTCGTCTAAACTATCGGTTCATCTTACTCATAGAGTATGGTATATGGAAAAGGAGGCGTATGCAGGTGGATGTGTTTTCAAAAATGATGTTCGGCGATAACGCCAAACAAAAAACAGAAAAAGAAGAAGTGCAGGAGGAGGAGGTTTCCCCGACAAACGAAGAAGAGACGATTGATTACATGTATATTATGAACCAAATCGGTTCGATTATGAACTCTCTCGATCAAATCAAGCCCGCTCTGAAGGAACTCGCGCCTATGGTATCCGCTATTAAAAAGAAAATCATGTGAAAAGCCACTTTCGAGAAAGTGGCTTCTTCTTATTCGGTTTCAGATTTCGCGTCGGATTTACCCAGCTCATAGGCTTCCGTCATTACCGTTGTAAATAAATTCATAAACGGCTGAATGGCCTCCATCGACAGCTCTATTCCTGATTTTTCAAGCTGCTCTTTCGCTTCAGGCAGATATTTCATTGCTATTTGCAGAAACTCAAGTGATTTTTCGTGCTGCATGTAAAGTCACCCCGTTACTCGTTTTTTGGCAGTTCACCTGTTTTGTTATATGTTTTGACCAGTTTGGCGATTTTTTTCTGAAAAGCTTTGTCCACAAGCGGACTGAAGGTTCCCATTTCGACAACTCGGCTTTTCAGATCGTAATAGTGATCGCCGCCTTTTAAAGTCCCTTTGTCGAATTGCTCAGCTATAATTTCATAGGCCTTGTCCACATTTTGCACCGTGCTGGTTAACACGGTGTTTTCGCCAAGATCGGATTGATCTGTGACATAGCCGATCGCATATAGGCCGTCTTTTTTGATTTGCTGAATGACAGGAACATTATACCCGTCTCCGGCAGGATACACAACATCCGCGCCTTCGTTCTTCATTTTTTGATAAAGGTTCACCGCAGTCGAATCATCATCCCAGTGATCCGTATATTTTGTATTCACTTCTATATTAGGATTTTCGTACTTAGCCCCTTTTATAAAGCCGTCCACTTCTGGCTGCCATGAAAAAGAAGCGATGACGCCGACCTGATTGGTTTTTGACATATGGGCAGCGGTCATTCCGCCGAAAAAGCCGATTGCTTCCCCGCTGAGATGGACGCTTGTGACATTGTCCGCTTTTGCTTTTGCATTTGAAATCACAAACTGCATATCCGGATAGTCTTCACTGACCAAGTTAAATACTTCTTCATACTCACTTCCATGGCCAAAGAGGAGATTGACGCCGCGCTTATGAAAATCTTCAATCGCATTTATAATATCTTCATCTGTTTTTACGCCTTCTTTATAGTAGACGTCCACATTGTATTTAGATTGTATATTCAGTAATCCTTTATACCCTTTTGTGCCCCATACGAGGTCATTAATCGTATCAGGAAAGAGCATGCCGACCTTCTCAATTTTTCCTTTAAACGGAGTTTGTCCACATCCGCTTAATAAAAGGAGGACAGAAAAGATCATGACAAGCCTTGTGATCAAGTCATGTTCAACTCCTTTTGACAAGCTATCACATGTATTAAAATGATACGTTTATTGTATCTAGAAAACTCGAAACATGGAAGGTTTTTCTTAATATTTGTCGAAAATTGATGAAAATTGTCTTTTCCACTCGAGAATTTTTGTTTTCGCTTCATCTTTTGAAGTTTTTTTCGTGACTTGCAAATCAAAAATGCAATCTTTGCCGGTATCACGGCCGGGCTCAAACAGGAATCTCAACAGCTCGTCAGCTACATCTTCTGTATAAAAGCCCTCTTCCTCCTGTTCTTCTTTCCACGGCCCATACATTTTAGGAAGGATCACCGCTTTTTCTGAACCTGTCTTTTCACGTTTCTCCCACTCTTTTCGGTCTTGTTCGTATACCAATACATAAGCGGATTTATATTGGTCCAAAGGCAAAAAGCCGCAGTCATATTGGATACAAATTGTATCATACTTTTGACCCTCAATGTGCTCAAGCTGCCGAAAGTGTTCGTTTCTTCCAAGCCACATGAGTCTTTCTTCTAAGTACATTTGTCTGTTTTCATCATCTGTTTCAGCCAAAACGACATCGACGTATATGCCTTCATCCATCATTCGCTCGCATAAAGAAAGGCCGAAAAATTCATCCGCCCCTACAATCAGCGTTGATTCCATTTCATCTGCCGCCCTTCCGGTTTTTCATTTATCCAAAGCAAAACAGCCTCCGCAAAAGAGAAGGCTATTGTTATTGTATTCTTTATAACTCTTTTTCATGCCTGTGAAAGAATTTGCAGATTGATGCATAGATCCTGCTTGGGTGCTCAAATAAATGAAATGTTATGTCAACCGGACAGCCTTGGTTTTGCTGCTGCTTTTCCTTAAATACTTCCGCATGCAGGCTGTACGGATACGGCGCTCCGGTCATCCGCTGCCATATATGAACTGGTACGCTGCTCGGATAGCTTTCGATTGTTTTATAACGGAGTGAAGCCGCTTCTTTTTCGGAGATTTCGTAGCTTTCCGATACCTCTTTCAAAAATTGTTTATAGAAAAATTTATTTTCTTTTTCTGATTCATAATGTGCCTGAAGATCGAGACAAGGATTCAACATCGCGGCTGATCGGATATGATCCGGGGAAAAACGAAGCAGTTCATCGGCCACGAGAGCGCCCATCCCTTCTGCTAAAATATGAATCTTCGGATTGAGTATTTCCTGCTTCAACACGAAATGTATCAGCTGTTTGGCATAGGTGACCGCTTTTTCCGCGCCCCAGTGCCTTCCGAACAGATTGCTGTTAAAAATGGTATAGCCTTCGTCCCTCAGCATATTTAAAAGCTGATTTCTGCCATAATGCTGAAGCCAAAAACTTGAATCATTACCGACAAAGTGGGTTCTGTCCCCGAGGACAAAGATGCCAAAGCCGTTCGGACGATAGGGCAGATGAATCACGTTATGCTCCGTTCCCAATTGAAAATACCTTTCCGTTATTCCCATCGCTTGCCCGCCTCCTTTCACACGTCATCTCACGCTATCTTATGTAAAAAGAAAAGAAACGAATAAGGTAAAGTCCTAGCCTTTCTATCTTTTGGCTATTATACCAATTGACGATATTTATTTTTTATATTTTACCATTAAAAATGTGACGAATCAGACTCTTTTGTCACCTCACTTTCTTCTAAAATTAGATTCCCCCTTCGCTTTATGTATGGTATGATAACTTCTAGAATAGAATGAGAAGGACGAGGTGGAAACGTGCGATTTATTATTGCTTTTATTTGGACGTTCCTTTTATCGCATATGGCATGCTATTTGATTGCCAGCATGAACAGTGTAGCGTATAACTTCACAACATCATCCGTAATTGCTGTCGTTTTATATGTGCTGATCATGGCGCTAGCAGCAATCATGCCTATGAACAACAATGCCAGCCAGCATTAATAAGCCAAAAACCCAAAACATGTATTGTTTTGGGTTTTTTCGTGATCACGGTTTTCTTTTATACGTCCACAGGCGGTTGTGATTAGATGTTTCAGGAAACATATCTCCTGCTGACAGATGGACCTTTTGCGGGTTTTTGACCATACTCCCCGTCTCGCCGATTTCTACGTAGATGCCGTTGTTGGGCGCTTTCTGCCCGGGCCGGAATTGATGCTGCTGTCCCACTGTTTTTCCTCCTTTTCCTTTTTCGTGTAGTATGCGCCTAAGCGGGTGTGAATATGTTTCCATAAAAAAACTGCTGAGACCCGGCTCAGCAGTTTTTTCGGTTATTCCCCTTTGTAAAGGATCGCCTTTAACAGCGCTTTTTGCACATGGAGACGGTTTTCGGCCTGCTGGAATACAGCGGAATTCGGACCGTCAATAATCTCTGCCGTCACTTCTTCTTCACGGTGTGCAGGAAGACAGTGCAAAAATGTATAGTCAGGTTTAGCATGGCTGACAAGCGATGCATTCACCTGGTAAGGCGCGAAGACTGCGAGACGCTCTTGTTCTTCCGCTTCCTGTCCCATGCTTGTGAATACATCTGAATAAATGACGTCCGCATTTTTTACGGCTTCAATCGGATCAGCTGTAAGTGTAATGGAAGCACCGGATTGAAGGGCAAATGCTTTGGCTGCTTCCGCCGCTTCGTCTAACACTTCGTATCCCTTAGGCGAAGCAATCGAGATATCACAGCCCATTTTTGCGCAGCCGATCATCAGGGAGTGCGCCACATTATTTCCGTCACCGATATATGCGACTTTCACACCTTTGAGATCGCCTTTGATTTCCTTGATCGTCAATAGGTCCGCCAGCGCCTGGCAAGGATGATATTTATCAGTAAGCCCGTTGATGACCGGAATATCAGCGTGTTCAGCAAGCTCCTCCACCTTTTCATGCTCGAAGGTCCGGATCATGATTGCATCTACATAGCCCGAGAGCACTTTTGCCGTGTCAGCCACAGTTTCACCGCGGCCCAGCTGCAGATCTTTCTGGCTTAAAAAGAGGGCATTTCCGCCAAGTTGCGCCATGCCGGCCTCAAATGAAACACGTGTCCGTGTGGATGATTTTTCAAAAATCATCGCAAGGGTTTTGCCTTGAAAAATAGGCTGAATCTTGTTTTGTTTCAGTTCACTGGCTTCAGCAAGCAACGCGCTGATATCCTGTTCACTGAGATCTTTTAGCGTTAATAGGTCTTTTCCGAATAGATTGGTTTGCATTTCTCCCATATTCACTGTGTGCATGATGCCACTTCCTTTTTATAAAGATCTCTGAGGGAAACAGGGTGCGGACTGCCTGATCCGCTTTGCAAAAACGCCCGTACGGTTTCCTCTTCAGTAAAGACGGTAATGCCGTGTGTCATGGCTTCCAAACGCTCTTTGCGTGCTTCTTCAGAGCCATTCAAATGGATATGGAGCGCTTTTTCATCCTGTTCCATCCATGAGGCGAATGTGCCTTCATGAACCGTAAAGCCGGCGTTTTCCGCTAATGTCTTCAAATCTTCCGGTCCGTTTTGCAAATAAATGCTTCCTTTTTGATTCCAAACACGCGTGTAGATTTTTTTCAAGGCGCTGTCGGCGTCGTATGCAACACACATGCCTTCTCCTGTCGATTTCATCTCCGGTCCAAGCTTGACATCTATATCTTGAATCGCATGTGAGGAAAAGACCGGGAACTTTACAGCAACGCCGTGGTGATTTTGAACTGCCGGGTTTACATCTTTTAGAGATGCCCCCGCCAGCAGCCTTGTGGCGAGCGGAATCATCGGGACGCCCATGACTTTGCTGACGACCGGAACTGTACGGCTCGCTCTCGGGTTCACTTCAAGGACGAGAATGGTTTCGTTATCGATCACAAATTGGATGTTCATAATACCTTTAAATGAAAGCTTTTGGGCAATTTTTTGAGCAGCATCTTTTATTCCCTGCTGCAGCTTGTTTGTGACGGAAGGCCCCGGGAGAATGGCGAAGCTGTCTCCTGAGTGGACGCCCGCCCGCTCAATATGTTCGGTATATGTCGGGATAAAGACTTCTTCACCATCGGAAATCAGATCAATTTCGACTTCTTTTCCTGACACGTACTGATCAATTAAAATGGGGTACGGCATGCTGTCTTCTCCGTCCAGCAGCTGAGAAAGCGCAGCTTCCGATTCAACGATGATCATGCCCATTCCGCCAATGACATAAGAAGGACGGATTAATACCGGATAGCCGATGCCGTCTGCTTTCTCTGCAGCCTCTTCTTTTGTATAAGCAATTTCTCCTTTAGCGTGCTGCAATCCGAGTTCATCAAGAAGCTGATAAAATTGATCGCGATCCTCTAACACGTCAAGCGTTTCAAACGATGTGCCGAGAAGCGTGATTCCGGCTTTTTCGAGCGCTTCAGCAGCATTGATCGCGGTTTGGCCGCCGAACTGCACGATCGCAAAGTCAATGTTTTCCTGCTCCGCCACGTTTAATATGTGCTCCGTTGTCAGCGGTTCAAAATACAGGCGGTCCGCAATTTCATAATCTGTGCTCACGGTTTCCGGGTTGTTATTAATCATAATCGTTTCGAATCCAAGCTTTTGCAGCGTTAACACCCCATGAACAGCACTGTAATCGAATTCAACGCCCTGCCCGATGCGAATCGGTCCTGAGCCGATAATCAGCGCGCGCTTTTTCTCTTTGCGGCTGATGTCTCCATCGGTTTCTCCGAAATACGTGGAGTAAAAATAGTTGGTTTTCGCATCAAACTCAGCTGCGCAAGTATCAACAATTTTGAAGGAAGGCGTAATCCCCTTCTCTTTGCGAAGAGCGCGCACCTCTGCCTCTGTCTTGCCGATAAGCGAGGCAATCGTTGCGTCTGAAAACCCTTTTTCCTTTGCCTTTTTCAATAAATCAAAAGAAAGGTCGCTCCCCGCTTCCATGATCTGATTTTCCAGCTTGATGATATTGTTAAAGGTGTGAAGGAAAAACGGGTCGATTTTTGTTTTTGCATGGATTTCTTCTATTGATATGCTTCGGCTTAACAGCTCCATCACAACGAAAAATCTTCGATCGTCAGGTGTGATTGCCAGCTCCCAGAGCGCTTCAATTGATAAGCCGCCGAGCTCCGGCAGATGCGTGCCGACGTTTTTCAGCTCAAGGGAGGCTGCCGCCTTTTGGAGCGCCGCTTCTACATTACGTTCAATCGCCATCACTTCTCCGGTGGCTTTCATTTTTGTGCCGAGCTTGCGGTCCGCGTTTTTGAATTTATCAAACGGCCAGCGCGGAAACTTGACGATGACATAGTCCAATGCCGGTTCGAAGCTCGCATAAGTGGAGCCTGTAAGCGGGTTTTTTAATTCGTCAAGCGTGTATCCGACCGCCAATTTCGCAGCCATTTTCGCAATGGGATAACCTGTTGCTTTTGACGCGAGAGCAGATGAACGGCTCACACGCGGATTCACTTCAATGACGTAGTATTGCTTGCTGAACGGATCAAGCGCAAACTGAATGTTGCAGCCGCCTACGACATCAAGTGCCGAAATGATCGTCAGACTTGCCGTCCGGAGCATTTGATAGTCTTCATCAGTTAATGTTTGTGAAGGCGCCACTACGATCGAATCGCCTGTATGCACACCGACCGGATCGATGTTTTCCATATTACAGACGGTAATGCATGTGTTGTTGCTGTCGCGCATCACTTCATATTCAATTTCTTTAAAGCCGGCAATGCTCTTTTCTACCAGGCATTGATTGATCGGGCTAGCCAGGAGCGCTTGCCTGATCATGGCGGCAAATGCTTCTTTCGTGGGCGCGATGCCCCCGCCTTTTCCGCCTAACGTGTAAGCAGGCCGGATAATGACAGGAAAGCCGATGGATTCCGCAAAACGAAGGGCATCTGTTTCGTTATCGACAATTTCGCTTTCTGGAACTGGCTGATTCAGCTCGTTCATTAAAGAACGAAATTTTTCCCGGTCCTCTCCTTTTTGTATTGTATCAACGGATGTACCCAGAAGTTTGACGCCGTGCGCCTTTAAAATACCCGCTTCTTCAAGTTCAACCGCAAGATTCAGTGCAGTCTGCCCGCCTAAATTGGCCAGAAGTCCGTCGGGCTTTTCTTTCTTAATAATGTCTGTCAGGCTTTCTACCGTCAGCGGTTCAAAATAAATGTCATCCGCGAAAGCTTCATCGGTCATAATTGTTGCTGGGTTGTTGTTGACGAGAATAACCCGATAGCCTTCTTCCTTGAGCGCGATGCAACCTTGAGTGCCTGAATAATCAAATTCTGCCGCCTGGCCGATGATGATCGGGCCTGAGCCGATTACTAATATGCTTGAAATACTGGTGTCTTTAGGCATGGGCGATTTCTCTCCTTGCTGGTATCACATTCTTTAAATAATCATCAAAAATCCATTCGCTTTCCGCCGGCCCGGGATGGGCTTCCGGGTGGAATTGCACACTCATGACAGGCAGCTTTTTATGGGAAAGCCCTTCAACTGACGTGTCATTGACATGGTGGAATCTGATCGTCAGCTCTTCTTGATTAATCGATTTTTCATCAACCACATAGCTGTGATTTTGGCTGGTCATGAACACCCGCTTCGTTTCACGGTCGATGACCGGATGGTTTGCGCCCCTGTGTCCGAACGGCAGCTTAAACGTATTTCCGCCGAAAGCGAGCGCAATCAGCTGGTGGCCGAGACATATGCCGAGTGTCGGAAAGCGGCTGACAATGTTTTTGATTTGTTCCATATACGGTGTAATGGCTTTCGGATCTCCGGGTCCGTTGGATAACACGACACCGTCGGGCTTTATGCCGTAAACCGATTCCATTTGCTGATACGGTATAACTGTGACCTTGCAGCCTCGTTTCACGAGTGATGATGCAATTGATTTTTTATAGCCAAAGTCAATGAGAGCGATATGTTTATTCCCTTCGCCGATTGTGCTGATGTCCTGTGCGGACGCCTGTTCTGCGACGTTCTCAGGCTGCAGGGCAATCTCAGCCGCTTCTTTAGAGGCAGTGACAGACGCCCCCATCGTTCCGTTCGCGCGGATTTTTTTGACGACAGCCCTCGTATCGACATGGGACAAGAGCGGGATGTTCCATTTTTTCAGATATTCCTTAAGACTGTATACCGCTTCATGATGAGAAAAATGATCGCACGCCTCGTAAACAACCGCTGCTTTCACTTGCGGTTTTTTGCTTTCAAAGTCGTTTTCATTAATGCCGTAGTTGCCGATCAGCGGGTACGTAAATACGATAATCTGTCCTTTGTATGACGGGTCTGTCAGCACTTCCTGATAACCCGTCATTCCTGTGAAAAACACAGCTTCGCCCGTGCAGTTTTCATGTCCGTCCAGTTCTCCGCTGAACACTGTTCCATCTTCTAATACTAAATAACCTTCCATCTAAAAGCCCACCTCTTGATGAATAATTAATTATAAAAATGAATTTTTATGCTTTTATACCGAAAAAAAATTACAGATTGACAGCGGAATACTGAGCAATCGCTTGTTTCAGCTTGCTGACGGCTTCTGTTATTTCATCCTTTGTCACGGTGAGCGGCGGCAGCAGACGAATCACGTTCGGTCCGGCCGGCAGTACGAGCAAGCCTAATGTCTGCAATTCAGCAATGATGTCTGCAACCGGCCCATCACACTCAATTCCAAGCATTAATCCTTTGCCGCGGATTTGCCTCACAAAAGGACTCTTCAGTTCAGCCTCCAGCTGTTCTTTCAAAAACGCACCCTTATCAGCAGCCTCTTGCAGAAAGTAAGGCTGGAATACAACCTGCAATGTTGCATTGACGGCGGCCATCGCCAGCATATTCCCTCCGAAAGTCGTTCCGTGAGATCCAGGAGTAAACGCTGCTCCCAGCTCTTTCTTGCCGATTACCGCACCGACTGGAAAACCGTTCCCTAATCCTTTTGCAGCTGTGATGATATCAGGTGAGAGGCCGAAGTGTTCGTATGCGAAGCCTTTTCCTGTCCGTCCAATACCGGTCTGAATTTCATCTACGATCAGAAGCGCCTGCTTTTCCTTGCAAAACGACTGTACGGCTGTTAAAAATTCTGCACTGGCCGGATTGACTCCGCCTTCTCCCTGTACGGTCTCAAGCATTACCGCGGCTATGCCGTCTTCCTCCCCAAGAGCATCAAAAGCGTCAGGATCATTGTACGGGAGGTAGTGAAAGCCTTCCAGCATCGGGCCGAAGCCTGTTTTGATTTTATCCTGTCCGGTAGCTGCCATCCCTGCATAAGTGCGGCCGTGGAATGATTGAAGAAATGTGATGATTTTCGTTTTTCCAGTTGCTTTTCGCGCCAGCTTAATCGCGCCTTCATTCGCTTCCGCTCCGCTGTTGCAGAAAAAAACGAGATCTCCGGCACTGTTTGCTGCTAACTGCTGTGCCGCTTGCTCCTGAAGACTGTTTTCAAACAGATTGGATACGTGCCATACGCTGTCGAGCTGTTTTTTGACCGCTTCTGTGACCGCTTCATGGCAGTGGCCTAGGTTGGAAACCGCAATCCCTTGAATGAAATCGAGGTATGTTTTGCCGTTTTGATCCTCAACGCAAGTTCCCTTCGCTTTCTTTATCTCAATGTTCCACCGTCCGTAGGTTTGAAACAAGCTGCTCATGAAACAGCCTCCTTTGCTTTGACGATTTTTGTTCCTTGAAATGTTTGATCTGAGAAAAACGATCCTTTTCCATTTACGATCATCACTTCTGATACTTGATCCGATAATGCTGACAAGGCTGAATGGACCTTTGGTATCATCCCGCCTGTGATCACTTCCTGTTTAATGAGAGTCTGAATTTCCTCAGGGGTCAGGATGTCGAGACGCTGTTTTTCCTTCATAATTCCTTCCACGTCTGTGACGAACATCAGCTTATCGGCTTTCAGCGCCCCGGCGACTGCCGAAGCTGCAAGATCAGCATTGACATTCAGTGTTTTGTAATCGCTCGTCAAAGACAGGGGCGCAATTACCGGAATGATGCCTTCATCCATCAGCGCGTTTACCATAGAGGCATTAACTTTTTTAATTTCTCCGACTTCCCCGTATGTGTCCGGATCAAGATAGTCTGCTTCGAGAAGGCCTCCATCCTTGCCGGACACTCCCGCAGCCCGGAGCCCGTGTTTTGCAAGCTCGGCAACGAAAAATTTATTCACTGAGCCGGACAGTACCATTTCAGCGACTTCCAATACCGGTTTGGTTGTTTTCCGCTGTCCGCCTGCAAATTCTGTTTTGATGTTTAACCGTTTCAGCATATGTGTGATTTCCGGTCCGCCGCCGTGCACGATTGCCAATTTCCATCCTGACTCCATCAATTCTTTCAGGTTTTGAAAAAATTCTTCCGACAGCTCACGGATGACACTTCCCCCGCATTTAAAAACGATTGTTTTCTTCATTGTGCTCCCCTTTATTACGTGCGATAGCTCGCATTAATTTTGATATAATCATAGGTCAGATCACAGCCCCATGCTCTTCCGTTCCCGTCTCCTTCATGCATCTTGATGACAATGGCAATCTCGTCTCCTTCAAGATATTCTTTCGCGAGAGATTCAGAGAATGGCTGAGGCTCGTTGTTTTTAAACAGGCATTGGCCCCCGAGATAAACCTCTACTTCTTCAGCCTTCACCTGAGCCGCGCTGTGCCCGATAGCCCCGATAATGCGCCCCCAGTTCGCGTCTGTTCCGTATACAGCGGTTTTTACGAGGTTCGACCCGACAATTTTCTTGGCAATTACGTTTGCATCAAGATTGTTTTTCGCCCCTTTTACTTGGGCTTCGATTAGTTTTGTCGCGCCTTCTCCGTCTCTGGCAATCTCCTTAGCCAAATCTTCGCAAGCCATAAGAAGCGCTTTTTTAAAGAGCGGCCAGTCTTTATGATCTTCCGTAAGGCACTCATTTTCCGCGCAGCCATTTGCCATGACCAATACCATGTCATTGGTGGAGGTTTCTCCGTCAACTGTAATTTGATTAAAAGAGACGTCAGTGATGTCGCGGAGCGCTTTTTGCAGCGTTTTTTCTTCGATTGCCGCGTCTGTTGTCACAAACCCCAGCATCGTTGCCATGTTTGGGTGAATCATTCCGGAGCCTTTAGCCGCTCCGCCGATGGTGACTTTTTGACCGCCGATTGTCAGTTCATAGCACGTTTGCTTGATGACGGTATCTGTCGTTAAAATCGCTTCCTCGAAATCTCCAGATCCCGCAGGCGTTTCTTTCAAAAGCTCGATGCCGGTCTGAATGTTTTCCATATTTAAATGTTCGCCGATGACACCAGTTGAAGAAACGGCGACAAGCTCCGGCTCAATGCCCAGCTGTAAAGCGAGGCTCTCCCGCATTTTGTATGCATCCTCTAAGCCCTGTTCCCCTGTACAAGCATTGGCAATGGCGCTGTTGACAATGACTGCTTTCAGAGCTGATCCATGCTTTAAGCTGTCCTGTGTGACTTTAATCGGAGCCGCCTGAAAGTGGCTTTGCGTATAAACTGCCGCGCTCACTGCCGGTGTCTCGCTGATGATGACGCCAAGGTCTTTTTTCGAGTAGCGCAGCCCGCAATGCACGCCCTTTGCCTGAAATCCTTTTGGCGAGGATACATCGCCTTTTACTTTCACTATTTGATCTTCACTCAACTGAATCATGGTTCGATTCTCTCCTGTTCTATGGATAAATTGGTGTCATGGTAAGACCTGTCTCTTCGTTCCAGCCATTCATGATATTGAAATTTTGTACTGCCTGCCCAGCGGCACCCTTCATCAGATTATCAATTACCGATACGATCGTGACCCTGTTCGTTCTTTCGTCGAGGGTAACGGATACATCGCAGAAATTGCTGCCGAACACTTCCTTCGTTTGCGGGTAATGACCCTTTGGCCTCACTCTCACAAAATATGAATCTTGGTAAAATTCCGAATATAAATCGTGCAGATCTTCTGCAGATAGGTCAGATGTTAATTGCGTATACATTGTCGCCATGATTCCCCTTGTCATCGGAACCAAGTGAGCAGAAAATGTAATAGCCTTCAACTCTGGCTGCCATTCTTTTAAAGTCTGTTCAATCTCAGGGGTGTGCTGATGTTCATTTACTTTATAAATTTTAAAATTGTCGTTAAGCTCAGAAAAATGGGTTCCCATGGATGCTTTCCTCCCCGCACCGGAAACACCTGTTTTCGCATCAACGATAACGAACGATTCATCAAGCAGCTTTTTTTGAGCCAGAGGCGCGAGGCCTAGCAGTACAGCCGTCGGGAAACACCCCGGATTGGCGATGAGCTTCGCCTGCTGAATGTTCCTTTGATTCAGCTCCGAAAGACCGTAAACTGCCTCTTGAATTGTTTCTTTTGGTGCCGCTGTCCGTTTATACCACTTTTCATATACAGCAGGCTCTTGGATCCTCAGATCACCTGACAGATCAATAACCGAAATTCCCGCCTCTGCAAGCTGCGGAGTCAGTTCACTTGATACTCCCGGGGGCGCAGCAAGAAACATGACATCGATTTCCTGTTTGATTGTATTCATATCAATGGGCTTCAGCCTCTGCTCAGCCAAGCCGGTAAGATGAGGGTAAGCATTACTATAGACATTTCCTTCCCCGCTGGATGAATAAAGTATACATTCTTCTGTATGAGGATGATGTGTAAGAATCCTGACAAGTTCGGCGCCTCCATAACCCGTAGCGCCTACAATTCCTATTTTCAAAACGAATTCACCTTCTTGGTCTTTGTGAAATTATTTAACATTATAACATGAATAAAAATTAATTCAATCGTATATTTAATATTTTTATTCATTTATAAATTTTCTGTTCAATAAAAAAACCGGCTCTTAAAAAGCAGGCAGATACCGCTTCAAGTTGTTGGTACGGCGCCATTTGCAGCTGTATAAAAAAACAGGCTGACCGTGTCAGCCTGTTTTCATCATCATCAATCCGCTCAGAAAATATAGAATAGAGCTTGTATAAAAAATCATTTGCACCGTAAAAAAGTCGGCGAGAAAACCGCCGAGCATAATGGCAGATGCTGAAAAAACAGCGGTCCAAAAATGATAATTCCCAATCTTTTTTCCGCGTTCCCCGGTGTCTGTAAAGTCGGCGATTAATACTTTTTCTCCGTGTTTTTGCATCGCCCCAAAGAGACCTAACAGCACTTGCACGATGTACACTTGAAGAACGCTGTTAACATGCGGGACATACAAAAGCAGAACCGCCATGCCCCATGAGTTCGCAAGCAGATAATAGCGGCTGTCGATCCTTTCAGAAAGCCGGCCGAGGAGCGGGTAAATGAGCGCTCCGCTCAGTCCGAATAATCCGTAGGAAAACCCGAACTGCGTGTAGCTTGAGCCGATATTCTTCACAAACAGAATATAAAACGGAAAGATTAAACTGCTTGCGAAAAACACGCTACTTTGTGAAAGTGTCAGCCATTTTAATTTGTTTTTCCCCATTATTTATACCTCTGATAAAAGTAATTCATAAACCGCTCATCCGGATCATACGTCTTTTTTTTCTGAAAAAACGCTTCGCTTTTCGGATACGCCTGTCTCATTTGCGCTTTTGTCTGATATGTCATATACGGCAGATAATAGCTTCCTCCGTGTTTGAGCGCAACGTCTGTCATGCGCCTGATGATCTTGGCAGCGTCAGCCTGGTCTTCTTTTGAAAAGCCCTCGTTGATTAAAAGCACGAGCGAAAACATATCATCCTTCGCATAAGACAGGTCAGCTTTTTCGTTTTTTTGCACATACCGGATCGTGATATTAAGCAGATTCAGGTCTTCGTGTGACAGCGTTTGTCTCAGGTCATCAATATAGGAAGCGTACTCCTTCACCGGCACAAAGTATTCCTGCAGCACGTCTGTATTTTCATTATTTTCGTATTCGAGAAATTTTGATTCTGACCGCATGACGTTATTGCGTGAGATCTTTGTTCCATTTTGGCTTAGAAAATAGGATTGCTGGGTATTCCACAGCCAGTTTCTGCCCCACCCGTACCTTCTTGACAGGCCGAGCGCGAATTTCGTCACCTGTGTATGCTCATCCTCTTTGAGATCGCTGTAAGATGTCAGCTGATCCTGCTCGTCTGATAATACGTAATTTGTGACATACATGTCTTTCAGAAATCCCTTTTCTGCTGTTGAGATGCGAGCGAGGTGCATACGGACACCGGGATTGCCTTTGACATGCTTTGTAAAATAGTCAGCGTATGTACTGTAGTTCATTTTTTCCGTCTGCATGACGTACAGCTCGTCATCCGTTAATTCAAGCTCAGCATCGAGAATCACGCCAAAAAGACCGTACCCGCCGATGACTGCTGAAAATAAGTCATCTTTTGGAGTGACAGTGACAATTGTGCCGTCGGCTTTTAAAAGACGGAATGATTTGACTGTATCAATCAGCGATCCATAGCGGATATCACGCCCGTGGGCATTGGCGCTGAGAGATCCTCCGATTGTAAAAATATTTTGTGACTGCATGACTTTTACCGCAAGCCCGTATGGATTTACGTATTTCTGTATGTCATTCCACGTCGCCCCGCTTTGGACCCTGATGGTTTTTTTCTCTTTATCGAAAGCGAGGATTTTGTTGTAGCCTGTCATGTCCAGAACGATGCCGTCCTCGTAATATGTATGGCCGCCCATCGAATGCTGGGTTCCGGCTATTGAGATTTTTATGTTTTTTCGATTGGCCTCTTTGACTGTGTCAATGAGGTTATTTTCTTCCTGCCCTTTCACCGTCTGCTTAATTTTCACCGGCATCAAGCGGCTGACATCGGTCATCTCGCTGGAGCCGCTTTTTTGCTCTGAGTGAACAGAGTACGCAAACAGGGCCGCATACGCACCGGTGCACAGCGCGAATGCAAGCAATTTCTTTTTCATGGCGCTCTCCCTGCTGTTTTTTATGGCCATTATACCATGTTTGCGTCCTCTTTTTTCCAGATTATCGTCTTGCCCGTTTTTCAGCGCGGCGGTCAGCCACGATAAAACAAGCGTGAATGGCGCCCGGCAGCCAAAAGATGCATGTCAATATGAGATTGAGCAGGGCCTGAAACGGCTTTCCCGTAAACAAAACAGCAAGCGGCGGACATAGAACGGCAAGCAGGTACATCATTTTGCTTCACTCCTTTTCAGCTGTAAAAAGGACAGCCTCACAGTAAGGCTGTCCTCTTTTGTTTTATTGTATGCCAAGCGCGATTTTTGCATATCTTGACATTTTGTCCCGAGTCCACGGCGGATTCCACACAATGTGAACTTCCGTCTCTTTCACTTCCGGAATGTCCGCAAGCGCTTTTTTCACTTCATCCACAATTATCGGTGCTAAAGGGCATCCCATTGACGTCAGTGTCATTGTGACGTGCGTTAAGCCGTCTTCATCCATATCAACATCGTATACTAACCCGAGGTTTACGATATCAACGCCAAGCTCAGGGTCGACAACCTGTTCCAGGGCGCCCATAATGTTTTCTTTTAATGCTTCTTCCACGTTCCCTCACTCCTTTTTTCTACAGTATAACGTAAATCCGGCCTGTGTTTACACCTTTGTGCTTTATAAATGCGTTTCAAACCATTCAACGGTTTTTAACACAGCGGCCCGCGGCACTTTGTGATCGGCTCTTTCATCCGCAATGAACTGGAGATGTTCCGGCTGCTCGCTGTAATAAGATTTAATCGTGTCATAAAATTTCCGGGTCGGCGCGTAAGGCACGACTTGATCTTTAACACCATGCCAAAATAAAAGCGGGCGCTGGCGAAGTTTCTCCGGCTGAAGGCTGAGATCCAGCACTTTAAGGCGCTCCATGAGCTCCCGCACCCTTTCCTCCGGCACATCGATATCGATGCCCTGAGATTTGATGTGGTCGATCTGCTGCTGAAACAGCTCGACATAATTCGGGCTTCCCATCAGGCTGACGCCGGCTTGTACCCAGTCATAAACCGTTAAGGCGCCAAGCGTTGTAATGCCGCCCATTGATGTACCCGCAAGCCCGATACGGCCGCCTTCTATCAGGCCTTCCTTCTCAAAATGGTTCTTGAGTACTTCAAGCTCTTCAATCTCGTTTAGCACGATGTCCCAGAAATGGCCGGCCAGCTTTTCAACAGCCATTTGCTCTCCCCGTTCACCATGGTGCAGAGCCTCCGGCAGAACGGCTCTAAAGCCCTTCTCCGCAAGCAGATAAGCAATATGAAGGTTGTGTTCCTTTGCGCTTGCAAAGCCATGTATAAAGAAAACAAGAGGAACAGCACGGTGCCGGTTCTCTTCTTTTACAATATGTAAAAACGGAATGCCGGAAACGGTCTGATTTTCAATTTGAATCACAATGTCCCCTCCTTAGGATAACCATAATCATAAGTGTAACATGTAGACAATAAAGATGGTAAAAAGCTACACTGTCATTAAGGCAACTCGCGTAAAATCTTAGGTTAAAGGAGCTTTTCATGGAGACAAAACCCTATGTAATCGCATTAGATTTAGATGGAACATTATTAAAGGACGATAAAACAATATCAGAAAACACCCTTCAAACGATACAGCGCCTAAAAAATGATGGACATTACGTCTGCATCTCCACCGGCCGGCCGTACCGTTCAAGTTCCATGTACTATGAGCAGATGAATCTGACAACGCCGATCGTCAATTTCAATGGAGCGTTTGTCCACCATCCGCAAGATGACAGCTGGGGACGGTATCATACCTCACTGCCGCTTCAAGTTGTCAAACAGCTTGTGGATATCAGTGAGACCTACAACGTACATAATATACTTGCTGAAGTCATCGATGATGTGTACTTCCATTATCATGATGAGCATCTGATTGATGCCTTTAACATGAACACAACAAATGTCACCGTCGGCGATTTGCGCGAAAATCTCGGTGAGGATGTCACCTCAGTGCTCATCCATGCGAAAGAGGAAGATGTTTCTTCCATACGCGCTTATTTAACAGATGTGCACGCCGAGGTGATCGATCACAGAAGATGGGCAGCCCCGTGGCATGTGATTGAGATTATTAAAAGCGGCATGAACAAAGCGATTGGCTTGCAGAAAATCAGCGATTACTACGGCGTGCCGCGAGAACGGATCATCGCTTTTGGCGATGAAGATAACGACCTAGAAATGCTCGAATTTGCAGGATGCGGCGTCGCCATGGGAAATGGAATTGACGCAGTCAAGCAGATCGCTGACAAAACGACGGGTTCCAATGAAGAAGATGGGGTCGCCCAATTTTTGAAAGAATATTTCTCAATATAAAGAGCGGAGTGTTTTAATTTTTCCCACTTATAAACCTTTACCCGCCCCAGCATACTATGGGAGACGACTCATCTCGTCAAAGTATGGAAGGGGGCAGTCTCACAATGGGTAAACGAAGCAAATCCAAAAGGTTTATTCAGCAGGGTAAAGACTCCATCGGGCAACACGCCGCAAGATTTCCATATCGGTCTACTTTAGAAGAAGCTCACCAGCATGCCGCGGCACGAGACTCGGCTGAAAGGCAGTATGAATATTAAATGAGAAACGAACTGTTTCAGCAGGCGAAATCATTTGTTCAACAGGCTGTCATGGTGACAAACGGCTTTGAGGAAGGCGATCAGGAGCAAGCGATTCTGAGGGCCAAAAATGCTGTGTCTTCTGCGTATGCCAATTCGACAGATGCGGAACGTCAACAGCTTCATCAATTTCAAGATCAACTGGATAAATTGCAATAAAAAAAAGGCTATGGCGATTCGCCATAGCCTCTTATTTGACTTCAAATTGCTGAACCGACTGAACCTGCTTGAGATTTTCCGCTTTGCCCTTAAATGTTACCTTCACCTCGTAAGTTCCCGGCTCCGGTACTTCCTTCCACTCATCAGTGAAATCATAGGTTTCTCCCGGTTCAAGCGTCAGGTTTTGAAAAGCCTGTGTAAACATTTTGTCTTTCGAATAACGGTATCTTTCTTTGTGTTCTGAATCGTACACGACAAGTTCAAATTTTTGTCCCGTGCTGAATTGAAACTCCACACTGCGTTCGCTTTGGTTCTTCAGTGACATGTTAAACTTGATTTGTTCAGGCTCCTGAATTGCGTCAACAGATAAAACAACCTCTTGATTCTCCATTCCGCCTGATACCTCCTTATCGGGTTCTGTCCGCTCATTTTTCCCGCAGCCCATTAAAAGCACCACAGGCAAGAGCATCACAAGCAGCCGTTTCACGACTTCCACCTGCTTTCGTCAGTCTTTTCTAAAGAAACCAAAAATCCCGGTCGTTTGGACAATGTTTGTAAATGCTTTCGGGTCCACTTCTTTTACAATTTTTTCTAAATCGTACAATTCATACCTCGTGATGACGATAATCATCATTTCTTTCTGCTCGTTTGTAAAAGCTCCTTTGGCTGGGACAGTCGTTATGCCCCGCACCATTTTTCCATAAATGGCTTCTTTGATTTCGTCCGCTTTTTTCGTCACAATCATTGCTGTCAGCTTCATGTGCCGGGTATGAATCGCGTCGATCACCCTCGTTGTCACATACAAAGTAACAAGGGTATATAAAGCTTTCTCCCAACCTTGCAATAATCCTGCCGTCAGAATGATAATCCCGTTCAGAATAAAGAAATACGTGCCGACGGGTTTATCCTTCCACTTGGCCAGCACCATAGCGACGATATCAAGGCCGCCTGTCGAAGCGCCGTACTTTAATGTTAAACCGATTCCGACCGCGGAAATCACGCCGCCGAATACCGCGTTCAGCAGGATGTCATGAGACAGTCTCATTTCCGGCAGGATTCCCATAAACAATGTGGTCAGTGCGACACTCAAAATGCTGTACACCGTAAACGATCTGCCGACCTTCAGCCATCCTAAAATACCGACCGGAATATTTAAGAGGAACAAGAGCGTTCCCGTCGATATGTAGAAAGGGGCATATTGGTCAACGACGCTTGATAAAAGCTGGGCGACACCCGTGAATCCGCTGGCATATACATCTGCCGGAATCAGAAATAAGTTCAGCCCGGCCGCATTAAGTAAGGCCCCGATGATGACGATGAGTAATTTTTTTGTTTGATCTAGTACCATGGCATGTTCCTCCGCTCATTCTTCTTTATTATGTTTTCCCTTAAAACAAATATTTGAACACGATTTTGACAAATTAATATGATATAGTTGGCTTAAATCACATGATGACGAGCGATAAACGGAAAGAAGGGAAGCAAAATGACAGTTCATCTCATCGCTGACAGCGCCGCTGATCTGCCTCGTTCTTATTTTGAGGAAAACGGCATTGGCTTTATCCCGCTTAGGGTTTCTCTCGGCGACAAAGAATATGAAGATGCAGTCACGATTCATTCGGAACAAATATTTGAAGCGATGCAAAATGGGGAAGCGCCAAAGACGTCCCAAGCCTCACCGCAAACAATTAAAAATGTATTTTTGCAATATGCCAAAACAGGAGAGCCCGCACTTTACATCGCTTTTTCCTCAGGACTCTCCGGCACCTATCAGACAGCCGTCATGATCGCCAATGAAGTGAAGGAAGAATTCCCCGATTTTGATTTGCGGGTGATTGATTCCAAATGCGCTTCATTAGGCTGCGGTCTGGCCGTCCGGCATGCACGCGAACTCTGTATCAACGGAAATACAATACAAGAAATTGAAACGTCTGTAAAGAGCTTTTGCGCACAGCTTGAGCACATTTTTACAGTCGATGATTTAACGTACCTCGCCCGGGGCGGCCGAATTTCAAAAACGTCCGCTTTTGTCGGCGGTCTGCTTAATATTAAACCGCTTCTTCATATGGAGGACGGCAAGCTTGTGCCTCTTGAAAAAATCCGCGGACAGAAAAAGCTGTTCAAACGGATTATTGAATTAATGAAAGAGCGAGGAGACAATTGGAGCGATCAAACCGTCGGGATCAGCTATGCCGCTAACGAAGGAACAGCCAATGAAATGAAACACTTGATCGAAGACGCGTTCAAGCCGAAAGACATCATCATGCACTCCATCGGCTCTGCTGTCGGATCCCATTCCGGGCCGGGCACACTGGCCATATTTTTTCTGGGTAGATCATAATAAAACAGCCAGGCTAAAAAAGCCCTGGCTGTTTTTTCATTTTTATTGAATTCCGACTGCGTCATATGCCTTTTCGACAGAAGCTGATTGCTTTGAGTCTTCACCGTATAAATCATTGGCAGCTTCGATAGCCGCTTGCTTCATCATGCTGAAGTCTGAAGAAGGCGTTACGTAATATGTCAAAGCCCGGTAATAAATTTGCTCACAAGCTTCACGCCCGATCCCCTCAACCCGCACATCATGGTGCACGCCGCCTTCTGCGAGAAGATATGCCGCTTTATTGTGGATCGACGAATTAATATGCACCCCGCCGTAATCCTCTGTGCCCGTATAACGGTTTGAATAATGATCCGGATTCCCCTGCTTGGAAGGGTCCTCTAATGAACGTAAAGCATCCCCGCGTACATCCGGCGTATATACATCCTCGCCGATTTCCCAGTCATCCCGGTCTGTCATCGCCGCCATAATATCAGAAATGGATTCGTTTAACGCGCCGGGTTCTCCCTGATATAAAAGGCCGGCGGAATACTGGGTGACCGCGTGTGTCATTTCATGCGCCACAATGTCGAGCGATCCGGACAGCGGCTTAAACCTAGCGCCGTCACCATCCCCGTACACCATCTGCACACCGTTCCACGCCGCATTGTTCCACTGTGTTCCCACATGTACGGTAGACGTAATTCTCGCGCCGTTTTGATCAAAAGAATGGCGGCCGAACGTGCGGCTGTAATAGTCGTAAACGGTTTGTGCGTTTGCATGGGCATCTACAGCCGCCGGGTCATGAAATACGGACGTGCCGCTGACCACTTCACTGCCTGTATACCCGATCAATTGAGACAAAAGGGTAAACAAGGTTTCGTTCAGGTTCTTTGCGTCAAAAGTATTTATCCCTTTTCCCCTTGTTTCGTCAGCCAAATAATAACGCCCATTCTGTTCAGTTACTTCAAAGCTTTTTTCTTCGCCTGATACGCCGATCCCTGTACCGGCTGCTTCATGAATGGCATTAAAAGAATCGATGACCTTTCCGCTTTTGGCATGAATGAAATAATGCCAATAACCAGGCTCAGGTTCAGACGTCGAAAGTCTTACAAGGTAGGCAAGATCATATGCGCCTTCGTGCGGATAAATATATAATTCGGCTTTCGGTTCTCCGTCAACATACTCGATTTTTCCAATGGAGGCCTCAAGCGCACGGCGCGCTGTATGTATGGCTTTTTTCTTAGATACAGACGGTGTGACAGATATGTCATTTATTTGCGGGTGCACCTTCCCGAAGAAACTTTTCACTTGTTTGTTTTCCTTCATCGCGACCGCCTGTCCAAAGCCGTAAACAGGAATCCCTTTATACACTTCCTCTAATTTAAAAAATGTTTGTTTTGTCTTTGAATCCTTTATTGTTTTTGAAATGCGAAAATGTCTGTTCGCGTTTCCTTTGAGCTTAAAATGGGTTTGTTGCTTGTCCAGATATGAAAATAGCGCTTCTTTCTGCGTTAGGTTTTGAGCTGGCTGCCATGATGGCTGTGATTTTTCGATGATGTATGAAGGGGTTTGATACGTATGGTCGTATTTGATGCTTTGATCTGCTGAGGCATTTGATGCAAAAACACATTGAGCCGCCGTGCATAAGCCGGCCATAAACAGAGATGTTTTGAACAGTGTACGCAAAACACCACATCCTTCCTGTTTTGGAATCTATTTTTTCGTTCATCCTAACAAAAAAACCGAAACTTGTATGTGGTGCTTCGTTCCTATTTTCAGGAAAAAGAAAGAAGGACAGAGGTTTCGCTCCGTCCTTCAGCTCCTATTCTACCAGTTTTTTATTCACGTAAATAATAACCCCTGCGCCATATGCCAAAATAAGCGGCGGAATCAGCTGCTCCTGGCCTTGAAATGAGATAAAGCTGTTCAGCAGAATGAACAAACCGGAATTCAAGAAAAAGTAGCCTGCTATTCTGGCCAGCCGATCCTTATCCCGGATACGTGCCTCATTAAACCCCGCCAGCATCCACGTCTGTTTTTTGATCCCGACAAAATAGGCTACCACAAAGAATAAAAGCGAAATGACAATTAATAGATAATTGATGCTGATCTCCATATTACAGCCTCCTACAACATTACTTGACGTTTAAATAAAGAAAAAAAGCGGCACAGCTAACCACAATCAGCAGAAGGACGACGAATGCATTGATAAGCGGCTGCACAAGAAGCAGAACAGCCAAAAACAGCAGATAGCCCGCACCGACCCTAGAAATCGTGACAATCTCATGTTGAGAGCGCATTTTGTTTTTTCTTACACCCGCAAACATCATTAACTTCTTCCGCTTCCACACATAGCCTGCGAGCACCGCCAAATAAAGAGCCAATGGCACATATCTGTATGAGGGCGGCAGCAGCGGCAGGAGTATGATTACAGCAATGAGAAAAACTGAAAGTCCGCTTTTTCCTAACACAGAACCCCTCCGTTTCTGTTCCTCCCCTTCGCCCATCATCGCTTCGGCAAGCTCTTTCGGATGAGAAAACTCATTTTCAACAGCTTCCCGCAGATCCTCTACACCATGGCCGGCATTCAATCTGTCTTGTACAAAAGCGGTTAAATGGCCCTTCAGTTCGGCTAGCGTGTTTTCTCTCTCTACTTCAGGCATATTCGCCAGCTCAGCGTTTAGTTCCTCCGTATAGCGGTCAATGATGTGCTGTGCATTCATAGCAAATCCCCCGATAAAGACAATAAAGCTTGATGGGTTTCCAGGTACTTCTCCAGCCGTTCTTTTAACATCTCTTCTCCTTTTTGCGTCATTTTGTAGTACTTCCTTTTCGGGCCGTCCAAAGAATCTTGCCAAAAAAATTCGACCCAGTCCTTCTCCGTCATCCGTTTCAAAATGGGATAAATCGCACCCTCTGAAATAGCCAGTGCCGGGGTTGTTTTTAAGGACGATGTCAGCTCATAACCATACATCGGTTTTGAGCGCAGAAGGGATAAAATAGCCAGCTCGAAAATCCCTTTGCGAAATTGAACAATCCAGCGGTCGTTAATTTGATTCGTTTTCATGGTTTAAATATATCGAAAAAATCACTATATATCAATGACATATAGTTATGAAAAATGTCCTATTTTTCCCATTAACAAAAATGGAATTTCTCATACTTTTTAACCTTTTTATTACAAAAATGTTTTTATATTATGAAAAGTAAGAAAAGTGAATTTCTTCAGTTTGAAAAGGAGCAGTCGAATGCAGAAATCGATATCATTTTTTATCATTTTTTCAGTCCTCTGGGGGTCTTTATTTCTGTTTTCAATCATTGGCAGCTTAGGGACAACCCCGATTCCGCTGACAAAGGACTCCAAATTTCTCATGTCCAGCGTCATTCCTCAAGGCTGGGGCTTTTTCAGCAAAAACCCCCGTGATACCTCCATCGGCTTATATGAAGATGGAGATGCCAGCGCCAAGGTCAGGTGGCCTAATATGAGGGCTGATAATCTATTCGGCCTGTATCGTTATGGGCGATCGCAGGGCGTAGAAATGGGCGTGATCTACAGCCAAGTCGGCAAGGAACAGTGGACAGAATGTAAAGAAACGGACCTGAGTGCCTGCAAAAGCAAAGCCAAAACCGTTCAGCTGCAAACACCGGCGCCCCGCCCGCTGCTTTGCGGCAGCTATTATTTGACGAAAGAGGACATCGTTCCATGGAGCTATTCTAAATACACCGCTTCGTCTTATCAGGTAAAAAGCATAGTCAAGGTTGTGATCTCATGCTCGAAAACATAAAACAGACCATCACCGGATGGGACCAAAAAAACCCGTGGACAAATGTATACGGACTCGCGCGAAGCATTATTGCTTTATCCAGCCTGCTGACGCTGCTTGTCAATCATCCGAGCCTCATTATGAAGCCAGCCAGCGGAATCAGCAGTTACCCTGCTTGTAAAATGAATCTCAGTCTCTTTTGCCTCGGCGAAAATAACTATATGATGTTAAATCTGTTCAGGTGGGTCTGTATTGCCATTCTGGTGCTTGTTGTGATCGGGTGGCGCCCCAGAATCACCGGGATTCTCCATTGGTATGTCAGTTACAGCCTGCAGTCGTCGTTAATTGTCATCGACGGAGGCGAGCAGGCAGCCGCGGTTATCACATTTTTGCTGATTCCTATCACGCTGACTGACCCGAGAAAATGGCATTGGAGCGGAAGGCCTGATGACCCAGAGGGCCAAAGAACAATTGGTAAAATCACAGCTTTTATTTCTTATTTTGTCATCAGACTTCAAGTAGCGGTACTTTACTTCCACTCTACTGTCGCTAAGCTGTCTCAGCAGGAATGGGTGGACGGAACGGCCGTCTATTATTTCGCCCAGGAAAAAACCATCGGCTTCAACGGCTTTTTTCAGGCTTTAACGAAGCCGTTTGTATCAAGTCCGTTTGTGGTGATTCCGACATGGGGGACGCTTCTCGTTCAGATTGTCATCTTTGCGGCACTGTTCGCGCCGAAGAAGCATTGGAGATTGATTTTAATCATCGCTGTTTTTATGCACGAGATATTCGCGGTTATGCTGGGTTTAATCAGCTTTTCACTCATCATGGCCGGCATTTTGATATTGTATCTCACTCCAATTGATTCCACGTTTCAATTTACATATATACGCAGACTGAAGTGGAATAAAAAAGAAAAGAAGGGAGAGGTTTCAGTTTGAAGAAGGCGTTTCTTGTATTTTTGTCGGTTGTATTGGTGACGACAGTGTTTTTGGTGAAGCAGCAGGAAAGTGTAGCACAGGCGAAGCAGCTTGAGTATTCAGGTGAAGAGATTTTTAAAGGGTTTGTGTTTGCTCAGGGTGAAGTGGGCAAAAAGCTTCCAGAGGTATTTAATAAAGCCATGACTGACAAGCTCAACACAAAACAGGCAAAGGCTTTTGCCAATCAGGTTGTTGCTGATATCAAAAAAGAGGATGCTGACTTTTTTGACAATCTGAAGAAAGCTGTTTACAGCAAAGATGCAATGAAGGTGGATGAACTGCTGAAAAAAGCAGGTCAAATCGTTGAAGAAAAAGTAGAAGCTGCAAAGGACATCGCCGCTTCCAAGGATGATACGTCCAGAGTTCAAGCCGAGCTCGTCAACACGGTCGATACCGCTAACTATTTCTATTATGTTTCTTATGTTGCCGCAGCCGGTGCGCTGATTCTTGTCATTCTTGCCATTGATATTACGCCGATCGCGATTTCAGACAATGTGGATCGCGAAATGGCAATCAGAACGCTGGTTGATGAATTAAATTAGAATTAAAAAAGGCTCGCTCCGCAGTTCTGCTGCAGGCGAGTCTTTTTCATGCATTATTTTTTCTCGTATGTCCAGCCGTCTTCCTGATACACTTTTCCGTTTTTCATTAAGTGGCCAAGCGCCCGTTTAAAGGCAGCCTTGCTCATGTTAAAACGTTCTTTGATATCATCGGGCTGGCTTTTGTCGCTGTACGGCATGGCGCCGTTTCTCGTTCTTAAATACGTTAGAATATACTCGGCATCAACAGACAGCGCATCCTGCTTTCTCGGAAGAAGCGACATATTCACTGAGCCGTCTTCCTTCACTTGAATCACACGTCCTGTCACTCTTGAGCCGAGTCTAGGCTCTTCTTTTCTTTCTGATGAATGAATAAAACCGCGGATTCCGTCATCCGTAATGATGAACGATCCTGAAGCGATCAGCCTGTACACCGTTCCGGTCAGCTCTTTATTCATCAGATCGTCTGAAGCGTCCGTAAACAGCTCGCTGATGATATCCTCCGGTGCGGGTTTGGCAAACATGCGCCCCCGATTTGTCACCTTCAGCATACAGTAGAGCTTATCCCCTTTTTGCGGCCAGACATCTTCATACGGCGGCAGATGCTCTGTTGCGACAAGCGCGTCTTTCGAAAGGCCGACATCGACGAATACGCCCATATCCTCTACCGTGTCCACCACTTCTACCCAACCGTACTCATCAGCGCTGATGACCGGAATTTTCATCGTTGCTGCAAGCCGTTCCTGCTGGTCAACGTATATAAAGACCTCTACCTCATCTCTGTCTTCTATATCCTCTGTCACTTCACTGTTATGTAAGAGAATCGTATCTTCTCCATCGGTTAAAAAGTAACCGAAGTCCGTTTCGTGATCTATACTCAAGGTTAATTGCTGCCCTGGTCTCATGCTATCGTCCTTCCTCTTCCCGCTTATTTCACTGCGGATCTTGTTAACATTTTTTCCAATCATCACAAATTGATTCTTTGTTCTGTTGGAAGTTTCTCTTTATTCTACTATAATCAACACATAAGTTAAATGTTATGGAGGTTTTCATATGGCAAAAGAAAGTTCATTTGATATTGTATCCAAGGTGGAACTCCCTGAAGTGCAAAACGCGATTCAAATCGCACTGAAGGAAATCAGCACACGCTATGACTTCAAAGGGAGCAAAAGCGACATTTCATTAGATAAAGAAGAGCTTGTTCTTGTTTCCGATGACGAATTTAAATTAAGCCAGCTCAAGGATGTGCTTGTCAGCAAATTGATTAAGCGCAGCGTGCCGACAAAAAATATTGATTACGCCAAAATTGAGAATGCGTCCGGCGGCACCGTGCGCCAGCGTGCAAAGCTCGTTCAAGGGATTGACAAAGACAACGCCAAAAAAATCAATACCATCATCAAAAACTCCGGACTGAAAGTGAAATCTCAGGTACAGGATGATCAAGTACGTGTCACCGGAAAAAACAAGGATGATCTTCAGCAGGTTATCGCAGCAGTTCGAGGTGCTGATCTGCCAATTGACGTTCAATTTATAAATTTCAGATAAATTTTTCTGATTCCTATTGATTATTGTCTTTATTTTCGGTAAATTTGGAGAAAGGGAAAATGCCAGGCATCTCTTGGCAGCTCCTGAACATGTAAAATTTCATATCCGTTCTTATCAAGAGAAGCAGAGGGACTGGCCCGACGAAGCTTCAGCAACCGGTGTAATGGCGCATTTGCCATGACCAAGGTGCTAAATCCAGCAAGCTCGAACAGCTTGGAAGATAAGAAGAGACAATATCACTGACAAAGTCTTCTTCTTAAGAGGACTTTTTTTATTTCTCTTTTTTTCCTTGCTGAATGTGAATAAAGGAGGCAGACAATGGGACTTTTAGAAGATTTAAAGAAACAGGTGTTAATCGGTGACGGCGCAATGGGCACGCTGCTTTACTCCTTCGGAATAGACAGGTGCTTTGAGGAGCTCAATCTTTCAAAACCTGAGGAAATTCAGCGTATACATAAAGCCTATGTCGAAGCGGGAGCAAACATCATTCAGACCAATACGTACGGAGCGAACTATATTAAATTATCGAGACACGGCCTTGAAGATGACATCAAAAAAATGAATCAGGAGGCAGTAAAAATCGCGCGGGCTTCCGCCGGCGATGCGTATGTGCTCGGGACGATGGGCGGCATCCGCACGTTTAACAAAAATGCGTACAGCCTTGACGAAATCAAACGAAGCTTTCGCGAACAGCTGTATTTACTGCTGCATGAAGAGCCAGACGGTTTGCTGTTAGAAACGTATTATGATTTGGAAGAAGCCCGTGAAGTGCTGAAAATCGCCCGAAAAGAAACCGATCTTCCGATTATGCTGAATGTATCCATGCATGAGCAAGGCGTACTTCAGGATGGAACGCCGCTTTCTGATGCGCTGCGCTCGGTTGCGGATCTCGGTGCCGATATCGTCGGCATTAACTGCCGGCTCGGCCCTTACCACATGATTGAAGCGCTCAGTGAAGTGCCGATTTTTGATGACGTGTTTTTATCTGTCTACCCGAACAGCAGCCTCCCCTCACTCGAAGAAGGCCGGCTTGTATATGAAACTGACGACAAGTATTTTCAAAACAGCGCAGCTGAGTTCCGCAAGCAAGGCGCGCGGATTATCGGCGGCTGCTGCGGCACCACGCCAAACCACATCCGGGCTATGGCAGAGGCTGTGGGCGGACTCGCCCCTGTTACGGAAAAGCATGTAAAGGTTCGGGCAAAGGAATTGGTGACCGTTCAGCACGAACGGACAGAGCCGGGATTAAATGAAATCGCTGCGGAAAAGCGCTCAATTATTGTTGAGCTGGACCCGCCGAAGAAATTGAGCTTTGACAAATTTCTGTCCGCCGCTGCCGAATTAAAAGAAGCGGGAATCGATGCCCTGACGCTCGCCGATAACTCACTGGCAACCCCGCGGATCAGCAATGTTGCCTGCGGCGCCCTTGTCAAGCAGCAGCTCGATATGCGGTCTCTTGTCCATATTACATGCCGGGACCGAAACATTATCGGACTCCAGTCACATTTAATGGGACTGGACACATTAGGGCTGCATGATGTGCTGGCGATTACCGGCGATCCTTCTAAAATCGGTGATTTCCCGGGTGCAACGTCTGTCTATGATTTAACATCCTTTGATTTAATCAGGCTGATTAAACAGTTCAATGAAGGGCTGTCTCTGTCCGGAAAACCGCTCGGAAAGAAAACCAATTTCTCAGTGGCCGCTGCTTTTAATCCAAACGTCCGCCATCTCGATAAAGCCGTAAAACGGCTGGAGAAAAAAATAGACTGCGGCGCTGATTATTTTATCTCACAGCCCGTCTATTCGGAGCAGCAGCTTGTCGATATTCATAATGAAACAAAGCATTTGAAGACTCCGATTTATATCGGCGTTATGCCGCTGACAAGCAGCCGGAACGCTGAGTTTATCCATAACGAAATTCCGGGCATCAAGCTGTCCGATTCCATCCGCGAAAAAATGGCGCGCGCCGGCGAAGATAAAGAGAAACAAAAGGCGGAAGGCCTTGCGATTGCACGCTCCCTGCTGGATACTGCCTGCGAGCTGTTTAACGGCATCTATTTAATCACGCCTTTTCTCAGATCTGACTTGACGTCGGAACTTACTTCTTACATTAAGCAAAAAGATGAACAGCGTCAGAATATTTATTTGCATTAACATCGCTTTCTAAGACTGTCCGAACCAATTGGGCAGTCTTTTTCAAACCCGATTCGTGTTACGATATAGAAAATAAATCACATAGGAGGAGGAACATCATGCTTGAAGTGAAAACCATACCCGCAGAGGATACATATGAAATCAGGAACCGCATTTTGCGTCCCCATCAATCAATTGAACAATGCAAATATGAACAGGATCAAGCAGAAGGCTCTTTCCATCTCGGCGCTTTTTTTGAAGGAACGCTGATCAGCATCGCTTCCTTTTCTCCCGAAAATCAGCCGCTATTGACTGATTCACCCGCATATCGGCTTAGAGGCATGGCAACGCTCGAAGAATACCGTGATCAAAAAGCCGGAAGCACACTGATCACATACGCGGAGCAGAAGCTGGCCGATATGGGCGTGCAGGCGGTCTGGTGCAACGCAAGATACCATGTGAAAGGCTATTACGAAAAGCTTGGCTGGAAAGAACTTGGCGAGCCGTTTGAGATTTCCGGCATTGGCACCCATATTGTGATGTACAAAAAAACAGGAACAAGCAGGTGATGACATGCATTCAGCAATTGAGCTGATTCAGCTTACTGAAAAACATGTGCCCGGCCTATTGCATCTGTGCCGGCAAGCCGGGTGGCCGGATTACGGCGAACGAGAGCTGCAGTTGCTTGTAAAACATGGACGCTTCTTCGGGTATCAAAACAGCCAAGGAGACATCATCTCCTGCATCGGTTTGTTTTTGTATGGCCGACTTGCTTCTATCGGACTCGTTATCGTCGACAACGAGTACAAACGGCGAGGTCTGGGGCGGCGTATGGTGAACGCGTGTATCAGCCAAGTCGATGAAAACACCGCCATCATGCTTTGCGCCACGAAGGAAGGTTTGCCGATTTATGAAAAAGCCGGATTTCAAACAGCGGGTTCAATCCGCAAATACAGCTGTCAAAGCTTCAAGCCGCTTACAAAGCAGCATGACATTGAACTGACATCTTTTACAGAAAAGGATTTTCCGGAATTAATCGCGGCTGATCAAGCCGCCTTTGGCGGGGACAGAGCAGCACTTCTGCATCATTTGATCTCTCAGTCAGCGGAATGTGTAATTGCCAGAAATAATGAAGGCACATTCATTGGCTATGGCTTATCTGTCCAAACACCGGCCAATCTGAAATTAGGCCCGCTTATCGCACCGTCACCGGGTCTCGCTGCTGTATTGGTCAACAGGCTGGCCGCAGGAAAACAAGGACCCATCCGAATCGACGTGCCTGGGGAAAGCCCGTTGCTGCATGACAGCCTGGAAGCAATGGGATTTCACTTAGACGATGAGCCCCCGCTTATGATGTACCAAAAAAAGATGCTGCCTGCACGAAACAGACAATTATTCGCTGTCATCTCACAGGCGCTCGGTTAACCTTTTTTACCCGAACAGGAAGATTCTGTTCGGTTTTTTTAATGCCTTCAGGGACACTCTAAGCAGAAGAAAAGGAGTGTGCTTTGAGATGGAAACATCAAAACAAAATAACGGAATGACGATTGTAGCTATCGGTTCAATCCCTTTAATATTAACCCTTGGAAACTCTATGCTTATTCCTATACTGCCAAAAATGAAATCTGAACTTCATTTATCCCAATTTCAAGTCAGTCTCGTGATCACGGTGTTTTCCCTGATTGCGGCGTTTGCGATTCCGATTGTCGGCTATCTCGCAGACCGGTTTTCACGGAAAATCATCATTATTCCCTGCTTATTTTTGTATGGAGCAGGCGGATTGCTGGCCGGGTTTGCGGCAGGTTTTTTTGACAATGCTTATCCGTGGGTCATGGCTGGCCGGGCTCTTCAGGGTATCGGAGCAGCCGGAACGGGACCGATTGCGATGGCGCTGTCAGCGGACCTATTTAAAGGCGCGCAGGAAAGCAGAGTGCTCGGCCTTGTTGAAGCGTCAAACGGAATGGGGAAAGTTCTATCGCCGATTATTGGTTCACTTATCGCCCTGATCGTTTGGTATGGCGCATTTTTTGCCTTTCCTGTGTTTTGTATCATTTCAATCGTGCTGACTTGGATTTTTATTAAAGAAAAGGAAAAAGATAAAGAACCGCCTCCTATCGGAAAATATGCAAAAGGGCTGTTAAGTGTATTTAAGCATGAAGGCAGATGGCTGTTTACCGCTTATTTAGCCGGGGCTACCTGCTTGTTTACCTTATTCGGCATTTTGTTTTACCTATCAGACGTACTGGAAAAAACATACGATACAGACGGCGTCAAAAAAGGGCTGATTTTGGCGATTCCCCTTTTGGTCATGTGTGTGACATCTTATACGACGGGCAGCAAAATCGGACAAAAGCAATCGTTAATGAAAAAACTGATCGTCATCGGTTTAGCGTTTATGACTGTGTCTTACGCGGCACTGTCATTCATTGAAAATCTCGTCCTGTTTATCAGCGTTCTCGTGCTGAGCAGTATCGGTTCAGGCCTTGTCCTTCCTTGTATTAACAGCTTTATCACAGGCGCTGTCGGCAAAGAACGACGGGGTTTTGTGACATCGCTGTACGGATCAGTGCGTTTTCTGGGGGTGGCGATCGGGCCTCCTATTTTCGGGCGCTTGATGCAGTGGTCAAGACCCGGCATGTTCTTAAGCATTGCGGGCTTGACACTGGTTGTCGGTATTCTTGTGCTTACGCTGATTCATGTCAAACAAAATAAAGACGAGACGAATGAAAAAGAAGAGCCTGCAATGAATGGCAATCGGCTTCAGCCGGCTGAGGAAAGGTAGCGTCCGGTTTGAAAATCGAACGGATCGAGACCTTTCCGCTCTTGCACCGATTAGAGAAACCTTACGGAGATGCAAACGGATTTAAACAATACCGGACATGCTATCTGATCAGAATTATCACAGAAAGCGGCATTGACGGCTGGGGAGAGTGCGCGGATTGGCTCCCGGCCCTGCATGTCGGTTTCACAAAACGAATCATTCCCTATCTCTTAGGTAAACAGGCAGGCAGCCGCCTGCCTTTAGTGCGCACAATCAAAAAATGGCATCAGCGGGCGGCATCGGCTGTAAGCATGGCACTGACGGAGATTGCGGCAAAAACAGCAGGTTGTTCCGTATGCGACATGTGGGGCGGGCGGTACAGAGAAGAACTCCCTGTATATGCCTCTTTCCAATCATATTCAGACCATCCGCAATGGATCAGCAGCTCGCTTACGAATGTTGAAGTTCAATTGAAACAGGGCTTCAATCAAATCAAAGTCAAAATTGGCGGGACAACCTTTGAGGAAGATGTGCGGCATATCACTGCCCTGCAAACCACGGCCGGCAGCTCTGTTTCTATTATTCTGGACGCAAACCAAAGCTACGATACAGCAGCAGCTTTAAAGTGGGAGCGTCTTTTTTCGAAATGGGCCAATATTAGCTGGCTGGAAGAGCCTCTGCCTTTTGACCAGCCGCAGGATTACACTTTGCTGCGGAGCCGTTTATCCGTTCCTGTCGCCGGCGGAGAAAATATGAAAGGCGCGGCACAATTTGCGCCTCTCCTCTCACAGCGCTGCCTGGATATTATTCAGCCTGATGTCATGCATGTCAATGGAATCGATGAGTTTCGCGACTGCCTCCAGCTCGCGCGTTATTTCGGTGTGAGAGCGTCTGCCCATGCCTATGACGGTGCTCTTTCCCGGCTTTATGCTTTATTTGCGCAGGCCTGTCTGCCTCCGTGGTCAAAAATGGAGAACGACCAAATTGAACCGATTGAGTGGGACGTAATGGAGAATCCTTTTACAGAACTGATCAGCCTTCAGCCTTCAAAAGGTATCGTGCACCTCCCGAAAGGAACAGGGATCGGCAAAGAGATCAATATGGAGATCATCAATCGGTATATGTGGGATGGTTCAGCGTTTTAAGCTGTACCATCCCTTTATTTATAGACATAAATCATGGACAGCCTCATAAAATGGTAACAGCGGACAAGTCTTTTCATAAAGGAGCAAATGACTTAATGGCTGAACTGCTGATGAAAGCAAAACTCACGTTTATGATTGTCACAGGCGGTGTATTACAGGGACTCGGCATGTCCTTATTTTTATTTCCGCATGATATTCCGACAGGCGGGGCGGCAGGTATTGCGGTCTTATTGCACCATTTGTTTCACATTCCCCACGGCTTCTCGGTATGGGCTGTGAATGTGTCGATGCTTTTCACTGCTTTAAAATGGCTGGAGATGAGAACATTCACCGGAACTCTCGCCTCGATTACCGTCACCTCTGTATCGGTATTGATCTTCGATGTCATTTTTCCGGACATCACCTCAAACCTGTGGCTTGATTTGGCAAGCGGCGCTGTTTTATTAGGACTCGGCATCGGACTTTTATACAAATATAAAATTTCTAACGGAGGGTTTGGAGCCCTTGCTCTTATGATCTCAATTTACCGGGGCGGAAACCCGGGAACCATCTTGCTCATTATGAATTGCATCATTTTTATGATTACCGCATCAATTATTGCCTGGGGCATTGTGATTCAAGCTCTGATTTGCCAAGTGATATCAACAAGAGTCATCGACTTCATCTATAACATCCGCCTGACCTCTCTTCCCATACTTACGCCTATGTACCGTCATAAAAAATAATAGGCAAGAGGCTCTCCCGATACAGAGAGCCCTGCAGCCGCTGTTTTACAAATAAAAGGTATCGGATCTTAACCCCAAGCGCAAAGTCTCCAGAGCAATCGCATCATGAAATGAGATATTCGCCAGATTGACATTCGGCCCGATCCTTTGAATAAAACCTTGCTGGAGCGTTTTGTTCGGTGCTTCAAATATCATTCGGCTGATATCAATATCCGACAAAATGATATCATCAACGATTTGAAACCGGACATCTCCGCTGCTGGAACAGATCCCCCCTGTCCCGCTTTCCCTTGCTTCCGTAATCACTTTCTCTGCGCCTGCCTCCATATCTTCGAGAATATACTCAAGCCATTCCTCAGAGCACTGGCAGCTTGATACTTCCTCATCCTTGCTGCCCACCTCGCTGAGAACAAGAAATTCATCAGAAAAATCAGCAATATAAGCCGCTTTTTCTTTATTCGTCATCGGGAGAGTGCCGTTTGAAATCTCAATATATTCGCACCCGAAGTAGGTGCAGTACCGATGAAATTCGTTGACTTTATTCTGGCTTACATATTTCTCAAACAGCGTGCCGCCGAAGAAAAACTTCACGTCATGCTCTTTCAGGGAGCTGATTTTTTCTTCAAGGTCTTTCGTAAGTAATGAAGTGCCCCAGCCGAACTTCACAAAATCTATATAGTCGGATGCCGCGCCTATCACATCTTTGAAAAACTGTAAGGGGTAGCCGTTGTCGATTAAAATGGTCTGTCCGTTTTCCCTCGGTTTACTTGTTCTCATTGGCAATTCTAGTGAAAAATCATTCATATCATGACCCTCTCAATCGTTGGAACTTCTCTTTCTTGTTTTACTTTCATCACGAAATCGCCCATTATTTCTTTTGTACAGTACGCAATATCTTCCGGTTCAAATAACGGCTGGCTCCTGTCAAAAAACTTCTCCGCAACGGATGAGTTTTTGATTCTTTCAATCACTTCGGCCGCCGCACCATTCGTCCCTTCTATGATGCCTTTGATATATTCCGCACACGCCATATCATCATCACCTGACGGATGGGAAGCCACAATGTTCAGCACACAATCTTTTGCAGCGAGCTTATTCACATATTCCGCTGTTGTTCTGGCATTAGAAAATCCGGTCACAAAAAGATGCTTGGCCTTCAGCGCTCCTAACGCCGCTGTGACGCCGTTTGTCGTTTTCTGGATCAGCCGCTTATCCGCCATATCCTGCTCTGCCATACGTTTTGGAGAATTATCCAAATCAAATCCTTTGATTCCGACCCCCTTTTCCTCTCCTGTTAATACATAATCCGGATAGGTTTCTTTCAACTTGAAAGCTTCTTCAGTTGTCCGGACCAAGAGAATTTCTTTCGCCCCGCCGATAAAAGCAAAATGGGCCACGGTAAAGGCTCGAATGACGTCAATAACGATATTGATATCTGCCGGGACAAGTGAATGATGATGCCCCTGATAAATGGTAATCGGCATAATACCTCTCCTTGGGCATAAAACCATTTTGCTAAAAAGCATATTCAGCTGGTCTCTTATTGGTTCCGCCGCGCCTCCGTCTCCTCATTTTAGGCGGCCGCACACCTAAAAACCCTGAACCTTTATCTCAAAAGTGAATAGTCTGCCTATAACTCGATCAATAGATAAAAAACAGACAGATGCAAAACGGGGGGAAAATATTGAACGAACACATCACCTTTGACACATGGAACGAAACGCTGGCAAAAGAGATGACGGACCAATTGATCGATGAGCTCGATGTATTGAAATGGGCTTACAGGACATACGGGGATAAGATCGTGTATGCATGCAGCTTTGGCGCTGAAGGGATGGTGCTTCTCGACTTAATTTCAAAGATCAACAAACATGCGCACATCATCTTTTTAGATACAGGGCTCCATTTTCAGGAAACATATGAGCTGATCGAAGCCGTCAAACAAAAATACCCGGCATTTACGATCCAGCTGCTTGAACCCGAGCTGAACTTAAAAGAACAAGCGGCGCAATACGGCGATGAATTATGGAAACACAACCCGAATCTCTGCTGTCAATTACGGAAAATTGCACCTCTGCAAAAACACTTATCTGGCATGACAGCTTGGATATCAGGTCTGCGCCGGGAGCAATCGCCGACGAGAAAGCATATTCAATTCATCAATCAGGATCAGAAATTTAAGCTTATTAAAATCTGTCCGCTCATTCACTGGACATGGGATGATGTTTGGACGTACATCCGGCTCCACAATTTGCCTTACAACAAACTGCACGATCAAAATTACCCGAGCATAGGCTGTGAAATGTGCACATTGCCTTCTTCAAACCCAAATGATGAGAGAGCGGGAAGATGGGCCGGACGCGAGAAAACTGAATGCGGTCTGCACCAGGAATGAAAGACCGTATGTCGTGAGAATGGAAGCGCCGGCAGGTTTCAATCTACATTTTCTATTGATGAGAAAGCCCGTCCAGCGAAGAAATGGCAGACTATTAAAAAACAATGTAAAACGCAAAGATGGAGGTTAAGCACGTGAATGCAATCGAGCCCCATGGAGGGGTGTTAATCAACCGCTTCGATCCCGCATGCACTTTTGATGGCTGCACTTGCGAAGCTGAGCTTGATCAGCTGGCACTGAGCGACCTCGAGCTTATCGCGATCGGCGGCTACAGCCCGTTAACAGGTTTTTTGGGAGAAAAAGATTATCATTCCGTTGTGAAAGAGATGAGGCTGGCGAACGGTTTGCCGTGGAGCCTGCCTATTACGCTGCCTGTCAGCGAAGAAACAGCCAAACAGCTGTCTGTCGGAAATCACGTGAAGCTTGTGAAACACGGCGTGACGTACGGCATGATGACAGTGACCGATATCTATCAGCCAGATAAAACACAGGAGGCGCTGTCTGTTTATAAAACAAACGATCCCGCCCACCCCGGAGTAAAAAAACTGCTGGAGCGTCCGGACTTTTATATTGGAGGGCCTATCCTTGTCAGCCGCCTTCCCGATAAGTCCTTCGAACAGTTTTATGCAGCGCCGGCACAAACGAGAACGGCCTTTGAAAAGCTCGGCTGGAAAACAATTGTCGGCTTTCAGACGCGGAATCCCGTTCACAGAGCCCATGAATATATTCAAAAAACAGCGTTGGAAACCGTCGACGGTCTGCTGCTTCATCCGCTAGTAGGAGAAACGAAATCAGATGATATTCCGAGTGATATCAGAATGGAAAGCTACCAAGTACTGCTTGACCAGTATTATCCAAAGGATCGGGTGATGTTATCGGTGTTCCCTGCCGCCATGCGGTATGCCGGACCGCGTGAAGCGATTTTCCATGCGCTCGTCCGCAAAAATTACGGCTGCACCCATTTTATCGTCGGACGCGATCATGCAGGTGTCGGCAGCTATTACGGAACGTACGACGCACAGACCATTTTCAAATCATTCACTGAAGAAGAGCTGGGCATCAAGCCGCTGTTTTTTGAGCATAGCTTTTACTGCCGGAAATGCGGAAATATGGGCACCTCCAAAACGTGTCCGCACAGCGCGAGAGATCACATCCATTTATCAGGCACCAAAGTGAGGGAGCTTCTCCGCCAGGGCAAAAAGCCGCCGAAAGAATTCAGCCGGCCCGAAGTTGCAAGCGTGCTGATAAAAGGGCTCCATCAGCAGCCTGTTGCCATTCAGAGAAACAGCGGGGGATCAGAATGACACACAACCCGAATATCGTTTGGCATCCAGCGGTGATCCAAAAATCTGACAGACAGAGCTTAAACGGACATAAAAGCTGCGCCCTTTGGTTTACCGGTCTGTCCGGCTCAGGAAAATCAGTGCTCGCCAATGCCGTAGATGAAAAGCTCTATCACATGGGAATTCGGAGTTATGTCCTTGACGGCGATAATATCCGCCACGGATTGAATCGAGATCTCGGCTTTCGGACTGAGGACAGAATCGAAAACATCCGCCGGATCGGGGAAGTCGCGAAGCTGTTTGTCGATAGCGGCCAAATGACCTTAACAGCCTTTATTTCTCCGTTCAGAGAGGATCGGGATATGGTCAGAGCGCTGTTTCCCGATGGAGAATTTCTCGAAATTTATGTGAAGTGCCCGCTCCAGATTTGCGAACAGCGGGATCCGAAAGGCCTTTATAAAAAAGCGCGCAACGGAGACATTAAACATTTCACGGGGATTGATTCTCCCTATGAAGCGCCTCTTTCTCCCGATTTGATCATTGAATCTGACCAAACGTCCATTGCGGATGGAGCTGATTTGATCATCAAAAAATTGCAGCACAAAGGCATCATTTAAAAAACCCGACATTGATCGGGTTTTTTTATTTAGCAAACTGCGCAATCAGGCTGTTTATTTTTTCTTTTTCCTCATAAAAGAGCCCGTGCCCATTGTTTTCAAACGGAACCAATTCCGATTGCTTTATGCCGCGTTTTAATACTTTTGCAAAATCAAACGGAGCGATTTTGTCCTTTCTGCCGTGCAGGATGAGTGTCGGCACCTTGATTTCCGCCAGATCCTTTCTGAGATCCTCGTCTCTTAACGCAATGCCTGAGTGAATCGTTCCGTAAGAGGAAGCGTCCAGCAAAAGATTCTGGAACCATTGCTGGAACTCCGGAGAAACTTGTTTCTCGAAAAACTGTCTTCCCAGGTCAGCAAGCGTCTTCGGCCGATCGCTTTTGAATTGTTCAATCATGTCATCAATGTCCTGTTTCCTCATGCCGTACGGATAGCCCGGGCGCTTTGTAAATGCAGGCGCGGCCGCTGACAATAAAACCAGTTTATCGATATCGGCGCTCTCATGCCTTGCCATGTAACGGATCGCAATCGCACCTCCCATCGAAAAGCCGGCGAGAATCGCATTCTCAAGCTGAAGCGTATAAATAACGGCTTTCACGTCATCTGCCATCGTATTGTAATCGTAGCCTTCCCACGGGCGGTCGGAATCACCGTAGCCCCGAAAATCGATGCCAATAAAACGGAATCCTCTTTTCGGCAGCTCATTCATTTGATATTCAAACATCTTATGGTTCAGCGGCCAGCCATGCAAGAAGATAATAGGCCTTCCATGCCCGATATCCTCCACAAACAGTGTCACATGCTCCTCGGTTTTTACGTAATGCCCCACTCCACATTCCTCCTATTCCCTTTTCTTTCCCGTCTTGTAAACGCCTTGACGTGCGGGAAGCTTTGCATTTATGCTTACAAAACAAGCGGGGTGCAGCACCCAGAAAAGGCTCTTCACGTTTTACTATATGTATCAATCCGCGGAAACGATCAATGAAATTGATCCTGATGGCTTTAGGTCATGCAGGAATGTAAAGGATGTCAAATGATGAATAAAACAGCGATTCAAAAACCGTACGTACCAGAAAACCTGCAAGCTGCCGATTTTCATGAAACGGCTGCAACAAATGATGTGATCAGCATGCATTTATTTGAAGATTGTTCAATTTCCGGTGAGGACATAGACAGGCTTTGTATTGAAAAAACCGTATTTCGGAATGTCGTGTTTATCGATGTTTCCTTTCGTTTTATTGAGCTGACAGATGTGATTTTCGAAAAATGTGATGTATCGAACGCCGATTTCAGCGGAGCTGTTCTGCACAGAACTTTATTTAAGCAATCGAAAATGGTCGGGATGAACTTGGCGGACTCAACGCTGCGGAATGTGTCGTTCGAGGAATGTCACGGGCAATTCAGTTCATTTTATTATTCAAATATGAAACACGTTCTGTTTCATCATTGTGTCCTTCTGCAAAGTGAATGCAGCAGCATGGCGCTTCAGCAGACACACTTTGATGCGTGCGAACTGGAGGGCGCCAACTTTACCGGTACGTCACTTCAAAACGTGGACATCAGTTCCTGCCGGTTTGAACAGATCCATGTCTCACTAGACAAATTAAAGGGCTGCAAAATTGCTCCGGAGCACGCAATGGCCTTTGCGAGAGCGCTGGGAGCTGTCATCGTCTAGCTTAAGCCTGCGTCATCAGGCGGCGGGCTGTATCTGCAGCCGCCTTGATGCCGATTTTCAGATCCTGAAGAGACGCATAGGAATACGACAGCCGGATGCTGCGCCGGTCATCGCCGTCATAAACGGAACCGGGGTTCACCAGCACCTGCTGTTTCAATAATTCAAGAAACAGCTGCCTGACAGGCAGTTGTTTATGGAATGTGACCCATATATAAAAGCCGCCGGCTGGGATTTCCCACTCTGCAATATCTCCTGCATACTGCTGAAGAAGCTGAAGTGCCGCGTCTCTCCTTTTCTTCAGCTCCTTTCTTACCCAAGCGAGGTGTTCTTCATAATATCCTTGTGACAGCCATTGCGCCGCGGCCCATTGAGAGAGGCCGCTCGATCCGTAATCCGTCTGCATTTTAATGTCAGCCAGCCTTTCAATAACTGGTTCCGGGCCGGCCAGCCAGCCGATTCGAAGACCGGGGCTTACTGTTTTCGAAAACGTGCCGAGATACAGGACATTGCCTTCCTGATCCATCGACTTTAACGGCAGCGGCGGCTGTTCTTCAAACCACAAATCACCGTACGCAGCATCTTCAATGACCGGCAGCTGCTCTTTTTTTGACAGACTGACAACCTCTTCCCTTCTCTTCTCTGACATGACAATGCCAGTCGGATTATGAAACGACGGAATTGTGTAAAGCAGCTGGCCCCCGTATTGCTTCCGGTAAGCTGAAATCAGCCCCGCCTGCATTCCTTCTTCATCCATCGGCACACCGCGAAGCCGCATCCCTGCGGATTGAAAAACATGCAAAGAGTGAAGATAGGAAGGTTTTTCTGTCAAAATGACTGAGTCCCGCTTTAAAAGCCCGATCGAAATGAGCTGGAGCGCCTGCAGTGCGCCGGATACAATTAAAATGGCTGAAGGTGACACATTGATATGCTTTGTTTTTAAATGCTCAGCCACCGCCTCCCGCAGGTCTATATTTCCTTTCGGCTGTTCGTATCCTAAAGACAGAACATGCGGATTGATTTGCTGAAACATCCTGCGCATCGTTTCAGCCGGCAGCAGCTCTGGTGAAAGCTCTCCCGTCCCCAGCCGAATGATATCCGCTCGCGCCTCGTTTTTATTGATATCCTGAATGATAGAAGAATTGGGATGATGAATCCCTGAGCGGACATAGGTGCTCCAATCAAGCGGCGGAGCTGACGCAAGCACGCTCCATGTGCTGTTTACTACCTTTGTGCCGCCGCCTCTTCTCCCCTCTAACAGACCTTGAGACGTGAGTTCATCAATCGCCGATGTCACTGTGCTTCGGTTGACCTGAAACATATCCGCCAGCGTTCTTTGCGACGGAATTTTCGTCCCTACAGCCCACTCGCCATGGAGAATTTTTTCTTTTATATATTGTTCGATTTGCCGATGAAGCGGAATGTCCGATTCACGGCTTGGCTGCCAATGTGACAACGTCAAGCCCCCTTTTTTTCACATTATACATTTGGCTGGTTTCAAAACCAACCAAATGGCCGGAGACATGTAAAATCTTCTCTATTATTATGAGAAAAACAGATGTGAAAGGAGTTTTTCAGCATGAATGCAATGATTCACGGAATCGTGCTGGCCTTCAGCTTAATTTTGCCGCTGGGGGCGCAGAATGTGTTTATTTTTCAGCAGGGAGCGTGGCAAAGGCATATTTGGCTGGCGCTTCCAGCCGTCATCAGTGCTTCTGTCTGCGATACCCTGCTCATTGTGTTAGCGGTTGCGGGTGTATCTGTCATTGTGCAGCAGGTGCCTGTTTTTGAGACGGGAATGATGGCCGTGGGATTTTTGTTTCTCATTTACATGGGCTGGGTGACATGGAACAGCCGTCCGAAAACGGATGACAAAGAAAACAATATATTCACAGCAAAGAAACAAGCCGCATTTGCCGCAGCCGTGTCTCTGTTAAACCCGCACGCCATTTTAGACACTGTCGGCGTCATCGGTACAAGCTCTTTACAATATTCTGGACTGGAGAAATGGCTCTTTATGGCCGCCTGCATCGCTGTGTCTTGGATTTGGTTTATCAGTCTTGCAATAGCGGGCCGGCTGTTTCAGACGATAGATACGAGCGGCAGGCTTATGTTGATCGTAAACAAATGTTCTGCGGTGGTAATGTGGGCTGCCGCCGTCTATTTCTTGTTCTCGATCTTTCGTTAACTGGAGGAAACCACAGCCCAAACATCGAATTCTATTTAGAAAAGGGGGCGATGTTTGTGACTGATGCTAAACAGTTTTATGACTACCATTCCTGGGCGAACAAGCGAATCTTGAACCATATCGAACACCTGCCGGAGGAAACTGCTTATCAAGAAGTAAAGAGCGTATTCCCTTCAGTCAGTGACGTACTGCTTCATATGTGCAGGGCTGACTACATATGGCTGAACGTTCTTTCGGGAGTGGACTACCAAGAGATTATAGACGGCACAGGCAAATTCGAGTCCGCGCATGGCAATATGGAAGCGATTAAACTGCACGCTTCCGAGTTGGAATTACAGTATCATCATTTCTTCAGCCGCCAAACGGACTTAGAACAGACCTTCTCCATGCAGCATCCGAAACTCGGTACACTGGAATCAACCTATGCAGACACCATCCTGCATGTCGTCAATCACGGCACTTATCACAGAGGGAACGTGACAGCCATGCTAAGACAGCTGGGCCATTCAGGCGTACCTACTGATTATATGTACTATTTATATGAGAAAAGAGAAAGCAAGGGCTAAACTGTCCTTGCTTTTTTTGGCGGAAAAGCCTCAAATGGAACCTATTAACTTTTACATACCTGTATAAGCACGCTCCAGATCAAGCTGTACAGGCCTGCCGCTTCGATACGAATCGGTCGCGGCGATGCCGACTTCTAAATTGATCGTCGCATCGACATCTGTCACAATCGGTGTTTTTCCATTCCGGACGCACTCTGCAAAATGCTGTAGTTCTAAGCAGTAGGCTTCATGAAAACGAGTTTGAAAGTCTGGGATGATCTCATAGCTGCTCCCTTTAGCGGTCAGGATGGTCACATTTTGGTTTCTCAATGTCCCTATGAAAATACTGCCTTCTGTCCCGATAATTTCTGCACGGATGTCATGGCCGTATGGAGAGGTTCTGCTTGCCTCGACGTCCCCCGCTGCGCCGGAATCAAACTCTAAATACGTCAGCGCCTGATCAACATCGCCGTATTGTTCCATAAACGGGTTGTTTAAAATCCGGCCGTGTCCGGAAACAGAAGTGATCTCCGCTCCGAGCAAATAACGGGCAATATCGTAATCATGGATGGAACAGTCGATAAAGATCCCTCCGCTATGTTTGATAAACTCAGCGGGAGGCGCCCCTTGATCGCGTGTAAAGCCTTTATAATAGATGGGTTTGCCAATCTCTCCCGCGTCTATCCGCCGTTTCGCATCCGCATATGCAGGATCAAAACGCCTCATAAAACCGACTTGGCAGATGACACCTGTCTCTTTTATTTTTTCAGAAACTGATTTTGATTCCTCAAGGTTTAATGTCAGCGGTTTTTCAACGAAAATCTGCTTGCCGTTTTCCGCCGCTTTGATGATCATTTCCCCATGTGTGCTTGTCGGCGTTACGATGACCACTGCATCAATCTCGGAATCTGCTAAAATCTCATGCGGATCATCCGACCATTTTTCAAGCCCGAATTCTTTAGCGACCTGCTCGGCTCTTTCTGTCATCGGATCACCGACACTGACAAGCTCAGCTCCCGGAACGCTGGTCATAAGGTTTCTTGCGTGATAGTATCCCAGTCTCCCTAACCCTAATACCGCGCATCTTACTCGATTTCCCATGTCCTCATCTCCTTATTCTCCTTTTTTACCGCCTAATGAAAGCGCTTTACCAGAATGATTAAAAAAATAGCGGTTCATCCACTATTTGGCCGATATATTTTTGCGCAAGCGCTTTCTCAAAAGGTGATTTCATTTTACAATGTCCTTTCTTCCCATGCAATATCTTTTTCGCCTTCGCTGTCAAAAAGAAAAGAACCCGCTGCATTATCGGATTCTTTTCTTGAACGGTGCTGTAGAATGTCTGATCACTAGCTCGGGTGATAACACTATTTTTTGTTTTGCCTTTCGTTTTCCTTCGATTTCTTCCGCCAGCAGTTCAATGACGCGCTGCCCCATTTCTTTAATCGGCTGGGCTACCGTTGTCAGGGGCGGATCGACCATTTCAGCAAGGATGGTGTTATCAAACCCGATGATGGACAGGTCATCCGGAACCTTGATGCCTCTTATTCTCGCTGCCTGAATGGCGGCACAGGCCAATACATCGTTAAAAGCAAAAATAGCGGTTGGCCTATCCCTGTCCAGCAATTTTCCCGCCTCTTCCTTTCCGCTCTCCAAAGAGAAGCGTGTCGGAACAATCAGCGACTCATCGACCGGCACATTCGCTTCCCCCATCGCCTGCCGGAATCCTTTGATTCTGTCTGTTTCACCTGTCGTTGACCCGTCACCCACAATGCAGGCAATCCTCGTGTGGCCCAGTGACAAAAGATGCTTGGCAGCCTCATACCCGCCGAGAACATCATCCATCACAACAATATCCATCGGAAGAAGGGGCTTATCCTGAGAAATCATGGCGAGCGGGATATGTTCGCTAATGATTTCCTCTAAAGCTGACATGCTGTCATGATTCTCAATTCCTGTCGCAAAAATGATGCCGTCTACGTTTTTTTGCTTTAGGACAGAAAAATATTTCGTTTCTTTTTTCGGATCGTAATCGGTACTGCAAATGATCATCTGAAAACCAAGCTCATCCGCTCTTTCCTCTATGCTTTTCGCGAGCTCGCCGTAAAACGGGTTTGAAATATCAGGCGTCACAAGGCCGATAATATTGGTCCGCTTTCCCGATAAAGCAGCGGCGTGGACATTGGGCGTGTACTCCATTTCCTTCATCACATTCATGACCCTTTGCCTTGTTTTGTCACTGATCCGGCCCGTATGGTTAATGACGCGCGATACGGTCGTGATCGAGACACCCGCCTTCCTCGCCACATCGTAAATTGTCGTTTTCATCTTCATCCCTCGTCTGCTCATTGAACTTTCCGGCTGACAATTTTCCGGTATTCAATTGGTGAAATGCCTTCAATTTGCTTAAAGAGCTTTGAAAAGTATGTCGGGTCCTCCATTCCAATCGTTTCCGCGATGACGCCCATTTTATCATTTGTCGAGGATAAAAGACGCTTTGCTTCAGTCATTCTCACCCGATTTGTGTATTGCCCCGGCGTGACACCAAGCACTTGCTGCATGCAGCGGGTCACATAATCCTGATTATAGTGCAGGGCGAGCGACAGATCCTTGATTGTCGTTTTCTCCTTATAATGCTCCTGTAAGTATCGGGCCGCCTCCCATGCCACCCGCTCTTTTGCAGACGGAATTTGAAACGCCTCCTTTTGAAGGTGCAGCATCAGCTCTTCAAACAAGATTTGTTTTCTGAGCGGCAAATCGGAGTTTTCTGCGGAGTAATCAATGAGCCTTTCAAACTGCTGCGCCATAAATTGCGGGCGCTGCACCTTGCCTTTTCTCGGCAATGCGAGTCCATAGCGGGCCGGCTCCTCGAAGCTCCCCTTTTCCTGCTGAAGCTCTGCCCAATTGCTGCCCCCTTTTGCAGTAAATTCATATTGATGTTCATCAAAGTGAAGCCAATAATAGGAGGTCGCTTCATCACTGCCCTTTGTCCCATAGTGTTCAAGACCGGGAGAAAGCAAGATATATTCGCCCCCTTCAACAGAGAACGATTTTTCATTTTCAGTGATATATAACGTCCCCTGCTTGACGTATATCAGATCAAATACAGAAAAAACGCGTTTGACATGGGTTTCTCCTTTTTTAAAAACCCCTTCTCCGGCTGCGATAAATACCGGAAAAGGCGGGACTGTAAACAGGATGCGAGGCAATTTGATCACCCTCCTTTTTAAGTCGGATTTTTGCAAGAAGTATCGTTTCTCTCCCTTTTTATTATAAGGAAATGGAGGTACACTTTAAAACGTTGATTTTATTTACGAAAGGGGTTAGACACTATGAAACAAGCTGTCTTCAAATCAACTGCTTTGAAAAAACCCGCTGACAAATCGTTCTCATTATTTTCGCTTACTTGGCCGATCTTTATTGAGGTCTCATTATATATGTTTATGGGTAATGCTGATACACTGATGCTGAGCCAATACTCAGATAACAGTGTGGCGGCAGTCGGCGTCAGCAACCAGATTTTGAATTTAATTATCGTGATGTTCAGCTTTATCGCAACAGGAACAACTGTTGTCATCTCACAATTTTTAGGATCCCGGAAAAAGAAAGAAGCTATGGAAGTCGCTTATGTGTCAATCGCAGCCAACTTCTTCATCAGCCTTGCGATCAGCGCTCTCATCTTTTTTGCGGCAGTTCCTCTGCTTCATATGATGGGATTATCAAATGAGCTGATGCCTGACGCTAAAGTCTTTTTACAAGTTGTCGGAGGTCTGTCCTTTATTCAGGCTTTAATCATGACATTCAGCGCGATCTTAAAAAGCTATGGCTACACAAAGGATACAATGTTTGTCACAATCGGCATGAACATTTTAAACATTGCCGGAAACTTTGTTGTCATTTTTGGTCTGTTCGGCTTTCCAGTTCTCGGCGTAGCCGGTGTTGCCATGTCCACATCTATCGCGCGTGTTATCGGATTAATCGCGATGATTGTCATTGTCAACAAACGCATTCAGCTGAAGATGTCGTTGAAAAAAGTATTTCATATGCATAAAGACCATTTGCGCAAGCTGCTGAAAATCGGCATTCCTTCAGCAGGCGAACAGCTTTCTTATAACCTTTCGCAAATGATTGTCACTTATTTTATTGCCATCATGGGGGCGCAGGCTTTAACAACCAAAGTGTATACGCAAAATATTACGATGTTTATTCTGCTATTCGGGACTGCGATCAGCCAAGGCACGCAAATTTTAATCGGCCGCTATATCGGCGGCAAACAGTTTGACGCCGCATATGAGCGCTGCATGAAAAGCTTGTATTGGGCGCTTGGAATTGCTGCGGCCACATCTGTTTTGATGACAATCTTTTCAAAAGACCTTATCGGCATCTTCACACAAAGCCCTGATATTATTGCTACCGCAAGCCTTTTGATTGCGATGACCATCATCCTTGAACCGGGCCGCTCGTTTAATGTGATTATTATTAACTCTCTGCGCGCCGCGGGGGATGCGAAATTCCCGGTCTACATGGCGATGATTTCCATGTGGGGCATCGGCCTTCCGCTTGCTTATCTATTCGGCATTCATCTCGGTTTCGGGCTTGCCGGCGTATGGATTTCTTTTATCGCGGACGAATGGGTCCGGGGAATCTTAATGTACAGAAGATGGCGCTCACGGATCTGGATTCAAAAAGGTATGGCGTAACACCCGGCAGAACAAGCCGGGTGTTTTTTTACAGCTCGGACAGAATCAATTTTGCTTCGCTGTCTGTTAAGGCATGCTTGTGTCCAAATACGTTATACTGCTCCGCTCGGATTTTTTCCAGAATGGCTCGGTACAGCTGAGCTGCAGCTTTTACCACTTTTTGAGAATACTGAGGGAAAAGCGGCAGGGCATCCAGGCACTCTTCAAGGTAAGCCTCCGCTTCAAAAGCGATGTACTCCCACATCATCGTGAACGCTTTATTGACGGTGCCTTTTTGGAGATCGTCTTCCGTATAGCCGAATTGCTGCATCACCTGGCGGGGAATGCGTTTTTTTTGATGCTGGTCCGTGCCGAGATCGTTTAAAATTCGAATCAGCTGTATGGCCAAGCCGAGAGAGACCGCTGCTTGTTTGAGCTGATCTTGATTTCGGCGCGTCAGCATCGGCAGCAGCATCAATCCCGCGTTTCCGCCCGTCTGATATGCGTCCATGAGCAGTTCATCAAGGGTTTCATGCGTCTTCGATTCATCTTTCTTTGCGGCAAGGAACTCCCGAAAAGGCTCGCTGTCTAATGTAAATGTCTGATACGCATGGTTGAACGCTTTCCACAAATCGTGTTTCCCGTTACTTGCCCTTTGAAAAACATGTTCAGCCTCAGCTTCAAATACAGGTATCGCCTTCTCATCTGCACTGGCTGCCGTATGGCAAAACGCCAAAACCGCCCAAGCAGCTTGTCTTTGCTTCAGCGGGAGAAATGAGAATGCGCGGAAACAGGCTGGCGCGTATTCGCTGACAATCTGTCCGCACTGCTGATAGGCTTCTTTTATCTCTTTCATTTCTTTTCACTCCTATGTATCACTGCTTCTTCAAGTCTATTATGTTTTCTCCTAATTGTATATGAAGAAAAAGCCGATTCTTACTTTGTAAAAGTAACAAGAATGAAAAATGCGCAACATGCTGCTTCAATCATATAAACCTCGAATACCTAGTCTGAACAGGACCATCAACGAGATATGCTTTTTTATTTTTAATGCCATACAACAGATAGAGATTAAACACTTCTCAATCACTGCTTCAATAAAAGAGGAATCACGGAAAAAAGGGCTAATTGTTATTTAATACATTATAGTAATGGAGTGAGTTCAGTGATAAAATTTTTTGAATATAACTGGCAGGTTAGAGATCAATGGTTTACTTGGTGTCATCAACTAAGCACTGAAGAGTTACTTAAAAACCATCTTGGCGGGGTAGAGAATATTTTATATACCCTTTTTCATATTATTGACGTGGAATATAGTTGGGTTCGTGCTATCCAAGGAAAAGAAGATATCGTTGTTCAGTTCGCTGATTATCAAACACTCGATAAAGTGAAATCCCTCTCAAATACATTCCGATCTGAAATTATTGATGTTTTAGAAACACATTCAGAGCAAATAAAAGATGAACTTGTAAGCGTTCCTTGGGAGAAAGATGTTCTATATACGCGAGATGAAATATTACACCATATAATCGCTCACGAAATCCACCATATTGGTCAACTTTCTGTATGGGCTAGGGAATTAAAGTTAAGCCCAGTATCAGCTAGTTTTATCGGCAGAACATTAGAACCTATTCATTCATATTGAAGGAACGTGGGGACTTTGGCGCAACAACACTTCGATATTGCTGTTGTAAAAAAAAGGATAGATAGAGCATATATTTCTCTGCCCATCTATCCTTTCTTATTTTAATCTATACATCTCCGGCTTTTAAAAACATTTGCATAGAACCTACCTCTCGTCAATATCAATCCGATACGCCTCAAACCATGTATGAATTTGGGCAAGATGGGCGATCAGCTGCGGTCCTTTCATCAGCTGTCCGTACCATGGGACCTGAAAGGAGGAGCCTTCCGTGTCTAAAAGCTGATCCAATTGGTTTCTGTCCAGCAAGGTATGGAGCACGGAGTCCTTTTGGCTCCTGATCGCTTTCAGCCACTCGCTGACGCCTTTTGTATATTCAGGATGGTGCGTTTTCGGATACGGACTTTTTTTACGATATAAGATTTCATCAGGCAAAATGCCTTCAAGCGCTTTTCGCAAAATGCCTTTTTCCCGGTTGTCATGCATTTTCATTTCCCATGGGATATTCCAGACATATTCAACGAGCCGATGATCTGCAAACGGCACCCGCACCTCAAGGCTCGCCCCCATGCTCATGCGGTCCTTCCGGTCCAAAAGATTGGTCATAAACCAAAGCATATTTAAATAGAACAGCTGTCTTCTTGCTTTATCCTCACCTGTTTCACCGTCTAATAACGGCGTTTCGGCCAAGGTTTCTTCGTATTTCGCATGTACGTATTCCTTCAAATTCAATTTTTTCTGCCACGAATCGGAGAGCAGCTTCACCCGCTCTTCAGTTGATCTCATCCATGGAAAACCGGACTCAACGTCTGCTGTATGGAACCAAGGATATCCGCCGAAAATCTCATCCGCGCATTCTCCTGACAGGCTGACGACAAAGTCCTTTTTGATTTCACGGCAAAACCACAATAGGGATGAGTCGACATCAGCCATTCCCGGCAGGTCTTTGACCAGAACGGCTTCCTCCAAATGATCGACGAGATCTTTTTGGCTGATGACGCATTTATGGTGCGTCGTGCCGAAAGCCTCTGTCATTTTTTCAATCCACGGCCCGTCGTCATTCGGCTGAAAGGCGCTCGCTTGAAAAAATTTGTCGTTTTCTTCGTAATCAATCGAATAAGTATGAAGCGGGGCTTTTCCTTCCTTTTCAAAATGGCCTGCGGCAATGGCGGTAATCGCACTCGAATCAAGTCCGCCGGATAGGAACGTACAAACCGGAACATCCGACACTAGCTGCCGCGTCACCGCATCCTGAAACAACGATCTCACATTGGCCACACTGTCTTCAAAGCTGTCCGTATGTTTCTCGCTTTTGACATTCCAATAACGCCATATGTTCAGTCCGTCTTTAGAAAACGTCAGCGCATGGGCTGGACGGACTTCATTAATGCCTTTAAACACGCCTGTCCCCGGGGTTCTGGACGGTCCGAGCCCGAAAATTTCAGAGAGACCCGTTCTGTCCACCCGCGCCTTCACCTCGGGGTGTGCGAGGATGGCTTTGAGTTCTGATCCGAAGAGAAAAGAAGAGCCTTGCTCCGTATAAAAAAACGGCTTCACGCCAAGACGGTCTCTCGCCGCAAACAGCAGATCACGCTTTTCATCCCACACGGCAAAGGCGAAAATGCCGTTCAAGCGATCCACACAATTCTCCTGCCATTCAATGTAGCTGTGCAGCAACACCTCGGTATCAGATGTCCGCTCGAACTGATGGCCCCGCGCCCGCAGCTCTTTGCGCAGATCTTCCGTGTTATACAGCTCACCATTGTAAATAATTGTGTACGTATCCCCTTTATAGGTGCATGCCATCGGCTGGCGTCCGCCTTCAATATCAACAACCGCAAGCCTTTTATGTCCGAATAAAACATGGTGCTCTCCCCAAACGTTAGAATCATCAGGCCCCCGTTTGGAAAGAGTGTCTGTCATTCTGTTCATCGTTTGTTTTTCTTGGACGAGCTGCTTTTTAAAGTCGACCCAACCCGTAATTCCACACATGTGATATCAGCTCCAATCCCGTTTCTTTCGGTATCAAATTCGTTTCTTTCAGCACCTTAGTAAGTTTATGCATCTATAGACAGATAGTTGATTTGTCCACAAAAGAGTTGTATGGGACAGGCTTGTATTGGAAAGAAAAGAGAGGAACGAAGAAAAAAGGAGAGCACTTCATTTATGAAACGAAAACAATTTCTATATAAAGATGAACAGAAATGGGAATACGGCACCATTCTGGTCGAAGAAGGCATATGCTTAATCGAAAACCAGGAAGGTGAAGTGCTGCTGGCGGAAAGTCTTCAAAACAGACCGATCTGGATTCAGCGCGAAGGGAAGTGGGAGCAGGCCGATTTCCAGGACAAAATGGTTCTGACATGTTGCGGAGAAGACATCTCCCTTTCCGGCGGAGAATGCATACGCTATGAAAAATCGGTAAAACGTCCGCTTATGACGCTTCTGGATTCGCTGGATGATGAAACCTTTCTCGCTTTTTTGCAGCATTTGCACAGCTTTGGTTTATCGGTATTCGATTGCGTGTTTTCTTATAATAAAGAGGTCTTTTCGAATATCTCAGAGGAACAGGGTGTTTCCTTTTATCACTTTTCAAATGATACCGCCCAATGCGCGTTGCAGCACCATTACAGCAGAGGAACGGCTGGCGACCGGTTCGAATGGACGGCTTCCGATGGAAAACGTTCCATTATGTATTCAGCGGTCCAGCGGGGACGCAAATAAAAAAGCGGTGCTGCGGCACCGCTTTTTCTTTATTTTTCTACAACAACCTTTATAGCCTTGCTTTCTTTTTTATCCGTATCAGCTGCCGTGACGTACAGCACCGTACCGGCTTTTTGTTTTTTGATTTTTACCGTAAAGGCACCTTTTGCGTCAGCTTTACCAGAAGCGATCACTTTTTTCGATTTGTTTTTCACTTTGATCACCGCTTTGCTGTTGGCCGTGCCTCTTACTGCTGTGTCTTTCGTTTTGACAGCCTTTACTTTCGGTGTGCCGGATGGTTTTCCTTTCACGACAACCACTTGTATGGATGTTTTTGCATCGCCTTTTGAGGCTTTCACATGCAGGACTTTATCTTGTTTCTGAGTCGGGATGCTGACTTTAAATGTACCGTCTTTTCCCGCTTTGGCACTGCCGAGTTTTTTCTTGCCGCTCATCACCTCGATCAGCGTGCCTTCTTTCGCTTTTCCTCTGACGGCTGTTTGCGTGCTTTCCAGCTTATTGACCTTCACCTGTAAATCAACAGCGCTGACAGCCTGCATCACATTCAGCCGGCCGTATCCGGAATGCCAGTCAACTCCTGGAATGCGGGGAATTTCGATTGGATCGCCATTATCGTCATACATTTCCTCTTCTTCACCGTCGGCGCTTTCAAAGGAAATATCGTCCGCTGTCTTTTTCAGGAGTTCCTCTGCTTCTGTTCTTTTAAGTTTCGGATTTTGCGCAAACAGCAGCCCTGCCGCAGCTGCCGCATAAGGCGTCGCCATGGACGTTCCGCTCATGTACGTCACATTTCCGTTCGGCACCAAGCTCGGGATATCAGAACCCGGCGCACTGATGTCGAGACCTTTCCCGTAGTTAGAAAAGTCTGCTGTCATATCCATGCGGTTCGTCGCTCCGACTGACATGACATATTTAGAGGAAGCTGGGTAAGATAAGGAATTGGCTCCGTCATTTCCGCTGGCTGCCGCAATCAGGACGTTTTTGTCAGCCGCGTATTTCAAAGCAAATTCAAGCACGCGGCTGTAGCCTCCGCCTAAGCTTAAGTTAATGACCTTTGCTCCTTTGTCAGCTGCGTATTTGATGCCGAGGGCAATTTGTTCAGTATCTCCGGAGCCTGTTGAATCAAGCACCTTAACCGGTATAATTTTCGCTTTGGCGTTCAGGCCAGTCATGGAATAGCCGTTATCACTTTGGGCGGCGATAATGCCGGCGACATGCGTTCCATGCCCTTGATCATCCATTGCATTGTTATTCCGTCCCACAAAATTGTGTCCCAGATCGGTTCTTACTTTCCCTTTTAAATCAACAAGCGTACTGTCTACACCTGTGTCCACAACCGCAATCAATGTATCGTTCAGCTTGCGCTTGGACAGCAATGTGCTGGCAGGCTCATATTTGACATCTGCATTTTTGATGCCGCCGTTTTCACCATTGTTTCTAAGCGGCCACTGGTAAGAGTACTGAACGTCGTTAGACATGCTTTTGTATTCCTGAACCGGTTCAGCAAATTCTACGTTAGACATTTTGGATAATGTCGCGGCAGCGCTTTTCACACGTTTTGCGCTTGCCGTGTATGTCCCGCTTTGCTTTTGATCCTTCGGCAGTTCAAAAGAGTAGAGGTTGTCAAACAGTTTCTTTGCCTTTTTCACATTGGAAATGTCTTGTTTCGATTGCGCGCTGGCAGAAAAGCCCTTCATTTCGTTATGTACTGATGAGAGGCTTTTATTGTCTTTTACCTTAAAAATCACCTTTGTTGTCTGAACTTCGCTTTTTGCCGCCAGGCTGTTTTCAGATAAAACCGCTCCTGCCGTCTTGCCCTCAAGCTTTGTGATGTTTAATCGCTCCGCCTGTTTCTTTATATCCCTTTTCAGGAAAGACGGAACGGATTGTAAAGCTGTTTCATATAACCGATTGATTGCTTTTTGATCCTTTTCGGTTACCTTATATGCAGACGCTGCGCCATTTTCTGACACATCGTCAAACATCGGTTTTAACGTCACAAGATCTTGATAGACTTCATTTCTCTCTGTTTTATTGAGTGCGAGTTTTGCAGCAATAAATGGAGCCGCTTTGTAGTAAAGGCTTGTCAGTTCTTTGCCCTCTGCTGTTTGGCTGAGCTGCTCATCACGAATCGCTCTCAGTTTTGCCAGAATGCCTTTTCCCGATTTTTTCTGATCGACACTCATTTCCACCGGGCAGGCTTCTGCCTCTTCCAGATCTGAGGGCTGCTTTTTGGTGCCTGTATATCCAATCGTATATTTGGCTTCGGCAGCTGCTTCTGCGCTTCCTCCGTCTTCCGTTTCCTCTTCCCCAAGGTTCTCAACCTTTACATAGTAAGGGCCGCTCCATGCATAAGGAAAAACAATTTCACTCTTTCCATCCTCTGCTGTGTAGGAACGGTACATGTCAAACGTCTCATCTTTAAGCGCTTTTTCCTTGCTTGGGTAGACAGATACATTCAGAACAGCATCACTCTTAACAGTCAGTGCCATATGAGAGTCTTTCTGAATATCTGCCTTTCCCGGATTCACTTGATACCATTTCGCCTGCTCCGGTTCCTTCATGGTTCCCGTTTGTTCTTTTCCTTTTTCCAGCACACCAGCTACATCAATGGTTCCGGCAGCAGCTGCTTTGGTGCCTGGAGAAAAAAGGCTGAAGATCAGTGCGAAAATGAGCACTGCCGCCAAAAAAGAGCTGAATTTTCTTCGTTTCATGTTATCCCTCCTGTAAAATAATGAATCTTTTTGAAGAGTATCATAATTTCATAGGCCGAGATACCGCTTACAGGGAATTTTAAGGTTATTTTAAATGATTTGGAATATCAGGGAGGAACCATATAAAAAAACCCGATTCTCTTTAGAACCGGGTTCAAGCTTTTTCTATTAAAATAATCGGAATCCAATCGGCAGATGAAGACCGAGCAGCACTGTCAGCACAAGGACAATGATAAAGCCGATCCACAGTCCGCCAGTTGATTTTTCTTTTTTCTTGCGGATCAATAGCATTTCCATCAGGCCGATGGTGATAATGCCAAGCAGCATTTTTCCAGCGTATTCCCCGTTCCAGTTGGCGAAACGGACAAACAGCTCAGCACCTGTCAAAATAATAATGATATAGAATAACCGCAGAATCATATGAGTGATTTTGGCGCCCTTCGCACTTCCTGATGAATACAGCGAGTAGCTGACGAAAAGCAGGATCAGCGCTACCACCCATGATGTAATATGCATGTGTGTCATACATGTTCCCCCTATCAGATAACATTACCCCACTTATAGTACCACGAACTTGTCCCTGGCTACAAAGATGATTCACAGAAAAAGCGGGCGGTTCCTGTGCCGCCCTCCTTATGATCAGCCGATTTGATTTGACAGCGTTCCGATGGGTTCAATCGTGATGTCGATTTGATCGCCTCGCCGCAGAAATTTCGGCGGTGTAAAGCCTCTTCCTACACCAGACGGCGTGCCGGTCGCAATGATGTCCCCCGCTTCAAGCGTCATCCCCATTGAAAGAGTTTCGATTAATTCCGCGACAGAGAAAATCATATCGCTTGCCGAGCCGGATTGGCGCAGCTCACCGTTGATCCTCGTTTCAACCTTAAGGCGCTCCGGATCGGGAATTAACGATTTATGTACAAGCACAGGTCCCATCGGACATGTCGTATCCAGACTTTTTCCGATAAAAAACTGCTTATGTCTTTTTTGCAGATCCCGCGCCGTGATATCATTCACAATCGTATATCCGAAAATATGGTCATAAGCTTCTTCTTTTGAAATGCGGGTGCCGCTTTTTCCGATGACGACAGCAAGCTCTCCTTCGTAATCGAGCTGAGAGGTGACCTCCTCATGGCTGTTTACCGCATCACCGTGGCCAGTGACTGTTACAGGCGATTTTGTAAATACCATCGGATGCTCCGGAATGTCAGCCTCGCTGCCCATTTCAATTGCGTGATCCCTATAGTTTTTGCCGATGCACATGATATTTTTTGACGGCTTAGGAATAGGCGCATGGAGCTTCACGTCAGATAATGAGTAAATAAATGATCCAAGCTCATCATTTGGTTTCTTCGCCCACTCGGCCAGCTGCCTTGCATGCGCAACAAATTTATCCCCTTCTGCGATACACTCAATCAGCGAACTCGGAATCGTCTCAAGTTCAAACAGTTTTTTTTCAGCCCTTTGCAAGTCCATAATTTTATCATCTTCAATGATCAGGCCGACAAACATTCGGTTGTAAAGTTCCCCTGTCGCAAATTTCATGTTATTCCTCCATCATCTTTTAAATCAGAGTTCTACTTCAAGTTATTCTCTGTCGAATGCTGAAATTCCTTTTTATCAAATGCGTGTTTTCATTCCCGTTTCGGGACTGGCTCGCTGTACATATCATACAAATGGCTTCTGAGGAGGAGGAAAGAATATGGAAAGCATACATTTATTTTTTCGTCGGCAGCAGCTTAACAGAACGGGGACTGCCAAAGGACTGATGATGACAGACAGAATCGTTTCTCCCATTTTTCTCACACAGCGTGACAGCCTGCAAAAGGCGTCCTATGAAATAAACTGTGATCAGTCTCCGCTCGGTGAAAAAAAGTTTTATCTGAATGCGGAACAAGATGATCCTTCACTGATGCGGCGCAGGCTTGCTTATTGTTTTTTTCATCAAATCGGCGTCGCTTCCCAGGATGCTTCTTACATCTTTCTGATCATCAATGGCCAAAGGGAAGGCATTTATTTGAAAATTGATGGGCTCGATGAGAATCGCCGGCTTCCGAAAGGAGCCATTTATGAAGTGAAGGATACCGATCCGAGGGTTCCGCTGTCTGTTTTCAAACACGAAGCTTCCATTGAAAACAGACAGCGCACCGCATACTTACGTGAATTTCTCAAGCTGATCTGTACAGCGGAGGATGACGAATTTGCCGAACGAATTAAAATGTATCTTGATGTAAAGCTGTTTTTCCTGTGGCTGATCGGCAGCGCCTGCACCCGCCAAGCCTTTTATTACGGCTTTTGTTTGAACGAGGCCGGCCGCTTTCACATCGCTCCAATGGAAACAAAAGCGCTTGCCGCATACGGATTTACAGAAGAAGACCCTCTATTGACAAACGGCCGTACACTTGCGTCAAGACTTCTCTCCATCCCAGCTTTCCGGGCACAATATCACGCGCTAATGAAAAACGTGCTGAGCCGGGAGTTTACGATTGACCGTCTGTCTCCGTTTATCAGAGACTGGCATTTTGACATTTGTCAAAGAGCAAGCGATGATCCTCACATAAAAAAAAGCCCCTTACAATTAGAGAAGGAGCAAGCAAATATCCTGCGCGAAATCGAAGAGCGGCAGGACTTTTTACAAGTACACCTGGCGAGACTATAGTCCTTTCTCAGCCAGAGCAAGTCAAAAAGACCGCAGCAAAAATTGTCGCTTTTTTAGTCAAATTGACGAAAGGCAACCTTTTCAGCCAAAATAGGTTATACTATCTATATCCAGTATGCATCAAAATAAAATCTAGAATTGGAGATTGTTTCATGAATACAAAAATTGAAGAAATGAGAGTTATGCTAATTGAAACAGCACAAAAATACGGTATGAATTCGAAAGAAACGATTCAATGCAGCCAAGAGCTGGACAGTCTGCTCAATATTCGAATTAAAGAAGAAATCACCTCTTGGGGGCAAAACGCCCGTGTGTGATCATATGATATGTATTTAAAGGCTTCCCGCCTCACCCGCCGCTATTGCTCATCAACATCCTGAGACATGCTTCAGGTCGAGAATTTGCCGCCCGAAAACAACATGTTGAACAATACAGCAGACCCTTTCTGGATCAGCATGAAACATCACGGCAGATAACACTCCAGCAGCACGAATTACTCCGAAAGACATTTCCTGTACCTCTTTTGCACATACACCAACGCAAAACAATATACAATCACGCAGGCGGACAGCGGCAGCATCGCCGCATTTCCGCTTGGCCATAGACAATACCCAGCTTCTGAAATGTTTAAACCTTCATCTGGAAAAAATAAACGGATTTTTTTTAAATCTCTCCGGCATGTCCCCATTTAATTTTCTCTCACACAAATGTGCGTTTGTCATAAGCTATCGTGAATAGCCCAGCACAAACAAATCTTGTCCTTACTTCACCTGCCTTTTTTCAATTTTCCAACAAAGGATGTGCTCGTATGCCGGCAATTGTCGGAGCGTTTAAAATTAATGCGGTCGGTACGAGCGGAGTCGTTCATATCGGAGACTGCATTACCATTTCTCCTCAAGCCGAGGTCAGAACGTTTGCCGGGGCAGGCAGCTTTAATACCGGTGACAGTCTGAAGGTGATGAATTATAAAAACGCAACGAATGTGTACGACAATGATGTGGTTGATCAGCCGATCGCAGGCAATGCGTAAAGGAGCGGTGCTTCATGAATTTTTATATCAATCAAACCATCCAAATTAACTATCTCCGGCTGGAATCAATCAGCAACTCCTCCATACTGCAAATCGGGAGCGCCGGATCTATTAAGTCTCTTTCAAACTTGTATAATACGGGCAGCTATGTGGAACCCGCACCTGAAGTTTCCGCTTCGGGGGAACAGGTTGAATCGGAAGGGCCCGATACAGGATCATTGGTGCCGCTCCAGCCCCCTGGCCGTTAATAATAAGATGAGAGGTGAAAGAACATGTATGATCAATCCATTTCCTCTTACTTGCAAAATTTGAATTCCTTCGTTCAGCAGCAGGCGCTGCATATTCAGCAGCTCGAACGCCAGCTGAAAGAGATGCAAACTGAAATGAATACGATGAAACAGCGGCCGGCCACAACCATTGAGCGTGTGGAATATAAATTTGATCAGCTGAAAATCGAACGGCTCGACGGCACGCTGAATATCGGTTTAAATCCGACAGAACCGAACAGCGTTCAAAACTTTGAAGTGAGCCAGACTACACCGGAAATCGGAATGATGCAGCAGGAAGAGAGCGCCCAGCTCATGCAGCAAATCCGGCAGAACGTCGACATGTACTTAACCGAGGAAATCCCGGCTGTTTTGGAGCAGCTAGAAAACCAATATGACAGCAGGCTTGACGACACAAATCGGCATCATGTAATTGAGGACATCAGAAAACAAATAGACAGCCGGATTCACTATTATATGTCCCATATCAAAAAAGAAGAAAACACGCCGCCCAAACAATATGCGGAACATATCGCTGAGCATGTGAAGCGTGACGTGATCCGTGCTGTGGAACATTTTCTCGAACATATCCCCTCCGAGATGAAAGGAGATGAGCAAGCATGATCTTTACCGTCGTCAACCGCAGCCTGGAAGTCGGGGATATCCGAATGAACGGTGTATCCAGTTCCTCTGTTTTCCAAATTGGAGACGCAGAATCCATCTATTTATCTTCTATTTTCGATACGCCGCCTGAATCCCTTATTATCGGTCCGTTTGCTCCGCTGCCGTCGAATCATGCTTAAGCGTATATCACGCATCAGACAGATTAAGTTTAACTCACTCGGAATATCAAGCGTATTTCAAGCAGGCGATACAAACGAAATTGATATGAAAATAAAAGTGCTCGCTGTTCAGCGCTCGCTTTCAACGTTTTATGAAAATGAGGGCTCATTTAACAGAAAGGAGTACCCTATTTTTGATCAGCACGCTGTGAAGCTTCTTCCGGAAACGGGCGTGCAAACCGCTTTTTGCCATGAGGTGCCTGTCATCCATGTCCGCAACATCAAAATTCAAGGGGTCTCATCCTCTTCCGTCTTTCACGCAGGCTCAGCTTCGGTCGTACGCGGCGACGCGCGGATTAAACATATCCGTCAGATTCTGCCTCCAAACTCACAATCGTCCGGCACGGGCATATAATAAACAGAGACTTCTATAAAGGGTGTCGTCTATGCCAGCAATTGTCGGGCCTATAGCTATCAATTCCATATCGGGCGGAGTCGTGAACTTTGGTGATTCCTTTTACCTTTCTCCGAAAAGCTCTTCAAAATCTGCGCTCGGTTCGGGAGCAGGAAACACGGGAGATTTCCTTCTTTTAAACAACGTAGTCAACGCGACAAATTATATAGACCCCGATGTCAGCGATCAGGATATGGTTGGAAACGGATAAAAAGCAGCCGCTCTGCAAAGAGAGGGCTGCTTTTTATTTTTTCTTTTTCCGTTCATTGGACTTCTTTGTTTTAATCAGCTTTTCAGGCGGCTGTTTTCTGATCCATTTAACAAACCGGGCAAGCTGCGGATCGTTTCTGAGCTCTTCTATTCCGGACAGTCGAACTGCCAGCTCCTGATTTGTATACAAGGCGTGGATCTGTTTATGGCAAGGGATGCAAAGCATCGCAGTCGGCAGGAACGTTCCGCCTTCTTCCTTCGGTGTGAGGTGGTGCTCTGTCAGCTGGACATCGCTCCGCCCGCATAGCTCACATATCCCGACAGTCTGTTTTGCCACATCCGCGCCCCCCTTACATCATCTCAAGTGTTACCCTTGTGCCGCGTCCGCTAGGTTCAGCCGGATGTACGATCAGCTTTTTCGGAAGCCGCGCCCGCAGTTCCTGCACATGGCTGATCACGCCGACAGACAGATTGTCTGATTGCAGTTTTTCCAAGGCGGTGACAACCGTATCAAGCAGATCTTGGTCAAGCGTTCCAAACCCTTCATCCAAGAAAAAGAACTGCAGCGGGTATTCACCGCGAAGCTGGATCTGTGCAGAAAGTGCGAGAGCAAGAGAAAGCGAGGTAAGGAAGGTCTCCCCTCCTGACAAGCTTGATACCGGGCGCTTAACACCTCCATTGGCATCATCCCGCATCACAAATCCGCCTTCTGAATCCACTTCAATGGCATAACGCTGTCTTGTCAGCACGCCGAGCCGTGCTGACGCATCCCGTGCAACACTTTCAAGCTGTTCCTCAGCTAAAAATTCAACGAACGTATTGCCTTTAAACACTGCTTGAAGCTTGTCCAGCCTGTCGATATGGGTCTGCCATTTTTTCAGCTCAGCTTCAATTTCATTGAAACGTTTGTGATGGTCGCGGATCACAGCCAGTGCTTTGGCCGCCGCTCCTTTTTCTTCCATAGCAGTCCCAAATGCCTCCTCGGCTTCTTTTAAGGACGTGACGGTTTCGTTCCATTCACTTTCGGATAAGGATCTGCCGGCGAGCTTATCAGACACACGTTTTAAGTTTGCGGCATTTTGCTTACATTTATCCAAAAACTGGTCAATGCTGCCTTTGATCTTTTCAAGCTCATCGGCTGGGATAAGACTGCGCTCCACCTCGTCAGCCCGGACAAAGCGGGTGCTTTTCGCATGTTCAAGCCAATCCGCTTCCGCTTTTTTCAACCTTTCTTCCGCTTCCTTAAGCGTATGCTCGCTTGCTGAAGCGCGGCTTTTTGCCTGATTGAGCATCATTTGGGCGCTTTGCAGCTCTTCATATAGAGATTGTTCTTTTTCCTTTAAACATTTCAGATCCTGCTGAACTGAGCGGAGCTTCGTTTGGATGGAATCCTCTTTTACATAGTCTCCGAGTTCCTGCTTATAATCAGCTACGACGCCCTTCGTACGTTCTGCGGCATAGTGAAGCTCCAGTTTTTCCCTTTCAAGCTGATGGCTCGATTCCCGCAGCCGCTCCTTTTGTGACTCATGCTCAGAAAGAAAAGCGATACTGCGTTCAATTCGTTTCTCGCACTCTTCCGCGGCCCGATCCTTTTCTTCAATGGCTTGCTGCCATTTTTCCGCTTCATCCAGGGATTGGCCTTCAAATGCTTCATGAAACATCTTCTGCTGGCTGTCCATCGAGGACTGAAGCTCTGCGATCATGCTGCCAATACGGTCAGCCTCTCTTTTTTCAAAACTCATTCTTTCATTAAGCTGCTCGACTTTTTTTAATGATTCCTGATATGCGCCAATCATTTGGGTCATTCGTGTTTTGACTGACAGGATGTCCTGTTTGATTTGCTTCCATTCAATTTTTGCGGCATGAAAAGCTTCCTGCACCGGCTGATTCTCGCAGGAAGCAGCTGCCTCAAGGGTCGGCGCTTGAATCGATTTCAAAAACGGACACTGCTCGAGAAAGCGGGCGGACTGCTCTTCAAGTGTGATTTTGGCAGAAAGAATCTCCTGACTGAGCGCCGCCGTTTCTGACAGCAAATCTTCTGTCTGTTTGATTTCTGCTTCAACGTTGCGATCCGGCTCATATGTCCCATGTGCTGAGGCAGACGGATCATGATCGGTTGAACCGCAGACCGGGCAAGGTTTTCCGGCAATCAATTTTTCCGATAACTCCTTGGTAAGTGCCGCCATTCTTGCTTTCTCACGCTGAGTATGAAGTGTGTTTTGTCGCTGTTTTGCCTGATCAGCAGTACGCGTAAGGGATCGTTCCGTCTCGCAGACCATATGATACACAGCTTGCACAGCCTCATATGCCTGTATGATTTTATTTTCTTCCGCTTCAGCCTTTTGAACGAGTGTGTTCTTTTCCTCATTCATCTTCTGTAATACAAGGTTCAATGCGTCAATGCGTTTTTTCTCTTTTGCCAGCTGCTCCTCAGTCTGTCTGATCCGCAAAGCCATTTCAGCGGCCTGCTGGCAGCTTTTCCGCTCATCAGTGGTTACCTGCAAGGTTTTGAGCTGCTGTTTTAATTCCGTCTGTCTGTTTTGTCCCCTTGTAAGACGGTCAGTTACGGTTTCTAATTCCTTCATGACAGATTGAAGATTTTCGGCCTTCTGCTGAAGTTCAGCCTGTTTGCGCTCTGCCTCCTGCTGGGCCTCTCTCAATTTGATTTCGATCTCCTGCAAGCGGAAGAGCTGTTCCTGCTCAGCTAAAAGCTCTGGCTCTTTCTCGCTTTTATGGCGGCGCCACGCTTCATATTCTCCATTCTTTTGCTGAAAGAAAGCGGTACGTTCTGTTAAATCCTTTTGGGCAAGCACTTCTTCCCTCGCGGCCTTCTCCTCATGCTGTACCGCTTCCAAGTACCGGTCCGCATACGGCTTTAAAGCGGCTGCTGTTTCCGCTTCCGCCAGGCGTTTTTGCATGCTGCCGACATGCGGTTCTTCCTCTTCAAGCCGCTTTTTCTCTGCTTCATAAACGATTTTTTCCTTTTGGACATTCCAGATCTCTTGATGCTCCGCAAACCGTTCTTTTATTTGATCACGATTTTTTCTCACTGATTCCAGTTTGGCTTCCGCTTGTTCAACCGCTTGTTCAGCTTGTTCAACCGCTTCTGAACTCGCCTCGCCGAGACCCGATTGCTCTGCAAGCATTTCGTTTTTTCTCGCATTGGCTTCCTGCGCCTGCCGTCTCAGCTTTTTCACAAGGCGGTCTCCATACTGTTCCAAATTGAATAAACGCTGAAGCATATGCCTGCGTTCCGCCCCTTTTAAGGAAAGAAATTCAGCAAACTTCCCTTGCGGCAGCACAACCGCTCTCGTAAAGTCGTCGATGGTCAGCCCCAAGAGCTCCTCGACTCTTTTGTTCACTTCATTGGCCTTATCAGCAAGCACAGTTTGCTCATCCTTGATCTCGATGAAACGGCAAAGTGCTGTTTTCACCTTCATTTCATCCGTTCTCTTAAACACACGCTCGACTTTGTAAGAGGTTTGATGATTAGTCTGAAGCGCAAAGGTAAAGGAAACAGTCAGCGAATCTTCCGCATGGTTTAAGATCCCGTGCGTATTGTTCGCCGCCCGCTCTACCTTTCCGTATAAAGCAAGGGTCATCGCATCAAGGATCGAGGATTTACCGCTTCCTGTCGGCCCGAAAATACCGAAGACACCCGCACCGGAAAGGCTGTCAAAATCTATCGTCTGCTCCTCCCTAAAGCTGTGGAGCCCTTTTATCGTTAAGGCGATCGGCTTCATCTTGCTTCCTCCTCATCTTCTGCGCCTGATGCAAGCTCTAAAAACAGCTTCACCATTTCATCATCCGGCACTGCGCCGCCTGTCTGTTTTTCATAAAATTTCTTAAAACGGTCTTCGATGGACACATGCCTAACCTCGATCCGTTCGCGCTCAATGTTTTGTTCTTCAAAGACCGGCCTGATATGGATAAAGCCCGGATGTGCTTTTCGCAGTCTGTGAATGTCTTCAAGTGACAGCTGGTCCGTCACACGGATTTCAAGATCAATCCAGGCATTCTGATCCCTGCCTTCTTCGAGCCAGCTGTATACCTCGCTTAAACCATTTGCCGCTTTCCATTTTACGAGAGACTTGCCGCTTGATAATAAAACCTCATGCCATGAGGCCTCTTCGCCAGGCTTTGCGTCTACAATGGTCACCGATTTGGCGTAGCCTGCCTCAGAAAAGCTGTAGGCCAGCGGAGATCCAGAATACCGCGCAAGCGTTCGCGCCCGTTTAATCGTTTGCGGCCGATGCAAATGGCCGAGCGCCACGTAAGCGGCCTCCGCCGGCAGGCTTTCAGCGGCCACCGTATAAGCGCCGCCGACTTCAATCGGCCGCTCCGAGTCCGTTTGGTTGCCGCCCGCAACATAAATATGGCTGGCGGCAATCTTTACGGCGTCTTTTCGGTAGCGGCTTGTAATCTGTTCAAACGCCTGCCTGATTTTCACATCATAGTGATCACGGAGAAGTTTCTCATCAAATATATCGGAAAGAACTTCATTTAACCGTGCCTCAGACGGATATGCCAGCGCTCCGACAGCCAAAAGCTCACCTGCTGAAGGCACTTCTATATGAAGCGGTTCAGTTGTCGGATAGCCGATTAAATAAATGCCGTTCTCATGTGTCAGCGGTGAAGCAGCGGACAATCTGTCAGGATTATCATGGTTTCCGGCAATGATAACGATCGGGCGCTTTCCTCTGTCACTGAGAGCGGACAGGCTTTCATAAAATAACTGCTCGGCTAAAGCCGGCGGGTTCACGGTATCAAACGCGTCTCCCGCCATCACAATAGCATCGATCTGCTCTTCCTTTACGATTGTATTCAGTTCGTCCAATACATCCGCCTGTTCACTCAGCCTGCTTCTTCCTTCAAGGGTTTTTCCTAGATGCCAGTCAGCCGTATGTAAAATCCGCAAATGCGTTCACCTCTCTTTTGTATAGAAAACGAGATCCGCTCCGTCTGAATTCCCGGAGCTTATGGATCTCGTTATAAAGTCAGAATGTGCCCTCCGTCAAAGAAATAAAGCGCACACCCTCTTACCTTCGTTTGAGCAATTTGTTCAACGGCCCTTGTGTACAGCTGAATTTGCGTTTCATATCTCTTTTTCAGGATCGGGGCTGCTCCTTCAAAGCCGTGCTGGAATTTACCCTCAATTCGGTCTGTTTTATAGTCCAGCAAATATAAGCCATCCTCTGTTTCGTAGAGACAATCGATGATCCCCTGCACCAATAGCGGCTCATCCGCCTCTTTCGCATCAGGATAAATCTCTTTTGCCGGAAGCGCCAAACTGAATGGAACTTCGCGGTTCTTCCATTTAGCGCCGATCAGTTTTTCGCCAATTTCCGTATGGAAAAATTGAACGATTTCCTCGATATTGATAGCGGATTGCTGTTCTTCGGTGAGCAGCTCTTTTTCATAAAGATGCTGCACTGTCCGCTCCGCTTCTTCTATCGTCGGCACATGTGTCAGCGGAATATGCTGCATGACCGTATGCATAGCTGTTCCTTTTTCTGCTGCTGTCAGGCCTTTTTTCATCATGAAAGCCGGGCGTCTGTACAGAATGCTTCCATCAGCCGGTTTAACGGGCGCCCGTCCGCTGTATTCGTCTTCGTACTCTCTTCTTCTCTTAATCTCAGAAACAGACTGCTTCGTGCGAATTTGTGTCACCTCGCGATGCGGATACTTCCAGGCCAGCCGCTCGCGAGCTTTTTCCTCAAATGCAAACGGGCCGGGAACCGGTTCACCACGGCGGATCGCTTCAAGACGTTCGCTTTTTTCTTCCAGTCTCTCTTCCAGCTCATCATCAAGCAGATCATATGAATGAATCATTTGAATAGCAAAGCGGGCCGGATGGCCTGATATATCAGAAACCGCTGCCGTACCGCCCTCAGCTAAAGACTCCAAGTCTCTGTGTCTGACAAGAGCTGGTCCGATGAAATCCAAATACGTTTTCGCCTGATAGCGGTCAAATTCCGGCAGAAGCCAGTCAGCTTGGGACGCGGATGCCTGCCATTTTGCCAGCTGTTTCTGATGATCCTTGCATGAGCCTACAAGAAACAGCTTTTCCTTTGCCCTCGTTAAAGCAACATAGAGGACACGCAATTCCTCAGACAGCAGTTCCCTGCGCATTTTTTTCTTCATCGCGATGAGCGGAAGCGTCGGATAGCTGATGCGCCATTCAGGATGGATAAATTTCGTGCCAAACCCAAGCTCCTTGTCCAGCAGGTAGGATTTGTTGAGATCCATCATGTTGAAATTCCGGCCGAGTCCCGCTGTGAAGACGACTGGAAATTCGAGCCCTTTGCTGCTGTGAATCGTCATCAAACGGACAACATCCTCCTGTTCGGTCAACGCTCTCGCCGTTCCCAGATCATCGCCCCGTTCCTGCATGCGTTCGATAAACCTCAAGAAGCGAAACAGGCCGCGAAATGCCGTCGATTCATATTGGCGCGCCCGGTCATAAAGGACACGCAAGTTAGCCTGGCGCTGTTTTCCGCCCGGCATCCCGCCGACATAATCCATATATTTTGTGTCGCGGTACACTTCCCAGATCAGCTCGGACACCGAATGGTTTTTCGAAAAAGCGCGCCACTTTTGCAAATGTCCGTAAAACGTTTGCAGCTTTTGATAGAGCTCATCGTTTCGGTCGCCGGCTGCCAGATAGTCTTTCATTGCTTCATAGTACGGCGCCTTTTTGTTTTCAAGCCGGATCAAAGACAGCTCGTTCTCGTCAGCACCGACAATCGGTGAACGCAGAACGGAAGCAAGCGGAATATCCTGATACGGGTTATCAATCACCTTCAGGACAGAAAGCACCACAGACACTTCTACCGCATCAAAGTATCCTGATGTTAAATTGGCGTAAACCGGTATGCCCTGAGCTCGCAGTTCCTCCATGATTTGCGGCGCCCACGGCATCGATCGCAGCAAAATCACGATATCGCGGTATTGAATATTGCGGTGTGTCTTCGTTTTCCCGTCATATACTTTAAATGGCGATGAGATCAGCTTGCGTATTTCTTTAGCGATCGCTTTAGCTTCGAACTGCACCGTTTCCAGCTCTTCCGCTTCCTCGCCTGCGTCCGCCTCCTCTGACTTGTCAATCAGCAGCAGCTCTGTTTCCGTTTCGTTGTTTTCCGGATACGCCGCTCCGAGTTTCAGCTCAGCCTGTTCATCATAATCTACCTCGCCGATTTTGCCGCCCATCAGCTGTTTGAACAAGAAGTTTGTGCTGTCTAAAATATCAGCCCTGCTTCGAAAGTTTTTGTTCAAGTCGATTTTCCGGCCAGTACCTTCTCCGCTCTCTGTAAACCGTTTGTACTTTGAAAGAAAAAGAAGCGGCTCCGCAAGCCTGAATCGATAAATCGACTGTTTGACATCTCCTACCATAAACAGGTTGCCTGTCTCTTCCGGCCCGCTTGTGACGAGCTGAAGAATGGATTCTTGCACCAGGTTGGTATCCTGATATTCATCGACAAGCACCTCATGAAACTGCTCTTGATAAAATCTTGCCGCCTCACTCGGCTCACGTTCGCCTTTTTCGTTCACAGCGGTCAAGATGGACAGGCAATAATGCTCCAAATCAGAAAAATCGATAAGCGATTTCTCCTGCTTCGCGGCTTCAAACCGTTTCCCGTAGCTGATAACAAGCTGGACGAGTGTTTCAATGACAGGCTCCATGTCAGCCAAACTTTTTACATGCTGCTCCGGGCTTCTGGTGAAGTAATCGGTTTTAAGTTTTTCAAGCAGTTTTTTGGCGCCATTTCTTAAGTCTGTCGCTTCATCAAGCAAGACGGGATCGAACTCGTCCCCTTTCACCGCTTTTGCACGCTTAAAGGAGACAGCGGGCACGCGTTGATAAAGTTCATTGAAGTCATCCTGATGCTGAATCAGGTCATCAATCTGCGCGAGATCATCGAGAAAATTTTCAGCGCGCGGCGCAGGTCCGCCCGGCGCTTTTGTCAGCTCAAGGGCACGCTGCAGCTTTTCCTTTGCTCCGTCCAGCACCATCGCAATATCTTCTTTGACATACGGATAAAACGGCAGTTCCTCGATCGCGCTCTTTTCTGTTACATCATACAAATGAACAAAGCTTTTCAGCCATGTCTCCGGATCAGGATGGGAACGGGAATACTCGTACACCTGTTTCACGAGATATTGCAGATCTAAGTCATGCCGGTCAGTCGTGTAGCGGTCGACAAGCTCAAAGAACGCCTTATCACCCTTTGCATATTCATCCTCAAACAGCTCATCAAGCACCTCGTCCCCGAGAAGCTCGCCTTCTGTCTGATCAGCAATCCGAAAGCCCGGATCAAGATCAATCAGGTAGTAATATTTTTTCAGCACCTGCAGGCAAAACGAATGAAGCGTTGAAATGCTGGCCCGGTTTAACAGCGACAGCTGGCGTCGGATATGCAGTGATCCTGGGCGTTTCACCAGCTCTTTTTCCAGTGCATCCGCGATCCGGTGTTTCATCTCTGCCGCTGAGGCGTTTGTAAAGGTGACAACGAGAAGCCGGTCTACATCAATCGGATTTTCTTCCGCCGTGATTTTCCGGATCATTCTTTCGACAAGAACAGCGGTTTTACCGGAGCCTGCCGCCGCTGCCACAAGGATATCCTGGCCGGTTGAGACGATGGCATTCCACTGGTCATCTGTCCATGTGCTGTCTGCCGGTTTAGGAATGTTCATTGCCATCAGCCTCCTTCTTTATCCAATCAAGTACCGTCTTGTCCTTTTCGGCCTTTAACAGACGATACTCGTTTTCTTCTAATGATTCATCAAATTGGCATACTGATTTGAACGCACAGTATGTGCAAGGCGTCTTGTTCTTCATTTTATACGGCTCAATGGATACGCGCCCGTCAGTGATTTGCTCGCCTGCTTCTTGGAAGGTGCGGCGCACATGCTTCGTCAACAGCTCAAATTCTTTTTCACCGACTGCCGCTGAATCCGATCTGAGTGAGCCGTCTTTCTTCAGGCCCGCATTGATGATATTTGATCTTCCTTCTTGAAGGGTTGTATCCATGAGGCGAATCGCTTCCTGATCACCAAGGAGGAGGCCCTTCATCTTAAATTTCTTAAAAATTTCCTGTTCAATTTCATCAAGTCCGAGCGGAAGATTCGATTGGATCATCGGGTCATGAATATGGAAATACAGCACTCCGGCCGGCGTGGCTTTCATTCCTAGCCAGTCTAACGAATGTGTAATCGATAAATCCAGATACGTCAGCATTTGCAGCGCAAGTCCGTAATACACTTCCGCCAAGTCAAGGCCTTTATCGCTGGATTTATAGTCGACAATTCGGAGGAGCAGGCCTTTAGAGCTTTCCGCTTTATCCACGCGGTCAATCCGCCCGACGAGCTCCATCGTACAGCCGTTTTTCAGCTTAAAGGTAAGCGGCGGGAGCGGGCCCTTTCCGCCAAAGCCCAATTCAAGGCCGATCGGCACGAATCCGCTCGCTTTTGCATGCTCGCTTAAAATGCCGGATACGCGTGTCACAATTTTTTGCAGTTTTTCCTTCACGTAATAATGTCTGTTTGAACTGAGCAGAATTTCTTTTTGCAGTTTCGGCGCCAGCCGCTCGACCGCATCATAAGAAAACAGCTCGCACTGCTCCTTCGTTAGGTCGCGCCAATCTATTTTTTGCTCACGAAGCCGGTCTGAAATCAGTTTTAAGCTGGAGTGAAAGAGCTGCCCGATATCCGGTGCTTCAAGCTTGAAAAATTGACGTTCCTTCAGATGCAACCCGTGGGACGCAAAATGGGAGAACGGGCAAGCGTTAAAGGTTTCCATCCTCGACACGCTCCCTTGAATGCGTTCACCATAGAGCTGTCTCGATACAGAGCGTTCAAGCTGCTTGACTTCATTTCGGAAAAACAGGCTAGAGAAAAGCTTTTTCGATTCCAGCCTGTCAGGTTCATTCATCAGCGCATTATACGCGCTCCACCAGACGTCGCTGATCTCATATTCCCTCGTCCATAATCTGAGCTGGCTAGCGGTGTATGATTGCGCCACGCTTTTATTGACAAGGTACATAAGCTGTTCCTCATCGCTGACCTGCTCCGGTTCATTTGTCAATAGACGCTCACGATGCTGCGGAAACAGTTCTTCCAGCCGCTTGATTACAATCGACGGCAAAAGCGTTTTCCCTTCCGCATCAGCAATCGGATACGTCACATAAAGGCGGTCAGACGGGCTTGAAAGCGCCATATAGATGAGGAAATGCTCATCAAGCAGACGCTCCCGCCCGCCGGAGGAAAGCTCTATACCTATCGTCTTCAGCCACTCACGATCATCATCCGACAGCACCCCGTTTTCGTCAGGGCGAGCCGGCAGGACGCCGTCGTTTGCCCCGATCACAAAGGTGTATGAGGTGCCGTATATTCTGGACAAATCCATATTGCCGACAAACACCTGATCAAGCGCCGGAGGGATGAGAGAGAATGTCAGCGACTCTGCACCAGTCTCCATCATTTGCTGAAACAAATCGAGAGAAATGTCATCTTCGCCCATCATTTCCACAAACTCCTCAAGCAGCTGAATGACTGCATCCCACGCCTGCTGGTGCTGCTGCGCTTCAATGATTCTGCCGTCTTCCTCAGCCCGCTGTCTTTCCTGATCCAGCTTCAGCGGCACATCCGTCTCTTCTAAATAACGGTAAAGCGCCTCCGCCTTCTCTTGAACCGTTTTTGCTTTTTTCATTCGTTTCTGCAGCTGGAACAGCGGCGGAACAATCCAATCGCGCGTGTCATTCAGCATGTTTTCTATTTCGATTTCTTGATCGGTCTGCGCAAATTCATCATCTAACGACACAAAACGCCTGTAATGGAAACGATCACCCTTTGTCCAGCGATCGCCTTTGATCCCGTAAGCGATACAGTAATTCTCCAGCTGATCAACCTGCTCTCTTACCTTGGCCTTCGGCTGGTTAAGCGGAAATAACAGTTCGGTTTTCACGCAGCGGAACACCGCTTCATAACGCCAATTTCCCTTTAATACGTCAAGGCTTGACCGGATAAATTCTACTAACGGGTGGTTCAGCATAGATGTTTTCCCGTCAATAAAATAAGGAATCTCGTAATCTGCAAATACTTCCTTGACCATATCCTTATAGTCTTCCGGTTGACGCGCTAGAATCGCCATATCCTTGTAACGGTAGCCCTTCTCTCTGACAAGGCTGTGGATTTCCCGGGCAATACCTTCCAGCTCTGCTCGTCTGTTTGCGGCCTGCATCACGGTAAAAGCCTCTTGTTTCTCAGCAAACGGAATAACCGGACGCGCTTCATACTGTGCTTCTAAATGGGCTAATTCCGGTGCGCGCTTGTGCCGCTTTGATTCATCAAGCTCTTTATAGGTGATGTCCAGATTCAGTTCCTTTGCCGTCTGGTGGAGGCGATAATACGTTTTTCCCGTCATTCTGAACAAATCAAGTTCCTGCGGCTCCCCCTCATGTGACGGCTTGTCCGCTGTGAGTGAAAACGTGATATGCTCTGCCTGAAGCATAAGCTGCTCTAACACCCTGAATTCCTGCGGTGTAAACTGATAAAAGCCGTCTACATAGACATGTGCCCCTTTCAAATCTTCCGCCTGCGGGATATGCTCTGCCAATAGCGTCAAATAATCCTCAGAATGAAGATACTGATCCTCAAGGCTTTTTTCCATCTGCTGGTACAGGATCGATAAATCATGAAGCTTTTCAGATAAAACACGTTCCCCCCGATACTCGGAAGCTGTTCCGCTATCCGCCATCCGTCGAATATCTTCCGGTTCCAGACAGTATCTCTTAAACTCAGTCAGCATCCGTTCTACCTGTGCGGTAAAACCGCTTTTATCACTTGCTTTTTGATAGACTTTAAACTCCTGTTTGTGCTCTTCAATGAGCTTCCGCAGGAGCATCTGTACGCCCGTGCTCGTAAGAAACGGCCTGCTCATTCCTCCCGTATGCTGGAGGACGCGCCAGGCCAGTCGTGAAAAGCTGAAGACTTGAGCACGAATCATGCCGCCCGTATCAGGCGTTTTAGCAAGCTCGTATTCCATTAAAAACGTCATTTGATCCGGGACTAGAAAAATGATCGGTTTCCCGAATGGAGCCCGGCGCAGTTCATCTTGAATGCTGTCGATGATCAGCTTCGTTTTTCCACTCCCGGACCTGCCTACTAAAAACTCTGCTCCCAAATTAGAAGACCCCTCTCTTTTTATCTGTTTATATTTTATCGAATATTGACGAAAATGACCAATCTGATCTATTGGTAAAAACGGCCTTTTCACTTATGAGAAGTGAATTTCTCCGCACATGTTTTCTGGCCTCACATATACTTTTACAGAAGCCCAATTTCTTAAGAATGGAGTTGAACCCCCTTGTATTACAGCTATTTTCCTTATCCAGCGCAATATCGGGAAGACCCTGTTTTGATTCAAAATCTCCAGAAAGCCATCAACGGAGAATTCAGCGCGGTTCAATGCTACCGCAGGCTTGCTGAACTTGCCCACCCTGCCGATGTCAGAAAACAAATTGAAGAAATCAGGCGCGATGAGATCCGCCATCTCCGTGATTTCTCCTCATTATACGGAGCCATTACAGGCAAACCTATCATGCCGAAACAAACAGAAAAATGCCCGGACACTTTTACAAGAGGACTTGATGCCGCTTTTAAAGATGAACAGAAAACCGTTGACTTTTACTTACGCGCAGCTGAGGAAACCTCAAATGTAAAGGCAAAGGGTATCTTTACGCGCGCCGCACGAGATGAACAAAACCATGCTGTCTGGTTTTTATACTATTTGATGGATCGCTAGCACCCGTTTTGATCGACACGACCAGATTATATTTACACCCATCTCCCCCTAAAACACACTCCACTGTTTTTCTTAACCTCAGCCGGGAAACATAAAATCATACACGAACATATGAGGGGGAATCAAGCATGCAGCAAACCATTGAAGCTTGTATCACATGTATGGAAGCTTGCAACCATTGTTTTACAAAATGTTTGGAAGAAAGTGCGCACCACGATCTGAGCGGCTGCATCCGGCTTGACAGGGAATGTGCGGATATTTGCGCGCTGGCAGTGAAAGCCATGCAAACGGACAGCCCCTTTATGAAAGAAATTTGCGCACTTTGCGCCGATATTTGTGAAGCCTGCGGCACTGAATGCGAAAAGCATGATCATGATCATTGCCAAGCGTGTGCGACGTCTTGTTTTGCCTGCGCCGATCACTGCCGCAAAATGGCTGCGTAACGAAGCATGAGAGGGGTCAAATGAGAGCCCTCTTCACTCTTTTGACAGCCATACAGAGTAAAAATCAATCCACCCCTCTTCATCGAGCATCAGACCCTCAACAGTTTCACTCGATGCAACCTCAAGCACATTTTGATACAGCGGAATCGCGCTGAAATCACCTATAAGCTGACGGTCAATTTGTTTTACTATATTCATTCTGGAAGGCCGGTCGGGCAATGAAAAAAACCGTTCTATCATTTCTGAAAATGTCCGTTTCTGTTCATTTGAAAGATGCTGATGCAAAAAGCTGTTCTCCGAAAGCAGCAAATGCAAAAAACCAAACTCGCCTTCTTCATAAAACGTTGCGCTGTCATGAATGATGTCAGCCATTTGTACGATTTCCGGGCGGCGCAAATCGGCAGCAGCACAAAATTCCAGGTCAAGCCTAATGCCGTTCCGTTCACAAACCTCTTGAATCCACGCTGCGTCCTCGCGATGATCCGTTTCAGAAAAGGTAAACAGTGACAGCGTTTCCCCCGCATATCCGCTTTTTTTCATTAATTCCGCAGGGGAAGCATCTCCCCAGTCAAAAGGCGCCGGGTGGAAAAAAGATGATACCGGAATGCTTCTGTGTCCTCCCGCCTCACGAACGAGCTGTTCAGATGAAATCAGCAGCCGAAGGGCTTTTCTCAAGCTTAGATGCTGAAGCGGCCCTTTCTTTCTGAGGTTTAGTGACAAATATTGAACATGCCGTTCTTCAAAAACAGTTTGCCGCTCAGGAGGTTTCTGTTTTTCTCGAAGGGTAAAACCGTACATATCATCTGCTTGCTCAGAAAACACAAACTCAATACGATCTAAGAATGCCCGGCCCTTAAAGTACCGCTCGTTGGCTTGAAGAATGAACATGTGTTCGTCATGCTGAACAAGGCAAAAAGGTCCCGTCCCATTCACCCCGCCGTTCATTTCTGCCGGCAGGATAGACAGCCGTTCATCACAAAGAATATATGGCAAAAGCTCATTCGGCTGATCGAGCTCAATGTCCACACAAAAAGGCCCTTTCTCTGAAATCCGTTCAACACCTTTCAGCAGCCATTTATATGGATTTTCATCATGATCCATAAAACGCTGAAACGTAAATACAACATCCCTTGACGTCAATGGCTTTCCATTATGAAAAGAAACGCCTTTCCGAAGAAAAAATCGCCACCTTTTTTTCCCTGCCTTATTCCATCCGTGGATCAAATGCGGCTGCGGCTCTCTCTTTTCCCGATCAAATCGGAGCAGTGTATCATAAATCTGCTTGACAAAATGGCCCTCTGACCGCAGAAAAATCCTGCACGGATCAAAACTGCTTACCGCTGCTGGGGCTATAAACAAGCGCAGCACATCCTGTTCACCATCCTGTCCGGTTTGTGTTACAAAACCGAATACCTCAGAAAACCACATGTCATACATATTTTGAATCCCCGGAAATGCCGGCTGATAATGGTCAAGCAGTCCTTTTGCTTTTTCAAGTTTACCGGCTGTTGTATATTCCTTGGCAGTTTGAAGCAGCAAATCTTCCGGCTGACGGAGAAAAGCGATTTTTGATTTATGGCCGCGCCCCGATCCGCTTTCGCGAATGATCCATTTTTTGCTCTCCATCTTATGTAAAATCAGCTTCGCATTTCTCTCTGTACAATATAAACAAGCCGCAATCTCACTGAGCGGCATTTCCTTCATCTGTCCCGGTTCGCCGCTCTCAGCTTTTGCGAGCGCCACATAGTGGTCAATCAGCTTCAATCCCTGCACCTCCTGACAAAAAAGGGGAATCTTTTTCTCTTATTTTCTTCTCTTTTTGGCCCGCCGCCCCTTCTATACACTACTACTATATCAAACAGCGAAAGGCGGAAATCACATGTTTATCCTCTTCCAATCAATTAAATCCCGCTACACAGCACCCGTTTGGCTCCGATTTTTCGGCGAAATGCTGACAAGCCTGACAGGGGCCATGATGGGGCCGTTTATGGTGCTGTATCTGCATGAGCAATTAAACGGAAGCGTGATGCTTCCCATGCTTATCATCAGTCTTCAGCCCTTCGCTGATATTTGCCTGACACTCATAGCGGGACGTGTGACAGATCAGCTCGGACGGCGAACAGCGATCCTGACTGCCCTGCTTCTGCAAACAGCGGCAATGGCGGGTTTTGTTTTTGCTCATGATGCGTATTTTTTCGCTTTCCTTTATATCCTCAACGGCATCGGCAGATCCCTGTACATTCCTGCATCACGCGCACAGATCGCCGAAAGCACGCCGGAAAGCAGACGTTCGGAAGTTTTTGCCGTCATCAATGCCATCTACTCAGCAGGCTTGACGGCAGGTCCGCTGCTTGGGCTGCTGCTGTACGCTCATGATCCCGTTTGGATATTTGCACTAGATGCCGCGGCGCTGTTCATTTATTTTCTTATCGCCGCCTTTAAATTACCAGAAACAAAGCCGCTAAAAGCAGATCATCCCGCAGCATTATCCGCGCGTTTCACAAGATATCGGCCTGTTTTGATCCTTTTGCTGCTTTCTCTCCCAATCAGCATGTTATACGCGCAAACAGAAACGACATACAGGCTGTTCAGCAAAAGTATGTTTCCTGATTACCTGTCCATGCTGGCAATCTACTCGGCGGCAAAAGCTTTATTAAGCTTTGTTCTTCAAGTCCCTTTAGTAAAATGGACAGAAAAGTTTCCGATGAAAGCGATTCTTCTCATCACCTATATCAGCTACTCACTTGCGGCCGCCGGCTTTGCATTCTCAACATCTTTGACGCTGATTATGCTGACTGCTGCCGTGATGACGGTTGGAGAAAGCATCGGACTCACTCATATCCAAACCTTTATTTCCCGGCTGGCGCCGCCGCATATGCTCGGCCGTTTCTATGCGATATACGGCTTGCATTGGGATATTTCACGGTCAATCGGACCGCTGGCCGGCGGACTGATCCTGACTTCGTTTGGCGGGGAAATCATGTTTTACAGTCTTTCCGCTTGTCTTCTCGCCGCCGGTTTCTTGCAGTCTCATATCATGGAGAAGATTGAATATAAGGTCATAAGAAAAGTGAATGGCTGACAGAAAAAAATTCATAATTTCATTATCAACAAAAATATACTATAGTAAGGATACATTCACTACATGAACAATTGGAGCTGTAAGTTAATAGGAAGAAGGGTTTTATATTGAAGAAAGACAAAAATCTCCTCACAGATCTATGGTTTATTGCAATCAGTGCAGCCGGGGGGTTTATTCTTTCGTTAACCGGAATATCGATCGGATGGATGATCGGAACGCTGATTGTCGCCTGCTGTCTCGCTATGCTACGGCCGGCTTGGCTGATGATGGCGCCAGATCAAAAAGGAATTAATCGCCGGTGGCTCGCTCTCGGGCAGATGATCCTCGGCATTGAATTGGGCCAAAAGCTGAACCTATCCGTTCTGTCTGTCCTCAAAGATCATTGGTTTTCGGTCGGCATCATGCTGATTTTATCGATACTTCTTGCCATGCTGTCAGGCTATGTGCTGTGGCGTTTCAGCAAAACGGATATGATGACCAGCTTTGTCGGCACGGCTCCCGGCGGACTGTCCGCCATGCCGAGTATTGCTCAGGAGGTCGGTGCCAATACCGCTATTGTCAGTCTCGTTCAAATGATGCGGGTGCTGCTCGTGGTCCTGTCTATTCCGTTTTTGGTTATCCTGATTTACGCTAAACAAGATGGCCCTGCAAGTGCCGCAACACAAACGGTATCCGCTGCTACGACAGAAATCGGGCTCGCTCCCGTACTGTGGACCGGCGTTCTCATTTTCATTGCCTGGGGAGCTTGTAAAGCGGCAAAATATTTAAAATTTCCCGCTCCGTGGCTGCTCGGCAGTATGCTCGGTGTAGCGGCCGTGCACATAGGCGGCGCTTCAATAACAGGCCATGACATGCTTGCATGGTGGCCGTCACAGGCCAACCATCTTTCGCAGATATTTCTGGGGGCTACAATCGGTTCTAAGATGTACAAAAGCATGTTTGCCGGCGTTACACGTATCATGATCGTCGGTTTCATTTCATCAGTCGGCTTAATTGCCGCTATGCTTTTAAGCGCGGTGATCGTTTCCAAACTGACAGGGATTTCGCTGATCACCTCTGTTTTGGCATTTGCACCCGGCGGCATTGCAGAAATGGCGACGACGTCTGTTACATTGCATGCCGATTCCACCTTTGTCGTTGCGGTTCAGGTCATACGCGTCATCCTTGTCATCGCCCTCTTGCCGCCGTTTTATCGTCTGCTTCACCATCTTCATGGTGAAAAAAAAGGCAAAGAGAGTTCGATAAGCGGCAGCAATGCCTAGTTAAAAAAAGGAATACTTAGGAAGAAAAGGGCAGGAGCGACTCTATTCTGCAGAGTATGGAGACTTCAAAATGAGGCAGGAAAGTGAAATTTCCTGATTGAAAAAGAGGTTATATATGATAACCTCTTTTTTCTATACAAAGTGATAAAATGATAAGGAAGTGAAAATTTATAGTTACGTTGATTCTCTTATAATAAGATTTGTTGGCAGTTTAATAATTTTTCTGTTTAAAGAAGTGTTCCCCGAAATATACTCGATTATTTTCAACACAGCCTGTTGACCTAATTCTATTATGGGAATATCAATTGTTGTTATGGTCGGAGTAACGACTTGGCAAATCGAATGGTTGTCAAAACCAATTACAGCTAAGTCTTCTGGAACTTTAAAGTCATTTTTTATCGCCTGTTTAATAATCCCTGCGGCGACTTGATCATTTCCTGTAAATATTGCTGAGGGTCTGTCCTTTAGATCCTTTATCTTATGAAAAACACGAAAGCCATCCTCGATATTAAACAATTCGCCGAATATCCATTCGTTTCTATGATGTAAATTGTAATCTTGTAAAGCTTTCAAGTAACCCTCTCTCCTCTGACATTGAGCTTCGCTATATGGAGTATCAAAACAAAATCCAATTTTTTTATGTCCTCTTTCAATTAAATGTGCTACCCCCATGTATGCGGCTTCAAATTCATCATACCCAATGATCGTTATGTCCGCTGAGTGATGATATTCATTACACAATAAGATAGGACCATACTTTAAGAAAGGGGATATCTTATCCCATTCATTTTCTAAAGTTCCAAGAATAATGCCATCAACTTCTTTATGTTTCAATAACTCTAATAATTCCAGCTCTGTCTGTTTGTCATAAAAGGTTTGAAATACAATGACCTTGTAATTCTTAAACAGCGCTTCATGAGAGACCCCTTTAATTAATTGAGCAAAAAATGGATGGTCGATACTCGGAACCGATAAAGCTATCGTTTGTGTCTTATTTCTCCTAAAATTCCGAGCTAAATAATTGGGAGTGTAGTCAAGATCGTTAATAGCCTCTAAGATCATATCTCTTTTTTCTTTTGATACATAAGGATGATTATTCAATACTCTTGATACTGTGGTTTTAGACACATTGCACAATTTTGCTATTTCATCAATTGTAGGCATATTTTCCCTTCCTCAAAAAAGTTATTGACATGTTATCGGTTTCAGAAATTAGGATAAATTTGTATCAAATTTTCCAGATTATAAAAATCATTGGAGGTACTGTTCATGCAAAAACAGGTTAGAGTTTCAGGTAAAAGTAAAGAAAACATGTTATTGCTAAAACACTTAAAAGGTGACATGCAAGGAAAAGAACTTGTTATTGAAGACAGTATTGCAAACGAGCGGTGGAAACAAGTATTAAAAGAAAATACAGATATTGAAAACGACCTTTTCAACTACCAAAAAAATCGTGAAATCAGTAAAGTCCCTTTTATGCCTGTAGACAGATTAATAACCAATGATGAAGTGGATGATATCTTAAATACTTTAACTAAAGTTTTGCCAACTGGAAAATTTACGAGTGGTTCCTATTTAGAGCAATTCGAAGATGTTTTATCTACATATTTACATAAAAGGTATGTAATTGCAACTAGCAGTGGAACGGATGCTATTATGATAGGATTATTGGCTTTAGGGTTAAACCGCGGGGATGAAGTGATCATGCCAGCTAATAGCTTTTCAGCTACTGAAAATGCTGTGTTAGCTTTGGGAGGCGTTCCTGTCTATGTAGATATTAACCCGCAAACATTCTGCATCGATCCTAACAAAATCGAGGAAGCAATAACTCCTTATACAAAATTTATTCTGCCTGTGCATTTATACGGAAAACATTCAGAAATGAAGCATATCCGTCAAATAGCCAATCGTTATCAATTGAAAGTAATTGAGGATGCTTGCCAAGGAATTGGACTGACAGACTTAGGAAAGGATGCAGACATCACTACATTAAGTTTTAATCCATATAAGAATTTTGGTGTATGTGGTAAGGCTGGAGCAATAGCAACTGATAATGAAGAACTCGCTAAAAAATGCATTGAATTTAGTTATCATGGTTTTGAAGTAAATGTAAAAAATAAAAAAGTCATCGATTTTGGACTTAACTCAAAAATGGACAATTTACAGGCAGCAATTGGTTTAGAGAGGATTAAGTATCTTTCATTAAACAACTTCAAAAGACTATTTTTGGCGGATAGATATATTACTCAATTAGCAGAATTACAGAATAAAGGTCTTATTGAATTACCGGAATTAAGTGAAGATCATGTGTGGCATCTGTTTCCTATTAAGGTAAGAACAGAAGAGAGGACAAATATCATGACGAAATTAAATGAAGGTTTTGGTGTTCAAACAGATGTATATTATCCAATCCTGTCTCATATGCAAAAAACTCCTTTAGTACAGGACAAGTATACAAAACTCCAATTGGTTCATACGGAAAAGGCTCATAGTCAGGTACTGCATTTGCCATTATATCCGTCATTTACTTTAGAAGAACAAGACAGAGTAGTGGAGGGTCTGTTTCATGTTATTAAGCAAGAAGTCAGAGTATAAAACGTTATCCAAGGTTGACCATCCTAAGTATATTGTTTTTTGTGATTTTGATGAAACGTATTTTCCGCATACAATCGATGAACAAAAACAACGAGACATATATGAACTCGAAGATTATCTAGAACAAAAAAGTAAAGATGGGGAACTGCTCATCGGATGGGTTACCGGGAGTAGTATAGAATCTATTCTCGATAAAATGGGACGAGGAAAATTTAGATATTTCCCGCATTTTATAGCTAGTGATCTTGGAACTGAAATTACGTACTTTTCAGAGCATAATTTCGGACAGCAAGATAATGAGTGGAACAGTCGTATAAATGAAGAGTTTAGTAAAGAAAAGATTGAGATACTTGTAAAACAGTTACATGAAAATCATAACATCCTTTTGAATCCGCAAACTCAATTAGGAACGTCACGGTATAAGCATAATTTTTATTATCAGGAACAAGATGAAATAAACGACAAGAAAAACCTATTAGCAATTGAAAAGATCTGCGAGGAATACGGAGTTTCAGTTAATATAAATCGTTGCAATCCCTTAGCAGGTGATCCAGAAGACAGCTATGATGTAGATTTTATACCCATGGGAACAGGAAAGAATGAAATTGTAAAGTTTATGTTAGAGAAATACAACCTAAATACTGAAAAAGCTATCGCATTTGGAGATAGCGGAAATGATGTTCGGATGTTACAGGCAGTAGGAAATGGATATCTACTTAAAAATGCAACACAAGAAGCCAAAAATCTGCATCAATTGATAACCGATAGTGAGTACTCAAAAGGAATTACCAATACCTTGAAAAAATTAATTGGATAATGAGGAGGAAATAGAGTATGAAGAAGATTGGTATCATAGGTGCAGGCGGTATTGCAAGAGCGCACGCAACTGCTTTATCTACAATTAAAAATGCAGAGTTAGTAGGGGTGTATGACATAAATCAACAAAATGCGGAAAGCTTTGTTAAAACTTTCGGTGGGAAGACATATGAAAATGTAGATGAACTAATTGATGTCTCAGAAGGTTTAATTGTAGCATCTCCAAACTTTTGCCATAAAGAACATGCTTTGCAAGCATTAGCAAAACATAAGCATGTATTGTGTGAAAAGCCTATGGCTATTTCTCTTGAAGAAGCAAGCATTATGAAAGATACTGCTGAAAGGTTAGACGTAAGAGCTAGTATGGGATTTAATTATAGATATTTGTCTTACGTAAATATCTTAAAAAGCTTAATTATCAATAATGAACTAGGTAACATACTGTCCATAAAAGTACACTTCAAGAAAAATAGTGCACTTAGACGTAAGAAGTTTACTTGGAGAGATGACGCTAATAGTAAGAAGACCAGCGGGTCATTGGGGGATCTGGGTATTCACCTTATCGACATGGTATGGTATTTGTTCGAGAGTGATTTCATCACAGAATCAGTAAGGGCAAAGATGAACACAAATGTAAAAACAAAAGAGGATAAACAGGTACTTGTAGATGACTATGCAGAAATTTATGGTCAACTGAAGAACAAGGTATTTGTAAATATCATCACATCAAAATGTTCTGTACCTGAAGACTGCGGTTTTAGCATTGAGGTAGTTGGACACAAAAAAGAGTTTAAATACCACACAGGCAATCCTCACGTTTACAAGCTCATAGATGGCTTGAACGTGGTAGACTGCCCAGTGCCGCAAAGTCTCTTAAACGATCCGCCAAACGAATTTTATGGGTGGGCTGATTCTTTTAGAAGCGAGTTAATCAATTGGATTTCATCAACTCAGAAAGATTGGGTTGAGATCCCTTCTTTTAACGATGGTTTTAGATCTCAGGAAGTATTAGAAATGTTCTTTGAGAAAGATAGCAACTCTCAAACAATGTCTGTTTTAGCAGTCAACTAGTATTTCGAAGAGATAAGTTACTGAAAAAGCAGGAATTTATTTTCCTGCTTTTTCATATAGGGGTGTAATGAATGTTAAGAGGGACATATTTATTTGGATATGCTTTCTTTTTCACAGTGGGTATTATCCATATATCAACAGGAAGTTTGACACCATTTCTTTTAGAGTCTTTTAACAAGACAACAGATGATATTTCGGTCATCATTTTCTTTCAGTTTACCGGATTCCTAAGCGGGGTATTAATCGCACCGTTAATGATTAAGAAATACAGTCACTTTAGGACACTTACTTTAGCTTTGATCATAATGCTTGCAGCGTTAAGTATCTTTTTTCTCACTAAGGATTGGTATTATATTGTTGTAATGGCTTTTCTCTTAGGATATGGAGCAGGTACATTAGAAACGACAGTTGGTTCCTTTGTTATTGCTAATTTCGAAAGTAATGCAGAAAAAATGAGTAAGCTGGAAGTCCTCTTTGGATTAGGCGCTTTAACTTTCCCATTATTAATTAATTCCTTCATCAATATCAATAACTGGTTTTTACCGTATTACTGCATATTCACCTTTTTGTTCGTCCTATTAGCAGGGTGGTTAATTTTCTTATCCAAGAACCGAAAGTACGCTAAGAATGCTAACCAGCAAGTGGCCTTGCCAAATGTAGGAGCATTTCAATACTTTATAGGAGACAGAAAAAAATCAAAGCAATTAGGCTTTTTTGTATTTTTTGCTTTTCTGTATGCTGGTATCGAAACAAATTTCGCCAACTTTTTACCTTCAATTATGATAAACCAAGACAATGAACAAATCAGTCTTATCAGTGTCTCCTTTTTCTGGGTAGGGATCATCATAGGAAGAATACTGATTGGTTTCGTAAGCAGAAGGCTTGATTTTTCTAAGTACCTCCTATTTAGTTGCAGTTGTTTAATTGTTTTGTTGATCGCCTTCTCTTATATAAATAACCCAATACTTCAATTGGGTGGCACATTTTTGATTGGTCTAAGTATAGCGGGCATATTTCCCATTGCTTTAACACTAGCATCAATCATTATTCAAAAGTACGTTGACGAAGTTACAAGTTTATTTATTGCTTCGGCAAGTTTCGGCGGAGCGATAATCTCTTTCTTAATTGGATGGAGTTTAAATCATGATACGATCTTATTAACCATGGGAATATTTACAACGATGGCGGTAATTCTAGTAGGTATTTCTGTAAAGATTAGGAGAACTAAAACAGAAGACCCTATTTCACTTGAAAGCAAAGCTTCAAAAACACAGTAAAAAAATTAAAGATACTAATAGGCGTATCGTAAGTAAGAAGAGGACTTAATGTCCTCTTTTTTATCAGAAGAAAACAGTGTTTTAGCAAGGGAGATAGTAGATGATAGAAGTGATTATGATTCTGTACCTGTCCGAGATACGTTCAGGTAACAAGCAAAGGTATTTACAGAAATGTTTTATGATACATCCATAAATCAAGGTATACTAGACTGTTGCTCCCCATCAAAAATAATTCCTAAATTTCCTCAGCATATTCTGAGGAAGCATCAAAAGCCAAAGATCGAATTTTGAGATTAACCGAAGATGCATGTAAACTAAAGGAGAAATCATAAAATTAATAGGGGCGTTATGATGAAAAAGATTTTTAAAGGGAGTTTGCTGCGCGACAACCCCGAGAAAGCAATGCACTTATATTATGGAATATGTTTAGGAATCTGGCTGATTTATAATTTGGTGACATCCAGCTCCCCTGGACTGCCGCTTATCATTTTAGCCGGAGGAAATCTGATTTACCTTACAATCTTGAAAAAGAAAGAAGAAACGTGAAAAACACGCACCTCAGTGCGTGTTTTTTATTTAAAAACGTTATGAAGCCCCTCTTCCATTTCTTCTGAGGACGGATACCATTTCGTCGCCAAATCCCGGAACAGCCTTTCCGCAAACAGAATCTCTTCCTCTGTATAACGGTCAAAAAAGGAAAGAAAACGCTGCTCAACCTTTTGATGATAGTATTGATGCAAGTTGTGCAGCTTCTTCCCTGCCGGCGTCAAACGGAAGTAGACCTCCTTCTTATTATCGCTGAGCTGTGTTCTGTGAAGGAAGCCGGCGCCAAGCAATTTTGTGCTGATGCGTGACACCGTCGCTTTCGTCGTATTCATTTTGTCGGCAATCGAAGTGACATTGATCGGCTCATGCTCCCCCACACAGGAAAGAACATGAATTTCTGTCATCGTTAATTGAGATTTTTGTCCGTGCTCCTGATCCAGCTTCTTCATTTCATCAGCCAAAAAGACTTTTATGAGCCCCTCCCATTTCTCCTGCTGATGAATGAGTTCCGCATATAATTCAAAAATGTTGCGTTTCGTATGGTCTGTATTCATCGGATTTTCCAACCTTTTTCATTCAATTGTTTCTTATATCATAACGTTTTGTTACAGATGAAACAATCGATTTGTGTTACACACGGCTGGCAATCGGCAGCCAGCGCCTGATACCTGTTTGAATCACTTTTGCCGCATCTGGCCCGGCGGCATCGACTGCCCAGGCGGCATAGCCATCAGGCCGAACCAATACAGTATGCACGTCTCTCCACTCTTCACGCGGTTCTGCAAGAGAAGCACGCACTGTGTGCAAGCCTTTAAATGGGATATGGTCATTATCAGTTCCTTGTTTCAGTGACAGCAAAACGTATGCCCCGTTATGCAGGCAGTTATAGAGGCGTTCCATACTGCCATCAGGAAGCCGCAGTTCCACCTCCGGAAGTCTTTTGCCGTTCAACCGATGCGGCGGCATGTTTTGGTCAGCTTCATACCCGACATCGATTGCAGAAATTTGGCCCGCTATAAAGCGATTCACATCGGGAAAAGCAAGCATATCGGACACCATGCTTCGCAAATGGAGACCGGCCTTCGTGAAATCCATCAGCCGCGTCTGCGCCTCTGTGTTCCGAAGAAGATCTTCCGCCACCGGATGCCGCTCTGCGTGATAGCTGTCCAAAAGCCATGAAGGTGCAGAGCCGCCGACAGCCGCCGCAAGCTTCCATCCAAGGTTCATGGCATCCTGAAGACCGACATTCAGCCCTTGGCCGCCAGCAGGAAAATGAATATGTGCTGCATCGCCCGCAAGAAAGAGTCTGCCGCTCCGATACTCCTTCGCTTGACGGGAGGCATTCCCGAATCGGGACATCCACGTAGGCTCGTTTAAGCCAAAATCAGTTCCGCATATCCGGATGAGATCTGTTTTCAGCTCCTCTTCTGTGACAGGAGCATCTTTCGGCGTCTGCGTGCGGTAAGGGCTGATCAACACAACGCGATACCGGTCAGGAGAAAGCGGAACAATCATGACTCCTCCCTCTGCCGTACAAAGCGACAAAACTCCTGATGGCGGCGGAGAAAGAAGCTTCACATCACCAAGAGCTGCGGTGACGGTGCTGTCTGTTCCAGGAAACGCAATTCCCGCCTGTTTCCGAACGACGCTCCCTGCTCCGTCAGCGCCAACGGCAAACAGGCTGCTCAACGTCCGCACAATGCCTTCCCGATCCTTGAAAATGGTTTGCACTGCCTCTTCGTTTTGCGTTACCGTTAGCACCTCTGCCCCCCGTAACACCTCTGCCCCCAGGCTTCGCGCACGTTCCTCAAGCAGCTGTTCAGTCTCGGTCTGCGGAAGCAATAGCGTATAAGGACAGCTCGTATCCAGACTGGAAAAATCAAGACGCGTATCGAGCATTGAAAAATGGCCGGAAGATATCTTTTTCCCACGAGACGCAAAACGCTCAAGCAGCCCTCTCATTTCAAAAAGCTCAAGCGTGCGGGGGTGCAGCGTCAACGCCTTCGAATACGGCACTGGCTGTTCAAGCCGCTCAAGCACGCATGTTTTTACCCCTGCTAATGCCAGCTCAGAAGCCAGCATCAATCCAACCGGTCCGCCTCCGATAATAACTGTTTTGTAATCCATCATGAGATCACTCCTTTTGTTTTATCTGCAACTAAACAAAAAGCCTAAGAAAAAAGAAATAAGTGTTAATGAATATTTCATTTTGTTACACACGTAACAAAAATAATTATATCGGGTGACAAATGATCTCGCAACATATTTTTCCAACCAGCACAAAAAAGACGCCTTTCAAATGGCGCCTTTTTCTCAGTGTACAGTTCCTAATCCGAAATGACTCCGACAATGTCTTTTTCCCTGATCGGACCGAAATGCCGGCTGTCAAAGCTATATATGCGATTATCTCCGATTACAAAATATTGCCCCTTCGATAACGTCTTTTTCCCTGTCGTTTCTTTCAGTGAAAAATCTCCCGTTACATGGCTTCCGGCAGATACAGATTTCAATGGTTTCAAAAATGGTTCAGCCACCTGTTTTCCGTTCACATACAGCTGATCGTCATTATATTTGATCGATTCACCGGGCAATCCAATGACTCGCTTTATCAGCACTTTTTGATCAGGGCCTTTAAACAAAACAATATCAAAACGATGGATGGTTTTGAATCGATGTGAAAATTTATTGACCAACAGTTCGTTCCCTTCCTGAAAAGTCGGGTTCATGCTGATGCCTTCTACTTTGTAATCAATAAAGACGGCATTTTTGACTTGAATGGCGAGAACTACGGACACGACACCGGCAAGAAACCAAAACCGTTTTTTCATGTTACTGTCTCCCTCCATCATGCTCACGCTGGCTGGCTCTCACATGCAGATGCCGTTCCACCCTTTTGCCGACATACCATAAGACAGCAATCACCAGAACGGCAATAACCGTGCGAATCGGCTGTGTGATCAGCGCGTGAAGATCATATCCGATGAAGCTGATCATAAAAATCATGACGAGCTTTCCCGAGGCTGCCGCCAAAACAAACGGCCGCGTCCCGATCCTTGACAAACCGGCGACCACATTCACCGCGGCAGACGGTGTAAATGGAAAACAAAGCAGCAGAAACATCGGGCCAAAACCGTGTCTTTCCACCCATAACATAAGCTTTCTGACAGACGGATGCCTGCGGATGAATCCAAGAGCTCTTCTTTGTCCATAATGACGGACAATGAAAAACACGAGAATGGACCCCGCTGTTGATCCGGCCCATGACAGGATGAAGCCTTCCCACAATCCAAACGAATTTGTATTCGCCACCACAAAAACGATAAGCGGCAAAAACGGAAGAAATGCTTCAATTAAAGGCAGCAGCACAGCAATAAGCGGACCGAAAGCCCTATAGCTTTGAAATAATTCAGTTAAACGATCCTCTGTCAAATAGTATAAAAATTGCTCCAACGTTTATACTCCTCACCGGGTTTGTCTATTCTTATTCTACACATTCTCGGCGAAAAACTAAAAAGTTTTGGTGATTTTTTCTGTCTTGAAACATTTCACCAGCCGATATAGAATATAACAAGAACAAACGTTCCCTTAAGAAAGAAGGAGTTACCATGCCGCATTTGCAGCCGGAAGGATATGAATTGATAGAGCGGGCTCTCTTTTTGCCTATGGTCATTACCATTTTAAACCGCGATCTCGGCGGAATTGAGAAAAGCTCATTAAAATTGAAACACCCTTATATACAACTTATCAACGAATCATTAAAAATAGCACAAAAGGATCTGATTGAGGTCAGAAAAGAGCTGAGGAAAAGAAAAATCGCCATCCACGAGGCTGAGCGTGATGAAGCCTTTACGCTTTATTTATTTGTCATCGATGGCTACGAAGAAAAACACCGCTATTTTAACCCGCGAATCCGGGAGCAAGTAAGCAGTTTGTTAACATACTATTTATTTGCGCCGGACTCGCCATGAGTCTTTCGAATCATTCTGTATTCCCCTCCTTGCGCCCGTCCCCCCTTCTAGCTCCTCAAGAATAAATTTCAGACAATTCACACTATACAAACAAAATAAATTTATTTATAATTCGTACCACAGCCTTTCACTCCCCAAAAAATGACATGTGCCGCCAGATTAGCGACATGATTTGCAGCCCGCGCATGACACGCACCGCCCAACTTTTGATCAAAGGAGGATTTTATGAAACTGATTCACATTCTTGCCGCTTTGCCCTTCATCGGACTTTTGCTTGGCATCCCTTTTGCAAACAAAGTGACACCCTATCTGTTTGGCATGCCATTCATTCTCGCCTATGTCGTCATGTGGGCTTTGCTGACCTCTGTCCTGATGGCGATCGTGTATGTCCTCGACAAAGAAAATAAAAGGGAGGAAGCAGAATGAACGCAGCTCTCATCATCATTTTCGGTGTCCTGCTATTCAGCATGTTTCTCGGCGTACGCGCCCAAAAAGGAAAAGACATGGACCTTGAGCAGTGGACGGTTGGAGGCCGCGGCTTCGGTACTGTCTTTGTTTTCCTATTGATGGCAGGAGAGATTTATACGACGTTTACGTTTCTCGGCGGAAGCGGCTGGGCTTACGGAAAAGGCGGGCCTGCCTTTTACATCATCGCCTACGGCTGTCTGGCCTATATTCTTTCTTATTGGCTCCTGCCGGCGGTATGGTCCTATGCGAAACAGCATAAGCTGATGTCGCAGTCCGATTTTTTCATCAAAAAGTACAACAGCCCGCTGCTTGGTGTGCTCGTCTCACTTGTCGGCATTGCCGCGCTTATTCCTTATCTTGTGCTGCAGCTGAAAGGGCTTGGATTGATTGTATCGGAAACGTCTTACGGAAAAATTTCTCCTACTGCTGCCATTTGGATCGGCGTCATTTCAATCACAGTTTACGTTATGGTATCCGGCATCCACGGGTCCGCCTGGATATCCGTTGTCAAAGACATCATGATTTTGGCCGTCGTTTTATTCTTAGGCATATATCTGCCGATTCATTACTACGGCGGATTTCAAGACATGTTTCAGCAGATTGAAAACGCAAATCCCGGTTTTATTACCCTGCCCGAAACAGGGCAAAGTGCTGCATGGTTCAGTTCAACCGTGCTGCTGACGGCGCTGGGCTTTTACATGTGGCCCCATACGTTTTCCGCTTCCTATTCAGCAGAAAACCCAAAAGTCTTTCGAAAAAACGCCATTATTATGCCTTTATACCAGCTGGTCCTTCTATTCGTCCTTTTCGTCGGCTTTGCGGCTATCCTGCAAGTTCCCGGTCTGAAAGGCGCAGACGCGGATTTATCACTTTTGAGACTGTCTCTTCAAACCTTTGATCCTTGGTTTGTCGGAATCATCGGTGCAGCCGGACTGCTGACAGCGCTTGTGCCGGGTTCCATGATTTTAATGTCGGCCTCCACTTTGTTTGCCAAAAATGTTTATCAAGTGTTTGCTCCCCGCACGACGGAACAGCAGGTGTCATTATTAGCTAAATGTTTAGTGCCTGTGATTGCGCTGATTGCTGTGTACTTTACATTCAAAGGCGGGAACACAATCGTTACGCTTCTCCTTATGGGATACAGCCTCGTCACACAGCTATTTCCGGCCCTGCTGTTCAGCCTGTTCAAGCATAAGATCGTGACCAAACAAGGAGCCTTTGCCGGCATTATAACGGGAGTCGGAGCGGTTTCTTATATTACGGTTACGGAAACAACAATCGGCACTTTATTTCCGGCGCTGCCGCAAGCGGCGAAAGACTTAAACGTCGGCATTGTCGCTTTGCTGCTGAATGTTACGGTCATGATAGCGGTAAGTCTCGTGACAAGAAAAACGAAAAGCACAGCTGCTGATCAAGCCGCTTAAACAAGAAAAAAGCAATCTGGACAAGGGACTGACCCCTGTTTTTGAGACAGGGATCAAAACACTTTTATACAGCCAATTGCCGATAGCTTATCGGTGATTGGCTGTTTAGTTTCGTTTGAATACGAATGTTGTTATAATAATAAATGTATTCTTTGACAGTGCGTTCTACGATGGCGGTCGTGGTTCGATTAATGCTGTTAAGATAGAACGTTTCAGACTTTAGTGAGGAATGAAACGATTCGATGGAGGCATTATCAGCGGGCGTCCCTTTGCGGGACATGCTCATGGTAATGCCTTTTGTTTTAACAGCTTTCTGATACTCATAAGATGTATACACAGATCCTTGGTCACTATGTAACACGCAGTTCTGAGGCAGTGTTGGCAGTTGATCAAGTGTGTTTAAGACAAAGTCTGTGTCCTGCTTATCTCCAATCGTGAAAGCAATTACTTCTCCATTGTATACATCCAATATACTGGAAAGGTACAATTGTTTCTGTCCATAAGGCAAATACGTGATATCCGTTACTAGTTTTTCAAGAGGATGATCGGACTGAAAGTTCCGATTCAATATGTTATCGACCACGGCATATGGCTGCCCATTCTTCTTGCGTTTTTTCACCTTAACCCGGCACTGCCACTGATTTTTCTGCATGATACGCTGAACCGTTTTATGGTTAATACGCATTCCCTTTTTTAATATAGCTGTAATTTTTCGATATCCATATCGATACTTGTGCTCTCGGCACAACGTGCCGATTTGTTTTTCCAAATGGCGCTTGGGATGATCTTTCATCAGGTTCTTCTTCCAACGATAATAAGACGCTCGTGAGATACCTAAATGAACACAGATATTCTGTACGGTCATTGTGCCGTGCAATACTTCTACAAGTTCGACTGACGTTTGGCTATCAACTTCCTTTCCAATTCGTTGTACTTTTTTAAAACTTCATTTTGTTGTCTCAGATAACGGTTCTCTGCCTGCAGTTTCTCTAATTCGGAAGAATACTCCGGACCTTTTCCGTAAGTGTATTGCTTACCAACAGGCTGTTCAAATCGATGTGTATCCCCAGCTTTATGCCATCTAACCCATGTCTGAACCTGCGTCTTATTCCTGATATTCAATTCCTGCATGATCTCTTTCATAGGCACGCCTGCCAATCTCATTTCTACAGCCTTCTGTTTGACTTCAATCGGATAACTCATTCTTGTTCCCATACAAAAAACACCTCCAAGTCTTATTTCGGATAACAACTATCCGTTTTCAAACTTGAAGGTGTTTTTTATTTGTCTCATCTTATGGGGTCAGTCCCGACAACAGATTGCTTTTTTGTTTAGCGTTCGCAGGCGATAAAATCTTTATCACGGTCGCTCTTTTTATTGGCATCATAAAGCGCCTTAGACACGTAAGGCTTGTACTTCGTTTTTCCGCCTTTATTTTTCACCTTGGACGTACGGGCTACCCCGCCTTTGTACACTTTGTTTAATTTCTTGCAGTTCTTATACGTCTTTACCTTCGTTTTGGCTTCCGCCACATGGTCAGCTCCGTATGAAAAACCGAAAACGAGACCGAGTGACAGCAAAAGCGCCGCGGCTTTTTTCATGACAATATACTCCCCCATACCCAATATTTAGTTGTTTTATAGCGATTTTATCATAATTCAATTCGTCATATTTCACAAGATAAATATGGAAGGAGCGGCAGTTTTTTTTACTTTCTTTGTCTTGCAGAGATGCAAACTGCCAAAACATGTTTTTCTCACTTTGCTCAAGGGTACACATACGAATGTACACCACACAAAAAGGAGCGTTGATGATGTCTGATACAAAACGAAACAATCCTTTAACAGCATTTTTTCACGATGAATTTCCTGAACAATACCAAGAACCGCCCGGCTTGCAGCAAAAAATGAAGCCGATTCCGGACTGCGGAGAAAAAAGCTATAAAGGAGCTGGCAAACTAAATGGCCGAAAAGCTCTTGTCACCGGCGGTGATTCCGGTATTGGCCGCGCTGCCGCCATCGCTTATGCGCGGGAAGGCGCCGATGTGGCAATTAACTACTTGCCCGCGGAACAGCCTGATGCAGAAGAAGTAAAAGAACTGATTGAAGCAGAAGGACGCAAGGCAGTCCTGATTCCAGGTGATCTGAGTGACGAATCGTTTTGTCACGATTTAGTCAAACAAGCGCATAACGAACTCGGCGGGCTGGATGTGTTAGCGCTCGTTGCCGGTAAACAGCAAGCAGTGCAAAACATCGAAGACCTTCCTACTGAACAAATCTATAAAACGTTTGAAGTGAACGTCTTCTCGCTATATTGGGTTGTTAAAGCGGCGCTTCCGTATTTGCCGGAGGGTGCGTCTATTATTACCACAACTTCAGTTGAAGGCTACAACCCAAGCCCAATGCTGTTAGATTACGCGGCGACGAAAAACGCCATTATCGGCTTTACCGTTGCGCTCGGAAAACAGCTGGCGCCCAAAGGCATCAGAGTGAACTCTGTTGCGCCAGGACCAATCTGGACTCCGCTGCAAATTTCCGGCGGACAGCCAACTGAAAACATTCCGAAATTCGGCAAAGGGACGCCGCCGTCACCATTAAACCGCGCGGGACAGCCGGTGGAACTGGCAGATGTTTATGTATTCTTAGCTTCAGAGAATTCAAGCTATGTGACATCTCAAATATACGGCATCACCGGCGGAATTCCGACGGCCTAGCGTTAGAAGGGGCTCTCCTTATTTTACTGGAGTGCTCCTTTTTAATATCGATATCCAGACTCTACAATTTGAGGTTACATATTAATCACGTTTGAAATTTGTAAATTTTGTTAACTTCTTGCTAACAAAAAGGATTTTCCAATTAATTGAAGTAATTTAACTATGTATTAAAAAAAGGAGGAATAACAATGAATAAAAAAATCCTTTCAGGAGCATTAGCTGTCGGACTACTAGTGACAGGAGGCACAAATGTTTTTGCAGCTGAAAACCACACACCAGCACAAAAAGCATCCTCAATTAAACCGATGAGTGCTGCTTATACAACCGTAACGGCTAGCAACAATCAGGTTACCTTATCAATCAATGGACTATCAAACCCGTTCACATCCAAATACTATAATATGGTAGCTTGGACAACTGATGGCGGCCAACCTGACAGCACGAAAAGCAATATCTTAGCAACTAAAAGAGCCGGAGATACAACGTCTATCACTTTATCCCTTGATGAAGTAAAAAGAAAATTGGGTACTGGAACAAGAATTTATGGATGGGCGCAAGCAGCAAATGGAACTTGGTACACCTGCGGAAGTGACTCAATTTCCCTTTAACAATTGATCATTTAATAAAGAGCTCAATACATTTTAACGTATTGAGCTCTTTTATTTCACCAACACTTTTTTATTTCTGGAATGCCTTAGCTAAATTTCCCTTAAAAAGTTTATGTTGCATCAACATTGCAAAGCACTCTCAAATTCACTTTTATCCTTCTAATACCGCTCCCCAAGCTCACGCAAAATAAAATCATAAATCATCTTCGTCCGCTCTTCCTTCGGATACAGCATAAATTCCTGCCGTTTCGGGACACGGTGTTCGATTCTGTCCTGAAATTTGGTTCTGAGCCAGGCTGTCCGGTATACCTGATTCTCGAACGAATTGCAGGAGACCGGCAGTTCCATCGTTTTTCCGTTTGAAAACGTCACTTCCGTATCGTCGAATTCAGTCGGTTTGAATTCTTTTACATGCACATGGGAAATCCAGCCGCATTGGGGTCTAGTCGAAGAAAGTGTAGGGAATAAAAAGATTTGGTTCGAAGGGTCCACCATGATTGGCGGTTTGTGAGAAATTTTTGTCACTTCATAAGTTCCCGCTTTTCTTCCCGCGTAGCTTGATCCGAAAAATCGGCAGCTTCGGTCGACAATTTGCAGCGGCTTCATGCTGACGTAAAACATACAGTCTTTTTCAATGATTTTCGAACAGATTTTGCCGTCGATTTCTTCTGGCAAAACGGCAATTGTTGCGCTGTTTACTTCATATGATTCTAATGGTGCGTCAGTTTTCTGACTCATGTTATGGCCTCCATCCTTTTTCTGCAAAATTTATACTAATAATCTATCATCTGTGTTTATAAAACGACAGGATTTTTTAACAAATGAACTAAAATCATCTTTTATTTATATTTTTTAGTTCTATTTTACTAGTAATAACCCGATTTTATTTTACTGCATGATCTCAGATCACAGCATTTCGCAGGATATGTCGATAGATTGCCTAGTATTAGTTGTCTAAAGATTATAAAAATTTATTGATTTTTTCGACCGTTATCCATATACTATAAAAAAGGCATTGGGGGGATTCTTTATGAAAGAGAAAAAGTCGTACACTGAGCTCATGAAGTCCCGCAACACGCAAAAAACAAAAGAATTTGATGTAACAATGATGGATATTTACATTCAAATGGTGCTCGATGAATCCTTGTTTAAGCGTCGGTTGACCATGCTGACTGACCAAATCAACAAAGCCTTGGACAAAAAAGATAAAGATGCGTTTCTTACGCTCTCTAAAGAATATGCAGCGCTCAAACAGAGCGAATAAGCCAATCCTTAAGGATTGGCTTTTTTAATTACCCATTTACAATCGTTCCCCCGTTGACATGAATTGTCTGGCCGGTGACGTAAGTGGAATCATCGCTGGCAAGATATAAATAGCTCGGCGCCACTTCCACCGGCTGGCCCGGCCGTTCCATCGGCACATCCGAACCAAACACTTCCACATCTTTTGCAGCAAAGCTGGCCGGAATGAGCGGTGTCCAGATTGGCCCCGGCGCAACCGCATTGACACGAATGCCTTGCTGGACAAGCGATTGGGAAAGGGATCTTGTAAAAGTGACAATGGCTCCTTTCGTCGCTGAATAATCGATCAGTGTTTTATTGCCTTTGTACGCGGTGATCGATGCTGTATTGATAATACTGCTTCCTTTTTTCAAATGAGGCAGCACAGCCTTCGTTAAATAAAACATAGAGAAAATGTTCGTCTGGAAGGTTCTGATCAGCTGGTGGCTAGTGATTTTTTCAATGCTCGGCTGCACATGCTGCTCAGCGGCATTATTAACCAAAATATCTATGGTTGGAAAAGCCTGGCTGGCCTGTCTTACAACTTCATTACAAAAGGCTTCATCTCCGACATCTCCTGCAATCAGCAGGCACTTCACCCCTTCTTTCTCTACATACTCCTTTGTTTCTTCGGCGTCCTGATGTTCATTAAAATACACAATGACCACATTCGCCCCTTCTTTTGCGAATAACACCGATACAGCGCGTCCGATCCCGCTGTCTCCTCCTGTAATAATGGCCGTTTTGCCCGCTAGTTTTTTTGCCTTCTTCGGCTTATCAAATACCGGACGGGGATCCATCAGATATTCGAATCCCGGCTGCTGGTCCTGATGCTGCGGCGGCAATGTTTTCTTTTTCTCATTCGCCAATGCAATCACTCCTTTTCAACCCTATTATGGTATGAACAAAGCCTGCTTCCTATGTATGAAAAGATAGAAAATGGAAAAATTAAGAATAAATGATATTGGAGGTACAATGGTTTGGCTAATCAACCTTTTTCAAAAGAAGCTCCCGAAACATATTGGAAAACATCGGCGGACTTGCCTTCTTTTCCGGCGCTGCAAGAAGATACGGAATGTGATGTCACCATTATTGGAGGAGGCATTACAGGAATCACGACGGCCTATGAGCTGTCCAAAAGAGGCTTCCGTGTCATTCTGATTGAAGCGAATCAGGTTCTCAATGGCACAACGGCCCACACAACGGCAAAAATTACAGCGCAGCACGACATGATTTATGATGAATTTATCCGCAATTTCGGACTGAACCACGCAAGGCTATATTATGAAGCGAACCAGAATGCAATTGATTATATAAAAGGAATTGTTGATGAACTTCAGATCGATTGCGAATGGGCCGAACAAGACGCTTACCTTTACACAACAAGTGAAGATGCTGTACAAAAAATCCGCACTGAGCATGAGGCATACACAAAACTCGGGATTGAAAGGGATCTCATAAAAGATCTTCCGCTTCCCGTCGGCTCTAAGCTGGCGCTCGTGATGAAGAATCAGGCCCAATTTCACCCGCTTCACTTTTTAACCGGGCTCCTTGATCAGATCGTGCAAAAAGGCGGACAGATTTATGAAGAGACTGTTGCGCTTGATATTAAAAAAGGAGAGATGCCTGAAGTTGTTACAAAAAGCCGGCACGCCATTAAAAGCCGATTTATCGTATGCTGCTCCCATTTCCCTTTTTATGACGGGGGCGGATTATATGCAGCAAGAATGTATTCTGATAGATCCTATGTCCTCGCCGTCAAGCCGAAGATCGACTATCCTGAGGGCATGTATGTAAGTATAGACCAGCCGTCAGTTGCGCTTCGCTACACCATTGTGAACGGAGAAAAGCTGATTCTCTTCAGCGGAGTAAGCCATAAAACAGGCCAAGGCAAAGACATGTCGACCCATTACGAAACGCTGAGACAATTGGCAGAAAGCACAATTGGAATCGAAAGCATTCCCTATTACTGGTCCACACAGGATCTCGTGACAATCGATAAAATCCCATTCATCGGGCCTATGTCTGAAAACGAAGACAATATTCTCGTTGCGACCGGCTTCAAAAAATGGGGCATGACATCAGCAGCTGTCGCAGCTCAGCTTTTGTCAGACCTTGTGGAGAAAAAAGACAATCCATATGAGAGCATTTTTACACCGTCTCGTTTCCATCTGAATCCCGGCTTGCAAAAGGTGATTTCTTACAATGCAGATGTGGCTAAGCATTTCATTAAAGGGAAGCTTGAAAAACCGAACGTCGATTTTGAAGAGATCGCGCCAGGTGAAGGAAAAGCCGTCACCATTAACGGCAGACGCGCGGGGGCATTCAGAGATGAAACGGGCTGCCTGCATCTTGTTGATACAACCTGCACCCATTTAGGCTGTGAAGTGGAATGGAACGATGGAGAGCACACATGGGATTGTCCGTGCCACGGATCACGCTTTAAACCAACTGGCGAGGTAGTCGAAGGACCGGCCATCAAACCACTAAAACAAATTGACCTTAATTAAACCGTTCATATAACTGAACGGTTTTTTTATAAATATTTTCTATCTGCCGTCTTCATTCGTGCTTCCCTTGACCGATAAAAAAGAAAAAGGCTTAAAAAGCCAAAAGATAAAATTATATTTTCCCAAGGGGGATCACTGTATTGTTATTTAAAAAAGATAGAAAAAAAGAAACGGCTTATTTTTCAGATTCAAACGACCAGCAAAAAAACCGCATTCAGCTCACAAACAAGTTCTCAGATGTGAAAAAACAGCTCAAAATGGTCAGACTGGGAGATCCAGAGCTGCACGTGCTGCAGGAGCTACAGCCCTTAATCCAAGAAAACATTGTTTACATTGTTGACGCTTTCTATAAAAATCTCGATCATGAAAGCTCATTAATGGATATCATTAACGACCACAGCTCAGTTGACCGCTTAAAACAAACGTTAAAACGGCATATTCAAGAAATGTTTGCCGGTGTCATTGATGATGAATTTATTGAAAAACGAAATAAAATTGCTTCTATCCATTTACGAATCGGCCTTCTGCCAAAATGGTACATGGGGGCGTTTCAGGAATTGCTTCTATCAATGATTGACATTTATGAAAAATCAATTACAGATCACCAGGAACTGCTGAAAGCAATCAAAGCAACAACTAAAATCTTGAACTTAGAACAGCAGCTTGTCCTTGAAGCGTTTCAGGATGAGTACAACCAAACCCGCGATGAACAAGAAGAAAGGAAAAATCTTCTGCATCAGAGAATCCAAGAAACCTCCGGGTCGATCGCAAATTTGTTTTCAGAAACGAGCCGATCCGTTCAAGAGCTTGTTGACAAATCTGAAGGCATTTCCGAAGCATCCAAAGCCGGCACAGTGACATCCAGCACCGTTGAAGAAAAGTCGATCGGCGGGAAAAAAGAGCTTGAAATCCAGCAAAAACAGATGAACCAGATCGATACAAGCCTCGTCCAAATCGAAAAAGAAATGGTCAAGCTGGATGAAATCGCACAGCAAATTGAAAAAATCTTCGGCATCGTCACAGGCATCGCCGAACAAACGAATCTTCTGTCGCTAAACGCATCTATTGAATCAGCCCGTGCAGGCGAACACGGCAAAGGCTTTGCCGTTGTGGCCAATGAAGTGCGAAAGCTGTCTGAAGATACGAAAAAAACCGTTTCTACAGTGTCCGAGCTTGTGAACAACACCAATACACAAATCAACATCGTGTCGAAGCATATCAAAGACGTGAACGGGCTTGTCAGCGAAAGCAAAGAAAAAATGACACAAATTAACCGTTTATTCGATGAAATCGTTCACAGCATGAAAGTCAGCAAAGAACAATCAGGAAAAATTGACGTCGATCTGCAGGCTTTTCTCGGAGGGCTCCAGGAGGTCAGCCGCGCCGTTTCTCATGTGGCTGCTTCTGTTGATTCGCTTGTCATTCTTACAGAAGAATAATCATCAAAAACCGGCCGGCCGCAGGGCCGGTTTTTTCGGACCCATTTGTAAACCCTAATTAAAATTAAGTTGACATAAAAGCTGTCTGCATTTATTGTATAACCATATTTTATTCGTTAGCTGGAGGATTTCATATGAAATTACTAGACATGATGCACATTGCAATCTTTACTGCACTGATGGCAGTGCTTGGTTTTATCCCCCCTCTTTTCTTATCCTTTACACCTGTTCCCATTACACTGCAGACGCTCGGTGTCATGCTGGCCGGCAGCATTCTCAGACCCAAAGCCGCTTTTTTAAGCCAGCTTGTCTTTTTGCTGCTCGTCGCCTTTGGAGCGCCGCTATTGCCCGGCGGCCGCGGCGGGTTTGGCGTTTTTTTCGGACCGAGCGCGGGTTTTCTGATTGCTTATCCGTTCGCCTCGTGGCTGATCAGCCTAGCTGTTCACAGACTGCGTAAGGTGACAGTGTTCCGTCTCTTTTTCATTCATATTGTATTCGGCATCGCCTTTATTTACCTGCTTGGCATTCCTGTACAAGCTTTTATCATGCATATTGATCTGTTACAGGCCGGTTTTATAAGTCTTTCATTTGTGCCCGGCGATTTATTAAAAGCGGCAGCATCTGCGCTGCTTGCCATTAAGATCACCCAAGCCTTGTCCTCTTTCTGATACGATGTATACAAAAGGAGGCTGACATTCTGTGACCATTACACATACATATCTATCCTTTGCCAATAAAAATCCAAGCCGGATTGCGATCCAGACTGAATCTGAACATATTACATATCGGGATTGGAACCGGCTCGTCACCCAAACTGCCAATTGGCTGCGGGCGCAGCCAAACGTTCCAAAACGTGTAGCCATCCTGCTCCCAAACAGCCTTGCATTTTTACAGCTGTTTGCCGGAGCTGCCGCGGCCGGATGTACGGCGGTTCCTATTGATACACGCTGGAGTGCGGCTGAATGCGGTGAGCGGCTGGCATTAAGCGGTGCTGATTTTGTGGTGGCTTCATCTCTTTTTAAAAACAAACTGACAGATTGTCTGACACCCGTAGTTTGGCTGGAAGACTGTATGGCGCATATCGCAGAGGCATCCGCTGACCCGGCCCCAGCCGTTGATCCGGAGCTTCCCTTTTATATGGGCTTTACGTCCGGCTCAACAGGCAAGCCGAAAGCATTTACGCGCTCTCATCGCTCTTGGGTTGAAAGCTTTCATTGTACAAAAACTTATTTTTTGGTCTCTTCAAATGACAAAGTTCTGATTCCAGGAACATTACTGTCCTCTCACTTTTTATACGGTGCTGTCAGCACTCTGTATCTCGGGGGAACCGTTTGTTTGCTTAAAAAATTCATTCCCGCTCAAACGAAGGAGTGGCTAACACAGAAATCCATCAGCGTACTCTATACCGTACCGACAATGACAGATGCCCTCGCCAACATTCACGCTTTCCCTGACAGCTCCGTTACAATCATTTCTTCGGGAGCGGACTGGCCGGCAGCATCCAAGGAGAAGCTTGCATCCAAATGGCCTCATTTGAAGCTGTACGATTTTTACGGCACATCTGAGCTTAGCTTTGTTGCGTATCTCTCACCAGAAGACAGCAAACGAAAACCTCATTCAGCGGGCCGCCCTTTTCATAATGTCCGCATAGAGATCCGCAGCGCCGCCGGGGACCTCTGTCAGTCGGGGGAAATCGGGAAAATATTCGTCAAAAGCCCGATGAAGTTCTCAGGCTATGTAAACAGCCGCACACCAGATCAATCGGAATGGATGACAGTAGATGACATGGGCTATGTTGATGAAGAGGGATTTCTGTACATAGCAGGACGGGAAAACGGGATGATCGTATATGGCGGATTAAATATTTTCCCTGAAGAAGTTGAGCGCGTGCTTCTCTCCTGCCCAGAGGTTGAAAAAGCAGCTGTGGCAGGCATTCCGGACGAGTATTGGGGAGAAATCGCCGCGGCCGTCATTTGCGGGAATACAGACGTCAAAAAGCTGAAAGCCTGGTGCAAGAAGAAACTGGCATCCTACAAAATCCCGAAAAAATGGGTATTTACAGACAGTATGCCCGAAACAAGCAGCGGCAAAATTGCCCGTTCCAGCGTAAAAAAATGGCTGCGGGGTATGGTGAATTGAACGCGGTTATTGCAGATGCAAAACGAACGATTTTCGGAAAAGAAAACGGACTGCTGAAGCAGTTTCTGCCGGAGGATTTGGCCGCTCCTCTCATCAGCTGTCTCGGCCGAAAGTTAGAGGATCAAATTGACGAGGTGATTTTGGGAAACGCCACTGGCAGAGGCGGCAACCTCGCCCGTCTGTCAGCACTTCAAGCTGGACTTCCTTTATCTGTTCCCGGCATGACGATTGACAGACAATGCGGCTCCGGGCTTGAAGCAGTGCGTTCCGCATGCAATCTTATCAAAGCGGGTGCCGGAAACATTTATATCGCAGGCGGCGCAGAAAGCAGCAGCCGATCGCCTTTTTCAGAAAGAGCCCGCTTTTCGCCGGACACTGTTGGTGATCCCGATATGGGCATGGCGGCCGAATATACAGCAGCACGCTATGCCATCCCAAGAAACATGCAGGACGAATACGCGCTTCTCAGCTTTCAACGCAGCTGGAGTGCTCATACCGAAGGATTGTACCGTGAAGAGATTGTTCCTCTCGGGGAGTTGGAAACAGACGAAGCTTTTCTGAAAAGACGGCCGATGGAAGCGATCATTTCTCGTGCAAAGCCGGTGTTTGACACTAGCTCCGGAACGGTTACAGCCGCCAATAGCAGCGGCATATCAGATGGAGCGTCTGCACTCCTTGTCATGGAAGAGAAAAAAGCTGCATCCCTCGGCTATAAACCTGTGCTGCGCTTTATCGGAAGCGCCGTTAGCGGCATTCATCCCAACTATCCGTCCGCCGCGCCGGTTGAAGCGATCAAAAAGCTTTTAGCTGCAAACGCGTTGACAACTGACGATATCGGTTTATACGAAATCAACGAAGCCTTTGCCGTTAAAATATGTGTCTGCTCACAAGAACTTGGCATTCCCTATACGAAGATCAATGTGCGGGGCGGCGCGTTAGCTCTCGGCCATCCTTACGGCGCTTCCGGGGCGGCACTGGTCACCAGATTGTTTTATGAAGCGCAGAGACGGACAGGCTGTCAATATGCTGTCGCCGCCATCGGAAGCGGCGGCGGAATCGGCTTGGCTTTATTATTTGAGGTTTTGGCATAGGCTTTTTCATAGGATGCATGCCTCTGATTTAGTATAATAGCGATAAGATCAAAGTCAGGAAGGGGAATTTTATGACAGCCGTTTGCTTAGTAAGACACGGAGAAACCGATTGGAACCTGCAGCAAAAATGCCAAGGGAAAACAGATATCCCGCTGAACGCGACAGGCGAACGCCAAGCAAAAGAAACCGGAGAATACTTAAAAGATTTCTCTTGGGATATCATTGTCACCAGCCCGCTGAAAAGAGCCAGAAGGACCGCGGACATTATTAATGAATACCTCAATCTTCCTATCGTTGAGATGGATGACTTTAAGGAGCGTGATTACGGGGACGCGGAGGGCATGCCGCTTGAAGAACGGACAAAGCGCTATCCGGACAAGAACTATCCAAACATGGAAACGCTAAAAGAGCTCACGGACAGGCTGATGGGCGGATTGGTGAAAGTAAACCACGCATATCCAAATCAAAAGGTACTGATTGTCGCGCACGGCGCAGCGATTCACGCACTGCTGACAGAGATTTCCGGCGGTGATGCCGAGCTTCAAAATACGCGCCTTGTCAATGCCTGCCTCAGTAACATTGAATTTGCAGAAGAAAAATGGAAAATTAAAGATTATAACATCAATAGCCACTTATCCGGTTTTATTCAATAAGAAAAGACAGGCGTTTGCCTGTCTGTTTTTATTTATTTTCTGCTGCCATATCATTTTGAAGCTCATCTAAAATCGCATTCGCTCCGTCCACACTGCGGCGCAGAGACCATACCTGACGGTCAACATGGTACACATGCCCGTTTTTCACTGCCTTCAGCTTCTTCCACAGAACATTTTTTTCGATCGGGCGTTTGCCGTCCGCGTCAATGTCGTCTGTTTTTCCTGTCATCAGTATGATTACATCCGGGTCTGTTTTCAGCAGCTGCTCAAGTGTCATTTTCATGTTCACAGAGTCGCCGCCATTACCGGTTTTTTTGTTATCGGACGTGCTGATCGCATATTGATAGCCGACTTGTGTTAAAAGTCTCGATGTGAAGAAATTTTCATCTCTGGCCATAATCGTATCATTTGTATTTCCAATCAAAAGCACAGATTGGCTGTTCGCACTGATCTTTCTCTTTGTTTCATTCACTTTTTCTTCATGCGCTGTCAGCTTTTTCTCCATTTCCTTCTCTTTGCCGACTGCTTTGGCAATGGTAAGAGAAGCGTCAATTGTATCCTGATAATCAGCATTTAAATTATTAAGCGCGATCGTCGGCGCGATGTTTTTCAGCTGATCATATATCTTCTTATGACGGGTCGTGTCTGCAATAATCAAATCCGGTTTTAGCGAAGCGATTTTTTCCATGCTTGGCTGTGACCGTGTGCCGACAGAAGTGTAGCCGTCAATTTTTTTCAGTACATCCTTGTTGATCAGCTGCTTTGCTTTATTGTCATCCGCCACTCCAACAGGCGTAATGCCGAGATCAAGCAAAGTGTCGATAAAGCCAAGCTCAAGCACAACGACCCGCTTCGGATGCTCAGGCACGTTCGTTTTCCCTAAATCATGTGTTACCGCTGCTTTATTTTCTTCACTGTTTTGATGGCCGGCTGAAGAAGAACAAGCCACAGTCAAAACAGAAAGAAGTAAAACTGTAAGAATAATCAGTGTTTTTTTCATAACATTCCAGTCTCTCCTGTATGTAGTTTCTCAATTAAGATGTCCAAAAGATAGTATAACACGGAATGATAATCATTATCACTATTATTATTGAAAATCAGTATAGAAAGTTTCACATCGAAGTATCGTTTCTCTGTTGCTATGAGATGCACTTGCATATTCTAGAATCAAACAAAAAAGCTTGCAGAAAAAGCATCGTGTTTTCTGCAAGCTGAAACTTCAATTTTACAGTTTTACAAGGACTCTTCCTTGAATGTGATTTTGCAAGATATCTTTTAGCGCATCAGGTGCTTCTGTTAATGAGACTTCCTTGTCTATGATTGTCAGAAGCTGTTCAGGCTTAAGATCGGAGGCCATGCGCTCCCAAACCGCCGCTCTAAGATCCATTGGACAATAGACTGAGTCTATCCCCAGCAGGCTGACTCCGCGAAGAATAAACGGATACACCGTTGCAGGAACCTCTCCCCCGCCCGTTAGACCGCTCACCGCGACAGATCCGCCGTATTGGATTTTGCTTAAAAGCGAGGCAAGCTGCTTACCGCCTACAGGATCGACAGCTCCTTGCCATTGCTGCTTGGACAGCGCCTTACGTTTACCGTCATAGACATCTTCCCTGCTGATTACTTCATCAGCACCGAGCTGCTTCAAATAGTCAGCCGCCTCCCGGTTTCCTGTGCTTGCGACCACGTTGTAGCCGCGTTTGCTGAGCATCGTTATTGCAATTCCGCCGACACCGCCGGTTGCTCCGGTGACAAGCACGCTCCCTTTTTCAGGAGAGAGTCCGTTCTGTTCAAGACGATGCACAGATAACGCCGCTGTAAACCCCGCCGTTCCGTACGCCATCGCTTCCTGCAGCGAAAGGTTCTTTGGCAAAGGCACCAGCCAGTCGCCAGGCACTGAAACATATTCGCTTAATCCGCCATGACGTGAGACACCAAGCTCATAGCTTGTCGCAATGACTTCATCCCCTTCGGCAAAACGCGGATCATTTGAAGAGACAACCGTACCTGCAGCATCAATGCCTAAAATAAGCGGATATTCTCTGACAATATTGCCGCCCGCTTTTCCGGCCAAGCCGTCTTTGTAGTTGATGCCTGAATATGCTGTTTTAATCAGCACGCCGTCTTTCGGCAAATCCTCTGTTGATATGGTTTTGATATTGACTGAAACATCATCTGCATTTTTTTCTGCCAGCAATGCTTGAAATAACGTTGACATTCGGCACACTCCTTTTCATCTTTATCGTAACCGAACATCGGCCAAAAAACCAAATCATGAGGCCTCTATTTTCATTTCTCCGGCACATTAAGGCTGTAATGCACAAATGCGGTTTCCTCTTCATAGCCGTTTTGCTCATATAAACTTCTTGCCGTCCGGTTGTGATGTTCCGTCTGCAGCTTTAAACATTTCGCTCCGTTTTCCGCGGCATAATCCTTTGCAGCGGAAAGCAGCCGCCGGCCAACTCCCTTTTTTCGTACAGAAGAAGCGGCGAATAAATCATTTAATATGTAGATTCTTTTCATAGCCACGGAAGAAAAGGCTGGATAAAGCTGTGTAAAACCAATGAATTCCCCATTTTCTTCTGCGATAAAAATAACAGACTCTTCCTTTTCCAGGCGTGCTTTCAAAAAAGCCTCCGCTCCTTCCAGATCCGACGCCTGCTTATAAAATTCCCGATACTGATTAAACAGCGGTGCTATAGCTGCCGCATCTGCTGGTAAAGCTTGACGAATGTTCATCTCGTTTCCTTCTCTCTATATGCTGTTAAGAAGTACATTTTATATTAGAATTTTCTGTAAACCATATTGATCAGAATACTTTTTTCAGCATGCATGGAAAAAATATCACGATAATATCCATTGATCTCATAGAAAAACATGCAGGTCAATGGAACTGATTTATTCGACAGGGTTTTTTCTGGTCGCGGGAGGATTTAACCTGAAAAAACATGAAATTTCAACATAATGATTATTTACTCATGTCTATTTTCGTTCTTTTCTGTATGAATGCAGTTATTTCGAGTCTCTATAGAAATAACGAGAGATGATATACCTAAATAGAAATAAAACAATCTCAAAAAAATGGGTCTACTAAAATAGTATCCAATCTATTACAATAAATTCACAGAATAGTCTATTAATAGGCTGCTCTGAAATTGTAAAGGAGAGGGTAAAGAGTGAGAAGCAAAAAATTGTGGATCAGCTTGTTGTTTGCGTTCACGCTAATCTTCACGATGGCATTCAGCAACATGTCTGCACAGGCTGCCGGAAAAAACAGTGAAGAAAAGAAGTACATTGTCGGGTTTAAACAGACAATGGGAGCTATGAGCACCGCCAAGAAAAAAGATGTTATTTCTGAAAAAGGCGGGAAAGTTCAAAAGCAATTTAAGTATGTAAATGCAGCCACAGCAACATTGGATGAAAAAGCTGTAAAAGAACTGAAAAAAGATCCGAGTGTTGCTTATGTGGAAGAAGATCATGTTGCACATGAATATGCGCAATCTGTTCCTTACGGCATTTCTCAAATTAAAGCGCCGGCTCTTCACTCTCAAGGCTACACAGGCTCTAATGTAAAAGTAGCTGTCATCGACAGCGGAATTGACTCTTCTCATCCTGACTTAAACGTTCGAGGCGGAGCAAGCTTCGTACCTTCTGAAACAAACCCATACCAAGACGGCAGTTCTCACGGCACGCATGTAGCCGGTACTGTTGCCGCTCTTAATAACACAATTGGTGTTCTGGGCGTAGCGCCTAGCGCATCATTATATGCAGTAAAAGTGCTTGATTCTACAGGAAGCGGCCAATACAGCTGGATTATTAACGGTATTGAATGGGCGATTTCTAACAACATGGATGTCATCAACATGAGTCTTGGCGGACCTACTGGGTCTACAGCGTTGAAAACAGTAGTCGATAAAGCGGTTGCAAGCGGTATCGTCGTTGTTGCCGCAGCCGGAAACGAAGGAAGTTCAGGAAGCACAAGCACAGTCGGCTACCCTGCAAAATATCCTTCTACTATTGCAGTAGGCGCAGTAAACAGCAGCAACCAAAGAGCTTCTTTCTCAAGCGCAGGTTCTGAGCTTGACGTTATGGCTCCAGGCGTGTCGATCCAAAGCACACTTCCTGGCGGCACATACGGCTCTTACAACGGAACCTCAATGGCGACACCTCACGTTGCCGGAGCAGCAGCTTTAATCCTTTCTAAACATCCGACTTGGTCAAATGCGCAAGTCCGTGATCGTTTAGAAAGCACTGCGACAAACCTTGGCAGCTCTTTCTACTATGGAAAAGGGTTAATCAACGTTCAAGCAGCTGCACAATAAGATAAAAGAGAAGCAGGTCACTCCATACCTGCTTCTTTTTTTATTGGTCGTCCCCCTGTTCTGAGTCCGGGTGTTCTGAGGTATTTTCTTCGGTTTCCGCATGTTGAATCCGTTCCATGATCGAAGGATGGCTCCCTCTGAAAAGTTTCACGAGAAAAGGCGGATCAACCTGGCTCAGCCCCGTAACAGCCAAAACCTGAAACGTTCTGACTGCGGCTTCGCTGTCCCCTGTCAGCTCAATCCCATATTGGTCAGCCTTATTCTCCTGATAGCGGGAAACAGCATTAGAAAAAGGCGTAACAGCAAAGCTCAAAACAGATACGATAAGCAATAACAGCGGCAATGCCGCAAGATCACGCCGGCTCTCTACATGAAACAGATTGCGTGCAAGCCGTACCCCCCGCTTGTAAAGCTTATCGACCACATAAAATCCCGCTAGCGACACGATTAAATAGCCAGCCAATCCGATATACACGTGCTTCATGACATAATGGCCCATTTCGTGCCCCATAATAAAGAGAATTTCTGAATCGTCGAGTTTATTGAGCGTCGTATCCCATAGAACAATCCGCTTATTAGCCCCAATTCCTGTCACATAGGCATTAAGCGCGTTTGTTTTCTCTGACATATTCACTTCATATACATGATCAGCCGGAATATCTGCTTCTTCGGCCAGTGCTAAAATTTTGCTTTCCAGCTCTTTGTTTTTCAGCGGATAAAAATCATTGTATAAAGGATCAATAATCACCGGCTGAATAAAAAACAGAAACAGCGAAAACGGCACTGTTAACAGCCAGGCGTAAAACCACCATTTTTTTTCATGCTTTTTGATCAGCCAATAAAACACCAGCACGCAAAGTGTAAAGATCGGAAAACTGATCCAAAAATCAATGACTTGATCTTTAGCCCAGCTGGAGGCTGTCTGCGTCGAAATATTGTAATCAAGTGATACCTGATAGCCTATCCAATCCAAAGGCAGCGTCACCAGAGCCGTGATCAGCGAAAGCACAAACACGAAACCGATGATCTGCAAAAAACGAAAACGCACAGCCGCTTCCATCCATTGCTTGATTTTCTTTGAAACACCGCTGGTCAGCAATACAAAAAACAGAAACCAATCAAGAGGAATACTGATAAAAAATAAAAAGTTCTTCACATCAGAATACTGTTCGGCGACAGCCAATTGAGACGGCTTCATGAAAGAAGCCGGGTCAGCCTGTGTTCCTTTCACGGCCTCCGGCACAGCGGAATCGCCGGACATAAAGAAATACCAATAGAAAAAAAGCCCATACAGCACATATGCAAGCCCTGCACCCGCAATCCACTTGCGCATAACGCCTCACTCCTCACATCTAGACCCATTACTTCTATTGTAATCATAAATTCAATTTCTTAGAACCAAGCTGTGAGTTCGGACTTTTTCGCATGGAATCGCCCTTTGCTGGAGAAACTAGCAAATGTTTGGAGTGATGCAGATGAAAAAAATAGTAGCAGCCATCGTTGTTATCGGTCTTGTGTTTATTGCATTTTTCTACCTTTACAGCCGGTCAGGCGATGTATATCAATCGGTTGATGCGGAATTGATCACCCTGTCTTCAGACGGGCGGGAAAAGATTGAAATCGAAAAAAGACAGCACGTCAAAGATATGCTGGACATTATGAATCAGGGAAAGCAGCTGAAAACCGAAAAAACATCAGCTCCTGATTACGAAGGCACGATTAAATTTCATAAAGACAGATTTGACTCATTCAGATTATGGATTGACGACAGCCAGCAGGCCATTTTTTTGAAAGACGGCACGTATTACAAATTAACGCGAAACGATACCAAAGCGCTGCAAACTATCATTAAAAAAGAAGCAAAGGATTAACAATGAAAAAAGCGAAGCCCACTGGCTTCGCTTTTTTCACATTAATGAGGCAGCATATCTTTGAGCGCCCGTCTGAGCATTTTGCCTGTCGCATTTTTCGGAATCTCATCAAGAAAGATGATCTCGGCAGGCCGTTTGTATTTTGCCAGATGCTTTTCACAATGCGCCATCATTTCTTCTTCTGTGACACCAGACCGTTTCGGTACGACATATCCCTTTACCGCTTCGCCGCTTTCAGCATCAGGCACGCCGATGACAACAGCCTCCTTTACGTCCGGGTGGCTGTACAGGACCTCTTCCACTTCACGCGGATACACATTGTAGCCGCCTACAATAATCATGTCTTTTTTCCGGTCAACAATGTAAAAATAACCGTCCTCATCCCGCCTTGCCAGGTCTCCCGTATAAAGCCATCCGTCCTTTAAAGCGTGCTCCGTTTCCATCGGCATATTATAATAGCCCTTCATCACATTGGGCCCTTTTACGATCAATTCGCCCACCTGGTGATCAGGGACCTCTCGGCCGAGCGGATCGACGACCTTGTTTTCGACATGCAAAATACTTGTCCCGATGGAGCCTGGTTTTCTCCCTCTGTCAAACGGGTTAAAGCATGTGACAGGCGATGCTTCCGAAAGCCCGTAGCCCTCCAAAATGGTGACGCCGAATTTCTCTTCAAATGCCGTAAGCAGCGCGACCGGCATGGCCGCACCACCCGAGATGCACAGGCGAATAGAAGAAAAATCATCTGCCTTGCCTTCTTCATGCTGGAATAAATAGTTATACATCGTAGGCACGCCGGCAAAAATCGTTGCCTGCCGCTGCTTTACAAGCTTAAAAACAGATGCGGGGCTGAACTGCGGTTCAATCAGCACGCATGCGCCGCTCATCAGCGGAGCGTTCATGCAGACAGTTAAGCAAAAAACATGAAACATCGGAAGAGCGCAAACCACATTGTCTTTCTCATCCATTCCCAAATACCCGGCGACATCGTTTGCATTGCTGAACAAATTCTGGTGGGTCAGCATCGCGCCTTTCGGTCTTCCCGTTGTTCCTGACGTATATAAAATTACCGCAGTATCATCAGGCACAACCTCTGGATGGCGTGCAGCACCGGGTGTCGGACGCAACATTTTTGTAAACGTTGTCATTTTCATTCTGACCTCAGGATCTGAAGCTTCCAGCTCAGTTTCTCCTGTCCGGCATAAAATGACGAGTTCGACCTTTGGCAAAGATTCGTGCATGCTTTCATAAATCGGCAAAAGCTGATCTACTCCTACGATTGCTTTGACATCGCCGTTTGTCAGCATATAGCCGATTTCTGTCGGCGTGTACGTCGGATTGATCGGCACCACCACAATACCGGCCTTTAATGCGCCGAAAAATGCGATGACAAAATCAGGCGAATTGCCAAGCAGCAAAGCAAGGTGATCCCCTTTTTCCATACCCGCTTCCTGAAGGCCGTCCGCAAAACGCTGAATATTGTCATTCAGATCCTTGTAAGTAATCACTTGATCCCTAAACCTGCATGCGATGCTGTCCGGCTTCTCAGATGCTGTCTCTTCTAATTTTGAAACCAGATTCATTCTCCCACCCCTTAAAGTGAATGAGTAGTCATTCATTATTGAAGATAAGCTTTCCTTTTCATTATAGAGAAACACAAAAAAACACTCAAGAGCAAAAAGCCCCGAGTGTCAGTAGTGTTATAGATTCTTCAAAGCTTCGGCAATCGGTGTATCTCCTTCAGTGAGATCAAAAGCCCGATTTTCCGTGTTGGTTTCATCTAAAGAGGCAATGACTGCTGTCGCAACGTCATCACGTGATATATCACCCCGCTCTAGATCTGGGGCTGCGGAAACCGTTCCTGTTCCCGGTTCATTGCGAAGGCCTCCCGGACGTATAATCGTATAGGCTAAGCCGCTGGATTCCAGAATTTTATCAGCATAATGCTTGGCCACGTAATAAGGTTTAAGTGCCTCATTCCAATTTTCACGGCGGTGGGCCTGCAGGGCGCTGACCATAATAAAACGTTTGATTCCCGCGATTTCCGCAGCCTCTATTGCTTTTGCCGCTCCGTCAAGATCCACCAGCAGCGTTTTATCATAGCCTGTGCTCCCGCCGGAACCCGCCGTAAAAATAATCGCGTCACAGCCTTTTGCCGCAGCTGCGATTTCTTCCGGGCTTCCTTCTAGATTTGCTAGCACAGCTTCCGCGCCGGCCGCTTCCAAAGATGCTTTCTGTTCTTCTTTTCTGACCATCGCTCTGACGGAATGATCAGCATTCTCTTTGAATAAAGAAACAAGTCTTTGTCCGATTTGTCCGTTCGCTCCGATTAAAAACACTTTCATGTGAATCCCTCCTGCCTCCATTATTTCAAAACACAAATTTCCTTTCAAACAATGTGTTTTACATTAATAAATCAGATCAAGAAAATCTTCTTTCGTAATGTTCCCAAAATAATGCTTCAGATTCACATCAGCCAGCGCATCAGCGATCACACTGCGCTCATATTGCTTTCCAATCAGCAGGTTTTCGATTTCCGACACATCGCCCACACCGAAGAAATCGCCGAAAATTTTGCAGTCTTCAATTTTCCCTTTTTTTACTTCCAAACGCAAATCAATGGACCCGACCGGATAACGCTTTGAATGGTTCAGGTTAAATTTAGGTGAGCGGCCGTAGTTCCAGTCCCAATTTTGATAGCGTTCTTCCGAGATTTTGCGAATGACTTCCCAATCTTTTTCAGTCAGCTTATACTCCGGCACATCTTGAATGTGATTTGTATTGAAAATATGTTTGAGCAAATGACTGCGGAAATCTTCGGTCGTCATTTTATCATCAAGAAACTCACTGATGTTTGCCACACGGCTTCTGATTGATTTGATGCCCTTTGATTCAATTTTATCCTTTTTGACTTTTAAAGCGGACACAACATGATCAATGGCTGAATCAAACATGAGGGTGCCATGGCTGAAGATGCGGCCTCTTGTGGCAAATTGGGCGTTACCTGATATTTTGCGGCCATCTACCACAATATCATTCCGGCCGCTTAATTCCGCTTCAACTCCGAGCTGATGTAGCGCTTGAATCACCGGCTCAGTGAATTTTTTGAAGTTATGAAAGCTTTCACCGTCATCCTTCGTGATAAAGCTGAAATTTAAATTCCCTAAATCATGATACACAGCCCCGCCGCCAGATAAACGGCGGACGACGATAATTCCGTTTTCCTCTACATACTTTGTATTGATTTCTTCTATTGTATTTTGGTTTTTTCCGATGATGATAGACGGCTGATTCACGTAAAAAAGCAAATACGGCTGTTCAGGGTCTAAATATTTAAGGCAATACTCCTCGATAGCAAGATTGATCCGCGGATCATTGATATTTTGATTGTCAATAAATAACATCGTGCTCCTCCTTTATCCTTCCCACACAAAACCAGATTTCGCAATGTTCACTTTCCCGTTAAAAACGGTCTTGGCTTCTTTGCGAAGGTTGTCATGCACGCCGAAATGAGGCAGATGGGTCAGCAGCAGCCCGCCCGCTCCCGCTTCTTCTGCAATTCGCCCTGCTTCCAAGCTGTTCATATGGCCTGCGCTTGTCCCGTCTTGATCAGCATAAAAATTACATTCTGAGATCAATAAATCAGCGTTTTCCGAAAACGGAATAAATGAATCCTGATAGCTGGAATCAGCAGTATACACAACAGTATGGCTGCCGTCAGTAATCCGCATCGCATAACAAGTCACCGGGTGAACCGTCTTTAAAAAGGTGATCGTAAACGGACCGACAGTCAGCTGCTGATCAGGCTGATAGGCAATCCCTTTCGTATGCGTTTTATATGTAAGCTTTTGAAACTGTTCTATATCAGCATCATGTCCGTAAATCGGAAGCGAGTGTTCTCCTTTGCCGAGGAATGATCCGACTTGCTTCGCAAATTGCAGCGGCCCGATGTCCGCAATATGGTCATGGTGATAATGAGACAGAACCACCGCGTCCAGCTTTTCCGCCGGGACATATCCAAACAGCTTAGATAACACGGCACTTCCGCAGTCCACTAACAATGAAAAATCCCTCGATTGAAACAAGTAACCCGACGTCGCTTCATTTGCGGCCGGAAAACCGCCGTAGCATCCGATAACTGTAACTTTCATAATGTCCTCCTTCTTTTCAAAGAAAATTGATCCTCCTTCAATATACCCATTTTTCTAAAAAAAAGCATGTTTTAAACATTGTATCAAAACAGATGTTGAATTTTACTTTCTGTTATATTACAATGAAAACATTACAAAGGGGAAAGAGGGATTGGTTATGCTAGGGAAAATTACTGAATTTTTTAGAAACCTGCCTTCGAAAAAGTGCGCGGAATGCGGAAAAAAGATTGATGAGCAGCATGAGTGTTATGGTAATATTTGCAACGACTGTATAAAAGTAAGCGATATGTAAAGAGGCGAAAATCTCACGCATACAGTGTGAGATTTTCTTATTCTTCTAACTTCTCTTTATATTGAAATAATAATCAGGTTGGGTCAAAGCTCACCTGTTTTTAGATAATTCTGGTGATTCACTTGATATTTTTGAATATTCTATATTTTCAAAATATAATTTACTATAGACGAACCTATTTCTTATCTATTATAATTTGATCTAATAGTGAGATTAAATATATGTCTATTCATGATATATGTTGATACTTTGTTTTTTGGGAGGTAATCTATGAAAAGAATTAGGTTTGGATTAGCTACGCAAATATTCGTTGGACTTATTCTAGGTGTTATTGCTGGCGTTATTTGGTACGGCAACCCAGCACTGCCTACTTATCTGCAGCCAATCGGGGATCTCTTTTTACGCTTAATCAAAATGATAGTGATTCCTATTGTTGTCTCCAGTTTAATCATCGGTGTAGCCGGAGCCGGAAATGGAAAGCAAGTTGGTAAATTAGGCTTCAGAACAATTCTGTACTTTGAGATTATTACGACCTTTGCCATCATTCTCGGACTAGCCCTTGCAAACATCTTCCACCCGGGTACAGGAGTTAATATACACGAAGCTCAAAAAACAGACATCAGTCAATATGTTGAAACAGAAAAAGAACAAAGCAATAAATCAGTGGCAGAGACATTCCTGCACATTGTGCCGACAAACTTCTTCCAATCCTTGGTCGAAGGGGATCTTCTTGCCATCATCTTCTTTACCGTACTATTTGCATTGGGAATTTCCGCGATCGGTGAAAGAGGCAAGCCAGTATTAGCCTTTTTTGAAGGCGTTTCCCATTCGATGTTCCATGTGGTAAACCTTGTGATGAAAGTAGCGCCATTCGGGGTTTTTGCTCTAATCGGAGTTACTGTCTCTAAATTCGGACTCGGTTCTCTTCTATCTCTCGGAAAGCTTGTCGGATTGGTATATGTCGCACTGGCTTTCTTCTTAATTGTCATTTTTGGGATTGTCGGAAAAATTGCCGGTATCAGCATCTTCAAATTCCTGGCTTACATGAAGGACGAAATTTTATTGGCGTTCAGTACGTCCAGCTCTGAAACCGTTCTTCCGCGCATCATGGAAAAAATGGAGAAAATCGGCTGTCCGAAAGGTATTGTGTCTTTCGTTATCCCGATTGGATATACGTTTAACTTAGACGGCTCCGTTCTCTATCAATCTATTGCAGCGCTGTTTCTTGCACAAGTATACGGCATTGATTTAACAATTTGGCACCAAATTACGCTTGTATTAGTTTTGATGGTGACATCTAAAGGAATGGCTGCCGTTCCGGGAACTTCTTTTGTCGTCTTGCTTGCAACACTGGGCACGATCGGTGTTCCGGCAGAAGGACTTGCCTTTATTGCCGGTGTAGACCGCATTATGGACATGGCACGTACAGTTGTAAACCTGACTGGTAACGCACTTGCTGCCGTTGTAATGTCTAAATGGGAAGGCATGTTTAATCCTGCAAAAGCGGAAGCTGTCATGAGCCAATCTAAAGCAGATCAAAACGCAACCATTTCCGGTTAATCAAAAAGCCTGCGGGGTTCTCAACGCCCCGCAGGCTTTTTTTAATCTTGGACAAGCTCAAACAGCTCTGTAATCAAAACAGTGTCCTCATTCAGTTCCATTTCGCCATTTTTGATCAGCTCCGCCCATGCTCTTCGATGGTCCTCTTGAAATTCATCAATTCGGTCTCCGTTGCCCTCTCCTTTGACTAACCTCCTATCAGGCGCTCCAAAGGTCGTTTCAAACACATCTGTCACTTTTATATTGCATCTCGGATGATCATGTTTATCATAAACGGTTACAAGCTGTCCCGCTGTTTGATATACATCACTCAGTTCATCTTTTGAATATAATGATTTCGGCGCGCAGGTGGCCGTTTTTTCTCCAGCAAGGATTTGCTGGATCAGCTGTTCTCCAAGACCTTCATCGCCTTCCCAGCCGAAAGTGCTTTTCAGTTCATAGATTTTCATTTGTTTTCTCCCTCTTATACCATCGGTGATTGCACATAATAATACAGGAGCTTCGCTGTATGGCGGAGAGAAGACTTATGCGTGCGCTCAAAAGCGTGCGAAGCGTCAATTCCCGGCCCGATCAGGCCGTGCACAATATCATGCCCGGATTTGATCGCTGCTGAGGCGTCCGACCCGTAATACGGGTAAATATCAAGCTTATAGTCAATATGGTGCTTTTCAGCTAAATCGACCAAATGCTTTCTCAGCTGATAATGATACGGACCGCTCGAATCCTTCACACAAATCGAAACCGAATATTCGTCTGTCGCCTGGCCGTCGCCGATAGCCCCCATATCCACCGCCAAGTATTCAACAGTTTCAGCAGGAATATTAGAGTTTCCGCCATATCCGATTTCTTCATTATTAGAAATCAGAAAATGAGTCGTATACGGCAGTTCAATTTCTTCTGTTTGAATTTGATGGATTAAGCGAAGCAACAAGGCCACACTTGCTTTGTCATCTAAATGGCGTGATTTAATGAATCCGCTTGATGTGATCTCAACACGGGGATCAAACGAAACAAAATCTCCGACGCCAATGCCAAGCTCTTCCGTATCCTTACGGCAGTGCACAGGCTCATCCAGGCGGATTTCCATATTCTCTTGATTGCGCTCCGCTTTTCCCGCGTCTTTGTACACGTGCACAGACGTTTGATGCATTAAAATGGTGCCCGTATACGTTTTCCCTGAAGCCGTTTCAATTTGGCAATACTCCCCTTCGATCGAGTTATAGCGGAAACCGCCGATCAAATCGATTTTCAGCCGGCCGTCAGCTTTAATTTCTTTCACCATCGCGCCCAAGGTGTCAACGTGCGCCGTCAGCATTCGGTGACGGGATGTATCGCGGCCCGGAAGCGTGGCGATCAAACCGCCCTTATGGTTCAGAACCGTTTCGACCTTCCATTCTTTTAAAAGGTTTTCAACGTATTTGATCACCTCATATGTATTCCCTGTCGGACTTGGAATAGAAACGAGTTCTTTAATCAGCTCCATTGTTTTACGAACGGACGTCATAGGACATTCCTCCTTTTATTTTCTATTTAAAATATACTCTTTTCCCGCTGAACCCGTCCAATCTTTTCCTATCAATCTAGCATATGCTGTAGAGAGCATGGGAAGAGGAGGGATATCTATGTGCTGTCGTCATTCACATGAACGGAAACATCATTGTAATTTTTGGTTTGATGATTTTTGGTTCTTTGACGAGTGGTTCGATAAGGATTTCCACGACCATTGCAAGAAAGAGAAAGAATGCCATGACCCTTGCGAGAAAAAGAAGAAAAAGAAAAGACATTGCTCTTGCAAAAAACGCTGCCACTCTTGCTGTCATTGCTAAGGACTGAGTCAGAAATATTCTGATACCCCATGCCTAAACGAATATTTCATTTTTCCAAGCGGGCTGTTACTGCTGCTTGGATTTTTTATTGAAACAGCCTTTTTGCCTTTACAATCCAAACCACTGATGCCGCAGCTATCCCAGCAACGATGAGTTCAACAGCCGCCGCATGTTCTATCACTCCTTTTTGGTATAAAACCGCCGGTACATTAAACAGCCCGTGTAAGAGAATCGAATACAGCAAAAACAGCGGCCGGCGGCTTTTAACCGCATACAGCACAAATAGTGACAGACCGATTTGAACAGAGATGGCGCTGATTCTTTCAATTCCGCCGAGCAGCCATTCATACGAAGGTGTATTCAGCAGCTGCGCCTGAATCGGCATAAGTGCCTGCTTCACATCTTGATTAATCAAAAGCTGTTCAAAAGTGCCGCTATTGATCGCAAAAGCGTACACGATAAGCGTAATGCTGGACAAGCCGGTTATTAGTATCGCCTCCAGACCGCCGTGGCCCGCTCCGAAGGCCAGACCGTCCGCCCAAGAAAGACGGCGCTTCATAAAGAAACGCATCATGATATACCTTCCGCACTCCTCAAAAATCCCGGCCATCAAGCATCCGTAAATGGCATACCAGACTGGATGCTTCATCACTTCTTTCGTCGTTTCATTCATTTGCAGAACATAAACATGAACGCCGCCCTCCAACAGCTGAGCAAAAACAAAAAACGTAAGAGCGCCAATAAAAAACACCTTAATCGGAGCATGATACTTTCGCCTAAACCATATCATCAGTCCGATCGGCAACAAAAACGCAATAACCCCGGAAATAATCATAGAGGCTATCGCTCCTTGACTGACCATTTTTTTCCTCCTTTTCTGGTTTTCTACTGACAGTTTCTCTTTTTTTATCAAAAATCCTCTTTTTAGTACCAGATACTAATATCTAGTGTTATAATCTGATAATAAAAGGAGTTGTGTTATTATGTCAAAAGCAAACATTACAGCAATCGGCACCTATGCGCCGACCCGGCGTTTAACCAATGCGGATCTGGAAAAAATCGTAGATACGTCTGATGAATGGATTGTTCAGCGCACAGGAATGAGAGAACGGCGGATTGCCGATGAGCAGCAGTTCACTTCAGACCTATGCATTGAAGCAGTCAAAGATCTCAAGAGCCGTTACGAAGGAACACTTGAAGATGTGGATATGATTCTCGTCGCCACAACAACAGCAGATTATGCCTTTCCGAGTACGGCTTGCCGGGTGCAGGAATATTTCGGCTGGGAGAACACCGGCGCGTTAGATATCAATGCGACATGCGCAGGACTGACATACGGTCTCCATTTGGCAAACGGATTGATTACATCCGGGCTTCATCAAAAAATTCTCGTCATCGCCGGAGAAACATTGTCAAAAGTGACTGATTATACAGATCGAACGACATGCGTTCTGTTCGGCGATGCTGCGGGCGCACTATTGGTTGAACGAACTGAAGAGGCACCGGGATTCCTCGCCTCCGTCCAAGGAACATATGGAAAAGGTGCAGATATTTTGTATAGGGCCGGACTGCGGAGCGAACTCAACGGCATGCCGCTTGCGGATTCCGGGAAAATGGTCCAAAACGGACGCGAAGTGTATAAGTGGGCCGCAAGAACCATTCCCCGTGAATTTGAACATCTTTTACACAAAGCAGGGCTCAGCCGTGATGATCTTGATTGGTTTGTTCCCCACAGCGCCAACTTGCGCATGATCGAATCGATTTGTGAAAAAACACCGTTTCCGATTGAACAAACACTCACCAGTGTCGAATACTACGGAAATACATCCTCAGTCTCTATTGTTTTGGCCCTTGATCTGGCAGTGAAAGCCGGGAAGCTGAAAAAAGACCAAACCCTGATGCTTTTCGGATTCGGCGGAGGATTAACGTATACCGGACTTCTGATTAAATGGGGATGTTAAATCAAAAAAGACCTTGTTTCCTGAGAAACAAGGTCTTTTTCATTAGGAAGCCGGCTGTTCTTCTGAAGTGTCTTCCTTCCGGCTTAAGATCGTAAAGTAGGTAATGCTCAGCGCGATCATGACTAGAGCAATGCCGATTAAGACACCGGCCATCTGCCACATGTAGCCGAAATCTCCGTTTGAAATCACCGCTCTGAACCCGTTTATGCTGTAGGTCATCGGCAGCGCGCCATGGATCACCTGATAGAAATTCGGAAGCAATTCTAATGGGAAGGTTCCTCCGCTGGCCCCGAGCTGCAGCACTAAAATAATGACTGCAATAAACCGGCCCGGATTGCCCATCGTCGTGGCCAAAAATTGAATCATTGCAAGAAAAGCGAGACTCGTAATGATCGTAAACACGTAAAACCTCCACGTGCTCTCAACCTCGAGACCAATTCCCAGAAGCAAGACCGTCGCCACAATCAGCGATTGAATGATTCCAACGAGCATCATGACATTAAATTTACTGAAGAACCACTCAAATCCGTTTCTCGGACGGCCTGATGCTTCTTTCAGCGGGAATACGACCGTCAGCATAATGCCGCCGACATACAAGCCCATTGATAGGATATAAGGCGTCAGCCCTGTTCCGTAGTTAGGGACGGAATGAATCGCGTCGTCATTAGTTTTGACCGGATCCGCAAACATACCGTATGTTTTATCATCAGCGCTGATATCCCCTGTTTGATCAGCCGCATCATTCAGCTTATTAGACAGCTGTCCTGTGCCGTCCAATAGCTTGCCTAAACCTGTATCAAGCGATTCAGATCCCTCAGCGAGTTTTGATGATCCATTTTGAACTTGTTTAGAACCGTCTAACAGTTTCAGTAAGCCGCCCGACACTTGGCTGCCGCCTGTCACCAATTGTTCTGAGCCCGCTTTTGCTTTTGCAAACTGTTTATTGTATTCTCCAATACCGGCTGTCAGTTTATTTTGGCTATCTGTGATCTGCTGTGAACCGTTGTATATCTTCTCGGTTCCTTCAGTTAATTTGTCAATTGCATCTTGCGTCGCTTTTGCACCGTTATAAAGCTTAGATGTAGCTTCCGGCATTGCTTTCAGCTGTGCCGCCTGCTCTTTTACATCTTCCAGAGAAGCTTTAATCGTTGAAATGTCAGGAAGCTGATCCACTGAAGGGAGCCGGCTAATGATTTGATCAAAATCAGGCGCATCTACTTGCGGAAGCTTCTTCTCAACAGAATTGATCAGCTGGCTTTTTTGTTCCGCTGTTAAGAACTCGCTTGAATTGATCACATTTTTAAATGCCTGATCACGGTTTTTCAAGCTGTTTTCAAACTCTGTCAGCTGCTTTTTAAATTCATTCATGGCAGTTTCAGATTTTTCAAGGTTGCTGACAGCTGTTTCAAGCTGTGTCAAATCGACTGCGTTTATGACCTTCTCTGCTTTTTCTACTTTCTGAGAAGCCTCTGCGGCCTTTGTATTAAGCTGATCCAGCCCGTTTGTAATCTTTGGAAATCCCTGCTGCAATGTCTGCTGGCCGGCTAGAAGTTCATTCAGCCTTCCTGTCAGCTCACTTGATCCCGCGGCAATTTTTCCTGAATTTTCATAAATGGTATTGCTGCTGTCCTGGAATTTGCCGAGCGAGCTGTCAAGCGATTGAATGCCGCTTGTTACTTTAGCTGCTCCTTCTGCAAGCTGCGCCGTTTTGTCGCTGATTGTCGCAGTGCTTTCTGTCAGCTTCTCCAGATTTTCTTTCAGCTTGGCGCTTCCGTTTTTTGCGTCCTTAGTGCCGTCATCAATTTTTTTCGCTCCGCTGCTCGCGTCGCTGAGACCTTTGGCAATATCTTTAAAGTTATCAAAAATCACTTTCGTATATTGCTCGGTCACTTCTTTAGAAACAGAAGCTTTCAGTTTATCAATCGCTTTTTCGCCAATCGTTGCTCCTACATAGTTTGAACCGGCATTCGTATGGTATTTCAAATCCAGTTTTTTCGGATTTTTGTCCATTACAGTGCTGGCGTTTTTAGAAAAGTCTTCTGGAATCTCGACTACTAAATAGTATTTTTGATTTAATAAGTCCTTTAACGATTGGTCGAGATCAGTGGAAAAATGCCAGTCAAAGCTTTTATTATCCTTTAATTCTTTTACCAGATCATCACCGATTTGTAGCTTTTCTCCCTCATATGTCGTTCCTTTATCCTGGTTGACGACAACGACAGGCAGCTGGTCAACTGTGCCGTACGGGTCCCAATAGGCCTTTAAGAAAACACCGCTGTAAATAAGCGGGACAAACAAAATGGCGATGATGGGAATCAATAATTTTTTACTCGTTACGATGTCTTTCCATTGACTTCGTATTGTGTTCATCCTGATGCCTCCATTCTAAAACTGACTCATCATGAAAAATGGTCATTTTCTTGTAAAGAGAAAGGATTATCTAGTTGGCTGACAATCCTTTGACAACATACAACTCAAGCAGTTCCGCAATCGTTTCTTTATCAAGCGGGGGATGCTGTTTTTCCCAATCAAAAATGAGCGCGATATAAAGCTTCAACATGACAAAAGCCGTCAGCTCAGGATCACACGGCTTGATATCTCCGTTTTCGACACCCTCTTCTATCTTATTTTTAATATAAGAAAGAATGGAACGCTCCATTTTCTGAATCACGTCCTGAACTGCCATTGTACCAATCTCAGCATTTTCTTGAAAAATTTTAATCGTCAGCTGATGTGTTTTCCTGAATTCAAGAATGGCAAACAGCGCTCTGTGAACATTTTCATGGAACGGGAGATCAGGCTCCATCGCTTCGTCAGCTTTTTGCTTCATTTCTTTTAATAACGTAGAGAAAATATCATCAAACAGCTCTTCTTTATTTTTGAAAAACGTATAGATGGTTCCTTTTCCCACGTTCGCAAGCTTCGCCACCAAATCCATTGTCGTCGCTTTATAGCCAAACTGTGTGAAAGACTTTGTGGCAGCCTCCAAAATGAGCTTTTTTCGATCTATTGACATTGTATATCACCTCAAAACTGACCATTTGAACATTTTAGTCAATAAGTACATATGCAAATGTATCATACCATGCTGAACAATTCAAACATTTTTTACACAATATTGCCATCATCTAGGCACAAAAAACCTCCGTACCGGGTACGGAGGTTTTTTAGTCGAATAAATATTTCAGCGCGTCTGACACAGCTGCTTTTCCTTGATCGATACAGTCCGGGATTCCAACACCCTCGAAGGATGCGCCAGTCATGTACACACCAGGATATGAGGAAGCCAGCGCTTCACGGAGCTCATTGATACGGCGTTTATGGCCGACATGGTACTGAGGCATGCTTTCATGCCAGCGCGTGACACATGTCATTTCCGGCTCACCGTTGATTTTCATTACTTTCTTTAGGTCTTCCAGCACAATGTTGATAATGTCGTTATCTGAGAGGTCGACGATGGATTCGTCTCCGGCTTTTCCGACATATGCCCGAAGCAGTGTTTTGCCTTCCGGCGCTGCGTGCGGCCATTTTTTGTTCGTCCACGTACAAGCTGTGATCGCGAAATCACTGTTTCTTGAGATGACAAAGCCCGTGCCCTCATGCTCCATTTGGACGGCGCCTTCCGGAAAACCCAAGGCGACATTCGCCACAGATGTGGAATGCATGTTTTTCAGATTTGCAACAGCCGGCAAATCGGAAAGCATTCCCGCGGCAGCTTTATGCGGTGCTGTTACAATCACTGATTCGGCATCAAGTGATACGCCGTTATCAAGATCAAGCGAGTAGCCCGTGCCCTCTCGGCTAATCTTGGTAACCTTTGTGCCTTTGTATACCTTTGTCAGCTTTAGTTGATTTTCGATCTCTTCGACAAGCGTCTGCAGGCCTGTTGTCAGCGTCTGAAACTGCCCTTGTTTTTTGGCTGTCAGCTGCTGGCCGGAGCCTTGAGGTCTCGTTTTTTTCATCCCCAGGATCAGGCTTCTGTGCTTTTGTTCCGTCTGATAGAATTGCGGGAATGTTGACATCAGGCTGAGTTTGTCGATATCACCTGCATAGATGCCTGATAAAAGCGGCTCGATTAAATTCTCGACAACTTCATCCCCGACACGTCTGCGGAAAAATTCTCCCAGTGACTGATCCTCTTTTGATTTACTTGCGGGCAGGATGAAATCCATTGCAGCTCGCGCCTTCCCTGACAGAGAAAACAGCCCCGTTGACACGAACGGCGCGATTTTTGTCGGTATTCCCATTACAGCCCCCTTCGGCATCGGATGCAAAGTGCGGTTGACAAGCACGTAAGATTGTCCGGTCGCATTGTTCACAAGCAGATGGTCAAGACCTAAGTCTTTGACAAGCTGCGGAGCGCTTTTTTTCCGTTCCAGGAATGAATCAGGCCCTCTTTCGATGATATAGCCGTCCTTCTTGACTGTCTGGATTTTTCCGCCTACTCTCGGACTTGCCTCAATAAGCGTCAGCTCAAGCGGCAAATCTTTGTCTCTGATTTCTTTTTCCATGTAGAAGGCGGCGGCTAAACCGGTAATGCCGCCGCCGATGATGACTACATGTTTTTTGCCGTCACTCATGTTCATCGCCTTCTTTAACGTCCTAATTTTTTCAAAACGACTGTTGCTAAAGCATCAATAAATGCCGGCTTAGCGTTTGGCATTTCCGGCCGGTAATAGCTGGCGCCGATATCGTCAGTCACCACTTTGCATTCATAGTCATTGTCATAAAGCACTTCTAGATGGTCCGCGACAAATCCGACAGGCGCATATACAAATGCTTGATAGCCTTTTTGTTCAAATAAATCACGTGTCAGATCTTGCACGTCAGGTCCGAGCCACGGATCAGGCGTATTGCCTTCACTTTGCCAGCCGACAGCGTATTCAGATACGCCTGCGCCTTCAGCGATCAGCTTCGCGGATTCATGAAGCTGATCCGGGTACGGATCTCCGTACTCTTTAATTTTTTCCGGAAGGCTGTGCGCGGAAACGATGAGCATCGCGTTTTCTCTTTCTTCCTTCGGCATTGACGCGTACGTGTCCTTTACTTGATCAACCCAATATTTCACAAACTTCGGCTCATCGTACCAGCTTTCGACAGACGTAATTGTTAAGCCCCCGAGTTTTTCAGCCTCTTCTTTCGCACGTTTGTTGTAAGACTGCACGCTGAATGTGGAGAAGTGCGGTGCCAATACAAGGCTGACCGCCTCTGTAATGCCGTCCTTATGCATCTCTGCCACAGCGTCTTCAATAAACGGCTCGATATGCTTCAGCCCGATATACGCTTTAAACGTAATCTCATCCTGAATCTCGTTTAAGTGCTGTTCAAGCTTATAAGCCTGTTCTTCTGTGATTTTGGCAAGCGGCGAAATGCCCCCGATTGCTTCATATCTGTCTTTCAGATCCTGAAGCATTTCAGGCTCAGGCTTTCTGCCTCTTCTGATATGTGTATAATAACGCTCTATATCTTCTTCTTTGTAAGGCGTGCCGTACGCCATAATGAGAAGCCCCATTTTCTTTTTACCCACTGTTTACACCCTCTTTAGATGATCTATCACAAAACAATTTTGACAGGCTTTTATCCTGATACCAAAAAATATGCTCAGGAGTATTGGCCTATTTTCTTTGATTGAGAATATTCATGTACAAATGCAGTCAGCTTTTTCAGCACTTCCGGACTGACATCAGGAAATACACCGTGCCCGAGGTTAAAAATGAAGCTGTCCGATTTTAAGCCTTGATCAAGAATCTCTTTCGTTCTCTTCTCGATCACTTCCCAAGGAGCAAGCAAAATGGACGGGTCCAGGTTGCCTTGCACCGTTTTGGTGATGCCTTTTGATCTGGCTTCATCAATGCCGAGTCTCCAATCGAGCCCCACAACATCGAGAGGCAGGTCATGCCAATCCGTTGCTAAATGGCTGGCACCTACACCAAACATGATAAGCGGCACATTTTCCGATGCCAGCTCAGAAAAAATCCGGTTCATTACCGGTTTGATGTACGTTCTGTAATCCGCTTGATTCAGCGCGCCAACCCATGAATCAAAGATTTGAATGGCTTTTGCGCCCGCCTTAATTTGCGCTTTTACGTACACGATAATCATGTCGGCAAGCTTTGTCATCAGCAGGTTCCAGGCATCCGGCATGCTGTACATAAAGGCTTTTGTTTTATTGTAGTTTTTCGAAGGCCCGCCTTCGATCATATAGCTGGCAAGCGTAAAAGGCGCACCAGAGAAACCGATTAGCGGGACGTCAAGCTGTTCATTGACAAGCAGTTTGATCGTTTCGAGCACGTACGGCACGTCCTGTTCCGGCTCAAGCTTGCCGAGCTTTTCAATGTCCTGCAGTGAACGAATCGGCTGATCAATCACCGGTCCGATTCCATTTTTAATTTCAACATCCACACCGATCGACGGAAGCGGCGTCATAATATCTTTATAAAGGATTGCAGCATCGACTCCGTATTGCTCGACCGGAAGTCTTGTGACGTACGCACACAATTCGGGCTGATGTGTAATTTCGAACAATCCGTATTTTTCCTTCAGCTTACGGTACTCCGGCTGTGAGCGCCCGGCTTGTCTCATGTACCAAACAGGCGTGTGATCCGCTTTTTCTCCCCGCGCAGCTTTTAAAAACGTCTCGTTAAACGTTTCTCGTTTCCTCATCTGATTTCCACCTTTCATACTGCAACCATACGTTCGTGTTCCTTGACCATTACACTATACCTCGTTTTGGGCAAATGGTATAGAAATGCGGCTCAAAGTTCAAAAAATCGCCGAATTCCATTAAGAGGAAAACAGTTTCGGCTGAACGTAATCGGTTCCTTCTCCTTCTTTTTTTGTCTGTGTATTATAAGGCACCACTTTATAGGAAGCGCCCGAAAACAAATTGGCATATGGGATCTCATAGCTTCCCTTTCCTTCAACAGAATCAAGAAGCGTTTCCTTGCCGTCCTTATTTACATAAATTCTGTACACTGCCCGATCATCCTCTTGCGCATCCCATTTTAATTCAATCGTAAACAGCCCCGCTGCCCTAAATGTATAGTCAGCCGTCAGCGTTTTGACAGGCTCAAGCTCAATTGGGCTTTCAAGTTCTTTTACTTTTTTAGGCTTCGCAAACGCAGAACCCGTTTCGCCAGCCTGTGTCAAAATATCCTTAAACATTCTGGTCGGATATGCGCTTCCGCCTTTTAAGTAATGGTTTTGATCTGTTTTGTCATAGCCCATCCAGACAGCTCCCGTTATGTTCGGCGTATAACCTGCAAACCAGGCATCCTTTGTTGCGCCGGAAACGCCTGTATATGAAGTAGAACCGGTTTTCCCGGCAAGATCGCCGTGATAGGTGCCGGACGTTGCTGTTCCCTTCTTAACCACCTGCTGAAGCATTCTCGTCATGTTCCAAGACGTCTGTTTGCTGAATACTCGTTTTCCTTCTTCTTTATGATCGGCTATCGTTTCCCCGTCTTCATCTGTTATGTTTGAAATAAAGTACGGCTCGGTGTATGTTCCATTCGCGGCAAACGTATGAAAAGCGCCGGCAAGCTGGAGGGGTGATACGCCTTTTTCCAAACCGCCGAGAGCCAGAGCAAGCCCTTCATCCGGTATATCAATGCCGTTTGCCTTCAAATAAGATTTCCCCGTTTCCACACCGATCTCATTCAGCGTCCACACTGCAGGCGCGTTTTTGCTGTAAGTGATGGCATCAGACATCGTGACTTCCCCTTCATAACGGCCGTCATAGTTTTTCGGTGTGTAATCTCCGTAGGATTGTAATTCATCCTTTAACAGAGAGTACGGCTTAAATTTCTTTTCCTGCATCGCAGGTCCGTATACGGCCAGCGGCTTAAACGTTGACCCCGGCTGGCGCACAGCTGTCACACGATTATATCCTTTAGCCGTGTAATCTCTTCCGCCGATCGCTGCTTCCACACCGCCTGTTTTATTGTTGATAAAGACTGCGCTTCCTTCAGCATCTTGATCTGTTCCGGGATAATAGCTGCCTTCCTTCATGACTTGATATGCCGTTTTTTGCAGTTTTGAATCAAGCGGCACCTTAATCGTGTACCCTCCTTGAAGCAGCTGCTCTCCGGAAATGGAATACTTGTCCTCCGCTTCTTGGATCACAAGGTCAATATAGCTGTCAAACCAAGGTGTTTCCGACTGTTTTTTCACGTTCAGCCCGAGCGTCCTCCCCTGCGCGCTGACAGCCTCTTTCGCACTGATATAGCCTTGGTCATTCATCATGCCGAGAATCGTATCACGCCGATCCTTGCTTTTATCAGGATGCAAAACAGGAGAATACGTAGAAGGCGCCTTCGGAATAGCAGCCAAGACCGCGCCTTCTGACACGGTTAAATCTTTAACTTCCTTATTAAAATAATAATGGGATGCAGCTTGAATTCCATAAACCCCGTGTCCGAAGTATAGCTGGTTCAGATACATTTCCAGCAGCTTGTCCTTGCTGTAATCCCGTTCAAGGTTGATCGCTATGATCACTTCTTTCGTTTTTCTTAAAAACGTTTTGTCATGTGTCAGAAAAATATTTTTGGCAAGCTGCTGGGTGATCGTGCTCGCGCCTTCTACTTTTCCTCCTGCTAATATATCGCGGTACACCGCTCTTCCGACAGATTTCACATCGATACCGTGGTGTTCATAAAATCTCTTATCTTCCACTGAGATAAACGCTTCTCTGACCTCTTTCGGAATTTCATTGATAGAGACCGGTTCACGATTTTCTGTATACAGACTTGCGACCTCATCCCCGTTTTGGTCAACAATTTTTGAAGATGCGTGAAGGATCAGCTTCTTTTCATCTATGACATAATGACCGAGAAAAATAATTGAAATATATCCTATTAAAGCGAGAAAAGCAGTTAACACTAAAATAATGATGGGAATGAAAAGTTTCTTTTTCTTTATCTTAAACATGAACTCACCTCGCCTTTCTAAAGGTAGTATGGGAAAAATTGTTTGGATTTATGTTTGAAGCAGTCGCCAATAGAAACTTATACCATTGTTTTGATATACTAGCAAGCAGGAGGTGGCTGATATGAAGGTTTATATTACATATGGGACAGCCGATTTTTTGAAAAACATCGTGCAAAAACATTCCTCGGAAAATATGCTTTTGATGCAGGGACAGGAAAATGCGATTTTAATTCACGAAACAAACGGAGAAACAGTTTTTCAGGCCCCCCATTCCTATGAAGTCATTGACCAAGTCGGGGACATGAAGCATCCCGGTTTCGCAGTATTGAACAATATAGCCGTCACACAGGAAGGGCGGCCGCTGTTTGAAAACAGATTTAAAAACAGAGCGGGAAAAGTCGAAAACGAGCCAGGTTTTGAAGCCATTCGTGTCCTGCGTCCGCTTGACAGCGACACGTACGTCATTCTCACCTTGTGGGAAACAGAAAGATCCTTCCAAGACTGGCAGCAGTCAGGCTCATACAAAGAAGCCCACAAAAAACGCGGCACGTCTGCCGGAGTTGACACAACGTCCATTTTCTCCCGGCCTTCGTATGTCACCACATATGTTGCTGTCGAATAGCTGCCGGAATGTCCGGCAGCTTTTTTTATGGCGAAAGGGAGGGAAGCTAGATGAAGTACATTTGCCCAGTCTGCGGGTTTAAAGGGCTGACAGAACCGGCATATGATGACCAAGGGAATCACTCCTATGAAATCTGCTCGTGCTGCGGCTTCCAATTCGGATTTGACGATTTTGAAATGACGTGTGAGGACGGTTCATATTTAGAGCCTTCGGAAAGCATAATCGCCTACCGAAAAAACTGGCTTGCTGTACCCGCAGCATCAGCAGCAGGCTAAAAAAGTATTGAAGCACGAGTTGATCGAGCAGCTAAAACATATCTGTCTTATCTGAAGTAATATCTGCGGTCAGATGATATCTGTCCCGGCACCTTCCGCCCGCCTATGAATAATCTGTAGGAAGCGGAAGGAGTGATCAATGATGGAAATCGGGATTATGTCTGTTCATGTTCTTTATGTGTTTTTTATTGGAGCGATCATTCTTTTTATGCTGCTGCGAAAAGATACAACCTTTATTTCGTTATTTGGGATTTTCATCATTTCGTTATGGGCCAGCCATTCGCTTTCAGCTTCGGTCAGCAGTTTATTCCACAGCTTCATCTATGCGGCATCTGAGCTGCTTCCTACAATTTTCATCATTTGTTTTATCGTGTCTATGAGTGATGTGTTAACGAAAACAGGGATAAATGAAGCGATGATTTCTCCCTTTGTCCGTCTTGTTAAAGGTCCTGTAATTGCATACTGGCTGATTGGCGGACTGATGTTTGCCATTTCTCTATTCTTCTGGCCTTCGCCGGGTGTCGCTTTAATCGGCGCCGTTCTGCTTCCGGCAGCCTCCCGTGCCGGCCTGCCGCCTATCGCTGCCGCCATGGCAATGAATTTATTCGGGCACGGCTTTGCCCTTTCAGGAGACTTTGTCATTCAGGCAGCGCCAAAACTGACAGCTGATGCAGCAAGCATCCCTGTCGGTGATGTCATCTCAGCAAGCATTCCGCTCGTTTTGATTATGGGCGTGACCACAACAACTGCGGCTTTCTTTATGATTCAGCGTGAACGCAAAAAACAATTGCGGCCCGCTTCTTTTTCCCCGATGTCAGAAGAACATGACACTTCAATGTATTTGCCGAAACGTCTTCGGTCAATGCTGGCTCTTTTGATTCCTCTTGTATTTGCCGCTGATATCGCGTGCATGGTCATATTCAACCTTCAAGGAAATGATGCAACCGCGTTAATTGGCGGATCGGCCATTTGCATCCTGCTGATCGTTCATTTCCTTGTGTATAAACAGAAAGGGCTTGAAAAAATCACTGGATATTTTATCGAGGGGTTTCAATTCGGCTTTAAGGTTTTCGGTCCCGTCATTCCAATTGCCGCTTTCTTTTATCTTGGTGATTCCGGCTATGAGAGCATCTTGGGTACTGAACTCCCTAAACATTCACACGGCATTGTCAATGATCTCGGCATCGCCTTATCCCACGCCATGCCTATGTCTAAGGAGCTTGCCGCCGCAGCCTTGACTGCCGCTGGAGCCGTAACCGGACTCGACGGTTCAGGTTTTTCAGGCATTTCCCTCGCCGGCTCCATCGCCAAGCTCTTTTCATCCGCTCTCCATGCTGATCCAGCCGTCCTGACCGCACTCGGGCAAATATCAGCCATCTGGGTGGGCGGCGGTACGCTTATTCCATGGGCGCTCATTCCCGCTGCAGCCATTTGCAAGGTCGATCCATTTGAGCTTGCCAGAAAGAACTTCCTCCCCGTTGTGATCGGACTTTCGGTGACAACCATTGCAGCGATGATCATGCTTTGAAACCCGACCAGTTGAAATATTCAGACTTTTTCTATACAATCATGGAAAAGCTTAGAAAAGGGGGAAGCGGCTTTGTCCATAAAGACGCTGCAAAAAGAGATAAACAAACAGCTCGACAGCTGTTTCGATGAAATGGTGGAAATCAGGCGCCATTTCCATATGTACCCTGAACTGTCCAATCAGGAAGAAAAAACGGCCGCTTTTATTGCTTCCTATTACGAATCGTTAGGAGTCCCGATCCGCACCAAAGTCGGCGGCAATGGAGTTTTGGCTTATATTGAAGGCAGCGAGCCCGGTCCTGCTGTCGCATTGCGGGCCGATTTTGACGCCCTTCCCATCCAGGATGAAAAAGATGTTCCTTACGCCTCCAAAGTACCCGGTGTCATGCATGCATGCGGCCATGACGGCCATACAGCGGCTCTGCTTGCCGTCGGAAAGGTGCTTTATCAGAACAGGCATGATCTGAAAGGAACATTTATTATGATCCACCAGCACGCTGAGGAGTACGCGCCAGGGGGCGCAAAACCGATGATTGAAGACGGCTGTCTTGAAAACGCAGACGTCATATTCGGCACCCATCTTTGGGCGACTGAGCCGATCGGAACCATTCTCTGCCGCTCCGGTGCCGTAATGGCCGCAGCTGACAGATTTACAATCAGCATTCACGGAAAGGGCGGCCATGGCGCTCACCCCCATGATACAAAAGACGCCGTCCTGATCGGCTCGCAAATCGTTTCCTCGCTGCAGCATATTGTCAGCCGTAAAGTCAATCCGATTCACTCCGCTGTCATATCGACAGGCTCTTTCATGGCTGATAACCCGTTTAATGTGATTGCAGACCATGCAACTCTCATTGGCACAGCTCGTTCGTTTAATAAAAATGTCCGCGACATTCTGGAAAAAGAAATCGAAGCTGTTGTAAAAGGAGTGTGCAGCATGCACGGCGCTTCCTATGACTACAACTATGAACGCGGCTACCCGGCGGTAGTCAATCACCCTGCGGAGACCGGCCATCTGGTAAACGTCGCAAAATCCACAGACGGCGTTCAACAGGTTCTTCAAGGTGAACCGCAAATGGGCGGCGAAGATTTTTCTTATTACTTACAGCATGTCAAAGGAACCTTTTTCTTTACCGGCGCCGCTCCTGAACAGCCTGAGCGTATCTTTTCCCACCACCATCCGAAATTTGATATCAATGAAAAAGCGATGCTGACTGCTGCCAAAGTGCTTGCGGGCGCTGCAATCACTTACCATTTATCTTAAAAAAACAGCCGGAGTTTTACTCTCCGGCTGTTTCCTTTAATATTCTCAGATGAAAAACGTGTCTTGCTGTATCTCCAAGCTGAGCAAGCAGTTTATAATTGGCAATTCCGCCGACTGCGGCCCCTACCCCTGGTAAAAGCTGAAAAAGCTTGACGACATCAATATAATCGCGATACTCCTGCTGAAACACTCTCCAGTCAATATCCTTTTTCTCCGTCTCCCAGTTTTCAATGACAGAAAAAAGTGATTTGCGGCAGTCATCACTTGAAAAAGCAAGCTGAAATACAAGAAGTAAAAACATCCTTTCTTCTGCATTCTTCACATCAAAGCCGTATATCGAGGACAAAGTGAATAAACATTTCATCTTTATGGAAAGCAGCAGCGGGAAATCGGCAATACCTAAAAAGATGCCGCCCGCCCCGGTGCCGACTCCTTCAGCAGCCGCCACTTTCTGATAAGAAGCAATCGTTTTTTTCGCAAGCTCGTTTTTTTCACTGAGTGAAAGCGTGCTTGTATCCTTCTTATAAGTGATGATATTAGATCCTGCCATCGTTGCTTCCACCATTTTTTTCACGCTTTCAGTTACCGCTGCATGAATTTTTTCAGGTATTCGTTCATTCACCTTTGTTTGCACACGCTTTGAGAAGCGTTCAAACATGGAATCCTTTCGCAAAAAATGCATTTTCCATTGAAGAGCTTCCTGCATCAGCAGATTCTCGCTCATTTGACCTACCCCTTTTTTCAGCTCACAGCTTTCCGTGTTTTTTTAATCTGGCGGTCATGTAAGACGGCAGAACGACAAAGATCAAGACGGCAGAGCCGATCAGCGCGTACAGAAAACCTGCAGCGCCCGCAGCATATGCAGAGGCCGCTGCCATGAGCAGAGCCTGCACGCTAAGCGCAGTTTTTAATAGAGAGAAATAGCTTTTCAGCTTCGCTTCCTTTTTGACAGGATATAGCTCTTGAAGCGCCAGATGGTCAAAGTGGCCAAACAGCGGCAGAAGCTGAATGCCTGTGATAAAGACGGTAAACACAGTCAAAATCCCTGCGATCATCGGGCTTGCAGACGCATACATAATAATCAGCGCGAAAATAACGGTTAATCTGACTTGAATGCCCAGATAATCACTTGAACGCAAAAACGCGCGGGCAAACATATAGGCGAACGTTTTACGCTGTTCAAACGGCACAAACCGCAGCAAAAAGTCGAGATACGCTCTCCGTTTCGCTTGTTTCTTTAAATGCGGCACATCCGTAAACAGGTTGGCAATCCGGTAAAAACGCTGCTTGCGTCTCAATTCGTATTCAATATGGCTTTCCCATTTAAATGTTTTTCCTTTTGCAGCGGAAGACACATAAAGATAAAGAGCCGCCATAATGATATAGATCACAAGCGCATACACATAAACAGACTGAAAAACAAAATACAGAACGAGTGTATTAGCGGCAAAACGAATGACAAGATCCATCTGTTTCATGCTTCGGTCATTTTGAAACGTCATACGCCATTCCAAGACCTGATTCCACGCTTTCAGCAGCAGAAGCTGTACAAATACCGCCGCGTACGACACGAGCGATGCTCCCGGCGTGACAGCGAAATAAAGCGGCATCGCTACAAGGCTCAGTGCAATCAGCGGAAACAGCTGGGACACATAGCTGTAAACAAACGCCTGTCTCAAATACGGCTCCATCTTAGCCTCAAGCGGCAATAAGAAGACAAGGTCAGCCTCCTTTAAAAGCGTCCGCACATAAGATCCTGTCAGAACGAGTGAAAACAGAACGGCCATCACCCAAAAGGACGGAAAGTGAGCGGGAATGTCCCGTACCCATTTGCTGTACCAGCTCGCCGCACCTGCGATAAAAAAGATCAAAACGATAACGAGGTGATCGTTGAGCATATATTTCATATACATTCTTGTTTCTTTAATATGCTCCTGCAGCCGTGACTGCCAAATATCCAGCATGTTATTCATGGCCAGCGTCTTCCTTTGTGAGCTCTAGATACAAATCATCCAGCGCCGCGTCCTTCATTCCAAACTGCTCTCTGAGCTCGGACAGCGTGCCGCGCGCCCGCACTTCGCCGTTATGTAAAATGATAAACGAATCACAATAGCGCTCCGCCGTTGCCAGGATGTGCGTTGACATCAGCACGCTCGCCCCGCTTTTCTTCGCTTCATTCATCCGCTCAAGCAGAGCATTGATTGCCAGCGGATCAAGTCCCAGAAACGGCTCATCAATGATGTAGAGCGCAGGCTCTGCCAAAAACGCACACATGATCATGACCTTCTGCTTCATTCCTTTAGAAAAATGCGCCGGGAACCATTTCAGCCTTTTTTCCATTCGAAATTCCTTTAACAGCGGCGGCAATCTTTTTTCCATCGTTTCTTTTGAAAGGCCGTATGCCATCGCCGTCAATTCAAGGTGTTCCATCAGCGTCAGTTCTTCATATAAGACGGGTGTCTCAGGAATATAAGTGAATTGGGACCGATAGCCTTCCCGATCCTCAGCAAAGGTTTTCCCGTTTAACTCAATAGATCCTTTATGCGGGTCCATCAGCCCGATGATATGTCTGATTGTTGTACTTTTACCTGCACCATTTAAACCGATTAAACCGACAATTTGGTTCGGCTCAAGGGTGAATGACACGTTTTTCAAAACCGGATTTCTCGTATAACCGCCGGTTAAGTCTTTTACCGATAGCAGAGACATAGTTTCTCCCCTTATATTGTTTTTCTTCATAGTACCAAAAACAAAGCCTGATTTGAAACAATTCCCTTTTAACAAATGATGAATTTGCTGTAATAAAGAGACAGGTTTCTGGACAATATAATCGTTGTAGAGGAAAAAGCATATCAACTGAAAAATGAGGTGTTTGTCAAAGACGTCTTAGGCACAGTTGGATAGAAAATAACATGTCCTATGCTCAAACCTTTTTGCATTCACTGAATTGATGAATCTTCATTTCTGAAGCTGACTATCAAATGAGGTGTTTATCGCAGGAATCGTTAGGCATTAAACAAGTCTTCATTTTATTGACAAATGAGGTGCTTACCAAAGGCATATCACATTTTCTTCATAAAGCTGATTCCTCTGCATTCAGGGTGAACGCTCCGCCGTTCATCCTGTTTTCTATTTTCTTCATTTCTGTGGTACGATGAGTTTATACATAAAAAAACAATTTCATAAGGAGGAACCCTCATGCATAGTGCAGAGAATTGTATCTTTTGTAAAATTATCGCCGGCGAAATCCCGTCAGCAAAGGTTTATGAAGATGAACATGTGCTGGCATTTCTCGATATCAGCCAAGTGACGAAAGGCCACACCCTTGTTATCCCGAAAACCCATATTGAAAATGTTTACGAATTTACAGACGAATTAGCGAAACAATATTTTCACGCCGTTCCGAAAATTGCCCGCGCCATCAGGGATGAATTTGAACCGATCGGCTTAAATACGTTAAACAACAACGGCGAAAAAGCAGGACAATCTGTTTTCCATTACCATATGCATATTATCCCGCGCTACGGAAAAGGAGACGGATTCGGAGCAGTGTGGAAAACACATGCAGATGATTACAAACCGGAAGATCTCCAAGACATTTCTTCATCCATTGCCAAACGCCTGGCCTCATCATAAAGATGAGGTTTTTTTATTTGTGAACAATTCGCAAATATTCGTCATTTTCTTTTGATAATTCTAATTTTTTATCAAAAAAACTGAATTTTTGTGATAGGATAATTGTATTATTTATTACATTAACGTGGAAAACAGGGAGAGATCATGATGGAACGTACAACGAATTTTAACGCAGGTCCTGCAGCGCTGCCATTAGAAGTTCTGCAAACAGCACAGAAAGAGTTTATTGATTTTAATGAATCCGGCATGTCCGTTATGGAGCTTTCCCACCGCAGCAAAGAATATGAAGCGGTGCATCAAAAAGCGAAAAGCTTGCTGATTGAACTGATGGACATCCCGGAAGACTATGACATTCTGTTTCTTCAAGGCGGGGCAAGCCTTCAATTCTCAATGCTTCCGATGAACTTTTTAACACCTAAAAAAACCGCTCATTTTGTGATGACAGGCGCTTGGTCTGAAAAAGCGCTCGCTGAAGCGAAACTGTTCGGAAACACATCTGTGACGGCAACAAGCGAATCAGACAATTACAGCTACATTCCCAAGGTTGACCTTACAGATATAAAAGACGGCGCATATTTACATATTACATCTAACAATACGATTTTCGGCACACAGTGGCAGGAATTCCCGAATTCTCCAATTCCGCTTGTCGCTGACATGTCCAGCGATATTTTAAGCCGAAAAATAGATGTATCCAACTTTGACGTCATTTACGGCGGTGCCCAAAAAAACCTTGGTCCTTCAGGTGTTACCGTTGTCGTAATGAAAAAATCATGGCTGCAAAATGAAAATGCCAACGTTCCGAAAATCCTTAAATATTCAACACATGTCAAAGCGGATTCTCTTTACAACACTCCGCCTACATTTGCCATTTATATGCTGAGCCTCGTCCTTGAGTGGCTGAAGAAAAACGGCGGAGTTGAAGCCGCTGAACAGCGCAACGAACAAAAAGCACAGGTTCTTTACAGCTGCATTGACGAAAGCAATGGCTTCTATAAAGGCCATGCCAGAAAGGACAGCCGTTCATGCATGAACGTTACCTTTACGCTCCGTGATGACGGTTTAACGAAAAAGTTCGTTCAGGAGGCAAAAGAAACAAAAATGGTAGGCCTTGGCGGACACCGTTCAGTAGGAGGCTGCCGTGCTTCCATTTATAATGCGGTGTCACTGGAAGACTGTGAAAAATTAGCTGCGTTCATGAAGAAATTCCAGCAGGAAAATGAGTAAAAAGTCTGGCTGTGCAAACCATTCGTTTGGTATACTGTTTGCATAACAAATTCTTTAAGCCTTCGCAATAAATGATGAGCATATTATTGGAGGGCAAAAAGCTTAGCAGAGGAGAGCATAGTTATGAAAACAAAAGAGTTAGTCATTATGGCTCTGTTTGCCGCAATCGGCGCAGCGCTCCATTCCATTATTCCGCCCTTTTTAGGCGGGATGAAACCAGATATGATGCTGATCATGATGTTTATGGGCATCCTTCTGTTCCCGCGGGTGCAAAATGTACTCGTTATCGGGATTGTGACCGGGATCATTTCAGCTCTTACAACCGCATTTCCGGCCGGACAGATTCCGAATATCATTGACAAACCTGTATCAGCATTTCTGTTTTTCTTCCTGTTCCTTCTGGTCAGAAAGAGCCAGAAAACAGCTGCAGCCGCAGTGCTGACAGTCATCGGCACCATCTTATCAGGAACTGTATTTTTAACGTCAGCTTTATTTATCGTCGGTTTGCCTGGCGGTTTCGCCGCATTATTTGCCGCAGTCGTTCTGCCGGCAGCAGTATTGAATACAATTGCCATGATCATGATGTATCCGATTGTGCAAACCATTTTAAGACGCTCAAGTTTTATGGAAGCTGCAAAATAAATGTGACACAAAACCTCTTCCGCTTCCGGGAGAGGTTTTTTTAAAAAAAGAGCCCGCAGCATGTCAGCATGTTTTAAGCGAGGAGTTTTGTGAAAAAGATAAGACATAGTGTAAAGGCGGTTCCGGTTGAACAAACAAGCGCTTTCTGCCGGATGACTTTCTTCGGCGGATAAGAAGCAGCCTGGCTGAGAAGTCTGATATAGTAAATGGCGCCTGTTGCAAAGGCAAGAGTGATGCAGGATAACACAATCATAAAGACAGACAACCTTCTCCCTCCTTTTCACTTAAAAAATATGCTAAAATAAAGCAAGCTATGTATAGAAGTTCATTCTTCGAACAAAATTGAAAAAGCTGCACGTATCATATTTCAAGAAAAAAACGGGGTGATTTTAATGGCGGACGGACGTTCTCTATTAACAGGACTATTCGTGGGCGGCATCATCGGAGGTGCTGCAGTTCTTCTATCAGCACCTTCTTCAGGTAAACAGCTGCGTGAAAAAATCAAAACCAATTGCGATTCTTTTGAAGAAACGATCAAGCGCTTAAAATCAGACGGCTTAACTTTAAAGGACCAGCTAGTGAAAGCGGCAAAAGAAAGTGCAGATGTCATTAAAGACGTGAGCGGTGAACTGCAAACCTCAATTAAAAAATGGCAGGAAGAGATCAAACCTCATCAGCAGGATCTTCAAAAAGAAATCGCCGATATTGAAGAAAAAATCAAACAGCTGGAGAAAACCTTACAAAACTAATATCCTATTCAAAGGAAAAAAGTGCGGGTCATAACATGACCTGTACTTTTTTTATTCGCAAAAGCCTTTCCTAGCAACGGCTCAAGAATTTATTAAAAAATTCTTACATTTTCATCTTTATTAATCTTTATTTTATTGGCATAATAGAGAAAAAGATAAAGAGAAGCAGGTGACGTAATGAATCAAGTGGAACCGCCTTATGATGTGAAAGAGGCTCTGGTCTTCACCCAGAAAATGGCTCAGCTTAGCAAAGCTCTTTGGAAATCGATTGAGAAGGATTGGCAGCAATGGCTCAAACCGTATGACCTGAATATTAATGAGCACCATATTTTATGGATTGCTTATCAGCTGAATGGAGCTTCCATTTCTGAAATTGCAAAGTTCGGAGTCATGCACGTTTCAACGGCATTTAACTTTTCAAAAAAGCTTGAAGAACGCGGGTATTTAAGGTTTTCAAAACGGCTGAACGATAAACGAAACACATATGTTCAGCTGACTGAGGAAGGAACTGAGGTATTCTGGAGCTTGCTTGAAGAATTTGATCCGACGCGCAACGCGGTTTTTAAAGGGTCACAGCCTCTGTATCATTTATTCGGAAAGTTCCCTGAAGTGGCAGAAATGATGTGTATGATCCGCCATATATACGGCGATGATTTTATGGAAATCTTTGAAACATCACTCACAAATATCGACAACGACTTTGAAAGCGTAAACGGAAAACTGAAGAAAAAAGCAACGGACACTGCTGCGGATAAATCAGCCGAAGAACTTGAACCTGTAAACAGTTAATCAAAGTGTCTGATAATGTCTATAAAAACTTCCATCAGTTCTTTATAAAGCCCCTGCTCATACAGGGCAAAAATCGTTTCATGAACATCTAATTTTTCGTTCAGCTGTCCGGCAAAAAGCGCAAGGAGCTTATCAAAGGTTACAAATCCTTGCGCTTTTTGTGCTGCCAGCTCCTCCGACAATTCACCGCATATGCGCACAACCTCTTCCCCTTCTTCTCTGCTCAGCCCTTTATCAATCAGCAGCGCATAGAAAGGGTACCTGTCCATATCCACTGTTTTCACTAATAATTGTATGTAATATTCCAATCGCTCAATGCGATGATCCATCGAATCCATCCACACCACTTCTTTCTATCTTTAATCTTATTTTAGCTGATAATTCACTGAGAAGAAAGTTCTAACCCCATATTTCATAGATTGTTTGCTCCTTTCAAAAAAATACCTATTGAAAGATATTTTTTCTTAAAAAAGCATTGATTTTTTTTCTTGGGAGGAGTAAATTATTTTGAGATTCTATTCAAGATGTACGGAAGGATGACTTTGATGAATTGCTGGAAAACCATAAATCTGATGAAAGATTATGGTGCCGTTCGCATAATATTGATTGCTGTGTGTTTCATGATTATGGTTTTTATATCTAACTTCTTAGCATTTGAGCTGTTGCGGCCTAAAACAAGCTTGAGCGATGAATATGTACCGCTGTTCGGCGTTTTGCTCGTCGTTATTTTATTTGTACATAAAGTCATCCATGTCCTGCCGATCATCTGCAAAAAAAGAAAAATAGAAAAAAAGATTTATATATGGCGTATGCGAACGTGGAAACGAATACCGAAAACGACGATGCTGATTTCACTGTTAAGCCCTTTTATGCTGATAACACCTGTATTATTTTACGCCGCGCTGGCGTTTCCGAATCACGCCCATTACTTCTGCATGATTTCAGGCATTCATGCAGGCTACTGTCTGCCTGACTTTTTGCTGGCTCTGAAGCTGATGCAAGCACCGAAAGCATGCTTTATCGATCAGGAAGCAGACGGCTTGGATATTTTGGTCGAAAAGTAGCGGACGCTTGGCGCTGTGCCGATTTTTCAGTTTACATTCTATCTTTTTTGATAAATATTTGGTAATGTAATATGGGAGCAGTTCAGAGAGAGGGGGAATCTCCCATCATTTTATTCTATTTTATCGTGACTGCCTTGTTTATTGTTTACTTTATAAACAGGCTCACCAATACATTATGCCTTGTCAGAGAGATTCCTGAAGAGCGCCAGGATAAGGTATTTCGATTTATCAATGTATGTATATTAATTTTACTGATCTCTTCATTTGTGGAGATATCCTTTACTGTTTAAATATGAAGGAAGTAAAGAAAGCATAGCTGCCGGTCTCGCTAGAACCGGCAGCTATGCTTTTTTGCATTGATTAGTAAAGCCAAGAAGCGCCGATGATAATCAACAAGATAAATAAGACGACCAATAAAGCGAAACCGCCTGCAAATACTTCACCCATCTTAAAAAGCACCTCCTGTAAAAAGCTTTATTTTCCAATTACATCTTATGCAGTTAATTGATGAAACGATTAGGCGCTTGTGAAAGTAAAGGATCGCTTATTCAACAAGCGATCCCTTTTGCTGCTTAGTAGATGTAAGCTGCACCTACAATGATAAGCAAAATGAACAGTACAACAAGCAAAGCGAAACCGTTTGAATATCCTCCGCTCATGTTACATACCTCCTTTTCTTGATCAATATATTTGTATGTCATCAGCGAAAGTTTGACTAGACGAATGCCCTTTATTTAAAATCTTTTTACAGAAAGCCACAATATGTTATGATACGCATAGGCAATTCAATTTGGAATGATTAGGAGTGTTTGAAAACAATGAAGAAAATCGCAATAGCAGCTATCACTGCTACAAGCATCCTCGCTCTCAGTGCTTGCAGCAGCGGCGACAAAGAAGTCATCGCAAAAACAGACGCAGGCGATGTAACAAAAGGCGAACTTTACACAAACATGAAAAAACAAGCTGGAGCGAGCGTCCTGACTCAGCTGGTGCAAGAAAAAGTTTTGGACAAGAAATACAAAGTATCAGATAAAGAAATTGACAACAAGCTGAAAGAATACAAAACACAGCTCGGGGATCAATATACTGCGTTAGAAGATCAATATGGAAAAGATTACCTTAAAGAACAAGTTAAATTTGAATTACTTACACAAAAAGCAGCTAAAGATAACATCAAGGTTACAGATGACGATATAAAAGAATACTGGGAAGGCTTAAAAAATAAAATCCGCGCAAGCCACATCCTTGTCGCTGATAAAAAGACAGCTGAAGAAGTGGAGAAAAAGCTGAAAAAAGGCGAGAAATTCGAAGACCTTGCGAAAGAATACTCTACAGACAACTCTGCTTCACAAGGCGGGGACCTTGGCTGGTTTGCGAAAGACGGTATGGTCGCTGAATTCAGCAAAGCTGCATTCAAATTAAAAACTGGCGAAGTCAGTGATCCTGTGAAAACACAATATGGCTACCATATCATCAAAAAGACTGAAGAACGCGGAAAATATGAAGATATGAAAAAAGAGCTGAAATCTGAAGTTCTTGAGCAAAAACTTAATGACAATACAGCTGTGCAAGCAGCCGTTCAAAAAGTAATGAAAAAAGCTGACATCGATGTGCAGGATAAAGATTTGAAGGATACATTTAACACTTCTGCTTCTACTAGCAGTCCTTCAAACAGTTCTAAATAATAAAAAAAAGCTGTGCAGGCTCACCGGAGCTGCGCAGCTTTTTTTATGCGATGGAATGATTTTGGTTTTCTTCCTCACGCTGCTGGGACGTGCGGCGTTCTTTTTCTTTTTCCATCCTTTCAATATAAATCTGACCTTCTTTTTCAATAAAAGACTGGTCTAACTTATCTTCCTCTTTGGCTGCTGACACCAGCTTATATGCACTGAAAATGATACCCACAATACAAAGATATACCCACCATGGAAAAAACAACACGGGCTTCTCCCCCTTTTGCATAGATTCTTTATTTTTAACCTTATGCAGGAATGAGACAGGTTATGAGCGGGAAAAGCATGTAAAAAAGGACTGAGCTGAACATGTCAGCATCAGTCCTTTTTGATTATTGATGAAAAGTCGGTTTATAAAAGGAACGGTTTTCAAGTGCAAATACACGTTCAGTGTACTCACCCGGCTTCACGCGCTCCAGCGCTCTGTCCATCATATTCATTTTCGCATCCAGATTATCAATATAGTGCAAAATTTCCGCTTCTTTTACCATCGGCGGTTTTGGGCTGCCCCATTCTGCTTTGCCGTGATGGCTCAGGATCAAGTGCTGAAGAATCAACACCTCTTCAGAATCGATTTGAAGCTCCTCAGCCGCTTTTGACAGCTCTGTGACCATAATGGAAATATGGCCGAGCAGATTGCCTTCTACTGTATAGGAAGTGGAAACGGGCCCGGACAGCTCTTTCACTTTTCCGAGATCGTGAAGGATAACTCCTGCATAAAGAAGATCACGGTCAAGAGACGGATATAAATCAGCAATTGCTTTTGCCAGATTCAGCATAGAGACGACGTGATACGCTAAACCTGAGACAAACTCGTGATGATTTTTCGTAGCCGCCGGATAATCCATAAATTCTGCTTCGTGCTTTTTGACCAAATATCTTGTTATCCGCTGGATATTTGGATTTTTCATTTCAAATATATATTGAGTGATGGTATCCAGCATTTCATTTTTCGGAATCGGCGCAGTTTCCAAAAAATCATCAATATTGACGTTTTCATTCTCGCTTACCGGTCTGATATTTCTCAGCTTCAGCTGGGTGCGCCCGCGGTAATGGTGGACATCCCCCACAACCTTAACGATCGTCTGCGGCGCATAGGTTACTTCATCACTTTGCTTGGCATCCCACAGCTTGGCTTCAATATCACCTGACTGGTCTTGAAGCATCAGAGTTAAAAACGGTTTTCCATTGCTTGCAATCCCTTTTGTTAAGGATTTGATCAATAGATATTGGTCAACCTGTTCGCCAACCTCATGTAGCATAATCCCTTTAGCCATACTATTAAAGCTCCCTCCGTATCTTACATAATATCAGTATATCACATACCGATTTTCAGCTATATAACCTCATTTATGATACTAAATGGATGATTTGATCACTTTGAAACGCATTTTTTACATGTTCATGGCATGTAAAATAGAAAATCTGCCGTTCTCCTCCTGATAAAACAGCAAGCATTTCCAGCACGCGGTTCAGACGTTTCTGATCGAAATGGACAAAGCTGTCGTCGAGCTGGAATGGCAGCATTGCCCCATCCTGACGAGTAACGGCCAGAGCGAAACGAATTGCTGTATACAGCTGTTCACACGTGCCCTGAGACAGCTCTTCCGTCTGAAATACCGTTCCAGCGCTGTTCATAACCAAGATGGAATCATCTGTTTCGGAAAAATAAATCGATTGATAGCTGCCGTCAGTCAGCGGGCGGAAGAATTCTCCAGCCGTCTCCAAAAGACGCGGCAGGCCGACTTTTTTATGCCGCTCCATTTTGTTTCTGATCACATGTCTGACCATTTGAATCGATGCCCATTTTTTTGCAGCTTCTTTCACACGCTCTTTTTGCATTTCAGTTTGCAATTTGAGATCTGAGACCAATCCCGAAGCCTCTAACTGTTCCTGTTTGACCAAAAGCAATGCGATTTGAGCGCGCAGCTGTTTCAGCTCCTCATCGAGCCGTTCTTTTTTTTCATGTTCCTGCAGTCGTTTTTGTTCCAATTCAGAAAGAGTGCCGGAGTCCGCCAGATGAAGTTCTGCTGAGCTGACACCTTGAAGCTGTGCATTAACGTTATACAGCCTTATTTCAGTATCCTTCAATTTCTTGCTGATGTCGGCTATGGCGAAAAACTCATTTCTGTTTTTTGCACCCGCCTCAGTGAATAATTGTTCGATCTGCGCTTGGAAATACCGTATCTCTTGCTCCAGCTCCAGCACCTGCTCTTCGTGAAATTGGATATCTGTTTCAATTTCTCTTTTTTGCTTCTCGATCTCTTTTTCGCGTTCCGCATTTTTCCGCAGTGCGTGAAGGACATCAGCCACGGGGGTTTGAGAATCGTTTTTGTCAGAATGCAGCATTCTGACGCGTTCCTCAAATGTTCGCCGAAGCTTTTGTAGTCTCCCGGCTTCGATCGTCAGCTCATGTTTTTTCTTCACTTCTTTTTTTACACCCTTCATGACATGGTAAGCATCCAGTAAGAAGGAAGGGTCTTCCTTAAATCCGAGTTCATTCATGAATTGCTCAGCTTGGCTGAAGGAGGGAGCCATATCGGCCTCCCACTGTTCGAATTGCTGGATGATCCTTTCGTAGGCTGCCTCTTTCTGCTGGAGCTCTGCCCGCAACGATGTGAGGTGCTGTTTATTGCGGTCATCCTCCCATAACGCTTCTCTAATCGCTTCGGCTTCTCGCGGAGAAATATCCATTTCTGGCTCTTCCCTCTCCCTTACTTCTTCAGAAGACAGCGGCTTTCTGCCAGTTGTAAAGGCATACAGCATGAATGCAGCGCCGACGCATATGGTTGGAATCCATTGCCCCAGCAGCAGAAAGAGAACCATGAAGAGAATGCCTGCTGCAATCACGATCTTCTTTTGTTTCGCCTGCTGCCTTTCGAAGAACTTCAGCTGTTCCCTCAGTTTCATCTGCTCTTGATGCTGTCCCTGTGCTTCATCATATGCTTTAAGAGCGGCTTCTTTTTCTTTTCTTTGGCTGTTTTCAAGTATGGCGGTAGATACGTCACGAATTGCCCTTTCAGCGTCTTCCAGCTCGCGCCGCGCCGCTTCAAACGCTTCATCAAGCTGTCTTTTTCTGTCTCTTGCCTGTACGTAATGCCGCACCGCCTGCTGGAGCTGCCATTCATAGTCATAAGACGTGTTCATATTCAGCAGTTCATTTTCATCCGTTTTATTCAGCTGCTCCAGCCCAGCCGCTGCCTGTGAAGAGGACTGACGCAGCTGAGCCTGGATGGCGGCAAGCTGTTCCCCGTAGGATTGGTACATATGATACGCTGATGATAGCTCTAGGATAAGCGCTTCATTCGCCAATATATCCTCATTCGGGTTAAGCTTTTGCAGCTGTTTGTCCAACTCTGCAAGCTTTACCCGAAGCGCCTCCAGCTGTGCGGATTTCGGATGAAGATGGGATTCATACTTTTCTAAACGATGTAACCCGTCAGCAGGGAATTGCCCCGCATGCTCCGGATATTGTTCAATCGCCTGTTTCAGCGCAGTTTTTTCGGTTAGCACCGGCTTCAGTTCAATGGCCCTGTCGATGTTTCGAATATGTTCCGCAGTCTCATTCAGCTCTGTTTCAGTAGCAGCAAGACGGGATTCGAGCGTTCTTTTCTCCTCAAGTAGCTGATGATAGCCCGCCTCCTCCGCTTCAGCCTGCTTCAGCTTTGCTGCCAGCTGTTTCAGCGTTTCCAGCTCCTGATTCAAATGAGGGTTTCGGCCGTTTGGTTTAAAGAGCCTTTCGCTTTCCTTCATCAGTCTTGAATCAAGCTTTGATACAGCTTCAGCGCCAAACAGGCTGGAAAACAGCAGGAATTCTCCAATCTTGTCCCGATTAAAGGCGTGAATTTCCTGCAATCCGAATACGTCAAACGAATAAATGGCTTTGTACAGCGCCCTGTCCGTACCCTGGAACAGCTGCTTCAGAAACTCTTCCTGCTTTACCTCTCCGGTTTCTGTGTACACCCTTACCTTCTCAGCGGTTCCTTTCGTCCGTTCAATCTTCATCACGCCGTATTCAGGGTGTTCAGCCTCAAGAACACCGCCATACACACCGCCTGATTTCGGTTCATATTTTTTCGATTTCGGAAAACCAAACAGCATGCTTTCGATAAATGACATCATCGTCGTTTTTCCTGCCTCATTTAATCCGTAGATTAATTGGACAGGCGAGGCGGAAAAGTGAAAGGTTCGATTTGAAAATTTTCCGTATTGGTAGATATGTATTGATATGATTCGCATAGCTTTCACCGCCTCATGACTCAAGCACCTTAAGCTGTCTTTTCAATAAAACCTGTGCCTGCTCTTTTATTTCCTTTATCTCCTCTTGACTAAACCGGTCTGCGTGTCTCCTATATACAGGATGCCGTTCAAGTCCTTCCAGCACGCCTGCAAGATCAGTCTGTTCAATGTCTTCCAATAAACCGCCAAAAAAAGGATCAAGGCTCTTAAGCTCTGCTTCATTTTCCGTCTCATCTTCCAATGAGAGCGGCCATATAAAATTCTCCTCGTCCACCTCTTGCTCCTGAAAGGCTTCAAGGAGCTCGTCCAGTGAACCTCTCGGCGCATCCGATAACCATTCTGGCGCGATCCCCTGTAATACGAGCTTCACACAAGCAGGAGTCCCTTTTTTCCGCAGCTTTGAAAACGTGTCCTCGACAATTTGAAAGAGCGCGGTCATATTCTCTATCGCTGACACATCAACTTCTGCTTTCTCCCACAGGACGTCATGCGCTTTCTTAAATTCATAGGAAATATCTCCGCGCTCCACACGGACAAGATAAAAGCCTTTATCTCCTGTCTCCTTCATATGGCGCGCTTGAGGATTTCCCGGATATATCACGGCCGGATTCCCGGCAGAAACAACCTGGCTTTTGTGAATATGGCCAAGCGCCCAATAATCCATCCCGCTTTTCACAAGATCATCCTGAGTAAACGGACAATATGGATCGTGTCCTTCAGATCCTGATAACGTGCCGTGGAGCATCCCGATATGAAAGGGCGCGTCAGTTGATCTCCGGTAGCGGGCGGCTTGGTTTTCCGTCACGGCTCTGGTCTGATAGCTGAAACCGTAAATGCTTGCTGCGCGCCTGCCATCCTTATAAAACGATTTTTCTTCAGGGACTGGGGATGTAAACATGTGAACATTCTCCGGCCATTCAATCGGCGTCCATTCTCCGCCGAGATGATCATGGTTCCCAAAAATCACATAGACTGAAATCCTGTACTCTCTAAGTCTATCGAACTGTTTTTTCAAAAAGAGCTGCGCCTTTAAACTTCGATTGGCCTCATCAAACAGATCCCCCGCCAGCAAAACGAAATCAACGTTCTCTGTGATTGCAGCGTCTATGATATGTCTCACGCTTGAAAACGTGCTTTCTTTGATCCGGGCAAAAATGGGTTCCGGCAGATGCGATATCCCGTAAAACGGGCTGTCGAGATGAAGATCTGCCGCATGAATAAAGGTTAGATCAGTCAACATTCTGCTCCTTTCCAGGATGAAGTACCCTTATTTTAGCACCGATTTCTTACGAATGCACGTTCTGTCAAAACGAATACAATCAAAAACAGCCTGAGCATCCCCAGGCTGTTTTCCAATCAGCTTTTTGACAAACGCAGCGCTTGTTTGATTGCTTTAAACGCGCTTGAGTTGCCGTAAATCAAGACGCCGCCTTTATAGATTCTGGCGCCAATGACGGCAAGTATGATAATGGTGAGCAATGTTATCCCGATGCCGGCAGCCGCCTGCCAAAACGGAATATCAAGCATGCCGACGCGCAAGAACATAATCATCGGCGTAAAGAACGGGATAAACGATGTGACCGTAATAAATCCTGCGTCCGGAGCGTTTAGTCCGAACATGGCAATCATAAAACCGGCAACCACCAAAAGCGTCATCGGTGTGATCGTTTGCTGCACGTCCTCTATTCTGCTGACGACGCTGCCAAGAAACGCGGCCAGTGTCGCATATAAAAAGTAACCGAGCAAAAAGAAAATAACAGCATATATCACGGTAGAAACGGGAACGTCGGTCAGATTAAGAAAACCGCCGACAGATGAAGCCGTTTCGCTCGTTTTGTTCAGCTTCAGCGATAGATATCCGGCAGAAATAATGACAGCAAGCTGTGTTATTCCGACAAGCCCGATGCCTAACAGCTTTGCAAACATTTGCTGGATCGGCGGCATGCTTGAGATGAGGATTTCCATGACACGCGAAGATTTTTCAGTCGCAACCTCCATCGCAATCATACTGGCATACATAATAACGGAGAAATATATGACAAACAGCATAATGTAAACAAGCCCCATCGCCTGCCCCAGCTCTTCCTCAGACTTTGCACCCTCTTTCAGCGCCTCCTGCCCGACAGTGACAGGCGCATAGAGGCTGCTGATGGTTTCCTGCGAAACGCCGAGCTCCTCTGTTCCAACAGCGGTTTTTGTTTGTGTTAACGCCTGCTGCAGTGTTTGGTACGTGCTTTCATCCGAAATCGTTAACGCTTTGTACGTCCCTGAGATCGTCCCTTTTTCATCTCTTTTGATAATGAGCATCCCATCAAGCGTTTCCTCTTTGACTTGCTTTATAACCTTTTCCTCTGATTGCTTAGACTGCTTCACATCAAGATCGCTATCTGTATCGACTGCTTTCAGCTGCTTTGAGAAAATCGGATATAATTCGTTTGTTTCATCAATAACAGCAATTTTCTCTTTTGTATCTTCTCCTTGAAACATAGAAATGATCGATTCTAAATTGGTGACAGCCAATACAAGCAGAACTGTGATCACAGTAGAAATAATAAAAGACTTTGCCATAATCTTATTTTTGTATGTATGAGAAAGCATGATCAAAAATTTATTCATAGACGGCCCCCACCTTTTCTATAAAAATATCATGGAGTGACGGCTCTTCAAGCTCAAACTTTCGAATAAATCCTTTTCCTTGGAGCATGGCGAAGATCTCTTGAGAGATGTCTTCATTGGCAATTTGCAGTTTTACGCCGCCAGCCGTTTCTTTCCATTGCGTAATTCCTTCATGCCCCTGTAAAAAATGCAGATCGTCATCGGAATGAATGGTCACATTCTTTTTGCCGAATGAACGTTTAATTTCCTTCAGTCTGCCTTGCACAACAGGCTTCCCTTTTTGCAAAATACAAAGGTGCTCACACAGCTCTTCGACATGCTCCATCCGATGGCTGGAAAATAAAATCGAGACACCGCTGTTTTTCAAAGAGATAACAGCCTCCTTCAACAGCTCGACATTGACAGGGTCCAGCCCGCTGAATGGTTCATCGAGAATCAGCAGCTCAGGCTTATGCAAAACCGACGAAATAAACTGGATTTTCTGCTGGTTTCCTTTTGAAAGCTCTTCTACTTTTTTATTCTCGTATTCTGTTATATTGAAGCGTTCAAGCCATGTTCCAAGCTCTTTTACGGCTTCGCGTTTCTCCATGCCTTTTAATCTTGCCAGATAGACAAGCTGGTCCTTTACCTTCATTTTCGGATAAAGTCCGCGCTCTTCCGGCAAATATCCGATTTTGTTGCTCATACTGTAGTTGACGGGACGGCCTTTCCAGCTGATCGTACCCTCCGTAATGCTTAATAAGCCGAGAATCATGCGAAAGGTCGTCGTTTTTCCCGCTCCGTTTGCGCCTAAGAGGCCAAACATTTGCTGTTCCGGAATTTCCAGATTCAAACCGTCAACCGCTTTATAATCTCCAAATGTCTTCGTTACGTGATCAATCGTCAGCACCGAATCTCCTCCTTCCCTGCCCCATTATATACTATATTTGGTTAAAACATAATAAAGGATTTTGGTTTGCTATTTAGAATATAAATGAAGAAAGAACGATAAATGATGAAGTTGGAGGCGAAATATGATGGCGGAGTATTTTCTTACGGCTTTTGATCCTTCGGGAGAAACACTGATAAACGAGCGATTTGAGGCGGAAAACGAAGATGCGGCAAAACAGCAGGGTGAAGCCCTGTTAAAGGAAAAAGAGCTTCATCGTCATACCCATCGTTTAGTGAATGCAGCCGGAAAGCTGATTTTGTTTCAGAGATGATCAGCTTCCCGGCTGATCTGTTATGCTTGAAACTTCGGCTCCCGTTTCTCTAAAAATGCACGGATTCCTTCCTGGTGATCTTTTGTCCTCCTCATTCTCTCCTGGGCACTTCGTTCAAGAGCCAGCACCTTCTTCAATTCATCAATATGGAGGCTTTGAAAAATGGCTTTCGTCTCAATCATTGCCAATAAGGGCGAGGCTAAAAGCGTTTCAACATAAGGTCTTGCACCTTCCGCAGGATCTCCGTTAAATGTTCCATCCAAGAGACCCATGCCAGCCGCTTCTTCAGCGGATAGCTTTTTCCCGCTCCAAATCAGATTTTTCGCTTTCGCTTCCCCAATCCTTTTTTTCAGCAAATAATGTCCCCCGCCATCAGGAACAAGGCCGATGCCGATAAAGTTCATTGCAAGGACGGCATTTTTCTCCGCAAGCACAATGTCAGCACAAAGTGCTAAACTCAAGCCCAGCCCAGCGGCAGCACCATGGACAGCGGCAATTGTCACTTTTTTCATTTCGTATAACGTTAAAGTAATGGCTTCGATCGTATCCATCAGCTGCCTAAATTGATCAGGGTCATGCTCAGAGGTCATCATCCGTATATCGCCGCCTGCCGAAAAACCTTTTCCGGTACCTCTCAGGAGGACGATGAGCGCCTCGCTTTCAGAAACCTTTTCACACGCCTCCTTCAGCTCGAAAAGCATTTGCTCATTCAAGGCGTGATGAGCATCAGGACGATTCAGCACAATTTCTGCCACAGGCCCCTTCAGTTCATATTGAATATAATCCATATGAAACACCTCCATGTATACGCTTTCTTTTTTCTTTCTCATATACATTCCCCACCGTCCTTAAAGAAACCTTTTTTATTTTTCAAGGTCAATAGATACTGAAAAATGCATATCATTTGAATGGGAACATAAAGTTTTATATAGTGAAATGGAAGGGATATAGAATGAGAAAGGGGGAAGGTAACATGGATAAATTGCTGATCAGCTTTCTATTAAGCTTATTTATGGTGTGCTTTCCCCCTTCTGACGTGGCCCTGCCCTCCCAGTTTGATGCAAGCACTGACAGCTATGTGCCAATGTCCTCATATCCGAAAGAATCACAATCAGCCAAAACGCCGTCACCGGGCAGTCTGCATCTGGCGGAGTTTATGAAAGAGTACAATCCATTGGCGCAGTCTATCAGAACGTTATCTGTCAAGCCGCTTGATGATCCTCACATCAACAGGCTGGAAAGGGTTTGTGCCGTCCCTGTCAAATACCAGTCTAATTACCTCCGAATATGAATGTATATCGTTTTGTTTGTACCCTATCTTTTATGCCAACACTACATTCGGAGGGATTTTCATTGAATATAAAAGAAAACGATCTGCCGGGAATCGGCAAAAAATTTGAAATTGAAACAAGAAACCGCGAAAAAATGACGATTATCATTCATGATGACGGAAGAAGAGAAATCTATCGATTTGATGATCGGGATCCGGATGAGCTTCTTTCCAATATTTCATTGGATGATTCTGAAGCAAGGCAAATTGCAGCCATTTTAGGCGGCATGGTCTATAAGCCGCAGGCGCTGGAATCCATCGAGATGGCGTTTAGCGACCTCATTATTGAATGGTTTAAGGTGGAAAAAGGCGCGAAGTCAATCGGGCGCACCCTCGGCGAACTTGATGTCCGTCAAAACTATGATGTCACTGTCATCGCCATCATTAAACACAACCAGCAAAAGTTTTTAAATCCGGGTGCTGACTCGGTGATTGAAGAAGATGATACCCTTGTCCTCTCAGGTGAAAGAAAGCATCTGAAAAAACTGACTCATGATTTTCTTTCTAGAGAGGGCGTGTGATCAGCGGATGGATCATCTTGTTTTTGAAGTCGGAACCGCGCTTGTGCTTGTGGCAATTGCCAGTGTCATCGCAAATAAAATTAAGTTTTCAATTATCCCGTTTCTCATTATTTTAGGGATGCTGCTTGGCCCTCATGCCCCTAAAGTCGGAATCATTGACCTCACGTTTATAGAAAGCAGTGAAATCATTGAGTTTTTCGGGCGGATGGGCGTGCTTTTCCTCCTTTTCTATCTCGGACTTGAATTCTCTGTCGGAAAGCTGATCAAGTCTGGAAAATCCATCGCAATTGGCGGATCAATTTATATTTTGATTAACTTCAGCCTCGGACTGCTTTATGGCTTTATCACCGGGTTTTCTTTTCTGGAAGTCCTCGTGCTGGCAGGCGTCATCACCATTTCTTCAAGCGCGATCGTCGCAAAAGTGCTGGTCGATTTAAAAAGAACGGCCAACCCGGAAACAGAGCTGATTCTCGGCATTATTATGTTTGAGGATATCTTCCTTGCCGTGTATCTGTCTGTTGTTTCCGGCCTTGTGCTTGGAGACGCGACATCAGTCGGGAGTGCGCTTTTGTCCATTCTGATCGCATTTGGCTATATGCTGCTGTTTTTTATCGCGGCCAGAAAGCTCCCGCCGCTTTTGAATAAGCTGTTGGACATTCGCTCGAACGAAGTGTTTATTATCGTCATTTTTGCAGCGCTCTTTTTCATCGCCGGATTTTCAGAGACAATTCATGTGGCAGAAGCCATCGGCGCGCTGCTGCTCGGTTTGGTATTTTCGGAAACAGAGCATTCCGATCGGATTGAGCACCTTGTCGTTCCGTTTCGCGACTTTTTCGGCGCGATGTTCTTTTTCAGCTTCGGCCTCAGCATAGACCCTTTTTCACTTGGTGAAGCGGTTTGGCTGGCATTGGGAGCTGTGATCCTGACCATATTCGGAAACTTTATCGCCGGAATGGTGGCTGGACGCCGCGCAGGGCTTTCTCATAAAGCCTCATCCAATATCGGTCTTACGATCGTATCACGGGGTGAGTTTTCGATTATCGTTGCCAACCTCGGCATAGCCGGCGGCCTGTCAGCCACATTAAAGCCGTTCGCCGCATTATATGTCCTCATTCTGGCGATTTTGGGGCCATTATTAACAAAAGAGTCAAAATGGATTTACCGCCAGCTGAACAAGGTGTTTAAATGGAAGCCGGACGTTCAGCCTGTGAAAAAACAGCGGGGATAAAAAAAAGCAGCACTGTGATCAGTGCTGCTTTGTCGTTCTCTCAAAAATCTGCTCTAAATATTTGATCTTTTCGTCCGTGTAGTGCTCAAATCGGTCATTGTATGATTTCGGGTCTTTCGGATTGGCAAAGTGTGTGATTTTCCCTGTATCCGGATCAATAAATTTACTTGCCGCACCGCAGCCGATGCCGATAATCGTCTGCACTTCTTCCATAATCATAATGTTGTAGATGCTTTCCTGGCCCGGAATCGAGTACCCGACGTTTTCCAGATTTCCAAGAATATTTTTCTGGCGGTATAAATAATAAGGCACGTATCCATGTTCTTTCGTCCAAGCTACCGCATCATCCATCATTTGAGAAACCTCTTCTCTCCCGGCAACTTTGTATTTATGTTTGTTTCTTGTCATTTCTGACGCCCGCTTAAAGGAAAGGGTATGAACAGTCAGCGATTCCGGCATCAGTTTCTCGGTTTCTGAGAGGCTGTGTCTGAACTCCTTCACGCCTTCGCCAGGCAAACCGATAATTAAATCCATATTGATATTATTCATGCCGTGCTGGCGTGACAGATGGTATTTTTCAATGGTCTCTTCCACCGTATGATGACGGCCGATTGCTTTGAGCGTTTCGTTTTCATAGGATTGCGGGTTAATGCTGATCCGGTCAATATCATATTTGTTCAACACGGCAAGTTTTTCTTCAGTAATCGTGTCGGGGCGGCCGGCTTCCACAGTAATTTCCCGAATGTTTTTCACATCCGGGAAGGAGCGGACCATTTCTTCATACAGTAGATCCATCTCTTCCGCTGTAATGCTTGTAGGCGTCCCGCCGCCAAAATATATGGTTGTGACCTTGACGTCATGCTCCTTGAGCCATTCGCCGATTTTCTGCATTTCGTAATGCAGCCCCCATAAAAATGAGCCGACTCTGCCTGCTTGTCCTTGGATAGCGTATGCAGGGAATGTGCAATACGCACATTTGGTCGGGCAGAAAGGAATGCCGATATAAATACTGACTTCGTCCTTTACTTGATACAAATCAGGAACTGCCGCCAGCTGCCTGTCGACAATTTGCTGCATCAATTCGATTTTCTCATCATGAATTAAATAGTCTTTTTTCAATTCTGCATGCGCCTGTTCCTTCGGCATCCCGCTTTGCAGCTTTTTATGAAGCAGCTTCGTTGGGCGGATTCCCGTGAGAATTCCCCACTTTTGCGTCATCCCCGTATGCGCTTGAAGTAGATTTAAGTAAACATAAGAAATTGTGTTTTTTACTTGTTTGAAAGCTTCTTTTTCATTCATATCAGGAGAAAAAGATTTAGTATGGTGTTCCTTAATTCCGGTTCCTTTCACTTCTCCTGAAACCGTCACATGCTCATCCGTTTGCGTGCACGCTAAAGAGATGACAAGATCCGCCGGCTCCTCTCCGCCGTAGACAAGACCGCATTCCTCATAAAACAAATTTGCGATATTTTGCAGTGGCCGATGAAGGCGGTCATCGTGTATGCCTTCTATTTTAATTTGCAACTTCATCACCTAATTTATCAGATTCAAAACTTTCTTTAGTGTACAGAAATAAACAGCTAAAATCAATCCGGCAAAAAAGCCGCCGCACCTGTTTGGGCGCGAGCGGCTTTTTTTATACGCGTTTCATGTGGAACTTATCGAGGAACCCTTTTCGCTGCTGCATACGGAAATATTCCTTCATCATATATGCGACGCCTTGCTCGTCATTTGACCTTGTGACCCAATCTGCTTTTCTCTTTATTTCCGGTGTAGCGTTCCCCATTGCAACCCCAAGTCCGGCAAGCTCAATCATCGGAAGATCGTCTTGCTGATGGCCGATAGCGACTACATCCTCCATCCCCAGCCCCAGTTCCGAAGCAACAAGTGCAAGGCCCGCTTCCTTCGAAACTCCCTTTGGAACAATGTTCATCTTCTCATCGTTTACGCGAATCACGTCAACCGCCGGGAAGGCTTTTGTAATCGTTTCTGTAATGTCTTGCTGAATATCTTGTTCTGTATATACTTCGATGACGGGCGCACTCACCGGTTCATCCATCAGAAGATCGCTTAACGATTCAACAAACTGAACCGGGTAAAAGATGGGATCTGACGGGTGGATCAGCGCTTTCCCAAGCAAATTTGAATTGACCTTTTTCTTGTTTCCAATCGAATATTTCTCGTGAAGAAGCCTGATGTTGCATTGATAGCTCTCAAGCACTTGAACGATATTAAAAGTATGATCGTCAGAAATTCTTTTTTCAAAAAAGGGCGCGTCTATTTTCTCAGCGATATAGGCGCCGCTGTGGGTGATCAGCTTTGCATCAAGCTTCAGCGATTTTGCTATTTTCTGAGCTGAGCGAAAATGGCGGTTGGTGACAAGTGTGACGTAAATCCCTTTTTTCTTAACATATTCAATCGCGTCTTTCGTTGCCTGATGAATTTTCCCGTTCGACCGAAGCAGCGCTCCATCTATGTTTAAGGCAAGCAATTGTTTAGACACAGAGATGTCCCCCTCCTTGATGACTGTACTTGTGTATAGGATATGACCCTGTCTCTGTGTTTAGAACAACCTTTTCTGTACAGCAAAAAAAGCCTGACTCAGCAGACTTTATATACGCAATCATAATAGGATACGATCGAAGCAGCCATTCTCCCTAATATCGTTATTTCGATTTACTTACGAAAAATCATGTATCAGGAACCCCTTATTTGACCAATGATGCGCTCCGAACACTTACTCTCTGTTGCTTATCCCCTCTATATAACGGCATGATATGCGACCGTATCCATTTGAAATAGGTAAGTGTAGGCGCTTTCAATGTTATTATCCCAGTTTTCTCTGCAGATGACAAGGGTTTTTTTAACTAAAAAAAGTAACCAATATCTGTGTAACTAAGGTAGCGTGTAATGTTAATTATTGGATTTCACCACTTGAATAGGAACGTACATTCGTATACAATATAAACATTAAATGAAAAAAGCGGTGGTCCAATGACTGTATTAAAAGAAATTTATAATCAAGAACTGATCTCTCGATTGACAGATACTGTAAAAGAAACCTATCCAGCGTTCAACAAAGACAAATTCGAGGAACTCTTAATGACGGGAGAATGGCCTGGGCTCGCATTAAAAGAACGCATGCGCCGCATTACCGTTGCTTTATACGAAACACTGCCGAAACATTATGGCGAAGCGCTTGCAGTATTATGGGATGCAGCTCCTCATTTTAAGGGTCTCAGCGGAATCATATTTCCTGATTATGTGGAGCATTACGGCTTAGAGCATTGGGATGATTCAATGAAGGCGTTAGAATACTTTACGGCATATTCCACTTCAGAATTTGCTGTGAGACCTTTTTTGCTTTTAAATCAGGAAAAAATGATTGCACAATTCCTGATATGGTCTAAGCATGAAAATGAGCACGTAAGAAGACTTGCGAGTGAAGGAAGCAGGCCCCGCCTCCCATGGGGAAAATCGATACCCGCTTTGAAATCGGACCCCTCCCCCGTGCTGCCGATCCTCGAGCAGCTGATGCAGGACGAGTCTTTGTATGTGAGAAAAAGTGTGGCCAACAACCTTAATGATATATCAAAAACGCATCCTCACTTGCTGAGAAAAGTCGCAGAACAATGGTATGGCACACATCCTCATACAGACTGGATCATCAAACACGCTTACCGGACCTTGTTAAAAAAAGGCGATAAACAGGCTTTATCGCTTTTTGGCTATCACGATGCTGACTCGATTCAACTGCAAGAATTAACGTGCGAGTCCAGCCGTATTTCTATTGGCGAAACCCTCAAGTTTACTTTTCACATTCATTCAGACAGGGATCAGAAAGTAAGAATTGAGTACGCCATTGATTACGTAAAAGCCAGAGGCCAGCATCATCGAAAGGTATTTAAAATAACAGAAACGAATATACGAAAAAACGAAACAAAATCATATACCAAAACACAAACCTTTAAGGATTTATCTACAAGAAAACATTACAAAGGAATTCATACATTATCAGTAATCATCAATGGAGAGGTAAAGAAATCGCTGGATTTTCTAGTTTGCTGAACGAATAAAAAAATCCCTTCTTTTCCAGAAGGGATTTTGAATGATTAGCCTTCGACACTGCCGTAAAGCTCTTCTAAAGGCTTCATGATGATTTTGTTTAATTCGCCGATCAGCATACTCATACGCTGCTCCGCTTCCATCAGCTGAGAGATTTTTTCGTGCTGCTGCACAAGCGCAACGGTTTTTTGAGCCTGCTGCACTTCGTCTTCTGTAATTTCTTCTCCAGCCATTTGTTTTTGCTGAAGTCTCAGCTGCACATCACGGAAGTTTTCGAACATTCGTTTCGCAGACTCGTCTGCGTTTACTTCATCGTACAGGTTTTTTAAACGGGTAAACTCTTCGCTCCCGCGCAATGCATTTTCCAGATCATACGCTACATCATAAAAATTAACAGCCATTGTAAATAGCTCCTTTCATTATTGCCGATTGACATACCACTCCACTATAACAGACTATGGAGCTCCTTTCATTAATCGAAACCCGTTTCTTCTTAAAAAAGGATGACAAACAACGCTTGAATTGCACCTATGATTCCGCCGAGAAGGCCGCCCAAATAGGTTATCATTTTAAATTCTTTTTTCGAAATCGACAGCACCATTTCTTCAAGACGCTGTACCGGGAACTGATCCACCTGCTCCTTTACAATTTCCTCAAGGCGCATTCGTTTTAATACACTTTCAAGATTGGTTGAAATCCCCTCAAGCAATTTGTCTAAAAGCGCCGGCAGGATACGATGGTTCAGATCATTTTCATAGCGGGCTGTAAGCGAGCCAATCGTATTTTCAAAAAACGGAGCAGTTGAAAATGCTTGCAGCACTCTTTGTTTCAGGCTAAAGATTAGTACTTTTGCGTTCCATTTTTCGTCCGCTTCATTAAATGTATACTCCTTCAGCTTGCCCCATTCGTTTTTCAGAAGATCAGAAAGCAGCTTATTCGTTTCCTCATTCCGCAAAAACTTCAGAAGCTCCGGCAGCACGCGATCAGCAAGGCTTGAATTGCCGAGAAACATTTGCACCATGCTTCCAAGCATACCGCGTTCTTTTAAGAAATCATCAATCATATTGCCGAGACGGATTTTTCCTTCTTCACTTTCAAAATAATGAATGCTTCGCGCCAAAATATAGCCTGAAATCATCGGTATCTTCTCTTCTAGCTTTTCCTGCACTTCCAATGGCAGTGCTTCCTTTAACGTTTGATGCTCATACCGGCGGAAAAGTTCATTCAATTTATCATCCGTCCAGCGGCTGATCCAAGCGTCTGCCGCTTCACCCGGATGCTTTACTCCGGCTTTTTCAAGCGCTTCTTTTACTGTCATTTCAGATAGCGACAGGTTTTGAATCAGCTGTTCTCCGACTTGAAGCGCCTGCTTTTTGGCTGAATCTGAAACAAGCCGCTTTTTAATACCCTCAGGCGTTAATAAATGGTTTACCACCATCAGCCCCATTTGTTTCGCAAGCTCATCACGTCTTCTTGGAATCAATCCCGGAGTAAAAGGGACTCGTTTTCCAAACAAATAATATGCCTTATACGGCCTAAATAGCATTTGAATTGCTAAATGATTGGTCACCGCGCCGATAACTGCGCCGATCACGATCATAAATATAAAGGTTCCTGCAATACCCATTCCTGCTCATCTGCCTCCATCTGTGCTTTTACTTTTTCATAAATAGAATGACCTATTTGTATTATAGAGGTTGGTGTGATCACTTAGCAAACAAGGAGACAAAACATATGGCCATAAAATCAGCTTGTTTAACAGGAATAGGGCAAGATGCTGAATCGTAATCTGTAAAGTAGACTACCGACAGCTGTGTTCCTGATGTTTTTTGAAGCGTAAAGCTGCTGACACCCGCCGGCAGCTTTTTAATAAAAGGGGGAGTCTCACCATGATAACACTCGGTTTTATGTCCTTAACCCGCCAGCACGAGCAGGATTATTCCGCAGAATTGGCTACAAGAGCGCCCGAATTCGGCATACGTTTGATCCGCTTTACACCGTTTGACATTTTGCCCGACACCCTGCGTGTCAAAGCGCTGGTTTATCATCCAGCGAGCAGCAATTGGAACGAAACAGAACTTGCGATTCCCGATTATATTTATGACCGCTGCTTTTATGGGAAGGATTCACAATCACAAAAAGCAAAACCGATCGTTGAATGGCTCAAAAAATATCCGAAAACCGAATTTATCGGGCGGGGTCTTCCTGATAAATGGACTGTGTTTCAAGATTTGCAGGAGCATTCTGTGATCAATCCTTACATTCCAGAAACCATGAAAGTGAGCCGATTTGAACAAATCCATTCGTATTTATTGAAAGAAAAAGCCTGTATTTTAAAGCCAGCGTTCGGTGCTGGCGGCAGAGGCGTGATACTTCTGGAGCTTGGCAAGAAAAACATAACCGCCACCTACCATATCGGAAAGGATAAACAGACAAAATCCTTTTCCAACCAAGCTTCATTTAAAACTTGGTGCAAAAAAGTGCTTCAGCACCAATATTTGATGCAGCCTTATTTAAATATCCAAGATAAGGAGCAATACCCTTGTGATATCCGGCTGTTTATGCAAAAAAATGAGGACGGTGAATGGCATACCGTCGGAAAGGCAGTGAGACGCGGATACAAAAACGGGCTGCTGGCCAATTTATCAGGCGGATCGGATACGCTTACATTTGATACATGGTTTGAAAATATCCCGAAAAAACAGCAGGTAGTCTTACTGGATGACGTATTCTCGATTACCCAATCGGTTCCGTATTATCTTGATGAGCGATACGGGCCATTATTTGAACTCGGTCTGGATATATGCCTTGCGAAGGACGGGAGGATCTGGATCCTGGATATCAATTCTAAACCAGGCAGAAAATCAATACTTCATGTTTCTCCTGAGAAAAAAGAACATCTATATACTTGTCCTCTTAAGCGGTGCAAATATCTATTTTCGCTGCAAAACCAGAAAGGAGTCCTTCCGCGTGAATCGTAAACGGTTTTTGATCGGCATAGACAAAAGCAGTGAAAATACTCTGTTTCTGCCCTCCGCAATGAAGCAAGACGGCCTTTTGTCTGCCTCATTCGGAACGAAGGTTGTCAGATGCCATGTTACTTTCAGACGAAATCTCGAACAGACAGTGCTCCTCTCTGAAAATCTGTTTCACGAACTGCTGATACCGCATCGCAGCCGGGCTGATATTCTCATTCATGATCATTCGGTGCACATTGGTCCGTTAATCGGCATCTTCACCGCGGGGTTTACCGCATCACTTGAGCGCCCTTTTAAGGACCGTTCTCTCTTTTTTTCTAAACTGCTCACTTTGCATGAACAAACAGGAAGCTATTGCTTCGTGTTCGGCGCGCACCAAATCAATTGGCAGGAAGGGACGATTGAAGCGCTTCTATACAGGGAAAATGGCTGGGAGAAACACATTGTCCCGCTGCCGAACGTCGTGTATGACCGTTTGCCGAATAGAAAAATCGAGAACTCAATTGTCTTGCAGAATACAAAAAACCGGCTGATCAATGAATATCAAATCCCATGGTTCAATAAAACATTTTTCAACAAATGGGATGTTCATCAATTGCTGGAAAAAGACCCGAGAACGGCTCCTTACTTACCGAAATCAATCCTTCATCCTACTGTTGAGCGGATTGAAGAGCTGAGTGATTCATTCGGCAAGGTTTATATAAAACCGGCGGACGGAGCACTCGGCACCGGGATTTATCAGCTCGCCAAAACAAAATCCGGTTTGACTGTGAAACATACAAATGATGCCAAATCTTTTTCTTCAATCGACTATCCCGATGCTTCCGCATTTCTGGATGAATTTCAAAAACAGCATGATCCCGCTGTCTTTCTCGTTCAGCAAGGGGTAAATTTGATTGAATTTCAGGGAAAACCAGCCGATTTCCGCGTTCATACGAATAAAAACAGTAAAGGGAAATGGACTGTGACCGCCATCGCAGTAAAAATTTCAGGAGAAAACAGCATTACAACACACCTATCGAATGGCGGAAAAGTGAAAACGCTGGCCGAAGTATACGATGATCCGGCGGAACGAATACATGTCATTAAAAAGCTTTCTGCGGCGGCATTGACTGCCAGCCAAGTGCTCCATGACCATATCGAAGGGTTCATCGGCGAGATCGGTTTTGATTTTGGCATTGACCAAAATGGTAAGGTATGGATGTTTGAAGCGAATTCACGTCCGGGCCGCAGTATTTTTTCTCATCCGAGTCTGCAATCTGTCGATTCTTTGACAAAACGAAGAAGCTTTGAATATGCTTCATATCTTTCGAAGATGGCCATTACCTCCCATGAATCGCTGTGGCCATCCTAATTTGCCCGCTTTATGTAAAAGCGGGCTTGAAGTTTATTCAACGCAAGGACAAGTTCATCATAAAGCCCCTTCAATGATGTTTTGCAACAATGATACAATGAATGTAATTCGTCCGTATCCATGTCAATTGATATCAATTTCAAGGAGCGTGGCCCCTGATGATTTCTCATTTCAGCTGGAAACCTTTGTTTCAAAAACAAAAACTGCCCGGATGGACAATTTCGTTTTACTATAAAGGCATGCATTACGAGGGCATCTATCATAAAAGCGGCGAGATTGAATGGGGAGATTTGTTTCCCGCCCGTGCTGATGAGCCTGCACTCAAAAACGAGATACATGAATTGATGCTTTTTCATATTTACGATTAGCTTAGCCTGAGCGGCTAAGCTTTTTTTATGCCTTCTCAAGATTTACCACTAAAATCCCCGCATGAGTTTCAGTCAAATCTAACATAATACGTAGTAACAAGCCGGCAAAGCATTGGGTTACGCCGAGACGGCAGTGACACCCGAGACGGGTCCACAGACTGGTGCAACTCCAGTTAACCCAACCATATCAAATAAAAAAGGAGATTTTACACATGGCAAACCAAAACTCTTCAAATCAATTACTAGTACCTGGCGCAGCTCAGGCTATCGACCAAATGAAACTTGAAATCGCTTCTGAATTCGGCGTTAACCTTGGAGCGGATACGACTTCCCGCGCTAACGGTTCTGTCGGAGGAGAAATCACAAAACGTTTAGTATCTTTCGCTCAGCAGAACATGGGCGGACGCGTACAATAACAATTCAATAAATGGCTGACAGAAGGCGCGGTTTCCGCGCCTTCTTTATATTTGTCACCCTTTTTTCCTACACCACATATCCTAGGAGAAAAGGGAGGGAATCAAGGTGCCATTCATCGCTATTGTGAATTGGGAGCTGGTGCAGTTCGTAAGTATATCCATGATTAATGAATATGTTTCCCATCGTTCTGTCTTTTTGTACAGGTATTCTTTCCCGCGCTGTTCAAACTGAGTACATCCTTTTATAATGAGGGGCGAGGAGGTTTTTTCATGAAAATTGCCTTATTTGGCGCAACCGGCCGTGTCGGACAAGCCTTTTTAAGATTGGCAGGCACCAATGAACAACTGGATATTTACGCTCTGATCAGATCATCGAATGATAAACTTGGCCTGCCGAAAGAACGGATCGTTATCGGGAATGCCCGCTGCCGAGAAGATGTGAAAGAAGTTATGAAGGATGCTGAGATCGTCATCAGCTGTCTCGGTACAGATGGCGACGATACGTTGTCAGCTGCCATGACACATATTCTTGCCATTATGCAGGAAAAGCATATCAAACGGCTCATAACGATCGGCACCGCGGGCATTCTTAATTCACGATTTGAACCAGGAAAATACCGATTTGAAACAAATGAATCAAAACGAAAGCTGACCCGCGCTGCCAAGGAGCATGCAAAGGTATATGAAATGCTTAGAGATTCGTCCTTAGACTGGACCATGATCTGCCCCACATATCTCCCCGACGGAGAAGCAGCAGGTGAATACCGTGCAGAGCGCAACGTCTTGCCGGCGGAAGGCAAAAAGATCACTGTCGGCGACACTGCGGCTTTTCTGTATCACGAGCTTCTTACAGGAGACTATATCGGCTGCCGGGTAGGACTGGCTTATTAATGCGTACAAAAACCCAAAACATTGAATGTCTTGGGTTTTTGAAAACTATGCAATGGAGTGCCTCTGTCCTTTTTGCAGCTCATACATTTGATAATATTGCCCTTTTAACGCCATTAGTTCCTCATGATTCCCTTTCTCAACAATTTCTCCTTTTTCAAGCACTAAAATTTGATCCGCGTTTCTGATGGTTGAAAGCCGATGTGCAATGACAAATGTCGTGCGCCCTTGTTTCACTACATCCAGTGCCTTCTGGATCAAAGCCTCTGTCTCCGTATCAATATGCGCCGTTGCTTCATCCAAAATCAAAATGGCGGGATCGTACGCCAGAGCTCTTGCAAAGGAAATGAGCTGCCGCTCTCCCGAGGATAGCGTGCTGCCTTTTTCAATGACAGGTTCGCTGATGCCTTTCGGAAGCTTTTCAAGAAGCGACTCAGCCCCAACTTGCCGCAGTGCTTCTATGATGTCTTCTTCTGAAATTCTTTCATCCTCCAGACTGACGTTAGAACCGATTGTTCCTGAAAATAAGTACGGGTCCTGCAGCACAATCCCCATATGGGATCTAAGTTCCTGCCTTGACATGCTGTAAATGCTTCTCCCATCGATGAGCACATCCCCTTTTTGCGCATCATAAAAGCGGAAGAGAATATTCAAAATCGAGCTCTTGCCTGATCCGGTATGGCCGACAAGCGCTACAGTTTCGCCTTTTTGTGCTGTAAAGGAAATGTGTTTCAAAACATTTTGTCCTTCTTGATAAGCAAATGATACGTCTCTAAATTCAACCCGCCCCAGCGCGCGCTCCTTCGCCGGTTCACCCGTTTCTTCCGTTTCCTTTTCTTCAAGCAGTTCAAAAACACGCCCGGCGGACACCCGCGCCAGTTCCAGCTTAGAAAACTGATTGACGATACCTGTAATCGGCTGGAATAAGCGGTTTAAGTAATCCACAAACGCGTACAGCACACCGATGGAAACAATTCCTGCCGCGTTTAGACTTGCGCCGCCAAAATGCCAGATCAGACAGACAAACGCAAGGTTGCGGATCACATTCACAAGATTGTGTGACATTAAGGAGTTTAAATTCAGCATCCTGTTCTGATAGTAATAATGAGATTCATTTAATTCCTCAAACTCTCTCATTGTTTCTTTTTGATGGCGAAAAGCTTGGATGATCGGCATGCCTTGAATAGACTCATTCATTTTTGCATTAATGTCACTATTGATCGAACGGATTTGATGATTGTAATAGGAAGCGTATTTCCGGTAGATAATCGACCACAGCCAGATGATTGGCACAATCGCCAAGCATAAAAACGCGAGCTTTACATCCAGCAGGAACAACGCCGTAAATATCCCGATCATATATATGCCGCTTGTCACAAACGTCGACAGCACTGTCACATATAAATCTCTGATTGCCTCGGTATCATTTGTAATTCTTGCGACTACTTTGCCCGCGGGAAGATTATCAAAATAGCGGATCGGCAGTCTCTGAATGCGGGAAAACACATCCTGTCTCATCTTTTGAATAATGCGGTTGGCACTCATCTGCAATAAATAATGCTGCCCATATTGGAAAAATACCGAGAAGACAAGCAAACCGGCATACAGAAAAACAAGAAACGTCATCCCCTTCATTTCCGGCTTATAGAACTGAAAAATCTCCTGCTTTGTCAGCTTTTCAGCAGGATACGTCCGGCTTTCATTCCCATTAGTGATCGTCAGCTTTCCGTCAGAAACCGTTCTGTTCCCGTCAAAGCTGACAGCCTGATCAACGAAATAAAACGCTATTCCCACTTGATAAATATGCGCTTCTTTCTCTTTAGCAGCCGCTCCCTGCATCCGGTCCTCCCTGACATAGGAGGTGCCGTCAAATTCAACTGCATTTTTATCTTTTTCCGAGACCTCATACCATGTTTTTTCAATGCCGAGGATGTGGTCGTCAATCATTTTTTTGCCGATAAACGGTCCGGTCAGCTCTGCCCCGACTGCAATCGCAAGTAACAGGACGGCAGTGATCAGCAATTTTTTATATAGGAGTGCGTATCTCCATAATGTTTTTCCCGTGTTCATGCCCCTGCTCCCCCTTCTTCTGCAGTGAACAGCTGCTGCCTTTCGTATTGTTCCCGATACCATCCGTTATTGGCCATCAGCTCTTGATGTGTGCCTCTCTCAGAAATCACGCCGCCGTCCATCACAAGGATGAGATCGGCATGCTCCACAGCTGATAAACGATGCGTCAGAATAAATGTCGTTTTCTCTTGGCGGTTTTTCCTGATATTGCTGATAATAGCCGCCTCCGTTTTTGCATCTACAGCGGAAAGAGAATCATCCAGGATTAAAATCTCCGGATTCGCCATCAGCGCCCTCGCGATTGAAATTCTTTGTTTTTGCCCTCCAGAGAGTGCGACGCCTTTTTCACCCACCATTGTCTCCAGACCGGCCGGAAGCATTTGCAAGTCTTTTTCAAAATGAGCTTCTGAAACAGCCTTCTTTACCTCAGCATCACTTGCGTCAAGCTTTCCGTACAAGATGTTTTCTTTTACAGACCGGGAAAACAGTAAATGATCCTGCGGCACATATCCAATCCATCCGCGGAGCCGGTCAAGAGGAATCTGCTCAATCGGCACACCTGAACATGTGATACTCCCTTCACCGGCTGGATACTGGCGCAAAAGCTGCTTAATGATCGTCGTTTTACCGCTCCCTGTTTTACCGGCAATCCCGACAGTCTGCCCTTTTCGCACGGCAAAAGAAATATCTTGAATATTCACATTTGTTGAGCTTGGGTATGTAAAGCTGACATGGCTGAAAACGATATCTCCAGGCTCTTTTAAATCAGACGGCCGCTTCGGATCTGTCACGTCCGGTTCATAAGAAAGGGTTTCATTTACCCGATCTAAGGACGCGTTGCCGCGCTGCATCACATTAATTAATTCACCGATCGCAAACATCGGCCAAATCATCATGCCCAAATAGACATTAAAGGAAACAAGCTCGCCAAGCGTCAGCTCATTACGGAAAACAAGAAACGCTCCATACCCCAGCCCAATCAGATAGCTGGCGCCGACAAGCAGCTTAACAGTCGGCTCAAACAGAGAATCGATAAAGGCTACCTTCATATTCTTCCGGTACACATCGGCCGTCATTTCATTAAAACGGCGTTCATCATTCGTTTCCTGCACATAAGCGCGAATCACTCTCACACCCGAGACCGATTCGAGCACCCTGTCATTCAGCGCTCCGAAAGAATGTTGTGCCTCTGTAAACCTTTCATGAATTTTACTTCCGTATATGCTGATCGCAACAGCCATAATGGGAAGAGGTATTATGGCTGCAAGCGTCAGCTTCCAGCTGATCAAAAACCCCATCGTCAAAAAGATCGTCATCATAAACATTGTGGAATCGACTAATGTCAAAATGCCAAAACCCGTCGTTAAACTGACAGCCTGGAGATCATTTGTCCCCCGCGCCATTAAATCTCCTGTTCTGTATTTTTCATAAAACGGCGGCGCCATTTTCAGCAAATGGCCCATCAGCTTTGAGCGGAGAATTTTTTCCATCACATTCGCTCCGCCGAACAGCTGGTGCATCCAAAAATAAGACATGATATACACCACCGCCGTCAAACCTAAAAATACGCTGACATAAAACAGCAGCCCGCCTGAGGTAAACTCCCCCGATTTCATATCATCGATGGCGTTCCCCAACAGTTTAGGCGGAAACATCTCAAGTACATTTACACATAATAAAAGCACAATCGCAATGGTATAGCGCAGCCAGTAGGCTTTAAAAAACCAGCCCAGCTTTTTCAATACTGAAAACATCCATCCCCATCTCCTTTATCTCGTCAGCCGCCTTCTATTTTTTCCTTGCAGCTCTTTTCGTTCAGGTTGTCATAACCAATCCTTGCCTCTGTATTTGTCTTCACATCCGATACACCTGTCTTTCTTAAGATTTTGTATATAAAAAAGGCATGAAGCGTCAGCTCCATGCCTTTTGTTATCGATTATGATGTACAGAGCGCTTTTCGGCGCGCGGATTAACCCAATTCAAAAAAACAGAATAAGGGTTTGCCGCGCCAATATGAAACTGTTCTGTAAGACATATCATTCCTTGGCATAGCAAACCCTCCATTCATTCTGATTTTTCACTCTTTTTTCATAATATAAACAAAACCTTTTTTTGTCAATCATTACTTGAACAGAGAAAAGATTAAATAGATATGATGTCGGGTATTGTATTGTACGACGTTTTTTTGAAAGGGTGAGAATGATGTTTCATACTGACCGTATTATTGTTGCGTTTGACGGAAGTGAAAACAGTAAGAAAGCGCTTCAGACAGCCATTGATCTTGCGAAAACGGTAAATGCAGCCATTACAGTCGCCCATTCACATGATATGAAAGACAACCAGACCATCAACTACCCGTCGAGGCCCGCAGCAGGGGCAAGCTATATTGGCGGAGGCATGACAAGTGTTCCTGACCCGCTGATATCAGATGTTGCGCCACCGGAGCCAATGATTTATGAAGACCGTACGGAAGAAGTCATCGCCGAAGCCAGAATGATGCTGAATGATCAGCAGACAGAGGGAGATATCGATATATTGGAAGGTGACCCGGCTGAATCAATTATCGAGCATGCCAACCGGGTTTCAGCCGATCTGATTGTAACCGGAAGCAGAGACCAAAACAGACTGAAGAAACTTTTGTTTGGAAGTGTAAGTGAAAAGCTTTCGGCGAAATCAGATATACCGGTTCTGATCGTAAAGTGAGCACGCCACGTGCTCGCTTTTTTATATTCATAATTGTGAAAAAACACGGATTTTCGTTTTTTTCTGATATAATGCTTTCGTGCCCAAAAGCACAAAAGCATTAAAGAAAATGATGGGGTGTTGTTTTGGATTCTCAAAAAAAGCTGACGTTTCCGTTAGCCGTCGGTTTATTTATATTAATGTTAGGAGTCATTATCTCCTGCTTATTTTTTCTTCATACAGAACCGCATATCCCGCTGTTCCTATGTGTTGTCCTGCTTTCAGCAGCCGGTTTATGGTACGGTTTTTCCTGGAACAGCCTTGAAAAAGGAATTGTAAACGGGATTAAAAACGGTGTACAGCCGATCATTGTTCTGGCACTGATCGGTATCTTAATCGGCGCTTGGATGTACAGCGGCGCCATACCGTCCGTTACAGTTTATGCTTTGTCCTTTATTGAACCGAGCCATCTTCTGTTGACTGCTTTGTTTTCCTGCATGATCATCAGCACGCTTGTCGGCTCAAGCCTGACAACTGTAAGCACAATTGGCGTGGCACTGATCGGCGTGGCGAGCGCGGCAGGCGTTCCGCTCGAATGGACGGCGGGGGCAGTCATTTGCGGAGCCTGCTTTGGTGATAAAATGTCACCGATGTCGGATACAACAAATTTTGCTGCGGGTATAGGCGAAATATCTATCTTTGAACACATTCGCCACATGATGGGCACAACCATTCCCGCCTTGCTGATCACCGTTGTCCTTTTTTACTTTCTTGGTTTATCAGTCTCAGCAGACGCTGCTTCAACAGATGATATTGCACATGTTATTGCCGGAATAAAAGATGCAGCAAACGTCACACCGTGGGCGCTTCTTTCTCCGCTCTTAGTTGTTTTGCTGGCGATTAAGCGCGTGTCCGTTATTCCCGTTCTGACTGCCGGTATTATTTCCTCGGGAATTTTGACAGCCATCTTTGTTCCCGACAGCAGCATTCAGGCTTTTATGTCAGCCCTGCAAAATGGCACCATGTTCGAAACTGACAATGAGGCTGCCGCTAAAATCATCAACAGAGGCGGACTGCAATCCATGATGGGCTCAGTTTCTCTTATTATGATCGCTTTTGCACTCGGCGGTTTAATGGAGAAAATCGGCCTGATCTCCGCACTATTGGAGGGTGTGATGAAAGGAATCCGTTCAAAGGGCAGTCTCATTGCAGCAACTGTCTGCTCCAGTATCGGTGTCAATCTTGCAACAGGCGAACAGTATTTATCTATATTAATACCGGGACAGTCATATAAATCCTTATATGACAAACAAAACATTCAGCGGAAGTTTTTATCAAGATCATTAGAGGACGGCGGAACATTGATTAATCCATTAATCCCTTGGGGCGTCAGCGGGGCTTTTATGGCAACCGCGCTTGGTGTTCCCGTCATTGACTATATCCCATTTACGTTCTTCCTCTATATATCGCCGATCATCTCGATTTTAGTTGGATTTGTAAAAAAATAAAAAGAGCGCCGCTTGCAAAGCGGGCTCTTTTTTAACATTAAAATGATACGCGGGCTGCCTGCTGAATGCTTTCTTGAAAAGCCGCCTGCAGCTGTTTTGTCACCGGTCCGGGCACTCCGCTTCCGACTGATTTTCCATCAAGCGTCACAACCGGAATAATCTCTGCCGTCGTTGAAGAAATAAAGATTTCCTCCGCCTGTCTCAGCTCTTCTTCAGTAACGGGCTTTTCATCAAGCTCTATGCCGTTCTTTACGATGAGATCCAAAATCTTCATTCGTGTAATCCCATTGAGAATCATTCGGTTAGCCGGATGCGTCCGCACCGTACCGTTTAAAACGGCATAAACATTAGAAGATGTACCTTCTGTAACAATTCCGTCTCTTATTAAAATGCCTTCAAATGCTCCCGCTTCGTAGGCTTTCTGCTTTGCCATCACATTATACAGTAAATTCAGACTTTTAATATCGCATCTCAGCCAGCGAAGATCCTCATCCGTGATGGCTGAAACGCCGTATGTCTGCTCCTGTTCCGGCTTTTTAACAGAAAATGTATAGGCCGTCGTCTGCGGCTCAAGGCCCGCTTCATATTGGTGTTTTCGCGGAGCAACCCCTCTTGTGGTTTGAATGTAAACCGCTCCGTCGCTGACCGCATTTTCCTGCACAAGCTTTTGCAGGTCCCACTCTAAATCTTCTAAACTGAACGGCAGTGAAATTCCGATCTCAGCCGCGCTTCTGAATAAACGCTCCGCATGCTCGCGCAAGCCGAATAATACCCCTTTATACACCCTGATAACCTCATAGATTCCGTCTCCAAACTGATAACCGCGATCTTCCACATCAACGGATGCCTCGTTTCGCTCCACCAGTTGGCCATTGACTAAAATCTTCATATAAGCCCTCCCTTTTTCGTATTTATCCTGATGCCTAATCAAGCTGTCATTGTCACTCATTCTACCATATCAAACCAGCTGAAAAACAGAAAGATCAAGAACTCAATAGCTGGGAAGGAGATTATTTTTTCCTTAAAATCTGACATTTCGACATTTTTTCTATGTTCTTTCCAGTTTTATTCCTGTATACTTGACTCGTAATACATAGGTTGTAAACAATGGCACCTTCAGAGCTGCCAATACAGCGGTATGTAGAGATTTTATGCCACTGGAGAGATTGATATGCGACAAACGAGAGGAGACGCTTCTCCTTCTGCAGTTTCGCTTGCTTTTAAATTTGCAAGTTTAGCAGTTTTATGTGTGCTGCTTTTGCTTATGGTGATTTTAGGTTATTCCAACAGCTCCTCGAAAGCAAAGGAGATCACTGTCACAACAAACAGCCAGCTTCGTGATGAGAAGGAAAGCCTGAAGCTGAAAGACGACTCCCCAGGCCTGCTGATAAAACATTTGCAGACCGAGCAGAATATGGGAGACAAAACGGTTTATTTAACCTTCGATGATGGCCCGTCAGCCTCTACAAACCGCTTGCTGGACGTACTGAAAAGCGCCGATGTAAAGGCGACATTTTTTATGCTGTCACCGCGAATGAACGAATTCAAACACGCGGTTAAAAGGGCCGGAAATGAAGGGCATGCACTCGGTTTACACGGGGTCACGCATAATAACAAATTGTTTTATCAAACGCCGACATCACCGCTAAAAGAAATGCAGCAGGCGCGTGACACGCTGGAAAGCATTACAGGCTATCGCACTGATCTCGTCAGAACGCCCTACGGCAGCAAGCCGTCTCTTACAGATTCACAAATTCTCAATCTAGAAAAAGACGGTTTTGTGTACTGGGATTGGACGATTGACAGCATGGACTGGAAATACCGCAACTCAAAATACGTAGCAGAAGTACTGCAGCAGCTTGACAATATGGAACACAGCCACTCAAATCGGCCGTATGTGATTCTCATGCACGATCTTCCTGCTACAGTAAACGCACTGCCGGTGCTAATCCATAAACTGAAAGAAAAGGGCTATTCCTTCGGTGTGTTAAAGGATACAATGGTTCCGGTTCATGAATAAAAAGTGAGGCGCTTATCTGCGGCCTCACTTTTTTATGCCCAAGCGCCGGGCAAACTCTCCGATTTTTTGATGGATGACGAAATCAAACAAACTGTCGCAGTACGTCGGCTCCAGGTTAATAATGGCTTTTTTTATGCCTGGAATCCGGCTTGCATCCTCAGGCACAAATCTGGCGGGAGCAACCTCAAGAGACGTGCCGATCACCAATAATAGGTCGGCTTTATCCAGCTTTTCATAAAGCGTGTCAAAATGCAAAACGGCATCACCAAACAGAACGACATCGGTTTTTAATACCGTTCCGCACACCTCACCGTCATTTCCGACCGCTGTACACTCCGGCACATCATGCTTCAGCAAATGAGGGAGATCATATCGGGCGCCGCATGAGAGACAGCTCGCTGTTTGGATAGAGCCATGCAACTCGTATACATGTCTGCTTCCGGCTTTTCTATGAAGGCCGTCAATGTTTTGTGTGAATATATCCACCTGCTTCCCTTGTTTCTCCAGTTCTGCCAAAAGCAAATGCCCTTCATTCGGTTCATAGCTCCCGCTCATTTTCATTTGAAACAATTCTTTGAACTTAGGCCAAAACAGACGCGGATAGCTTAAAAAATAATCAAGGCTCATCGCCTCCATCCTTGAGGCATCCTCAGTCCAGATGCCGCCGGCTGAGCGAAAATCGGGTATGCCTGATTCTGTGCTCATTCCCGCTCCGGTCAGCACGACAATTCGCTGCGCTTCATTCAGCATGTTTCTGAATGCTTCCAATTCAACACCGCCTTACAGTCATTTTTCTCTTATTTTACCATGAAAAAGACTCCGCCTCTTTACAGACGAAGTCTTTCTTTTTTAAGCCCGTTCCTTTTCCCCTTTATTGAGATTTACTTGAAACGGATCGTGCTGGTGCTTCTGGTTGACATACACCATTTGTCCGGGATAAGCAAATTCAACCCCTTCAGCTCCGAGGATTTCAATAATTTTGTAGTTGATATCCTCTCTGACATGAAGGTTCTCTGCCCAAACCGTTGTTTTTGTATAGAAGTTGAAAAATAAATTGTAATAGCTGTCAGCAAACGTATCGAAATTGACCATGATTGTATCATTATCGACGCCTTCATGTTCAAGCAGCATCTTTCTGAGTGAACGAATGCAGCGTTCCAAATTCTCAATCGGCGTTGCGTAGGATACATGAATGGAAAATGTAATCTGACGCTTGGTCATTCTCGTCCAGTTCGTGATGGCTTCCATCGACAGCGTGGAATTCGGCACCGTTACAAGCGCACCCTGCGCTGTTCTGAATCTTGTGCTTCTGAAGGTAATATCCTCCACTGATCCGGTTACTGTCGCCGTTTCCACCCAATCACCGATCGTAAACGGCTTTTCAGTGATAATGATGATTCCGCCAAAGAAGTTGCTGATCGTGTCTTTCGCTGCTAGCGCAAAAGCCAATCCGCCAAGCCCAAGGCCCGCCACAAACCCATTGACGTCATAATTGAATTCTTGTGCGATCACGCTCACACTGAGCGCTATAATGACAAAACGGAGCAGCTTAGACAAAAACGGCGCCAGAATATCATCCATATCCAGTTCGAAGCGCTGATTCACTTTATGAAAAATAAAAGATGATGTAGCGGTCAAATTACAAAGCCCCCAGCACAACAGCGCCACAATCAGCGAGCGGTATATTTTGCTGATCAGCGGCATCTGTGCATCTAAAAACGGTGAATAGCGAATCGCTAAAAACAGCCCTAAGGCAACAAAAAACCATCTGGCAGGCTTATCGAATGCCACAACCACCTGTTTAAAAATTTCGGTTTTCGGTTTGTTTGTTATATTAAAAAGCAAATTAAAGAAATATCTTGTAAACAGTTTTCTTAGTATAAGAAACAACAGCAAAATTGCCAAACTGATGCCGGTTTGTATGATTTTATCTAGCGTGAAATATTGCTGCAGATGATCTAGCATGGCAGTTCTCCCCTCTATCCCAATCGAATGTTTATTATACTAAAACATTCGGCAGAATGCTTCTCTAAATGTCTTTATAAAACACAAAACCCCGGCGGAGCGCCGGGGCAATTTCTCATTTTAACCATTCAGCCAGATTCAATAGGGACAGTCACTTACTTTTTTTCGTTTGTGTCTGATCAAGGAGAGTTGCTTTTTGCATTTCAACATCCGTTTCGGCTTTAATTCTTTCCTCCACTCTGATTCTCCCTTTTCCCATGATCTCGCCTCCTTTTTTGCTATTATAAAATAACAGAATATTTTGTGAACATGTCGAAAGCACTATTTTTCTGCCGAAATATGCTCGGATACGGTGAGTGTTCTTGTTTCAGTTATACGTTGTTTTCAGCTTGGACTATTCAAATATGACAGAAAAAAATTCACAAGTTGGTATCGCGGTGCATATATGGATTTGATACAATAACAGAAATGCCCATATGAGGAGCTGACAAGCTTGTACACCATTGCCCACCGCGGAGCATCCGGCTACGCTCCCGAAAATACAATTGCTGCATTTGATCTCGCGGCAGAAATGAATGCAGATATGATTGAGCTGGATGTCCAGCTAACAAAAGATAGGCAGATTGTCGTTATACACGATGACAGAGTGGACCGGACAACAAACGGTTCAGGCTTTGTTAAGGATTTTACGCTGAAGGAGCTGCAGGCACTCGATGCAGGAAGCTGGTACGGCCCCGCTTTTCAAGGAGAAAAAATCCCGACTCTGGAGGACGTGCTCAAGCGCTACCATAAAAAAATCGGACTTTTAATTGAACTAAAAGGCCATCCTTCGCAAATCGGGATTGAAGAAGAAGTGGGACAGCTGTTAGGACAATTTTCTTTTTCTATTAACAATATTGTTCAATCCTTTGGGTTCCGCTCCATCCAAAGGTTCCGCGAACTTTATCCATCGATTCCGACAGCCGTTATTACAAGGCCGAATTTTGGCATGCTGTCCAGAAATCAGCTGAAAGCCTGCAAATCTTTCGCAAATTATGTCAACATCAAATACACACGTCTCAATCGTCTCATGATCGCTTCCGCCCATAAAAACGGATTAAAAGTGTTTGCATGGACAGCAAGGCATCAGAAAACAGCAGCCAAATTGCAGGCCATGGGCGTGGACGGTATTGTCACAGACTACCCGGACTACGTATTAAAGGATGGAAAACATGAATAGATATAGTGCAGTTTTTATCGGAGGCGCCCTTGGCGCTTGTCTCCGATACGGATTGAACATCGGCATAAACAATGACATATTTCCGGCTGCAACTTGGCTGGAGAACGCGGCAGGCAGCCTTCTACTAGGCGTTCTGACCGGTTTTTTTATGATTAGGGCGAAACGGCCTTTGCTATCGGCTTTTTTAGGCACCGGTTTTTGCGGAGGCTTTACAACCATGTCAACATTTTCTAAAGAAACGGTCATGCTGTTGCAATCCCATTCGTCATTAGCTGTTTTGTATATGGTGTCCTCATTCATATCCGGAATCGTACTTGCCCTCTTTGGCGTTTTGGCAGGACGGCAAATAGCCCGATCTCAAATAGGAAGGGGGCGGAAGCAATGATGACACTAGCTGGTATTTTCGCAGCGGGAGGACTCGGTGCTGTGCTGCGTTTTTGGCTCGGCAATGTCATAACATCTAAAACCGAAAGCCTTCGTTTTCCAGTCGGTATTTTGACCGTTAATATACTGGGTGCCCTCGGTCTTGGTCTTTTTACAGGGCTTCACGTGACAAATTCATCTGCAGCACTCATCATCGGCACCGGCTTTTTTGGCGCCTTTACCACTTTTTCCACTTTCAGCGTTGAAAGTGTTCAGCTCTTGCTGGCGAAGCGTGTAAAGGAAAGCATCCTATACATCGGCTTAACGCTTTGCGGGTCCCTCTTGGCGTTTTGGTGCGGCTGGACGCTGCTGACATAAAAAAACCTTGAGCTTATTTCTCGCTCAAGGTTGCACTGTTCAGCATGACCGGCTCGGGCATCGGCAGCGTATGGTGGGCCGTAACTCCGGTTGTCTTGCTGATTTCTTCTTTTATATCTATTTGCTTAATCAGACGGCCATCCATCTTCAGCACCTTTATTGTATATGATCCGATGCGAATGGATTCACCAGCCTCAATATCAATGTTTTCTTTCAATATCAGCCCGCCGATAGTGTCCACGTCTTCTTGAATCGATGCGCCAAGAAGGCTGTTCACCTGATCCATGCGAACCTTTCCATCCATAATATAATGGCGGTCGCCAAGATTTTGGATCAGCGGCTGTTCGTCTTCATCAAATTCATCTCTGATCTCGCCCACAATTTCTTCAAGAATGTCCTCTGTCGTGACAAGTCCTGAGGTTCCGCCGTATTCATCCGACAAAATCGCCATATGAATGCGTTCACGCTGCATTTTAATCAGCAGATCATGAACCGGAATTGTTTCAATGACTTCGATCACTGGCCGCACATACGGATGGATCGTCATTTTCATTCTTTCCTCTTCTGTCATAAACAGCAAATCAGAAAACAAATGCTTCGTATTGACCAAGCCGATTACACTGTCTTTGTCCCCATCCGTGACAGGCCAGCGGGTGTATTTTTCTTTCAGCATAACCTCCAGCATCTCGGCCATTGTCATATCTGTTGATACAGCGGCCATTTCCTTCCGCGGTATCATAATTTCTTTGGCAATGCGGTTATCAAATTCAAAAATCTTATTCACATATTTATATTCAGACGGATTAATCTCTCCGTTTTTTAAACTCTCAGACAACAGCATTCTGAGTTCTTCTTCAGAATGAGAACCCTCATGTTCTGACGCCGGCTTTAAACCAAACATGCCGCATAAAAGCCGCGCCGATCCATTCAGGATCCAAATAAACGGAAACAGGAGCAAATAGAATAGTCGCAGCGGACCCGCTATCAGCAAGGTTAGCTGTTCAGCCTTTTGAATCGCGACCGTTTTCGGGGCCAGTTCACCTACAACAACATGCAGAAATGTAATCAAGCCGTACGCGACCGCAAAAGAGACTGCATGAGAAACCGATTCCGGCAGGCCGAGCGGTTCAAACAATGGGTGCAGCAGCCGTTCAAATGCCGGCTCCCCCAGCACGCCGAGTCCAATCGATGTCACTGTAATGCCCAGCTGGGATGCAGATAAATATTCATCCAAATCTGTAATGACACGCTTTGCGAGTATCGCCCGTTTGTTTCCTTCTGTTATAAGCTGATCAATTTTGGATCTCCTTACTCTAACAATCGCAAACTCACTTGCGACGAAAAATGCAGTTAAAGCAATGAGCACACCAATTAAAATCAGACTGTCAATATCGTCCATTTAACCTTATCCCCTCATTAAAGGATAAGGAGTCACCTCCTGATATAATCATTTTTCCTTAACATTGAGGTACGCGGTGTATTGTTGCCTAAGCAGAGGGCCCCATCATACCACCTCCAAGTCAAAGTTTGATTATAAATTGTATATTTTATTGTAACACAACTCATTCCAAAAATGATTTTTAATTTTTAGACTTTTATCACGGGACAAACTATTGATTCATCCGGCCAGCAGGTTCTCGATATCTGTGTATAGCCTTTCAATCTCTGACTCTGCACCTGTAAAGATGCTAAAGGCTATTGGCAAGACGCTGTTCGCTGAAATATCAGACATTGATCTGTTTTTCAAGCTGAAGCTCGTATACTGATTCAAAGGCGTGCATAGGATGAAGCTCGTTTAAGACGGAACAATTGGTGACCGTTAGATCATTTGAATGCTTAAAAGATGCGTCTGTCACGCAGCGCAGGCAAGGGCCAGTAATTGGCTTATCCAGTATGCGTTATAAATGGTTTTTCCTTCATTTGGCGGGCTCTGCTGTTATGATTGAATTTGGCGGTTTATCTAAGGGAGAGATAAAATCAGGAATTGAAAAACAGGACAAAGCTTGGGGCATACGACAAATAAAAAAGATAACAGCCTCAAATAGCTGTTATCTTTTTGTCTGAGATGGCCTATGAAAAATCTTTATATAAGGCAATAAAGATGTCGCGTGATTTTTTGATCTGCTCCAGCGGCACACTGAAGGATAAACGGAAGTGCCCTTTCATCCCAAAACCGCTGCTCGGTACAATTAACAATTTATACTTTTGCGCTGCATGCACACAAAATGCGACTTCATCTTCAATTGGCGACTTCGGAAAAACGAAGAAACCGCCTTTTGGCATTTCAAATTCAAAACCGGCTTCCTTTAAAATATCAACCATGAGATCCCTGCGCTCTTTATAAGCGCTTGCGTCTATTCTTAAATCATCCATTCTCGCCACAGCCCGCTGCATCATGACAGGCGCATTTACAAATCCAAGCGTTCGATTGCAGTACACAAAAGCGTTTATCAAAAGGTCAGCATCCGGCATGCTGCTGTCTAAGCCGATATAACCGAGCCGCTCCCCTGCTATGCCGAGGTCTTTACTGAATGAGCTCGCCAAAATGACACGGTGATACGATTGAAACGGATTTGCCAGTTCTTCATCATAAATCAGCTGACTGTACGGTTCATCAAACAGCACATAGATGGTTTGGCCGTTTGTCTCTTCGATCTCTTTTAACAGAGCGCCTAGATCATCTATATTTTTCTGGCTGAGTACGGTTCCCGTCGGGTTATGCGGTGTATTCAGAATGAGACCCTTCGTCTGCGGGGTGATCGCCTGCCTGACCGCTTCAATGTCAATCTCGAACCGGGCTGTCAGCGGGCAGCTGACAGCCTTCCCGCCATAGTTCTCAATATACAATTTATATTCTGCAAAATAAGGAGCGAGAATCATGACCTCTTCTCCCGGATTTAATATACTTTTTAACGCCACATTCAATGCGCCGCCCGCACCTACTGTCATGACAACGCGCTCAGCTGAAAACTCGGCAGCAAAGCGGCCTGCCAGAAATTGCGCGACTTTTTCTCTAGCTTCAGGAAGGCCCTGATTTTGTATGTATCCGTGGTTTCCTTTTTCAGCTTCTTCTATTAATGCTCTCGTAAAGGCTTCAGGCGGTTCAACTACCGGGTTGCCGATTGAAAAATCAAACACCTGGTCATTCCCGAACGCTTTCTTCAGTCTCGCTCCTTCATCGAACAGCTTTCGAATCCACGATCCTTTATTAAGGTTCTCTTCAATTTCCCGCGATAAACCAGCCAATCTCATCTGTCCCTTCTGCACATATAAATTGAACATTCTATCTATCTATGTTACTTCAATCAGAATTCGGATGCCACAATTTCCATATCCGGCATCTCAAAAAAACAATAAACTTGTGTAAGGCACCCTTCATATATTAAACTATTCTCATAACTATAACGTGATGGTTGGGAGGGATTTAGATGGGGCTGAGACTTATCGTATCAGTGAACTAGCGGCACTTGCCGGAGTAACGAAACGAACAGTTGATTATTATACGAATCTTGGTCTGCTGACGCCGGCCAGATCCTGTTCAAATTATCGTTACTACGATGAAAACGCACTTAAACGACTCATATTTATTGTAGATTACAAGCAGCAGAGATTGGCCCTGTCCGATATTAAAGATCGACTGGAGAACCAGTTTCCCTCTTCAGCCATAGATCATGATGAAATTGGAAATCTGGCATCTGAAATTGATTATATGAATCAAAACATCTCCGGAATCTTGCATCGGTTTGAACGGCTGGAGCCTGAGGAGCGTGACAAGCTAAAAAGCAAACTTACACCCGAAAAGCTCGCCGTGTTCCAATCATTTATGCTGCTGTTAAGTTAAAACCATTTTACTAACAGGAGGTGTTACCTTCATTCTCATTGTAGAGTGAAGGTTCTAATTGGACATAGTGAATTTGATTTTAGTCGCTGTTTTAATCGCCCTGACGGCGTTTTTCGTAGCATCTGAGTTTGCCATTATCAGAATCAGAGGCTCACGGATTGATCAGCTGATCGCGGAAGGAAATAAAGCAGCAATTGCCGCAAAAAGAGTGACCACGCATCTTGATGAGTATCTATCTGCGTGTCAGCTTGGAATTACATTGACTTCCATTGGATTAGGGGTTTTAGGGGAATCAACGATTGAAAGGCTTGTTCATCCGCTTTTCGTACAATTGGACGTACCAAGTTCCCTTTCACATATCATATCGTTTATTTTGGCGTATGCCATTATCACGTTCCTGCACGTTGTTGTCGGAGAACTTGCACCTAAGACAGTTGCCATCCAAAAGGCGGAAGCAGTGTCTATGCTGTTTGCGAAACCGCTGATTTGGTTTTACCGCATCATGTTCCCGTTCATCTGGCTTTTGAACAATTCCGCACGGTTATTGACAAAAGCTTTTGGCCTGGAGACCGTATCAGAAAACGAATTGGCTCACTCTGAAGAAGAGCTAAGAATCATTCTGTCGGAAAGCTATAAAAGCGGTGAAATTAACCAGTCAGAGTTTAAATATGTGAATAAAATCTTTGAATTTGACGACAGGCTCGCGAAAGAAATTATGATCCCGCGGACCGAGATTGTCAGCCTTCCGCACGACATTAAGATTTCTGAAATGATGGAAATCATTCAAATTGAAAAATATACCCGCTACCCAGTAGAAGAGGGCGATAAAGATAATATTATCGGGGTTATTAATATTAAAGAAGTGCTGACCGCCTGCATCAGCGGCGAGGTTTCTGTTGATTCCACCATCTCTCAATTCGTGAATCCGATCATTCATGTGATTGAATCTGCGCCGATCCATGATTTGCTTGTCAAAATGCAAAAAGAAAGAGTCCACATGGCAATCCTGTCAGATGAATACGGCGGAACTGCCGGACTGGTGACGGTAGAGGACATTATTGAAGAAATCGTTGGCGAAATCCGCGATGAGTTTGATATTGATGAAATCAGCGAAATCCGCAAGATCGGCGAAGGCCATTACATGCTGGACGGTAAAGTCTTGATCGACCAAGTGAACGACCTGCTCGGCATTCATTTAGAGAATGAAGAAGTCGATACGATCGGCGGCTGGTTCCTTACTCAGAAATACGATGTTGAAAAGAACGATTCAATTATCGAAGAAGGCTGTGAATTTATTATTAATGAAATTGACGGCCACCACGTCGCTTATATTGAAGTGAAAAAGCTCGCAGCAGAAGAGCTGATAGAAGTTGGAGAGTCGAAAGAAGCATAATTTGAAAAGACACCCTTTAGTGGGGTGTCTTTTTTTATTCTGGTTCGTTTTTGACATGATCATACCTCTCTTCTGAAAACTGCTGCTAATAAATCGGTCATCCGCGGGAACTCTAAAAAGGTGCAACTGCGAGAAAAACGAACATCTCTGCATTATTATCGAAAAGGAGCGAAAACATGAAAGTTGTCGTAACTGGAGCAGCAGGTAAAATCGGACGCTGGGCTGTAAGAACAATATTAGAGGCCGGCCATGATGTGACAGCATCAGACAGAGTATTAAAAGAAGAATCCGCATCGAAAAAATTTATTCAAGCTGATTTACGGGATTACGGTCAGGTATGTCAGCTAATTATGGGCTGTGACGCTGTGATTCACCTTGGGAATATCCCTACAGATGTCAGGAATACATCACAGGCGATATTTGAAAATAATATGCTTGTTAATTTTAATATCCTGGAAGCCTGTAAAGATTTTAAAATCCGTAAGCTTGTGTGGGCTTCAAGTGAAACAGTGCTGGGATATCCATTTGTTCCGGACGAGCTCAGTTACCTTCCCGTAGACGAGGAGCATCCAACGATCGTAAAGTCATCTTATGCGATGGCAAAACGGCTGACCGAAATCCTCTCAGATATGTATTCAAAGCTGATCAATACACAAATTGTCACTCTCCGCTTTGCGAATATATATGAGCCTGATGAGTACGAAAAAATCCCAGGCATGCACTGGAACGAGCAGCAAAAGGATATTCAAAAGAAAAATGCATGGGCGTATTGTGATGTCAGGGATGCTGCACATGCTTGCCTTCTAGCACTCGAAAAAAACAATCTCGGAAATGACGTCTTCCATATTACTGCACCCGATACTATCATGAAAGAGCCGAGTGAAGACTTAGTAAAACGATTTTTCCCCGATGTATCTTTAAAGAGAGATATAAAGGGATATGAAACGCTGATGGCAATCGATAAAGCCAAAAAGGTCCTTGGCTATGAACCGCGTTATACATGGCGTTCTGTATTAAATAATGACGGCTCTCTTAAAGCACTGCCAGAGGATCAGCTATCATTATCAAAAATATAAACATCACAAAAAAGCAGCAGGCGATCACCGGACTCCTGCTGCTTTTTTTATATCATAATCATCTAAATTGATATCCAAATCCATTTTGAGAGCCAGCTTCGCCAACTGCTCCCCCATATAGGGGCCCATTGTTAAACCAGACGAACCAAGACCGTTTGCCACTATGATCCCATTCCAGCCGGGAAGAGATCCGATCACCGGCACATCGCCTGGTGTAAAGGGGCGTAAGCCGACTCTTGCCTCTTGAAAGGTGCTGTTCGCTAAGCCGGGAGCCATTTCTAATCCTTTGCTCAGAAGTTCCTGCAGCCCGCCGGCCGTTACCCGCACATCACGTCCGCCTATCTCATCTTCACGTGTCGCACCGATGGCTATTCTATTGTCATGATAAGCTAAAAGATATTCTTTGGAAGGCGGCATCACTGCAGGCCAGCTGTCGATATGATTTACATTCGGCACCTGCACATACACAATTTGCGCTTTTTGCACACTTACTTTGAAGTGAATTCCCAAAGGCGCTAACAATTGGTCTGCCCAAACACCGGCACAAACAATAACCTCGTCAGAAGAATAGATTTCATTACCGACAGTTACGCCTGTGACACGATTCGAATGATGTCGAAGCGCAGCATCACCTTTTAAAATGACTGCACCGTTTCTTTGAGCAGATCTCAACAATGTATCTCGCAGCACTTCTCCATCCACGCGGGCGGCTCCGCTTATATGAACAGAATGGTACCGTTCAGCCAGCAGAGGAAACAAATCAGCTGTTTGGTTTTCATGAAGAAAGGTAATCTCACCAATTTCCGCGGCAGCTTGTTTACGCTCCCGCACACGTTTTTCGATCTTTTCTATCTTTTCTTTATCGTGATGAATACTGAGAGCACCGACTTGAGCATAACCAATGTCCGTCTCGCCTTCTTTTCTAAGTTCTTCTATGAACCGAGGATAAAAGCGCGCTCCGTCCTTTGCCAGCCGATACCAAGCCTGATCACGGCGAGGAGACAGCCATGGACAGATAATGCCTTTCGCTGCATGGGTGGCCTGGCCCTTATCTTTCCGATCTATAACAAGAACCTCTGCACCCATTTTGGCTAGCTGATATGCTGTTGATGCTCCCAAAATTCCAGCCCCGACTATTATCATTTTTTTCATGATCCGTAACCTTTCCCAATGATCAATACCTCATTTAGTATAGCTAATGGCCCAGGAAATTATAAACAATCGGGAAATGGATGAATGCAATGACTGATGAATTAAAGTTGTTCCAGCTTCTTTTCAAGCTCTTTAATGCTGTTATTCAAAGCCTCTGTCATAGCCGCCAGCCTTTCCTTAGACGGAAGGTGGGCAAAATCAGCCTGCTGCAAAGGTTTACCGATAATCAGCTTCATTTTTCCTTTTTTGAACAACGCCTTTCCGCTTGAAGGTCCTTTATAAGCGGCCGGAACAAGGGGCGCTTTCCCCATTTGCGCAATTGTCACTGCGCCTCTTTTTAAAGGCACATCCTCAGAGGTTCTTGTTCCGCTTGGGAAGATTCCGACAATTTCTCCTTCTTTCAGCAGCTTAATCGGCGTTTTAATGCTGCTTGGGCCGGGATTTTCCCGATCTACCGGAAAGGCATGAATTTTCTTCAGAAACGAACCAATCCATTTATTTTGAAAAAGCTCTTTTTTCGCCATGTAGTGTATTTGATAAGGAAGAATCCCGACTCCGAGTGTGATCACATCAACCCAGCCAGAGTGTGTACACGCGATGACAAAACCTGAATCGGCCGGAAGGTTTTCTTTGTTATACACCTTCACTCCTCCGCGAAGAGAAAGAATAACTTTTAAAGCATTTGCACAAAACTTATACATATCGCACTTCCTTTGTCGTAATCAATGATTCTTTCTGTTACTTATTATAACAACATTTTTTATTACCTGGTACTAATTTTTAAGATTTCTCTTTTCTTAACGTCAAAAAGCTGAGGAATCATCCTCAGCTTTTTGTTATATGCCCTCTCTTGTCGGAGGCGCCATAAATTCCGGTCCGACCGGGTTTGATATCGTCTGTTCCAATATGGTATTGATGTCTTTTTTATCTTCACTGCTCAGCGTCCAGCCGGTAATTTCTGATACCGCCTCTATTTGCTCAGGTTTTCTAGCCCCCCAAAGGGCGATCCCAGCTCCCGGCTGGTCTAAAATCCATCTGACGGCCAGATGAATCACTGATTTTCCATACCGTGTCTTCGCCAGCTCATCTAATTGATTGACAGCAGAAAGATACTCTTTAAATCTTGGCTTCTGGAATTTCGGATCGTGATTTCGGAGATCGTCTCCCTCAAACGAATGATCTTCTGTCATTTTTCCTGTTAACAGCCCTCTGCATAAACTGCCGTACAATAGTGTTGTCATCTGTTTGTCTTTCGCATACGGAAGCACATTCTCTTCAATTTCCCTTTCAAACAGATTGTAAGGAGGCTGGATTGTATGAAGCGGAGCAACAGCCCGAAATGTATCCATTTGTTCAACCGAAAAATTACTGACGCCGATCGCGCGGATTTTCCCGGCATCATATAATTCCTTCATCACTTCTGCTGTTTCCTCTATCGGGACAAACGGATCAGGCCAGTGCACCTGATATAGATCGATATAATCCGTCTGAAGACGTTGCAGGGAATATTCGACCTCCTGTATAATTCTCGCTCTGTTAGCATGGCGGAACAGCTGATTGTTTTTCCAATCCAGCGCCGTTTTAGTGGCAAGAACAACCTGATCTCTTGCCCCATGCTGCTTGATCGCCTTCCCGACAATTTCTTCGGACTGTCCGAAGCCATATGCCGGCGCGGTGTCAATCAGTGTGATCCCCTTATCAAGAGCGGCGCGGATGGTTTCGATCGATGTTTTTTCATCAGTGCCTCCCCACATGGTTCCGCCGATCGCCCATGTGCCGAGTCCAATTCGGGAGGCTTTTATTCCTGTGTCTGAGATACTGGTATATTCCATTGTGCCACTCCTTCACTTTTTCACTATGGTTTCCCTGATGGAAAAAATGTTAAACATTTCTCACCACTATCTTTCAGGGCAAATTTTCGGTACTATAGAGTAATGGTGTTTAATTACGTATTAAAAAGCCGTTTGCATGTAATGTGCAACTTTAAACCTTTCTTATGCGTGTATAACATAGAGGGGAGAAAAGGCAGTGACGATCGATGAAATTTACCAAATGTACATGAATGATGTTTACAGGTTCCTGCTCTCCATGACAAAAGACAAGCATCTTGCCGAAGACTTGCTGCAGGAAACCTTTATGCGGGCATACATACACATTCACTCCTATGATCACAGCAAAGTAAAGCCCTGGCTTTTTCAAGTGGCGCGGAACGCCTTCATTGATTACGTCAGAAAGCATAAGAAAGAAGTAACCATTTCTGATGATTTGATTGGAAGTCTCTTTCAAACTGCTGTTCAGAGCCCTGCCCATCAGGTAGAGATAAAGGAAGTGCTGACTGGTTATATGTCCGAGCTCCCCGATAACTATCGGGAGGCGTTAACACTATATTATTTAAAAGAATTAAATTACAAAGAAGCATCCCATATTATGAATATTTCAGAGGCGAATTTTAAAAGTGTTTTGTTTCGTGCCAGACAGCGGCTGAAAGCACTTTATAATAGAGGTGTTAATGATGAATGAAGAATTTAAAAAGCGTTTTGATCAATATAAAAACGGTGAAATGAGCGATCAGGAAATGACCGCGTTTGAAGAGGAACTTGAGAAGCTCGAAGTGTATCAGGAAATGATTGATAGTGAGCTGCCAGACGATCATGATTGGGATGTCGACATCAGTCCTGAAAAACAAAAAGCCATTCTGGCCTACGGCAAACGGAAGTCTTATTTGCGTATTTCCGCGCTTGCCGTCATTTCGACATTAATGATTTTGCCGCTATGTACGCTGGGAAGCTACCTCTATTACGGAATGGGAGGAAAACACAGCACCGGCAATGAATTTATGGAAACTGCCGCAGTCACTGTAGCCCTGACTATGCCTAATGTTCTTGTCGATACTTCTGGACTGAAGAGCCAGGTGAAGCTGTTTGGCATGAATACAGAATTCCCGCTGCAAAAACAGATTGGCACAAAAACGGCCGCCGTGGGGAATGAACGGGTGGAAATGTTTTATGACAGAGTGAAAGCGCCGGTCGTCAACTACTATGACTTAGAAATCCATAAAGCCGGCCATTACTTTACACACCCATCAAGCGGATCTGAACAAACAACCGCAAAAGCAGAAAAAACATTAAAAACTTTGCCTGAAGGGACTGTTTCCGAGGTCTACCTTTCTTATGACCGGGCATATCCGACAAAAGAAGTGTATCAAAAATTCAGCGGCTATGATGTAAGCTTTTTGTGGAACGCGGTTGAAACAGAGAACAATACAAAGGATACCCCTTACGCAGAGCCGCTTGGCTACCCAGGGAAAGATTCAAAGTTCCTGACTGCGCTTGATACAAAAGGCAAGTCAAACGGCGACCAATTTATCGATGCTTTAACTTACATATCGAAGCACGAGAAATGGGCGCAGGTCATCTCAAAACGAAAAGATTTAAAAGTGGACTCCCGCTTGGATTATGTAGAGAAAAATGGCGTTAATGTATACGGCTCAGTCGTTACAGGACCGACCAAGGAAATCCAGCGCATGCTGAAAAACAAATCAGTAAAATCAGCAAATGTCGGCGAGGTGGAATTATGGAATTGGTAAGAATTTTTAAAGAACATAATGTATTTGGCTGGATATCTGTCGGGACAGCAATTCTGTCTTTGCTCTTGCTTAATTTGGCGATTATCAGCAATGTGACCTCTTATTCTTATCAAATGCTGCCGTTTGCCATGGCCGCCGTTCCGTTTGGCGTTATCGAGCTTTTCATCAAAAGAGGACGCACGGGTCCCGGCCTGCTCGGCGTTGTACTTAATCTCTTTGTGATTATCTGTGTGTATACCATCGTATCAGTGGATACCAACTTACAGTTTGGCTTTTAGCAGAAAAGACGCCTGAAACGGCGTCTTTTTTATTACAGCTGTTTTCTGAATAAATAACTTTCAATCGCAAATCCCATTTTATCCGTATAAAATCTGTGGGCGTCTTTGCGCTGAAGGCCTGATGAAAGACTGACAAGAGGATAGCCCGCATCTTTCGCCCAGTTTGCCGCATAATCCAAAAGAAGTTTGCCGTACCCTTTAGTTCTATGAGACCCGCTTGTGACAAGATCCGCTATCCATACGTACTCTCCTTTATGAAGCGAGACCCTTGGCAGTGCGCCGCACAGCGCCCTAATCGCTTTATCCTCATATAAGGCAAACAGCATATACGACTCTTTTTGGACACAGCGTTCCAGCCTATGTAAATACGTCTTTTCATCCAGCTCTGTTCTTAATTCGTGCATCACCGGATATGCTTCCATCCATTCTTCTCTAGTCGTTAATTGTTTGATATGAAGCATCTTATCAATCCCCTCTCCATTCGTTACAATGATGATATCCGATTTATGGCATTCACCAAATAGCCAAAACCTGAAAAAATGACCATGCCAGATGCAAAGGAGAGATAAAATGGATATCACGCCGTTTCTGGACAAAACAAGCAAAACACCGCTGTATGAACAGCTTTACACCTATTTCAAACAAGAAATGACACATGCCAGAATCACCAAGGGAATGAGGCTTCCGTCAAAACGCAGGCTCTCCGGCTTGCTCGGTGTCAGCACGGCAACGGTAGAACGCGCCTACGAGCAATTAACCGCTGAAGGATATGTCAAAAATAAGCCTAAAATCGGCTGGTTTGCGGCAGAAATTGAACCTGAGTTTCCGGCTGCTCCAGTATCATATCAACCGCCTCCTCAATCGGTCACTCATAAAGAAATAGAACCTGTTATTAACTTTCATCAAGGAAATGTCGATCCGGTCCACTTTCCCTTTAACGCTTGGCGAAAAAGCATAGTGAAAAGTCTCGATCTGTATTCTGAACAATTTCACACCTCAGGCGATCCTCAAGGAGAACCTGCACTCAGAGAAATGATAGCCCGATTTGTCAGACTGTCACGCGGTGTCAATTGTGACCCCAGCCAGATTATTATCGGAGCAGGCACTACTGTCCTTCTGCAAATTCTTTGCCTTACGCTTCAGCCGGGAACAAAAATCGGTTTTGAAGAACCGGGATTTCACCGTTCAAGACGAATGTTTGAGGCCAATCACATGAACGTGATTCCCATTTGCACTGATGAAGAAGGAGTCCTGCCGGCTATCCTTACACACGAGAGCCCGCATCTTGTCTATACGACTCCCTCGCATCAATTCCCGCTCGGGAGCATAATGACGATCGCCCGAAGACAGGAACTGTTATCTTGGGCAAAAGAGGCAAACTCATTTATTATTGAGGATGATTATGATGGAGAATTTCGCTACAGCGGGCAGCCCATTCCATCTCTGCAAGGCCTTGACCCGAATGGCAGGGTCATTTATCTCGGCACTTTTTCAAAATCATTGCTCCCTTCCTTGCGGATCAGCTATATGATTCTTCCTGCTGCACTTATTGAACCCGTAAGAAAAAATGCGCTTTTGATGAAACAGACCGTCTCTTCTCATAATCAATTGGCATTGGCAGATTTCATTGAAAACGGCGAATGGCAAAAGCATTTGAACAGGATGAGATCCTTGTATCGAAAAAAACATGCTGTTCTGCTGGAAGCGATTCGAACTGAACTGGGAGACAGTGTGGAGGTTCTCGGAAAAAACTCGGGGCTTCACATCCTGCTCCGGCTTATGTTTTCAGCCAGTGAGGATAAAGCAATAAAAGCCGCTGCCAAAAACAGAGTGAATGTCTATCCGGTATCTCCATCGTACAAAAGCCAGCCGCCGTTTGTTTCTGTCTTAATCGGTTATGGAGGGCTTTCTGAAGAGGACATCCGGCTCGGTATCAAAAAGCTGAAAACCGCATGGGAGCCGCTGATGAAATCATAAAAAACAAAAAAACAGGCCCCCAACGGAGCCTGTTTTTCTAAAAGGATATAATCCCGATTAAATTTAAGAACACAATAATAATAGCCAGCGGCACAACGAAACGGAGCAAATAAAACCATACATAAAAGAATGCTTTTCCGGGATGCGATCCTTGTCTCATTTCTGCCCACAGCTCCTGTTTCGATATTTTCAGCGGAATAAAAATAGAAATTAACAGGGCGCCTAATGGCAGCAGAACATTGCTGACAGTAAAATCGACAACGTCAAAAAACGTCTTATCAAATATGCGCACATCGCTCAGCATGCCATAAGATAAGCAAGATGGGATACCGACTAAGAAGATTAAAAACCCGCTTGTCCATGACAGTTTTTTCCTCTTCGTTTCATCGCCTTTGCCGATAATGGCTACAATCATTTCCACCATTGAAAAGGCAGAGGTCAGTGCGGCAAATAAAAATGCGACAAGAAAGCCGATGAAAAACAGGATGCCGAACGGAAGCTGTTCAAAAACGGCCGGAAGCACTGTAAACAGCAAAGTCGGACCTTCATTCGGCTCCAATCCGAAGGAGAAAACCGCAGGAAAAATAGCCAGGCCTGCCAAAAGTGTCACAATGATATTCATGACGACAATGGAGGCTGCAGACCGCGGGATATTTTGCGTTTTCGGCAGATAGGAGCTGTAAGTCACCATGACCGAAACCCCCAGTGTTAACGTAAAGAAAGCCTGTCCCAGCGCAAATAAAACAGACTCCGGCGTCAAATCGCCGAAATGAGGCACAAGCAAAAATTTCACGCCTTCAATCGCATGATCCAGCGTGAGCGACCGAAGAACAAGCAGGACAAACAATATAAACAAAATCGGCATCATCACCGCGCTTACCCGTTCAATCCCTTTTTGAACCCCTCTGGCGACAACCAGCACAGTCAGCACCATAAAGATAAGCTGAGCCGCGAGCGTCTGCACGGGATTTTGAATAACAGAACCAAAAAGTGCACCGTACTGTTCCTGGGTGAGTCCTGACAGTGAACCTGATGCTGTTTTCACTATATATAGTAAAATCCATCCTCCGATAACACTGTAAAACGATAAAACTAAGAAACAAGCCGCTACGCCGACCCATCCTGTGAGAAACCAAGCTGTTCGCGGCGCTTCTTTTTTATATGCATCAATGGCATTCGTTTGGTTCCGTCTTCCAAAGATAAATTCTCCCACTAAAAGCGGATAGCCCAAGAGAATGGTAAATAGCACAAAAATAAGGAAAAAGGCGCCTCCTCCATTCGTCCCCGCTACATAAGGGAACTTCCAAATCGCGCCTAAGCCGATAGCTGATCCAGCGGCAGCCATGACGAAACCGATTTTTGAAGCCCATTGGACTGGTTTTTGCTCAGACAATGATGTCACTTCCTTTCCAGCCTATATTATCTCTTATTTTTATGCTTATTTCTATATATTCATTTGATGAGAATAGAAAAGAGAGCGGCCAGTGTAAGCCGCTCTCTTCTTTGAGAGTTATTGATTTAATTTTGAATGCTTTCTTGAATATAAGAAATAGATCGCCATGCCAATTAACAGCCACACAAGGAAGCGGACAATCGTCACCCATCCAAGATTAAAAATTAAGAACAGGCAGAAAAGAATTGCTAAGCCCGGGATAACCGGAACCCCTGGGCATTTAAAAGCTCTCGGGAGATCAGGCTGTTTCTTTCTCAATACGATAACCGCCACAGAAATCAGCACAAACGCTGACAGCGTTCCGATGTTTACCAGCTTGGCAAGCTCATCAAGCGGAACAAGTGAACCGAGAAGCGCCGACATAATGCCGAAAAACCAAGTCGCTACATAAGGTGTTTTATGCTTCGGATGAACCTTAGAAAGCGAGCCCGGAACCAGGCCGTCACGAGACATAGCAAACATAACGCGTGTCTGTCCATAAAGCATCACAAGCATAACCGTTGTCATTCCCAAAACCGCGCCGATATCGATAATGCCTGCCACCCAGTTTTGCCCCGCGCTTTGAAGAACGAGAGAAACCGGATGATCGACGCCTGCAAACTGGGCAAACGGAACAACCCCTGTCATGATGGCTGATACAGTAACATATAAAATCGTACAAGCCAATAATGAGAAAATAATTCCTTTCGGCAGATCCTTCCCAGGGTTTTTCGTCTCTTCCGCAGCAGAGGATACAGCGTCAAATCCGATAAAAGCAAAGAAAACGAGCGCCGCTGCGCTGAAAACGCCGCCAAAGCCCATTGGCATAAACGGCTGCCAGTTATCCGGCTTCACGTAAACAGCTGCCACCGCAATAAATAAGAGAACGACCAGCACTTTTAAAATCACCATAATGTTGTTGACTCTTTTAGATTCTCTGATGCCTAAATAAAGCAAATACGTAATCGCAAGAACAATGACAAACGCAGGCAGATTAAAAATGGTAAATGTTCCTTTTACAGCCCCCGGAGCAGCCGTTAAGGCAACCGGAAGATGAATGCCAAGCCCGGACAAAAATGATTGAAAATACCCGGACCACCCGACTGAAACGGCACTTACCGCCAGCATATACTCTAAAATTAAATCCCACCCGATAATAAAGGCCAAAAGTTCTCCCATTGTAGCATAAGTAAATGTGTACACGGAACCTGAGACAGGCACACTTGAAGCAAATTCAGCATAAGACAATGCAGCGAATAAACAAGCCAGCGCTGCGACAACAAATGAAATGGTCAGTCCGGGTCCGGCAGTTACCGCCCCTGTCCCCGTCAGTACAAAAATCCCAGTACCAATAATGGCCCCAATCCCAAGCAATGTTAAGTCAAACGCCCCTAATTCTCTTTTTAAGGATTTTTCTCCATTTGTTGCAGCGATTAAATCTTGTATGCTTTTCTTCCTAAATACGCTTCCTTTCATTCCCCTTCAACTCCTAGCTGATGTTTTCTTTATATTTTATTTGAATTTTCTGAATTCATGAGCGGTAATGGCCGTTTTTCTTTTTTTCTACTATATTTGTACTGGTGATGAATCATTCCTTTCTCCTACTCAATATTATATATAAAAATCTGAAAATGAAAACTAAATTTTTAAAAAATTCGACAAATTTCTGCGGTAACATATTTTCATGCACAAAAAAACCAGCAAATCTGCTGGTTTTTTGTACATTATGTTGAAATAAAACGGCCGCCATTTACATGAATCGTCTGTCCCGTCATATAGGAAGATTCGTCAGATGCGAGCAAGACGTACGCCCCCGCATGCTCAACCGGCTGTCCCGGTCTGCCCATCGGTGTATCAAGTCCATGCTGTTTCACTTTTTCTTCCGGGAATGTCGCCGGAATCAGCGGTGTCCAAATCGGACCGGGCGCCACCGCATTCACTCTGATGCCTTTGTCCGCAAGAGATTTGCTCATTGATCGTGTAAAGGAGACAATTGCCCCCTTTGTACTGGAATAATCAATTAATGCGGTATCCCCCTCATAAGCGGTAATCGAGGTCGTATTAATGATTGCGCTCCCTTCTTTCAAATGAGGCAAAGCTTTCTTTGTCATATGAAACATTGAAAAAATGTTCGTGCGGAAGGTTTTTTCAAGCTGTTCTGTTGAAATATCAAGAATACTGTCCTGCGGGTGCTGTTCAGCTGCGTTGTTAACCAAAATATCCAGCTTCCCAAAATGGTCTACGGTTTGCTGTACAGCCTGTTCACAATGCTTCTCATCTCCGACGTCACCCGGAATCAGCAGGCAGCGGACGTTTTCCTGTTCAATCTGTTTTCGCGTTTCCTCCGCGTCAGAATGTTCGTCCAGATAAAGAATGGAGACGTCCGCCCCTTCTTTTGCGTACGCGATTGCTGCCGCTCTCCCGATTCCGCTGTCGCCTCCTGTAATGATCGCGACTTTTCCTTTCAGTTTTCCGCTTCCTTTATAATCATGGTCCTCTGATAAAGGAAGAGGATTCATTTCGGACTCAATACCCGGCTGCCGGTCCTGCCGCTGCGGTTCTTGTCCTTCTGTTTGTCTGTCCATTGGGTTCATATTGATCACTCCTAGACATGATAATACTGATCGTTTACCACATCACAGCAGCGAATAAACCGCAAAATATGTTTATAAAAGTACTTCTTCAGGAATAGCCCCTGTATATTTAGCTGACGGGCGGAAAATCATGTTGTTTTCTGCTTGTTCCAGCACGTGTGCGCACCAGCCTACCATTCGGCTTGCGGAAAACGTCGGTGTAAACAATTCATCATCAAAATCAATCGCCTTCATGACAGCAGCTGCATAAAATTCAACGTTTGTGTACAGCTTGCGGCCCGGTTTGTAGATGTCCAGCAAACGAATCGCTTCTGCCTCTACATGCAGCGCCAGATCCAAATCACGGTCATCGCCTGCAACCTCTTCAGCTTTCTGTCTCAAAGCTTCTGCCCGCGGATCTTTCGTCTTATACACGCGGTGCCCAAATCCCATCAGGCGTTCTCCTTTTTCAAGTTTTGCTGTCAAATACGCTGCAGCATTCGCTTTTTCTCCAATGTCTCCAAGCATTTTCGTCACAGCAGATGGAGCCCCTCCATGAAGCGGGCCTTTCATCGTGCCAAGCGCCGCGGTAATGGCCGATACCAAATCACTCTCTGTAGACAAAGTGACCCGTGCCGAGAAAGTTGATGCGTTCATGCCGTGCTCCATGGCCAGAATCATATATGTTTCAAGCGCTTTCTTTTTTGCTTCTGAAGGCTGTTCACCTGTGAGCATATAATAATAGTTTTCGACATGTCCGTACTGGGAAGATGGCTCAATGGATTGCTCGCCGCGCACCCAGCGTTTTCTGTAAGCGATAATGGACGGCGTGATGGCAATCAGCCGAATCGCTTCTTCTATTTTTGGATAAAACGTGTACGTATTTTCCCCTAATGCTGAAACAACCGTTCTCAGTACCGACATGTCGTCCATGTTGTTTGGCAGCGACTGAATCAAACGCCCGATGCGGTCAGGCAGGTTTCGCTCCGCAATCAGCTTTTTTTCAAATGTCTGTAATTCATCTGATGCCGGCAGTTTTCCAAATAAGATCAAGTAAGCGGCTTCTTCAAAGCTGTGATGCAGCGCGATGTCTTTTGCATGATGCCCTCTGTAGATAAGGCGACCTTTTTCGCCGTCAATATGGCTGATTGATGTGTCCACACATGTAATTCCCTTTAATCCGTAATGTACCATTTGTATTCCCCCTATCCTTTTCTGTTATTATAGTAAATATAATATTTAAAAAATATTGAATATTTTAAAGGGAATTAATTAAAAATCTTAATCAGAGGGAGAATGGAAATGGATTTCAAATGGCTTCACACCTTTGTGACCGCAGCGAAATATGAAAACTTCAGAAAAACAGCAGAAACGCTTTTTTTATCTCAGCCCACTGTAACCGTTCATATCAAGCAATTAGAAAAAGAAATCAGCTGCAAGCTGTTCGAGCGAAAAGGCAGGCAGATTCAGTTAACCGATGAAGGCAGGGCTTATTTGCCGTTCGCACTGAGGCTGCTTGATGACTATGAAAACAGCATGGCAGAGCTCCACAGAGTACGACAAGGCTACTCTCAAACCTTACAGCTCGCGGTTTCGCCGCTTATTGCCGATACCGTGCTTCCATCTGTTATGAAACGATACACTTCAATGAATACCGAAACAGAAATTGCAGTGAAAATTTTTGAATCGGCAGAAATCTCGTCTCTGATTAAAGCCGGCGAGGCGGATATCGGACTGAGCTGTTTAAAAGTCCAGTCTTCTTCTTTAACATGCCACTGTTTATATAAGGACCCTGTCGTCCTCGTTGCGCCTCCTGATCAGCGTTTCACATCAGACGAAGAAATTGATGCCAAAGAGGTGCTTGAGCAATACCTGCTTTTGACCCACAATCATCCTGACTACTGGGACGACTTACTCCGTCAAGTCAGAGTGACTTTTCCATTTGTGAGAACAATGAAAGTCACACAAACCCATATAACGAAACGGTTTATAAAAGAAGGACTTGGCGTTTCATTCCTCCCCTTATCTACAGTAAAGCGCGAATTAGAGGAAAAACAGATGATCAGAATTCCTTACCATTCTGTGCAGCTGCCTTATGCCGGTGCTTATGCGATCGCCCTTTATGAAAATAAGAAGGAAAAAAAGTTTTTGGACTTTTTATCACATTTTCATTTTTAGATGTAACCAAAACGAAGATGCTCCGTCTAATGAAAAAAACCCGTTCTATGAACGGGTTACTTCGTAAAATTAGAATCTTTTCGCACCGAGGTAGCGAGGCTTCCAGTAGCTGTTGTTCAGGCTGCTGATTTGTACACCGTCAGATCCTGCATGAACGAAACTGTTGTTTCCAATGTAAATCCCCATGTGAGAAGGGCCGGATTTATATGTTGTAAAGAATACGAAATCACCGACAGACGGGCTGGCAATGCTCTTCATGGAACTCCAGTACCCCGCAGTGCTCGTTCTTGCCACACTTGTTTGTTTGTTTAATACGTACCAAATGAATCCGCTGCAGTCAAAACCGGAAGTTGTTGTTCCACCCCATTTGTACGGCGTTCCAGTTAGCGCTTTTGCATCAGAAACCAGTTTGCTTACGTTAAGTGATGTAGATGATACTTTGCTGCTTGAACTAGATGAAGGCTTAGAGGAAGTGACAGGTTTTGAACTTGTTCCTTTCACCTTCAATACTTGTCCGACATAGATTAAATCTGATTTTAAGCCGTTGAGACTCTTTATTTTGCTAACCGTTGTGCCGTATTTTTTCGCGATTTTAGATAGACTGTCGCCGCTTACTACTTTGTATGTAGAAGTTGCAGACGTAGACACGCTTGATGAGCCGGAGCTGCTTGAACTGCTTGAGCCCTTCACTTTCAGAACTTGTCCGATACGCAGAAGATCTGATTTTAAGCCGTTCAGTTTTTTCAGTTCATTGATCGTCATGCCGTATTTTTTCGAAATCTTCCAAAGACTGTCGCCGCTCACTACTTTGTATGTAGAAGAAGATGAACTGCTTTTTGAACCTGATGTTGCCGATTTACCGTTAATAGATAAAGTCTGTCCTGCGTAAATAATATCAGAATGAAGCTTGTTTTCTGATTTAATTTTACTTATTGTGGTGCCGTATTTTTTTGAAAGATCCCATAACGTGTCGCCTTTTTTCACCTTGACGCTTTGTGCAGATGCCGCTCCTGCAAATAAGGTCGATCCTAAAACTACTGCTGTTGTAGCTGTAATGATTTGCTTTTTCATGTTTTCCTCCCTAAATATGTATATCTATTATTATCTCTTTTTTTAATTAATCATCTTGTTTTCTATTATAAGGATGGATTCCCAACAGAAATAGTCTTGACTTCACGTGACAAATTTCTTAATTATTCGTTTTCAAAAAAAGTTTTTAAGGGTATTAAATATTTCATTTTCATTTCAAAGGTGACAAAAAACGAGTGCTTTTGTCATGTTTTTTGGGCGGTTTATCAACATTTAGGAAATAATTGAAGAAGGTTTTGGGGATTTATGACATAGCGAAAGAATGTGGAACTTATAGGTTTCGATAAAAACTGCGGGCATCCGCAGTTTTTTTATTTAAACAACCATATCACGCATAAACCATGAGGTAAAGATTTTTCCGGAAAAATGAATGCTTTGATGAAAGAAAGGCAAGATAACGGACACAGACAATTTATATTCATCACAATCCTTTACCTAATGTTTACAGGATCAACAGCCGCACTTAACAAACATTCCCTATCGTAATAAGCAGAACAAATTAAAGGAGGCCTGCAAAAAAATGAGTCTGTTTCAAAAAATGAAATCAAAATTGCTGCCAGTCGCAGCTGTTTCCGTGCTTACAGCCGGTATATTCGCCGGTGCAGAGCTGCAGCAGACCGAAAAAGCAAGCGCCAAAAAACAAAACAAAGATGAGATCAGAAATGTCATTGTGATGATTGGGGACGGCATGGGAGCATCATACATAAACGCCTACCGTTCCATGAAAAATAACGGTGAAACACCGAACAACCCAAAGTTAACTGAATTTGACCGGAACCTGACAGGCATGATGATGACGCACCCGGATGACCCTGACTATAATATTACAGATTCAGCAGCCGCCGGAACCGCATTGGCGACAGGCGTTAAGACATATAACAATGCAATTGGCGTCGATAAAAACGGAAAAAAAGTAAAATCAATACTCGAAGAAGCCAAACAGCAAGGCAAGTCAACAGGGCTTGTCGCAACTTCTGAAATTAACCACGCCACACCCGCAGCATACGGCGCTCACAATGAATCGCGGAAAAATATGAACCAAATCGCCAACAGCTATATGGATGATAAGATAAAAGGCAAACAAAAAATTGACGTTTTGCTTGGCGGCGGAAAATCCTACTTTACCCGCAAGGACAGAAATTTAACGAAAGAATTTAAACAAGCGGGCTACAGCTATGTGACAACAAAACAAGCGCTGAAGAAAAATAAAGATCAGCAGGTGCTCGGGCTTTTTGCAGACGGAGGGCTTGATAAAGCGCTCGACCGCGACAGCAAAACCCCATCCCTGAAAGATATGACTGTTTCAGCAATTGACCGGCTGAATCAAAATAAAAAAGGGTTTTTCTTGATGGTTGAAGGCAGCCAAATTGACTGGGCCGCTCACGACAATGATACTGTCGGAGCCATGAGCGAGGTTAAGGATTTTGAACAGGCCTATAAAGCCGCTATTGAATTTGCGAAAAAAGATAAACATACGCTTGTGATTGCAGCTGCTGATCATACGACAGGCGGATTTACCATTGGTGCAAACGGCGAAAAAAATTGGCATCCGGAGCCGATTTTGGCCGCGAAAAAAACACCTGAGTTTATGGCCAAAAAAATCAGCGAAGGCAAACCGGTCAAAGATGTGCTCGCCCGCTATACAGATCTGGATTTCACACGTGAAGAAATGAAAAGTATTGAAGCCGCTTCACAGGCTGACAAAAGCAAAGGCGCCTACAAAGCCATCATCAAGATTTTCAACACCCGCTCTAACAGCGGCTGGACCAGTACCGATCACACCGGTGAAGAAGTACCGGTATACGCGTACGGCCCCGGAAAAGAGAAATTCAGCGGACTGATCAACAATACCGACCAGGCAAAAATCATATTTAACATTTTGAAAACAGGAAAATAAAAAGGATGCAGAACACTGCATCCTTTTTTCTTATAAATACCTGCGGTGAACCCCTTTTCCGTCATACGAAAACATCACTTGCTTATCCTCCAGCACAGATTCGATATGCACGCTTCTTCCCCACAGCTGGTATAAATAAGGAAGCACTTTCTCCAAGTATTTCAAATCCAGTTCTATGCCCTCATACCAATGCTTAATTAAGAGCTCGTTATTTTTCAGATAATCGCCTTCGTTTACTGTCAAATACGGAAATCCTCCGTTTACCCGCATGCTCACAAGCTGATCGCGGACAGCCTCCCACTCTTTATCGACGATTTTGTAGTCTCTGCCCTGCTTTTGGAACAGGTAAAGATCCTCGCGCATCACTAAATCTTTTGTTAAATAATTGCGGATGAATGAGATATCTGATTCAATCTCTCTGACCTCAAACATTTTCTCCCGGCCTGAGTTCGGCTTGACGCCCATTTTCTTCATTTCCTCAGTCGGATTGTTATACCGTTCCTCAATATCTTCAAAAATCTTCAGTCCCAAATAATAAGGGTTGATTCCCGTTTTTGACGGCTGGACAACCCCGGCATTCAGCTTGGCGAACTCTATCGCTTCATCAGAGGTTAAATCAAGCTCCCGGATAATTCTTTGATGCCAGTATGAGGCCCATCCTTCATTCATAATTTTCGTTTCCAGCTGAGGCCAGAAATAAAGCATTTCTTCTCTCATCATCGTCAAAATATCACGCTGCCACGGCTCAAGTTCCCTTGAATGCTCTTCAATAAAAAGCAGAATATCTTTCTCGGGCCGCGGCGGGAAAGGTTTTTTTGATTTTTTCAGTTGCTTTCTCGGTTTCTTTCCATCTAAATTCCATAGATCATCGTACGGCGTAGCCATTTCCTCAAATTCTTCTTCCTCATCATCCACACTCCACTGGAGCTTCGGACGCACCAAAGAAGGATCGATATGCTCCTGGATTGAAAGGATCGCGTCTAAAAAGGCCTCCACTTCCTTTATTCCGTGAATCCGTTCATAATACTTAATCCGCTCCGCCGTTGCCGCCATGCTTTCCACCATGTCACGCTTCGTGTTTTGGAAGCGGCAGTTGTTTTTGAAAAAGTCACAGTGGGCGAGTACATGGGCGACAATCAATTTATTTTGAATCAGTGAATTGCTGTCCAGCAAAAAGGCGTAGCATGGGTCTGAGTTAATGACAAGCTCATAAATTTTGCTTAATCCAAGGTCATAATGCAGTTTCATTTTGTGAAACTGTTTCCCGAAGCTCCAGTGGCTGAATCTTGTCGGCATCCCATACGCGCCGAATGTATAAATAATTTCAGCCGGGCAGATTTCATATCTCATCGGATAGAAATCAAGGCCGAATCCTTTTGCAACTTCGGTAATTTCCTCAATTGCCCGCTGTAATCCCTTTTTCTCCTCCGCGTTCAACCGAATCCCCCCTACTTGGACTTATCTATAATGTATGAGCCCGCCTGATAAAAGATGATAAGTCACATTTCCGCCTGAAAAAAACTTGCCCTGCACATTGGCCTGTTTGCCAAATGTGTCAGTGGGTAAAAACAGACCATATTACGAAAAAAAGGAGCGATACCAATTGAATGCAGCAGACATGTTTTCTTCTTATCTCAGTAAATTGCCAAACCTCATCATTGCTTTGCTTGTCTTATTAATCGGATGGGCTATCGCCAAAATCATTGAAAAAGCGGTGTACAAAGGGCTCAGAAAAACAAAAATCGACGACAAGATCTTTGCTGAGAAAAAGCCGTCACGCTATTCATCGGAAAAAATCGTAAGCAAGGTCGTTTATTTTATCGCTTTGATTATCGTCTTTATTTTATTCTTTAACATTTTGCACCTGACAACAGTGGCTTCGCCTTTTGTCAGCATGCTTTCTGCTATTGCAGCAGCTGTTCCGAGCGTGCTGAAGGCCGGATTGATTCTGCTGTTAGGCTGGGCGGCAGCTTCTGTGTTAAGCTTTCTTGTCAAAAAAATCGGGATGAAGCTGAACACGAGCGAAAAACTGCGCAAATGGAACTTGGTATCTGAAGGGAAAGATATTCACCAGGCAGTTAACGCCGCTTCACAAATTGTCTTTTACCTCGTGCTGCTCATATTCTTGCCGGGAGTCTTATCTTCACTGAATATCAGCGGAATTTCAGGCCCGTTTACAAATATGATGGAAAGCGTACTCGCTTTTCTGCCGAAATTATTCGCTGCGGCGCTGATCGTTTTAATCGGCTGGCTCATCGCCCGTCTGGTCCGTGACATCATCACAAATTTCCTAGCAAGCATCGGTACAGAAAGATTCGCTGCTCGTATGGGGTTATCCATTTACTTAAAGGATACAAGCCTTTCAGCTGTCATCGGGACCATTGCTTATGTGCTGATTTTAATTCCGGTTGTCATTTCAGCGCTTGATCGTCTTGATGTCGCCGGCATTTCTCAGCCAGCCGTCTCTATGCTCAATACCATCTTAAACATGCTTCCGAATATCATTATCGCCATCGTACTGATTTTAGCCGGTATATGGGCCGGAAAATGGGTAAACACAATGGTGTCCGGACTGCTCCGCCGTGCAGGCTTTGATTCTTTATTAGGAAAAATGGGCGTAGAATCTGGCGCATCCGCAAAGCTGTCACTCTCCCAAGTTGTCGGTATGATTGCGCAAATCATTGTGATCCTGCTGTTTACAGCCGAGGCGCTGCAAATTGTTCAGCTGCATTTACTCGTTGAGATCGCAGGAGGCATCATCGCGTATCTGCCGAATGTCCTTGTCGCAGTATTTATCCTCGGAATCGGCCTTTACGCCGGAGAATTGGTGCGCAAGGTACTGGCCAGCATGATCAAAGGTCAGGAGTTCAAATCTTTAGCTGCGATTGCAAAGTATACAATCATCGCACTGGCTTTCTTTATGGCACTAGATCAGCTCGGAGTCGCTGACACAATTGTTAATTCCGCATTTATCATCGTGCTTGGCGGATTCGCACTTGCATTCGGTTTATCATTCGGTCTTGGCGGAAAGGATTTTGCTTCACGTTATCTTTCTAAATTCGAACGCAAAATTCAAAATACCGAGGTTGATACGAAAAACCGTTCAAAACAAAATCCTTCCAATGACATGAATTAAAAAAAAGCGTGTACCCAGCAGGGTGCACGCTTTTTTAGGGAAATTCCTTTTTTTTCATTTTATAATAGATTATGATAAGATATAGAAAATGTCTTATTCCGAGGTCTTAATATGAAGTTAACAAATTATACAGATTATTCATTACGAGTTTTGATTTTTCTTGCTGCAGAACGTCCCGGAGAACTTTCAAATATAAAACAGATCGCCGAAACGTATTCTATTTCAAAAAATCATCTCATGAAAGTCATATACAGGCTCGGTCAGCTCGGATATGTAGAAACGATACGCGGACGTGGAGGCGGCATACGTTTAGGCATGGATCCTGAAGACATTAATATTGGAGAGGTCGTCAGAAAAACAGAAGACGATTTTAATATTGTTGAATGTTTTGATGCGAATAGAAATCTCTGCATTATTTCTCCAGTGTGCGGCTTAAAACACGTGCTTAATGAAGCGCTTATGGCCTATCTTGCCGTTTTAAACAAATATACGCTGCGAGACCTTGTCAAAAACAAAGAGGAAATTATGCAGCTTTTGAAAATGAAGGAATAGTTGATGATTCCTTCTTTTTTTATGCCCTTTTTCCTGCTTTCTGTTAAGATAATATGACTGATTTTTAAAAAAGGCAAAACGATGAGTTGAATCTGCCGATATAAAAAAGAAACAGCATATTCAAAATCATTGGGGGAAAAAGGAGAGCTCAGATGAAAAAGAAATTAGCAGCAGGGCTGACAGCATCCGCGATTGTCAGCACAACACTAGCGATTACACCCGCTGAAGCAGCAACGATTAAAGTCAAAAGCGGAGATTCCTTATGGAAGCTGGCGCAAAACTACAACACAAGTGTAGCGGCCATCACATCCGCCAACCATCTTTCGACTACCGTCCTGTCAATCGGCCAGACGCTTACCATCCCAGGCAGCAATTCCGGCACTTCATCATCTTCTTCAGGCTCAACAGCAAAGAAGAGCGGAAATTCTGTTTACACAGTGAAAAGCGGCGATTCACTATGGCTGATTGCCAATGAGTTTAAGATGTCGGTACAGGAACTGAAAAAGTTAAACGGATTGAGCAGCGACATGATTCGTGCAGGGCAAAAATTAAAAGTATCCGGAAAGGTTTCTTCAAATTCCAGTTCCGGCACTTCAAGCAGCTCTAAATCGAGCTCAAGCTCATCAGCTTCGACTGGCACTTACAAAGTGCAGCTAGGTGATTCGCTTTGGAAAATCGCGAACAAAGTCAATATGTCCATCGCTGAATTGAAGGTATTGAACAATTTAAAATCAGATACCATTTATGTGAATCAAGTATTAAAAACAAAATCAGCGGGTTCTAATTCGTCATCCAAAGACAATTCATCCAAATCAAATCAATCAACATCAGCAACAACGAAGTACACCGTAAAAAGCGGAGACTCACTTTGGAAGATCGCAAACAAATATAACCTGACTGTACAGCAAATCCGAAACAGCAACAATCTGAAATCAGACGTTCTGTACGTCGGACAAGTGCTGAAGCTGACCGGCAAATCAACTTCCGGCACATCAACAACACCGTCTTCGTCAAATTCAAGCTCCGGCACAACGACGACTACATATACGGTGAAGAGCGGGGATTCCTTATGGGTGATTGCTCAAAAATTCAATGTGACAGCCCAGCAGATCCGGGAGAAAAACAACTTGAAAAACGATGTCTTACAAATCGGCCAGAAGCTCACGATTACAGGCAAAGCTTCATCTTCAAATTCAAGTTCCGGATCTTCAGGCAGCACGATCTCAACAAGCGCGAAGATTAACAAAATGATCGCGGCCGCTAAGGAGCAGCTTGGCGTTCCATATCGCTGGGGAGGAACGACACCGGCCGGATTTGACTGCAGCGGATTCATTTACTATGCGCTAAACAAAGTGACATCTGTGTCCAGATTAACGGCGGCCGGCTACTGGAACACCATGAAATCTGTCAGCCAGCCTGCAGTCGGAGACTTTGTCTTCTTTTCGACATACAAAGCCGGCCCTTCTCATGTCGGGATTTACCTCGGAAACGGGGAATTCATTAATGCCAACGACTCAGGGGTTGTCATTTCAAATATGAACAACTCATACTGGAAACAGCGCTACCTCGGAGCAAAGCGTTATTTCTAAAAACAAAACTGTATGGCCTTTGTCGGCTGTACAGTTTTGTTATTAAAGACGAAACACATTGATGCTGATCATATGTTTTGTCACAGGGTGAAAATATACTTCCGCACGCACAGAAAATGTTTCATCATTCTGTTTGACGGTCACCCGAAAGACATCCTTTGTCTGCTGGTCATTCACCTCGGTCCGCCCCATATAGGCGTAATCGGAAAAAGAAGCCCCTTTATATTCATCTTGAATTTTACTCCAAGCGAGCTGTTCCCACTTTTGAACAGACTCGTTCATGTTTTCTGAATGCCCTTTTGCAGCCATCGATAAGATGATGAAACCGCAAAACAGAAGCGCAATGGCATACGGCAGAGATTTCATGTTTTCAGTCTCCTGTACCCAGATTATTTTCATCTTAGGTTTTCCAAAACCGCTTGCTTCATTCAGACATTTTCATTTTATGTCTCCCTCATATTGCTACCCCAGTTCTGACGCAGACGCCAAGTTTTGCCCCGTCAATAACAGCTGATGCGGCATAAACTAATCCTGAACTTCTCACACAGGAAAGGAGAAGCGATTGATATGGATTATGCTGATTACGACAAAGCATTGTATTACACCCATCGTTCCCAATGGGATAATTTATTAATTTTAATGGTGCGGACAGAGGATGATTTGTTATCAAAACGAATTGAGCATTTTTTGCATGCATACCATTTTGAACAGGATTATGCTGTATTAGAAAAGGTGCTGTATTCTCTTCTCCGCTATATTGACCATGCCACTGAGCTGACATATGAGGATCAATTAGCGCTTCTCACATAAAAAAACCCCCGGTGTTTGGGACTGACCCCCGTTTTTGAGACAGGGATCAAAACACCTTTTATACAGCCAATTGCCGATAGCTTATCGGTGATTGGCTGTTTAGTTTCGTTTGAATACGAATGTTGTTATAATAATAAATGTATTCTTTGACAGTGCGTTCTACGATGGCGGTCGTGGTTCGATTAATGCTGTTAAGATAGAACGTTTCAGACTTTAGTGAGGAATGAAACGATTCGATGGAGGCATTATCAGCGGGCGTCCCTTTGCGGGACATGCTCATGGTAATGCCTTTTGTTTTAACAGCTTTCTGATACTCATAAGATGTATACACAGATCCTTGGTCACTATGTAACACGCAGTTCTGAGGCAGTGTTGGCAGTTGTTCAAGTGTGTTTAAGACAAAGTCTGTGTCCTGCTTATCTCCAATCGTGAAAGCAATCACTTCTCCATTGTATACATCCAATATACTGGAAAGGTACAATTGTTTCTGTCCATAAGGCAAATATGTGATGTCCGTTACTAGTTTTTCAAGAGGACGATCAGACTGAAAGTTCCGATTCAATATGTTATCGACCACGGCATATGGCTGCCCATTCTTCTTGCGCTTTTTCACCTTAACCCGGCACTGCCACTGATTTTTCTGCATGATACGCTGAACCGTTTTATGGTTAATACGCATTTCCTTTTTTAATATAGCTGTAATTTTTCGATATCCATATCGATACTTGTGCTCTCGGCACAACGTGCCGATTTGTTTTTCAAAATGGCACTTGGGATGATCTTTCATCAGGTTCTTCTTCCAACGATAATAAGACGCTCGTGAGATACCTAAATGAACACAGATATTCTGTACGGTCATTGTGCCGTGCAATACTTCTACAAGTTCGACTGACGTTTGGCTATCAACTTCCTTTCCAATTCGTTGTACTTTTTTAAAACTTCATTTTGTTGTCTCAGATAACGGTTCTCTGCCTGCAGTTTCTCTAATTCGGAAGAATACTCCGGACCTTTTCCGTAAGTGTATTGCTTACCAACAGGCTGTTCAAATCGATGTGTATCCCCAGCTTTATGCCATCTAACCCATGTCTGAACCTGCGTCTTATTCCTGATATTCAATTCCTGCATGATCTCTTTCATAGGCACGCCTGCCAATCTCATTTCTACAGCCTTCTGTTTGACTTCAATCGGATAACTCATTCTTGTTCCCATACAAAAAACACCTCCAAGTCTTATTTCGGATAACAACTATCCGTTTTCAAACTTGAAGGTGTTTTTTATTTGTCTCATCTTATGGGGTCAGTCCCGTTTAGACGCCGGGGGTTCCTGCATTTGCGAACATGTGCAATTCTTCCATCAGCTCTTTTATGCTGGCCGCCATGTGTTCCGTTACTGTTGCGTTTTCCACATCAATCGTTACCGGATCAAGCACAAGCTGCCTCGGAATAGCATTGGCATATAAGCCCCGCATCACGGTTCTCATATTTGTCAGCGCATTGATTCCGCCTTTTCCGCCGCCTGCTGCTGCCAAAAGAGCTACTGGCTTATATTTAAATTGTTCGCTGCTTAAAAAATCCAGTGCATTTTTTAAAGCGCCGCTCATGCCGCTGTGATATTCAGGAGATAGTAATACAATCGCATCCGCTTTGCTGACGCGCTGCTTCAGCTCTTGTACCCGCATAAGCTCGGCCTGTTCGGCTTCACCGTTAAATAACGGCAATATAAATTCGCTCAAATCAATCAAATCCGTTTGATACACAGATGAAATATAGGCTGCCGCAATTCTTGTCCTGCCATGTGTTCTCGGCGAGCCGCTAATCACTAATATGTTCACTTTGTGGTCTCTCCATTCAGGTTGTATTTCACTGCAAAAAGCGCTGCTTGTGTACGGTCCGCCAGCTCAAGCTTTGCTAAAAGATTAGACACATGGGTTTTTACTGTTTTTTCTGAAATAAACAACGATGCTGCGATTTCTTTATTGCTTTTTCCGCAAGCAATTTCGTTTAGCACATCTCTTTCCCGCCGGGTTAATTGATAAAATTTTTCTTTTTCCGGTTCATTCTGTTTTTTCATATGTGTCAGGACATGGGGCATAATAGCTGAAGACAGCATATATTCGCCTGAATCAACCTGTCTCAGTGTTTTCACCAATTCCTCCGGCTCCGTATCCTTTAGCTGATACGCCTTCGCTCCTGCCTGAAGCGCAGGGATTACATGCTCCTGATCAGAGTAGCTCGTCAGCACGACGATATGGACACCGGGAAATTGCTGTACTGCTTTTTTTGTTGCTGCTATTCCATCCATATCCGGCATCGACAGATCCATCAGAACGAGATCAGGCTTTGTTTCTTCGATGACACGGAGGGCCTCAATTCCGGTTGCCGCTTCTCCGACAACTTCAATGTCGTCCTTGGTGGCAAAGAAAAAACGAAGCCCCTTCCGGACAACATGGTGATCATCCGCTATTACAATTCTCATCTCACTGTCCTTCCTTTCTAATTGGTAAGCGGAAGTCTGACAGACAGCTTCGTGCCAGCTCCAAGCTCTGACTCAATGAAAAATTCCGCGCCGGCTTTTTCTGCCCGCTCTTTCATTCCTTTGATGCCAAGTGAAGGCAGGCCGTCGTGCGCTTCATAACGAAACCCCGCCCCATGATCAATAATATCCAGTTCTGCATAGGACGAAGAAGCAGTAATTCTGACATACGCTGTATCAGTCCCGGCATGCTTTTTGCAATTATTGAGGGCTTCCTGCACGACACGCCACAGCATATGCTCCTCTTCATCACGAAGGGCCGGACATCCTTTTTGTGTAAAGACGACATTCAATCCGATCAGAGTGCCGTAGCTTTTAATGGCTTCAGCCAGCCCTTTTTCCAATCCTCCGGGACGAAGCTGCCAGATTAAGGACTTCATTTCAGCCAGCGCGTCCTGCGTTAACGTTTGAATAAAATCAATCATTTGCTGCAGGGTCTCTTCTTGTGTTAATGTCTTTGCCGCTTTTGCTGTTAAACTGACGGAAAACAGCATCTGGTTGACTGAATCATGCAGCTCCTGAGCGAGACGGTTCCGCTCCATTAAAAGAGCGTTTTTTTGTTTGTATTCAGCAAGCCTCATCCGCTGTATCGCCGTTCCGATCTGAAAAGCAACCGCCTCCAGCAAATGAAGCTCCTCCTCATCAAAAAGTGTCTTTCCGGCCGCCGCCACATTTAATAAACCAAACCGTCTGTCTCCATCTTCTAAGGGAACGGTTGCATGATGCGTAATCCCTTCTGTGTCAAAACAATGCAGCTCTTCAGCTGATTCTATGCGTTTACAGTTCATAATATTGGCTGCTTTTCTAAGTCCGCCGTTATTGAATTTCGTCAGGCAATAGCACTCCCCTTCACACATCAGCACTTTTTCCCTGCGGCTTAAAGCAGGCGGCAGGTATGCGTCTGCTGCTAACGTATAGGAACCGTCCTCTTCAATGAGAAAGATCCATCCAGACTGAAGATTCGTTAAGCTCAGCAATTCTTTTAAAACTTCATTCAGCGTTGCTTTGACATCGTGTCCTTGATTCAAAGTCTCGGCAATGGTTTTCAGTGTTCTTAATTTTTCCACCCTCGGTTTGGTCACGTCTCTCACTCCGGCTATGGTTATTATCTAAGATTATACCAGTTTTTTGAATATTGTTACTTCACATGAAGGATGATTTTCTTTCAGACTTTTGGATGAGAAATAGAAAAAAGCTGGATCACATTGCGTGATCCAGCTTTTTTAGAATTACTTTGCTGTTGCTTCGACAATTTCGTCAACTGTCTTCATGACATCGTCAGAAAGTGCGGCAAGACGCTGTTCACTGTCTTGTAGGGATGTTCCTTTTACGGCGAAATAAAATTTGACCTTCGGCTCAGTACCAGAAGGACGGAGGCAGAACCAAGATCCGTCTTCCAAGAAGTATTTCAATACATTTGATTTTGGCAGGTCGATGGCTTCTTCTTTATTTTCCGTCAAAACCATCCGTTTGCTTACAGCGTAATCCTCTGCTGAGACAACCTGTTTACCGGCCATTGTTTGCGGCGGATTTTGTCTGAAGGAAGCAAGAATCGCTTCAATCTGCTCCGCTCCCTGTTTTCCTTTCAGCGTCAGTGATTTCAGCCCTTCACGGTAAAAACCATATTCTTTGAAGATATTCATTAACGCTTCGTATAATGACGTTCCTTGTTTCTTATAGAACGCGCAAACCTCAACTGCCAAAAGTGCGGCCTGAATGGCATCCTTGTCGCGGGCGAAATCTCCGATTAAATAACCATAGCTTTCTTCATATCCGAATTGGAAAGTGTACTGGCCTGAGGCTTCGTATTGTTTAATCTTTTCACCGATAAACTTAAAGCCCGTCAGTGTATCAATCGTATCGAGTCCGAATGAAGATGCGACATCGCGGCCGATTTCACTTGTTACGATTGTTTTGAGAACGACGCCATTCTCAGGCAGGATTCCTTGTTTTTTCTTTTCAGAAAGCAAATAATGAAGCAGCAACGCGCCGGTTTGGTTTCCTGTCAGCACTGTATATTTGCCTTCATCATTTTTCACCGCAATGCCAAGGCGGTCCGCATCCGGATCTGTTGCAATAAGAATATCTGCATTTTGCTCTTCGCCGAGCTTAATAGCGTATTCAAATGCAGCATGCTCTTCCGGGTTCGGAGATGTTACAGTTGAAAAGTCCGGATCTGGCCGTTCCTGTTCCTTCACGACCGTGACATTTTGATAGCCTAGGGCTTCGAGCCCGCGTCTGACCGGTTTGTTTGCGGTTCCATGCAGCGGAGTGAAAACCACTTTCACATCCACTTCTCCGGATAACTCAGGATGAAAGGAAATAGATGTCAGTTTTTCAGTATAGACCTTATCAATCTCTTCACCGATGATCTTTATTAAGCCTTTTTCTTTTAACGCTTCTTCATCATCGACCGTGATTGTCAGTTCATTTTCGATGGCGTTTACCTGCTCAATGACGATGTCTGCTTCCCGCGGAGGCAGCTGGCCGCCGTCATCACCGTACACTTTGTACCCATTATATTCAGGCGGGTTATGGCTAGCCGTCACGACAATTCCTCCGTAAGCGTTCAGTTGTCTGACAGCGAATGACAGCTCCGGCGTCGGGCGAAGCTCATCAAATACGTACGTTTGGATGCCTTGTGTAGCAAGTGTTTTTGCCGCTTCCATCGCAAACTCCGGTGACTTATGGCGGGAATCATACGCAATGACAACGCCCCGTTTTTTCGCTTCCTCACCCTGCTGCAAGATGTATGCCGCAAATCCCGCTGATGCCTTGCGCACCGTGTAAATATTCATCCGATTCGTACCGGCGCCAATTTCTCCGCGCATACCCCCAGTTCCGAATTCAAGGTTTTTATAGAAGCAGTCTTCAAGAGCCTGATCATTCCCCTCTAATTCAGTGAGGAGCTTTTTTAATTCAGGATCTAAATTTTCTGTCTGTTTCCAGCGTTCATAGCTCTTTCTCCAAGTCATAATTCGTCCTCCTATGTATCAGCCATATGCCATTATTTTAATATGAAGAGAGCGTCTCTGTCACTTGATATCTTGAGATCTGACGCTTTCTGGCTCATAAAAGAAATAACGGGCTGCAGACAGCCCGTTATTTTTATTGTTCGACCGGTACAACCGCATCGTGTAATAGCTTGTTAAGGTTTTCTGTATGTTTGTTTTGCGTCTGCTTATCCCACTGGAATCGCTCGCTCATAAAATCAATAACGGCGTCTTTATATGTTTTTACCCAATTGATATCAAAAAATAAACGTCCCGTTCTGCGGACAAAGAAGTCAGCAGGCGTTGCAGTCAATTCTTCTTCGATGCTGTATTCTGCCTCGGCAAGGATATGAACCGGGATATTTCGCTTCGCAGCCTCGTCTTTCAGTGCCTCGACCCGATTAAAGACACGCTCTACGTTGGAGCCGTATCTGATAGCCAGCTGTTTCGCATCTTTTTCTGATAAGCCGGCCGCAATGCCTTCTTTCGTTTTCGCCGTCACGAAGGATGCAAGGTTTTTAGAACCGCCGACGTGCCCGCCTGAAATCGGCATGTTTTTCGTTTTGCATGGGCCGAAATCCTTTTCGCCTTCCTCTTTTAATCGATCACGAACAAGATCGACAATGTGCTCCGCCATTTTTCTGTACCCGGTCAGCTTACCGCCGGCAATAGTGATCAAGCCTGAATCTGACGTCCAAATTTCATCTTTGCGTGAAATCTCGGAAGGGTCCTTTCCTTCTTCATGAATGAGCGGACGCAGGCCAGCCCAGCTTGATTCGATATCATCAGCTTTAATATTCAGTTCCGGGAACATGTAATTGATTGAATTGATGACGTAATCGCGATCCTCAGTTGTCATGCGCGGATGCTCCAGGGCCTCTTTGTAAACGGTATCGGTTGTGCCCACGTATGTTTTGCCTTCACGAGGAATAGCAAACACCATGCGGCCGTCCGGTGTATCGAAATATACCGCTTGTTTCAAAGGAAAGACAGATTGGTCAAATACAAGGTGAATACCTTTTGTATGCTGAAGGTGCTTTCCGTTTTTAGAATGGTCTTTTTCTCTGAGCTGGTCTACCCAAGGGCCTGTCGCATTGACGATTTTTTTCGCGTATACTTTATATTCTTTTTTCGTCAAAACGTCTTCAATTAATACACCGACTGCTTTGCCTTTTTCATAAAGGAGTTCTTTTACTTTGGAATAATTCACAGGCTCTGCCCCGAATTTGACTGCTTCCTTCATGACTTCGATTGTCAGTCTCGCATCGTCAGTGCGGTATTCAACATAGTAGCCGCCGCCTTTTAAGCCGTCTTTTTTCACCAAAGGCTCTTTTTGCAGCGTTTCTTTTGCTGAAAGCATGCTTCTGCGTTCTGATTTTTTTACGCCGGCTAAGAAGTCATAAACTCTTAAACCGATAGAGGTTGTGAATGAACCGAATGTGCCGCCTTTATGAAACGGAAGCAGCATCCATTCCGGTGTGGTAACGTGCGGGCCGTTTTCATAGACAATCGCCCGCTCTTTCCCTACCTCAGCGACCATTTTCACTTCAAATTGTTTTAAATAGCGCAATCCGCCATGAACCAATTTTGTTGATCTGCTTGATGTTCCAGCCGCGAAATCCTGCATTTCGCTGAGTGCGACCTTCATGCCCCTTGATGCCGCGTCAAGAGCTGTACCAGCTCCTGTAATTCCTCCTCCGATAATAAATAGATCATATGTTTTTTTCGTCATGTCTGTCAGCATGCGATCCCGCTCAAGACTTGAAAATTGATTTTTCATTATTACGTTTCCTCCTTGTTGTCACGGTAAGTAAATAGAAAAAGAGACCACAACAGCCAAAGTGCATGTTCACACTTTGGTGCTGTGGTCTCTCCTCATCTCAGGACCGTTCTTATTAACTTGTAACCATTATAACATACTCTTATTTTATTTAAAAGCCATAGCTGCTTTAACGGCTTTTTGCCAGCCTGTATACAGCTCATTTCGTTTTTCTTCTTCCAATTTAGGTTCAAAACGCTTATCCAGATTCCACTGGTTAATAATTTCAGAACGATCCTTCCAGAACCCCACAGCGATACCTGCCAAATATGCCGCGCCAAGCGCAGTTGTTTCATTGATTTCCGGTCGTTCCACAGGCACATCCAAAATATCCCCTTGAAACTGCATCAAAAAGTTATTTTTAACAGCGCCGCCATCCACACGAAGCGTTTTCAATGAAATGTTAGAATCCGCTTCCATTGCATCAAGCACATCTTTCGTCTGATAAGCCAATGACTCCAGCGTGGCACGGATAAAATGTTCTTTTGTTGTGCCTCTTGTCAGGCCGAAAACTGAACCGCGCACATCGCTGTCCCAGTAAGGCGTTCCCAAGCCGACAAAGGCCGGAACGACATATACGCCGTCAGTTGAATCAACTTTCTCCGCGTATGATTCGCTAAGCGAAGAGTCCTGGAACATTCTCATTCCGTCTCTGAGCCATTGGATGGCTGAGCCTGCGACAAAAATACTTCCTTCTAAAGCATATTCAACTTTACCGTCAATGCCCCAGGCGATTGTTGTCAGCAGCCCGTGTTCCGACTTAATTGCTTTTTCCCCTGTATTCATCAGCATGAAACATCCTGTGCCGTATGTGTTTTTCCCCATGCCTGCTTCAAAGCACGCCTGGCCGAACAGCGCGGACTGCTGGTCGCCTGCCGCTCCAGCAATCGGAATATTTTTTCCGAAGAAGTGATAATCAACTGTCTCCGCATACACATGAGAGGACGGTTTCACTTCAGGGAGCATTGATTTCGGAACGCCTAAAATCTCAAGCAGCTCATCGTCCCATTTCAAATCGTAAATATTAAACATCAGCGTTCTTGAGGCATTGGAATAATCCGTCACGTGGGCTTTTCCGCCTGACATTTTCCAAATGAGCCATGTATCAATCGTTCCAAACAGCAGCTCGCCTTTTTCCGCTTTTTCTCTTGCGCCTTCCACATTGTCTAAAATCCATTTCACCTTCGTGCCAGAAAAATATGGATCTATCAAAAGGCCTGTTTTCTCTCTGAATGTATCATTATATCCTTTTTCACGAAGCTCCTCGCAGATTCCAGACGTCTGTCGGGACTGCCAAACGATCGCATTATACACAGGCTTTCCTGTATCCTTATCCCAAACAACCGCTGTTTCCCTTTGGTTGGTAATGCCGATTCCGGCAATTTGAGAAGCGCTGATTCCCGATTCAGAAATGACTGATGCGATAACAGCAAGGACAGATCCCCAAATTTCATTTGCATTATGCTCAACCCATCCTGGATGCGGGAAGTATTGTGTAAATTCCTTTTGAGCGGAGTGAACGATTTTGCCTTCTTTATTAAACAGAATCGCTCTTGAACTTGTTGTCCCTTGATCTAAGGATAAAATGTAAGTTTCCATAAGATGTCTCCCCTTTGCTTAAATATATTTTGAATTTGATAGTGTTTTAGCTGCATGTTTTTTCGTATAGCCATAGAGTCCTAACAATACCACAACCAATACAACGCTTACAATCCAGAAACTGCTTGTAATCTGCCCCTGAAACGCGGCGCTGTAAAATACACCGCCGAATGATCCGCCCAAAATCGGGCCGGCAACAGGAACCCATGCGTACTTCCAGTTTGATGAGCCTTTCCCTGGAATCGGCAGAAGTGCGTGGGCAATCCGCGGACCTAAGTCGCGGGCGGGATTAATTGCATATCCCGTGGTTCCTCCAAGAGAAATACCGATAGCAACGATGAGAAAACCGACGATTAAAGGGTTAAGTCCCTCTGTAAACTCATTTGCCCCAATCGCCAAAATTCCAAGCACAAGGACAAATGTCCCAATAACCTCACTTAAAACGTTTGCAAACGTATGCGGAATGCTGGGTCCGGTTGAAAAAACACCCAGCTTGGCAGCCGGATCATCGGTAGACTTCCAATGCGGCAGGTAATGAAGGTAAACAATCACCGCACCGATCATTGCTCCGATCATTTGCGCCGCAATGTAAACCGGAACCTCTTTCCACGGAAAATCACCAACAAAAGCAAATGCTATCGTTAACGCGGGATTGAGATGGGCGCCGCTGATGCCGCCGACCGCATAAGCGGCCATTGCCACACCTAATCCCCATCCAAATACAACAACAATCCAGCCAGATTGATATGAAAGCGATTTCTTCAAATTGACTCCTGCACAAACACCTGCGCCAAAAATAACAAGCAGCATCGTACCGATTAGTTCTCCCCAAAATGCTGTCATAGATAATTCCTCCTAAGGTTGCGATTAAGAAGTATGATAGAGAATAAAAAAACCACAACAAACCGCTTTACGGATGTATAACTTTTACCGTAAAGAGCTGCTGTGGGTCTCCGGATTCTCCATCACATTGTATTAACCTAGTTCAATTGTATCAGTGGATGAAAGCGGTGTCAATCACTTTCTGTCAAAAAGTTTTCATATTTTTTCCATAATTTGGTGTTAGATGTGGTGACAGCAACGGCACCAGCTTTCAGTGCCTGTTCTACATCTTGTTCTGTGCGGATGAAACCTCCCGCAAAGATAGGGATACCTGTTTTCTCTTTAATTTCCTGAATAAGTGACGGCACGATGCCCGGCAGCACTTCAATGAAGTCAGGCTTATGCTTGCCGACAAACTCCATGCTTTTTTCCATTGCGCTTGTATCAAGCAGAAACAAACGCTGGATCGCATAGATTTTCTTCTGCTTCGCTTTTGCAATCACGTTTGATCTTGTTGAGATAATCCCCGCTGGCTTGATATCCTGGCAGATAAATTCCGCTCCGTATTCATCATGTTTGATCCCTTGGATTAAATCGACATGCACCATCATCTTCTTCCCGTGCTTTTGCGCCTCTCTGATCACGCCCTTTAATTGTCCGAGATGAATATCAAGTATCACGCCGTACGAAAACGAGCTGTTTAAAAACTCATCAAATTGCTTCATATTACGAATAGCCGGTAAAATAGGCTGGTTGTGAAAACTCATAGTGTGCTCCTTTAACAAATCACTTTTGTATCAAATCGTCAGTATGCTTTCCTTCACCGTTTTTACGATAAATGCAAGGTCTTCTTCTGTCAGACAAAATGGCGGGGCGAGCTGAATGACATTGTTATATCCGGCGACTGTATCGCCGTTTTTGCCGATGATCAGCCCTTTCTCTTTGCATGCCGCAACCACTTGGTTCACTTGGTCAGCGCCAGCCGGCTCTTTAGTCAGCTTATCTTTGACAAGTTCGATTCCGACCAGCAGCCCTTTTCCCCTTACATCTCCTACTGCAGAGTGTTCTCTCAACGACTGAAGCTCACCTAAAAGCTTTGCTCCGAGATCGCGGGATCGCTGAATCAGCTGTTCATCCTCCATAATTTGCAGGTTTTTCAAAGCCAATGCGCAGGCTGCCGGGCTGCCGCCGAATGTGTTGACGTGGCGGAAACGGTCATAAGGAGCTTCTCCTTGGTATGCTTCAAAAATCTCCCGTTTAACTGCGGTCGCTGACAATGGCAGATACGCGCTTGTAATCCCTTTCGCCATTGTAATGATATCGGGCTTCACGCCGTAGTGCATAAATCCGAACGGCTCGCCAGTCCGCCCAAATCCGCAGATGACTTCGTCACAAATCAGCAGGGCGCCGTGGCGGCGGCAGATTTCCTCCACTTTCTTCATATATCCGTCCGGCGGCATTAAAATGCCTCCGCCAGTAATAATGGGCTCCATAATGACACCGGCAATCGTTTCGCTTAATTCCCATGTCATGATGCGGTCAATTTCATTTGCGCTCTCTAGCGTATCGGCGTCTTCAGGATTTCGGTAGACATCAGGCGGGGCGGCGTGCAAGAATCCTTGGCTTAACGGTTCATATTTATATTTCCGCTGTGCCTGGCCGGTTGCAGAGAGTGCTCCCAACGTATTGCCGTGATAGGCTCTATATCTAGAGATGAATTTATAACGGCTGTGGTCGCCGTTTTCCAGATGGTACTGGCGAGCGATCTTAAAAGCGGTTTCATTTGCTTCCGATCCGCTGTTGGAAAAGAAAATCACATAATCGCCGCCAAGCCACTCATTCAGCTTCTCCGCCAAGTGAATCGCAGGTGCGTGACTTTGCGTTAACGGGTAATACGGCAGTTCCTTTAATTGTTCATAAGCAGCCTCCGCAAGCTCTTTTCTGCCGTAACCAATATTAACGCACCACAAACCGGACATCGCATCAAGATAGCGGCGTCCGTCTATATCAGTCACCCATGCTCCTTCCGCCTTTTGGGCAATCAGACTGTCCGCTTGATGCGCTCCCTTCATAGCATGCCACACGAATTGCTCATCCTTTTGCTTTAATCCCTGATTTTGCTGAATGTTTTCCATCCCCATCATCTCCATTTCATTAGCGTTCAATAAATAAATTGAAACAGACCTTCTCTTATGTGATGTCTAGGTGATGATTTCCCTGACTTCAATATAAAGCCAGACGACAAAGGAGTCAATAAACCGCCGGGTAATTAAAACATCCTCTTTCATCAAGAAGAAAGAGGATGCAGCATCCAAAGCAGGACCGGCAAAGTGACTATGCTCAGCATTGTGCTGATAAAAGTGGCACTGGAAACGACTTCGGGCCTTGTATTAAACTGAACGGCCATTAAGGTCGTATTGGCAGCGGTCGGCATGGCCGCTACGAGAATCATAATTTGCTTCGTCATGTCATCCACAGGCAAAATCAATGTGAAGGCCAGCGCAATTAACGGTGATACCATCAGCTTCAGCAGCAGAGAATAAGAAATTTTTCTGTATTCAATATTCCTGAAAGAGATCAGCGCAAGCTGCATGCCAAGAATAATCATGATCGTCGGAATCGTCGCATTTCCGACCAGTTCAATGCCTGTCATTAACTCTTTAGGGATTGAAATATGCATAAGCTGAAGTATTGCGCCTAAAAGTGCTCCGTACGCCACAGGCATACGGATAACCCGAGTCATCACCGTTTTACATCCGCCTTCCTCCGAACCGCCCTTTGCAGCGTAATACATGCCGATAGTACTCATAATTAACTGTTGCAGCACCATTAACACAACAGCCGTATCCAGCCCCGCCGTCCCAAACACAAGCAGTACGACAGGCGTGCCATAATTGCCGTTATTCATAAAGGCTGATGAGAGAATCATGGCACAGCGATCTTGGTTCGGATACCCATGAAAAAAGGATAAAAAGGAGACCAACAGCACAAGAACCAGGCATAGACCCAGCACAAAAATAGACAGATACACATAGTCCATCGTCAGCTCGTTTGAATAAAACGTATCAAAAGCCAAAAAAGGAGACATTAAATATAAGGACATTTTGGACAGTGTCTGAATATCAAAACCGAGTGTTTTCTGTCCGATATAACCAATTGCGAAGATTCCGAAAACAGGAACTAAAACAAGCAGAAACTCCATAGGGCACCTTCTTTTCCGATGTACACACATTTATTTCTATTTTAAAGAAAGCACGGAAGCGTTTCAATTCCGTTTTTTTTAAAAAAAGCCCGCCAATTCAGGCGGGCTTTCGCATTATTTTTTATAGTGAATATGATAAATATCGCGGCGTCTGTCTTTGAGCTGACGCACTGTTCCGTTTTGGCGCTGTCTTCTGAGAATTTCTAAGTCAACATCGCCAATGACGACCATTTCAATATTCGGGTTGGTTTCCCCAACGATGCCGTCTCTTGCGAATTCAAAATCAGAAGGGGCAAAGATGCCGGACTGAGCATATTGGATATCCATATTTTCCGTTTGCGGCAGGTTTCCAACCGTTCCGGAAATGACGGTATAAATTTGATTTTCGACTGCTCTTGCCTGTGAACAGTATCTGACACGCAAGTAGCCTTGGCGGTCTTCCGTACAAAATGGCGTAAAAATAATTTTTGCGCCTTTATCGGCCGCAATACGGGCAAGCTCAGGAAACTCAATGTCATAGCAAATTTGGATCGCAATTTTCCCGCAGTCCGTATCAAACACACGTACCTGGTCGCCCGCGCTGATTCCCCACCATTTCCGTTCATTCGGCGTAATATGCAGTTTATATTGCTTCTCAATCGTTCCATCGCGTCTGAACAGGTAGGCGATATTATAAATTTTCCCTTCCTCTTCTACGAAATGAGATCCGCCGATAATGTTGACATTATACTTAACAGCCAAGTCTGTAAACAGACTGATGTAATCCTCAGTATACTCGGTAATTCTCTGTACCGCCAAGCTTGGTGAACGTTCCTCAAGGAAGGACATCAGCTGGGTTGTGAAAATTTCCGGGAACAATGCAAAATCAGACCTCGCGTCAGATGCGACATCGACATAGTACTCTACTTGATTCGCAAATTCCTCAAAGGAATAGATTTTTTTCATTTCGTATTGAATGACACAAATTCTCACAGGGAAGGCCGATTTATAATAACGCTTTGTCTGCTGCGGCAGATAATCGACATTATTCCATTCCATCAGCGTCGCATATTTGATTGAAGCTGTATCATCCGGGAGATAATCCGGGTTAATCCGCATCAGGGTAAAGCCGTTCATCAGCTGAAAAGAAAGGACAGGATCGTAAATTTGATGGCGTGTTACCTGTTCAACATACTCTCTCGCAGTCATTTCATCAGCATATTTATGATAGTTCGGTATCCGTCCGCCTATGATGATGCTTTTCAGATTTAAACGTCTTGCCAAATCCTTTCTTGCCTCATACAAACGATGGCCGATTTTCATCCGTCTGTAATCAGGATGCACCATGACCTCGATCCCGTACATGTTTAAGCCATCCGGATTGTGATTGGTGATGTATCCGTCATCTGTAATGTCCTGCCACGTATGGCGGTCATCATATTCATCAAAATTAATCAGGAGGCTTGAGCACGAACCGATAATTTCACCTTCGAATTCTGCACAAAACTGCCCTTCCGGAAAATGCTCCAGATGGCTGATTAAATGCTCGCGCTTCCACGGCTCCATGCCTGGAAAGCAGTCCTTTTGAAGGTCGATAATGTTGTCGATATCTTTCTCTTCGATATTACGGATGACCATTTTCTTTTCAAAACGGGTCAAATCTAATTTCTCAGACAATCTACTCGCTCCTTTCTAGTTTTGTGCATTCAGATGATCAAGCAATAGGGCGAGCTCCATCTCCGCCATTGATTCGAGCCTGTGATCATATTCTTCAAACATCAAGGTGCCTGTTACTTGATTCGGAACGATGACACACTTCATGCCCGCTCGCTTGGCAGCAATCGAACCATTGACGGAATCCTCGAATGCGAGGCATTCCGACGGCGATACTCCAAGATTCTTTGCCGCTAACAAATACAGCTCGGGATTGGGCTTGACCTCTTCTACATCATCAGCTGTCTGAATCACTTCGAATTCGTCAAACAGGCCAAGTTGCTTCAAATGGCCGGATACCCATTTATAATCTGAGCTGGAAGCCAGTCCTACTTTTAAGCCTAAATCCTTTGCCGCATTCAGATACGCTTCAACACCAGGTCTCGCTTTTTCTGTTTCCATGCGTTTTGCAAACCGGTCTCTTCTCAGTTTTGTCAGCTCTTCATGGTTCAGCTTTTTGCCTATCTGCGCTTCTAAGTATTCAAATGGCCGAAATCCCGCCGCTGTTCCGATAACCTTGCCCCAAACGGATAACGGCAGAACTGAGCCATGTTCCTCAAAAATTTCCTGAAGGACTTCATATTCATGTGTTTCTGTATCAAGAATAAGCCCATCAAAATCAAAAATTAACGCTTTTATCACTGCGTACAACTCCTTTGGCCCGAATTGAGACATATGTATACACTATACCCCGAAACGTCTCTGCTTTCAAAAAGTAAGGGTTTATGTGAAGAAAGAGCCTGCACATTGCAAGCTCTTTCTTATTAATGCAAGTTTTGATGAGAAATGTTTGTCAGCGCTTCTCCAGCAGACTCGTTCGACATCTGATTGACAGCCAGGTCTCCAAGCGCAACGATCCCGACTAGATTGTTTTGATCTACAATAGGAAGGCGGCGGATTTGGTGCTGGGCCATCAGATGCGACGCGTCTTCCAGACTCATATTAGGATTTCCTGATACGAGGTCTGTTGACATCACTTCTGAAACGGGTGTCTGGCCATCTCGGCCTTGAGCTGTGGTTCTCAATGCAATGTCACGGTCAGTCAGCATTCCTTTTAAAACACCTTGCTCTACCACGGGAACCGCCCCGACGTTATGCTGTTTCATCAGAGAAGCCGCTTCCTGAATCGTTTGATTCGGAGAAACGGTTGCTACCTGCGTTGTCATTGAATGTTTAACTGAACTCATTGGTCAGCACCCCTTTCAATCATTAGTATGTTCAGACACCGGATGATTAAAAAGGGAGTTGCAGGAAAGGTTTTGTGGTATGATTTCTCTGATGCAAAAAGAGCTTTTCTCGAAACGGAAAAGCTCTTGCCGCAGATTATATCAGCCTTCTGTGACCCGAAAAGGCATTGTTTGTTTTCGGTTGAAAATCATATAAAGCAAACGGAAAATATACTCCGCAATCATTCAGCATCTTGCTGTTTTTATCAAAAATGGCTTGATCACTCAAGTCATCGTGCGGTGAAGGCTTTGTCAGAATAATATGTATCATTTGCAGACAAGCCATAATTTGAAAAGCTTCTTTTAATGTTCCTTGGTAATATTGGTTATTTAAAGACAGAACGCCTTTCTTTTTAAAGCGCTGAATGTCCAGTTCGGAGAAATAAAGAGGAAATACATGATGGAAAAGCTCCATTGACAGTTCCTTGATAAAGCTTTCCTGTTCTTCAGTTGCTGCGTTCACGATTCTCACGTCTATCACCTTTCTTGCCATCGAATATCCAAAGTCTTTCTCAAGAATATCACAGAAAAAAACGCGAAAGCTAAGGTAAGTGTTTCCTATGAGAAGCAGCGGCCTTTCGCGCAAAAAAGGAGCCATTTGATCATGAAAGAAAAAGGCAAAGGGCTAGAGCTGATAATCAGTGAAAAACAGGACGGACAATGGCTGTTTTCTGTGCTGAAAACAGAGCTCAAAGCTTCTAAACCCGTTATCCAAGAATGGATGACTTATCACAATATAAAGGTCAATCACGAGCCTGTCAAAAACAACATACTCGTAAAAAAGGGTGACCGCCTTTTTATTGATCTTCAGGAAAACGAAGAGTCCTCCGTCATACCTGAGTATGGAGAGCTTGATATTTTATTTGAAGACCGCCACATGTTAATCGTCAATAAACCAGCTGGTATTTCCACTCATCCCAATGAAGAAGGCCAAACCGGCACACTCGCCAATTTGATCGCATATCACTTTCAGGTGAATGGCGAAACAATCAAAGTGCGCCATGTCCACCGTCTTGATCAGGATACATCAGGCGCTGTCGTATTCGCCAAGCACCGTCTGGCGCATGCCATCTTAGACCAGCAGTTAGAGAAAAAAACGCTGAAGCGTACGTATCTCGCAATTGTTGAAGGAAAACTGAAACCGAAAAAAGGCAAGATCGATTCGCCGATTGGAAGAGACAGATCACATCCGACAAGACGGCGGGTTTCGCCAGGCGGACAAGCCGCCGTCACCCATTACCGTACCCTTTCTATCAATGCGAGAGAACAGCTCTCGCTTGCTGAATTAGAGCTGGAAACAGGCAGAACACATCAAATCCGTGTGCATATGGCAAGCATCGGCCATCCGCTTACTGGGGATACACTTTACGGAGGCGGGACCCAATTTCTTAACAGGCAGGCACTGCATGCCAAAAAGGTACAGGCTGTTCATCCAATTACCGAAGAGCTGGTCGTTGCCGAAGCACCTCTTCCCGCTGATATAGAAAGCCTTTGCCATACGTATTTATCATGAAAGAAAAGCCGCAGGGATTGTCCTGCGGCTTTTTTTTACGAAATACGTTTTCCGTAAATAATATAACGTTTCGGGGCATCCCCGACGTATGAAAAAGGATAGCAGGTGGTCAGAATGAGCTCTTCCTTTTCGTGCTGCAGCGTAATAATGGAGGTATCATCCTTATCCACGATTTTTGTTTTTTCAATTTCATATGTGAAATCACCATATGAAAGGATGATGTTGAGCCGGTCACCTTTTTCAAGCTCTCCTGTCCGGCGAAAAACGGTGTCCCGATGTCCTGACAGTACAATTTGCCCGTTTTCATCTGGATAATAGCTGTCCTTGTAATGCCCCACACCCTTTTCTAAATCATCCGCATCGGTCCCTTCCACGATCGGAAGCTCCGCATTGATTTTCGGTATTTCCAGTATGCCGCTTGCTTGGCCGGTCTTCGGCTTAAACGATGATTTTTTCTCGGCTTGATTATCGTTTTTCTTCGTGCCTGCAATGGCCTGCGGCTGTTCAGCCGCCTTTTTTGCTTCTTTTAATGTCTGCTCTGTTTTCATGCTGGTATCTATCAGCTTGAAGCCCCCGTAGCCTGTGATCACAAGACCGATCACAATGATCACAAGAGGAATATATTTTTTCACGTCGTAGCGGCACTCCTTTTCCTTCTGATATATAAATACGTTCCGGACAGTGAGACCGCTGCGCCGATCACAATGAAGTTGTAGTATCCTGCTGATGTATCCAGAAGCTTATGATCAGAACCGCTTTCCTCACTTTCTTTATGCAAAGGCAGTGTGTTTATACGGCCGGCGGCAGTGGCAGGCTGTTTGGTCTCTGTTAATTCTTCAAAGGTCGAAATGATTGCAGGCGGCAGCTGATGGACCGGAGCTGTAACCGGAGTCTCTCTTAGATCAGGCTGTTCTTCCCCTGGTGTCGGATTTACCTTGCCCGGATCGTCTGTTCCCGGACTGTCTGCCGGGTCTTCAGTGACTGGGTCTTGAGCCTGACTGTCTTCAGCCAGTTTTATTCTGCCTTCTTTCGTATATGAAATCGGCTTATCAAAGCTTTTTACATACTCTACAGTCGCTTCTAAATCCTCAGGCCCTGTAACCGGATGTTTCCCAAGCAATCCGATTGGCTGGTATTTTGCTCCTGTCGCCGTCGCCATAAAATGATTAACGGTCAATGTGTATGTGGCATCCGGCTGGATTTCGGTTCCGTCTGCCATCTTTATATCAACCGCTTTGCCTGTTTCTGTATCCCACGTATACGTAAACCCGCTTATGCTGTAGTCAGGGCCGAAAATCGGTGAGATTTGCGCATTGATGATCTCCCGCAAATCTTTTCCTTTAATCTCAAGCTTCGTCAGCACATTTCCAAACGGCTGAATGTTATAAAGGTCTCCCCATGTAATTGGGCCTTTCTTCAGTCCTTCCCGTATCCCGCCGCCATTCATTAGCGCAAAATCCGTTTTCATCGCCGCTCTCATGCCATCAGCAATCAAATTCCCAAGTGGTGTGTCGCCATCATTAGAATAACCGCCTTCCATATCAACAGCCGCCTCACCGACTACTTCGCTGATAATCGGTTCAGCAAGGGCCTGATACTTCCTTAAAATAGCTGAGGCGCTGGCATCAGGTTTTTTCTTGCTTTGATCGACGTATTCGATATCAGCCGATTTTTTGACGATGTCTTTTGTCTGTTTATTGATTTCCAGATCAACGACACCTATCGCTTTTCCGTATTCAAACGCCTGAACGATCAGCTTGCCGTTCACTTCACCATTGACGACCTTATGGTTATGCGCTGCAAAAATGATGTCTATCTCAGAATCTGATTTGTTTGCAAGGTCAGCGGATTCGCCTGTAATTGTGGTGCCGTTTTGTTCGGCAGACATATGTGCGAGCACTGCAATGGCCCTGATGCCTTTTTTCTTCAGCTCTTCGGCAGCGTCATTTACCGCTTGTATTTCATCGGTAAACTCAATATCCTTTATTCCGTCAGGCATGACCATTCCGGCCGCCGACTGTGTGACAACCCCAATAAAAGCAACGGGTATGCCCTCTACGTTTATAATGTCATAAGCCGGCAAAAAGGGTTCTCCGGTAGACTTCATTTTACAATTGGCGCACACAAGGGGAAAGTTTTGTCCGTCATAGCCGCTAGTGCCTTTCGGGTGATCTCCCCCTTTTAACATTCTCATGAGTTCATCCGTACCTTCATCGAACTCGTGATTGCCCACAGTTCCGACATCAAATCCGATATCCTCCATCAGCTCGACAGTTGGTTCGTCTTGAAGAAGAGATGATACGGGCGAACTTCCCCCGATCATATCCCCGGCGTGCACAGTGAGCGTGTTTTTCTTTTCCGCCTTTTTTTCTTTCAAATAGGCAGCTGCATAGTCCATGCGTCCGAATGTGCCATCTGGAGTGCCGTCTCCATCAAGGTCAAGCTCGTATTGCTGATCGATTTTCCCATGTAAATCGTTCATGCTTAAAATTCTAAGCGGTATATTTTCTTGGAGAGAGGTTTGCTTTTTCTTGTAACCGGCACTCTCTGCTTCAGCTGCTGAAGCAAAGAAGATCCTGTTTTCCACAGCCACCTGCTTCCAGTCTGCTGGCGTAACATAGGTCTTGTTTGATGAGTCTCCCACATACCTTGTCAGCCCTTTCCCCTGCTCTCTGGCTCTAAATTCAAACGGCATTTCCATAAGAGGATCCGCTTCATTCCAAATGCCTTTTTGCTCTTTTTTTGCATTGGCGGCTGCGGCCTGAAATTCCTGATAATCCTCTTCATTTTCAACAGGCCAAATAAAATATGTTGGAGCATAGCCATTTTTCACGAGTTCTAAATTTACATTTGCCCCTGTCTCAGTCACAACCTGTCCAAGAAGTCTGCCATAGCTGTCCTTGGCTTCGCTGCCGACTTTTACCGTTATTTGATCTCCTGGAGACAAAACAGTTTTTAAATAGTCAGAGGCTTTTTTTCCAAATCTTAATTGATTTTCATCCGCTTCATTTTTTGGTGTGTGGTATGTTTCTGGCGTGTCTACATTTACAAAGCGGATTTTTGCCGTGCCAAGTATCGGTTTTTTGACATGAATGGTGTCACCGTCTACAACGCGATCAACCACAGTTTCATATTCGCCTTCTGAAGACGGCGGGGCAGGCTGCTCTTGAAGCAGCTTCATGTCTGCTGATTTTCGCGGAAGAAGCTGAAAGGATTGATATCTGCTCAACACGCCAGTGATTTCATACCATTTATCCTCAGTCAGTTCATCAATGATACCTGTCTCACTCATAACACGCAGTGTCATTGCGTGGTGATCATTATCAATCATCGTAACATTGTAACCGCCGCCTGCTTGAGAATTTGGAATGGAAGAAATATAAGCTTTGACTGTTACAAGACGCCCTTCATATTGATCACCCAAGCTGCCATTGACCAGTTCATTGATCGTTGAAAATTCAGGGACAGGGAGAGGCTGATTTGATTGGGTAATACGGATGCCTGATGTATCCGGAACTATTTCAGTAAGCCCTTGGTAAGTCGTTATTTTCCCTGTCACCGTAATGTCCATTCCTTCTTTTAACTCAGGGAAATTCTCTGGTGCTGCCGAATAAATGTTGATGCCGCCTGTGTCATCCTGCATAAAGGTCGACAGCTTTCCGCCTCCGATTGCGCTCTGATCGGCAGTAACAACGCCTTTAATCGTGACATGTTCATTCATTCGGCCGCGCGCTTCCTGTATTGTAATAGGCTGTGCTGCCGGCGGAGATTCAGCGTCATCCTTTAAGACCATTGACTGAACCTTCTTAAGACCTGTCGTATTAAAATAATGTTCAAGCTCACCCTGAACAGCTATCTTTTTCCCAAGAAGCAGCGGGTTCGTTTGCAGTCCGAATTGGCTTCTAAACGCGGAGGGGATTTGCACGGGAAGATTGTGATCGGGTGATGTCTCGTTTTTGCTGTCCGCTATAGCAACGTTATAATCATTTGAAAAAGGGCTTGTCAGATTGTAATGCTGGGGTGAAACGGCTTGGCCGATTGTATATCCTTCGACAAGAGCTTGCCCCTCTTTTTGCTGTATCGCTTTTTCAACCGATATTGGTTCTGGCTCAGCAGCTCTTACAGCTTCATAAGCGGACATGACATTCAAGAAAATAAAAAGTATGATCAAAACAACATGCAAAAAACGCCTCATCAGTTTTCCTCCCTTACATCTTGCATCATTCGTTTATTTGATAATCACTTCGACAATCAGCATATAAATCCTGTCAGGCGCTGCATAAAACACCGCAGACAAGCACAAAATACAGCTGATCTGAAAAAAAGGAGGAATTCGGTTTGGATCAGCAATTTCAGCAGCAATCACAGAATAAAGGGATACCAGGCAAACCGCATCAAAATCACGGCGGACATGAAATGTTTGATATGCACGAGGTGCTTTCCGGAACGCTTACTGTGCTTGATCAGTTTATGATGCTGAGACAATTCTGTAAGGATCAGGAATTATTAAACATCCTTGACCGTCAATATCAATTCATTACATCTCAATATAACTTAACGGCAGAGTGCTTCAAAACAGGAAGCGAGCCTTCACAAAAAACGGCAACTTATATGATGAAAGAAGACAACCAGACTGTTTACGGTATGCAGCCGGCACAGCCTAAGAAACCTGTTCAATCCATGAATGACATTGATGACAGCATCATCAGCCGCCAAATGCTTTGCGCTGTTAAGGCACAGGCATCTATGCTGACGATGGCTTCTCTAGAAATGACAAATCCGGCCGTAAGACGTGTACTGTCTGCGCAAATTCAGCAGTATGTCGAAATGGCTTTTGAGATTTTCCTTTACCAAAACAAACATGGTTATTACCAAGTTCCGCAGCTTGATGCGCAGGATATGGAACAACTGAGAAATTCATTTGCCCCTGCACAAGGACAAATGCCTCCGACTCAAGGCGGTATGGGCCAGCAGGGACTTCATTAAATAAAAAAGGCATTGGATAGAAACTATCCAATGCCGCATTTTCTTCAAACGTTCTGGTAAAATCTTTTTCAAATTGATCAAGACTATCCTGCGTCGCCGCTTTAAACCCTTTTTTAAAATCCCCTTTTTTCGCTGTTTCCTTTATAATCTCCAAAATAATGTCTTTCCCGTATGTTTCCGTCAGCTCATTGATCATATAAAAGCTTTGCAAATAAACATCGGTTTCATATTCCGATCGAGCTTCCTGCCAGTTCTGATCTGTCTGCAAACGGTCAAACGGCACGACAGTAAACGTGATCGGATCTATGAGCAATTCATAGTTCGCGATCCACTCGCTTAATCCTTCATGGAACCATAAGGGGAACTCATCAGGATCTGCTTCGAGCTCCCGTAATTTCTGATGAAACGCATGGTGTGTGTACTCATGAATCAATAATCTCTGATACAGATAAACTGCTACATCATCACCTTCTAAAAGCTGCTTTTTCTCTTCAGGCAATAATCCGATCAGCTGCTCCCGCTCAGAATAAAAGCCGACAACATCCAATAAACCGGAATAAGCCTCCATCTGTTTTTCATTAGGAAAAAAAATAATATCAATAGGCTTATGATTCGAATATTCAAGCATGACCTGATTAATACTCACCGCATATTCAAGCGTTTCTTTCGTTAATGGCAGTAAGGATTTTTCCTTAGAAGTGTAATAAACATCGGCCTGTTTAAATGACTCTTTCTTCATGTGCTTCGTCACTTGTTCTTTCGTTATCCCAGATGTCTGCCCTGGCAAAGACAGAATATACATCGTGCTTGATACGATGGCCGAGCTTACGGCCAGCATCACAAGGACTCCGCACAGGAATAGAGCGGATGCCGCACGCTTTCCTATGCCACCCTGCAAACGTCTCCCTCCCTGAGCCGGTCCGTCTTGTACCTTTTATTTTTACTCTATGCAGCCTTAGTTCACAGCGTGTCATTTCTGCAAAGAAAAAAGCCGCACAAGTTATGCGGCTTTTTATCTGTTATTCAGCTTGCGGAAAGACACGTTGTACTGTTTGACTGAATTCATCAAAGAATCCTGCAATCGGATCACCATTTTGAATCCGTTCGCCATACCCCTGCATCCGATCAACAAAGTCTGGATTTGCAGAAACATAAACATTGTCCATGTTCTTATCAGTGTCTCTTACTTTATCGGAAATTTTCTTTTTCAGATCTTTTCCAACTTCTTTTTTCCCATTTGTTAATACAACTGCAACATACGCTTGATTTCCGGCAACAATCACATTCGCGTGTTTAACTTCTTTCATATCGGTAATTTTATCGGCTGCATCATCAGCAACTTCCAACTTACGGTTATCATTACCGTTATTGTCATTACCATTATTCGTCATATTATTATCAACGTTGTCACGGCTATCATTTGCATTGTTGATATTTCTTGTGCCGTTATCATTTGCCGGATTGCGGTAGTTAACATTTTCAGGCTCTGCATTATCACGTCTGCCCTCACCCTGATTGGCCATACTGCAGCCAGTCATAAGCAAAGGGATAAGAAGCATGGACGCAAGGACTTGTTTTTTTCCAAGCATGTGAATTCCTCCTTTATCACTTTACTTATAGGTTTTTCTAATTGGCTCTAAATATGCATGAAAAAATAACGGAAATGCTTTCCCGGGAAATAAAACGGTTAATTTGTCTAATCAGAGGGGAAAATATCAATACACTTATAAAGGAGGGATCACGTTGTTCAATCAGCGAAAAGGAATCAGTCCGACAGCCTTAGTTATCGGTTCAACTGTGCTTGTTGCTGCTTTATCACCGCAGATCCGGCAAAAAATCAGCGGGTTTATTACAGGTCAAATGAGCAACCGGAATTCTCAAAATAAGTCATTTGATGTTTCTAATGTTGGAGATATGATGAAACAGGCGTTTGGCGGGAATAATCAAGATCAATCTCAAAATCGTCAGCAAAATGGCCGGCAGCATCAGCATGCAGGCCAGCAGCAAAGCCACCCTCAACAGCATCAGTCTCAGTCTAAGCATAATCGCCAAACGGACACAACAACAGCCAGAAATAGACAGCAGCAATATGCAGAGCCAATCCATTTCGAACAAAGCGCAATGAATGTAATGGATGACAACACTGTAATGGAAATGCTGGAAGACTTAGAACCCGGCCGTTAAAAAAAACGTGTAATCCCCCGTGGGATTACACGTTTTAATATGACTAGGCTTCTTCCGCTTCGATCACATTGGATCGATCTTGGAATACACCAGAATCTATTTCCTTCGTAACTTTGCTGGTAATCAGGCCTGATGTCATACTTCCGCTGACATTCAGCGCAGTACGTCCCATGTCAATCAACGGTTCGATAGAGATTAATAAACCGGCGAGCGCGACAGGCATATTTAACGCTGATAATACGAGCAGCGCTGCGAATGTAGCTCCGCCGCCAACTCCGGCGACACCAAACGAACTGATGGCAACAACCGCGATCACTGAGATAATAAACGCCGGATCAAACGGATTTTGACCGATTGTCGGGGCAATCATCATCGCCAGCATAGCCGGATAAATCCCGGCACAGCCATTTTGGCCGATAGATAGCCCGAACGAGCCGGCGAAATTCGCAATTCCTTCCGGGACACCCAAGCTTCTTTGTGTTTTAATATTCAGCGGCAAAGCGCCTGCGCTTGATCGTGACGTAAATGCAAACACGAGTACAGGCAGCGCTTTTTTCAAATAAACAACCGGATTTAATCCGCTGATCGTCAGCAGAAGCAAGTGGATGATAAACATTACAATTAACGCGGCATATGAAGCAATGACAAACATACCCAGTTTCAAAATGCTGTCAATATCACTTGTCGCAATCGTTTTTGTCATAATGGCCAGCACACCGTAAGGCGTCAGTCTCAAGATGAGAGTAACAACACGCATGACAATGGCGTAAACAGCATCAATCAATTTTTTGAACGTTTCAGCCTGTTCCGGCTGTTTCCGTCTCACACCTAGAAATGCAATGCCCAGAAAAGCGGCAAAAATAACGACTCCGATAGTTGATGTCGGTCTAGCCCCTGTAAAATCCAAAAACGGATTTCCAGGAAGCAGCTCAATCATTTGCTGCGGCAGTGTTTTCGCTGTCATCTCCTCTGATTTCTGTTCAAGCTCCTGTCCCCGAGAAAGCTCTGTATTTCCTTGGTCAACCTGAATCGCCTGAAGATCAAAGGAAAGGGCGGACGCAATACCAACCGCCGCGGCTACCGCTGTAGTCGCAACCAAAATCCCGATAATCAAACCGCTGATTTTCCCGAGATTTTTTGTCAGCTTCATCTTTGTAAAAGCGCCTAGAATGGAAATAAAAACAAGCGGCATGACAATCATTTGAAGCAATTTGACATATCCGCCCCCGGCAATATTAAACCAGTCGGCTGTTTGAACAACAATGTTTGAAGTCGGACCGTATATCAGCTGAAGCGCAAATCCAAAAACGATCCCCAGCCCCAGGGCAGTAAACACACGTTTTGAAAAAGAAACATGTTTCTTCTGCATGGCAAATAGCCCAATAATGAGTAAAAGTAAAATAAATACGTGCAAAATGACTAGCAAAGTCTCCAATTGAGGCAAACTCTCCCTTCAAAATTTTTCTTATATACTATATTACACAAATTCCGATAGTTCAAGTAAGAATTATTTCAGCATCAATATTTGGATAAAAAAACCCAATGAATACCGTTTTTGTTCTTTTCATTCCCCCCTTTCTTTAGTAACTTATATAAGGGTGATAATATTGCTGAAAGAACTGTTCGTAAATTTGACCATTTTAATCACATTTAATTATCTGTTCACCCACCTGTTTAAAGAAAGGTTAATACATAAAAAAGACCGCCTGTCCTTTCAGTTAATAAAAGGAACTGCCTGCGGTCTCCTCGGGGTTATTCTTATGAATTTTGGTCTGACGTACCACCATTCAATCATAGATTTTAGAAATATCCCTATTATGATCGCCGCTCTTTATGGAGGCTGGGTGTCTACGGCGGCAGCCCTGATGATAATCGCAGCAGGCCGCATGCTGATCAGCTTGAATGAATCAGCGCTGTATTCCATGATTACAATTTGTATCGCTGCCGTGCTGTCACTTATTGCATCAAGGAGAGAAAAAGTTCAGCTGAAACACGTTCTGTTACTTTTAATCATTTCAAATGGTTTCATCTCCTTTTTCTTCTATGTATTTGTTGATATCTATTCACTTAAGCTTCATTTTTACTTTTGGCTGATTTCAATTATCGGCGGCATGCTCAGCCTATATATTATCGAGCATGAAACAAATGCACATCTTTTATTTAAACAGTATAAGTTCCAGGCGCACTTTGACTTTTTGACAGGTATTTATAACCGCAGAAAGTTTGAAGAAATCACACAAGACCTGTATCAACAGGCTGCACACACTCCATCTTTACAATTTTCGCTTATTTATATGGATATCGATCACTTTAAAACCATTAACGATCAATACGGCCATCATGAGGGGGATCAGGTTCTAAAAGAGCTGGGATCCCGACTAAAACAAAATATCCGCAACACTGATCCTGCCGCACGGATCGGCGGCGAAGAATTTGCCGTCCTCTTGCCAAATTGCAAGCCCGAGAAAGCATTCCAAATCGCCGAACGGATCAGGCACTCGATTAGTCATACACCGATTGTATTAACAAACGGGGAAAAGCTTGCCGTTACGGCCTCACTGGGGGTAGCCCATTACCCCCGAAACACAGATAAGCCGGAAACCTTGCCGGTTCTTGCTGATCAAATGCTGTATAAAGCGAAAGAAAGCGGCCGAAACAAAGTATGGTTTTCCGAAAAAAAAGAATGAATTCATTTTTTGAATTCATTCTTCCAATCTGAAAGACGATGTAAAGGCAAAAAAGCGGGAACAAGCATCCCTTGATACTCTTTCTCTATAAATGCCGCTGTATCATCTGATTGATAGAGTTCAAGGATGGTTTGCAGTGTTTCGCGATCTCTGTCCTCAGCTCTGACAACAATTACATTCATGTCTTCCTTCCCGGTTTGTCTGCCGCCCTTTAATGTATGCTTCTGCGGGTTCAGCCCCGCTTTTTTTGCGGCGGCTGTATTCATCACAAACACGTCGGCTCCGCTCAATACATCCTGTCGGCGTACGGTTTTCAATTTCAAGTGTTTCGGATTATCTTTTATCACATCAATTGAACCGGTTCCGTTAAATCCGTTCTTCAAAGTAAGCAAACCCGCTTCCTGCAGCAGCGTAAGGGCTCGCCCAAAATCGAGCGGTTCATCCGGGACAGCAACAACAGCACCGCGCGGAATATCTTTGATTCGCTGATATCGTTTTGAATAAATGCCCATAGGCGCTATGTATGTCGTGCCGAGCGGTGCCAGTTTATGTTTGTATTTCTTTGAAAACGACTGAAAATATGAAATGGATTGAATAGCATTGGCATCAATCTCTTTGTTAGCCAGCGCAATATCTGATTCTGCATAATCAGAGAATGGAATCAGCTGAATATCAAGCCCTTCCGCTTCAGCCTTTTTTACGATATAGTTCCATATCGCTTCGTCCGACTCAGCAATTCCAATTTTTATCGTTTCATGTTCTGCTGACGGTGAGCATGCAGTAAATGACATGAAAAGAATAAGAACAAAACTGCATACAAGCCACTTTTTCATTGTGACACCATACTCCTATCTATTTATTAGAGCATGCAAGCAATATCAGACATAAAAATCAGACGCTCTTAGTTGATAAACGTTGTCATTTGTAACATTGGTTAACTTTACCTTACTCATATCAGATAGGGTTGTCAATTACTATTACCCTACCTTTCCGTAAAGAGAAATTAAAGTAAAAAGTCCTGCAAACATATGATCACGTATCGAAAAAACAGATACATTTCGGCAAATAAATATCAAAATGAAAAATAATATGTTATTTTCCGAAAAAAGTTTCGTTTAACAGTTGTTTTTTCTCAAAATTACTGGTAGAGTAAAGGTAATTATTTTTGTTCGAACTATCTTTAAGAAGAAAGTTTTGTAAGAGTTTTCGTCTTGGAAGTTTGTTTTAGAGCAAGAATAGTGAATTTAAGCGTTATGATCGCTTTAGGAGGAAATTTCATGTTAGAAGGTAAAGTAAAATGGTTCAACTCTGAAAAAGGTTTCGGATTCATCGAAGTAGAAGGTCAAGACGATGTATTCGTTCATTTCTCTGCTATTCAAGGCGAAGGCTTCAAAACTTTAGAAGAAGGCCAATCAGTTTCTTTCGAAATCGTTGAAGGAAACCGTGGACCACAAGCTGCTAACGTTACTAAAGAAGCGTAAGCATAAATTGATAATAAAAACTGCAGGTGCAAGCCTGCAGTTTTTATTTTAAAGAAAAAGCTGTTTTGCTTATGCAAAACAGCTTTTTTCATTAGTTCGCAATATCCCGTTTCATAAAGATTCCGAAAGCAAGCAACAGAAAGACGACAAAGTAAATCACCAGCATCACAATAGAAAAAGTGATTGTCATCCCTTCCACTAACGGTGTTCCTTCTACATACTGCATCAGATCAACATTGGCAAATAAAATATACTTCGCCCAGTCAAACTTCATCGCTATAAATGCAGTGGCTGTCGTGCCCGTTACCAATAAAAAGATAGAAAACCCTACAGCAAGAGAGCTGTTTCTGAATACTGCGGACAGCATAAATGCCATCGTAGCCAGCATTAAAGCCGCAACAGATTCTGAGAGATACGTTTTGGCCAAATATCCTAACATGTTTTGTTCCAATACATGACCATCTTTATAGATTAAATGAACATTCGCGGCAGTGTCCCCGCCTGTTCCAAAAAAGACCAGTCCCAGCAAAGTTGAACCTATAAATAATATAAACAGCAATAAGAGACCAAATAAAAGAACGGTAATATATTTAGAAAGCAGAATTTGAAAACGGCTGAGCGGCCGAATCATTAACAGCTTAACCGTACCCCAGTTAAATTCGTTTGCGACGATGCCAGCTGCAATTATAATCGTGAACAGCCCAGTAAGGATTGTAAAACCGGCAGAATCCGTTACATAAGACCAAACGGTATATCCAGTGTCACTCGGGATATTATGTTCAATGCGATAGTTATTGATTGTAATCGTTTCTTCATATTGTCCTTTTAGGGAAGGATCTTCTTTCATCACCTTCTTCAAATCAGCATTTTGTGCTTGAAGCGTTTCTTTCCACTTCGGATTTGCTTCATCGGTTGAAAAGTGGTTTGTTAAAAATGCCCACCCGATCATTGTCAAAGCAAGGATTCCGATCATCACCCATGTTCCGACACGGCTGAAAATTTTGATCCACTCATTATAAATCAAATTAAGCATGTTGAACCTCCTCTTTTGCTTCGCCTGTGATTTCTAAGAAACGATCCTCTAATGATTTTGTAATCACTTTGACTTCATAAATGCGGATTTGCTGCATGACCAGCAATTCAATGACTGCAGGGACGTCCTCTTTAGCCAGTTTGATTTCCAAACCGTTTGTCTTGATTACCGAATCATATTCTTTTAGAATCGCAGCAGCTTCTTTCGGCTGCTCCACATGGAAGAAATATGTATCCTTTTCATCAGTTATTTCATCTCTTACATTCTGAATATCGATAAGTTTTCCTTTTTGGATAATCGCAATTCGGTCACACATTAGTTCCATTTCTGACAGCAGATGGCTTGATACGATGACAGACATTCCTCTTTCTCGCGTCAGCTTCTTTAAATGGTCTCTGATTTCTCTGATTCCCGCCGGATCAAGGCCGTTTGTCGGTTCATCCAAAATCAGCACTTTCGGATCGTGCAGAAGGCATTGTGCCAAGCCGAGACGCTGTCTCATCCCCAGAGAGTAGGTTTTCACTTTATCATGGATTCTTTCTTTGAGGCCTACCAGTTCTACCACTTCATCAATTTTTTCCTTCGTGACACCCTTTACCATCCTTGCGTATTGCTGGAGATTTTTATATCCGCTTAAGAATTTATACAGCTCTGGATTCTCTACAATAGCCCCGATATGTTTGATTGCCTTGGCATAATCTTTTGTGATTGATTGGCCGCAAATGAGCACGTCACCTTGTGACAGCTTCATTAAACCGACCATCATTCTGATTGTCGTCGTTTTCCCTGCTCCGTTTGGTCCCAGAAATCCAAATACTTCGCCTTCGCGAATCGTAAAGCTCAGATGATCAATGATCGTCCGGCCTCTGATGTTTTTTGTCACATTTCTTAATTCCAATACTGTTTTCATCAAATTCCTCCTCTTTCTAGTAAACTTCCATATTCGTTTTAAACCATTGCAGCACGGACATACCTTCCTGCTCGCGAATCTCTTCTACATCACGCTGTGCCATTTTTTCTCCGTCGGCGAGCACGATGACCTCGTCAAGCAGGATTTCAATTTCATCAATTTCGTGTGTCGCAATGACAACGATCTGCTGCTCAAAATCAATATAAGAAACGAGGCTGTTTACGATTGAATCCCTGACCATTGGATCAAGACCGGAAAAAGGCTCATCCAGCAGAATGACGGAAGCTTTTCTTGATAGTGCCAGCACGATTTTAAGACGGCCTCGATTCCCCTTAGAAAGCTGCTTTATCTTTTTTTCAGGCTTCAGCTGCATTTCCTCAAGCAGCTGATAGGCTTTTTCCATCTGAAAGTCAGGGAACTGTGATTCGTAAAAATCGAGCATATCTTTCACCGTAAATCCGGGATAAAACATGTCTAACTCTGTTAGATAAGCCGTCTGCTTGATCATGTCTCTTGTTACAGGCTGTTCACCCGCTTTTACTGAACCTGTAGTAGGAAACATCAATCCGGCCATTAATTTCAAGGTTGTCGATTTCCCGCTGCCATTCGAGCCCAAAAATCCGTAAATTTTTCCCGGATATAAAGTGAATGATATATTGTTTAGCGCCGTGTGGCCGCCGTATCTCTTAGACACATTGTCAAATACAATATTCATTCCTGTCCTCCTCCCGTGTATTTTTTAATGCCTGCCAGCATTTCTTTTTTTGTTAATCCCAGCTCTGCCATTTGATGAATAAAGCTTTCAAACACTTCACGGGTAAGCCTCTCTTTCAGTTCATCCACGAGTTCAGCTTTGTCAGCGATAAACGTCCCTTGCCCTCTTCTTGTCTCCACAATTCCCAGCCTTTCCATTTCACTGTAGGTTCTTTGAATCGTATTCGGATTTACTTTTGTTTGAATTGCCATTTCTCTGACAGACGGCAGCTTGTCTCCGGGAACAAGCTCCTGTCTGACCAGCCTATAAAAGATTTGATCAGCAATTTGCAAATAAATCGGTTTAGAGGATTGAAAGTCTTGTCTCATGTTCTCTACACCTCAACTTTTCGCTGCAGGAGCCTGGAAGCCAGAAAAAGAAATACAGCTGCCAAAACCAGCATGACTATAATAGACGGATAGGGAAGATGGAAGATGTTTAATTCCACGCTCCACCCTAAGGATCCCTTGTATGTAAAACCGACATCTCCATACGTTGTGAAATAATACAGTTTATCCAGCGGTGTCAGCCAAGGCATGATCAAATGGTCCTCTACATAAAACCACCCTATCCCCAGTAACATACAAATGAACCAGCGAAACCGCCTGATGAAGGAAGAACTCGATTTTAAAGAATGAAACACATTCCACAGCAGGATCACCGCACAGGAAAGATAAGCAGTAAATACCAGCCCATAAAGATTAAAGATCAGTATAGTGCCTGCAAGCGGAACTTGATCAGCAATGAGCGCTTTTGAGTCAAGGTACTGATAAAGAAAGACTCCATAAACTGAAATCAAAAACTGAAAAATAAATTGATAGACAAGACCGGTAGTCAGCTTCGAGAGTAAAAGCGCGGCTGCGCCGTTTGGATTATATAACCATAGCTGATTTTTCCCCTCTACACGAAGACTATTGTAGATCAGCAAAGGAGCTAAAAACACTTGAAAAATGGCAAGCATTACCCAGCATCCAAAAGCAGCTAAAGGTTCTTCAGTCAATCGTTCCAATAAAAAGCTTCCGGCAGCTAAAAGTATGACTGCACCGAGACATGCAAAAAACCGCATTTTTGACAGTCTCAGATCCTTTTTTACTAAACCCCAAAACGGTTTCATTGTTTTTCCTCCTAAAAACACTTATGAAGTGTATGACACAAATAGTACACTAGAACTTTCTGAAATACAACATATTCCATGGATTTATTTTAAAATAAACCAAGTTTTATGCATTTAAACAGCATAAAAAAAGCAAACCCGCCATGAGTAAACGGATTTGCCTTTGATATTATTTCTTTTTATTTTTCATGGAGAGCAGCGCATCACGATAACTGCTGTCCTGCATTTTGTCACTTTTTTCAGCGACCTCTTTGTCTTTCTGATCTTCCTCAGAATGCTTAAACTTTTGAAGCGCCTGCCTGTAGAAGTCATCCCCAATTGAGTCACTTTTCTCTTTTTCAGAGTCAGTTTTTACAACGGCTGGGACATGCTCAGCAGCCCGTGCTTCAGCAGGGTATTGTGCTTCGTTTTCTTCCTCTTCTGGAGGGGCGATTTTTTCAGCTGTTTCTCGCTTCTCGAGTCCAGCAGAGGCGTTGCGGACGTTATACGTGATAAGGCCCGCAATCACAATGACAGCAGCAATAATTGCTATAATAATGGCCATTTTAACCTCTCCTTACTGTCCGGCTGTTAAGTTTCCTGTGACTTGGCTGACGCGTCTTCCTAATGCGCGGCCCAGCTGGATACCTTCCTCAGACATTAACTCATCACTGTCTACCGGGCAAGTGACGCCCGCTCCGTAGTAAGAACCGTACAGCGCGTTTTCAGGCACATTGCCAGGCAGACCGACAACAATCATCCCTTGGTGGAACATTGGCGTGATTAAGTTGTGCATTGTCATTTCCAAGCCGCCGTGTGTTGTTGCCGTTGTGCAGAATACTGCGCCGACTTTGTTGATCAGCTCGCCTTCAGCCCATAAGTAGCCGAGTCTGTCGATCCAAGTTTTCAGACCTGCACTGATTGTTCCGAAATGCCCGGGGCATCCCCAAATAATCGCGTCCATGTCTTTAAGCTTGCGGATATCCGCCTGATCTACGTGGTCGATGAATACTTCAGCCGCGTCGTTTTCCCGAGCGCCTTCAGCAATCGCTTCTGCCAATACCTTTGTATGTTCGCCTTCACTGTCATACACTACATAAATTTTCATTCAGGAAACCTCCCTGTACAGTTTAAGATTCCTTAACTTCTTTTGGAGCCGGAAGCAATGAAAGCTCCTCTTTTTTCTTTTTCTCCGCACGCAATTTATCTTTTCTGACATCACGCAGGAAAAGACTGAGAATCACACCTGCCACACAGAATAATGTCGCCCACATAAAGGCGTCATTAATCCCCATGACGTTTGAATCGAGTGTCGCGTGTTTATAAATATGTGAGTAAACATACGTTTTCGCTGTTTCATAGGGCACATTCATATTCACCATTATATTCGAAACTGCATTTTGGAACGCATGGAGGAAGTTCGGGTCCGCCGTGCTTGTTTTATCTGCAATTTGTGAATAATGGAATGTCGTGCGGTTTGTATAAATCGTCGTAATTAAGCTTGTTCCAATTGATCCGCTGATTTGGCGGAGCGTGTTGCTCATCGCCGTTCCGTGACTGTTCAGACGGGCAGGAAGCTGGTTCATCCCGGCTGTCATGACAGGCATCATTAAGAGTGACATACCGAATGCGCGAATTGAGTATACAAGCATAATGTGTGTATACGGTGTATCGATGGTCAATTGCGTATATTGGAATGTTGTCACCACTGTCACGACCAGACCGATAATCGCAAGCGGTCTCGGGCCGAATTTATCAAACAAAATACCTGAAATCGGTGACATGATCAGCATCACGATCGCACCCGGAAGCAGAAGCAGACCGGATTGAAGCGCCGTAAATCCGACCAGGTTTTGCAGATAGATCGGTAACAGGAACATACCAGTGTAAAGTGCCACTGTAATAATGATATTAATAACACTTGAGAGTGAGAAAATGTCGTATTTAAACACTCTGAAATCAAGCATCGGATCATCATGGCGCAATTGCTGAACAACAAAAGCAATAATTGCAATGACGCCGATTATAACTGTAGACAGTACAACCGGGTCGGTCCAGCCGTCAGAACCCGCTTCACTGACTCCGTATAATAAGGATGCGAAACCGACAATTGAGAGGATCGCTCCAAGTGTGTCGAGTTTGATTTTTTGCGGCTCCACCAGATTCTTAAAGATGAAGAAAGCCACGATGATAACAATTGCGCCGATCGGCACAAGTCCGTAAAACATGATGCGCCATGTGTAATGCTCAATAATCCACCCAGAAAGAGTCGGGCCGACCGCTGGAGCAAACATCATCGCAAGTCCGAAAATCCCCATTCCTTTCCCCCTGCTTTCAGGCGGGAAGATTAACAGAATGGTTGTCATAACGAGCGGCTGCAAGATACCTCCGCCCACGGCCTGGATCAAACGGCCGATCAGCATTACAGAGAAGTTAGGTGCGATACCGCAGACTAACGTACCGAGCGTAAAACAGAACATGGCGACGAGAAAGAGACTCCGTTGGCCAAAACGTGTAATCAGGAAGGCAGATAACGGAATCAATACGCCGTTAACAAGCATGTAACCTGTTGTCAGCCACTGAATCGTCGTTGCACTTACGCCAAATTCAGTCATTAAGTGCGGCATTGCGACGTTAAGCAATGTTTGGTTTAGTATTGCCAAAAACAAACCCGCCATTAGCACAATCAGCAATGTCATAGGGCTTTTTGTATTTTTTTCTTTGCCTGTAGCCATCTAAGACAACCTCCTTTCATGGTTTGATGACTGATCTGTTTTACTCAGAAATCTTAACAGATGCATTCATACCTGGAAGCACCTTATCAGATGGGTTTTTGATTGAAATTTTAACAGGAACTTTTTGCGTTACTTTTGTGTAGTTTCCGCTTGAATTTGTAGATGGAAGCATATCAAAAGTTGAGTTCGTCGCATAGCCAATTTCTTCTACAGTACCGTCAAAAGTTGTATCAGGATCTCCGTCAACTACTACGTCTACACTATTTCCTACTTCAACATCCGCAATATCTGTTTCTTTAATATTTGCTGTGATGTACAGATTGTCCATGTCAATCGTTTGCGCAATTGTTGTACCAGCCTGTACGGTTTGTCCGTTTTTCACTTCGTTTTTCACAATTGTTCCATCCATGATGGATTTTACATCAACAGTTTGTTCACCTTTGATTTTTGCAACTGTGTCGCCTTTTTTCACTGTTTTTCCTTCTTCAAGATCCCAGTCGGATACTTTACCTGCTGCTGGAGCTGAGATAGCTGCCATATCGCCGGCTACTTTTGCTTCATCTGTTTTTACGTAGTTTGTGCTTTGATAATAGTAGTAAGCACCTCCGCCTATAATTGCAAGAACAACAATCAAACCGATAATGTTGGTCAGAATTAAACGTCCTCTGTTCATTTTGTTTTTCTCCTTTCGTTTCTTCCTCTATCATTTTGTGGAAAGCTGGTGAAAATATGTGGGAAGTTTTCAATTACCGCTTTTTTCTGCACAGCCTTCAGCGAGCTTAGATAAACTCCCGGCAAGCTTACGCAAATATTGAAGCTGAGACGTGTCAAGCTTCTGATACAGGCTCGCGCCCATTTTTGCGTATTGCACAGCGGCTTTCTGTAAAAGTTTTTCCCCCTCTTCGGTTAACTGAATCATGACGATACGGCGGTCATCCGGACTGTCATATCGATTCATCAATTGCCGGTTATATAGGATATCGGTCATCCGGGTCACAGAAGCAGGCTTAAGATCAAGAGACATGGCCAGCTTGCTGAGCGGCGTGCTTCCGCTTTGATGAATTTTAAACATCAGTAAATATTGAAGGACTGTAATATCAAAAGGCTCAAGCACAATCTCCAATATCTTCTTCTGTTTTTTATAGATAGCCCGAGACGTATCGAAGAGCTGTTCAAAAGTGAGCAAAGCACGTTCTGATTCAGTCAACTCCTTTTCACCTCATTCCTCAATAATAGTTCACAAGATAAAATATTAATAAATGAAAGAAGATTTGTCAAAGGAAAAATTCCTTTTTTCCTCTTATTTTTTTTGTAATCGCTTTCTTACTTTTTTTAAATAAAAAAAAGCCCTGAAATGGGCTATTCACTAGGATAATTGATGGCTGATGCCAGTTTCTTCATTTCTAAAAAAGTTCTTCAGCGCCTGAAAAACGTCTGACTTCTGCTTTAAAATATAGTATTTGAATTTCTCGTCTTTCACATTTTTATAAGCCGACATTAACGTCGAGTGTCTATTGTATTGATTGACCTCGCCATAACAGAATAAATTTGCTTTCTTCATAATATCATTCACCAATTTCACGCACCGGGCATTATCAGATGTGAGATTGTCGCCGTCGGAGAAATGAAAAGGGTAAATATTATAACGGGCGGGGCTGTATTTTTCATCGATCAGCTCAAGCGACTTTCGATATACGGAAGAACAGATTGTTCCGCCGCTTTCTCCCTTTGAAAAGAAATCTTCCTCAGACACAACTTTTGCTTCTGTATGATGGGCAATAAATTCAATTTCAACTGTTTCATATTTCGTCCGTAAAAAGCGGGTCATCCAGAAAAAGAAGCTTCTCGCCATGTACTTTTCCCACACGCCCATACTGCCGCTCGTATCCATCATTGCTAACACGACAGCTTTTGACTCAGGCTTCGTGACATCATTCCATGTTTTATATTTTAAGTCCTCCGGATAAATCGGATAGAAAGACGGCTTCCCTGTCATCGCGTTGCGTTTAAAAGCCGACATCATTGTTCTTTTCTTATCAATATTACCGGTTAACCCTGTTTTACGGATATCGTTAAACTCAATATCCGTGTGGATGATATTATCTCTTTCTTTTTGCTGAAGATTCGGAAGCTCTAATTCTTTGAAGAGCGCTTCTTCTAAATCCATTAGTGAAACTTCTGCTTCATAATAATCCTCGCCTGCCTGATCTCCGGCCCCCTGGCCTTTACCCGGCCCCTGCTTTTTGTCTGATCCGTCCCGGGCTACCACATCTCCAACCTGGCTGTCGCCGTCCCCTTGCCCTACATGTTTATTTTTATCGTAGTTATAGCGGATTTTATACTCATCCAGTGAGCGGATTGGAATTTTCACTACATCCTTGCCGTTAGACATAATAATGCTTTCCTCGGTTACGAGATCCGGGAGATTGTTTTTTATGGCTTCCTGTACTTTTTTTTGGTGGCGCTGCTGGTCATCGAAGCCTTTGCGATGGAGGGACCAGTTTTCCTCAGAAATCAAAAAATGGCCGCTGTCATTTTGGGACATGAATTCCCCTCCTTAACCATTTATGGTCGTGATACATACCTATTCCGGCTTGTGCCAGATTATGAAACAAGTCTTTCGAAAAGATTTATATTCATCATATGCGCATAAGTACAGTTAATTGACAAACTATTTAGAAAATGGTACAAAACAACCCGCCCTGTTCGGACGGGTCACTTGCTTATCGGTTCAGCAGGCTGCCGACGTATTTCAGCAGCTCATTGGCACTCGTCGAGTTGTAGCCGTGCTCATCAATTAAACGGGCCACGACTTCATTTACTTTCTTCAGCTGCTGCTCATCAGGCGTTTTCGTTGAGGTCGTAATTTTAACGACATCCTTCAAATCAGCAAACAATTTTTTCTGAATGGCTTCACGCAGTCTTTCGTGGGAATTGTAGTCAAACCGCTTTCCTTTTCTCGCATAAGCGGAGATGCGGATTAAGATTTCTTCGCGGAACGCTTTTTTCGCGTTTTCGGAAATGCCGATCTGTTCTTCGATCGATCTCATCAGCTTTTCGTCCGGATTCATTTCTTCCCCTGTCAAAGGATCACGCAGCTTATTTTTATTGCAATAAGCCTCTACGTTGTCGAGATAATTATCCATGAGCGTTTTGGCTGATTCTTCATATGAATACACAAACGCTTTTTGGACTTCCTTCTTCGCAATATCATCATATTCCTTACGTGCTGCGGAAATAAAATTCAAGTACCGCTCCCGATCCTCGTTTGAAATAGACGGATGCTGATCAAGTCCTTCTTTTAAAGAACGGAGAACATCAAGGGAATTGATCGACTCCATATTTTTTCTGATAATGGTTGAAGAAATGCGGTTGATCACGTAGCGCGGGTCAATTCCGCTCATCCCCTCATCATTATATTCTTTCTTCATGTCCTCAACGTCTACTGAATTAAAGCCTTCCACACTTTCTCCGTCATACAGTCTCATTTTCTTCACCAGATCAATATCAGACCGCTTCGGCTCTTTTAATCTCGTAAGGATTGAAAACATCGCGGCGACCTTAAGGGTGTGAGGAGCAATATGAACATCCGATACATCACTTTCTGCGATCATTTTTTCATAAATTCTTTCTTCCTCAGACACTTTTAAGTTATAAGGAACAGGCATCACAATAATTCTGGAGTGCAGGGCTTCGTTTTTCTTATTAGAAATAAATGAGCGATACTCCGTTTCATTCGTGTGAGCTACGATCAGCTCATCAGCAGAAATTAACGCAAATCGCCCGGCTTTAAAATTCCCTTCCTGTGTCAGTGAGAGCAAATGCCAGAGAAACTTCTCATCACATTTCAGCATCTCCTGAAACTCCATCATGCCTCGGTTCGCCTTGTTCAACTCTCCGTCAAACCGGTAGGCGCGCGGATCAGATTCAGAACCGTACTCGGCAATGGTTGAAAAATCAATACTTCCCGTCAAATCGGCAATATCCTGAGATTTCGGGTCAGACGGGCTGAAGGTGCCGATTCCCGTACGCTTATCCTCAGAAAAGAAGATCCGCTCCACCCTCACATCTTCAATACGCCCTCCGTACTCTTCCTCCAGCCTCATCACATTTAATGGTGAAAGACTTCCTTCTATTCTAATGCCGTATTCTCTGTAAAAATCCTCCCGCAAATGATGAGGGATTAAATGAAGGGGGTCCTCGTGCATCGGGCAGCCTTTAATCGCGTATACAGCACCATTATCCGTCAGCGTGTACGCTTCAAGACCTTTTTTGAGCATCGTGACCAGCGTTGATTTACCGCCGCTCACAGGGCCCATTAAAAGCAAAATCCGCTTTCTGACATCAAGCCTTTTCGCAGCCGGATGAAAATATTCTTCCACAAGGCGCTCGAGGGATTCTTCAAGCCCGAACAGCTCGCGGTCAAAAAAGCTGTACTTCTTCCGTCCGTCAATCTCCTCTATCCCGCTGTCTTTTATCATATTAAAAACACGAGAATGAGCAGATTGCGCGACCATTGGATTTTCTTTAATAATCTCCAAATAATCAGCGAATGTTCCTTCCCATTTCAGACGCTGCTCTTCCTCTCTGTACTTTTCAATTTTCTTTAATATATCCATAAGGACCTCCTCTATCATGTTTGATGCGCTGTGCAAAAAAAGGTACTTTGATACAATCTATGCCGTCAGCTCGTGATACATGCTTTGGTTTCTTAAAAATAAAGATACCTTATACAGCGTTGACAAGGCAGACTGCGTGCGTTCATAATAAAGAAAATACAGAATCATCCAGACTCGGACAGCAGGAAAAATTGAAGAGGGGGAGAGACGGTGAAAACAATCATCATGATGGGAGTCATTGTCACTTTTTTAGTATCAATTTTTACCGCAGGGTACGATAGCAAGCCGGGAAAAGAATAAAAAGAAAAGGGTGCTCCCTCCTGAGAGCACCCTTTTTCTTTGTAACAGAACAATGTTTTACAACTTAATTCTTTTCATCATTTTTGAATGCTGATCGCATTCGCATTTGTTTTCAAACTCAACTGTGCCGATTTTACAGCCGGGCCCGATAACGACTTCTTTCCCTCTGACAACCGCCGCCTCGGTATTTTCCAAATAGATTTTATCTCCTTCAATCAGCTCCGCAGTTAGTTTCGCTTTTTTTCGCGTAAAAAAGCGCGCACGTTTTTTTACAGTAATGGACGTTCCGCCTATTTCCCGAACCCGGCTGGCATCATGGCTCAATCCGATATCAATCTCGCCTGCATTCAACAAACCTGTTACGTCCACACAGCCAGTGATATGAAACGATTCGATTTCACAATCGCCTTTCACGCTGAGCTTTCCTTTTGCTTCACACGAATCCCCTGCCATATTGCCGCCGATCTCAGTCAGACCCTTCAGCTTCAATCGGCCAACATGAAGAGCGCCTCTGACTTGCATCGTCCCATATATGCTGATTTTGTCCGCAGTCAAATCACCTTCAAACTCGCTTTCTCCGAATACTTTCAGCCGTTCAGTCTCCGCGTTCCCGAGAAAACGGCCTGTGCCGTATATGCGGCAGCCTGCAGCAGACAGTCCTTCTCCAACCGTACCTTCACCTTTGATGCTGACATGGTGATAGGCACCTCCCGCAGCGTGTCCGGCACCATATAATTTTAAATTCCCTAATTTTACTGTTTCCATATGATCCTCCTTACATTCTTGTGTACGTGCCTACCGAAGCGTTCGGATCACAAGTATAATCACCGCTGTATTCCACGGTCTCAATCCGGCAGTTCGGACCGATTTTCACTGTGTTTCCCCGCACAGTCTTGGCGTTCGTATTTGTCAGCTCAATCACGTCCCCCTCGATCAGTTCAGCCGTTAACACAGGGGTCGGCATCAGCTTCAGCAATGTCAGCATCCCTTTTCTGCCCGTCACTTGAAGATGGCGGCAGCCGATTTCCCGCACATAACTCTCTCCGGAAGAAAGCTTTATATTCACCTGATCAGCATTTAAAAGACCGCTGACTTTGCATTTCCCTTCGGTCTGAAATGTTTCCGTTTCACAATCAGCTTCCATGACCGCCTTTCCGGTGATCACAATGTCATCAGCCTTGACTGTTCCGCCAAATGTTGACGATCCCGCAACCTTCAATTGTTTAGCGGCGGTATCACCTTGAATAAAGCCTGTTCCATTCATGCGGATGGATTCTGCTTCAACATCCCCATGAATTTTCCCTGAACCGCTGATGGTTACTGTTTTTGCCTTGACGCTCCCATCCGCTTTACCGGTCCCGTTAAATGAAAAAGAGTCACACTCCACGTCTCCGGCCACGGTTCCGCTGCCATTAATCTCAACTGATTGAAATTTTCCGCCCTTTGAACTCCCCGTACCGTTTATCACCAGATTATCCATTATTTCCATTGATGGCCCTCCTGCATATATTTTGTCTTTAGTTCCTCTGAAGCATTTGCTAAATCCACTCTATCGACAATCTTGACGGACGACTCAAAAAGGATGCTGTCTGCGGCAGCCGCTATAAAACAAGTCGTTACACCCAGCTTGCGTAAAATGATCAGTTCCGTCTGCTTCTTGATCTCCGCTGTATCATACTTCCTCAATACCTCAGCAGCCATTTTCACTTCTTCCAAGCTGACATTTCCGGATTGTAAAAGCCCTTCAAGCACATACAGCGACAACAGCTCCCGAGAAGAAAACACCGTGTCTGCTCCACCTTCTGAAAAGACATGCAGAGCCGGCTTTGATATCAAACCTTTCGTCAGCAATTCATCAGCTGTCATGTTCACATCCTTCATTTTCGGTGACAGCATCTCCCGCATCTCATCCAAAGACAAATTTTCTTTCATCTTTTGAATGATTGAAATGCGCTTTAAAATATCCTCTCTAGGAAAAAACGTCTCTTGCCCTGTAAATGTGGATTTACGTATAAACCACTCCTCAGGGATTAAATTTTTTCGTTTCCATCGATACAGCTGACCGTATGAGATGGATGTTTCTTCAAGCAATTCTTTTTTAGAGATTAATTGATCTTCCATAAGTCCAGCTCCTTTGATGGATACATTGTAACATAACACTGTTACGTTGTTAAGCCCAGAATAAAGTTCCATAACACAAAAAAACCCGCCCATACACATGAGCGGGTTTTTCACTATTTTAAATCTCGGTAATTTTGCTGACGCAGCGCCTCATACACAAGAATCGCTGCGGTATTGGACAGATTTAGCGATCTGACATGCTCTGTCATCGGAAGACGCAGGCATCGGTCCATATTATTTTGAATTAATTCCTTTGGCAAGCCGCTTGTTTCTCTTCCGAATACAAAGAAATAATCCTCGTCAATATCCGTGTAGTCAAAAGATGTATGCGGCTTTTGGCCGAATTTCGTGATGAAGAAAAACTGCCCTTTTTTATATGCCTCAAACAATTCTTCTAACGAGTCATGATACACTACGTTTACAAACTCCCAATAATCAAGTCCGGCGCGCTTCAGCATTTTATCATCTGTTGAAAAGCCGAGCGGACGAATCAGGTGGAGCGTTGTATCTGTTGCTGCGCAAGTACGTGCGATATTCCCTGTATTAGCAGGAATTTCTGGTTGATATAAAACGACATGTAATGCCACTGTGTTCACCTCTATTTTTCTTATCCGCCCATCATTATATCATTAATTACTCTTTTGTCGTATCATCAACGATATGAAAAAAGGCATATCGGATAGACGGTGTGTATGCAGTTGAATCCTCGTATGACCAATACCTCATCCGGCTGTCATAGGACTGGGCGTTGACAAGCGGCATATTGCCTTTGTCCTTCGCCACCACAATCGTTGTATGATTAAACCGGCCATCTCCCTCAAAATCATAGCAAATCACATCACCCGGCACCAGCTCTTCCGCTGATTTCACCCGAACCGCTCGAAGGCCGGCCTTGGAATTCGTCAAATACATTTTCATCGAGTGCGCCACCGTCCAGCTATAGCTCCAAGAGCTTTGTTTCATCCACCAGCCAGATCCTCTGTTCGGGTGACCGCGCATTGGCGCTCCTCCTGCATGAAGACACTGAGAAATAAAATTCGTGCAATTATCGCTGAAATTCTTATAAGCCGGATTACGCTTGTTCCAATATTTTTCTGCATATTGTACCGCTCCGAGCCGGTCATATTGAAAAGCTCGGCCAAACGCTTCCCTTTCTTCCTGTGAATAGTCAATAATGCTTTGGCCTTCACTAAACCCCGCCGGTTTTTTTATCACTTCCTGATCCTTAATCAGAATTTGATCATAAACAAAAGCGACTCTTTCTTCTATCTGCTCTTCCATATACAGACTGCCATCCTGCTCCTTGTATAGATATTCGAAGTGTATGATATACCTGATGCAGGCGGTTCCGTCATCCTCAACCTGCACATAGTCTATGACAGCTTTTGCTTTCGCTTTTATCATCTCAATCTTACGTTTTTCCAGAAGCTTTTTCTTTCGTTCCATGACTTCCAGGTCTCCGACTTGAGGCTCCTGTCTCAGATCATGCCCGTTGACCAGATAGCTGAGACGCTCCTCCGCTAGTTGTTCTAATATGTGCTTCAAGCTCACCCCACCCGACATACTTTTTTATAGAGAAAAAACACTTGGCTGCATCTCAAGTGTTTTTTCCTTCTGCTCTATACGTATGTCAGGACAAGACTTATTTAGTCATGCCGGCTTTTAGCAATTCAATTCCTTTTTCAATTTCCTGCTTTGCCTCTTCATCATTTTCTTTTTCCAGTGCTTTTTCAAGCTCCTCCGCGTATGTGTTGTCTCCGATTTTCCCGATAGCCCAGGCAGCCGTTCCCCTGATGACCGGGCGCGGATCTTTATGCATAAGCTCCGTCAGTTCAGGCAGTGCGGAGGTGTCTTTAAAGTGGGCAAGCGCCAGAATCGCGTTCCGCTGAATCGGTTTTTTTCCGCGCCACGAGCCTGAAACATGTCCGAATTTCTCTTTAAATTCACGGTTGCTGATGGTTAAAAGCGGCTTCAGCAACGGTTTTGCAATCTCGGGGTCCGGTTCCATTTCAGGATGCAGATGAAAATCCTTCCCTTTATTGATTGGACATACCGTTTGGCACGTATCGCATCCATACAGTCGGTTTCCGATTTTCGTGCGGAATTCATCCGGCAAAAATCCTTTTGTCTGGGTCAGAAAAGATATACAGCGCTGAGCGTTAAGCTGCCCAGGGTTCACAAGCGCTCCCGTCGGGCAAGCATCTAAACATTTGGTGCATGATCCGCACATATCCTCAATCGGCACATCCGGCTCGAAAGGTATATTTGTAATCATTTCCGCCAAATACACATAAGACCCGTACTCTGGCGTTGTAATCATACAATTTTTGGCGCTGAACCCAATTCCGGCCCGTTCCGCCACTGCCCGATCAGACAATTCACCCGTATCGACCATTGATTTTGTCCTGATATCCTCATGCTTGCTTCTCAGGAAATCCTCCAGAAGATCGAGCTTTTCCCGCAGGACGTCATGATAGTCCTTTCCCCAGGAGGCTCTGCAAAAAATGCCTCTGCGCTCAGTTCGCGTGCTTCTTGGCGCATCCTTCATTCTCGAAGGATAAGCAAGTGCAATCGCCACGATTGATTTCGCTTTCGGCAAAAGCAGCGTCGGCGTCACTCTTTTTTCAATATCAGGCTCTTCAAAACCGGAAAGATATCCGAGTGACTCCTGAAGAATCAAACGGTCTTTTAAACTGTCAAATGTATCAGCGGTCGTAAAACCGATCTTGTCCACGCCAATGCTTTTCGCGTATTCAATTAATTCTTCTTTCAGCTGATAAACGTTCATGGTTTGCACAGCCTCCTTTCTTTGTGATAAAACAATAAGCCGTTGTATAATAGGTTGATATCCCGTAATTGGAGTGAATGCATGTGAATATCAAACTTGATCCTGTTATTACTGAACGAGCGGCAGGAATAAATGCAGCCGCTGTGATATATGAAAATATTGAAGTCGGATCCTCTCCGCAAATGCTGAAAGGCAGACTTCGTTTATTTCAAGAGTCCCTGTTTTTTGACTATGCGGACGGCGGAATTTCCAGCCAGCCTTACGTCAAAGAATGGCAGACAATCTTTAAGCAGCTTGACCCTTCATTCGAGGGAGAAAAAACGCCGATGGAGCAAATGCTGATCCCGATATCCAAAGAACAATTCATGGAAAGCGAGGATTCAGCCCATGATACCATACATTTTTTCGCGTTAAAATATTCTCTCCCCATTATGATCTATGATGCCGGCAAGCTCCAGGAGCCAGTCCGGATTTCAGTAGGAGAAAAAGATAACATACTGATTTATTCTGATGAAGACGGGGTATTCGGCGATTTCAAAAACAAAGTCAATCAAAAACCCGTCACCGCAGATACAAAAAGCATGCTGCAAATCATCTTTTTCCCGCCATCGATTAAAAAAGAAAACGCCGTTAACCTATTAACATCATTAACGAAAATGTTTGAACAAATTCACGGCGGCGGCCATACAGTACATTGGCTTACGTAAAAGAACACGAGATTCGTGTTCTTTTTCACATAAAAAAACGCAATACTTCGTTTATCTGAGAAACGAAACACTGCGTTAATAACGTATGTATGGAGCGGGTGATGAGAATCGAACTCACGACATCAGCTTGGAAGGCTGAGGTTTTACCACTAAACTACACCCGCATTTGTTATTGGCGGTGTCAGCACCGCTTTGACTTTTATTATGTTACACGTTTATTAATTTTTCGTCAAGAGAATATAAAAAATTTGTCGAAAGAAATTTTTATTTTTGTAATATTGTTAAGTTACATTTACATAATGTTAAATAAACTATACAATGGAAGAAAGTGAGAATGTGAAGGTGGCAGACGTCATGATGAAAAATAAAGTGAAAGAGCTCAGAGCGCGCTTCAGCTATTCTCAGGAAAAACTCGGAGAAACGGTCGGCGTCACGAGACAAACGGTAGCAGCAATTGAAAAAGGAGACTATGTTCCCTCACTGTTATTAGCATTAAAAATCTGCAAAGCCTTCTCCATGAAAATGGAGGATGTCTTTTGGCTAGAGGAGGAAGACTAATATGGGCATGAAAACAAAAGCAGCATTTCACCTCGTTTTGTTCGGCCTTGCATGCTGGACACTGATTTCATACTTTGAAGCTTCGGAAGGCATTGGAGCCTTTTTCAGCACAAGGAACGGCCAGATGATGTTTGAAATAAACATCACCCCGTTTATTCTTTTTATTGCGGCAGCTGCAGTTTATATCTATTTACAAAAGAAAAGCCGACCTGCATCAAAAAATCTTCTGCTGCCAGATGAATTTGAGGAACAGGATGAAAGAGAGCAGATGATGACGGCAAAAGCCTGCCGTGCGTCATATATCGCCGTCTACTTTTCACTGCCTGCCGCCGCTGTCCTGCTCATTTTTTATCCGCTGTTTCAGTCACACATTCCCTTTTTCCCTATTATTATCGTGTTTATCATCATGATCATCCAGCACATATCCTACGTCATTTCCTTCAAGAAAAATGAAAAAAACTCCGGCGCGGTGTAATCGTCCGGAGTTTTTTTCTTACCAGCTTGCTTTTTTCACACCCGGAATTTGGCCTTTATGCGCCAGCTCCCTAAAAGCAATTCTGGACATTTTAAATTTTCTCATATATCCTCTCGGGCGGCCCGTTACCATACAGCGGTTATGGAGTCTTCCCGGTGCTGAATCTCTCGGCAGCTTGCTGAGTGCTTCGTAATCTCCTTTTGCCTTTAACTCTTGTCTGATAGCAACATATTGTTCAACAAGCTTCTGGCGTTTTAATTCTTTTGCCACTTTTGATTTCTTAGCCAAGAAAAAGCCTCCTTTAGATCGTAATATTTACGATTTAAAATGTATCACGATGTATTCTAAAATGCAAGCACACCGCTCGGTAAAACAGACGGCCGAAGCCGTCCATTTTATTTATGCAATTCAACATAATAAAGCAGAGCATCTTTATGATTGATCAGTTCATTTTTGTTTTCAGAGGTTTTCATTGTACCGTTAGAATCCTTTATGCTGCTGCCGATCAATATCGGTTTCCCGAAAGAAATTGGCTCCGCTGATGATATATTTTGAGTCATTTCCTGTACAGCGCTGACGTCACGCTGAAACGATGAAGCAGCCGTGCTGCTCCCTTGTTCATCAACAATGCCAAAGTGAACGGTGCTCATTTTTTTCTGCCCTTCCTCATTCTCAAAATAAACAAATTGTAATGTATCGGGATTTTCTTCCGTGAAATCAGCAGTTACCGGACCTATCGTTTCAACAAGCTTTCCGTTTTGGTAATGTTCAATGTACATGTCAGCCTCAGAAATGCTTTCGTTGATATTAGTCACTTCAGCAGCGAATGAATGCGGAGCCGCAATCTTCATTCTGTTTTTTTCAATATCTGAAACATCTGCCTCTTTGATTTCCATGTGCTTCGTATTTCCGCATGCAGACAGCATGACCAACAGAGTAACGGCACTTATAAGTATTTTCAGAAAAAACAGCCCCCTTTTTTGATTATCATACCATGTTCGGAGGCTGTGTTTTCACTTAAACTGACGCATGATTCTCTTTGACAAAATAAGTGTTACCGACGGCTTCTCCTCTTTTTTTCTGAAGTTTCCTTGTCCGCTCATTTTCGAACGGCAAAAGCGGGAAGACGAGCTCTGCAAAATAGTACGCTTCTTCTAAATGAGGATAGCCGGAAAAAATAAATGATTCAATGCCGAGGGCCTGGTACTCCGCTATGCGGTCGGCAATGGTCTGCGGATCTCCGACAAGAGCCGTGCCTGCCCCTCCTCTGACCAGGCCGATACCCGCCCACAGATTCGGGCTGATTTCAAGCTTTGTCCGATCGCCTCGATGAAGCTCCGCCATCCGCTTTTGACCCGAAGAATCAGCACGGCGTAAAGCGTTCTGTGCTTTGGCAATCGTGTCATCATCCAAATGGCTGATTAAACGCTCAGCCGCTTCCCACGCCTCATGTTCTGTTTCACGGGCGATCACATGCAGCCTAATGCCGAACCGCACTGTTCTTCCCTCTTTTTCCGCTTGCTTTTTGACTCTCTCGATCTTTTCTTTTACCTGCTCAGGCGGCTCACCCCACGTTAAATACACATCTGTATGCTTTGCCGCGACTTCAATTCCAGCCTGTGAGGACCCGCCGAAATAGATAGGCGGGTGCGGTGCTTGCCGCGGCGGGAATAGCAGATTGCTGTTTTCCACTTTTATATGGTTTCCTTCATAGGTAACCGTTTCTCCGCGCAAAAGCCCCCGCCAAACAGTTAAAAATTCGTCCGTTGCTTCATAGCGCTCATCATGACTGATAAACAGTCCGTCCCCGGCTAGCTCGTACGGATCGCCCCCTGCCACAACATTAATCAGCAGCCGTCCATCTGAAATGTGATCTAAGGTAGAGGTCATTCTGGCTGCAAGAGAAGGCTGCATTAACCCAGGCCGTACCGCGACTAAAAACTTTAAGTCCTTTGTTTCCCCGGCTAACGCAGCGGCTGTGAGCCAAGGGTCCTCGCACGATCTTCCCGTCGGCAGAAGGACTCCTGTATACCCCAGCCTGTCAGCGGCCTGCGCCACTTGTTTAAAGTATTCATGATCCGCCGTCCGTCCATCGCTTTCCGACCCTAAATACCTTGCATCTCCATGTGTCGGAATAAACCAAAGAATGTCCATATCAATCTCTCCTTTTCGTCTATTTTCCCTCGTAACTGTTTCTCCACTTTAATAGCTTTCGTTCAAGCAGTCTGACAAAAGAATCCGTCAGCTTTCCAACCACCGCAAAAATGATAATCCCGGCAAACACTTTATTTGTTTGTGAAAATTGTCTGGCATCCATGATCATATAACCGACCCCTGAGCTTGAACCCATCAGCTCCGCTACAACAAGCCCAAGCCATGCAATACCCAGCGATAAGCGAATGCCGAGCAATATATTGGGCAGGGATGCCGGCACAATCACTTTTGTCATCTGCTGGTGCCATTTAAATTCAAGCACCCGGGCAACTTCGAACAGCTTAGCGTCAACTCCGCGAATGCCGTTAAATGTATTGATATACACAGGGAAGAAAGCGCCGAGCGCAATCAGCAAAATTTTCGATATTTCATCAAAACCGAACCATAAAATAAACAGCGGCGTGACAGCCAGATGCGGAACGGTTCTGAGCATTTGCAATGATGGGTCAAGATACAATTCCGTCCGTTTTGAAAATCCGGCCAAAATTCCGATCAAAAGTCCAAGCCCCGCACCAAGTACAAAACCAAGCGCTGCCCGGTATATACTGATTTGCAGATGGCCAAAGAGCTCGCCTGTCAAAATGAGCTCTTTAAACGTCAGCAAGATCGCAATAGGTGTAGGGAGCACTGTCGCCGACACGATGCCAAGACTGCCGATCACCTGCCAGATGGCTATGATCACAGCAGGCAGCAGAAGCCCCTTTGCCCACCCGTATTTGATTCTATGGGGCTTTCTTTGTATCGCTTCAGCATTTGCTTTCGGCAGTGAACCTGCAGCCTCTGCTTTCATGATGGATCACCTCCAGAGACTTTTTCCTTTAACGCTTTTTTGATAAATGAATTATCAACAACTTCTCTCACATCAATTTTCTTATCTATCGCTTTTGTTTTAAATTGAAAATCCGCTGTCTCCTGCTGCGCTTTTATAATGTCTTCACTAATAACCTCATTCAGAGGCTCCGTATTTTTCAGCACATTTTCAACGACCTTTTTATCGAGATCTTTTATTTTTGCATACAAGTCAGCCGCTTCATCCGGATGTTCCTTTTGCCATACAACCGCCTGATTAAATACCTTCAGAAAACGGACCACTTCGTCTGGATGTTCCTTAGAGAATGTTGTTCTCACTAATGTAAACCCTGGTGAATATAAATCGGTGCTTTCCCCGTTCACAAGAAGTTTCGCTCCATGTTTGATTGTTTCTAAGGATAGGTACGGCTCCCAGATGGACCAAGCGTCAACCGAACCGTTTTCAAACGCAGAGGCCGCTTCATCAGGCTGCAGCTGAATAATGGTCACGTCATCAGCTGACAAGCCTGATTGATCAAGCGCTTTATACAAAAAGTCAAAGCCGCTGCTGCCTTTCGCTACAGCAATTTTCTTTCCTTTTAAATCTTTGACCTCCTTAATCCCGCTGGCTGGATTCACAAGTATGCCGTTCGCCTTTAATCCGTCCTGAGACAAGCCGATTTCTTTAAAATCAATGCCTGCCGCCTGTCCAGCGATCACTGGTGAATTGCCGACTTGAGAAAAGTCAAGTTTATCTGCTGCAAGCCCTTCAAATTGTGGCGGCCCGCTTTGAAACTCCACCCATTTCACCTTGATGCCTTCTTTTTCAAAAGCCTTTTCAAACCAGCCTTTTTCCTTGGCAATTAAAAGCGGGCTTAAGCTTTGCTGTATTCCGATCCGAATTTCTTTCAATGGTTTTTTATCACCGCTGGCTCCATTTGCTCCGCACCCTGCCAGCAGAAAAAAAATAGATGCCAATACAATGATTCCTTTTTTCATCTCTGCTTCAGCCCTTTCTATATCCCTGATCCTTCTGCATACTCAAAGTCTTCTGTTTTTTCGAATTCCGACAGCACTTTCTGTCTGATCGCTTGGAAATCAGTCGTCGTCCTGTTTCGGGGATAAGCCAGATGAATTGGCATCAGCTTGTGAATTTTTCCCGGTTTGGCTTTTAGGATCGCAATCTCATTCCCTAAATAAACAGATTCATCTATATCATGAGTGACGAGTATCATCGTTGTCTTTTTCCTCCGCCATATATCCAGCAGCACGTCTTGAAGGTGTTTTCGAGTAAACGCGTCTAACGCACCGAACGGTTCATCCAAAAGCAGCACCTCCGGCTCCCGCAGAAGAGCTCGTGCGATGGCCACTCTTTGAGACATACCGCCCGACAGCTCACGCGGATATGCTTTCTCCGATCCTTTTAATCTGACAATCTCGATCAGTTCATCTACCTTCTGTTTGACTTTAGGATCTTTCAAATTCAAATCGGCGGCAATATTCTGCTCAACCGTCAGCCAAGGAAAAAGACGGTGTTCCTGAAAAATAAATCCTTGCTGAATACCTGGTGCAGTCACATAGCGTTCGTTAATTTCGACACTCCCGCTAAAATCAGAATCAAGTCCTGCAATTATCTTTAAAAGTGTGCTTTTTCCGCATCCGCTCGGTCCGATGATCGTTAAAAACTCACCCGGTGCAATTGATAATTGAATATTCTCCAAGACCGTAGTTTGGCGGCCTTCTTGAGCAAATGCTTTTTCCTTGATGTTGATGGTCACAGCCACTTTTATCCCTCTCCTTCTGCCAACCCCGCCTTCTAAAAAAACAAAAAGGCCCCCATCTCTGTTTTTGTAGAGATGAGAGCCTTCGGCGGTCCGATCAGCTGCCCAATTGTTTTTTTGTTTGAATATCATGTTAATTCAAATTATTCCGATATGTCAACTCTTTTTTATTCAACATTTTTTGGATGAATGTTTATCACTTACTTTTCATATTCGCAAATAGCGCTTATTTCTATGAACCCTCGATCATCTCTATTAAACTGTTCTGCCAAGGGTTTTCTGCTTTTTTCAATAGTTTTTATCGTATTATACAAATGATTATTTTATAATCATTATAAAATAATATTGACTTTTTACTTAGAGATGATATTATGTTCTTATCAATTCCAAGAGGTGATGACATGAGTTCAAATAAACTGACAACTAGCTGGGGAGCTCCAGTTGGAGATAATCAAAATTCAATGACTGCCGGTTCTCGCGGACCAACTTTAATCCAAGATGTACACTTACTCGAAAAATTGGCCCATTTTAACAGAGAACGTGTTCCTGAGCGTGTCGTTCATGCTAAAGGTGCAGGCGCACACGGTTATTTTGAAGTGACAAACGATGTAACAAAATATACAAAAGCTGCTTTCTTATCAGAAGTCGGCAAACGCACACCTTTGTTCATCCGTTTCTCAACAGTTGCCGGTGAACTTGGCTCTGCTGACACCGTTCGCGACCCGCGCGGATTTGCTGTTAAGTTTTATACTGAAGAAGGAAACTATGACATCGTCGGCAACAATACGCCGGTATTCTTCATCCGCGATGCGATTAAGTTCCCTGATTTTATCCATACACAAAAAAGAGATCCAAAAACACACTTGAAAAATCCTACAGCTGTATGGGATTTCTGGTCACTTTCACCGGAATCTCTACACCAAGTGACGATCCTGATGTCTGACCGCGGAATTCCTGCTACACTTCGCCACATGCACGGTTTTGGTAGCCATACATTCAAATGGACAAATGCCGAAGGCGAAGGCGTATGGATCAAGTATCACTTTAAAACAGAACAAGGCGTGAAGAACCTTGATGTGAAGACAGCAGCAAAAATTGCCGGTGAAAACCCGGATTATCATACTGAAGATCTGTTCAATGCAATCGAAAACGGCGATTTCCCTGCATGGAAATTATATGTGCAAATCATGCCTTTAGAAGATGCAAATACGTACCGCTTCGATCCGTTTGATGTCACAAAAGTATGGTCTCAAAAAGACTATCCGCTCATTGAAGTCGGCCGTATGGTTCTTGACAGAAATCCGGAAAACTACTTTGCAGAAGTAGAACAAGCAACATTCTCACCTGGAACACTGGTCCCCGGTATTGATGTATCACCGGATAAAATGCTTCAAGGGCGTCTGTTTGCGTATCATGATGCGCATCGCTACCGTGTCGGAGCAAACCACCAGGCCCTGCCGATCAACCGCGCACGCAACGAAGTAAGAAACTATCAGCGTGACGGACAAATGCGCTTTGACAATAACGGCGGCGGCTCCGTCTACTACGAGCCAAACAGCTTCGGCGGACCGACTGAGTCACCTGAGGATAAACAAGCAGCTTATCCAGTACAAGGAATGGCTGACAGCGTAAGCTACGATCACAATGATCACTACACACAAGCAGGCGATCTCTACCGTTTAATGAGCGAAGAGGAACGCACACGCCTTGTAGAAAATATCGTAAATGCAATGAAACCAGTAGAAAAAGAAGATATCAAACTCCGCCAAATCGAGCACTTTTACAAAGCTGATCCTGAATACGGAAGACGCATAGCAGAGGGCTTAGGTTTGCCGATTAAAAAAGAAGTTTAATAGCATAGAAAAAAACCCGCTGTTATGGGACTGACCCCTGTTTTTGAGACAGGGATCAAAACACTTTTATACAGCCAATTGCCGATAGCTTATCGGTGATTGGCTGTTTAGTTTCGTTTGAATACGAATGTTGTTATAATAATAAATGTATTCTTTGACAGTGCGTTCTACGATGGCGGTCGTGGTTCGATTAATGCTGTTAAGATAGAACGTTTCAGACTTTAGTGAGGAATGAAACGATTCGATGGAGGCATTATCAGCGGGCGTCCCTTTGCGGGACATGCTCATGGTAATGCCTTTTGTTTTAACAGCTTTCTGATACTCATAAGATGTATACACAGATCCTTGGTCACTATGTAACACGCAGTTCTGAGGCAGTGTTGGCAGTTGATCAAGTGTGTTTAAGACAAAGTCTGTGTCCTGCTTATCTCCAATCGTGAAAGCAATTACTTCTCCATTGTATACATCCAATATACTGGAAAGGTACAATTGTTTCTGTCCATAAGGCAAATACGTGATATCCGTTACTAGTTTTTCAAGAGGATGATCGGACTGAAAGTTCCGATTCAATATGTTATCGACCACGGCATATGGCTGCCCATTCTTCTTGCGTTTTTTCACCTTAACCCGGCACTGCCACTGATTTTTCTGCATGATACGCTGAACCGTTTTATGGTTAATACGCATTCCCTTTTTTAATATAGCTGTAATTTTTCGATATCCATATCGATACTTGTGCTCTCGGCACAACGTGCCGATTTGTTTTTCCAAATGGCGCTTGGGATGATCTTTCATCAGGTTCTTCTTCCAACGATAATAAGACGCTCGTGAGATACCTAAATGAACACAGATATTCTGTACGGTCATTGTGCCGTGCAATACTTCTACAAGTTCGACTGACGTTTGGCTATCAACTTCCTTTCCAATTCGTTGTACTTTTTTAAAACTTCATTTTGTTGTCTCAGATAACGGTTCTCTGCCTGCAGTTTCTCTAATTCGGAAGAATACTCCGGACCTTTTCCGTAAGTGTATTGCTTACCAACAGGCTGTTCAAATCGATGTGTATCTCCAGCTTTATGCCATCTAACCCATGTTTGAACCTGCGTCTTATTCTTGATATTCAATTCCTGCATGATCTCTTTCATAGGCACGCCTGCCAATCTCATTTCTACAGCCTTCTGTTTGACTTCAATCGGATAACTCATTCTTGTTCCCATACAAAAAACACCTCCAAGTCTTATTTCGGATAACAACTATCCGTTTTCAAACTTGAAGGTGTTTTTTATTTGTCTCATCTTATGGGGTCAGTCCCTTATTCAGCGGGTTTTTTACATAGATTTACGGATTGCCGTATGCTTCTCGTCAATCTTCATATAAATTTTTTCCATTAACTCCTCACTATTCATTATCTCCCGCTTGTTCTTTTCAATAAGAAGCGCCAGCGGCAGCATCTGATTGCCATATGTTTTTCGTTTTCTGAAGCGTCTTCTCCCTTTCTCTTTTTTGGTTCCCATCATTTCTCCCTCCTTTAAAAATAAAAAAGGCTCTTATCTCAAAAGATAAGAGCCTTCGGTGATCCGATCAGCAAATGTTGGAAATGTATATTAGCTATATTTAAACGTATTCAATTCGGCCTGTCAATGACTTTCTATACTGTTACTTATAAAGTTTGCTCCCTTGATTCACAAATTCCTCGGCTTTTTCTTTCATGCCCTCTTGAATGGCATCCCACTCATTAAGCTCTTTGTCTTTGGCATAATCACGGATATCCTGAGAAATTCTCATGCTGCAAAATTTCGGCCCGCACATCGAACAGAAATGAGCCGTTTTCGCCCCTTCAGCAGGCAGGGTCTCATCATGATATTCAAGCGCTCTTTCCGGATCAAGCGACAGGTTAAATTGGTCTCGCCAGCGGAATTCAAAGCGGGCTTTTGATAAAGCGTCATCTCGTATTTGCGCTCCCGGATGCCCTTTTGCAAGGTCAGCCGCATGCGCCGCAATTTTGTATGTAATAACCCCTTCCCGCACATCTTCACGGTTTGGCAGCCCGAGATGCTCCTTCGGCGTCACATAACAAAGCATGGCCGTACCGTACCAGCCGATCATCGCCGCTCCGATCGCCGATGTAATGTGGTCATAGCCCGGTGCAATATCCGTCGTCAGCGGCCCTAGCGTGTAAAAAGGCGCTTCTTTACAGATTTCCATTTGTTTATCGACGTTCTCCTTGATTTTATGCATCGGCACATGACCCGGCCCCTCAATCATCACTTGAACATCATGCTTCCAGGCAATTTGCGTGAGTTCTCCGAGAGTCTCTAATTCAGCAAACTGCGCTTCGTCATTGGCATCGGCAATTGACCCTGGGCGAAGCCCGTCTCCAAGAGAAAAGGCAATATCATACGTCTTCATAATTTCACAAATTTCTTCAAAATGAGTATACAGAAAGCTTTCCTTATGATGAGCCAGACACCACTGTGCCATAATCGCTCCTCCGCGTGACACAATTCCCGTTGTCCGTTTAGCAGTTAGCGGCACATATCGCAGCAAAACACCCGCGTGAATCGTAAAATAATCCACACCCTGTTCAGCCTGCTCAATCAGCGTGTCACGGTAGATTTCCCACGTTAAATCCTCCGCTACACCGTTTACTTTTTCAAGCGCTTGATAGATCGGAACGGTGCCAACAGGAACCGGGCAATTTCGGATAATCCATTCACGCGTCGTATGAATATCTTTCCCCGTGGAAAGATCCATCATCGTATCTGCTCCCCAGCGAATCGCCCACGTCATTTTTTCCACTTCTTCTTCAATCGAAGATGTAACTGCTGAATTCCCGATATTCGCGTTAATTTTCACATGGAAATTTCGGCCGATAATCATTGGTTCACTTTCCGGATGATTAATATTTGCTGGAATAATCGCCCGGCCGCTGGCTACTTCATCTCTGACAAATTCGGGAGACACATGCTCACGAATAGCGATAAACTCCATTTCAGGGGTAATTATCCCCTTTTTCGCATAATGCATTTGAGTGACATTTTGGCCCGTTTTCGCCCGCAGCGGTTTCCGTTTTAACCCGGGATAGCTTACATTAGGGTTAGCCTTTTTATAGCCGTTGTCTTCTGGCTTCACAGCACGTCCATTGTATTCTTCAACATCGCCGCGCCCAGTGATCCACTTGTGCCGAAGCGGTTTTAAACCTTCTTGAATATTAATTTTTACATCGGGGTCCGTATACGGTCCACTTGTATCATAGACACGAACCGGCGCGTTTTCCTCTTCGCCGAATGATCCTGTTGTCGGACTGAGTTCAATTTCTCTCATCGGCACTTGAATATCCGGCGAAGCCCCCTCTACATATACTTTTTTACTCCCCGAAAAACTCGACATAATGGAAATGTTGGCTTGCTGCACTGAATGATTTTGCATCACTTATCCTTCCCCTCTCTTTGTTTGAAAGGACAAAATCAAGCCCATAACCAGCACAAAAAACCGGATTCAATTGAATGAACCCGGTTACAGTCAGAAAGAAACATATTATTGCAGTATTCAGCAATAATAAAACAATTCCTCTACTTCCCCACGCTGGTACGAACCAGATCAGGTCCAAAGGGTTAAGAAGCATATCTTCTCTCTCAGCCCGTCAGCGGGCACCCCCAGTAACTATTAATTTCGCACTTATCGTATCATAAAAACAAACTGAAAAAAAGAGCAATGTATAAAATATTCAGCAAATTCAAGACAAATATGTAATCGGCAATGCTATTTCAGAGATTTCATTTTCATGAAGCACCACCTGATACGCATTTGCATCAGTTCTTGAACTCACAGCCTGAAAAAACTGATCATCAATAAAATGAAGAGCTGCTCCATCATCCGCCGCATAACCGCTGCTCAACGCTTTCTCTGATATCATGTGATGATATGTAGGTCTCCGATCCTTTTCTCCATCATAATGAGGACAAAAACTGCCTTGCAAAAAACCCAAGCTTTTCAACCCGGTCAGCGGTCCGGCAGAATCCGTCACACCTTCTTCAAACCAGCAGATCGCACCTGCACTTAATCCCGCTAAAATAATCCCGTTCTCCCAAGCTTTTTTCAATATGTGATCCAGTCCCCACTCCTTCCACAGCACCAGCAAATTTCTTGTATTTCCCCCGCCGACATAAATCACATCTTTCTCCATAATAAAGGAGGCTAAATCTGTTGTCGGCGGCTTAAATAAAGACAAATGAGACGGGTCACAATCAAGCTTTTGAAAAGCATGGTAAAACCGCTGAACATAGTTCTCCGCATCCCCGCTTGCCGTTGGCAAAAAACAAATGCGAGGTGAGGGATGCTTTGACTGATTAATGATAAATTGATCAAGAACCAGATGATCTGGTTCCATTGAAAAACCTCCGCCGCCCATCGCAATAATCTGTTTCATCATCCGACTCCCCAAGAAAATATTTTACCCATTATAGCACTTTCGCATAAAAGCATGATACAAGGTAAAAATACCTTTGAATCAGGAGGTGACCGAAAAAATGGAACAAGACCGTTTGGCAAACCACGAAACAGTTGATTTACACGAAATCCTCAACTTCAAAACCGTATGTTTACTTAAATCAAAAATGATGCAGGGACTGGTGTTCGATCAGGAACTGAGAGCCCTTATGGAGAAGGATGTACAGCAGTCTGTACGGGACGTAACTGAGCTTCAGAGCCTCTATCAAAAGGCCCCGACAATAACAGGAGGTGACTATCATTGAACGATTTCTTAGACCCGAAAAACGCAAAAGGCATGCCTGACCTTGCTGATTCAGCACTTGCCCTAGATTTCTTAATTTCCGTAAAAACCGGTATCAAAAATTATGCTGTCGCCATCACGGAAACCGCAAGCCCAGAACTCAGAACAGCATTGCGCAATCAATTAGACGCAGCTATTTACCTGCACGGAGAACTATCACAGCTCATGATGGAAAAAGGCTGGCTTTTCCCTTCTGACTTGGACAAACAATTTCAAATCGATATGAAATCAGCACAAACAGCCGTTGATATCGCCGGGCTAAAACTTTTCCCCGATAACACGAACCGTCTCGGAACATTCGCAACGCCCGATCACTAAACAATAAGGAGACATCATGAATGAAAGCTGTTACTTATCAAGGCATTAAAGACGTCCGCGTCAAAGAGGTAAAAGCGCCAGAAATCAAAAAACCTGATGATATCATCGTCAAACTGACAACCACAGCAATCTGCGGATCTGATTTACACCTAATTCACGGCATGGTTCCCAATTTTCCTGAAGATTATATCATCGGCCATGAACCAATGGGCATTGTTGAAGAAACAGGCCCCGACGTTCACAAGGTTAAAAAAGGCGATCGTGTCATCATACCGTTTAACGTCAGCTGCGGCGAATGTTTTTTCTGCAAAAACCAGCTTGAAAGCCAATGTGACAATTCAAATGCAAACGGCGAAGTCGGTGCTTATTTTGGCTATTCAGACTCAGCAGGCGGCTATCCCGGAGGCCAGGCTGAATACATGCGCGTCCCCTATGCTAACTTCACTCCCTTTAAACTTCCTGATGACTGTGAAGTAGAAGATGAGAAATTGGTATTGCTTTCAGACGCTATGTCGACAGCCTATTGGAGCGTAGACAACGCAGGAGTAAAAGAGGGAAATACCGTCATTATTCTCGGCTGCGGTCCTGTCGGGCTGCTCGCGCAAAAATTCGCATGGATGAAAGGCGCCAAAAGAGTCATTGCAGTGGATTATGTAGACTATCGCCTTCAGCACGCAAAAAAAACAAACAATGTAGAAATCGTTAATTTCGAGCATCACGAAAACGCTGGTTCATATTTGAAAGAAATCACACAGGGCGGTGCAGATGTCGTCATCGACTGCGTCGGAATGGACGGCAAAATGTCCCCGCTTGAATTTCTCGCCACCGGTGTTAAAATGCACGGCGGAGCCATGGGTGCGCTGGTAACGGCGGCACAGGCTGTCAGAAAATGCGGCACAATTCAAGTGACAGGTGTGTACGGAATGAGATACAATGCATTTCCATTTGGAGACATCTTCCAAAGGAACGTAAATATTAGAACCGGCCAAGCCCCCGTCATTCATTATATGCCGTACCTGTATGAACTGATTGCTACAGGTAAAGTAGATCCGGGCGACATCATCACACATGTTCTGCCGTTAGATCAAGCAAAGCACGGTTATGAGGTGTTTGATACGAAAACAGACGGAGCCATTAAAGTGCTTCTTAAACCATAAAAAAAGACGGTCTCTCATTTTGAGAAGCCGTCTCTCTATTTTATTGCTCCACTCTTCTTAACGCTTCGTTTACTGTTTCTTTTATAAACGCGTCTTCCCCGGTCAAACTGTCTAATCTGAGTTCACCGCTTCTCAGTCTTTCTGAAAGATTGTTAATGTCCTCCTCGACTGTGATTTGCAGCTCACCAGCTAAAAACATTCTATGTAATTCATCAGCGACCATCGTTTCTTTATTCATTCATATCTCCTCCTATACTTAAGCATCACTTTTAGTCTGTCCCTCAGATAAACGAATATAGGAAAAAAGGTTCATTTATTTCAAAATAAATGAACCTTTTTTCCTTCTTCCCACGTATAACTGTTGAGAAAAAGAAAAAGGGGAAGATCTAATATGTCATTTTTTAAGAAACTTGCCGCAAGTGCCGGCATCGGTGCAGCAAAAGTCGATACCATTTTGGAGAAAGATGCGTATTGTCCAGGAGAAGAAGTCCGCGGAACTGTACATGTAAAAGGCGGGAAAATCGCCCAGGATATCCGTTATATTGATTTACAGCTCAACACAAGATATGTCATTGTAAAAGACGATGAAGAGCGCCGGAAACACGCAACAATTCATTCTTTTCGGGTAACTGGTTCATTCACCATTCAGCCTGGGGAAGAACATCAATTTCCGTTCTCCTTCATCCTGCCTCTTGATACACCGATTACTGTAGGGAAGGTAGAAGTCGCAGTAGTGACAGACCTTGACATTCAAGGCGGTATTGATAAATCAGATCACGATCGTATCTTCGTAGAAGCACATCCTTGGGTTGAAAATGTATTAGAAGCAATTGAGAACCTTGGCTTCCGTCTTAACGAAGCAGACTGTGAACAGGCATCTTACTTCCAGCGCCGTCTGCCTTTCGTTCAAGAATTTGAGTTTGTTCCAACATCAGGCTATTACCGTCAGATGCTTGATGAATTAGAGCTTATTTTTCTTTTAGAGGAAGACGGTTTAGAAATTATTTTCGAAGTTGATCGCCGGGCAAGAGGCCTGCGTGGATGGCTGGAAGAGATGTATAATGACGGAGAGCAGCTCGTACGTGTCCGTTTCAGACAATCAGAGCTTGATGATATCGAACAACTTGAAGAGGTCTTAGAAGAGATCATCGACCAATATGCTGAGTAAATAACAAAAAGGAGCCTCTGCTTATTAATATAGGCTCCTTCTTTTAATAAAAACGAAACCCCGTTTCTTACATAAGTAAGAAACGGGGTTCTTTTGTATACCGGTGGTCGGGGTCGAACCGACACTCCAGAAGGAACACGATTTTGAGTCGTGCGCGTCTGCCAATTCCGCCACACCGGCAAGTTTTACGTCGTATCTAACCGACGAATATAAATATATCATGGATATGATAAAGTGTCAATGTATTTCAAAAAGTTTTTTGGGGAATATAATAATAAAGGGCTAAAGCGACTTTTTATGAAATACAGCCCAATGCTTACATCGACACTTTCATACAATAAAAAAATGATCTACATAAGTAGATCATTGATATGATTAGCTTCATTATATTTTCAAGCACAAACACCAATTTAACTTATCAAGTAAGTAAAATTGGTGCCGAGGGCCGGACTTGAACCGGCACGGTAGTCACCTACCGCAGGATTTTAAGTCCTGTGTGTCTGCCAATTCCACCACCCCGGCAAAAGAAAGGCGACACCCGGATTCGAACCGGGGATAAAGGTTTTGCAGACCTCTGCCTTACCACTTGGCTATGCCGCCGTAATTGGAGCGGAAGACGGGATTCGAACCCGCGACCCCCACCTTGGCAAGGTGGTGTTCTACCACTGAACTACTTCCGCATCTTAAGGGACTTAATACATTATATTCAATTGATATAAAAAAGTGAGACTGGGCTAGCTGGATTCGAACCAACGCATGACGGAGTCAAAGTCCGTTGCCTTACCGCTTGGCTATAGCCCAATGATAATATGGGGCGATTGATGGGAATCGAACCCACGAGTGCCAGAGCCACAATCTGGTGCGTTAACCACTTCGCCACAACCGCCATAATCTCAAGATGTCATAAATTTGGCAGGGGCAGTAGGAATCGAACCCACACCGGAGGTTTTGGAGACCTCTGTTCTACCGTTAAACTATGCCCCTATAAATGGTGGAGGGGGGCAGATTCGAACTGCCGAACCCTGAGGGAGCGGATTTACAGTCCGCCGCGTTTAGCCACTTCGCTACCCCTCCACATTAAGTTTTGAAAAAACAGTGCCGGCAAGAGGACTTGAACCCCCAACCTACTGATTACAAGTCAGTTGCTCTACCAATTGAGCTACACCGGCATAGGTGGTGGCTCGGGACGGAATCGAACCGCCGACACACGGATTTTCAGTCCGTTGCTCTACCAACTGAGCTACCGAGCCTTATTATTTAAATGGCGGTCCGGACGGGACTCGAACCCGCGACCTCCTGCGTGACAGGCAGGCATTCTAACCAACTGAACTACCGGACCATTTGATTTTAATTGGTTGCGGGGGCAGGATTTGAACCTGCGACCTTCGGGTTATGAGCCCGACGAGCTACCGAACTGCTCCACCCCGCGATGATAATGGTGGAGGATGACGGGCTCGAACCGCCGACCCTCTGCTTGTAAGGCAGATGCTCTCCCAGCTGAGCTAATCCTCCATCATATAATGACCCGTACGGGATTCGAACCCGTGTTACCGCCGTGAAAGGGCGGTGTCTTAACCGCTTGACCAACGGGCCCAGACTTTCAATTGTGATTATGTATAAATATCAGTGGCGGAGAGCAAGGGATTCGAACCCTTGAGACGGAGTTGACCGCCTACACGATTTCCAATCGTGCTCCTTCGACCACTCGGACAGCTCTCCAATAATGGCTCCGCAGGTAGGATTCGAACCTACGACCGATCGGTTAACAGCCGATAGCTCTACCACTGAGCTACTGCGGAATGAAGTCTGCCTGGCGATGTCCTACTCTCACAGGGGGAAACCCCCGACTACCATCGGCGCTGAAGAGCTTAACTTCCGTGTTCGGCATGGGAACGGGTGTGACCTCTTCGCCATCATCACCAGACAATCTCAGTGACATTTAACATTATACTATGTATATCTTGAAAAGTCAAGAGTTTTTTTGAGATATTCTCTCAAAACTAGATAACAGGTGTGACATCATTAGAAATTAGGTTAAGTCCTCGATCGATTAGTATCTGTCAGCTCCATGTGTCGCCACACTTCCACCTCAGACCTATCAACCTGATCATCTTTCAGGGATCTTACTTCCTTGCGGAATGGGAAATCTCATCTTGAGGGGGGCTTCATGCTTAGATGCTTTCAGCACTTATCCCGTCCGCACATAGCTACCCAGCGATGCCCTTGGCAGAACAACTGGTACACCAGCGGTGCGTCCATCCCGGTCCTCTCGTACTAAGGACAGCTCCTCTCAAATTTCCTGCGCCCGCGACGGATAGGGACCGAACTGTCTCACGACGTTCTGAACCCAGCTCGCGTACCGCTTTAATGGGCGAACAGCCCAACCCTTGGGACCGACTACAGCCCCAGGATGCGATGAGCCGACATCGAGGTGCCAAACCTCCCCGTCGATGTGGACTCTTGGGGGAGATAAGCCTGTTATCCCCGGGGTAGCTTTTATCCGTTGAGCGATGGCCCTTCCATGCGGAACCACCGGATCACTAAGCCCGACTTTCGTCCCTGCTCGACTTGTAGGTCTCGCAGTCAAGCTCCCTTGTGCCTTTACACTCTGCGAATGATTTCCAACCATTCTGAGGGAACCTTTGGGCGCCTCCGTTACCTTTTAGGAGGCGACCGCCCCAGTCAAACTGCCCACCTGACACTGTCTCCCCGCCCGATAAGGGCGGCGGGTTAGAAGGTCAATACAGCCAGGGTAGTATCCCACCGATGCCTCCACCGAAGCTGGCGCTCCGGTTTCCAAGGCTCCTACCTATCCTGTACAAGCTGTACCAACATTCAATATCAGGCTGCAGTAAAGCTCCACGGGGTCTTTCCGTCCTGTCGCGGGTAACCTGCATCTTCACAGGTACTATAATTTCACCGAGTCTCTCGTTGAGACAGTGCCCAGATCGTTGCGCCTTTCGTGCGGGTCGGAACTTACCCGACAAGGAATTTCGCTACCTTAGGACCGTTATAGTTACGGCCGCCGTTTACTGGGGCTTCAATTCGCACCTTCGCTTACGCTAAGCGCTCCTCTTAACCTTCCAGCACCGGGCAGGCGTCAGCCCCTATACTTCGCCTTACGGCTTCGCAGAGACCTGTGTTTTTGCTAAACAGTCGCCTGGGCCTATTCACTGCGGCTCTCTCGGGCTTGCACCCTAACAGAGCACCCCTTCTCCCGAAGTTACGGGGTCATTTTGCCGAGTTCCTTAACGAGAGTTCTCTCGATCACCTTAGGATTCTCTCCTCGCCTACCTGTGTCGGTTTGCGGTACGGGCACCTCTCACCTCGCTAGAGGCTTTTCTTGGCAGTGTGGAATCAGGAACTTCGCTACTATATTTCGCTCGCCATCACAGCTCAGCCTTATGGGAAACGGATTTGCCTATTTCCCAGCCTAACTGCTTGGACGCGGATATCCAATACCGCGCTTACCCTATCCTCCTGCGTCCCCCCATTGCTCAAATGGTGAGGAGGTGGTACAGGAATATCAACCTGTTGTCCATCGCCTACGCCTTTCGGCCTCGGCTTAGGTCCCGACTAACCCTGAGCGGACGAGCCTTCCTCAGGAAACCTTAGGCATTCGGTGGAGGGGATTCTCACCCCTCTTTCGCTACTCATACCGGCATTCTCACTTCTAAGCGCTCCACCAGTCCTTCCGGTCTGGCTTCACAGCCCTTAGAACGCTCTCCTACCACTGTTCGAAGAACAGTCCGCAGCTTCGGTGATACGTTTAGCCCCGGTACATTTTCGGCGCAGAGTCACTCGACCAGTGAGCTATTACGCACTCTTTAAATGGTGGCTGCTTCTAAGCCAACATCCTGGTTGTCTAAGCAACTCCACATCCTTTTCCACTTAACGTATACTTTGGGACCTTAGCTGGCGGTCTGGGCTGTTTCCCTTTCGACTACGGATCTTATCACTCGCAGTCTGACTCCCAAGGATAAGTCATTGGCATTCGGAGTTTGACTGAATTCGGTAACCCGGTAGGGGCCCCTAGTCCAATCAGTGCTCTACCTCCAAGACTCTTACCTTGAGGCTAGCCCTAAAGCTATTTCGGAGAGAACCAGCTATCTCCAGGTTCGATTGGCATTTCACCCCTACCCACACCTCATCCCCGCACTTTTCAACGTGCGTGGGTTCGGGCCTCCATTCAGTGTTACCTGAACTTCACCCTGGACATGGGTAGATCACCTGGTTTCGGGTCTACGACCACGTACTCATGCGCCCTATTCAGACTCGCTTTCGCTGCGGCTCCGCATCTTCTGCTTAACCTTGCACGGGATCGTAACTCGCCGGTTCATTCTACAAAAGGCACGCCATCACCCGTTAACGGGCTCTGACTACTTGTAGGCACACGGTTTCAGGATCTCTTTCACTCCCCTTCCGGGGTGCTTTTCACCTTTCCCTCACGGTACTGGTTCACTATCGGTCACTAGGGAGTATTTAGCCTTGGGAGATGGTCCTCCCGGATTCCGACGGAATTTCACGTGTTCCGCCGTACTCAGGATCCACTCTGGAGAGAACGAAGTTTTGACTACAGGGCTGTTACCTCCTATGGCGGGCCTTTCCAGACCTCTTCATCTACCTCGTTCCTTTGTAACTCCGTATAGAGTGTCCTACAACCCCAAGAGGCAAGCCTCTTGGTTTGGGCTAATCCCGTTTCGCTCGCCGCTACTCAGGGAATCGCATTTGCTTTCTCTTCCTCCGGGTACTTAGATGTTTCAGTTCCCCGGGTCTGCCTTCTCATATCCTATGAATTCAGATATGGATACCACTCCATTACGAGTGGTGGGTTTCCCCATTCGGAAATCTCCGGATCAAAGCTTGCTTACAGCTCCCCGAAGCATATCGGTGTTCGTCCCGTCCTTCATCGGCTCCTAGTGCCAAGGCATCCACCGTGCGCCCTTTCTAACTTAACCGTTAAAAAGAATCACTATGTGATATCTTGTGTTACTAATTGAATGTGATGTCTACTGTTATCTAGTTTTCAAAGAACACGTTTCGAAGGAATGATCCTTCAAAACTAAACAAGACAGGGAACGTTCTGTTTATAAGACCCAAGGTCTTATATTCCGTAAATATCCTTAGAAAGGAGGTGATCCAGCCGCACCTTCCGATACGGCTACCTTGTTACGACTTCACCCCAATCATCTGTCCCACCTTCGGCGGCTGGCTCCATAAAGGTTACCTCACCGACTTCGGGTGTTACAAACTCTCGTGGTGTGACGGGCGGTGTGTACAAGGCCCGGGAACGTATTCACCGCGGCATGCTGATCCGCGATTACTAGCGATTCCAGCTTCACGCAGTCGAGTTGCAGACTGCGATCCGAACTGAGAACAGATTTGTGGGATTGGCTTAACCTCGCGGTTTCGCTGCCCTTTGTTCTGTCCATTGTAGCACGTGTGTAGCCCAGGTCATAAGGGGCATGATGATTTGACGTCATCCCCACCTTCCTCCGGTTTGTCACCGGCAGTCACCTTAGAGTGCCCAACTGAATGCTGGCAACTAAGATCAAGGGTTGCGCTCGTTGCGGGACTTAACCCAACATCTCACGACACGAGCTGACGACAACCATGCACCACCTGTCACTCTGCCCCCGAAGGGGACGTCCTATCTCTAGGATTGTCAGAGGATGTCAAGACCTGGTAAGGTTCTTCGCGTTGCTTCGAATTAAACCACATGCTCCACCGCTTGTGCGGGCCCCCGTCAATTCCTTTGAGTTTCAGTCTTGCGACCGTACTCCCCAGGCGGAGTGCTTAATGCGTTAGCTGCAGCACTAAGGGGCGGAAACCCCCTAACACTTAGCACTCATCGTTTACGGCGTGGACTACCAGGGTATCTAATCCTGTTCGCTCCCCACGCTTTCGCTCCTCAGCGTCAGTTACAGACCAGAGAGTCGCCTTCGCCACTGGTGTTCCTCCACATCTCTACGCATTTCACCGCTACACGTGGAATTCCACTCTCCTCTTCTGCACTCAAGTTCCCCAGTTTCCAATGACCCTCCCCGGTTGAGCCGGGGGCTTTCACATCAGACTTAAGGAACCGCCTGCGAGCCCTTTACGCCCAATAATTCCGGACAACGCTTGCCACCTACGTATTACCGCGGCTGCTGGCACGTAGTTAGCCGTGGCTTTCTGGTTAGGTACCGTCAAGGTACCGCCCTATTCGAACGGTACTTGTTCTTCCCTAACAACAGAGCTTTACGATCCGAAAACCTTCATCACTCACGCGGCGTTGCTCCGTCAGACTTTCGTCCATTGCGGAAGATTCCCTACTGCTGCCTCCCGTAGGAGTCTGGGCCGTGTCTCAGTCCCAGTGTGGCCGATCACCCTCTCAGGTCGGCTACGCATCGTTGCCTTGGTGAGCCATTACCTCACCAACTAGCTAATGCGCCGCGGGTCCATCTGTAAGTGGTAGCCGAAGCCACCTTTTATGTTTGAACCATGCGGTTCAAACAAGCATCCGGTATTAGCCCCGGTTTCCCGGAGTTATCCCAGTCTTACAGGCAGGTTACCCACGTGTTACTCACCCGTCCGCCGCTAACATCAGGGAGCAAGCTCCCATCTGTCCGCTCGACTTGCATGTATTAGGCACGCCGCCAGCGTTCGTCCTGAGCCAGGATCAAACTCTCCGATAAATGGATCGCAGATTAAGTTCCACACATCCTGTGGCAACATCTGCGTGATCTGCATCGTGCAGACCTCAGTTTGACTGACTACGCACATCGCTGTGCGATTTATAATAAAACTTGAATTAACAGGTACGTTTTGTCTTGTTTAGTTTTCAAAGATCATCCACCACTTCTTTAAGAAGCGACTTTTTCAGTATAACATTTCGACTTTGTTTTGTCAAATGTTTTTTATTTTATTTCTCCGCCGCTGTGAGCTTATTTTTTCAGAAGCGCATCAGCGACGTTTAATAATATACCATGCTCAGGAATCAGAGTCAACATCTTTTTTAAAAGAATATCCTCGATGAAAGACAGCCTGTCCCTTGGTTTCAATTCGGCACACGCTGATAAGACCTTTTTCTGTCAGGTAATCAAGCATGACGCCAAGGTCTTGAGTAAAATGTTTTAAGCCAGGATGCTGAAGAAGCTCGCTAAATTGCCAGATGTCCTTTTCTTTCATCACTTCGAAAAGATGTGCTGAACCAATCTCAGCTTTAGAATGAATCAGAAAATCATTTGCTAAGAATAATAATTCAAGCCTTTTTTCCAAGCTTTCGTGGCTTTCAATCAGCTCGGAATATAATTTGTACACTTGAGGCTCCATCTGACGCACTTGACTCCACACAGTGGTTTCCGGATGGAATCCTCTGTCGATTACTTCAATACGTGCTAGATGATGCAATGCATGGACTACTGCATTGTAGGCATCTAAAAATTGATTGGCTTCAAAGAAAGCTTTTCCTTCAACGTATCTTCTAATTAACTTGCCGTATTCAAGGCCGATCTTCAGTTTACGTTCTGCAAACGGAAAAGTATTAAGCCTGTCGATAAGCTCAGCAATATACTCATTGCGGTCAAACATAACTCTTCCGTTTACAATCCAATCTATGATTCTCCTATTTGTGCCGAGCAAAATCCATTCTTGAACCTGAGCATCAGTTATCACATGCAAAGAGGCTGTTTTGTGATCAAATTCATAATGCTTTATAAAAACAGGCTTATCAGACTGCTTTACAATGACAAGCAAAGCGGCATCAAAGTTGTCTGTTATGGAAGACGTTTTGTTTCTTCTCTCAATCATAATAACAGCCAATGTATTGGGATGACTTGCTCTTTCTTGGTAAATTGGACGGAGAAGATTTTCCATCACTATTCCTCCAATGCAATTGTTCAATTTTTTTATTCTCTATTTGATTCAATTCTATGGGTTAAATCGAAATTCCTTTTTTCTAAACACATTGAACTATTATAAACAATTTCAAAGCAAGTCTCCATATTTAAATTCCATTTCAAACGAAAACATGAAGAAAATACCATCGGGTTTGTGCTATATTTAATTCAGAGGGGGATGGACATGGCGAAATACTCCAGCAAAATTAATAAAATCAGAACGTTTGCGTTAAGTTTGGTTTTCGTTGGGTTTATCATTATGTACATCGGGATCTTTTTTAAGGAATCCGTTTTGCTTTCGAGTTTGTTTATGATACTTGGGCTTTTATCTATCGGGCTCAGCACGGTTGTTTATTTTTGGATCGGCATGCTCTCGACCAAAGCGGTTCGGGTCATTTGTCCGGGCTGTAAAAAAGAGACCAAGGTTTTAGGCAGAGTAGATATGTGTATGCATTGCAGAGAGCCGCTGACTTTAGATCAAAGCTTAGAAGGAAAAGAATTTGATGAGTCTTATAATAAGAAGAAAATGTCGAAATAAATAAGCTGACCGTTTCGCGGTCAGCTTATTTTAATGGTTTTCTTTTTTTGAACACTCTTGGCAGACGCCGTAAATTTCTAAACGGTGGTGGCTTACTTTAAAGCCGGTCACATGTGCAGCAAGCTGCTCTACTTCATCAAGGCCGGGATAGTGGAAGTCCACAATTTTACCGCAGCTTTCACAAATGGCGTGATAGTGATCGGATGTAACAAAATCAAATCTGCTGGAAGCATCACCATATGTGAGCTCTTTTACCAGGCCGGATTCCCGGAACACACGCAAGTTGTTATATACCGTCGCTACGCTCATGTTAGGAAATTTCCCTTCCAGAGCTTTATATATATCGTCCGCTGTTGGATGAGCCATAGAGTTAACGAGATATTCCAGAATCGCATGACGTTGAGGAGTAATGCGAACTCCGGTTTCCTTCAACGTTTCTAAGGCTTCTTTTAGTTCATGTGCAGCCATCCGTCATGCACCTCTCTTCTAAAAAAGATTCTTACATTATAATGTTTATAATTAGTGTAACTCTTTTTACGATAATTTGTCAATTGATATTAGGGTGAAAGTTGCAGCATATGCTATGAGGCTGATTGACGATTTTACTTTCCCGACATATCTTTCAGCGTCTGGAGCGCTTCGGCTACATGGTCTTTCACTTTTACCTTTCTCCATTCTTTAATGAGCCGGCCTTCTTTGTCAATTAAAAAAGTGGAGCGTTCAATCCCCATATATTCTTTTCCGAAGTTTTTCTTCAGTTTCCATACATCAAACGCCTCCGCCAGCTTGTGCTCGTCATCGACAAGCAGCAAAAACGGCAGATTATGCTTCTCTTTAAATTTCCCGTGTTTTTCCTCGCTGTCCGGGCTGACGCCGATAATCACAGCATCCAGCTCAGCGAAGTTTTCGTGGCTGTCACGAAAATCGCACGCTTCAGTTGTGCATCCCGGTGTCATGTCTTTTGGATAAAAGTAAAGGACGATATACTTCCCTTCATAATCCGATAATTTTACTATCTCCCCATGATCGCCTTTCAACTCAATATCAGGCGCTTTTTGTCCGATTTCAATAGTCATTTCTTTACCTCCGGATGTTTTTGTATTAAGCGTATCCAATTCTTGTCCAGATTACAACTATGACCCTGTATCTTGAGCCTGAATCCGTTGTTCTTGTCTGGAAGCATGCTACAATAGAGGGGACGCAAGGAGATATAGGAGGTTATTATTTTTGTATACAAAATCAGTTGAACTTCACCGTGAAGCATTAGAGCATATTGTCGGCGGTGTAAACAGCCCTTCAAGATCATATAAAGCAGTTGGCGGGGGTTCTCCTGTTGCAATGGAGAAAGCAAATGGCGCTTATTTTTGGGACGTCGACGGAAACAAATACATTGATTATTTGGCGGCTTACGGGCCAATCATCACCGGACATGCCCACCCGCATATTACAGAGGCGATTAAAAAAGCCGCGGAAAACGGTGTATTATATGGAACACCGACAAAACATGAGGTTACTTTTGCAAAGATGCTGAAGGAAGCCATCCCTGCTATGGATAAAGTAAGATTCGTCAATTCAGGGACAGAAGCTGTGATGACGACCATCCGTGTGGCTCGTGCTTACACAGGCCGCACCAAAATCATTAAATTTGCAGGCTGTTATCACGGCCATTCAGATCTTGTGCTCGTAGCGGCCGGCTCCGGTCCGTCTACTCTGGGCACACCTGACTCAGCCGGTGTACCGAAAAGCATTGCAAACGAGGTCATTACAGTTCCATTTAATGATATTGACAGCTACAAAGCGGCCTTAGAGAAATGGGGCAGTGAAATCGCAGCGGTTCTCGTTGAACCGATTGTCGGCAACTTCGGTATCGTTGAGCCAAAAGAAGGTTTCTTAGAACAAGTAAACGAACTGACACACAATGCGGGCGCCCTCGTTATTTATGATGAAGTCATTACTGCTTTCCGCTTTATGTATGGCGGTGCACAGGATCTTTTACAGGTGAAACCGGATTTAACTGCACTCGGAAAAATTATTGGCGGCGGACTTCCAATTGGAGCCTATGGCGGCAAACAAGAAATTATGGAGCAAGTCGCACCGCTCGGCCCTGCATATCAGGCAGGAACAATGGCCGGAAACCCCGCTTCTATTTTATCTGGCATTGCTTGCCTGGAAGTGCTGAAAGAGGAAGGCGTGTATGAAAAGCTTGACCATCTTGGCGCTATGCTTGAGGAAGGCATTTTGGCACACGCAGAAACCTACGGCATCACAATAACAGTCAATCGGTTAAAGGGTGCGCTGACGGTATACTTCTCTGATGAGAAAGTAGAAAATTACGATCAGGCAGAACGCAGTGACGGTGAAACATTCGCTACGTTTTTCAAGCTGATGCTGGAGCGCGGCATTAATCTCGCACCTTCTAAATATGAAGCGTGGTTTATTACAACAGCGCATACAGAGCAGGATATTAAAGATACGCTTGCTGCTGTTGAGGATGCTTTTAAACATCTTAAAAAGTAATATTGCACATCCCCGGACAGGAGCTTAAAGCTCCTGTTTTTTTGTACTTTTAAAAAGCGTGTAAGATTTTGGTCATTTTCTTGAAAAATAGCTTGAATAATTGTATTGATCCCTGTATATTACTTAATTGTTTAGCAAATAAACTCACAGGGAATTTTAAGGATTAGCCATTTGCTAGGTCAAACAATTTACTATAGAAAGGAATGCACGCACAAACCAATGAAACTTGGTGCCCGCATTTTCAAAACAGGGATCGCGATTACGCTGGCTCTTTATTTAGCTTCGTGGATCGGACTTCCCGCACCGATTTTTGCTGGGATTGCAGCGATATTTGCGATCCAGCCGTCAATTTACCGCTCTTTTCTTATTATTATTGATCAGGTTCAGGCAAATATTATCGGAGCTGTTATCGCCACAGTGTTCGGTCTTATTTTCGGACCCAGTCCGATTATGATCGGATTGACAGCAGTTATTGTTATTACCATAATGCTGAAGCTTAAAATTGAACATACGATTTCGATTGCTCTTGTTACAGTTATTGCGATTTTAGAATCTGCCGGTGACGACTTCTTAATGTTTGCGCTGATCAGAACAAGCACAGTCATTTTAGGGGTACTTTCTTCCTTTATCGTCAACCTGGTGTTCCTGCCGCCTAAGTACGAAACAAAGCTGATTCATAACACAGTCGAAAACACTGAAGAAATTATGAAATGGATCAGGCTGATTATGCGCCAGTCAACAGAGCATTCGATTTTGAAAGAGGATATTGAAAAACTGAAAGAGAAAATGATCAAGCTTGATCAGACATATCTTCTATATAAAGAAGAAAGAAGCTACTTTAAGAAAACGACTTACGTGAAATCAAGAAAACTTGTCCTGTTCAGACAGGCGATAATAACCGCAAACCGGGCGCTCGACACGCTGAAGAAGCTGCATCGCCTGGAAAACGAGATTTATCATATGCCTGAAGAGTTTCAGGAAACACTGACTGAAGAACTTGATTACCTGCTTCATTGGCACGAGCGGATTTTGATGAGGTTTGTCGGCAAAATTAAACCGCATGATGATACAGATGAAGAAGGCATCCAATACAAACAGCTGCTGACAAAGTCATTCCTTAGAAACCAGCGCAACTCAGATGATGAGCTTCTTGATTATAATATGCTTAATATTATGGCAAGCGCTGTGGAATACCGCGAGCAGCTTGAACATTTAGAAACACTTATTACAAGCTTTCAAACGTACCATCCGAAAGACTGCGAATTGGAAATAGAAGAGTAACCCGGTTCACATCACCGGGTTTTTTTCATACAAAAAAATCTTATATCCTTAATCAAAGGATATAAGATCGATGTTTAGTTCAAGTTTTGGATTGTGAATAAGTGCTTGTATTGACTGTCATAATCCATCAGTTCATCATGGGTTCCGGTTTCGATGATTGTTCCGTTTTCCATGACGACAATTTTATCCGCATGTGTGATGGTTGATAAGCGGTGGGCCACAACAAAAGTTGTTCTGTCCTTCGCCAGCTTGTCCATCGCTTCTTGAATGTAGTGCTCACTTTCAAGATCCAAAGCTGAAGTAGCTTCATCCAAGATCAGCAGCGGCGGATTTTTCAGAAATACACGCGCTATGGAAATCCGCTGTTTTTGTCCCCCTGAGAGCTTAACGCCTCTTTCTCCCACACGGGTCTCATACCCTTCCGGAAAACTCATAATAAAATCATGTGCATTGGCTGCTTTTGCGGCTTCCATAATGTCTTCAAGCGTGGCATCAGGTTTTCCGATCGCAATATTTTCTCTAATCGTTTCACTGAATAAAAAGGTATCCTGAAGCACCATGCCAACCTGATTGCGCAGGCTTCTTGCTTCATAATCCCGAATATCTGTCCCGTCAATCAATAGTTTGCCGCTTGATACATCATAAAACCTTGGAATCAGGCTGACGAGCGTGGATTTCCCTCCGCCGCTCATTCCAACGAGGGCTACGGTTTCTCCTCTGGTTACTTTTAAAGACACATCGTGAAGGATGTTTTCTTTTCCCTTTTCATATTGAAACGACACATTTCGAAATTCGACTTCTCCGCGGATATGGTCAGCTTTGATGGCATTTGGTTTGTCAGTCAGTTCATACGGCTCGTCAATAAATTCAAATACCCTGTCCATTGAAGCGATTGACTGCGTCAAGGTTGTAGAAGAATTAATCAGCCTTCTGACAGGGTTATACATTCTGTCGATATACCCGACAAATGCAACCATCGTTCCGACTGTCAGCGGTCCGTTGATGACAAAATAGCCGGCAAATGCAATCACGATGAGCGGTGCCAGATCTGTAATAGTGTTGACAACCGCAAAGGTTTTGGCATTCCAATTCGTATGACGGATTGCTTTATCTAAGAAATGGCTGTTTTTTTCATTAAAGTTGGCCTGCTCATGGTCTTCTATCGCAAAGCTTCTGATCACCGGCATGCCTTGAATCCGTTCATGCAAATGCCCCTGTACCTGAGCAAGCGCCTGTGACCGCTCTCTTGTCAGCTTTCTTAAACGGCCGTAAAAATACTTCACTGATATACCGTATAACGGAAACAAAATGATGGAAATAAGCGTTAATTTAACGTCCAGTGTCAGCATGATAGAGATCACGATCAAAATTGTCAGCATATCGAGCCATATATTCATCAGACCTGTGATCACAAAATCCTTTGTTTGTTCCACGTCATTGATGACTCGGGAAATGACTTCCCCTGTTCTAGTATTCGCATAGAAACGAAGGCTCAGCTTCTGTATATGATCAAACAGCTTGGCTCTTATATCATAGAGTACCTTGCTGGCTGTCCACTGGGCAAAATATTGCCGATAATATTCAACAGGCGGGCGCAAAATTAAAAATAAGGCGAACATGATCGCCATAATGGTGAACAATGACGTTGTTTTGTCACTGGCCGTGCCGCCTCCTTGAATAATGTCGTCAACTACGTACTTCAGAAGCAATGGGAGAGCAAGCGGAATGGAGAATTTTACGATCCCGATTAATACTGTAATGAAAATTTGCTTCTTATAAGGTTTGACGAATTGCATATAGCGTTTCATAACCCCCACGTTGATTCCCCCTCTCTTTATCATGATGTGTGTGAGCCCATGTGAAAAACCTGTTGTACCCCGCAACAGGTTTTTACGTAACCATTATTTTGTATAGCGCAAATACCGTTCATACCACATATCGACAAACTCGGGTGCAAACGGGCCCTGCCGCTGATGAATCCAATGGAGCAGTGTGTTTAAGTAGTCTCTTAAAATACTGTCAATTTCTTTTGGATAATTCATGGATTTCCGATGATCATCATATTCGTCTTCATCGAGAATATTGTAAGTCATGTCAGGAAAAACCTTAACATCTAAGTCATAATCAATATATTTAATTGCTTCGCCATCATAGGCAAACGGAGAACTGATGTTGCAATAATAATGAACCCCGTCTTCCCTCAGCATCCCGATGACATTAAACCATTGTCTTGCGTGAAAATAACAGATTGCGGGCTCTCTGGTTATCCATGTCCGGCCGTCTGATTCGGTTACCATCGTCCGGTCATTGGCTCCGATGACACACATTTCTGTACTTTTTAAGATTGTTGTCTCATTCCAAATTCTATGAATCAGCCCATTATGCTTATAGCTGTGAATTTGAATGGTTTCTCCTTCCTTGGGATAACCCATATTTCTCCCCTACTTTCTATAAAGCCCTACAGTTAGTATGTCCAAATTTGCTTACCGACAACGTCTTTTACCTATTATAACGTTACAAATTGAAAAATGAAAATAAAAGAGCCATTCCGGCTTGGGAATGGCACATTCCTGCTCTACACATAGGAAGACGGCTTTTCTGAGCTGCGATATGAACGAATCACCTGCTCTGTCTGTTTCTGAAACGTATCCTGTATATCAGCAAGATGCTTTCGTTTTACCGCAATTTCATCCTGAATACCGCGCAGCCTTGCATCCCTTTCCAAGTGCCGGAGTTCTGCTTCGATTTCTTTGCAGCGGTCGAGCTCTGATTGGAGATCGAGAAGCTTGTCCATCGTTTTCATCTGTTCTATTACCAGCTTTTCAAATTCCGTCATCGGTTCCTCCTTCAGCCTGGTCAAAGTCTAAACGTTTCCACCATTAATCATTTCGATTCTGATCTAAGCAAACCCTTTGACTCATTCTGTTGAGCTTTCACAAGTTTTGTCGTTTTTCAAACAGAAAAAAGCACTTCCACCCGAAGATGAAGTGCTTTTTTCTGTTTCAGTGATTAGCTGTTTTGTTGTTTGTTTTGTTCAGCAGATTGGTTTTGCTGTCTTACCTGCTGTGTGTTAGTTTCGCTTGCGAATTCAGTGCCGAATTGACCTTGTTGGCCAGCAGCTGATTGTTGGTTTTGTTTTCTGACTTGCTGAGCGTTTGTTTCGCTAGCAAATTCAGTGCCGAATTGACCTTGACCAGCAGCTGATTGTTGGTTTTGTTTTCTGACTTGTTGAGCGTTTGTTTTGCTGAAGTTATTTGAGTTAGCCATTGTTATCACCTCCACGGTCATTAGAATGTGCAGGTAATCGAGTGGCTATTCCTTTTTTTAAAAAAATTTTTTAAACGAGCAGTGAGCGCCCGCCGTCAACAATAATGGTCTGCCCTCGGATCATGTCAGCTTTTGATGACACTAAAAATTCAACCGTATCGACCATATCTTTAATCTCTACCATACGTCCCGCCGGGGTATTTTGACGCGCATCCTCCAAAAGGTCTTCTCTGTTCGGGAAGTGTTTGAGCGCATCTGTGTCAATCGCTCCGCCTGATACCGCATTTACGATAATCTGTTTTGGTGAAAGCTCTACTGCGAGATAACGGGTTAAAGCCTCTAACGCAGCTTTTGACACACCAACTGTCGTATAGTTTTCAAGGTAGCGGATTGAACCTAATGAGCTGATGCTGACGATATGACCGCCGCCGTTTTTCTCCATCAGCTTTGCCGCTTCCTGAGCGCAGAAAAGCAAGGCTTTTGCATTGATGTTCATCGTCCAGTCCCAATGTGTCTCCTCTAATTCCATAACCGGTCTCAGTACGCCTGATGCAGCGTTGTTAACAAAAACATCCAGTCTTCCAAAGGTTTCATCAATTTGCTGAAACATTTCTTTAATTTTTGCGGGCTGGCCTACGTTTGCTTTTACGGTAAGCACTTTCACGCCAAGTTTTTCGATTTCTTCCGCTGTTTCCAGAGCGGCTTTTTTGCTGCGTGCATAGTTAATGACAATATTATAGCCGTTTTCCGCAAGTCTGATCGCCGCTGCTTTTCCGACGCCGCGGCTGCTTCCTGTTACGAGTGCGCATTTATTTTGTTCCATTTTTTCCTCAGCTCCTTATAGCGTATAGTTCTCTTCATTCCACAAACAATAATGGCAAGAACTTTAAAGGGGGTCTTCTGTTATGTATGTCGGACGAGATATGAGCGAATTGACCATGATTTCCAAAAAGGACTGGAAAAACAGTGAACTCGCCTTTTTTCATCATGCCTTTCAGCAAATTATGCCTTATTTGAACGAAGAAGGCCAATCAAAATACCGTGAATTAACGCAAGAGATTGAAGCGCGCGGCGGAATGAAGCGCAATGAAGCAGACTACAGCCACGGCACGCGCGTCAGTTATGATTAAGGACTCTTACCGAGCAGCCGAATTAAATGACTCCGGCTGCTTCCACTGCCATCTTCCAAATTTTCTGGTGTGACACTGGAAACGCGAATTCTTCAAGCTCTTCCTTCGTTACTTTTTTTAGGTCTGCAGTATCCGACACTTGTTTTACTTTACCGAAAAACACAGAAATATTCCATACCAGGTGGGTGAAAACATGCTCCACTACACCTTGGAGGTCACTGATTTCAGCTTTTATGCCAAAATCACTTTCTAAAAATGCAGTGAGCTGCTCGCGCTCTGTTTTGATTCCTTTTTGCGTTTCAAGATTCGGGAATTCCCACAGATTGGCAAGCAGTCCCTTAGACGGGCGTTTATGAATATAGACTTGTCCGTCATCATCTGTCAGTACAATTGCAGCCATTGTTTTGATTCCCGGTTTTTTCTTTTTGCTTTTCACCGGGAGTTCTCGTTCAGTGCCTTCTGCAAACGCTGAGCAATGCTGCTGAACAGGACAAAGCAGGCAAGAAGGTGATTTCGGCGTACAGATGATGGCTCCCAGCTCCATTAAACCCTGATTGAATTCAGAGGGTTTTTCTTTTGAAATAAACGCACGGACTGCTTCTTCAAAAATCGTTCTTGTTTTTGGCTTGGCAATATCATCCCAGATGGACAAAATTCTCGACATGACACGCATCACATTTCCGTCAACCGCAGGAATCGGTTTATTGTATGCGATGCTTAGCACCGCTCCTTTTGTGTAAGGGCCTACGCCTTTTAAGCCGCCGAACTCTTTTTCTTCTGACGGAACAACTCCCCCGTATTGCTGCTTCACTTCTTTAACCGCGCTTTGCAGGTTTCTGACCCGCGAATAATAACCGAGGCCTTCCCATGCTTTGAGCACTTTTTCTTCATCGGCATCAGCGAGCGTTTCTACTGTCGGGAATTGCTCCACAAACCGTAAAAAGTAAGGAATGACCGTCTCTACCCTCGTTTGCTGGAGCATCACTTCAGATACCCATACTTTATACGGATCCTGGTCCTCTCTCCACGGCAGAATGCGCTGTTCTCTTTCGAACCAGTTAATTAAATCATTTTGAAATTGCTGTATATCTTTTTGTTTTACCTTATCTTCAAGTACGTTCATATGTGTTTCTCCCCAGTCTCTCGCGCCCCGCTTTTCTTTAGACTGTTTTTTGTTGTACACTAAGGGCACAGTACGATAATATGTTACATTAAATAGAAGTAAAGAAAAAGCGGAAACATATGAGAACGATTAAACAGGTTAAAAGATTGGGTATATAAAAATAGGTAATGTCTTACAAAAGTGAATGTGCAGGATACACCTGCAAGGAGGTCACCTATGGATACGGGCACACATGTTGTCATGGGCATCGCCCTCGGCGGAATCGCGACACTGGATCCGGTTGTCGGAACAGATCCGGCAATGGCTCACGCAGTCATGATCGCTACGCTTGCGGGCTCACAGGCTCCTGATATTGATACTGTGTTAAAACTTAAAAACAATGCTGTTTATATAAGAAATCACAGAGGCTTTACCCATTCTATTCCCGCCGTTTTGTTTTGGTCTGTCATCATTCCGGCGATTTTGTATTTATTTTATCCGCAGGCTGATTTTCTGCATCTGTGGCTGTGGACATTGCTGGCAGTTGTGCTGCATGTATTTGTTGACATTTTCAACGCGTACGGAACACAAGCCATCCGGCCGTTTTCGAAAAAATGGGTGGCACTCGGGCTGATTAACACATTTGATCCGTTTATATTTATCAGCCATCTGGCGGCCATCGCGGTTTGGTATGTCGGCGGCAGCCCCGGTATCACATTTCTCACCTTATACGTAATACTGGCAGGCTATTATATCTTGCGCCTGATGATGCAGCTGCGAATCAAACGGCAGCTCCGTGAGATGATTCATGAAGAGATCGAAAGCATTATCATTTCGCCGACGATGAAATTCAGGCAATGGCGGATTGCGGTTACAACTGCGCATGCTTTTTATGTAGGAAGGAGCATGGACGGGCATGTGGTGATACTTGATACGTTTAATCGGGTACCTGTGCCTGAAACCGACGTTATGCAAGCGGCGAAGCAGGATGATAACATTGCGGCGTTTCTTTCGTTCTCCCCGGTTTACAGGTGGGAAGTGGATACGTATAAGGATCATTACGAGGTACGGTTTATTGACCTGCGTTATCGGAGTAAAGGGCACTATCCGTTTGTCGCAATTGTTCATATCAGTCATGATCTTGAGATACGCTCATCTTATACCGGCTGGATATTCAGCGAAGAAAAGCTTCAGAAAAAATTAAAGCTCGGCTCTATTTAGAGCCGGGCTTTTTTGCGTCTTGTATAAAAAACAGCTAAGAGCAGACTGATGAAAGACATCGCTGCGGATATTTTAAAATATGGCGGATAGTAGGTGAGTTCAATTTGATTGTCTCCCTTTTGCGCCTTAAAACCGATAAAAGTGTAATCGACTTTTTCAATTTTCTGCTGTTTTCCGTTAATTTTCAGCTCCCAGCCTTTCTCATACGGAATCGGGAGCATGATGTACTGGGGTTTTGAATTGTGATATGTGAATGTCAGCTTGTTTTTATTCCATTCCAGGCTGTCTGTTCTCTCTGTTTTGTTTTGCGACACAGCGTTTTTTAATGTTTGATAATTTTCTGCATAAAGCGCTATGTGTGAAAGCTCGTACGTTCCTTTCGGAAGCCTGATCGAGATATGATCTGATTTAGGCACTCTGATGGTTAAATCATTTACACCCGTTTTATAGATCGATTGATTGGATTTTCTTGTTGTGACATAATCATTTACCTTTAGCGTAAATCCTTTGTCTTTTGCTTTGCTTTTTAAATAAAAACTGACATAGTAATCGCCCGGACCGGCTGACGCCTTTTTCGGAGTGATGATCAATTCTCCGCCGTTTTCTCCAGTTACCGTAAGGAGTCCGTTTTGATATTGAGCTTGTTTTGCAATGATGTCCGAATTGGAGATCAGATTCGCCAGATCAGGCGGCTGCTCTGTTTTTTCAGTTGGATCTGCTAACACAATTCCTTTCAGCATCGCTTGCTCTTTCGCAAGAGCGGGCAATTTTTCCAAATCCCTTTCTGAGTAAACTTTATCGGCTGATTTGACGAAAGGAAGCATGTATTGATTTTCATAAACGGTGTAGTGCTCTGATTCCATATGTTTTGTAAAGCCGTATGGAACATTCGCTTCGTTTACTTTTTCCGTCATATAATATCTGCCGTAAAGCAGGCTGTACAAATTCGCTCTGTCCCCCAATGAAGCGTAGCGGCTGACGCTTTCTCTTCCCATATCGATGCGAAGATCATTCCAATAGAAGGAGAGCAAATGGCTGTTTAAAATGCTCGAGTAGGCGCTGAATCCATTAAATCCGTAAATAATCGGAGTGTTATTGCGGACGCCATTCATCCAGTCGATTCTCACGAGCGGATCATTGTCTTCCTTTTGCACACGTCTGATGAGCTGAGATTGTTCGTCTCCTTTGTATTCCTCGCTTGTAATATAGGATTTTGAGACACTGTCCAGCCCGCCTCCTTCTGAGAGCGCATATTTCTGATAGGTGTTAGCGACAAGCAGCGAAGACAGAATCACCACAACGTATACAGCCAGCTTTGCCCGTTTTTTCACAAAAACTGCGGTAAACAAAGCAGCGATTGTCAGGAACAAAAGCAGTAGGATGCTTTCATTCGCTGGCTTCCATATATCAAGCTCATACCTTTGGACATGATACCAATAAAGAAGCAGAACAATCGCTGCTGCAGGAAGCAGTTCTTTCCGCCTCAGCTCCTGCAGCTGTGATAAACCTGCGGCGGCTGCTCCGGCGATTGTAAAGGCCAAAATATATTCAAACCGGTTTTGCGGTGCGGAAAAGCCGTTAAAGGCGCTTGCCGCGTACGGACTGAAATGAAAGAGGATAAACAGAAGGCTCAATCCGGCAAAAAGGCGAAACACCCGGTGTTTATAAAAAGAAATGACAAACAAAAACAGCAAAAAGATGGCTGGCACCACGATAATCCTGCTTGAAAATAAAATATTATCATCGAAATTCAGCCACTCTATTTTTTCATTATACGGAGGGCGCAGGTTATTTAAATACCCGTAAACCACCGGCACAAATACCGCCGCACTGATACCGAAAGAAATGAGTCCCGAGACTAAAAACATTCTGCATTGAACCCATTTTTTCACTTCATGATCTTCCAGCTTGATCAGCCATCTGAACAAAATATAAATTCCAATGAAAATCAGATTTATGTATGCAAAGTAAAAATTGTTGATTAAGCTCAGTGAGCAAGCAATGATAAACCATGCCGGACGCCGCTCCCTGATGATTTTTTCCGCTCCGAGCACGAGAAGCGGGAGCCAAATCATTGTATCGGTGAAAAATTCCCAATACGCTTCATGGCGAAAGTAAATAATCGATACTCCGTATAGTACAGCACCCGTAAACGCCGCTGCTCTGCGTTTGAGCAAATAGCTGAAAACAGAAGCTGCTGTAAAAATAATCAGACTCAGCTTAAAAATGCTGATAAAAACGGCTGACTGTGCCCAAAAAAGCGTGTCCGCCTCACCAATGAGATGAACGGATTGCAGCAGCCATACTGCGGCGGATGTCGCAAGAAAAAGGAAAGAAGCAGAAAAATAATAGCCAAGCTGACTGAATGTGCCGCCGCCGAGTCCGAATGAATAATGATAGAAAAAGTTTCCTTGCGTGTATTGTTCATATAATAATTTCTTAAATACGATCATTTGCGCCAGCCCGTCACCTGGACCGGTCATATATCTGCCTTCCGCCCATTCTTTCACAAAAAAAGCGTGCGCAAGAACGGCTATGAACAGACTGGCCGCATAAATCATGACATGTTTTCTTTTTTTCATAAGGATTCTCCAGTCTTGCCGTTAACTGTAAGCATGCAAAAAAGCACTGCCAATGGCAATTGATTCATTTCAGTGCAGTTTGGTCAGGCGCCGCATGTTTTTCAATTCGTTCGTTTCAGGCAGATCTTTGCTCGGGATATTTGCTTCTTTGATCAAATAATGCGGACGTTTTTTTGTTTCGTAATAGATTCTGCCGATGTATTCTCCTATGATGCCAAGGCTTAACAGCTGAACCCCGCCAAGGAATAAGACCGCAGATATAATTGTGAAATATCCGGGTACAGAAATACCGTTTGTAAGAATTTTGACGAACGTGGCTATGATATAAATAAGAGAGAGCAGCAATACAAAAATGCCGGTGTAAAAGCATATTCTCAGCGGTTTATGGTTAAAGGAGACAACGCCGTCCATTCCGTAATTAAAAAGGCTGCTGAATGACCATTTGGATGTGCCGTTTTTTCTTTCGACATTTTCGTAAAAAACAATTTTCTGTTCGAAGCCGATCCAGCAAAACAGGCCTTTTGAAAAGCGGTTGCCTTCGCTCAATTTCAAAAGTGCATCCACAGCTTGGCGGCTTAACAGACGAAAGTCTCCGACACCGTCACGCAAATCAACTTCCACCGCTTTATTAATGAACTTGTAGTAAAGGGACGAAAGAAGCGAACGCACGGGGTTATCCCCTTTTCTGTTCCTCTGGGCAATGACTTGATCATAGCCTTCCTCGTAGCCTTTGATAAAGTCCTTCAGCAAATAGGTCGGATGCTGCAAATCGGCGTCCATCACGACAACTGCCTCGCCTTGAACATGTTCAAATCCGGCCAAGATCGCGGCTTCTTTTCCAAAGTTTCGCGAAAATGATATGTATTTCACTCGGCTGCATTTGGATGCCAGGTCTTTGATCTGCTGAAGCGTGTCATCAATACTTCCGTCGTTAATGAAGAATATTTCATAATCATAATGAATGTTTTTGAATTCCTTTTTTAAAGATTCATGAATGAGTTTGACATTATAACCTTCATTGTAAGACGGGATAATAATCGAGATTAATCCTTGCTTCATTAAGGCACCTTCTTTTTTTTATTCTTTTTAAGTATTGCCTTAGGGGAATTGTACACAAATCTTCAATAAGGCTATTCCTTTTTTTAAAGTCGTTTAAACCTGTTTTTTGTTACATTTTTGGTATGACATTTGAGTATATGTAATGTTATTTTGTCAGGTTTAAAATAGAGTATGAAAAAAAAGCATAGAAAAAGTCTGCCATTTCGACAGACGGTGCAAAGAAAATCTGACTTATTGGTTTTCAAGATATTCTAAAATAAGCTGATTCACGATGGCCGGCTTTTCGTGGCTGATCCAATGGGACGCTTCATCCACAAATATTAAATGCCCGTTTGGACAGCGTCTTGCTGTTTCTTTTGCAAGCTTTCTGCTTAAAAAGCGGTCTTCCATTCCCCAGATCATCCGGTAAGGGGCTGTATGGCATTCGCGGGAATTTTCTGCAAGGCTGCCTTTTCTGAGGGCCCTGTACCAGTTCAGCATTGACGTCAGGGCGCCAGGCTGCTTCCACGCTTCTTTGTACTTATTGATATCCTCAGAAGAAAAAAGCTCCGGCCGACCAGATAGCCCGATGGCTTTATCTAATTTCTCATAGTCGTTTTCTGTTAACGCGGCCTCCGGTTTGTCCGGCAGCTGGAAGAAGGCAATGTATGAGCTTTTCAGCCATTGCGGAGGGTAGACTGGCGTTACGGTTTTCATGACGTGCGGATGCGGTATGTTAATGGCGATAAGCTTTTCAAGATATTCCGGACGTGTTGATGCCAAGTGCCAGGCTACTGCTCCTCCCCAGTCATGACCGATCACGATTGCTTTTTGATCAGTGAATTGCGAAATAAGCCCAATGATATCATCTCTTAATGTATCAATCCGATATGCCTCAATTCCTTCCGGTTTGTCACTGAGATTGTAACCTCGCTGATCAGGAGCAATCACCCGGTACCCCGCGTCCGCAAGCGGTTTGATTTGGTTTTTCCAGCCATACCAAAACTCAGGAAATCCATGGAGCAGGACGATAAGCGGGCCGTCCTCCGGTCCTGCAGAAGCAACGTGGAGTGTGACTCCATTTGTTTTGACAAACTGGCTGTTAACTCCTTCCACTTAAATCTCCTCCTTGACTTTGCGTCATATGTTTCAGCCTTTTCTCTGTCAGTATAAAAGTGATGATACAAGCAGCAACAAGCAAGATCAGCTGAAGGATGATAAAGCTTGATCTCAGGAGCACCCCGGCCCCCAAGACAATCAAACCTGACAGGATCATGAGCGCCGCACTGTAACGGTTGGCTTCATTCCATAACTTTTGATCTGACATTGAGCGTCTCGTTCTGAATCCATATATACTGTTAATGGACTTTGGAGGGAACAATTTGATAAAAAGACCTGCAATCATCATGAGCCCTCCGCCGACTAAACATGCCATCTGATCATCTCCTCTCTCATTGTTACGTTCAGAAAGAAGAAATGTTTCAATATCCTGACAAAAAGACAAGCATGGGCCTGTCTATTTAGCGTATTTGTAAATCCTTTGTCGGAATATAGCCTTTTATCCCGCCGTGATCAACGAATGCCCAGCTGAAATCAAATCCTCCGTTTTCACTGAATCCCCAGCCGAGCAAAGTGACTTCTGTCCCCGAGGAAAGCTGCTTGGCTTTTCCATTTTCCGGTGTTGGAGAATAGAAGGCAGTCTGTTTTGCTGTTTTTGCTTGACTTGCGGTTTTCATTAAGAAGTGTGTTGAAATATATCCTTTTTTTCCTTTGAATTCAATTTGAGCCCAATCAGCATTAGCAAATCCCTTTACAGTGACTTTCTGTTCAGATGATACTGTGCCGAGAATCGCGCTTTTTTGTTTTGGCTCAGCCCGGACATTCAGTTTTCCTGCTTTAATCATATAAGAATCTGATGATGGCATAGAGACATTTATGGTCTGAAGGGTTGCAGCTTTTGCTGCGGGAGCAGTGCTAAATGCTGTGAAACTCAGTCCTGCGGCGGCAGTTAAAGCGAGCAATACTTGTTTCTTTTTCATACATAGCTCCTCCTCGGATTTTGACAAGATATAAGAGGTATTCCCTGATTGCCTGGAGGATGAAACACTTTTTGTTTATTTTTTCTAACAGTTAAGGAAATTTTAAGGTTTGTAAGGTGTACATTACATTCTAATCTTTGTATGATACATTATGTAAGGTATACGTTACATAATGAGAGAGGATCAAATAAGATGAAGCACGGGGTTCGTAATTGTGTAAAAGAATACAGAAAAGCTAAAGGATGGACACAGGATCAGCTGGCAGAAAACATTCAAGTGACAAGACAGACGGTCATTGCAATTGAAAAACAAAGATATGAACCCTCGATAGGCACTGCAATTAAATTATCTTCAGTATTAGAGTGCTCATTAGATCAATTATTCTGGATAGAAGGAGACAAATAATATGAACATGACGTATCGTACTGGATTGTTTTTGCAAACTTTGCTTCCCATTTTATTGTATGTCCTTTATTGGCATTCACCTTCAACTTTAACACTTCTGTTAGCAGTCATCGGAACTGCACGAGTTCTTTATTCTGCCGCACATATTCATAGAAATAAACTCTGGGGAAACGTACACTTTCAGAATGACCAACGCACCCGCTCAAATGCTCATTTCGCGGGCTATATATCACATTGGGTGATGATTGTTATTTTGCTTATAGGTGTTGTTCTTATTCATCAATCCATGCTTCCTCTGTCCTATCTGCAGCTGATTGCATATACTGCTTTTCTTGGTTTTATGCTTAGAATGGTGATGAGTGATGTACTTAATACAAATGTGTAAAAAACAGCCTGCCGTACTTTGCCGGCAGGCTGTGTTAATGTAAAAGCCCTCTGCTTTGGTTTAAGTAATCATTCACGTCTTCACGGCCGCTTTGGAAAAGGTGGAGCTGGCCGCCATAGTTCTCAATCCACTGTGTGACGATTTTTTCGGTCATTTTTTCGCCTTGGTAGGCGTGTCCGGCTTTTGCATAGGTTGCTTCAAAGTCGCTCCATAACAATTCCACCCATGTTTTCGCCTGAATGTAGCTGATCATATCGTTTTTTTCCAGAAGCAGATTTGTCAGTTTCTCAATATACGTATTCATTTGGTGGTCTCCTTTCCTTCAGGAAAAAAATTACGCTTTAAAACTTCATGTTCTCCATATACTAACCTTACGTCTTCATCTGGCAAGACGCAACTTTTTGATCTCGAACCTAGGGGGATATGACATGGTCCGCAATAAAGAAAAAGGATTTCCTTACGAAAACGAAAACAAGTTTCAAGGTGAACCGAGAGCAAAGGACGACTATGCTTCAAAGCGTCCTGACGGGTCAATCAACCAGCATCCTCAGGAAAAAATGAGAGCCTCCGGCAAACGATAAAAGAAGAACAGCTGCACATGTGCAGCTGTTTTTTAGCCTTTATTGACTTGATACTCATAGACGCTTTTCTTTTCAGACAGATGCGCAAATGTTGAGAGCACCAGTCCGCACGCGGTCATCAGCGCTCCTCCCGCAAACAGCCAGGAATAAGAGCCGGTTCCGCTTAAAATGATGCCGCCGATCCAAGCACCGAGCGCATTAGCCAGGTTAAATGCAGACACGCTCACAGCTGCGGCGATCGTTGTGCCGTTCTCAGATGAAGAAAGCACCTTTGTTTGCAAAAGAGGCGGTGTGCCGAATGCGCAAGCTCCAAATAAGAAAGTCGCGACAATGGCTGCGGCCGGATAAACGGCGATGTACGGAAATACCGCAAGTACGCCGATCAAACCGATCATGACGCCAATCATGGTCCGGGTCAGCAGAGGAAGCGGCACTTTTCCCACAAAGAAATTTCCCGCAACCCCTCCCAACCCATAGGCGAAGAGGGCACCTGTAATGCCGACTGTGCTGAAACCTGCTGAATTTCTTAAAATCGGTTCGATAAACGTATACGCGATAAATACGCCTGAATAGCCTAAAATTGTAATCGCAAAGGAATACAGCACCTGTTTGTGTTTAAATACTCCCCACTCATTCATGAGCATCGGGATGACTTTTGGTTTTCTGTTCGGCACGGTAGCCATCAGGCCTACAAATCCGATCACTCCAAGCACCGTAATGATGGAAAACACGACTCTCCAGTTTAGGACATCACCCAAGTAGGAACCGAATGGAACACCCAGCATCAAAGCCACTGTTAAACCGCCGTTCATAGACGCAGCGGCTGCGGCGCGTTTTTCCGGCGGCACCATTTCACTAGCGAATACCATCGCAATCGCAAAGAAAGCGCCGTGAATGGAAGCAGATAAAATTCTTGAGACCGCCAATACCGCAAAATTCGGTGCCAGTGCGCTCATCAGGTTGGAAAGGATGAAAATCCCCATCAATCCAAGAAGCACCGGCTTTCTCGGGAGCTTAACAGAAACAATCGTGACGAGCGGGCCTGTCACACAGACGCTTGCCGCATAAGCGGTGACAAGGAGTCCCGCAGAGGAAACATGTATATGAAAGTCATCGGCAATCGACGTCAAAATACCCATCACCGCATATTCTGTGTATCCAATTGAAAACGTGCAGATCATTAGAACAAAAATAATTAATTTTACTGATGGATTTTTCATACTCAACGTCATCGCCTCCTTTAATGTGAAAAAACAACGAGTTCCATCTTAAAAGAAATCCAGGGTGAATTCAATCATTTTTTCTCTAAAAATCGCCTTGAGTGTGCTCAAATAAAAAAGAGGCTGATATTCAGCCTCTCGGTTATCCCTGCTTCTTTTGCTGTAATACTGAGATTGGAAGCGCTTCTTCTTGATCGGGAGCCGATGTTCTGTATCCCCAAGCGAAAACGCCATTTAAATAGTTAATGCGAAACTCGTCCTCAGAGCCGTCCACAACATACGTTTCTCCCGGCGTGAAGTCCTCCGGGTTCAGCAAGTATGCCTTTGCCATGGCAATTTTCCGTTCGAGCACTGCCAGTTCATTTATGATTCCAAGCTGTTCCGCTTTTCTTGCTTTTTCAGAGAGTCCTGCGATTTCTGTATTGAGTTCGTGCGTTGTCATTTGACTGTATCGTTTCTCCATTTTCAGCTACTCCTCTTCCTGCAGAAATTGCTCGATTAAATCGAGTGAGAATCCTTTTCTGAATAAAAATTGTTTGACCTTCATGGCACTTTCATAGGAGCCGTCATAACGGTATTTTCTAAACGCTTTTTCCGCATGAAGACGCAGCGCTTCTTTTTCAGTGTCTTCATCATTTTCGTATTCAATCTGCTCCAGCGCCGCAGAGATGACATCAAATGAGAAGCCTTTGCGCTGCAGCTGCATCTGTGCTCGCTGTTTGATTTCTTTTGAAGAGAGTTTCTTGTCTTTCTTCAGAAGCTTTTCGATATGCTTAACTGCTTTTTCCGTCTGTTCTTCAAAGGAGAAAGAACTCAGCGTATCTTTGATGGTGTCGTCATCAATCCCCTTCGCTTTCAGCTCTCTGAACAAAACGTCAGGCCCTTTTCCGTTTGTTTTTTTGTGGGTGCTCACATAGGCCGCCGCAAACTCTTGGTCATTTAAATAGTTGTAATCGTTCAGCTTATGAATCACTTCCGCAATGACGGGCGCCGAGGTATCTTTTTTCTTTAAATGGTCTTCTACCTCTTTCATTGACCGCATTCGATAGGATAAAAAATCAATCGCACGGTTGAAGCCTTTTTTCACTTCATCTCCGTATTGAATCTCAATGATCTCGAGGTCATCAAGCTCTTTTCCCTTTTTAAGCTCAAATTTCACGAGCACATCTGCGTCAACACTGAAAGCATATTTTTCATCCAGAAAAATATTAAAGCGTTCCGTATTCTTTTTTTGCGCTGAAATCTTTGTAATAAATGGCATCTTAATCTCCCTTCTCCGGTCTCAAACGCGTTTTCTATGATCAAAATGAGGTAAAGTATAGTTATCAGAACGATGAGGAGAGATGTTTATGAATATTGCAATGACGGGCGGAACGGGTTTTCTCGGTACGCATCTGACTGGCGTCCTCACCCGCCAGGGACATCATGTTTATATTTTATCAAGAAACGCGCCAAAAACTGAACAAAAAAATATCAGTTATGTCCAATGGCTGACTGAAGAAGCTGCGCCTGAACAAGAACTTCCTCATATTGATGTTTGGGTAAATCTTGCGGGAAAATCGATTTTTGGCCGCTGGAATGAAAAAACGAAGCAGCAAATTCTCTCCAGCCGGATCGATGCAACCCGGGAAGTACGGCGGCTTATTCATAAACAGGCGGAAAAACCGAAGGCGCTTATTCAAGCCAGTGCAGTGGGCATTTACGGCACTAGCCTTGAAAAAACCTTTACAGAAGACTCTCCCACGTCGGACGAGGATTTTCTCAGCCACACTGCACATATGTGGGAACGGGAAGGGCAAAATATAGAAATGATGGGCATTCGAACGGTTTACGCGAGATTTGGCGTGATGCTCGGAGAAAAAGGCGCTCTCCCGCTGATGGTTCTGCCATATAAACTGCTGGCCGGCGGAACGATCGGGACGGGCAATCAGTGGCTGTCCTGGATTCACGTGGAGGACGCCGCCCAGCTGATTGCATATGCAATCGAAAACGACAGCATCTCAGGTCCTGTTAATGTGACAGCGCCTAATCCGGTTGAAATGAAGCAGTTCGGAAAAACGATTGCACGGGTGAAACACCGTCCCCACTGGCTCCCCGTTCCAGCATTCTTTTTATCAAAAGCATTGGGGGAAATGAGCCTGCTTATTGTGAAAGGACAGCGCGCTCTGCCTAAAAAAGCAATTACGTCCGGATTCCGTTTTACATATTCAGACCTTGAATTCGCCCTCTCGCAGCTGCTGACGGACCAAAAGGCTGTATAAAAACGGAAGGAAGCGTCAACCTTAAGAATAACATGGTTGAAGGAGGTCCTTTTATGGAAAAGAAGAGGGAGAAGCACCAGCAAGGAGCCAACCTGAAGAAAATGCAGGAAGTTCTTTATTCGAGTGAATTTAAAAAGGCGGAAAAAGCTGCTAAGCGGAAGTAGGGATACATAGCGCCAGAAAGCAGATACTATGTTTGTTTGATATCACTTTTTAGGGGGAATTTGATATGGGCAGAAATCATATCCACAAAAACCGTGATAAAAACAAACAAAAACTTCCTCAGGTTCCCGATGCGTTAAAACGAGAAACTGACGGCGTTTACGAGGAATATTCAAGCGAACTCGCTGATGCGGATGACCGCAAAGCGCAGGAGCGCGCGAAAGCGGCCGACAGCAGAGCGAAAAGCAAAAAACGTTAATGAAAAACCCCTTGTCTCTGCTTGAGACAGGGGGTTTTTTACAGCTCGGTGAACCGTTCCTTTATCGGTGTGCGTTTTTTCACTTCCGGCATTTCATCAGGATAGCCTGTTTGTATGATCGCGGCGAAGCGCTCGTTATCCTGTAAACCGAAGGCTTGATGCACGTCTTTATCATAGAGGATCTTTCCGCTTTTCCAAACCATGCCAATTCCTTTTTCCCAGGCAAGAAGCTGGAGGTTTTGAATCAATGAGCTGGTTGCCGCAAAATCATCATCTCTTGCTCTTTCGTTCTCATCTTCCTTAAATACAACGAGCAGAAATCCCGGCACACGGCTGAGTGTCTTTTTGAAGTTTTGGAGTTTTTCTTCCGTCATGTCCGGCTTTGATTTTTTAGAAAATGAAGCAAAGGTTTTAATCAAGCTTGCTTTTCCTGTTTCACTGGAAACGTAAATAAATCTCCAAGGCTCCGTCACTCTGTGATTTGGCGCATATTTTGCCGTTTCTAGCATGTCAAGGATGACAGCCGGAGGTACGGGATCTTGTTTAAATTTACGGATTGATCTTCTGCTGCGTATGATATCCCGCAGTGCTGAATCTTGATTTATCTGTTCGGCTTGAGGCATACCGCTTCACCCTTTCTATCCAATTGAAAATGATTATCAATCATAATCATAACGGAAAGTGCAGCTTTTTGTAAACCGTCAGCCATATTAGATTTCAAGAATCCGAGTTTCTGAGTAAACGGCAGTCCCTGTCATGTTCACTTTGATGTGATCGTTATCTCCATTTATTTCAATTTCCACTCTTCCGTCTTTCCCCATCTCCTGTCCTTGTTCAATGATGAATGTACGCTGCCCGGACCGGCCGTATTGCTGCATGTAAGCTCCCATCACACCGGATGCTGTGCCAGTCACGGGATCTTCTATTGTTCCTGAATACGGCGACGAAAAGTGGCGCCCGTGCAGGTCGCTGTCAGAGTGAATCGTTTCAAAGGTAAACGGATGCACTGAGGCTTTTGGCAGATCAACTAGAACATCCGGAAATTGTTTGTTATTCGGCACCATTTTTTTAGAGGCTTCTAATGATTTGAGCGGAACGATTGCAGTCCATATGCCTGTACTGCCAAAAACAATTGGAAGGTCCTCATGAAAGTCCTCCGCCGTAATTCCCAATGCGTCCGCGAGCCTTTCCCGGTCGCCCGTAAATGGTTTGAATTTCGGAGCAGCCTGTTCAAGTGTGATATGGATGCGCCCCTCTTTTTCAGAAATGTTTGCTGGCAAGATACCGGCTTTTGTCTGGATGCTGTACGTTTTACCAATCTCCAGCCTTCCTTTTTCACATAATGCGTATAGGGAAGCGACCGTCGCATGTCCGCATAAATTCATTTCGTGTCCAGGAGTGAAGTAACGGAGTTCAAGATCAGCCGCCTCGCTGTTCCGAATAAAGGAGGTTTCTGAATATCCTGCGATTTCAGCTATTCTCTGCATTTCTTCTTCTGTATAATGGTCCCCGTGCAATACCACTCCCGCGGGGTTTCCTTTGCCGGGATTTTCCGTAAATGCTTCATATTTTAATACCTCTGCTTTCATTCGCCTGCCATCCTTTCTACATCAATGTCTCTGTCAGTATAACAAAATATTAGAGGGAATTTTCTGTCAATACCAAAAACCCATTTTCTTTGCAGAGAAAATGGGTTCTTACAATCAGGAATTTCTTGTTTTATAGAGCAAATAAATAAAATAGGGGGCGCCGATCGCCGCTGTAAAAACGCCTGCCGGAACTTCGACCGGGGCAAATAAGGTTCTGCCGATGATGTCTGCTCCTAATACGAGCAGAGCCCCGATCAGTGCAGATGCCGGGAGCAGCGCACCGTAAGACGAGCCGACGAGACGCCTTGCGATGTGCGGCGCCATCAGACCGACAAAACCAATCGTTCCGGCAACCGAAACCGCACAGCCCGTAAGAGCCGTACTCAGCAGCAGGAGGAAGAACCGGTTTCTTTGCACGGAGCTTCCCGCGCCTGCCGCAATATCTTCACCGAGCATCTGTATATTCATATTTTTAAGACAGATAAAACAAATGAATAAGAGAATGACAGACAGCAACACGGCTATTTTTACATGCTGCCAGTTAGATCCGTAGACTGAACCTGTTATATATACATTGGCTTGGGACGCCCTGTAGATCGGTCCTTTGATCATGAGCAATGTGGTCATCGCTTGTGCAGACATTGAAAATCCGATTCCGATCAGCACCAGCCGAAACGTGGAGGCGCCATTTTTGTATGCGAGTAAATAAACGATAAGTCCAACAACTGATGCCCCGATAAATGCGGCAGCCGGAAGCCATGACAGACTGATCGTCAGTGAATCGCTTCGGTCTGAGAAGAACATCATGACAAGCACCACAGCCACAGCCGCTCCGCCCGTGATTCCGATAATATCCGGGGATGCGAGAGGGTTTCTGACCAGCCCCTGCAAAATTGCGCCTGCCGCAGCCAAGCAAACGCCGGCGCATACAGCTGTCAAAATTCTTGGCATGCGGAACGACATCACCATCATTTCATCGAGCTTTGAACCTGCACCGAAAAATGTTTTGGCCACATCCCAAGGAGGAATGAACCGCTGTCCGAGACCGGCGCTTATGATGAACACAGCCGCTGTTAAACCGAGTAAAACAAAAAAGACAATCCATGCTTTCTTTTCAGCCGCTGTAATGCCAAAACGAAGTTTCATAGATTCGCCCCCCTTCTTGCGATGTAAACAAACACTGGCATGCCGATAATCGCCGTCATAACCCCGACAGGAACTTCCTGAGGCATAATGATATATCGTGCCCCGATGTCCGCGGCAACAAGTAAAATCGCACCCAACACAGCGGAAAACGGCAGAACCCAGCGATAATCATTGCCGATGATAAAGCGGGCAAAGTGCGGGATGATGATGCCGATAAAGGAAATCGGCCCGGCAATGGCGACAGCCGAACCGGCAAGCAGGACAATGCATAGTGCCATAGCGAATTTCAGCAGTCCCGTTTTTTGACCAAGTCCTTTGGCAACATCTTCTCCCATGACAAGAAGATTAATTTTTCGGCCGAGGAAACAGCTGATCAAAAGCGCCGCCGCGGCATATGGAAGCATTGTCATCAGCAAATCGAGACTCCTGCCCTGCACAGAGCCCGTCAGCCAAAATAGCACCTGAGCCAGCTCGAGTTCATTGACGGAAAGCATGCCTTGTGTCAGCGAAGAAAACATTGCCGCCATGGCTGCTCCAGCCAGCGTCAATTTGATCGGCGTGAGCCCTTCCCTTCCAAGCGAACCTGCGGCATAGACAATCGCGGCGGTAAAGGAAGCACCGAGAAACGAGCTCCATACAAGCGCTTGGGGTGATTGAATATGCAGAAAAAATGATCCGGCAACAATAAAAAAGCCGGCCCCTGCGTTGATTCCGAAAATCCCTGGTGATGCTAGCGGGTTTTTTGTCAGCGCCTGCATCAGAGCGCCGGCAGCCGCAAGGGAAGCGCCGACGACCGTGGCAACCAAGGCGCGCGGGAGCCTGACGTCTTTAATGATGACTTGCTCATTTGATCCGTTAAAAGATGTAAACGCTTGATAGACCTGTCCCCATGACGTACCGGTATAGCCGTATATGACACTTGCGCAGACAGCCGCCAGCAAAACGAAAAGCAGACATAATAACAAAATCCATTTCGAATAAGCCTTTTTGAAGATCATCATCCAATTCTCCTAGTGATTTACTATGTAACATTCTTCATCATGACTGCAGTAAATTGGTTGTTTTTGAGAATCATCCTCAATTAATGATTGACACTCTCACCACTGCTTATTATGATCTAAATGATAATGAATTTCAATATTGGGAGGAAAAAGATGAAAAAGCATATCAGCATGCTATTTGTATTACTTATGGCCGTTATGGTGCTTTCTGCCTGTAATAGTTCAGAAAGTTCAAGTAACAGCGAGGGGTCAAGCAGCAAAACAAGAACGGTTAAACATGCGATGGGTACATCAGACAACATTCCAGCCCATCCAAAACGGATTGTCGTCTTAACAAATGAAGGAACAGAGGCGCTTTTAGCGCTTGGCATTAAACCTGTCGGGGCCGTGAAGTCATGGAAGGGCGACCCGTGGTATGACTACCTGAAAGACGATATGAAAGGTGTTAAAAACGTCGGGCTAGAAACTGAACCGAATGTGGAAGCCATCGCGGAATTAAAGCCTGATTTGATTATTGGAAATAAAGTGCGCCAAGAAAAGATTTATGATCAGTTAAATGCGATTGCGCCGACGGTTTTTGCTGAATCTTTAGCCGGGAACTGGAAGGATAACCTGACTCTTTATGCCGACGCGGTGAATAAGGCGGACAAAGGCAAAGAAGTCATTGCCGATTTTGATAAGCGCGTTGCCGATATGAAAGATAAGCTTGGCGATCAGACAAACAAAACCGTGTCTGTTGTACGCTTTCTGTCCGGCGAGTCAAGAATCTATTATAAGGATTCATTCTCTGGCATTATTTTAGACCAGCTTGGTTTTAAACGTCCTGAAAAGCAAGTTGAGCTATTCAAGAAACAAAAGGACCAATTCACGTTCTCAACAGACAGCAAAGAATCCATTCCTGATATGGATGGCGATGTGCTTTTTTATTTCACTTATAAAGCCGATAATGCAAAAGATAATGAGAAATGGGCCAATCAGTGGACGAGCAGTTCACTATGGAAAAACCTCAAGGCTGTGAAATCAGGGAACGCCCATGAGGTCGATGATGTCGTGTGGACAACCGCAGGCGGAATAAAAGCCGCAAACTATCTGCTTGACGATATTGAAACGTATTTCTTAAAGTCTAAATAAAAAAAGAACTCCGTCTGTTTAGACGGAGTCTTTTTTGCTTTTGCCGATCAGACGCGTGACGAGGAACATGGTGACAGAAAGAGATCTGTTTTTCCGATACGCCAAGTATTTTCCGCGCCATTCGGGTTTGTATTTTTCTTTAAATGCTCGGAGCCCGCTGAAGCTGTACATGTACCGAACATTATTAAAAATGACAGCCGCGAAGCGCTCTGACCAGAAGGATGTAAAGGCCGTGCCGACATTGGCCAAGGGCGCCATGCCCATGTTAAATGACGTGCACCCCTCCTCCTTCGCCCATAAAAACATGCGGATGAACAAGGCATCCATAATACCGTTCGGGGCGTCGCTGCGATAGCGCATCAGATCGACCGAGATTTCGCCTTCCTGATACATCGGCATGATATTGGCGAAAGCGACAATGTCCCCTTCGGCATTTTTCATATAGGCGATCGGCGCTTTCTGTAAATATGACGGGTCAAAGAACCCGAGCGAAAAGCCCTTCTCCTTTTTCGAGCCGAGCCATTCATCGGAGATTTGTTTAAGCTCTTCTAAAAACGCTTCTGAAAATGGAGGATGATCTACATGGAAAGTATATTCCTCCCGTTCAAACCGGTTATTGATTGCCCGCAGGCCGGCTTTTTTCTTCCCTGATATGGTAAACGTGTTTAAGTCCACATAGGCTTCCTCGCCAAGTTTAAAAAAGTTATACCCAAAATCGTGGTACAGCGCCATGTCCTCTCGTTCAATTTGATAAAACAAAACGCTGAAACCCTTTTGATGCGCTTCGTTCAGAAATTCTTCCAGCACGAGCGGGAACGATTCTCTTTGGCCTGACGGATCGCCGAGCACGACCAGCCGTCTGGCGATTTTTCCAAACAGAAGCAGGGCATTTCCGTCACTTGAAAAATAAAACCGCTTATCTTCGAGAAAGCCGAGATGGCTCAGCGCGTTGCCGCCTTTTTCATTGAGAAACGCAGCAAGACGTTCTGGATCAGCTTTTTCCCCAATTGGTTTGGTTTTCTTATGGTACACCACTGTAAAAATAAAGAAGAACAGCGGAACGGCGATGACTGCCATGATGGTCGCATGTGTAATATGGGAAGTGCTGTGGACGAAATATTCGTGGCGCAGCACCTTTTTCATCCGATCCCAGATGAAGCTTGCGATAAGGTTATAGTTAAACAGCGCCACAGTAAACAGGGCAGCAGCGAAAATCATTTGCCCTAGCGTATAGGAAGCCTGTTCTCTGACAAATTGTTTTTTCAGCAGCACAAGCAAGACGATGATAATCGGCAATATGAATATTGCACTGATATTGAGCCCTTTTAAAAAGCTGAAAACAAATCCGCCGACAAGCGCTGTAATTGCCATTGTATAGGACCGTTTTGTCCGTTTATAAAGCTCGATCGGCAATATCAGCAAAATGAGCGCTGAGCTTAAGGACAGCCCGTTGAACAGCAAAAGGACCGGACGGGGAATGTGCGGAATGACTGTCAGCCTATCAATCGGCAGTGACACCGACGCAAGGACAATGAGACCGGCTACGAACACAATAAGTGAAAGCGATCCCTGCAAAATCCTCACTAACATGGCCCGCTGTACGACAAGCAGCACGTTTGTCGTTTCGATAGCCGGTGCAATTCGCGGGTTCGTTTCGAGCCGTTTCATTGTATTTTCGGTCAGGTCGCCGGCAGCAAAGAACAGCCCCAAAACAAATGGAATAAATGAATAGGCGAGCCTGTACAAAACGATTGACGTAACAATGGCTTCCTGATGATAGCCAAGCTGCTCCATACCGAGCAAAAACAAAAGGTCGAACGAGCCGAAACCGCCCGGCACGAGGCTGATCATCCCGCCGATCGCCGCAATGACGAACACTCCGAACACATACCGGATATCAGCATGAATGCCCATGGCGAACAAAGCAAAATAGATGACGACTCCAGCCATGAGCCATTCGGCAACGGAAGCGCCGATATAAGCGAAAATCGGATTTTTCACTTTATCCTCATTTTCTTCGTCTCCGGCTTTGCGGCCTTTTATTTTGGCCACCGCCAAGGATAACGGCAAAATCAGCGCGAAACCGATAACGACTGCCCACAGCCAAGGCTTTTCATGGATCACTTCATCCACTGGCAGCACCCGCGCTGCGACGAAAATGCTGAAAACAGATAGCCCGAGCAGCATAGATGACGTTAGCCAGGCGATTCCTTTCACGAGCGCCTTATGGTCTTTCGTATGCTCCTTATAGAACATCATTCTTAACCCGACACCGGCTAAACCGCCGAACCCGAGCACATTATTAAATGAATTGGCGATCCAGGAAACCCTGAATACCTTTCCGTTTGTGATCGAAAGGCGCAGCGAGTATTTCAGGACGTAATCATACAGCGACATAGCCGCAACAGCCAGCAAGCCGATCAATACAAGGATGAATAAGTCCGTGCGTTCCAGCCCGTTGATAACCATAAGCGTTCGTTTGAATGACAGGTTTGTCAATTCTTTTTTCGACTGATAAAACACAAATAGTAAAACAGCAACAGGAAAAACGATTTTTAAAATTGATAAAGCATTCTTTTTAATCAGCAATGGTCTCTCCAATCATATACAATTCGATATTTCTTTCCCCAATAATCTCCAACTCATTATACACTACCGCTATTTTTCGGACAAAGTCTCATCTGCGGTTTATGCTGACTTTCTTTCAGCGGTTAAAATCGAGTAATATGGTAAGAGGAGCGAATGACGAGGAAGTGATCAAATGGAATATAACTTACATGATACAACAGTATTAAACGAAAATATTCTTTCATCTGAGGAACGGGAAATCTGGGTGCTTTATATGAAAGTCTTAACATCTGCCGGGCTCGGTGATGTATCTGAGTGGATGAAGCTGGATATGAGCATGCCGCAAATGAAAGTGCTCATGCTTTTAAACAATCACGGAACGCTGAAGGTCAGTGAAATTGCAGAGAAAATGGGGGCTTCCCTGTCAAATACAACCGGGCTGCTTGACCGCCTTGAGAAGTCCGGCTTTGTTAAACGATCACACTCTGAAGAGGACCGCCGTTCAGTGGTTGTTCATTTAACGGAGAATGCGAAAAATATTTTTCGCGGACTTTATCAAAAGGGCCATATGAAATTGAAGCGTTCCTTGGAGATACTGTCTCCTGATGAAAAGCAAGCTGTTTCCAAAGGGCTTTCTGTTCTTTCCAGAGCGCTGGAGCAGGCTAAAAAAGAATAATGTCAGCGAAGTCTGTCCTCACGCAAACTGCGGAGGCAGACTTTTTTTATTTGACATTTAGTTCATTTTAAATGAATAATATATTCTGAGTGAAGTAAAAGGAGTGATGAATATGCATAAGGCATTGGCAGATCAAAAAAGCCAAAAGTGGGCGATCAGCCTGTTTACCATCGGTGTGTTTATGGCTGCGCTGGATAACGGGATCATCTCCGCTGCGCTGACCACGATAAACGAATCGTTTGCCGTTTCTCCGTCTTGGGGTTCATGGGGCATTACGCTTTATACGCTCGGTCTCAGCGTCAGTGTGCCGATCGTCGGAAAGCTTTCCGACCGCTACGGCAGAAAAAAGCTGTTTCTTATTGAAGTCGGCCTTTTCGGGCTTGGTTCTTTGCTTGTCGCTTTAAGCCAAAGCTTTCCGCTTTTTCTTATCTCACGGCTGATTCAGGCGCTTGGAGGCGGCGGGATTTTCATCATCGGAAGTTCTCACGTCCTTGCTACACTTCCAAAGGAAAAACAAGGGAAGGCCCTTGGTTTGCTAGGGGCGATGAACGGGATGGCTGCTGTGCTCGGACCCAATATTGGAAGCTTTCTGCTTGATTGGACCGGGTCATGGCATTGGCTGTTTTTGATTAACCTGCCGATTGCAGTGCTGCTGGTTGTTTTCGGTGCATTTTTTATTGTGGAAACCAAAGCGCCGGAGGCCAAACGTCTCGACACGGCCGGAATTTTTCTTCTGTCCTTGTCAATTTTGGCTGTAATGTACGGCATGACAAACCTTGACGGGGCAAATCTCTTAAAAAGCCTGGGAGATCCTGAGGTTTATGGATGTATTGTTTTCGGTATTTTTTGTTTTGCGGCGCTCGTATGGTTTGAGAAGCGGATGGAAATGCGCGGGGGCGATCCCATTCTGGCGTATTCTTTACTTCGGAATCACATGTTTCAGCGAACGCTTATCATCGGTTTATTATCCGGGGGCCTCTTGGCGGCGGTTATTTTTATTCCGTCATATGTTGAGCAATATTTAGGCGTTCCTGCCGCAAAAGCGGGCTATTGGATGACACCTCTTGCCTTAGCTTCCGGAATCGGCGCTTGGCTTGGCGGAGCGCTCACCGACAAAAAAGGACCGGTGAAAACTGTTGTGCTTTCAGGAATTATTTCATGTGCGGGATTTGCTTTATTTCCGCTTTGGGTGACGGAAAAATGGGAGTTTGTCATTGCAAGCGTGGCGGCCGGCATCGGTTTTGGCTTTCTGCTAGGCGCTCCGCTGAATGTTCTTGTATCAGAAGCAGCTAAAGCGAATAAGGGCACGGCGCTCGGCACGCTTTCATTAGTAAGGCAAATCGGACTGACATTGGCGCCTACTCTTTATGCAGGTTTTATCACAGCAGGGTTTGACCAAATCGGCGATGAAATCAGCAGCCGCTTATCGGACAGCGGACAGTCAGGGAAGGCTATGCAGATGATTCCCGAGATCGACAGTTCAGATGTTTCTTCTTTACAAGAACAGATCGAACGCATTCCTGTGCCTGAAGTCAAAACTGCGATAAGCGATGCCATTCATGCCAGTGTTGCCAGCGGCTATGATCATTTATATGCGGCGGCTGCTGTGATTTCTCTGCTGGTGATTGCAGCAATCAGTCTCCCGGCTTTCCGCCGGCAAAAGCGTTAAGACCACCCCATCCGTTTGGAAAGCTCCGTAATATGAGCGATATGGTGATGTGAGTGCCAGACATACAGCCCGAGCGCGTTCTCTAGGGTAATGATCTCTTTTGTATCGGGATGGTAAAATCTGCGCTGAAATTGCTGATCCGTCAGAGTGCGGAGAAGAGCCGTCCATCTTCCGTGAAGCTCCTGCAAAAGCGCGAGTGAACCGCTCGGCTCCGCTGTTTTGGAGTCTTCAAGCTCCGACCATGCTTTTTCATCATACGGACGGATGGCCGGCGTCTCTTCTGTCAAACTTAATTTAAAACGGATATAGCCATTCATATGACTGTCAGCCAGATGATGAACAACTTGCCTGGACGGTCCATCCGCCGTCTCGGTACGGTGTATCAAGCTGGCTGTCCGTCATTCCCTCAACGGCTTGCTTCAGCTTAGCCGGCACTTCCTCCAGCACTTGAATCCATTCTTCTTTCTGCTCGTTTGATATGAATTTCCTAGGTTTGTACTCTCCTATCGGATAGCTTAGATTGGCTGTTGACATGGTTTGCTCTCCTTTCAATAAACAGGCATCTGCTGATCCTGCTCATTGGCATATATGAAAATTCACTTTTATTTTAAAGGAAATGGTGTAATAGTTGTTCTTTCATGTATAAATTTGCGTAAAAAAAGGCAGGAACGTTTCTCCTGCCGTGATTTTTCAGCCTGCGTGGTCTCGCACTTCCATTTTTACTTTTCGCTTCTTCGGCTGATAGATTTTCCCTACAAACAAATATCCATATTTAAACTTGTTCAGTGCCCAGGATGTCAGGATCGGGCCCGCTGTGCAGACGGCAAACAGCAAGAAAACGGCCGGCACGGCGGGAATGTCTGGCATATTTAACAGCAAAACATAGCCAATGATCATAAAATAAGCGTGCAGCAGATAAATCGAAAAGGAATAGTTACTGATAAACATAATGATTTTCGGCACCTGCTTTATGTTAGAAAACAGGTGAAAGCACAGGAAAATCATACTTGTTGAATAAAGCATGATGTCAGGCCGCTTTGAGCTGATCATGCCGACCTCTCCGAAATAAGAAACAGCCACAACCAACGCGGCGGACCCGACCGCAGCGCCGTATACCACCCAGCGGTATTGATTCAGCAGCGCTAAAAACCGCTTGTACTCTTTTCCGCAGTAATAAGCGAGACAAAAGTAGAAAAGCCATCCTGCAAATGGAACCCAGAAGAACGGAAATGAACCGCCTTGTTCAGAAGCGGGTGCCGGACTGACTGCTGAGAAATAGCCCAAATAAGCGGCTGTCACCACAAACGAAACAGACAGCACCCATTTTGGCGATGCTTTTTTCAAATACTCATGAAAGAGCATGTGCAGGATATAAAATTGGAAGATGACAAGAATGAAATATCCGATAAAGTTTCCTAAAAATACGTTTTCCAGATATTTCTGCACAAACGCCAGAAAAGTCAGCTTTCCCCCCATTGCACTGGCCATCAGCAAGGCATCAATGGCTGCAATAAACAAAAAGGGAATAAAAATCACTTTTCCTCTCTTCTTCAAAAACCCCTCCGGCACCCCGTCAGGATAAGAACGCGCCAGCAAAAACTCAGAGATGAAAATGAAAGCAGGCGTGCTGAACATCAAGAGTGTGCGCAAAGAATCAACCGTGTGAGAAATATCAGCAAGTGCTTCCGCCTGAAGCATCAGGACCATTGAAATGATATGGAGCAGAACGACACTTAAGCACGAAATGCAGCGGATCACAAAAATTTCTTTGATTTGCATAACAGCGCTCCTTTATTTCAAATTTTTAGAAATCGATGGTTGTACCATAACACACCTGCTTCAATTGAAAAAAGTGCCTGATTTCTTATCTTTCAGTATGCATGAACGACTAAGACCCATAAAAACCCATAACTTTTTGGCATACCGCCCTCAGCCATTTGACCCGTACAGCCGGGCTGCTATGCTTGAGGCGCGGGAACAGTGTCCTGTTCTCTTTTTTGATTCCGCAAAATTACAAAATGCCTTTTTGATAGTAATCTAATCCGCGATTTGCCTCGGCATCCATTAGTGAAATTACCAAAAAAGCCGGCGTTGCGGAAGGGACCATTTGTCATGAAGGTGGCGGCTCCCGCATTTGCGAAAAGCTTCAGCAGAAGTGTTTGAGCAGGATTATCCGTTATATGAAGTATTCATTCGGGAAGTGCTGAATAACTGTATTAGAACTTACAAAAAAGGCCAGTTTTCATTCTGACTTTCTGCTCTTTTCAACCTGTCAGAAAACAAAAAACCTGCTGTAACCAAACAGCAGGTTTTAACATAGCCGCATATCTTTGAAGCATCAGTTCGTATTTAATCCTCCGCCATTCAATCCTTCTTTAATATAGGCGTTGACTTGGCTATTAGAAAGCAATCCAATATGTCCAATGCCATACAGTTGGATGTTTCTGGCTCCTTGTAATCGAGACAAGCTATTGATGACAATTTCATCATTCAGACTGTAGATCGATGTATAGAGGATCTTTTGATTAGGATCTGTACCCGGCAGCGCAACAGATGACACTAAACCATTAGCCCCTCCGAGCGTGACAACATTTTGAATCTTATTGCCCCCGCCTAAATATTTTATAGCATACAGCGTGTTGGCTCCTCCCATACTATGAGCCACAATATCTACTTTTTTAGCTCCTGTTTCTTTTAAAACGCGATCAATATATGCTGCAAGCTGCGGGCCGTTATTTAGGTTATTCCCTGTTTTATCATAAAAATCAATCGCATACAGTTTATTGCTTTGCCAGCCCTGAGAGATTAAGTAATTTTTAATAGCAAAAAAATTGTATGATGCACCGCTAATCCCATGAACAAGAACAACAGGGTTATGTGCTGTTTCCGCCTTTGCACTTGAAGGCGGAGCTGCTAGAATAGACAAAAACATTGATAGACAAATAGTTGATGCAATAAGTAATCTTTTCATTTTCCGTTTCTCCTCAATCATGTATTTACCAAAATGATTATACAGTTAAATTTAAACTTGGTAAATATAAACTTATCAGAATCTTCAATTTCATTATTATTTTGTTGAAAGCATAAATTTGTCTATTGGAAGTTGTCTTCCATACACTCGAAAGAAACTTGAAAGGACTATAAGCGTAAGGAGACATGCGGTTGTGTTCCCAGTCTCCCTTTCCTATAATATAGGGAACAGATGAAAGCTAGGCATGAGAATAGATGGCATTCACTATTTTATATAAGAATTCACATTTGTTTTGCCGGTATAAGAGAAAAGAACGATACGATTTTGCGGCGGCAGGGAATTTAAAAAGTTTCTTTTTTGCAAAAACAGCCATAGACACGGAGGACAGCATGAGAGTATTAAAATATGCCATATTAGGGCTTTTACGAAAAGGCGAATTGAGCGGATATGATATTACAAGTTATTTCAAAGCGGAGCTCGGCCAGTTTTGGAGCGCCAAGCACAGCCAGATTTATCCAGAGCTCAAAAAGCTGACAGATGAAGGCTTTATCACATTCCGGACAACGATTCAGGGCACAAAACTTGAGAAAAAAATGTATACCCTGACAGACAGCGGAAAACAGGAGCTTCACGTGTGGCTGACCCGCCACCACCCTATTCCGGAAACAGTGAAGGATGAATTTATGCTGAAGGCTTATTTCATTTCTTCTCTGTCACGCCAGGAGGCAGCCGACTTGTTTACAGACCAGCTGCTGAAGCGCAAGGAGAAGCTCGCTGATCTGCAAGGCAGTTATGAAAAGCTAATGGCCTCAGCGGAGCCAATGTCGTTTTCTTCACCGGATTTCGGCCACTATCTGGTACTGACAAAAGCGCTGGAACGGGAAAAGAATTACGTATCCTGGCTGGAGCATATTTTAGCCATGATACAAGAGAATACCCAGGAGCGGCCTTAATCGAAGGTGACTGGCCGTCCGGCAAACAACACTTGGAACAAAGACTGAACCTGACAGAACACACGATATAATGATAAAAGCATCTGCCCAGAGGCAGATGCTTTTACGTTCGGAGCGCTTTCAGCCCCGCTGTGAAGGTGATGGCGGCAAAAGCAAGCAAGATGCCGCAAATGCCGAGTATATCCGTGATGGTTGCCCCGTTAGCGATAATTTCTGTCAGTCCGTTCATCGCCCACTTTTGCGGGAGAAAGTCAGCAACGGACTGCATCAGCTTCGGCTCAATTTCTATCGGCCAATACATTCCGCTCACCATACACGTCGCAATAACGAACAAGTTGCCGAAAGCAAGCTGCTGTTCTGGCGTTCTGACATGAGCAGCAATCATCAGCCCGATGCCAACGACTGCTAACAGAAAAAAGGATACTAACACGATCAGCGCAGCCGGATTGCCCCATCTGATTCCGAACAGCCAATGGGATGCGAGAAGCAGCATTCCAAATTGAATCCAGCCAATCACAAAGAATGACAGCACATACCCCGCTCCGATTTCCGCGCGGCTGACAGACGCGGTGAGCAGTCTCGGCCAGACGCCGCTTTTTCGCGCTTCTAATATCGTGCCGGCTGCCCCCATTATTGTCAGCATCACAAACAGAATGGAAAAGCCTGCAGCTCGTGAAGCTGTGCCACTTACACCCTTGCCTTCTTTTTTATCATTGAGAGATTCCCGTTTTACAGCTGGGGCGCTATCTCCACGATCTTTGGCGATTACCGTTTTATAAGCCGATTTCCAGCTCTCCCCCGCCGCCTCGGCCGCTGTTTTTGCCGCGGTTACCTGAATGTTGAGCTTTGCCAGCTTGCTTTCGGCATACTGTTTAGCGACTGGCGCTTCTGTCAGCTCTGGACCGTGGCTGAAGACCAGCTCCGGCTTCTCTCCTTTTTCCAGCTTCTCTTGGAAAGTGCGGGAAAGGGTGATGACTCCGGCAATTTTCTTTTGTTTCAGTTTTTCTGAAGCTTTGCTTTTAGTCATCGTTTGAAATGTATACATATCATCATGTTGCTTGAGCTCCCGGATATAATGCTGTGAAAGAAGCGTGTCATCCTGATCGACGATCGCAAGCCGCACCTTATCATCATTTCCGCCGAGCAGACCGCCGAATACAAAGGTCAGCAGCAGCGGGGCAGCGAACATCATTAAATAGTTCTGCGGCTTCTTAAAAATGAGAGAAAGCTCAACGCCGCAAATGGCTATGATTTTTTTCACCGTGTTTTACCTCCTTATCTTGTGTGAAGCCTTCTGATGCCAACAGCCAGTGAACAAAGACCGGTTGCCGCAAAAAGAAGGACCGGCGTTTGAAGTTCAGCCCAGCCTCCCCCTTCCATTAAGGAAAGAAAGCCTTCGAGCGCCCATCGATTTGGCACCGCCTTTGAAACAGATTGCAGAAAATCCGGAAATTGATAAAACGGAAGCATAGAACCGCCAAGAACGGCAAGCACCTGAATTCCAAAACCTCCTAAAACATCTGCTGACTTCATATCGCTGATGCACGAAGCAAGAAGCATTGAAATGCCGGATACAGCTGCTGCGTAGGAAAGCCCCAGCACGCACACAAACAAGAGATTGTCTCCCCAGTCCACATCAAATATATTGATGGTCACAATAATAAAAATGAAAAATTGTATAATGGCAAACAAATAGGTTCCGAGCCACTTCCCGAAGAGAATGGCGTATTTTTGTGCAGGCGTCATCAGCAGTCTGGCAAGGGTTTCTGTTTCCCTTTCCAGCAAAAATGATTTCGCGCCGACCGTCATATGAAACAGCATAAACATGCAAAGCATTGCCGCCGAATAGTATTGAAAACTGGTAACTTCTTTTGCGCCGACTGATTTCTCCGTAACAGCAAGCCTGGCACCCGCTTCTTTTTCAAGCATCTTAGCAAGATTTTCTGCTATGAGGGAAGGATTGAGCTTTCCTTGTTTTACAGCTTCCGTCTTGGTGACATATTCCATCGAGGCGGATGCCGCTTCTCGTACCGCCTTGTATTGGTCTATAAAAGACACTGCAGCCGTTTCTATGATAGAGCTTTTTAATTCCTGATCAGTGCCAGTATAGACAGCGGCCGGTTTCTTGCCGGATCCCCAATGTGCCGGGACGGCAATTCCGACATCAATTTTCTTTTCCGCCAGCAGCTTTTTCATTTCCTTTTTACTGCCTGCTTCTGTGACCTTGATCATCTTCATTTTTTCAAGTACATCTGTTTTAAACATCTTCGACGCGCCTGACTGATCAGACTGGACATAGCCGACTTTGATTTCATCAATCTCGCTGCCTCCGCCAAGGATTGATCCAAGAGCGGCCCCTAATATGGCTGTTAAAATCAGCGGCATTAGGATAAGCATCATAAACCCTTTTTTATCCGTGATTCTGATTTTGACATCTTTCCATGCGATCCATATTGCTTTTTTCATCGCCGCCCCTCCTAATCCCGCAATGTGCGGCCCGTCAGATTCAGAAACAGCCGTTCCAGATTTGGTTCCTGAACCTGAAGAGACAGGAGATTCATTTGATGGGCAGCGGCTTCCGTGAGCAGGCTGGTGACTACTTTCTCATGGTGCGCCGCAGCAACCTCAATTTTGAGCTCTGATTCATTCACTGTTACATCATTCACATGGGCAAGCGAGCGGATAGCTGAAAGAAATCCTTCATCTGCCCCGCTGACAGTCATCTGGATGATCGTGTCTCCTCCAAGACGGCTGCACAAGTCGTTTTTTGTGCCGATCGCAATCATTTCTCCCTGATCAATAATGCCGATCCGGTCACATAAATACTCGACCTCTTCCATGTAGTGACTCGTATAGATCACGGTCATGCCTGTTTCGTTGAGCTGTTTGACTGTTTCTAAAATATGATTTCTCGATTGAGGGTCGATGCCGACGGTCGGTTCATCCATGATAAGCAGCTCAGGCTTATGCATAAGGGCGGCGCCTATGTTAATTCTCCGTTTCATTCCGCCGGAGAATGTTTCGATTTTATCTTTAGCCCGCTCAGTAAGCCCTACATATTCAAGGACTTCTGCTGATCTTTTTTTGGCCTCTCCATGCGTGAGTCCATACATTTTCCCCCAGAATACGAGATTTTCTTGAGCCGTCAGTGTCGGGTACAGGGCGATTTCCTGCGGGACGATGCCGATTTTTTGTTTGGCTTTGTTCGTGTCTTTGCCGATGACATACCCGCCGACTGTAATCTCCCCTCCGTCAAGCGGCACAAGTCCGGAAATCATAGAAATGGTTGTGGACTTCCCCGCTCCGTTCGGTCCGAGCAGTCCGAACGACTCACCCTTTTTCAAGGAAAAAGAGATTCCTTTGACAATTGTTTTTTTTCCGTATGCCTTTTTGATATTTTCTGCTTGAAGCACGCCGATTCACTCCTTTTTTTATCCCATTGCCATTGTAGAAGAGATTGAGGCGTGAAACATGTGGCGCCGGATAGAACATCGGGCATAAAAAAAGGCCTGTGACAGGCCTTTTCAAGGTAACGCATATGCCAAACGTCATCTATCAAAAGACAGATACGCCATGTCTGACGGAATAAATGGCGGCTTGGGTTCTGTCTCTGACAGACAGTTTGCTGATAATGTTTGACACGTGATTTTTCACTGTTCCTTCTGTAATGTACAGCTTTTCGGCAATTTCTTTATTGTTCAGTCCGTACCCGAGCTCAGCCAGCACTTCCATTTCACGCTCGGTCAGTTCGAACAGTTCCTTCGGTTTTTCTTTCTCTTCCGTTCCTTTCAGCTGTTTTTCTCGTTTCCATTCATTCAGCATTTGGGCTGTGAGTTCCGGCGGGAGCACCATTCCTCCTGATTGAACAGTCATCACCGCTTTCACAATCGTATCGGCTGACATGTCCTTTAACAGGTACCCGCTTGCCCCTTCTTCAAGCGCTTCGGCAATCAGCTCTGAATCTTTAAAGGTCGTCAGCATCAGCACCTTTACGCCCGGCAGCGAGCTGGTGATCAATTTTGTTCCCTCCACCCCGTTGGACACCGGCATGCGGATGTCCATCAATACGATATCCGGTTCCAGCTCTTTCGCCTTTTCAAAGGCTTCCTGTCCGTTTCGCGCCGTGGCGATGACATCGAGCTCTTCCCGGAGCTGAAGCAGAGACGCCAGCCCTTCTCTGACGATATCCTGATCGTCGGTAATGATGATTTTAATCATGATAAACTCTCCTTTTGCTGTGCGGGCCCAAAGCTCCATTTTTTATTAGCCAAAGAAAATTCCGCAATCACGGTAAATCCTTGATCCCGCTCGCTTTCAAAACGGATCATCCCGCCATGCTCGGCCGCCCGCTTTTTCATATTCAAGAGACCAAATCCCAGCGCGGCCTCAGGATTTCCTTTTCCGTCATCTTTAATTAAAAGACTGACTGTTTCCGGTGAACACGTGAGCTGAATCGAGCAAGCAGTGGCGCCGCCGTGACGTTTTGCATTGGTCAGCGCCTCCTGCACCGTTCTGATCACAGTCGGATGCAGAGACAGCGGGACCAGCGCAGGATCGCCGCTGACCGTCAGTTCGGATGTGACGCCCGCATTTTTGTAAAAGTCTTCTGTCAGTTGTTTCAGCGATTCAATGAATGAGGGATCGTTCTCCGTTTGCAGGGTTCGGACTGATAAGCGGATATCGCCGAGTGCTTCACGGGCGAGCGTTTCACAGACGCCGACTGTCTCATCTGCTTTTCGGCTGTCTCTTTTTTGCCATTCACGCAGAAGCTGCAGCTGGACAAGAAGCGCCGTCATTTTGTGCCCTACTGTATCATGGATGTCCCGTGCCATTCTGTTCCGCTCGTGAATGGCAGTGAGTTCTTCGACCTGCTTCGCATATAAATGCAGCTCCTGGTGTGCTGCTGACAGCGCCCGATGCGAATCCGTCAGTTCCTGAAACTGCTGTTTTGCCGTTTCTTGTGCTTCAAGAAGTTTGCGGATTAATTTGCCGACCACCCCGCAGAACACCACAAATGTCATGCTGGTGATGTGATCCATGACGTATTCATTGCCGGCTAGCAGATATGTACGTATGAGGACAATTGAAAACAAAATTGAGCAAAGACATAACAAAAACCATGCCATTTTTCTATTGAACCCGCGCAGAAAAAATGCGACAGCTACCGGGCATAGCATAATAATGAACAAACCATTGCCGGGAAACATGAATCCAAACGAAAAGCCGACCGTAAGATCAATCAGACAAAACCAGACGTCATACTTCTCTGTTTTCAGCAGAAAATGATTGGCTGCATACACGGCAGCTCCTAACGCTATAAATAGATATTCAAACCAGTTATCATCCTTTACGAGGGACAGATACATCGAACAGCTCACCATCAAGGTGAAAATTCTTGTAAATAAAAGAGCCTTCACGCTCATCACTCCTATAAGCAATTCCTTTCTTATCATACCTGCCTCTTGTTATTTTTTACAGATGTTTCTGGAAAATAAAAACCGCATATGAACTTTATGTCATATGCGGCGCTTCCACTTATTTATTTGAATTCAACCCAGACTGATCCTTGGTCTGCTGAACGCACGCAATTCTCAATCCAGCGGATGCCCTCGATCCCTGCATCAATGTCAGGATAGACTAAGTTGTTCAAGGTTTCTTCATCTTCGCGATTTTTAGCGTCAATTGCTATGGCAAACTTAAGATAAATATTGGCCCACGCCTCTGACAGCCCTTCGCTGTGTAAGGCGCCGAGACGTTCATCGGCGCTGCATGCACCATCTAAATATGGCATGCCGCGAACGAGTGTCTGAATCGGCTCTCCCTGCACTTCATACGTCAGTTCGTTCGGTTTGCTGTCCCACCATTCGATGCTTGCTTTAGAGCCAACAATTCTGATTCTGTGGCCATCCATACACCCTGCATTGATTGATGATGTCCACATCGTCCCGACCGCCCCGTTTTCATAATGCATTAGCACATGGGCATTATCCTCTAGCGGTGCGCGGCTGCCGACGAAGCTCTGTCGGTCACACAGCAGCTCTTTAATTTTCATCTTAGGCAGAATAAGCTGTGACATATAATACGTGTGGGTAGATAAATCGCCTAGTACAAAGCTTGGCCCGGCGATCGCAGGGTCGACACGCCATTTCTGTGCAGCGCTTATGTTTTCGCCTTCATCTGCCGCACAAAAACCGTGTGTGTACTGCAAGTCAACCACACGAATATCGCCGATCTTGCCCTGCTCAATCATCGCACGCATTTGAAGGAGCATTTGATTGCCGGAAAAACCGTATGTCACGCCGACAATTCTCCCTTTTTTCTCTGCGAGCGCTTTGATTTCATAGCCCTCTTCTGAAGTGAAGAACAGCGGTTTTTCACAAATGACATGCAGATCTGCTTCAAGCGCTGCCTTACAGATCTCATAATGAGTGCCGTTCGGAGTGGCAATCGATACAACCTCTATGCCATCCTCTCTTTTCGCTTCCTCCGCAAACATTGTTTGATAGTCGGGATAACAGCGTTCCGCATCCACTCCGAGGTTCACCCCGAAGTCTTTTCCTCTTTCGGCATTGATATCAAAGGCGCCTGCGGTTAATTGAAAGGCAGTATTGTCTCTCAGCGCTCCAATACGATGTTTATATCCAACCTGGCTGAGCCGCCCGCCGCCTACCATTGCCCAGCGCAGCGGTTTTGAAATGATTCTTTCTCCATTTAGCATTATGAAAACCTCCTATTGGCTGATGGTTTGTTTTAAAGCTTCTATCGATGTGCGGATGCCCGCCTCCGGTGACATCGTTAAGTCCTCCATTTCTAAGGAAACCTCACCGTCATACCCCATCATTTTTACGACTGAAAAAAATTCCTTCCACCACTGTAAATCCCGTCCGCAGCCGACAGCTACATAATTCCATGCCCGGTTTGCAGGATCTGTCACTTCTTTTGTTTCTAACAGCCCGTTAACCGCAGCTAAATGTCTTTCAATTCTGACATCTTTTCCATGAACATGGTGAATGGCTTCTCCGAGCTCCCTTGCTGCGATGATTGGGTCTGCGCCCATCCATAATAAATGGCTCGGATCAAGATTCAAACCGACCATCGGGCCGACTGCATTTCTGAGTCGAAAAAGAGTCTCAGGATTATAGACTAATTGAGAGCTGAAATTTTCAAGCGCGATTTTTTCAACACCGCAGGCTTCCGCTTTTTGGACAAGCTCCTTCCAATAAGGAATCGCAACATCTTCCCATTGATAGTTGAGGATATCTTTTAAAACGGGAGGCCAGCTCACTGTGTATGTGATCCAGTTCGGCACTTTGTCGTCCGGGCCGCCGGCTGGCAGGCCGCTCATCATGATCACTTTTTTGACGCCTAATAATCCAGCCAGCTCCATCGTTTTGTCCGTTACTTCTCTGTGCAATTTGCCCAGTTCGCCTGGATCCAAAGGATTCCCCGAGCAGTTTAAAGCGCAAAGTGCCATATTCCGCTTTTCCAGCGCTGCTGAAAATTCTTCTCTTTTGTGGCTGCTTTGCAGCAGTTCATCAAGATTCAAGTGAGGCGCAGGCGACCAGCCTCCGGTTGTCATTTCAAGCGTATCAATGCCAAGCTCCGCGGCAAAATCGAGCATTTCTTCAAAAGGCAAATGTCCTAAGCTGTCTGTTACATAAGATAGTTTCATTGATAGATTCCTCCTGGTATCTGCAGATTACGATAAGTGAGTTGTTTGATTTTGGATTTCCTGATCAGCGCGGCGGCCATACTGGCGAAAGGAATGCTCAAGCTGTTCAAGTGACCGCCCTTTTGTCTCAGGCACATATTTTTTCACAAATAGAATCGCTAGGATATTCATAGCGACAAAGATAAAAAATGTCGCCGACATCCCAATATGATTGAGCAAAATGGGAAAGGTGAATCCAATGAGAAAGTTAGCTGTCCACAAGCAGAAGGTGCTGATCCCCATGCCAAGCCCCCGCACATGCATAGGAAAGATTTCCGAGAGCATCAGCCACGTCACTGTAGAAATGGCAGCCTGCTGAAACGCAAGAAACAAAACGGTCAAACTCAGCACAACATACGGCAGGGCGGGTGTTCCTTCAAGGACAATGGATAAAATCCCGATCAGCAGAAGGGCTGTCATCGTGCCAATCTGTCCGATGATCAGCATGGGCCGGCGGCGGACTTTGCCGAGAAGCCATATCCCAAAAATGACCGCGATAACTGAAATAACACCGTTTGCAATATTGCCGATTAATGCAGCTTCTGTTTGAAAACCGGCTTCTCTCAGAATTTCTGTCCCATAGTACATGATCGAATTGACACCGGTAATTTGCTGTACGATGGCGATTCCGATCCCAATGAATAGAATGCGTCTGATCCACGGCTCTTGAAAACCATGAAAGCCGGTCTTTTTTGCTGTGCCCTCAATCGCATGTTTGATTTCTTTTATTTCCTGCTGTGCCCGGCTGTCTTCACGGATTTGCCGAAGCACCCGCAGGGCGTCACCCATTCTGCCTTTAGCCGCCAGCCAACGCGGGCTTTCAGGCACGATGAGCATTCCGAACCATAACACAACAGCCGGAAGTGTCGCGATGACCAGCATATACCGCCATACATTTGCGCTCTCCCCCATTGTGCTGCCGATAATGGCGTTAAAGGTGTATGCCAGCAGCTGGCCAATTACGATCATCAGTTCATTTTGTGTCACGATTCGTCCCCTGCGTTCTGCCGGCGAAATTTCCGCTAAAAAGGTTGGAACCGTTACAGAAGCGCAGCCAACCGCCAGTCCGAGCAGAAAACGAAAAGCAATCATCACGGACGCGTTTGGTGAAAAGGTACAGCCAAGTGTGGCTGCGATGAAAAGTAAGGCTAAATAAAGGATCGTTTTTCGGCGGCCGTGCCGATCGGACAGACGTCCTCCAAACATCGCCCCGAAGGCTGCCCCGAGAAGCAGGGAACTCGCAACCAGTCCTTCTGTAACAGGTGTAAGATTGAGTTGACCTGCAGTTGCCATAAAAGGAAGTGCCCCATTAATGACACCCGTATCATAACCGAACAACAGGCCGCCGAATGTAGATACCAATGTAATCGTTCGTAAAAGCCCTTTATGAGCTAAGCTTTCTTTTGCTTTTACAGCCTCTTTCTTTTTTGTACTCACGGCTTTCTTCCCCTTCTTTCAAGAATGGCAGAGCACCCGACACCAAGCATAAGCCAATGCATCCCTCCTTCAGAACATTCATTGTTGTAACCGCTTTCTAAAGAGATTATAAGACAACGAGATTTCTCGCGTCTTTATCATATTAAGACATTGTTTTGTCATTTCAGGACATCTTATTCGTGCGGCTTGGCCTGTTCGATTTTTTGAAAAGGTTTATTGATTTGAAATGCGGTCATTTTTGAATCTTTATAAAGGGAGCGGAAAAGCCCTGGTGAGCTGCCGATTTTGGCGGAAAATATGCGAGTGAAATAATGTACTGAGAAACCGATTTCTTCCGCTACTTCTTTAATCGATAGATTCGTTGATTTCAGCAGCTCGGCAGCTTTGTTTATTTTTTCATTTTGGACAAATTCTGAGTAGCTGACGCCCAGTTCTGCTGCAAATAAACGTGATAAGTGCCTCCCTGAGATATGAAAGTGGCTGGCGACATCCGTCAGCTTTAACGGTTGTGACAGATTGTCTTTTATGTGCAGTTTCACCTCTGTCAGCAAAGCAGAAGATGTGTGAATGGGCTGCTTTTGTTTCGGGCGATGGGCGGACGGGAGAAAGATTTGGATTAATGACAGGATCAATGCATGCGACAAATGAGATAGGATCTCTTTGTCAAAAGCATTGACAGGCTGCGCTGCTTGCAGCATTAACGTTTTCCAAAGCAGGCCCGGCGGTTCGCCATCTTTCAATTGCATTGTGATAAAGGGGCTTTGTTTCACTTCTTCCATCACTTTGATCCATTCGGTGCTTGACTGATCCTCGCTCAGCTCGAAAGCGACGTAAAAAAGGAACAGCCCTGTTTCACTTTTGATTTGGTGCAAATGCGCCGGCTTTGACAAAAAAATCGTCTGTTCACGAAGCGGATATGTACGATCGCCTTCAAGGTAATATCCTTCACCTCTTACGACGTAACAAATTTCATAAAAGGAATGCTTATGAAGCAGTGTGTTATAGTGGTTCGTCATCGCTCCCCAATAGTGGACGTAAAATGAAACATCCTTTTGCTCTAAGCGATGCACATATTGATTTAATGCTATTTTGCCCGTCACAAGGTGGTTGAGTTCCATGTAAACGCCTCCTAACAAGTTGGTTCTCCCATCATAACAAGGCGGACAAAAATAAAAAATCCCCCTGCCGTTTTTTCGGCAAAGGGATTACAGTCAAATCACAAATCTAATATGGGCGCTGGAAACAGGATCTTTCACCCGGAAGCTGTTTTCCGTTTCTTCGATCGAATATCTGGCACGTTTGACTCGGTCTGCCACTCGATCCAGTTCCTCTTGATGAGGCAGGACAACCGTGTAATAGTCTAGTCCGCTCGCATTTGTCGGTTTAGGCGGCGCGTTTCTTCCCGCCCAAATATTTAAGCCGATATGATGATGGTAGCCTCCGGCTGAAACGAAGAGAGCAGACATGCCCGCATAGTCTCCGACAATGTCAAAGCCCAGCACATCTGTGTAAAACGCTTTTGCTTCTTTCAGATCGCTGACATGCAGATGAATGTGCCCGATGACCGTACCGTTTGGAAGTGTTGTTTTCCGCTCTTCTCCGGCCTCTTCCAAAAGGCCCTCGATGTCGACAGCAGTTGTTGTCATGACGTAGTTTCCTTCACGATCCCGCTGCCAAGTGCTGCGGGGGCGGTCAGCGTACATTTCAATTCCGTTTCCGTCAGGATCTGAGAGATAGAGCGCCTCGCTGACAGCGTGGTCCCCCTGTCCGAGGGCAATCCCGTTTTCAATCAAGCGGGCGAGCGCGATACCAAGTTCCTTTCTGTTGGGAAGCAGAATCGCAAAGTGATACAGGCCCGTTACCGTGCGTTCAGGCAAGACGACAGCGCTTGGATTTTCTTCAAGAATAAGCAGGGGGCGTTTTCCGTCAGCCGTTAATTCAGCTTGGCGGTCCGTCTTATTCAAGACTTGAAAGCCGATCACGTTGCAGTAGAACTGAAGGGAACGCTCCAGACTGCGGATTGTGAGTTTGACATAGCCAATGGTTGTATCCTCATGAATGCTGGTCATGCTGTATGCCTCTTTTCTTATGCTGATACGTTTTCGTTCTTTTTTGCTTTAAACACAAATGGGTCCAGTGCCAGGAATCTGCTTCCAGTAAGCGCCAGGTGAATGGATGTCAAAAGCAGAAGGTAATCAAATTCTGCATTGCCCATGAATGGCGCTTTCAGCTTCACTGTAATAATGGCTCCGATCAATGTGAGAGCAAACAGAACACCTACAATACGTGTAGCCAATCCGAAAAAGACGAGCACTCCGCCAACGAGTTCAATCGCTGCGATGACATACGCCATAAAGCTTGGAAGGCCTATGCTGCCGAAAAATTGGATGGTGCCCTCCATTGCCTGAAACTTTGATAAACCGTGAACAAAAAAGATAATACCTGTGATGACTCTTAAAAGTAATGTGCCAATTTCAAATGATTTATTCATTTTTATCCTCCTTGATAAATGTTATCACTTACTTAATGTAAGCTAGTATATATACATAACTTGTTTACGTCAAGTAATTTTGTTACATTTTACGAAATTGAAATAAAAGTACTATAAATCTGTAACAAAAAAGACCTTTGTGCAGGACAAAGGTCTTTTTCTTTATTTCTGAAATTGGCTTTCGTATAAGTCACTGTAAAATCCTTTTTGGCGTACCAGCTCATCATGGCTGCCTTTTTCAATCATTTCGCCGTCTTTTAATACGACAATCTGATCCGCTCTTTGAATGGTATTCAGCCTGTGGGCAATGATAACGCTCGTTCTCCCCTCCATTAAACGGGCAAGCGCTTCTTGGATTTTCACTTCTGTTACGGTATCAATGTTGCTTGTCGCTTCATCCAAGATGAGCAGAACCGGATCGGCCAGCACGGCTCTTGCTATGGAGATCAATTGTTTCTGTCCTTGACTGATGCCCGAGCCGTTTTGCGTCAGCACTGTATCATATCCTTTTGGCATCCGCTCAATAAAGCTGTGGGCATTCGCTGTTTTTGCTGCGGCCTCGACTTCCTGATCGGAGGCATCGAGCCTGCCGTAGCGGATATTTTCTCTGATCGTGCCTTGGAACAAGAACGAATCCTGAAGCACAAACCCCATATTTTTTCTCAGGCTCGCCCTTGTCAGCTTTTTAATATCAATCCCGTCAATTAAAATGCTCCCCTCATTGGGCTCATAAAAACGGGCAAGCAGATTGGTAACAGTGGTTTTACCCGCTCCCGTCGGGCCGACAAAGGCGATTGACTGCCCGGCCGGCACTGTGAATTGGAGGTGTTTCAGTGTCTGATTGTTTTCCTCGTAGCCGAAGGAAACATTTCGGAATTCAATGCCGCCTGTTTGTATCGGCTGATGCAGGGCACTCTTTTCATCCTCACGCTCCTCTTTTTCATCCAGCACGTCAAACACCCGTTCAGCGCCGGCAATAGCGGACAGCATCGTATTAAACTGATTGGCCAGATCATTTAATGGACGCGTAAACTGTCTTGAGTACTCGGCAAAGACAACGATGGTGCCGATGGATATCCAGCCTTTCAGCGCAAACAGTCCGCCGATTGCAGCAATGATCGTAAAGCTTAAATTGTTTAAAGAGTTCATCACTTTCGGGATAAAGCCGGAAATCGTCTGTGCCCAGAAGCCTGAAGTCTTGAGTGCGGCGTTTTTTTCCAGAAATTCAGCTGTAATCTGGTCTTCCCGTGAATACGCTTTGATGACCTTTGCGCCTGAAATGCTTTCTTCAATATATCCGTTCAGCTCGCCAAGATTTTTTTGCTGTTCTTTAAACAGTTTTCCCGTACGGTTTGTAATCCATTTCAGACTCACCGCCATTACCGGAATGATCGTCAGCGTGATCACCGTCAGCAGCGGACTCATATACAGCATGACGGCAATCGTTCCGACGAAAGTGATGACGCTCGACAGAATTTGAATCACCGACGTATTTAAAGTGGAGCTGACATTTTCGATGTCATTGGTCACCCGGCTCATCAGCTCGCCATGCCGCTGTTTATCAAAAAACGGGATCGGCAGCTCATGCAGATGGGTGAACAGCTCGCTTCGCATTCTAAAAACTGTGCCTTGCGAAATCGTGATCATCCAGTAGTTTTGAAACCAGAGTGATAAAGATTGAATGAGATATATGCCAAGCAGAATGAGCAGAACGGGAATAAGCCCGCTGACCGTCTGGCCGACGATGAAATGGTCGATGGCCTTTCCGATCACAAAGGGGCCGAGGAGCCCGAATATCGCGCTGATTACGACCATCAGCATAACGAGTATAAGCAGCCCTTTTCGTTCTGCCAGGTAAGACCAGATTCGTCTCAAGGTGCCTTTTGTATCCTTTGCTTTCGCCCTTTTTTTGGCGCGTTCTTTTTTATCGATTGGGATTTTGGGATATTGGAAAGGCTTGCGGATGTCTTTCAGCACGACTCGCTCCCCTCCCTTCCGAATTGTGACTCGTAAATGCGCTTATATAAATGTGAGTCGGAAAGCAGCTGGCTGTGTGTGCCTTTTTCTATCAGCTCTCCATCCTCGAGCAGCAAGATTTCATCAGCTTTCATGGCCGTTGTTATTTTTTGTGTAATGATTAAGGTTGTGCACTCATATGTGCTGATGGCCTCAAGCAGATTCGCTTCCGTTTGCAGGTCAAGCGCGCTTGTGCTGTCATCCAAAAGAAGGATGGAGGGTTTTCTGATCAGTGCCCTTGCAATAGAAATCCGCTGCTTTTGACCGCCGGACAAATTGACGCCTCTTTGTCCCAGGACGGTATCATATCCCTTCGGAAGCTTCATGATCGTTTCATGGATTTGCGCATGTTTGGCCGCTTCCATTATTTCATCAAGTGAAGCATTTTCTTTGCCCCAAGCAATATTTTCTTTGATCGTGCCTGAGAACAAGAGCACTTCCTGGGGCACAAATCCGATTTGCTTGCGAAGGCCCTCCGCCGGAAAGTCATCAATAGGCTTTTCATCTATGTAAATGCTGCCCGAATCCGGCTTATAAAGCCGCGGAATGAGCTGAAAAAGCGTCGATTTCCCTGATCCTGTCGCCCCGAGAATCGCGATCGTTTCTTTCGGCTTTGCGGAAAATGAGACATTGCGCAGCGCTTCTCTGTCCATATCCGGATATCGGAAGGACACATCCTGAAAGTCAATTCGGCCTGACAAGCGAGATGAGAGTAATCCTTCCTCCTGCTCGTCACCTTCTGTTTCAAGCACCTCGCCGATTCTGTCGCCTGAGGCTTTTGCCCGGGTGAAAATCATAATCAAAAACGGGAACATAGAAAGCGCACCCGTAATTCGTGTCGCATAGTTAATAACCGCAACGACATCGCCGACCTGAGAACCTCCGCTTGTGATGCTGTGAGCTCCCGCCCATAAAATAAAAAGAATACAGAGGTTCATCAGCAGCATCAGCACAGGCATCGTAAATTCTACAAGCTGAAATGCCGAGACCGTTTTTTCCATCAGCATCGTGTTTGCTTTGATAAATCTCTTGACCTCATGGCTTCCGCGCAGCAGCGCTTTAATCAGCTTGATCGCGGTTAAATTCTCCTGCATGATCGTATTCACCTGATCCAGCCGTTTCTGCACAGACCGGAACAGCGCCCCGCCCTTTTTCAGTACCCAAAGCAAAAACAAAATCAGGATCGGAATCGTCACAAGAAGAAAAAAGCCGAGCTTCACATTAACGGCGAGTGACAGCGCAATGCCGCCCACAATCATTAACGGCGCACGCAGCATAAACCTCAGGCTCATAAAAATCAGGTTTTGCACCTGTGTCACATCGTTTGTCAGCCTTGTCATATAGGATGAGGACGAAAACTGTCCAAATGTTGAATAAGAGAAGGACTGGATTTTTTGAAAAAGCCCTTTTCTCGTGTCATAGGAAAAGCTTTGGCTCACATGGGCAGCGTAAAAGGAATTCAGCATACCCGCCGCAAATGATAAAATGGTCAGGCCGATCATGACCGCACCCCATATCCAAACGTGCCGCATGTCTTGCTTCATAATCCCATCGTCGATGATTTTTGCGATCAATAGAGGCTGTACCAGTTCAACCGCGAGTTCCGTCAGCATGAGAATCAGCGCAATTCCCACCAGAAGTGAGTATGGTTTTAAATATGATAAAGCCTTTGACATGTAAAAGCCTCCAAATCCCTTATACTCGATTGTCTCTTTCTTTACTTTACTATGATGGTCTTTTTGACGGCAAACGAAAACCCTCCCAAAAAGGAGGGTCTGCTTTATTGATTTAATAGTTTTTCCACACGCTCCCGCATCTGCGGCACACTCAATCCGATAATCACCTGAAACGCTTTCCCGTTTCTGACGACGCCGTGTGCGCCAAGCGCGCGGAAGACGCTGTCGAATTCGACCTTTTTTTCATCCTTGACGCTGACTCTGAGGCGGGTGGCGCAGTTTGTGACCTCGGTGATGTTGTCTTTACCGCCTAACGCTTCGATGTACAATGCAGCGGTTTCATCTGCCGTTTCTGCAGCGGAGGCTGTTTCATCCTTTTTGTTTTTTCTTTCTCTGTATTCTTGTTTCGAATACAGCTTTGTTTCCTGCTGATCGTCAATTTCCCGTCCCGGTGTGGCAATATTGAATTTGAGGATCAGAAATCGGAAGACGAAAAAATAAATTGCAGTAAATGAGAGTCCAATCAGAATTTGATACACATACGTCATACCGTGGCTGCCAAAGAGCGGAATCCAGTTCAGGGTAACCGCCTCAATTAACCCGCCCCCCATGTTTCCGACAACACCGGCCATATACATGACCGTCGACATTGTCGCGGCGAGTACGGCGTGAACCGCAAATAGGAAAGGAGAGATGAATAAGAAAGTAAACTCAATCGGCTCTGTGATGCCGGCGACGATCGCCGTGAGTGTGACAGGAATCAGCAGGCCGGCAACGAGTTTTTTCTTTTCCTTTTTGGCTGTGACATAAAACGCGAGCGCAATCCCCGGAATGCCGAAGATTTTTGAATTGCCGTGAAGCGCGAATCCGCCTTGCGGGAACAGCTCCTTCAGCGGTTTGGCGCTTTGTGAATATTCACCAAGGTGCTGCGCCCAATACGTGACGATCCCGCCTTCCGCCACAGCCGGGCCGTAGATGAACGGCGTGTAAATAAAATGATGAAGACCGGTCGGAATCAAAATCCGTTCCAAAAATGTGTAAATCCAAACGCCCACCGCCCCGGAAGCGACAAGAAAGCTTTGAAGCGACCCGATTCCCGTTTGGACCATCGGCCAGATAAAAGACACGGCCAGAGCGACCGGAATCATAATGAAGAAGGAAATCATGACGATATACGTGGAGCCTTGAAAGATGCCGAGAAAATCAGGCAGTTTTTTATCAAAATAGCGGTTATGCAAAAATACGACAATGGAAGAAATAAAGATTGCCCCAATAATGTTGGTATCAAGCGTTTTAATGCCGGCAATCATCGTTAATCCGCTCGTTCCGCCAACCTCTTGATTCATATCAACGCCAAAGGCGCCTCCCCAGACTGTCAGGATCGAGCTGACAAAATAATTAAACGTTAAATAAACCGTAAGCGCTTCCAAACAAGCGCGCGCCTGAGCTTTTTTCGCCAAAGCGACTGGAATGCCGATGGCGAATAAAAGCGGCATTTGATTAAATACCGTCCAGCCGCCTTGCTCAATGATATACCAGCACTGATACCAAAACCCGTCAGGATCAGCGAGCGGCCCCATCAGGGTTTCGTTTTTGAAAAGCGTGCTGACACCCACGATAATGCCGGCGAACGCAAATAATAATACAGGCACAAACATCGCGCTTCCAAAGCGCTGGACTTTTTGCATCATACCAAAACCCCCTGCTACTCAATGTCGTTTTTTTCAGCTTCTTTGTAATCAACATATGCGCGGAACAATGCTTCGCCAACGAGAAAAAACGGCGCAAAAGCGACAATTTCTTTTTTATCACTCAATGTCACGGGCTTGCTTGTCGCATAAAGATTATGCGGTGTGAGCTGGGCGAGGACATTGTTTTTCAAATTCGTAATGGAAATAAAGGGAACTCCCTTTGCGGAAAGCATTCTTGCCTGCGGAATCAGCTCAGGCGTTTCTCCGGACAGCGAAATGATGATAAACAGGTCATTCACCTTAAAATCATCCTGCATCTGGTCAAATTCATTTCTGCCCTCAATTAAAATCAGATACTTATTGAGAGGGATAAACATTCTTTGCAAATCATGGGCGCATATCTTTTGCGCCGTTCCGGACCCGTACACGAAAATGCGGTCCGCTTCATCAATCAGCTGGCACATGTCCGTCATGTCCTTTGTCCTTATAAATTTCAAATTTGCTTCAATATCATCCAGCAGCTTTTGAAAACTCATACTCTCGCCTTCTTCCGGCTGATCTTCCCACTTCAAAAAAACGCGAAATTCACTGTAGCCGCTGAAACCGAGCTTTTGAGCAAGACGCAAAATCGAGGAACGCGATACGCTGCATGCTTTCGCAAGGGCATCGATTCCAAGACGATAGCACGTGTTCTTGTGATTCAATATATATTTCAAAATATGAAAATCATTGTCATTTAATTTACTGTAATGCTGATTAATCAGTTCTTCGAGCTGCATATCAGATCCCCCCATTTTCTTTCTATTATATACAATATAGATTTCGAAAATGGGGGATTTTTCAGTTATGAGATACGGCTCGGGCTTTGATCAAGCTCAGGCCAGAAATCTTTGTTGGCCTCCAATAAATCTTCGAGAATAAGCCTTGCCACACGGGCGTTCGGCACTGTTTTTGAGAGAATGAGCGCCTGCCATAGCTTTTGGAAGGATTTTTCCGTCCACGCCTCAACTGTCAATTTTTCAACTGATACCTGCTGTTCCATCAGTCCTTTTTGGAACTGCGGAATGTTTCCGACTGTGATCGGTTCAGGCCCGTTTGAGCCGACGATACACGGCACCTCTACCATCGCTGTCGGGTCAAAGTTTGCGATTGCGCCGTTATTTTCAACAATTAAAAGCATTCTTTCACCTGTATTGTAGGCAATGGCGCGGGCAAGATCGACGATATATGACGCGTGATCGTCTATTTTGATTTCGCTGTTTTTAGAGGACTGCTCGCGTGCAATCATGTCGCATTGGCTGAAAATAAAGGCTTCGCGCCCTTCCATGACTTCGTTTGCCCGCGTATGGTTCGGATTTGATTTTTTCACCATGTCATCCGGGAACAGATAATATTGTAAATACGTATTCGGCAATGTGTCCGGATCGGCGGCCTGCACGTCACGCGCTTTTGCGAACGTGTCATTCCAGCTCGCCTCCACCGCCTCGGACTCTGCGTTCGGAATATACCCGTACTGAGACACATGTTCCTTCAGCTTCGGCATTAAATTATTGCCCTCTTGATCCTGAATGGATGTCCACCAGCCGAAATGATTTAATCCATAATACCGGACCTTCATTTCTTTTCTTGAGGACAGGCCGAGAATTTGCGCCATACGGTCTTCGATACCGACCGGCATATCACAAATGTTGAGGATTTTTGAGTTCGGTCTGAGGCGTCTCGTTGCTTCCGCCACAATCGCCGCCGGGTTGGAGTAATTCAGCATCCACGCATCTGGCGAGTATGTTTCCATGTAATCTAATATTTCAAGCACGCCGCCAATTGAACGCATACCGTATGCGATACCGCCCGGTCCGCACGTCTCCTGGCCCACAACTCCGTACTTCAGCGGAATTTGCTCATCAAGCGCACGCATCGCGTATTTCCCTACCCTGATGTGTGCCATGACAAAATCAACGTCTGTAAAAGCTTCTTCCGGGTCAGTCGTCGCTGTAAATTCAATTTCGGGTGCTTTTTCTCTGATAAAAACGTCACAGGCCCCCGCGATCCGCTCCTGTCTTTCCTTATCATTGTCATACAGCTTCAGCTTTCTGATCGGAAACTCATCCAAATGGTCTAAGAGCATCAGAACAATCCCGGGAGTAAATGTGCTCCCTCCGCCCGCTATTACGATTGAGAATGATTTTTTCTTCATATGACGACCTCCTTGATAACGTTTACATTTTATTTATATCATGTGACAGCTTGTCTCGTAATACTTTTGGCGCACTTAGGTCATTTGATCAGTTTTAGTTTTTTTTCCCATCGAGCGGGAAATTTCTCACTTATCTATCAGTTCAACAATTTGATTTTTTTACCTTTTTTGTAATCTCAAAGTCTCATCATCTGTGAAATTTGAGTGAATATACGCCCTTCCAATTCTTATGAAAAGGTTCTTTTGTACGATTCGGATACATGCCGAATTATTTATAATCATTTATATAAAACATCCATTTGTGCGTTAATTTAGGAAAGGCAGGGGACAAAAGTTGGACTCACATAAAGTCATCGAGCTTGCAAATCAGTACAGTGCAGCCGCAGAAGAGGTCAGAAGCTCAAAAATGCTCCTTGACTCCCGGTTATCTGCATTGGGCGATGCGTGGCAGGGAAAAGCAAGAGACACATTCGACCAGGATTTCGAGGAAACAAAAGCCGCCTACGATCAGTTCGAACAGGAGCTGCTTGAAACAAGCCAGGAACTTAAGGCAGCTGCCGTAAAAATAGAAGAACGAAAAGCTGAGATTGCCAGAATGGAAGAATTAGAAAGAAAAGCAAGAGAGGAAAGACATAAACTCGAGAGGTGAATAGCGTGTCAGGAAACATTGCAGTTGATCCGGATAAGCTTGAACAGCTGGCGAATGATATGGTCACAGAATTAACTGATATGGAAAACAAATATAAGGATTTGCATATGGAGCTGGGACAGCTGATTTTACAATGCGATCCCCGCTACAGCAGCTGTTTTTCGGGTGTTGGGGATGCTTGGAGCTCAGGAAAAGCACTCGTCAGCAAGCTGAGTGACAATGAGATATTCATCAGAAAAACGAGCGACAAATTTGTTGAGCAAGACAATATTTTACGAAAGCTTTATAACGCTTACGACAAATACGGAACGATGACAAGCTTAACCGCCCTGATGCTGACCCAGGGAAAATACTACGGATTAGGGCTTACAAAGTTTGTGAAACAGCCAAGCGGCTTACATACTGCACGGCATTCAAAGCTTCTATTGGACATTTCCAGAGCAGTAGACAGCTCCCGTTATCAAAAAGCAGCCAGAGTGCTTTTGAACCCAAAATATCTGTTTAAAAAGACAAACCGGCCATTTTCTGATTTGGTACATAAAAAGTTTACAAAATACTTTCCGCAGGACACGGTGGATTTTTCAAACAGCGTAAGGAGCTATACAAGAGGATTTGTTAATGAAGCCGGCGTACGCTCAACATTGAAGGATGTCGGAAAAACAGGCTTGAAATTCGCAAAAGGAAATGCCATTACAGCGACACTGATAACCGGAGCGACAGAAACGTTTGGAGCAGGCTTAAAGATCGCAGAAAATTACGCGAAATACGAAGACAAACCCGAAGTGCTCAAACGGGAAAATGCAAAAGCTGTTGGCAATGCAGTGAATAACACTATTTTTGTCGCTGGCGGCGCAACGGCAGGCGCTGTAATAGGCGGGGCGATCGGAAGTTTTGCTGGCCCTGTTGGTACTGTCCTCCTTGGCGCAGCTGGCTCTTATGTTGGCGGAGTGGTAGGAGAACAAATTGCCAAATTTACGGCAGGTTTCGCCGAAAAGGCAGCCTTAAAGCTGAAAGAACCGATTCATGCTGTTGTAAATACTGCCAAAAAGGGGCTGGAAGCGGCCGGCAAAGTCGTAAAAACGGTGAATGACGGCATAGATGCGGCTAATAAAACAATTCATAAAGGAATGGCCAAAGCAAAGAAAACGGCGGACTCGCTCATACACGGCGCAACTCATTTCCTTAAAGGCAAACTTTCATTCGGATAGGAGAATAAATCATGAATCAGTTTACGATCAGCTTAGAAGAGCTCATATTTTGTTTTTACAGCGAAGGCTTTTTTGAACAGGGCATGTCACTGAAGCAAGCCTATTTTCCTGAAGTAGAAGATGAGCAGCTCGGATTTTTATTTGAAGCGGCCTGCCGTTCGCTTTTGGCGAAGGATGCTGCTGAATATCGGAATCATCAATACAGGTTAAAGGACGAGTATTGCCCGTTTATCCACGTATTAAATGACGCGGACTATACAGTGAAGCTTTCCAAGTTTGACGAGCAAGGCAGCGAACGGAATGTTTCCTGCCATGTTTCAAAATTCGGCACCTACTCCCATGAGCTTCTTTTTGATGAGCAAGTACATAGTATAAAAAAAATGGAATCAAGCGACGGATTACTTACAAAAACAGCTGAGTTTTTAAATATAATAGATACCGAGGATAAAAGTGAATCTATCCTGACTTTGACATCAAAAGAATTTGAAGCACTTCTGGAAGGTGCTTCCGAGACTCCCTCATACCTGAAGGAATTCCTTGGAAAGCACGACTACCAGGAGGACATTACCCGGTTTATAAATGATTTGTCATTACGTAAAGGAAAGATGGATACGCTGATGCGCCTGTCTTACGATAAAGATAACGCACCGGAAGTGGATGACATGGCTTTTATCTTGCCCGGCACCCGCCATACTTGGCTTGTAACGGGTATCACCCAGAATGAATTTACTGTCATGGCTGCTCATAAGGATGTTGTAAATCAAATCATTTCAAAACCGAACGAGAATCTGAATTGATAAAAGGAGAAGAGCATTGGAAAATCAAGTAGTCGAAGTCAAAAGCAGAATGTTCCTGAGAATATGGGCTTTTGTCGGATCTGCCGGTATGGGGCTTGCTTGTTTATGGCTGTTTTATATGGGGATTACCTTTCAAACGAAATATTATCTCCTAGCCATTCCAGCAGGTTTTCTATTCACCTTGTTTTGTTTATATTTATTTATCATCTTTTTTCCTGCCTTTACCTCTAGGGGAAATATCATCTTCCGTATTAAAACCGGAAAAGATGGTGAGATATTCACTGACAAAGCGGCTGTGAAATTTGCCGATATCAAGAAAATTGAAATGAATCGCAATAAATACCGCTTAAAAGGGATTTTCCAGGAAGATGTCATAATTCAAACAACTAACCACAAGACAATTCGCATTCCGACTTGGAACATCATTCCAAACCCTTTGTTTTTTGAAGCGGTTGAACGTTATATTGTCCCACATATGAATGATGAAGCGAAAACGAATTGGATCGGTCAGTTTACAGAGATTCAGCGCAATGTGTATTTAAAGGAATTTGAGAATCATCCGAAGCTTTAGGAGCAGCACATTGGAATCACATGATATCGAAGTCAAAAGCAGAATGTTTTTCAGAATCTGGCTGTTTCTCGCAACAGGCGGCGCCGTGATTGCAGGCGTGTGGCTGGTGTCAGAAGCCATTACGTTCGAATCCAAGTACTCTCTGCTTTATTTGGGCGGCGGATTGATGGCAATTGTCTATGGCTTGATCACATTTTCTATGGTTTTACCGGCGTTCACAAGCCGAGGACATGTTATTTTTCGTATTAAACAAGGGCCTGACGGGGAAATCTTCACAAAAAAACGCAGCGTGCCTTTTACTGAAATCAAGCGCATTTATATGGGACGCCATCAATACAGTTTGAAAGGGATTTTCTTTGAGGATATTATATTGAGAAGAATGACGGCAAGATCGTTCGTATTCCGACTTGGAACATCATAGCTAATCCATTATTTTTGAAGCGGTTGAACGTTATATGCTGCCCCATATGACGGAAGAGGCGAAAAACAATTGGATCAGCCAGTTTACGGAGATTCAGCGCAGTGTGTATATAAAGGAATTTGAAGAGAATCCAAAGCTTTAACGCCTCTCTCTCCTTTATAATGAAATGTAATTGAAGTTTGAGGGGTGCGCGTGATGCTGATGACCATTCTTTTATTTCTCGCGGCGGGACTTGCTGAAATTGGCGGAGGCTATTTGATTTGGCTGTGGCTGAGAGAAGCGAAGCCCGTCGGATACGGGGCAGCCGGGGCGCTGATATTGATTGTGTACGGCATTCTCCCGACGTTTCAATCCTTCCCTTCCTTCGGCCGTGTATACGCCGCTTATGGAGGAGTGTTCATCGTACTAGCTGTCTTTTGGGGGTGGCTTGTCGATCGGAAAACTCCTGATCTGTATGACTGGATCGGCGCACTGATTTGTCTGATAGGCGTTTGTGTGATCTTATTCGCGCCGCGAGCATAACAAAATGGCCTGCTTATGAAAGCGGGCCATGTTTGTTTAATTCTCTTTTAAGTTGTTCAGCAGCACTTCATGCTCCTGCTGCGGTTCATCCAGCGGATAAATTCTTGCTGTTCCGGTTTCTTCATTCACATGCTGAATGTAAATCGGAACTCCGTTATAAGTTACTTTCTTCATATCCGGTGATTCCACGATTTCTTTCGCTCTCTGTATATTCATCTCAACATCCTCCTTCACCCATAACGTTTCCATTTCTTGAAAGAAGTATGCTTTATGATCCAGCGGTCATGTTAAATTTTTTCAATCGTTTATAGAAAGTGCTGCGCGGAATGCCGCTGATTTTCGCGGCTTGGGAGACGTTTCCTTTTGCCGTTTCAAGCGCATTGATGAGGATATCTTTTTGAATTTGCTCACGGAGAGTAAGCGCCTTTGTTTCAGCCCCCTTTTCTTTTACGGGGCCGATCGGCAAGCCCGACGCTTCGAGCAATAAGGAAAGCGGCTCGTCACTCAGCCGTCCGTCCGGAAACCTGATGGAAAGACGTTCAAAGACATTAAACAGCTCGCGGATATTCCCCGGCCACTTCCATTGCTTCAGTACGTCCAAAAAGGCAGGCGGAAGCTCTCCCGGCCATCCATTTTTCTGTGTGTAGTACGCAAAGAGGGCCTCTATATCTTCGAGACGGTTCCGCAGCGGAGGAAGCTGAATCGGGTAGACATGAAGGCGGTAAAACAGGTCCTCTCTGATTTTTCCGCTTTCTGCGAGTTCACGCAAATCACAATGTGTGGCAGCAATCACTCTGATATCAACCGGAATTTCTTTTGTCCCGCCGACCGGCGTAATCTTGCGTTCCTGAAGCACCCGTAAAAGCGCCACCTGCATCGAGTGGGAAATTTCTCCGATTTCATCTAGAAATAAGGTGCCATGATGCGCTTTTTGGAAGGCGCCTTTGTAGCCATCTCGTTTCGCTCCTGTAAAAGCGCCTTCTGCATAGCCGAACAGCTCGCTTTCGATTAAATCCGACGGGATCGCTCCGCAATTCACGGCTACAAACGGGCCGTTCTTACGGTCGCTGTTTTCATGAAGCGCGCGGGCCGCGACTTCCTTGCCCGTGCCGGTTTCACCCGACAGGCAAACTGTCGCATCAGCCGCGGCCGCTCGTTCGAGGCTTTTGAGCATCGCTTGCGATTGCCTGCTTTGTCCGAGGACTCCATTGAATCGAAAGGCCGGCTTTTTCTTTTGTTCCGATAAATAAAAACAAGTGCCGCTGTCCCCCATGGTGACCGCTTTATCGATTGTAAAACCCCTTTCCTTCAACTCATAAAGATGCCGGCCTTGCCAATCCGGTATTGACGATCGTATCGGCAGGCTTGCGCCGATGATGTGCTGTTTGGCATTGCAAAGCACGATCGGTACACGGGACGCTGTCCTATCAGCAAAGCGGCTGAGCAGTTCAAGCTCTTTCTCCCTGCTTTTGGCTGCCAATTCCCTTTCCGCGGCAAAGGCAATGGCCGCGGCAATGCCGAGCATATTTGGCTGTGCATGCGCTGCCGGGCAAGAGATATCAATCACCCCCGCAAGACTGCCGTCCTCATAATGAATCGGTGCTGCTGAGCAATTCCAGTGATGGGAGGCGACAGAATAATGCTCTGATCCTTGAATGACAACCGGCTCGCTAATGTGAAGCGCCGTGCCAATTGCATTGGTGCCAACCGCCGTTTCTGTCCAGCACGCTCCTTCGACAAAGTTAATGCGTTTGGCTTCATGCAGCGCGCGGCGATGGCCGTCAAGCGCCAGCACCATGCCGTCCGCATCAATTAATAGCGCCATCATTTCCATTTCTTTTATTGCGGGCAGCAGTTTTTCCAGGTAAGGCATTGCGGTCGACAGAAAGAATGAATGCTTGTTTGACTGCTGATCCAGTTCCGTTTGCTGCAAAACCTTCGGGCCTTTTTCTAAATAGGGGTTAACCTCAGCCTTTCTGCAGCGGTGCCAGGACTCGGCTATCCTTTTTCTTATTCGGGCTTCGTCCAGCACGCCGTCTTTCACAAAACGTTTCCAGGTTTGCAAATCGTTCGGGATCGAATTCATTCCTTGATCGTTCCTCCCTTACACGCCGTTTTCATCTATTGTAGGGGAAAAATAAAGCGCTTTCAACACAAAAAAGCCGGCGCATTCGCCAGCTTTTCTTTTTATGCATGCACCGCAAGCCCAATTGTGCTTAACAATGCTTCGTGCAGCGTTTCCGACAGTGTCGGATGGGCCGCGATAAAATGCTCTGCCATATCCGCCGTCATTTCTCCGTTCATGATGGCAGCCGCCTGGCCGATAAGCTCGGTCACATCCGGTCCGATCATTGAGACTCCGACGATTTCGCCGAACTCCGGTTCCGCCACGATCTTGACCTTTCCTTCCGCTTGGTGTTTGATGAGCGCCTTCCCGTTTGCGGCAAAAGGAAATTCACCAATCTGTACTTCTCCGTAAACGTGTCTTGCCTGTTTTTCAGTCAATCCGATACATGCGATTTCCGGCGATGTGTAAATACATCGAGGCACGTTTTTTTCGTTCATTTTGATGTCGCGTCCTGAAGCGTGTGAAGCGGCGATGATTCCTTCATGGAAAGCAGCATGGGCCAGCTGAATGCCACCGATCGCGTCCCCGCATGCGTAGATATGAGGCACATTGGTCTGCATCTGCTCATTTACGGGAATACCTTTTTGGGAAAAATCAATTCCCGCCTGGTCAAGCTGTAATCCATCCAGATGAGGTTTTCTGCCGATCGCCACCAGCACATAATCTGCCTTCGTCTTAAACTCACGCTGTCCGCTTTTCCATATCGCCGTTTTGGCTGCTTGATCAACACGCTCTAACCGGGAAGAAGTGTGAACTTCAACTCCGTCTTCCTCAAGCTTTTCCTGAAAGAGACGGGCGATATCCTCGTCCTCTGCCGGGATCAGCTGGCCGGCCGTTTCAATGATCGTCACCTTCGATCCAAGTCTGGCGAACAATCCGGCATACTCGCAGCCGATCACACCGCCGCCGACAATCACAAGCGAACCGGGAATTTCAGAAAGGCCGAGTGCATCTTTGCTGTCGATCACCCATTTGCCGTCAAACGGGGCAAAGGGCAGCTGGATTGGCTCTGACCCGGAAGCAATCAATATTTGTTCAGCCTCTCTGATTTCTTTGCCGTTCTCCCCTTCGATCAAGAGCTTCTTGTCAGAAAGAAAGGAGGCCTCTCCCTTCACGACTTGTATTTGATTTTTTTTCATTAAGTACTGTACGCCTTGGACAAGCTGGCTGACAACCTGCTGTTTTCGGCTCTGCATTTTGTCCCAATCAACCGATATTGCACCGGGCGGAAGTTCAATGCCGAAGCGCCCGGCATGTTTGATTTTATCGAGCACATTTGCGCTTTCTAACAAAGACTTCGTCGGAATGCAGCCTTCATTCAGACAGGTTCCTCCAAGTGAGCCTTTGTCAATGAGCAACACCTTTTTTCCCTGCTGTGCCGCTGAGACTGCTGCCGCATAGCCCGCTGGTCCCCCTCCGATAATGGCTAATGTCATGTTCTTTCACCTGCTTTTCTATAAAATTAACGCTGCCGGTTCCTCCAAATAAGTTTTGATCGTCTTCAGAAATTCAGCTGCCGGAGCGCCGTCACAGGTTCTATGATCAAACGTCAGGCTGAGCGGCAGTATCGTACCTCTGACAATCTCCTCCCCTTGAAAAACCGGCGTGTCATAGCTTGCTCCGATGCCGAGAATGCCTGTTTCGGGCGGATTTAATATCGGCGTAAAATGCTCCACGCCGGATGCGCCAAGGTTTGTGATTGAGAAGGTCGAGCCTTGCAATTCTTCGCTCCCCGCACGTCCCTCGCGTGCTTTTTTGGCGTTTTCTGAAATGGTTTTGGCCAGCTCAATCAGCGGCAGTTTTTCAGCATGACGAATGACAGGCACAACCAACCCTTTTTCAAGAGCAACAGCCATTCCAAGATGAACATGAGGAAGTGTGATAATGCGCTCATTTTTGTAGAAGCTGTTCAGCATAGGATGTGATTGGAGAGCGAGCACCGCAGCTCTTGAGACAAAATGAGTCATCGTTAATTTCGTGCCGTGCCGTTCCTCTGCTGTCGGCGAAAGCTGTTTTTGAAGAGCTGCCAGCTTAGTGATATCAGCCTTCATTGTAATCGTCAGCTGTGCGCTGTTTGCCAAGCTTTCCTGCATTCTGGACGCGATCACTTTTCTCATGCCTGTAACCGGCGTTTCCTGCGCCTTTTGATCAGAAACTGGCTCAGCCTGTTCTCTTTTTTGTTCAGAAAGCGCCTTTGTGACATCATCCTTCACGATTCGTCCGCCTGGTCCTGTGCCTTTCAGCTGTTTCACGTCTAATCCCGCTTTTTCCGCGATTTTCCTGGCGACTGGAGATATTTTGATTCGTTCTTTTTTACCGGCTGCGGGTTTGTTTTCTTGTTTTGAAGGCTGGACAGCTGGCGGCTCACTATCTTCTGCAGCAGGCTCTTTCGCCTCTTCCTGCACCGATTCATTGGCGTTCCCGATATAGCAGATGGCTGTACCGGGCGGAACCTCTTCCCCTTCTTTCACCTTAATATCAATCAGCGTGCCCTTTTCAGGCGCTTCGATTTCCATTTCAATTTTCTCCGACTGAATGCTGGCGATGCTTTCTCCCTTTTCAACCGGATCTCCCACTTTTTTGTTCCAAATCGATACTTCTCCTTGTTTCATGGCCATTCCCAACTTTGGCATCACTACTTTGACCGCCATATGTGTCCCCCCCTTTAATTCACTGCCGGCTCGCCAAGCAATTCAAGCGTGACGCTGACGATTTTATCTGGTGTCGGCAAATATTGGTCTTCAAGCACTGGCGAAAACGGCACAGGTGTGTGCGGCGCTGTAATCCGCTTAATCGGCGCATCTAGCAGATCAAAGCCTTTGTCGGCCACAATCGCGGCTATATCTGTGGCTATGCTGCATCGCGGATTGGCTTCGTCAATGATGATCAGCCGGTTTGTTTTTTCTAGCGATGTGAAAATCGCTTCCTCATCCAGAGGAGACAGACTGCGCGGATCAAGCACCTCGGCTTCAATGCCTTTTTCTGATAATTGTGCTGCCGCTTCGAGTGCGGTATTGACCTGCTTGCCGATCGCAAACAGCGTAATGTCGCTGCCCTCGCGTTTGATGTCCGCTTTTCCGAGCGGAATTGTATAATACTCTTCCGGCACTTCGCCTTTCATGTTGTAGGACGTTTTGTCTTCAAAAAAGAACACCGGATCGTTGTCTTCGATCGCCGCAAGCAGCAGACCTTTGGCGTCATACGGATTCGACGGAACAACCGTCTTCAGCCCCGGAATGCTTGTGAAAAGGCCGTACAGCGTCTGGGAGTGCTGTGCCGCAGCCCGGAAACCCGCTCCGTATGTGGTGCGGACGGTAATCGGCACTTGCGCTTTTCCGCCGAACATATAGCGGAATTTTGCCCCTTGGTTGATGACCTGGTCAAAGCACGTGCCGATGAAATCGTTAAACATCAGCTCCGCAATCGGTCTCAGCCCTGTTGATGCCGCAGCCATAGCGGCGCCCATATAGCCCGCTTCAGAAATAGGCGTATCCAGCACTCTGCTCCGTCCAAATTCCTGAACGAGCCCTTTTGTGACGCCTAATACGCCGCCCCATGCTTCATCGTCCTGCAAATGATCGACTGCCGCTCCTCCGGCTACATCCTCACCGATCAACAGCACATTTTCGTCCCTTCTCATCGCAAGTTTCATCGCCTCGTTGATCGCGTCTGACATGCTTATGACTCTTGCCATCTTACATTCCTCCTTTTTCATATGAGACATATACATCTGCCAGCAGCTCTGATTCTTTCGGATATGGGCTGTCTTCGCTGAAGGAGACTGCTTTTTCAATCGATTCTTTGACGCTTTGTTCAATATCTGCCAGTTTTTTTTCATCCGCCTCTTTTAACAGATAGTTTTTAAAACCTTGTATGGCATCCTTTTCTTCAAGGTGCTCAGCTCTTTCATCCTTTGTTTTATAGGTTTGGGCATCTCCTTCGAAATGGCCGTAGTTTCGGTAAGTCATGCATTCAATCAAGGATGGGCCTCCGCCGTTTCTTGCTCGTTCAATCGCTTCCTCTGCTGCCTGATAAACTGCTAAAATATCTTTTCCGTCCACGGTTACTCCCGGCATGTTATAGGCAGCTGCCCGATCAGCGATTGAATCACAGGCTGACGCGTACTCAAATGGCGTGGCTTCGCCGTAGCCGTTGTTTTCAGCGATAAACACAACTGGAAGATTCCATACAGCCGCTAAGTTGAGGCCTTCATGGAAGGTTCCTTGATTATTTGCTCCGTCTCCAAAAAAGCAAACGCTTACATTATTGGTCTGTTTATATTTAGCCGTGAGCGCTGACCCGCATGCGAGCGTAAATCCGCCCCCGACGATTCCATTTGCCCCTAACATACCTTTATTGAGATCGGCAATGTGCATTGAACCGCCCTTGCCTTTACACAGTCCGGTCGCTTTCCCGAATATTTCCGCCATCATGCCATCCAGATCACAGCCCTTGGCGATACAATGCCCATGCCCTCTATGTGTGCTTGTAATGCTGTCGCCATCATCTAAGTGAGCGCACACGCCTACAGCTACAGCTTCTTCACCGGCATACAAATGGACGAATCCGGGAAGCACTCCCTCTGCGAACAGTTCATGCACTTTGTCCTCAAAGCCCCTGATTTCCAGCATCTTTTGGTACATCCACAGCGCTTTTTCCTCAGTTAATGACAAGCCTTCTCGTTTTAACAGTTCCATTGTGTGTGCCTCCTTCTATTTAGGGTTCGCATTAATGAATGCAAGAAGTGTGCCAGCTATTGGATGCCTGTAAAATCAGTCTTCTATGTTGATACCATGAGACAGTTTGAGACAGGTGTCTCAAACTGTCTCGATATGAAACCATGTGTCTCGTTTTATTCCAAATAAAAATAGACCGGGCACCTGCCCGGTCTTTTGACGTCGATCGACATATTTATTTCCTCGGAAATCTTATCAACTTCCTAATGCCTCTGCATCGTTTGTCTGAATGGCGATTTCAGGAGTAAAATCAATTGAATATTTTACATAACCAAAGCCGCCGTCCCCATCCTTCTGCATGCAGTCTATCGTGCCTCTGAAATATGTATACCCTTTTTGATTTAGCGTTTTTCTGACGGTTTCCGCCATCGCCACGGCATCTGTTTTTGTTTTTCCGCTTGCATCTAACTGAATCGTCAAACTCAGCGGCGCTCTTTCAGCCAATTGCTTGCTCCAGCTTGTATCTAATGTAAACTGGGCGTGTTCAACGCTGATATCTGCTTCGGCTTTTATAAGTTGCGGAACGGCTTTTTTCAAATCCGCTTCGATTTCCTTTGATGCTTCTTGATTTAGATGTTTTGCAACAGACTCGGTATAGGCTTCTTCAATCCCATCGCAGGTTACCTTAGGATGGAGAAACCCTATCGCGCACATTTAGTAGCTTTGAGATTGGGTGTTTGCTTGAAACACATATTCCGAGGTTTTCGCGTTATAAACTCCATTCGTGATCTTGATTTCTTTTTGAGGATAGGTCTGTTTCACATATGATGTGAGCTTTTGCTCTGCGGCATTTTTTGAAAATGGATCACCGAATAAAATATGATAGATATAAAAGCCGCTTCCACATACCGCAATGGCAAGGAAGCCAAACACCATTCTTTTCATTTTCACACCCTTTTCGGGTTATGTACGTATTACAGTTCTTGTTTTTCTTCAACCGCCCTGTTCAGTGCCTGAAGCATGTAACCAATGCCTTTGTACGGTGCCAGCGGCCAGCTGATATGCTGATGATCTCCGACGACCGTGCTCAAGACTTTACGATATTTTTTCCCGCCGAGCATGACGAGCTCTTCTTTTTCAAGAAAACCCTTTTCACGATATTGGCGGCTTAACTTCTCCTCTGTCATAATCTCTGGATGACCGCTCCCGAATGCCACATCGTAGTTTTCCGGCACGATGTCATCAGGACGCAGGAACCCGTGCTTCGCCGACAAAATGACCCACTCGTCAAAAAAAGCTTTTGCATACCGCTCGCACGCCTGATGAAACGGGCTCAGGTAAGCGTCTTCCGCCCTCGTCGGCCCCGCATCAGGCTGAACATCCCAGATTTTTTTCGCGCCGCAGGGGATGATGCATAGTCGTTTCATATTGATTTTCGAACTCCTTTTATCTTCTGGACTATCACAATGATTAAAATCCCGATCATGATCGCACAACCAACAGCGACCGTAATCAACGGATACAAAAGAGGAAATATGACATTGGGAATCACTTCATACATATCAGAATGATACCCCATTGAATTTCCTCCAACGTATGAAAAATTGAGCAGTTTTACACTCAATGGATCCTTGCTTCTATCAGAATAGCTTAGAAGCTTCTCCTTTACAGTCCCATCCTGATGAATCCTGATTATTTTCCATTTGCTTTTTTCAAGACTTATTTGATCGTCAGTTATTCTCTGAACAATGTAAACCAGATTTTGATCAGTCTTTCGATCCTTTACCGTTAATATTTCAAGCCATGAAAAGTATCTTCCTCCTCTTTCTCGATTAGAAAGCCATACTTCAGAAGGTGATGAGAGATCTCGGCCGTCTAATTGATACTGTATGTTAACAATCTCTCCGGCAGGGACGTTTTCGTCTTTATCCCAGCTTGTCAGGGGCGCATGTTTTCCTGTTTTGGTCTCAATAATCCTAATATGATGATTAAATATGTTGATATTTTGAGTATCTATCGCAGGTTCATAACCTTGCTTGTCTTGATATGCATAATGAATGTCATAACGATTTGTTACGTTGTGATCTATTATATTTTCTCTCAATAGTACAAAGATAGGATAGGCTGAAATCACGATCAGCAGCAGGCCTATACCTGTACAAAAATGCATTCTCTTCATTTGATTCTCCTCTTTTTTCATACCTATCAATGTACCATAAATCCAACAAATCGTCTCCTTTATTTGGAAATCGCTTCGAATGACATAAAAAAAGAGGGGATTCTCCCTCTACTTCAACAGCTTCAATGCCGCTTGCTTCAGAAGCTGAACGCTTCGCGGAAGAATATCTTCCTGGATATCGAACTTTTCATGATGATGCGGGGCAGCGATGTCGGTGCCAATGATCATATATGTCCCTTTTCCTCCCCGCTCCTGAACTCTTTTGATCATATAGCTTGCGTCTTCACTTCCTCTTGAGCCGGTCTGGATGCCTTGCAGTGAGGAAAATCCGCCAACCTCTCCAGCAGCTTCTAGCACGGTCGAAACCATTTCCTCGTCACATTTGATCGGAATCGCTCCGCCGATGATTTCGACCTCATGTTCAAGCTCATGCATGGCTGCGCTGTGGGCGATGATCTTTCTCACCCGCTCTTCCAGATCGCGGTTGACCTCTTCTGAATCAGACCGCGTTTCAATGATCATTTTCGCGTGCTGCGGGATGATATTGGCCGCTGTTCCGCCTTCAAGCACGCCGACATTGATCCGGGTATCGCCCGAGCTGAAACGCGGAATGGCATGTATATTTAAAAGCGCCGTCGCCGCCCCTAGCAAAGCATTTCTGCCATGCTCAGGAGCCGCTCCTGCATGTGAGGAGACGCCCCGGAAATGAGCAGCCATTTTCGTAGTGGCCAGAAATCCTTCTGCACCGCCGTATACTTCCCCAAGCGGCACATTAGTCCCCAGATGATGGCAGAGGAGATAATCAACATCGTCCAGCATGCCTTTCTCAGTAACGGCATACGCTCCGCGGACACCCTCCTCAGCGGGCTGGAAAATCAGCTTCAGAGTACCTGCAAAGTTTCGATGTGCCAGCGCTTCAGCAACGCCTAGCCCGATCGCGGTATGTCCGTCATGGGCGCATGCGTGCATATTTCCTTCAAATGCAGAACGGAAGCCCTTGGCGTGAGGACCATGGTCAGCATCTGCGCTTTCTGTAATCGGAAGTGCATCCATATCAAAACGAAGCGCAACGACGGGTCCCGGCGTATTCCCTTCAAGTCTTCCGATGACAGCGGTATATCCGCCTTTCATCGGCGCAATGATATCAGGATCGGCTCCATTTTCAATTGCACGGTCAAAAGCGCGCTTCAGTTCTTTTTCTGAAGGAACGCCTCTGCGGGCCTCGCCATCCATTGCGTCCTTGCCATATGTCACGTGATATCCCAGGGCTTGAAGAGTTTCCACAACCTTTCCGGCTGTGCGAAATTCTGTAAAGCCCAGTTCGGGATGCCGGTGAAAATCTCGTCTTATTTGAATCATATCCATATGTCTCCCACCCTTTGCCGTTTTTATTTTGCATAAACGCCCGGTCCGATCGGCCAGCCGAAAGCGTACCAAATGAACATCATGAGAAGCCACGCCAAGAAGAACAGAACCGTATACGGAATCATGGTTGAGATCACAGTTCCGAAGCCCGCATCTGATTTGTAGCGCTTATAGTAAGCCATCAGCATCGGCAAATACGGATTCATCGGCGTAATGGTGTTTGTCGCGGAATCCGCAATCCGATAGGCAATTTGAATAAACGCGGGATGAAAATCCAGCAGCATCAGCATCGGGATAAACACAGGGGCCAGCAGCGCCCATAAAGCAGAGCCGCTCGTAATAAACAGACTGACGACACAAGTCAGCAACGAAAATCCGATTAATACAGGAAAACCTGTTAAATGGATGGATTCCAGAAAGTCCGCTCCTTTTACTGCCATAAAAATCCCCATATTGCTCCACGTGAAAAAGGCGATAAACTGCGAAATAACAAAGACGAGCACAATAAAGCCTGACATGCCTTTAATGGAATCTCCCATCAGCCTCGGGACGTCTGTCTGATTCTTAATGCGCCCGGCCACGATGCCATAAACAACCGATACAGTAATAAAGAACAGCAGAATGATGGGGATGATGCCTTTCAAAAAAGGCGAGGAAAGAATCGATCCGTTTTCAGGATCACGCAGAAGCGCTCCCTCTGGAACAACTAATAACGCAATGACTCCAGCATATAAAAGGGCCGCTGCCCCCGCCGCCTTCAGTGCTTTGATCTCTTTTCCCGTTAACGCCGCCATTTCAGGCTTGTATTCTCCGCGGTAGCTGCCAAGCCGGGGTTCAACGATTTTATCAGTAACCCATGCACCGATAAAGGCTAAAACAAATACGGAGGCCGCCATGAAAAACCAGTTATCGACAGCCGATACCTGAGCATTTTTATCGACGGTTTGCGCGACCTGTGTGGTAATGCCGGAAAGAAGCGCGTCTGTCCCGGCGATCATCAGATTGGCCGTGAATCCTGACCCTACACCTGCCGCAGCGGCCGCAAAGCCGGCAAGCGGATGACGCCCGGCTGCCATGAAGATCAGGGCGCCAACCGGCGGGATAATGACCCATGCCGCATCAGACGCCAGATTCCCTAAAATCCCGACAAATACGACGGAATAGCTGATGATCGCTTTCGGAACATGCGCCATCATCTTTTGCAGCACAGCCTCGATCAAACCGACGCGTTCCGCCAGCCCGATGCCGAGCACCATCGTGAGCACAAGTCCGAGAGGCGGAAATTGAACAAAGTTGTTCACCGCTTCCGTCAGCATCCAGTGAATGCCCTCGGTGCTGAGCAAACTCTTAACGGCTACCTCTTTCCCGTCTCCCGGATGTGTCACTGCGTTTCCTGCCAGCAAAACAGACATGGCAATGATGATCATCGATAAGTAGATAAATAACATAAAAGGATCAGGCAATTTGTTTCCGGCCTTTTCGATCCACTTTAATATTCCTTTATGCTCGATTTTTTGTAAAGAATCAGCGGTCATGACTTCCGGCAGATGTTTAGCCATAGCGCCCTCCTATAATCGGTTTTAGTTGATCTTCATTGAAATCGATTCACGGGAATGCAGAATGAAATAGACTGAATTTACAAATAATTTAACACCTGCTGATAACGCTTTTTCATCGAACGTGAATTTAGGATGGTGATGCGGATAGATCATCTCCCCGGTTCCCGCTCCCAAAGCGATATAACAGCTAGGCACTCGTTCAGAAAACGCGGAGAAATCCTCTCCGCCCATCATTGGCGCTAACGGAAATACCTGATCCTTCCCCCACAGATTCTCTGCTGCTTGTCTGACCAGTTCGGTTACGTTCGGATCGTTTACCACAGACTTGTATCCATGGCGGTAATCAAAATCATACGACGCGCCATGGGCTTCAGTTACGCCTTTTATAATGGTTTCCATGAGCGCTTCCGTATTTGCCCGGACTTCCTTTCGAAACGTCCTTACCGTCCCTCCAAGCGTCACAGTATCGGGGATCACATTGTAGGCGGAGCCCGCATGACACATGGTAACAGAGAGCACCAGTCTTTCGGCAGGATCTGTATGTCTTGAGGCAATGCTTTGCAAATGAGTAATGACTTGTGAGGCAATCACAAGCGGGTCAATACACTGTTCAGGCTGAGAGGCATGCCCGCCTTTTCCTTTAATCGTGATATCAAAGCGATCAGAGTTAGCTGTGACCGGGCCTGATGCCAGTCCGATTTTTCCTAAAGGCATGGCAGAAAACAGATGGATGGCTATGCATAGATCAAGATGGTCCGCAACACCAGCCTTCACCATTTCCTGCGCTCCGCCAGGATGAACCTCCTCGGCATGCTGAAAAATAAAGTAGACTTCGCCGCTAAGCTCATCCTTTTTCTGAGACAAAATCTCAGCCGCCCCAAGCAGCATGGCGGTATGCCCATCATGCCCGCACGCATGCATTACACCTGGATGGCGGGAGCGAAAATGACTGTCATGCTCTTCTTGAATCGGCAGCGCATCCATATCAGCGCGCAGCCCAATTCGCTTGCCCGGCCGCGCACCGCTCAGCCGGGCAACGACACTTGTCCTTGTCGGGCGGCTGATCTCAAGATTTTCAAAAGAAGAGAGCGTATCATATACAAATTGAGCTGTTTTTTCTTCTTGAAAGGACAGCTCCGGGTATTGATGAAGATGTCTCCTCCATTCAATCACGTTCTTATATATACTGGCGTATTCATCCATCATGCTTCCAGCCCCCATTCTGTTTTAGAAACTCTTGCATTTACTTTATTGATTATATGGAGCTGGTTCAATTGGAATGTCAGACAATCTGACTTATTGAATCAAAAAAGAAGAGGAAATCTGACAGATTCCTCTTCGTCTGTTGTATTTTTGCACAGTGAAAATAAACTTTTCCTAAATAACTAACTTATAAAGCAAAAAGAGCGTCCCGCTTCGCTTTTACCTTGAATTAGGAAACATCTACTGTTGCTCCGCCCCATCAAGATACTTACTCTCAAAGTCATCGAGCAATGCACGCACTTCATCTGTTGACTTAGTGTTCATGCACTGGTTTCTTAATTCACTTGCTCCGCGGAATCCGCGGAGGTAAATTTTGAAAAAGCGAGGAAGAGGCTTGTATGGACGCGCTTCTAATGCTGAATATTTATCATGAAGATCCAGATGCAGCCGTAAGAGATCAAGCAATTCCTTACTGCTATGCTCTTTCGGCTCCTTTTCAAAGGCAAATGGATTTGTAAAAATACCGCGCCCTATCATAATTCCATCTACACCGTATTGTTCAGCAAGTTTTAATCCAGTTTGGCGGTCAGGAATATCCCCATTGATCGTCAACAGTGTATCTGGCGCTACCTCATCACGAAGTTTCTTAATCTCCGGGATGAGTTCCCAATGCGCATCCACTTTGCTCATTTCCGCTCTTGTGCGCAAATGAATGGAAAGATTAGCAATGTCCTGTTTCAATACGTGTGTCAGCCAGTCGCGCCATTCGTCTATATCCGTGTAACCAAGTCTAGTTTTCACGCTTACTGGCAATCCGCCTGCTTTTGCTGCTTGTATTAGTTCTGCTGCAACCTCTGGACGACAAATAAGGCCGCTTCCCTTTCCATTTCCCGCAACATTAGGTACAGGACAGCCCATATTGATATCTAGACCCTTAAACCCTAGTTCCGCCATACCAATACTCATTTGGCGAAAGTTCTCAGGCTTGTCTCCCCATATATGAGCTACCATTGGCTGTTCATCCTCCGTGAAGGTCAAACGGCCGCGCACACTATCCTTCCCATCCGGGTGACAATAGCTCTCCGAGTTTGTAAACTCTGTAAAAAACACATCCGGCCTGCCTGCTTCACTTACTACATGACGGAAAACAACATCTGTCACATCTTCCATTGGTGCCAGTACAAAAAATGGCCGTGGTAATTCACGCCAGAAATTATCTATCGTCATTACATTCAAATCCTTTCATTATGGGATACCAACCCAAACCTTTATCCCAAAATTAAAAAGCTGACCATGCTTCTTTTACACTTATAGCATGCTTAAGCACTTCTTATCAAACGATAGTAAATTTTGAACATTTAAACTAGTAATAAAACGTTAAGAAAGGGCAGTTTGGGTTATAGGGTTGGGACATGATCCAGGGTTCACCTGCATACTCTCCAAAATTTCCGGTCGATAGCTAGGGGACTATTGCATACTTGTTTTTGTCTTCCTATCAAATAAATGACAGCAGGCCAACGCTGTATATGAAAAGACCTAAAATCGGTATTGTTAATTCTGCCGAAATCCAGATCTACTTAGGAATCGTTTACATTAATTAGACGATTTCTGTGCAGTTAAAATATACAACTTCTACATCAGACCGTTCCAGTTAAAATAAAGTTTTCCTTCTGAACCCCATTTACACACTTTTTTGATTCAGAATTGAACATTTTCCACCTAATCTTCTACTTTTTGTTTTCCAATAAGAAACGGTACAATTCTGGTGATAACCTATCTCTGTCCAAGTCTCCGTCACTACCATCCAGCATTGTTTTTCTCGAATTCATTCGATATCTTTGGTCAGTTACATTAACAATTCCTTGATAATCCCCCCAACCAACCCCTTTTTCTTACAAATACCTCCTTTCGATCTTTTTGCATTTTCCACTGTAAAAAAAGTTAGTTTTCAGGATGTAGGACTCCAACGTTTCTTTGTTAGTAAACTTGTCAAAACGAAGACCATCTTTATCATTTATCACTTCCATTACATCTAGTAAAGGAAATGACTCTCTAATATCAAAAACCGTTAGAGTTGAACACATATAATAGGAATGCTAAGTACTGGCTATCTGCATGAAGGATGATGAGTACGCTTTGTTTTTAATCCACAAAGCCCTGAAAACCTCCTTAAGAAGAAAGATCATATAATTCAGCCAAGGAAGGTAATCTGTCCAAATTGACTATAGACAATTCTGTTCGTTTTTAACACGCATATGATGAAACACCTAACACCTTCAATATATCACCTAGTTTTACAAAATCATTGTATGACAGCTGTTATGTCATTCTCAAAAGCCTACAGGCAAATTAAATTATTTTCAATAAATCATTCACATATTCTGTATAATAAGATAAAAAGGAGTTTTTATATGCTAGATTTGTATGCTGACTCATCTAAAAGCTTCAGGTACGCACTTCATCATTTACTTGATATTGTAGTTGAGCACTTTATGGAAGTAGGAAGTAATCTTTCTTATGAAGAAATTTATGCTTCTGTTTTTCCTTTGCATAAGCAAGAAGATGAAGAATATGCAATGGGTTTTCTAAAAAGCCTCCAAAGAGAAATTAGGGATGATTATTCTCATAGATTAACTTCAATGAAAGAATATGTCCTATATAATATTCTTTTGTTTGTCTACGAGGGATCCGAAGATGGATTCTTATTGAATGATGAGATTACAAATTATATTAAGTATTGTCCCAACGTTATGTTTTTCGAAGATGAATTTGATGTCTTGTACACTATTAAAACGCCTAATGACCTTATCGGAATATGCTTTGATGATTTAGATTTTCTTGAGGTGCACAAATATTTCGAGGCTTATAAGAAGAATCCATACATAGTTAACAATCTTTATAATGTTGATTTAGATTACCATACTGAGTTAATGCCTAATGATATCTTGACTGAGTATAATGAACTAAAGGATTACATGCAAACAAGTACAGAACCTAAAGTTTTTCCTGCAGACACAGAGGAATCATTTTATAATCTTATAAATGAATTAGTCGATAATTTTAATCATTATATTATTCATAAGAAAGGTCATACCCTTATAAATAACAAATTAGGAGAATATGGCGAAAAAGAGGTCCAAGTGCTATTTGATCTCTTCACTAGTACATACCTAAAAGATACTGAACTAGTAATAACCAGAGAGGTGGATACTGGTCGAGGTACAGTTGATTTTTATATTTCTAAAGGCAAGAATATGAGGGGTTTAATTGAAATTAAATTAGGAAGTCACAATAGATTTGCGCATGGTCTAAAATATCAGTTACCCGTATATTTATTAACCGAAAATATTAAGTGTGGTTTCTTCATTCTTATATGTTATTCAGAAGAAATATATCAACATTCTAACTACTTACATGTAGAAGCAAAAAAATTGAGCAAAGAGCACCAAAGAAAAATCTATTTTAAAAGAATCAATGCGAGTGGTAGTTTAGCAACTGCTTCCAATATCAATTCGGAAGCAGGAATGGGCTTTTCAAACAAACAATAGTTATAATTTTTTACCTGCTTGTGACAATGAAGAAAGATTATTCACAAACCCAAAAAGGAATGTTGCTTCATCAACATTCCTTGGTTTACCCCCTCAAGAATTGTAAAGTTATCAGTTAGAGTAATACCCTAGAGAGGATGCAGTTAAGCATTGATTGATTCATATTCAATTAAAACTCAATCTGTAATTTCATTTTCCATCAGTTTCCACAGTTTATTATACTAATCTTCAAAATCCCATTCTTATCACTTTACTTCCCAATATTGAAATTTATACATACTCTTAAAGGAGTCAGATTGAGATAAGGCAATTTTCTCTGCTTTTCTTTCATCATATGAGGACATGCCAGTAATACCAAACACCTCAAATATTATATCCTTGTCTTTATCGATAATGTATCCATCCGGAATAAAACTTCCATAACCTTCTATTGGCAAATAAGGCTTATAAAATGTTAGATTATCTTCACATAACCGATCATATATATTTTTTTCATGAGAACTTTCACAATATAAACCTCGGTCAGATATTGGTATTAAACAGTAGTTTTTCAGAGTCATACATTTATGATACTTGTCTTCTTTATACACAAAACCTGCTACCACATATTCAAGGCTATGCGGTTCTATTTTAATCTTCTGTTCATATTCCTCCTTTTCAACATAAAAGCGATTAGTTCGCCCAAAAGCATCTTTACAATACAGAATATCTTTTTTTGTATTATCAAATAGAGTATCTTCTCCAAGCAGTGCTACGCTATTTACATACATATAAACAAAATAGATTTCTTTTTTCACTTTTACATTATTTATGCCTACTTGTTTATAAAACATCTCGTTTAATGTTTTTCTTTTTCTAGATAACCTAATTCGAGACGCTATTCCATAAACATGCCTAGCTAATTCATTTTTATCATTAGGAATTCTATGTTTTTTGCCTAACACCATGCTTTCCCACGCCATCATATTTATCCTTGTGGCTAAGCCAAAAACCGTTGATACATTTTTATTAGACCCTGTTCCTTCGTGATAAAAAACATTATTTCTAACATTATTGTTTCTCTCTTTATCATCTCCTGACTGAGAAAGATGTAATTCTTTAATTCTAACAATATGTAACCCTTCTTCTTCATCATAGCTCCAAGCCTTTTCATATGGGCTTGAACCCACAAATTGAGGATGTCGGCAACATTCCTTGGAATGTTTAAATTGTCTGGTAGAATTATATAAATACGGTGATTTTGCATTGGAAACTTTAAGCACTATCTTATCAGAACACTCACACCTTAATTCTATTTCTCCCTTTTCACTCCTAGTTTTTAAGTTTAGTAACAGAGATTCTTTTATAGGTGAATAAGGTAGTTTTGTTATGTTTCCTTTTGGTTTTTCAATTACGAAAAATGATTTTTTATCCAAAATATCCCTTCTCTCTATATTAAACAGACTACAGTTCAATTATAGTTGAAGTTAACACAAAAATCGTTGAAGAATTTCCAAAAATCTTATATTTTAGAATTGCTATTAAAAGGAGGAAGAAAGAATCGAAAAGACAATCAGGGCAAAGGTCTGCACATGAAAAAGACCCGGAAATCGGCAATGTTCATTCTACCGAAATCCAGATCTGATTAGGACTTAATGAGACGATTTCAATACAAGCTTCGCCACTGCTTCAACGTGAGCTGTCTGCGGAAACATATCGACAGGCTGAATATATTCCACGCGATAGTCTTTCGACAGCGCCTGCAAATCCTTCGCAAGCGTGGATGGATTGCAGGAAACGTAGACAAAGCGTTTCGGTTTGACTTTTTTGATCGTATCCAGGAACGTGCTGTCACAGCCGGTTCTTGGCGGATCAACGATGACGACGTCCGGGCGGAAGCCTTCTTTCGTCCATTTCGGGAGCCAGTGCTCGGCTGTTCCTGTTACGTACGTGGCGTTTGTCATGCCGTGTTTTTTGGCATTTTTCTTGGCATCGTCAATCGATTCTTTGATGACGTCCATGCCGCGGACTTCCTTCGCTCCGTCGGCCACCCACATGCCGATGGTGCCGACGCCGCAATACGCGTCAACGACTTTTTCTTTCCCGGTCAGCTGCGCCGCTTTTTTCACTTCATCATACAGCTTGACGGTTTGCTCCGGATTGAGCTGGAAGAAGGCGCGGGCGCTCAATTCAAAAGATACGTCGCCAAGCACCTCTTGAATCACGGTATGTCCGGCGAGAGGTTTTGATTTCTCACCGAAAATAACAGAGGTTTTCGCTCCGTTTACATTTTGAATAATGGATTTCACCTCAGGCAGGCGATTTTGGATCGCTTTGACGATTTCTTCCTTGTGCGGAAGCGTTTCTTTTGCTGTTACAAGCACGACCTGCACTTCGCCTGTTTCAAAGCCGACTCTCGTCACTATCGTGCGAACGTCGCCTTTTCGTTTTCTTTCATTATAAACAGACACATTGAAGTCCTCTAAAATGCGGCGGACGATGCCTGTTGTTTTGTTGGTTGCCGGATGCTGAACGATGCAGTCTTTGATCGGTACGATATCATGAGAATCAAGGCCGTATAAGCCGGCAATGATGCTGCCGCTTTGTGAGCGTCCGATCTGGAATTGGCTTTTGTTGCGGTAATTCCATGGGTTGTCCATGCCGACCGTTTCTCTGATATCCATGTTTTCGACTTTGAACTTCGTATGGCGCTCCAGAGACTGGATGACAATGTCGCGCTTTTCCCGAAGCTGCTGGCTGTATGCAAGATGCTGAAGCTGGCAGCCGCCGCACTGCTCGTAGACAGGGCAAGGCGGTGCCACCCGATGCTCCGAAGCCTTGCGAATCTTCTTGATCCGTCCCTCCGAAAACTTCGGCTGCACTTTCGTCGCTTGGACGACAACCTCTTCACCAGGAAGCGCGCCGGGCACGAATACGACTTTTTTCTTGAAATAGCCGACGCCTTCCCCGTTAATCCCGAGACGTTTAATCGTCAGCGGAAAGGTCTGTCCGACTTTCAGTTCGACGGGCGCCTTTTTGTTTTGTTGGTTCACGTTGTTCTCTCCGTTTCTATATGAAGCTTTCTGCAGATGGCAGAAAGTGAAATGTTTTTTCACATCTTTCTAGTATAACACGTTTGCACGATTTCCTTCATTGTGAGACGAATTATTCTATACTTCTCCACAAATACAAAGACGCATAGCTCAAATAAGGCTCCCACTCCCTGCTCATCGCGAGCATAACATCCTTTGCCGGTTTGTCGTCCAAATTGAAGTGGCGTTTGATCGCGTTTTGCAGTCCAATATCGGCCAGCGGGAATAAATTGGGACGTCCGAGCCCAAACATCAGCACGTTTTGTACCGTCCATGGGCCGATGCCTCTGATTTTGATCATTTTTTTCATGATGTCTTCATCTGTCAGTTGGGGCAGCTCTGACAAGTCGAGCGAACCTTCGGCGATCATTCGCGACGTATCAATGGCGTATTCCGCTTTTCTCATGCTGAATTGGAGCTCGCGGAGATCTTGATAATCCAGCGCCGCAATCGTTTCCGGCTTCGGATAGCACCACACGCCGTCCTTCTGCTCGCCGAACGTATGGACAAACCGTTCTGTCAAGGTGTACGCAAAAGATATATTCAGCTGCTGGTGCACAATGCATTTCATGATACAGTTGTACACGCTGTAGTCTAATACCAGCGGCGTGCCTGCATGCTCTTCAAAAATCGCGGAAAGATTCGTTTTTGAGAAATGATCAAGGACATGCTGCAAATCATGTTCCCATTGAAAAATCCGTTTGATTTCCTTCATCATGTCTTCCTGCTCTGTTTCCCCGCTGACGAGAAACTCGGGCTCGTCCGCATGGCCTAACGCCTGCACCTTCACAATACATACGTCACCGGCCTTATTTCTGATCGGCACTCTTATGTCCCGCGCTTTCAAATCAACTGCATTAAGAGGATCTAACGACAGCCTGTCGAGCACACGGTCAAAATGGTACGGCGGTGTGACCGATACTTTTTCTTTCCACATATGATCAGCCCTTTTTCCGTTTTTTGTTCAGTATACCACGCCGCTGGAAACCGGTAGAAAACACTGTATACTTTTCTGAAAAAGGCTGCATGATATAATGGCAGGTGGAGGGTTGTTTATGATCAACATTACCGCTATCACAACACAGCATCAGCTTTTGAAAAATATACCGATCGAACGGGTTGAACAGCCGGATATTGCGTGGTACTGGGTTGATTTTTACGGCCCGGAGGAAACGGAAACCGCGTTATTGAGAGATTTTTTTCATTTTCATCCGCTTGCGATTGAAGATTGCTTTCAGCATATGCAGCGCCCGAAGCTTGACCATTACGACGGCTATCGCTTTTACGTGCTTCATGCGCTGAATCAGGAAACACTTGAGACCGAGGAAGTCGATATCTTTCAAGGCGAAAAATTTGTCGTCACCTTTCATTTACACGAAACGCCCGGTATCGCCAAAGTCCGGGAGCGATTATATGCTTCACCGGACATGTTTAAAAAAGGGCCGGGGCATATTTCTTACATGATCATGGATCAGCTTGTTGATGAATATTTTCCTCTGGTGTACAAAATAGAAGACCGGCTGAATGAGATTGAAGACAGCCGCAGCCACAAAACATACGGGACGCTGATGAGCGAGGTGTTTGAGCTCAGAACTGACCTATTGCATCTCAGGCGGACCATTATTCCGATGCGTGATTTGCTGTATCGGATTTTAAGCCTTGACCATGTGAAAGAGCAGCGTGAAACAAAGGCATACTTCAGCGATATTTACGATCATTTATTAAAGCTTTCAGAAATTGTGGAATCTAACCGCGACATGACGTCCGATTTGCGTGACAGCTACGTGACACTGAATTCGAACAGGATGAATGCGATTATGATGACATTGACCATCGTGTCTACGATTTTTATCCCGCTCACGTTTATCGCCGGCGTTTACGGCATGAACTTCGACAACATGCCGGAGCTTCACTGGAAATACGGATATTTCGCCGTGCTTGGCCTAATGGCCGCTCTTGTGGCCGGCATGCTGATATGGTTTGTACATAAAGGATGGTTCAACATCTTCAAATGAGGACAGAGTGAAGCTGTTCTTTTTATTTTGGTAAGCCGATTTCCAGCATATCCTGTTCATTTTGTATATAATGAAAAAAATGTTCAGGGAGTGATCATATTGAAAATCGCTGTGATCGGACTCGGCAATATGGGACAGCCCATTGCCCGGAACGTGCTTCAAGCAGGCTATCGTTTGACAGTATACAATCGGACGAAAGAAAAGACGGAGGAATTCGCATCCCGGGGCGCCCAAGTGGCAGAAACGCCGCGCCAGGCGGCCGAGACCGCTGATATTGTCGTGACAATGCTTTCCGATGACAATTCTGTCAGCAACGTGACGTTCGGCAAAGACGGATTGATTGAAGGGTTATCAGAGAATGGCATTCACATTTCGATGAGCACGATCAGTGTGGAGTTCTCAGAAAAACTCGCGGCCGCCCATGCAGAAAAAGGACAATCCTTCCTTGCGGCTCCTGTGCTGGGAAGACCGGATGCCGCCGCAAAAGCCGCGCTTCGCATTATAGCGGCAGGACCCGCGGAAGCAAAAAAAACAGCAAAACCTCTGCTCGAAAGCTTGAGTCAGCAAGTGTTTGACGTCGGCGAAGAAAGCAAAACAGCAAACGCAGCGAAAATCAGCATCAATTTCCTGCTCGTATCCATGCTGGAGGCGTTATCTGAATCATTCCTGTTGATGGAGAAATACGGATTAGAGCAAAAACAATTTTTAGAGATCGCCAACGCGCTTTTCGGCTCCCCCGTATATCAAAATTACGGAACGATCATGGCTGAGCAAACATTTGAGCCGGCGGGCTTTAAAATGTCATTAGGGTTGAAGGACACCAATCTGGCGCTCGCCGCCGCGGAGCAGGTTTCTGCAAACCTCCCTCTTGCCGAGCTGGCGAAAGGCCATTTTGAAAGCGGTATTGAAAAAGGGCTTGGAAACCTAGATTGGGCCGCTTTAATAAAATGCATAGAAAAATAGTAAAAGCCTCTCTATTGCGGAGAGGCTTTCATGTTTACAAAGACGGCAGCTTCATTTCTTTCTCAAACATCAAGTCATCAATGCTTTTAAAGGTATAGCCTTGTTTTTTCAGGTCGGTAATCGCATCGTCCAGCGCTTCGGCATTGTCCTTGGAGACAGTGTGAAGCAGGTAAATCGCACCCGGATGCGCCTGTTTGATCATGTGATCGTAGGCGTATTTTTTCCCTTTTTGATGTTTGATTTTCCAGTCGACAAAAGCGACGGACCAGAAAACGGTTTGATAGCCCATGCGTTTTGTTTCTTTCAGCACATATTCACTGAATACGCCGCGCGGCGGCCGTAAGTACAGGTTGTCCTGCTTTCCCGTGATCTTATACACTTCCTCGTTGACTGAATCAAGCTCATCCTGAATTTGGTCTGCTGTTTTTGTCGTCAGATCCGGATGGTGAAAGGAGTGGTTGCCGATGATATGCCCTTCATCCGACATCCGTTTGATCAGCTCGGGCTGATCCTTCACGAAATGCCCGGTGACAAAAAACGTTCCTGTCACGTGATGTTTTTTTAAGACATCAAGCACTTTTGGCGTATAGCCATTTTCGTAGCCGTTATCAAATGTTAAATAAATTGTTTTTTCTTTTGTATTGCCTAAATAAAACGCGTCATATTTTTTGATCAGGCTGTTCAGCTGTTTTCCCGCATCTGGCGGCTGATGATTAACGCTTCGCTTAAAGCCCCAATTAATCGGCTCATTCGGTACCGCATCTGCCTGTTTTGCTCCTGCTGCAAGCAGGACGGCGGCGCAGCATATTGCACACATCCACTTCATGGCCAGCGCTCCTTCTGCATTTTTTCTTATTTTACAGAAAGGCGCCCTGTTTTATACTGACGCTTTATGCCAATATAAAAAACCGCGGCATGCGCGGTTTTATTCCCAGTCTTTTTTAAATCGTTCATATTTGGCTTCCAGGTCATCCAGCATGCCGATGAGCCTGTCTATATCTTCAACGTCTGTTGCTTCAGGGTCTAATGAATCGATGACGTTCATAAACATGTCTAGTCTGTTCTTTAAATAATCAAGCTGCTGATCTTTATTGTTTACTGCGTTCCCCATTCTGCGCCTCCATTCATTTTTTATTATGGTAGCTCATTTTTTGCCGTTTTTCAATCGCCCCGCTACTTGCGATCTTGGCAAATCAGGTCTAAAATTAACTGTTGGCAGCGTTAGTATGCCTCATTTATAAAGGAGTTAGATAGTCATGACACAAAACACGAAGCTGCGTCCGATTACACCTGAGTTCGACCCTTGGGAAGCCTATATGGATGTCGACCAGTATGGAGATATGCAGCTGACGAACGTTGAATTTACAACGACGACACTGTGCAATATGAGATGCGAGCATTGCGCTGTAGGCTATACATTGCAGCCCAAAGACCCGAATGCTCTGCCAATAGATCTTCTGTTAAAACGGCTGGAGGAAATTCCCCGCCTCAGATCCATCAGTATTACAGGCGGAGAGCCGATGCTTTCATTAAAATCTGTAAAGGAATATGTCGTGCCGTTATTGAAATACGCCCACGAGCGCGGGGTACGGACCCAAATCAATTCAAACCTGACTCTCGATATCGAGCGATACGAATGGATTATTCCGTATCTTGATGTGTTACATATTTCTCATAACTGGGGAACGGTTGAAGAGTTTGCGGAAATCGGTTTTGCTATGATGGACAGAAAACCGACCTTCGAGCAGCGTGCGCGCTATTTTGATAAAATGATCGAAAACAGCCGCAAGCTAGTGGATGCCGGAGTGATGGTATCAGCGGAAACGATGCTGAACAAACGCACACTTCCGCACATTGAGCATATTCACCGCCAAATCACAGAAGATATGAAATGTCAGCGTCATGAAATCCATCCGATGTATCCGAGTGATTTTGCGAGCGCCCTTGAATCTCTCAGCCTAAAGGACATGAGACAGGCGATTCACCGTTTGCTGGATATTCGTGATGAAAAGACATGGATGCTGTTCGGCACACTGCCGTTTTACGCATGCAGTCCTGATGAAGAGGATCAAGAGCTGCTTCGCCGGCTTCGCACGGCGAAAAACGTGACAGTGAGAAATGACCCTGACGGCCGGTCGCGCCTGAATGTCAATATTTTTGACGGGAATATTATTGTGACCGACTTTGGCGATACACCGCCGCTCGGCAATATACAGACGGACAGCCTGCCTTCCGCCTATCAAAAGTGGAGAGAAACAAAGCTGGCCAAAGAACTGAACTGCCACTGCCCGAATGTCCGGTGCCTCGGACCAAACGTTCTCGTCAAAAACAGCTACTACCAGGATACAGATTTTTCAAAACGTCAAGCCAGGAGTTAGATGCGGATGGAAGAAACACTTACGGAGATTTTTCAGAATAAAATCGTTGATATTCTCCTCGTCGCCGTCATTTTGTGGATCGGTGTTTTTATCATTAACCGATTGGTGCAGTTATTTTTTAAACGGACGGACTTTATTGAAGAAAGAAAAGAGAAAACCATTGAAAGCCTTGTCCGTTCTATCACCCAATATACGGCGACGATCGGTTTTATCTTTTATGTTATTTCTTTATTTGTGCATGATTTCGGCAAGATTTTAGCCGGGGCGGGCGTAGCCGGTATCGTCATCGGTTTTGGCGCCCAATCACTGATTAAGGATGTGCTGGCGGGTGTGTTTTTAATTTATGAACGCCAGCTTCATAAAGGCGATTATGTGACGGTAAACAATTTATTTAACGGCACCGTCGAAGAAATCGGCCTGCGCTCGCTGCAAATCCGTGAATGGAGCGGAAAGCTTCTCACCATCAGCAACGGCGAGGTCAGACAAATAGAAAATTATAATATTGATTTTATGCGGATTACCGAATCTTTTCTCATCAGCTTTAAAGAAGATCCAGATCGAGTATACAGTGTGCTGGAGGAAGCGTGCGACATGCTGAATGAAGAGCTTCGCGATTCACTGAAGCGGGATGAATTCGGAAACCCGACAGAGCCTTTTCAAATACACGGCATCACCGCTTTGAATAAAATCAACCGCGGGGTTGAATTTACCGTAAAGGGCATGGTCCGGGATGAAGATTATTTCAGTGCCAGCCTTGCCGCCAGACGGGTTCTCGTTCGCCAGCTGTACCAAAACAATGTGCAAATGCTTGAGGAAGCTGTAAGAATTGAAAGAACCCAATAAAAAAACTGATTCCATTATAGGAATCAGTTTTTTATTTATCTTGGCTGTGAGGAAAGCTGGAAGCTAAACGTGACATGGTCTTGAACCGGAATCCACGCGCCGATTCCCTGTGACGTGACATTTTTCACAACAAGTTTTCGTTTATTGCCTTTGAGCACTAAATAGACTTCTCCGTAAGTCACTTTCCCTTTTTCATTCACAGCCGGAGCATATGCGTTTAAATAACCGAGTTTTTTCGGAGCGACTTTATAAATTTGGTCTCGTTTTGTTCCCGCTCCGATGACCGTTTCAAATGCAAGCGGAAGATTTGTTTTTTTCATCGCCTTCAGCATCATCATGCTTTTGACATCTTCCGTGTTTGGAACTTTTGCTGTCAGGCCGCCCGTTACTCTATATTGCTGCTCTTGGGCATAATGCATTTCAGCCGTTTGTTTTCCGCCGCGGTTATCCGCGCGGTTTGTATTGATTTTTTTATATTCCCAGTTGGCGACTGTTTCATTCGATTCATATCCAAGCGCCCATTTCCCGAGAAATATTGTGGCCCGGTAGCCGACCGCAAGCGGTGTGCCAGAGACCGTAGACTCGTTCAGCATTTTGATAAGGTGCGGATTTTCGATCTGTACCTCTGATGAACTCAGCAGTTCCTTAGCCAGCTTGCTCGGCTGAAGCATCGGCTGATCCTGTGAAGCATTCGGATACGTGTTTTCTTTCGAAATGCTTGCTACAGAATTTGGCACCTTAAACTGCTTCTTCGCGTGGATGGGCTGAACGCCGAAAAAACTAAAGAATAACAACACAATAAGTGTGGAATGAAATAGCTTTTTCATCATATCACTCTTTCTATCGCATTTTCCCTTAGTCTTTTCATCCCGCTTTGTTGTTATCCATCATTTTTTCAGGTTAAAGAAGGAAAAAGCCGATTGCCATAATGACATAAGCCGCTAGCAGCGTGGCACCTTCAAACCAGTTGGAATCACCATCATTCGAAATGGCAATCATCAAGAGAACGGAAGACACCATCGCGACAAGCTCCGGCAGTGTAAACACAAGCGGCATGCTTACCGGGAAAAAGATGGAACAGATCACAAGAACCGGTGCGACAAACATAGCAATCTGCAGCGTCGAACCGACTGCAATTTCAACTGCAATATCCATTTTATTTTTATAGGCCATAATGATGGCTGACGCGTGTTCCGCCGCATTACCGACAATCGCAACGATGATGACCCCGATAAACAGCTCGCTCCAGCCGAACTGTTCAGCAACCGAGTGGAATGTGTGCACCAGGTTTTCGGATATGTACGCCACGACAATTGTTGCTGCAAACAAAACAATCGTGGCAACCTTCCCTGACCATTCCGGCTGCTCCTCTTCCTCAGGCTGGACAGCATTGTTCGGCTGATATACACCGCGGTGCGTGACAAGCTTAAAGTACAGAGCCGCCACATATAACAGAATCAAAATGATGCTGATCCCGATGCTTAAATTAAGCTTGCTTGTATCCCCCATTCCAACCGAAAACACCTCAGGAATTACGAAAGCCACAATAATGGCGAAAATCAAAAGCCCTGAATTATGGCGTGCATCATGGATATTAAACTCCTGCCGCTTGTATTTTAAACCGCCGACAAAAAACGATAAGCCCGCAACCAGCAGGAGATTTCCCAGCACTGAACCTGTTAAAGAGGCAAGCACGATTCCTGTAAGGCCTTCCTTTAACGCAAATAGCGAAATAATCAGCTCAACCGCATTCCCGAAGGTGGCGTTCAACAGACCGCCGATCCGCGGCCCGGCAATAATGGACAGCGATTCTGTCGCTCTTCCCATATAGCTTGCCAGAGCAATAATTGTTACACAATAGACTGCAAAGAGAATGGCAGAAGGCCAATGCATCAAACTGCCGATAACAGAAAGCGGAACACCAGCCGCCACTAATATAAAAAAGATACGATTCATAGTGAATTGACTCCTTTTGTATGACTTGTTTTATTTTTATTCTTCACAAAAATCATCATGATTACACGAGGTCAAATGTTTGCGCGCGATATAGGCTTTTTTCAGGTTGCCTGCTTTTGGAAATCGGTGTACGATCAACATAGATCTCACAAAGGAGAACAGACACGATGTCACGAATGCATTTTTTTATTCTGGTTTTGCTCGTTTCCATATCCGGTTTTTCACAAGGCATGCTGCTGCCCGTCATCTCGATTATCTTTGAAACAAATGGTGAATCAGCGGCGATTAACGGCCTGCATGCGACTGGACTCTACATCGGAGTGCTATTGGCTTCTCCGTTTATGGAGGCCCCGCTTAGAAAACTGGGTTTCAAACCGCTGATCGTCATTGGCGGAAGCATCGTCATTTTAAGCTTGTTCGGGTTCATTTGGCTTCAGTCGGTTTGGATGTGGTTCCTGCTTCGTCTTTTCATCGGGATCGGCGACCATATGCTTCACTTTTCTACGCAAACGTGGGTGACCTCCATGTCGTCAAAGCAAAACCGCGGGAGAAATCTTTCCATTTACGGACTCTCCTTTGGCCTTGGTTTTGCTGCGGGCCCGTTTATGGTCCCGTTTGTTAAGCTGAGTCCGGCACTGCCTTTTATCGTGTCAGGCTGCATCAGTTTGCTTGCGTGGCTTTTTGTTTTCTTGCTACAAAATGCATACCCGGAAACCAGCCCTCACGAAACCAAATCAGACAATAGTTTCAGACGCTTTTACCAGGCTATGCTGTTTGCATGGGTGGCGTTTATGCCTACGTTCGGGTACGGATTTCTGGAGACTGCATTAAACGGCAGCTTTCCTGTGTATGCGCTGCGTCTGGGTTTATCTGTGGACGCCGTCGCTTTGATTCTTCCTGCATTTGCGATCGGAAGCATTATTTTTCAATTCCCGCTCGGCATTCTCAGCGATAAATACGGAAGACGGAATGTGCTGCTTGTGATTTTGCTGACGGGGGCCTTTTGCTTTCTCATCGCAGGCGTGTTCCCTTTTCCTTACGTGATCGGCTGCTGCTTCTTTATTGCGGGCATGGCAGTCGGGTCAACCTTTACACTCGGCATCAGCTTTATGACAGACCTTCTTCCGTCCCACCTGCTTCCGGCGGGGAATTTGCTTTGCGGCATTTCATTCAGTCTCGGCAGCATTTTCGGGCCGATTGCAGGCGGCTGGTATATGCAGACCTTCGAAAGCGCTAACTTGTTTTATTTGATTACCCTCATTCTGGCCGCTGTCTGGCTCGCTATCGCTTTAGGCAAACCGAAAATCTGGCCAGCTGCTGAGACCTATTCTTCCTCTTCATAAGAAAAAGCCTCCTGACACAAAGTCAGGAGGCTTTTGTTCTAATGATAGCCGTTTTGTCCGTTGGCACTTCCGCTTGTTTTATGACTCGATTTGCTCTTTGAGTTCTGTTTGTTATGGCTTCCGCCTTTTTTCGTATGCTTTGTCATCACGTTTTGCCCCCCGGATCATTTTTGAACTGAAGTTCCTTTATAGGGTGCGCTAATTGTAGGGATTTTCATCAGGAAGCTTTTTACGTTTATGTAAAAGCGCGTTGATTTCTCCCCCTAAAATAATTAAAATCCCGCTTAAGTAAAACCAGATCATCAGGACGATGATCCCCCCAATGCTTCCGTATGTGGCGCTATAGTTCGCAAATGTACTGACGTAAAACGAAAACAGGGTGCTGACGACAATCCAGCCGATGGCCGCAAACAGCGCACCCGGCATTACAAAGCGAAGCGACAGCTTTTTGTTAGGCGCGATAACGTACAAAGCGGAAAAAACAATCAGCAGCACAAGCGGACTGACTCCCCAGCGGATCGCAGTCCAGATGGATAAAAACAGGTCCGAAGCGCCGACAAAGTCCGCAGCAAGCATTCCGATCTGCCGGCCGAATACCGGCAGAAGCAAGGCAACTAAAATGGTAAACACCATGGCGATCGTCAGAAAAATTGAGGTTAGACGTACAATGATAAAAGAGCGGTTTTCTTCCACTTCATACGCGTGGTTTAACGATCTGACGATGGCATTCATTCCATTAGACGCAGACCATAACGCCGCGATGATCCCGAATGACAGCAATCCGCCGTTTCGGTCATTTAATGTTTGGTGGGTAATGGATTCAACGAGGGACATCGCACTTCCGGGAGCGTATTGTTTTACAACCCCCAGCACGTCATCTGTAGAAATCGGAAGATACGCGGTGAGCGTCAGCATAAAAATCAAAAACGGAAACAGCGATAACAGAAAAAAATACGCCAGCTCCGCAGATTTGCTTTGCCCCTCATGAAGGGTGTATCTGCCGAACAGCTCTTTCAGAAAGTTCATGTCGTCTCACCTCGAATGTTTGATCATTTATCTTTTGTAAAATGTTCCTTTGTTTCCTGTACCAGCTCCATCACTTTCGGCGTTGTTTTCTTCAGCTCTTTGACTTGCTGATTAACGAAGCCGACTTCATCTGACAGCGTCTGGGCCAGCTGTTTTGCTTCATCAATTTTTGTCATGACATTGTTTTTCAATAGTTCAGGATTGTTTTTGTACAGAGACATTTTATGCTTGCACGTCATCCATCTCATGCCGCAGGCCTGTCTCGTCGGCTTATGGAGCAAGGATAGCGCCGCACCTGCCGCAGCTCCGAGAATGACACCTTTCAGCAACCAGCGTTCATTGTTCATGATGAACTCTCCTTTCCCTCACAATTGTTTTTCTTCTTGAATGGATGCAAGCAGATGCTCACAGCCTGATCTGATCAATTGATAGACCTCGTCAAAGTTCCCAGTGTAGTAAGGATCGGGAACGTCCGCGAGATCTGAATCATCAACGTAGTCAAGCAGCCTCTTGATCTGTGCGGCTTTTTTAAAACCCGCCATGCTTCTCAGGCTTCCGATATTTTCTGCATCCATCGCAATGATGTAATCAAAATCGGTTAAATCCTGTTCGCGCACCTGGCGCGCCAGCATGCCTTCAAAGCTGATTCCTTCTCTGCGCAATATCTCCTGCGTTCCTTCATGCGGAGGATTGCCGATGTGCCAGCCGCCGATGCCGGCTGAGTCTGTTCTGATTTTCCCCTCTAATCCTTTTGTTGCTGCCAAGTCCCGAAATATCGCTTCCGCCATTGGAGACCGGCAAATGTTTCCCAAGCAAACAAATAATACGCTGATCATGTTGTGCAACCTCCCTATTCTTTGCCCATATTTCTCTAAAAAGAAACCTTTACCGCTATCTTAGTAGGATGTTCAATCACTTTTCAACTGATGTCACCACTTTTTTGAAATAAATGGACGAAATGAGAATAGGGTTTTTTTCTGATGGAATTCTGTTAGAATAAAACATACCAAATGACGCGAAAGAAAGGATGTAATCATTTGTCCAGCCAAAATACAGAAACATTAACTCAAATGATTGAAGAGATTTCACAAAAACTGAACATGCTGAATGTCGGGGTTATCAAAGCAGAAGACTTCAGCGACGAAAAAATAGAGGACCTCACCTACCTTCATAAAATGGTGATGAAAAAAGAAGCATTCAGCCCGAGCGAAATGCAGGCGATCGCTCAAGAACTTGCATCACTTCGAAAATAATGGGGCTTGCCGGCATCCGGCAAGCCTTTTTTCTTATTGATGAAGATGATTCTTTTTGCTTTCGTTTATTAGGGAGCCGGAAAGACGCGGCAGCAAGGCGCCGGGCTTCCTGAGACCGGCGAATACAGCAAATGGCCGAATAAGATTTTGAAGGAGTACTAGAATGAAAACGAAATACGTCAAAACAGCATCCGGAATGTACATCAACTACTTCTTGCTCGGAATGGTCAATATCATTCTCGCATCTAACATGTCCTCCTTAACGAAGCAGTGGAATACCGACCCGACAGGCATCAGTTATGTGATTGCGGCTATCGGATTCGGCAAGCTGCTGACATACGGAATATCTGGCGTTTTATCAGATAAAATAGGCAGAAAACCGCTCATTGTGGCTTCCGCCGGAATGATGGCTGTCTTTTTAATCGGTATTCCATTATCACCGAGTTATGAACTTGCGTTTGTGTTTGCTTTATTAGCCGGAGTCGCAAATTCGGCCATGGACGCAGGAACATATCCGGCTTTAACGGAGCTCTTCCCAACTGCTCCCAGCTCGGCGAATGTCTTGGTAAAAGCTTTTATGTCTCTCGGGGCCGCTCTTTTGCCGCTCCTGATTACAGTTTTGGCAGACCATAGCCTATTCTACGGATATGCATTTTATTTGCCGGCAGCTGTCTATGTGCTGAACATCCTTTGCTTATCAGCGGTTTCGCTGCCAAAAAAACAGAAACAACCCATCAGCACCGGGCAACAGGGATCTCCTGCTTTCTTATCTGAACCCGACATGAAGAAAGAAGGCGCCGCGCTGATTATCATTGGTTTTACATCAACCGCTTTATTCACAGTCTCTCAAATCTGGCTTCCAAGCTTCGCCCAAAAGGCTGCAGGGTTAGCTGAATCAGCTTCCGTACAATTGCTGAGCTACTATAGTATAGGCGCTTTGGTATCTGTTTTATTATTAGCCCTTCTGCTGAACAGATGGGTAAAACCGGTGATGATTACGCTGCTGTACCCCGTTATTACCTTATGTACGCTTGCCGTTATGCTGACAGTTCACGTCCCAGTTGTACTGGACATCACAGCCTTTTTCTTAGGATTTTCAACCGCGGGTGTGTTTCAAATTACCGTTACATTAATGACAGAGCTTTTCTGGAACCGCAAAGGCACTGTCACCGGAATTGTTGCGACAGCTTCAAGTATTGCGTCGATTCTGCTGCCGATTGCCACCGGGCTCATCGCAAAAGCGGGAGGCATAGCCCATATCTTTATGTTCGACTTCGGCATTGCCGTCATCGGAACAGCAGCTGCTGCCTTTTTGTATTACAGATACAATAAACTGACCGCAGGTTCCAAGCTATCATGAAAAAACGGACGTCCCCGCAGGGCGTCCGTTTTTGTTATTTTTCAAGCAGTGCCAAAGATTCGCGGTTAAATGCAGGAATGTCATCCGGCGTGCGGCTGGTGACCAATTGATTTTGGCAAACCACGACTTCCTGGTCAACGACATCGGCCCCAGCGTATTCCATATCTACACGAATGGACGTATAGCCTGTCGCTTTTCTGCCTTCCAGCGCTTTAGCAGTAATCAGCAGCTGCGGGCCGTGACAAATCGCAAATACCGGCTTTTTGTCCGTCATAAACGCTTTTGTAAACTGGACGAAACGCTCATCGGCACGAAGCTGGTCAGGTGAAAAACCTCCCGGAATTAAAAGCGCGTCAAAGTCGGAAGGGTTTACGTCATCAATAGACGCATCGACTGTGACTTGCGCATTTCCCTGCTTGCCTTTTACGGTTTTCCCTTTTTCATTTTCAATAACGGTCAGCTCATGCCCCGCTTCTTTAAATGCTTTTGCTGGTTCAGTATACTCGCTGTCTTCGAAATAATCTGTCAGCACAACTGCGATTTTTTTACCCATGATTGATAACCTCCCCCTTAATATGTCTACATAAAACACTCTACCCCAGCCACAATATAATAAACATTTTGCAGAGCTGACAAACGATAAGCATAATGACCCAATTCACATCACCCAAAGATGATACATAATACTTATTTTTCTCCCTTTTACAATAATCATAAAGAAACATCTACAAATGCTTACAAAATATTCTTACAATAGAACCAGTAACACAAATTTCGTTGAAAGGTGGAGAACTGGTGAGAATACAGAAAAGACGAAAAGACGTCAGTAACATTCTCCGTATTCTGCTGCCCCCAATTATGATACTTAGCCTAATCCTCCCAACACCGCCCGTTCATGCAGAAGAAAACATGGCTCCTCAAGTGAATCTCAGTATTTTGGCTACAACTGATATTCATGCCAACATGATGGATTACGACTACTACAGCGACAAAGAAACGACAGAATTCGGGCTTGCCAGAACGGCACAGCTGATCCAAAAGCACCGCCAGGAGAACCCAAACACCCTGCTCGTGGATAACGGTGACTTGATTCAAGGCAATCCGCTGGGCGAATACGCAGTGAAATACGAAAAAGACAACATTATCTCCGGTGCAAAAACCCACCCGATTATCAGCGTCATGAACGCGCTGAAGTATGACGCAGGAACACTTGGCAATCATGAATTCAATTACGGGCTCGACTTTCTTGACGGTACGATAAAAGGAGCCGATTTCCCGATTGTAAACGCCAATGTTAAAACAACTGGCGGTGAACACCGTTATACGCCGTATGTAATTAACGAGAAAACAGTCACAGATGAAAACGGAAACGAACAGAAGATCAAAGTAGGCTACATAGGCTTTGTCCCGCCGCAAATCATGACCTGGGACAAAAAGAATCTCGAAGGACAGGTTCAGGTGCAGGATATCGTCGAATCTGCCAATGAAACGATTCCGAAAATGAAGGCAGAAGGCGCGGATTTCATTATTGCCCTTGCCCACACTGGTATTGAAAAGCAGGCGCAATCGTCAGGTGCAGAAAACGCTGTTTTTGACCTGGCCACGAAAACAAAGGGCATTGATGCGATTGTCTCGGGCCATCAGCACGGACTCTTCCCTTCCGCAGAATATGCGGGTGCCGCTCAGTTTGATGTTGAAAAAGGAACCATTAACGGCATTCCGGTCGTCATGCCAAGCAGCTGGGGCAAATACTTAGGCGTCATTGACCTCAAGCTTGAAAAAACAGACGGCTCGTGGAAGGTCGCAGATTCCAAGGGCAGCATCGAATCAATTTCCGGCAGCGTCACATCCAGAAACGAAGCCGTCACAAAAGCCATTCAGCAAACACATCAAAACACGCTGGAATATGTCAGAAAGCCTGTCGGAAAAACAGAAGCCGACATTAACAGCTTCTTTGCACAAGTCAAGGACGACCCTTCTATTCAAATTGTGACAGATGCGCAAAAATGGTACGCGGAAAACGAAATGAAGGATACCGAGTATAAAGATCTTCCGATTTTGTCAGCAGGCGCGCCGTTTAAAGCCGGCGGCAGAAACGGAGCCAATTACTATACAAACATTCCGGCCGGGGATCTTGCGATTAAAAACGTCGGTGACTTGTATCTGTACGATAATACCCTCCAGATCGTGAAACTGACCGGCAGCGAGGTGAAGGACTGGCTCGACATGTCAGCGGGCCAATTTAATCAAATCGATCCGTCAAAAGGCGGCGATCAAGCCTTGCTGAATGAGAATTTCCGCTCCTACAACTTTGACGTGATTGACGGCGTTACCTATCAGGTCGATGTCACAAAACCGGCTAAATACAACGAAAACGGAAAAGTGATTAACGCGGATTCAAGCCGGATCATCAACCTTTCCTATGAAGGCAAACCGATCAGCCCGAGCCAGGAATTTCTCGTAGTCACGAATAATTACCGGGCCTCCGGCGGCGGCGGTTTCCCTCATCTGACGAGTGATAAGATTGTCCACGGCTCCGCAGTTGAAAACAGACAGGTACTGATGGATTACATTATTGAACAGAAAACATTAAATCCAAAAGCCGATAACAACTGGTCGATTGCACCGGTTTCCGGCACGAATTTGACGTTTGAATCTTCGCTTTTAGCCAAGCCTTTTGCGGACAAAGCCGATGATGTCGCTTATGTGAGACATTCTTCAAATGAAGGCTATGGCGTGTACAAGCTTCAATTTGACGACGGTTCAGATACCGATCCTCCTGAAGGCGGATTATGGGATCTTACCGTCATGCATACAAATGATACGCATGCGCACCTTGATGACGCAGCCAGACGAATGACGAAAATCAGCGAAGTAAGAAACGAAACAGACCACAACATCCTGCTTGACGCGGGAGATGTGTTTTCCGGCGACCTGTATTTCACGAAATGGAACGGTTTAGCCGACCTGAAACTGATGAACATGATGGGTTATGACGCCATGACCTTCGGAAACCACGAATTTGATAAAGGTCCGTCTGTGCTTTCTGATTTTCTCAGCGGGAACAGCACAACTGTCGATCCGGCGAATCGCTATCACTTTGAAGCGCCTGATTTCCCAATCGTCAGCGCGAATGTGGATGTATCAAATGAACCTAAGCTAAAATCATATGTCAAAAAGCCGCAGACCTTTACTGCGGGAGAAAAGAAAGAGCCGGGCATCCATCCGTACATTCTGTTAGACGTTGACGGCGAGAAAGTGGCCGTGTTCGGACTGACAACAGAAGACACAGCCACAACATCAAGCCCGGGCAAAAGCATTGTATTTAACGACGCATTTAAAACTGCGCAGAACACCGTGAAAACGATTCAGGAAGAAGAAAAAGTAAACAAAATTATCGCGCTCACCCACATTGGGCATAACCGCGATCTTGAGCTAGCCAAAAAAGTGAAAGGCATTGACTTGATCATCGGCGGACACACCCACACTCTCGTGGACAAAATGGAGGTCGTGGAAAACGACGAACCGACTATCGTGGCGCAGGCAAAAGAATACGGCCAATTCTTAGGACGTGTCGATGTCTCATTTGATGATGACGGCGTCGTTCAAACAGACAAATCAAATCTAAGCGCACTGCCGATTGATGAGAATACTGAAGAAAACACGGAAGCAAAAGAAGAGCTCGATCAGTTCAAAAAAGAATTAGAGGACGTCAAAAATGAAAAAGTCGGCTACACGGATGTAGCCCTTGACGGCCAGCGTGAGCATGTGCGCACGAAGGAAACCAATCTCGGAAACTTCATCGCGGACAGCATGCTTGCAAAAGCGAAAGAAGCATCCGGCGCCAACATTGCGATTACAAATGGCGGCGGCATCAGAGCCGGCATTGACAAAGGCAAGATCACACTTGGCGAAGTACTGAACGTAATGCCGTTCGGCAACACGCTTTACGTGGCTGATTTGACCGGAAAACAAATCAAAGAAGCTCTTGAACAAGGCTTAAGCAATGTGGAGAACGGAGGCGGGGCCTTCCCTCAGGTGGCTGGAATTGAATATACCTTTACATTAAACAACGAACCTGGACACCGTGTTTTAGACGTGAAAATCGAATCGCCTAACGGAGACAAAGTTGATCTGAATACAGATGATACCTACCGCGTCGCAACAAATAATTTTGTCGGCGGCGGTGGAGACGGATACTCTGTCTTTACGGAAGCTTCTCATGGTGAAGACCTCGGCTACGTAGATTATGAGATTTTCACCGAGCAGCTGAAAAAGCTTGGTGACAAGGTCTCTCCTAAAATGGAAGGACGGATCAAAGAAGTATTCCTGCCGACAAAGCAGAAGGATGGCAGCTGGACACTCGATGAAGACAAATTTGCGATTTATGCCAAAAACGCCAACAAGCCGTTTGTCTATTATGAAACGTCTGAAGGATCACAAGAGAAACCAATCAATCTAAAAATGAAAAAAGACCAGGTCAAGCTATTGAAGGATAGAGAATTAGATCCTTCCCTGACGGTGTTCAACTACTGGTACAGCATGAAGCTTCCAATGGCGAACATCAAAACCGCGAACACTGAAATCGGAATCAAATCTAAGGGAGAATTAAACGTCTCCCTATCAAATGTATATGACTTTACAGTGAAGCAAAAAGGAAAAGAAGTGAAATCATTCAAGGAACCGGTTGAGCTATCGCTTCGGATGTTTGATATTGAAGAAGCTCACAACCCTGCCATTTACCATGTCGACCGGAAAAAGAAAACTTTTACAAAGACAGAAAAGGGATCAGTTGACGATGATATTGTAACAGGATACACAAACCACTTCAGCGAATACACGATCTTAAATTCCGGTGCTCACGATAAACCGCCGGCGTTCCCGTCCGATCAGCCGACAGGCGGCGATGACGACGGCAAGAATGGCGGAGGGTCCGACAATCCAGGCGGAAAGCAGCCGAATGATGGCAAAGGCGGCGATCAAACACCTCCCGGCACTGAACCAACAAATGGATCGGGCGGATCGGGAACCGATGGACCGGCTGGCGGCTTGCTTCCTGACACAGCCACCTCCATGTATTCCATCCTGCTGGCCGGATTTCTGATCAGCGCACTCGGAACAGCATTATATTTGCATCAGCGAAGAAAACAGAACAGAGCGAATGAAGCATAAAAAAAGCTGCTCGTTATCGAGCAGCTTTCGTTTTTATACCCACTTCACAACATCTTCAACAGCAGATCTTGTTTTCGGACGAGGGTCTCTCACTCGGTAGCCGAATGCCACCATCACAGATATATCAAAGCTTCCGTTTTCCAGAAGGCCTTCTTCTTCAAGAATACGGTGAATGTGATCGTACTGGAAGCCTTCGATCGGGCAGGAATCAACACCGATTTGCGCAGCGGCAGTCATCATGTTGCCAAGCGCGATATAGGTTTGTTTTGATGCCCAGTCAAACAATGTTCTGTCACTTTCAAGCAAATGCAAATCGTTTTTCTGGAATTCTTCTGTTTTGCTTAAATAGCCTTCGTACACGTCTTGAGGCATTTGTTTTACTTCTTTTAAATGACGTTTGATGTAGTCCGCATTATATTTGATATCCTTAGCTGTACGCGCAAGAATCAGGACGAAATGGCTTGCGGTCGGCAGCTGCTTTTGCGCGCCCCATGTGTATTCACGAAGCTTCTCACGGAATTCCGGATTTTGGACGACGACAAATTTCCAAGGCTCAAGGCCGAGTGAGCTCGGAGACAGTCTTCCTGTTTCTAAAATAAATTCAAAATCGCTGTCTGACACTTTTTTATTCGGGTCAAATTCCTTAGTCGCATGCCTGAAATTGTATGCATCCAGAATTTGTTTCTTTAGTTCTGTCATGTTAAACACCTCTCCTTTAGGTTACTCTCATCTCTATTGTAGCCATTATGATAAAAAGTAAAAGTACGCACATTTTTGTTGGATAGTATCAATTTTGATACCAAACAAAAAGCGCTCTGCCGCAGGCAGGCGCTCTTTATTTTCCCCGTCGCGCAAAATCGACAAACCTGAATTTGTCCAGACGGTGTCTGCTTTCCGTATATTGAAAGAGACTTGTATCCTCTAAAAAGACATAGTTTCTCACAACCACCATATGGTCATAGCCTCGTAAATCAAGCAATTCCCTGTCCTCATCCGTACACGGCTCAGCCACAATTTCTTTCTGCGCGTAACTGATCGAAAGACCAAGCTCTCCTTCAATATATTCATAAATGGAGTTTTCGCAAATTTCTTTCGTCAGGTGAGGCACATGCTTTCTGAAAAAGTAGTCCTTGTCCAAAATGACATGCTCCCCGTCAATCTTTCTTGACCTGATCACTTCCCATATGTCATCATCCGGCTGTGCCCGAAGCTGTTTTTGGATCAGATCTGACGGGGGCACCAGCCCGAATTTGTGAACGGCTGTTTTCGTTTCTTTTCCCAAAGTTTGCGCCAGTTCCTTGAAGCTGACAAGCCCAGAGACCGGAAACTGCATTTTTTCACGGTTGAGAATCACGGAGCCTTTCCCCCTGATTTTCTGGATATATCCATTTTGAGCCAGCATGTGAAGCGCCTTTCGAACCGTTTCTCTTGATGTGCCGTACTGTGCGGTCAATTCATGTTCAGACGGAAGAATCTCCTCCGCCTTCCATCGGCCGTCTTCAATTTGCTGTGCGATGTCTTTATAGATTGTGATAAATTTATTCACCTTCATTTATGACCACCCAGCTTAGTTTAGCACGGTTTTGTTAAATGATAAACAATGGACTCATACGGGCGGAGCGTCATATTCTTCAGTTCTTCTCTCTCTTCATCGTTTGTCAGAAGCACCTCTGCCTTCCACTCGCCGGGCTTCAGCGTGTCCGGCAGTGTAAAGGCTGCCTCCGTCCCGTAAAAATTATTGATGATGAGCAGCTTCTCATTTTCGCCATGTCTCATATACGCAAAAACGTTCGGATCATCCTTTGCGATCAATTCATACGTTCCCTCTGTGACAATGTCATAGGTTTTTCGGATCTGGATCAGCTTCCGGTAGTGATAAAAGACCGAGTGTTTGTCCTTCAGCGCCGCCTCGGCATTGATCTCCCGGTAATTGCCGGCGGCCGGTATCCATGGCGTGCCTGTTGTAAATCCGGCATTCGGCGTATCATCCCACTGGACGGGTGTTCTGGAATTGTCACGGGATTTTTCCTGTAAAATGGCTAAAATCTCTTTCTCCGCCATGCCTTTTTTCTTGAAGGCGTGATACATGTTCAGCGACTCGACATCCCGATAGGAGCTGATGCCGGTAAACTTCGGATTGGTCATGCCGAGCTCTTCACCCTGATAAATATAAGGCGTGCCCTGCATCATATGAATGGCCGTCGCAAGCATTTTTGCTGATTTCACCCGATATGGACCGTCATTTCCATATCTCGATACAATGCGCGGCTGATCGTGATTGCACCAGAACAAAGCGTTCCAGCCCCCTCCCGCCTGCATCTCCGTCTGCCACACGGATAAGATCTCCTTCAGCTTCAGAAAATCGAACGGAGCCAAGGCCCATTTTTCTCCGTTTGGATAATCGACCTTGAGATGATGGAAGTTAAACGTCATATCAAGCTCTTCGTTGCCCGGATTTGTATAACGGATGCAATGATCTACAGTTGTTGAAGACATCTCACCGACCGTCATGCTGTCATAATGTGAAAACACCTTTTCGTTCATTTCATGCAGAAATTCATGCACCCGCGGCCCGTCAGTGTAAAAGGTACGGCCATCATCGCCGTCTTCCGCATTCGGAAAGCGCTGGTCTTTTGAAATCAGATTAATGACATCAAGCCTGAAGCCATCAATTCCTTTTTCAAACCAAAAATGCATCATCTCATAGACATGCTTTCTGACCTCTTCATTTTCCCAATTCAAATCAGCCTGTGTGACATCAAACAGGTGCAGATAATATTGGCCTGAAGCTTCGTCAAGCTTCCATGCCGAGCCGCCGAATTTCGATTCCCAGTTTGTCGGGGCTGTGCCGTCTTCGTTCGGGTTTTTCCATATATAAAAATCACGGTATGGGCTGTCTTTTGAAGAAATCGCCTCTCTAAACCATTTGTGCTCAGTTGACGTATGATTGACCACAAGATCCATGACGACTTTTAAGCCTCTTTTGTGCGCTTCAGCTAATAAGCGTTCAAAATCTTCCATTGTGCCGTACTCTTGATAAATCGTGAAGTAATCCCGAATATCATACCCATTATCATGCTGCGGCGAGTCGTAAATCGGCGTTAGCCAAAGAACATCAACCTGAAGCGTTTTTAAGTAATCAAGCTTTTCAATAATTCCATTCAAATCGCCAATGCCGTTTCCCGTCGTATCTTTAAAGCTTTTCGGATAAATTTGATAAACCACGGCTTTTTTCCACCATGGTGTTTGTTCTGTTTTCATCTGTCTCCACCACCGTCTTTTTTAATGAAAATGGGAAAAAGGGACCGTCAAAAACACGTCCCGCTCCCCTTTGTTATTTACGTTTCAGTCGCGCATAAGCGTATGTTCCGGCAAACGGAACAATCAAGACAATCGCCATTCCGATTGCGAATGCACCCCAGTACTGGCTCATAATCGAGAAAATGCCGGGCACGCCGCCAACACCGACGGAGCTAGCCAAAACGCCTTGAGATGAGATATACATCCCGGCCAGCCCTGAGCTGATCATCGCAATGATAAACGGAAATTTGTAGCGAAGGTTCACCCCGAATATGGCAGGCTCTGTAATGCCCAGATAAGCGGAAATGCCTGATGTTAAGGAAAGACCTTTTTGTTTCTCATCCTTTACGATAAACATCATCGCCAGCGCCGCTGATCCTTGGGCGATATTTGAAAGCGCCAGCATCGGCCATAAAAATGTGCCTCCGAGCTTAGAGCCGATCAGCTGCAGATCAACTGCCAAAAACGTATGATGCATTCCGGTAATCACCAGCGCTGAGTATAAGCCGCCGTACAGCAGCCCGCCCAGCACGGCAAATGAGCCGAACACCGAGATAAGCCCCGAAGTTAACACATTCCCGATCGCAAATGTGACCGGACCGATAATGATAAAGGACGCAAAACCCGTCACGAGCAGGGTAATCGGCGCGACGACTAAAAGCTGTATTCCCTCGGGCGTCCGTTTCGTCAAAAACAATTCAATCTTGGCAAGCAAATACGAAGCGAGCAAAATCGGGAGCACCTGCCCTTGGTAGCCGACCTTCTGCACCTCAAGGCCGAAAAGATTCCATACGGGGATCTCTCCGCTTTGTTCCGCGGCGCCATAGCCCCACGCATTCAGTAAATCAGGATGCACGAGCATAACGCCGAGCACAATGCCGAGGAGCGGATTGCCGCCAAACCGCTTCACCGCCGACCAGCCGATCAGCGCTGGCAGGAACGTAAAGGCCGTGCCTGCGATTAAATTGATCATATTGGCAAGATCCGCCCACTGCGGGTACACCTGCACAATCGATTTTGTACTGAAGAAAATCCCCTGCGCCGTTAAGATATTGTTGATTCCCATTAAGAGACCCGCCGTGACAATCGCCGGCAAAATCGGAATAAAGATATCTGCAAGCGTTTTCACAGCACGCTGCAAAGGATTCATATTTTTTTCTGAGGCCTTCTTCACATCGTCCTTTGTTGACTCGCCAATCCCCGTTTCCTTGACCAGTTCCGCATATACTTTGTTGACTGTTCCCTGGCCGATCACAACCTGAAACTGCCCGTTTGTCGAAAACGATCCCTTTACAACATCGATTTGATCCAGCACCCCTTGGTCAACCTTGCTTTCATCTATTAACGCGAAGCGTAAACGTGTTACACAATGAGTTGCCGCTGCAATATTTTCAGCACCGCCGACTGCTTCAACAATTTGCCGTGCTGATCTGTTCAGTTCCCCCATGCCAACCCCTCCGTTTGATAACTTGTATATACAACTTATGTTTATATTGTATTCCTGTATATACATGTAGTCAACAACTTTTTATAGCGCTTTCATACTATTCGGAAAGTCATAGAATGGCTTAACAGAAAGGTTACTCTAAAAAGCTAGCAAATGTTTTGAGAGGTGAACCCTATGAATAAACACGAGAATGCCCTGCAAGTTCCTCCGTGAGCTCGAGGCCAACAAGGAAGGGCCGATTTTTCCTATCTCAAGGAAAACACTATTAACAGAAAGCTGCTCAGGGATAGCGTGTTTAGAGGGTTTGACTTCGGAAATGGACTGTGCGGATTTGTTGTATATATCGAAGGAATCGTAAAATCTGAATCTATTCAGGATCACGCCCTCCTTCCTTTTTACGGCATCTGAAGGATGAAATAGAGAAAGACGAGGAATCTCTGCCAATACGCTGTCTATTTCCAGTGTATTGGCAGAGACGAGTTTGAAACTATTATTTTGTCGACGTCAAAATGCCTGATTGTAAAAATGAAAGGCAGCTAAAGGAGAAGCATTGAAGAACCGATCGCCGAGTCCGCCATCAGAGGTTCAAGAGAGGCTTTACTTACAGAAAGCCTCAGAGTCAATAACGCTCATTAATGTGGTGATGCGATCTTGCTGCCTTTGTTCATCTAATTGATCATCAAGAGTAAGACGATGTTGAGTTCCAAAAACCCTAAGAGTTTTCAGCTTCTTTTGTCTGGTAAACAGCACTCTGTTTCGTTTTTCTTCTATCTTTCAGGTAATACTGTTCAGATGTGAAAAATTCGGTATACAGCGCTTTTACCTTCTTGCTCAATAATAACAGCGCAATCACATTCGGAACGAGAATGAAAGCTAACGCTAAGTCCAGAAAGCCCCAGATGGCTTTTGCTCCGCCTGCGGCACCTATGATAATAGCCGCTAAATAGACGAATTTAATGACATGTCCCGACAGCCGTCCGAATAGAAATTCAGCTTGTTTTACGCCGTAAAATATGACAACCATAATGGTCGAGACAACAAAAAAGACGAGAGAAATCGAAACGAAGTACCCTCCGCCAGCTCCGAAATAATGCTGAAATGCAGCCGTAGTCAATGCTGCTGGGTCATTTGAGGCGTCCTTCCCTGTCCAGACACCCGATGCAAGGACGACAAACGCCGTGGTGGTGCAGATGATCAAGGTATCAATGACAATGCCGATCACAGACCAGAAGCCTTGTCTTACGGGGTGGTCAGTCATTGCCGCCGCATGTGCAATCGGGGCGGTTCCCATCCCGGCTTCATTAGAATACAGGCCGCGGGCAAACCCCCAGCGGATGGTTTCAGCCAAGGCAGCGCCTGCAAATCCTCCTGCTGCCGAAGAAGAAGTAAACGCATTCGAAAATATGAGAGAGAAAAACGCCGGAACAGATGAAAGATTCATAAGAACAATCAGGAGACCGGCTCCCGCGTATGCACCTGCCATGAGAGGCACGACAAACTCAGTTACTTTTCCGATCCGCTTCACCCCGCCAATTACAACTAAACCAATCAAAAACGCGATGCCGATTCCGGCGTATATTTTATTGAAAGAAAACGTTTCGGCAAGAGAGACTGAAACTGAATTCCCCTGAACCATTATGCTTGGAATCAGCTCTACGATCAGTGCAACAGAAAAAAACACGCCGAGCCATTTCATGCGCAGCCCTTTTGTTATGTAATACATCGGTCCCCCGACAAATTCACCCTGCTCATTTTTTTCTCTGTAATGAACCGCAAGCACACTTTCTGAAAACTTAATTGCCATAGCAAATAAGGCAACCAGCCACATCCAAAAAACAGCCCCGGGACCGCCAAACATGATAGCCGCAGGCACTCCGACAATGTTCGCCGCCCCAATCGTCGAACTGAGGGCTGATGTCAATGCCTGAAGCGGCGTAACTGTCCCCTCTCCCTTTGGCTTTTTTCCTACGCTGCCGATCGTCTGCTTCAAAATATATAAAGGATAGCGAAATTGAAAAAACTTCAGCAAAATGGTGAAGTACAATCCCGTCCCCGTCAGTAAGATAATTAGCGGCGGCCCCCACAGCCAATCAGATATACGCTCTACCCATTCTAATAGTTGTTCCATCCCATCACCCTTTCCCGTTTATGGGTCAATTCCCCACAGATGGAAAAACATAAACCTTTTAGGGCAGACAGAACTAAGTCAAATTGAGGAAAAAAGGGAAGCTGGACGGCTAAAAAACATCGCTTGACAAGGAAAACTAAGTGGAAGAAGGTCTGTTTCGCCCCAGCCGCTCATATACTTGATTCTTATAAAACGATGACGCTGGTTTGGAAAACATGCCTTTTTTGTCGGCAAGCTTATCGAGCATCAGCTGCTTTTCTGATTTTTTTCTTACTAATTGCTCACGTTCCTTTTCGTCATAGCACTTGGAGATTAAATGGTTAAGGGTCATAAGCTCTTTTTTCAGTGCACCCTCATCCTCAGCCATCCCTGCATTTTTTAACATTCGGTAGCCCATCCGCAGGGATTCCGGCAAGTGGGCCGCATCATCCTTTGGCAGCGGTTTTCCCATTCCCGGCAGGTTGTCAAATTCTCCGTCTTTGATGGCGCGTTTAATCTTATCTTCAGACACAATATGAGAATAATCCATCGTCCCACCTCTTTTCATTAATGAACATATTTTATCATACAGCTGTCACAAACCATATTATTCCTTTATTTACAGTAATAAACCTGCTTTTACATCTGGCAAATTCCTAAGAAAACGTTGATTCGACGGCGTTTTTCGCCACTTTTTCCATCGGACGATTTTCACTTTTCTAATCCGCTGATTCGTGTTATATTGGATACGTTCGTTTTTTCTATCGTTTCGCTCGAACTGTGATCGGAAAAAAGGAGTGTAACAATGAAAACATTTATAAAAGAAAGAGGACTGGCCTTCTTCTTAATTGCGGTCGTCCTGTTATGGGTAAAGACGTATGTCGGTTATGTCCTGAACTTCAATTTAGGAATAGACAACACGATCCAGAAAATATTGCTTTTTGTGAATCCGCTCAGCTCAAGCTTATTCTTTCTTGGATTTGGACTTTTGTTCAAGAAAAAATTACAGCAGACAGCCATCATAGTGATTCATTTTTTAATGTCTTTTTTACTGTACGCAAACATTGTGTATTACCGATTCTTCAATGATTTTATTACGATTCCGGTCATTATGCAGGCTAAAACAAACGGCGGCCAACTCGGTGACAGCGCATTTTCGCTGATGAGACCGACTGACGCCTTTTACTTTATCGATACGATCATTCTGATTATCTTAGCGATTAAAGTGAACAAGCCTGCCGATACGTCTAACAAAAAATCATTCCGAATCGTTCTTGCGTCTTCGATTCTCGTTTTCTTAATCAACCTGGCAGTTGCGGAGTCAGACCGTCCTGAATTGCTGACAAGATCATTTGACCGAAACTATCTTGTCAAATATTTAGGAACATACAATTTCACGATTTATGACGCTGTGCAGAATGTCAAATCCAACAGCCAGCGCGCACTTGCCGATTCAAGCGACGTAACGGAAGTTGAGAACTACATGAAAGCCAATTACGATGTGCCGAACAATGTGTATTTCGGCAAAGCGGAAGGAAAAAACGTCATTTACGTTTCACTTGAATCGTTACAGTCCTTTATCATCGACTATAAAATTGATGGCAAAGAAGTGACACCGTTCTTAAATAAACTGGCGCACGATAACGAAACGTTCTACTTTGATAACTTTTTCCACCAAACAGGACAAGGTAAAACATCGGATGCAGAATTTATGATGGAAAACTCTCTGTACCCGCTGGCCCAGGGTTCCGTTTTCGTTAATAAAGCGCAAAACACGCTTCAATCCGTTCCGGCGATTTTGAAGTCTAAAGATTACACATCTGCGACGTTCCACGGGAATACGCAGACGTTCTGGAACCGAAACGAAATGTACAAAGCGGAAGGCATCGATAAGTTCTTCGACTCTGCTTACTATGACATGAACGAAGAAAACACGAAAAACTACGGCATGAAAGATAAACCGTTCTTTAAAGAATCAATGCCGCTGTTAGAAAGCTTGCCGCAGCCGTTCTATACGAAGTTCATTACCCTGTCTAACCACTTCCCATTCGGAATGGATGAGGGGGATACTGACTTCCCGGCTGGAGACTTTGGCGACTCTGTCGTCAACAACTACTTCCAGTCAGCCCATTACCTTGATCAGTCCATTGAACAATTTTTCAATGACCTGAAAAAAGACGGGTTATATGATAAATCGGTTATCGTGATGTACGGAGACCACTACGGCATCTCTGAAAACCACAATAACGCGATGGCGAAAGTGCTTGGCAAAGACGAAATTACCGATTATGACAACGCCCAGCTTCAGCGGGTGCCGCTCTTTATCCACGCTGCCGGCGTGAAGGGCGAAAAAGTTCATAAATATGCCGGAGACGTCGATGTGGCTCCAACCCTTCTGCATTTGCTCGGAGTGGATACGAAAGACTACTTGATGTCCGGTTCTGATATTTTATCTAAAGAACACCGTGAAGTAATTCCGTTCCGCAACGGAGACTTTATATCACCGAAGTACACGAAAATATCCGGCAAGTACTATGACACAAAAACCGGGAAACAGCTTGATGAATCTGAGATCGACAAGTCAGAAGACTCACTCGTCAAGAAGGAACTCGAAATGTCCGATAAAATCATAAACGGAGACCTGCTGCGTTTCTACAACCCGAAAGGTTTTACAAAGGTGAACCCTTCCGATTATGATTACACAAAACACGGCGAGGATTCAGAGACGTCAACAGAAGACGAAGATAAATAAGAAAAAAGCAGAGAGGCTGGGGACTGACCCCATAAGATGAGACAAATAAAAAACACCTTCAAGTTTGAAAACGGATAGTTGTTATCCGAAATAAGACTTGGAGGTGTTTTTTGTATGGGAACAAGAATGAGTTATCCGATTGAAGTCAAACAGAAGGCTGTAGAAATGAGATTGGCAGGCGTGCCTATGAAAGAGATCATGCAGGAATTGAATATCAGGAATAAGACGCAGGTTCAGACATGGGTTAGATGGCATAAAGCTGGGGATACACATCGATTTGAACAGCCTGTTGGTAAGCAATACACTTACGGAAAAGGTCCGGAGTATTCTTCCGAATTAGAGAAACTGCAGGCAGAGAACCGTTATCTGAGACAACAAAATGAAGTTTTAAAAAAGTACAACGAATTGGAAAGGAAGTTGATAGCCAAACGTCAGTCGAACTTGTAGAAGTATTGCACGGCACAATGACCGTACAGAATATCTGTGTTCATTTAGGTATCTCACGAGCGTCTTATTATCGTTGGAAGAAGAACCTGATGAAAGATCATCCCAAACGCCATTTGGAAAAACAAATCGGCACGTTGTGCCGAGAGCACAAGTATCGATATGGATATCGAAAAATTACAGCTATATTAAAAAAGGAAATGCGTATTAACCATAAAACGGTTCAGCGTATCATGCAGAAAAATCAGTGGCAGTGCCGGGTTAAGGTGAAAAAGCGCAAGAAGAATGGGCAGCCATATGCCGTGGTTGATAATATATTAGATCGAAACTTTCAGTCCGATCATCCTCTTGAAAAACTAGTAACGGATATCACGTATTTGCCTTATGGACAGAAACAATTGTACCTTTCCAGTATATTGGATGTATACAATGGAGAAGTAATTGCTTTCACGATTGGAGATAAGCAGGACACAGACTTTGTCTTAAACACACTTGATCAACTGCCAACACTGCCTCAGAACTGCGTGTTACATAGTGACCAAGGATCTGTGTATACATCTTATGAGTATCAGAAAGCTGTTAAAACAAAAGGCATTACCATGAGCATGTCCCGCAAAGGGACGCCCGCTGATAATGCCTCCATCGAATCGTTTCATTCCTCACTAAAGTCTGAAACGTTCTATCTTAACAGCATTAATCGAACCACGACCGCCATCGTAGAACGCACTGTCAAAGAATACATTTATTATTATAACAACATTCGTATTCAAACGAAACTAAACAGCCAATCACCGATAAGCTATCGGCAATTGGCTGTATAAAAGGTGTTTTGATCCCTGTCTCAAAAACAGGGGTCAGTCCCGCTGGCCTCTCTGCTTTTTTTATTTCACTGCAGCGCGCAATTCCTCTGCCGCAAACTCTACATTCGGGCCAATAATGACTTGTACTGATTGCCCGCCCGATTTGACGACTCCTTTTGCGCCTGCTTTCTTTAATAACGCTTCATTTACTAAAGACGTATCTTTCACTGTCAATCTCAGCCTTGTCGCACAGTGATCAATCGTCTGCAGGTTTTCTTTTCCGCCAAGCCCCTTCAGCATGATGTTTTCATTGACAGACTGTGCTGTGTTCTCGTCCAGCACTTCATCCAAGTCATCATCCTCACGTCCCGGCGTTTTCAAATTCAACGTCTTAATTAAGACGTAAAACACGACAAAGTATACAGCCGCATAGCATATACCTACCAGAAGCAGCAGCAGCGGCTTTTCTGCAATTCCGTAGCTCAAAAGATAATCGATCGCACCGGCTGAAAAAGAAAATCCAGAGCGTATGCCGAGCAAATTAACGATGAATAACGACAGTCCGGTTAAGACTGCATGCACTGCGTATAACAGCGGAGATAAAAACATAAATGCAAACTCAATTGGCTCCGTAATCCCTGTGATAAACGCAGTCAACGCAAAACCGATCATCATTCCGGCCGTTGCTTTTCGTTTTGACGGCTTGGCAGTCACAATCATTGCCAGACATGCCGCCGGAAGGCCGAACATCATAATCGGGAAGAATCCCGTCATGTATGTGCCCGCTGTCGGGTCTTTAGCGAAAAAGCGCGCCAAATCTCCTGTCACTCCGTTATATTCGCCAAATTGGAACCAGAAAATATTATTGAGCACGTGGTGAAGACCGAGCGGAATTAACAGCCTGTTGAATAAGCCGAATATGCCCGCGCCGATTCCGCCAAGCCCAAGCATCCACTCCCCAAACGCGTTAATTCCCGATTGAATCGGCGGCCATATCGAACCGAATATTCCTGCTAAAATGATTGTGAAAATAGCGGTGACAATCGGCACAAGCCGTCTGCCGCTGAAAAACCCGAGATATTCCGGCAGTTTTGTATCCTTAAAGCGGTTATAGGTGTAACCCGCAATTAATCCGGCAATAATTCCCCCAAATACCGCCATGTTGTTTGCTTCATTAATCGATTTTGTTGCCGCGTCGAGCATCAGATACGAAATCGCCCCTGATAAACCCGCGGCCCCATTGCTGTCCTTTGAAATGCCGATGGCAATCCCAATCGCAAATATAAGCGGCAGGTGATCAAAAACAGCAGTTCCCGCTTGATAAACAAACGGGATATCGAATAAATCCTCCCTGCCAAGTGCAAGGATAATCCCGACTGCAGGCAAAACCGCAATCGGGAGCATAAATGACTTTCCAAGCTTTTGTAAAAATGAAAGCATACCCATCCCCCTCTTACCCTTTTTTAAAAATATACCATACAAGATATCTAGTGATCTATACCAATTTTCCCGGCATATTTCTTTTTTCCCAGGTTCGCGTGTTTCCTATTCTAGAGCCAATTGTGGTAAGCTTAAACTAGATTATTTAAAAAGAAAGCGGGAATGACAGATGATTGTAACAAACGATCAAGAATTAGAAGGCCTGAAAAAAATCGGCAGAATTGTAGCGCTGGCGCGTGAAGAAATGAAACGGAAAGCAGAGCCCGGCATGAGCACTAAAGATCTTGACCTTATCGGTAAAGCGGTGCTTGACGAGCATGGCGCTGTTTCGGCTCCGCAAAAAGAATACGACTTTCCTGGTGTGACATGCATCAGCGTAAATGATGAAGTGGCGCATGGTATTCCAAGCACATCCACTATTTTAAAAGCCGGAGATCTTGTGAACATTGATATCTCTGCTGAATTCGGCGGTTTCTACTCCGATACAGGCATCTCGTTTGTGCTCGGTGAAGGAGAAGAACGCCTTCACAAGCTATGCCAATGCGCAGAAGATGCCTTCCAAAAAGGGCTGCAGCAGGCAAAAGCCGGCAAGCGCCAAAATCAGATCGGGAGAGCCGTTTATCATGAAGCACGTTCTAAAGGATTTACCGTCATTAAAACCCTGACCGGCCACGGAATCGGCAGAAGCCTTCACGAAGCGCCGAACCACATCATGAACTATTATGATCCATTTGATAACGCGCTTTTCAAAAACGGCACAGTGATCGCACTTGAACCATTCATTTCAACAAAAGCGGAAACCATCGTCGAAGCTGGAGACGGCTGGACCTTTAAGACGCCGGATAAAAGCATGGTTGCCCAAGTTGAGCACACCATCGTCATCACCAAAGACGAGCCGATTATCCTGACAAAGCTGTAAAAACACATTTCGTATGTTTAACCTCCTCCTTTTACAGGTAAATCATCACTATTCTGCAGGAGGAGGCACTGTAATGAACAGAGATCAAGAAAAAATCCAAATTGAAAACGAAATGAATGCAATGCACGGAACAATAAAAGAAGAAATTTTAAAAGACTTTGAAGAATTTAAAGACTACCTGAAAAAACAAGTTAACCGGGGCAAGAAATTAGGATTAGATGACGGCAAGCTTGTCAAAAGCGCTGCGATCCTGGGAGACTACCTCGCAAAGCATGAAGAACCGCAAAACGGTGAAGAAATGCTGCTGCAGGAGCTTTGGCGCGTTGCGGATGATGATGAGAAAAAACATTTGGCACAGCTGTTGGTCAAATTGGTTGAGAAACAATAAAACACCTAAGCCGGGCATATGCCCGGCTTCTCTATATTGTCACAGCCCGGCCCACCCAGATATGCTACACTAGGATTAATGTCTGTGAAAGGAGCCATTGTCCGCATGTGGTTTATTATTTTTGGTATCGTCTTTTTCATTGAAGGCATCATCATGACCGTTTTCGGCGTGAAGAAAAAAAACGGGATGCTTACATATATCGGTATTGTGTTCAGCATCATGACACTTGGCATTGTTGTGCTGAAACTCACCGGGCATTAAATCATATTCAGCGTTTACTCCGCATATACATACAGGAAGAAAGTTCGCATCACTAGTGCGAAAGACTCTGTTTTTCCCGCATCTCTTTTCAGCATCTTTTGATAGATGTTACAATGCCAATCGTTTGGTCAATCAGATAGGGAAAGGAGTTTTCTGACATGCATTACGGCAGTAAAGGCTGGTATGTAGCAGAATTAAAAAAGCAGGGCATCACGAAATATGAAGGAAGAAAGCTTCAAAGCTATAAAACCTATTTTCTTGCCAACCTGCTTGAAACAAAGAAAAAACAATCCTGACATGGTGAAGCCGCGCACGTTTAGATGCGCGGCTTTTTTATTGAATCGGAAGCAGCCTGTCCCGCTTTTTGATAAAGGAAGATCTCCAGCTTTCCGACAATGCTTCTTCACTTAATATCCGTTCAATGGCGGCGAGATTTTTTGTGTCATGGTATTTGATATGGTTTGCGAATTGGACGGATATGCCTTTTTCGCCTCTGGACAGCAGGTCGAGCTTGGCGCCCGGAGCAACCCTGCCCTCTTCCAGCACGCGAAAATAAAATCCCGTATATCCGGTTTGCTGAACTTTCAGCACCATATCCTTTGCACCAAACTTTTTGGCAAGTTTTATACACGGCTGACGCGGCTGGCTGACCTGAACAACGGCATCATCAAGCTGAAAGACATCCCCTATGCAAACGTCCTCCTCAGTCAGGCCTTGCACCGTAAGATTTTCACCAAACGCGGCGGCCGGGAGCGGTCTTGAGAGAAACTCCGTCCAAAACGGATAGTGCTCCGCGGAATAGACACAGACAGCCTTATCAGGGCCGCCATGATTGACGAGGTCCGCCTGTCCGTCTCCTTCAAAATTCTCCCGATACAGCATAACCGCGGAATCAGCCGGCCGCTTCATAATGCCGGTCTCTATTTTCTTTCCATCGTATTCAAGCGTCTGCGGCTTTCCCAAATTAAGAGAAAGAACTGAATAATGAGCTGATGTCATACAAACACATCTCCTTTACAGGATATAAAATGATTGATTATCATAAAAAGAAAAGGTGGTTTTTTACATGCTTCAATATCGAATCGTTGCAGACGGCCGGGTTCAAGGTGTCGGTTTCCGCTACTTCGTTCAAGCGGAAGCCGATAAGCATAAACTCACCGGCTGGGTCAAAAACCGTGATGACGGGCGTGTCGAGATTTTGGCCGAAGGGCCGGAAAACGCCTTGCAATCATTTCTTGAGGCCGTGAAGAAAGGCAGCCCCTTTTCAAAGGTTACCGGCATCTCTGTCACTGAATCCAGCAGCCTTGAAGGCCATCACCGGTTTTCAATTGTCTATTCGTAAGGCTTATCCTGATAAAAGTAATTCGGCTTGACGATTGAATTGTCATAAGATCGGTGAAAAATATGTGTGGAGGCGGGTGAAATCGGCGGTATCAGCCACGTCCAGTCACCCGTCAGCTTTCTGCCCGCTTCTTCCTCCTGTTCTTCAAACCGTTTAAACTGGCTTGCAGCCGTGTGATGATCGACGATGCTGACGCCGTGCTTTTTATACGAGTGCAAGACAGCTTTATTCAATTCAACAAGCGCCTGATCCTTCCATAAATCCGCATTGTAATCAGTGGCAATACCGATAACGGATGCCACTTTTTTGAGCTTATCATACCGCTTTTCATCAGCCAGATTTCTCGCACCGATCTCCGTTCCCATATACCAGCCGTTAAACGGTGCGGCATTATAATGAACGCCCCCGATCTCAAGCCTCATATCCGCAATAATCGGCACGCCGTACCATTGCAGCTTCAGGTCAGAAAACGCTTCGAATTCCGGGTGGGTCAGCGGAACTTCTATCACCAGTGACCGGGGCAGCTCATACCAGACCGGCTGTTGGTCACCCTTCATGCGGAAAATAAGCGGCAGCAAATCAAAATCAGTCCGATCTCCGCGCCAGCCGAGCTGCTCACAGGCTGCGGTGAGAGAACGGGAAGCAGGATCGCCGATTCTTTCTCCGTCGGACTCATATCCCGCGTACCGGATCAGCTGATGATTCCAGATCTCGACTTGCTTTTCGCCCTTCTCTTCCGGAGGGAAAATCGTAATGGTCGGCCTGATTTTCCCGTTATTTGTGGCGGTTTCAATGTGATGAAACAGAGCGTCCCGTACTTCTTCTTTTGTCGTGACGTCACGTCTGTCAATGACATTCAGCGAATTCCAGAACAGTCTGCCGATGCAGCGGTTGCTGTTTCTCCAAGCCATTTTCGCCCCGTGCGCCAGCTCTTCCTTTGTATGTACATAGCTTCCAGTCCGGTCAATCTCACTTTTAATGTCATCGAGACGGTCTTGCGCTTCATTCTCCTTTCCGAGTTCCTGATAGCAATTGGCAATAAACGCTTTCGCTTCGTTCCAGAGTATTTCTTTATCTTCCAACAAACTCTCTCCTCCAAATCGCATTCATGCTTCTCATTGTATCGTTTTTGAGCGGGAAGACAAATGATTTTTCTGCATCTTCTTGGAAAAACAAATAAAAAAACACCCGCGTTTGCGAGTGTCAAAGGGATGATAAATGATGGGCCAATTCCATTAAATCACTGCGAAAGTTTCTGCCTGTCATTGGGATGCCGTGCCCGGTCAGCAGCGCTTCCGGTTCTCGTTCGGCAAGTCTTTGAATCGACTCGGCGGCCATCTCAGTGTCAGGTGTGAAATAAGCCGGCGGGCCGTGAAGCTCCTGTTTTTGAATGAAGACGTCAGCCATTTTTTCCTGTTCAACTGTAATCACCGCATCGCCAGCGACAAGCACACGGCCGTCCTCGCGGAATAATGAAATATGGCCCGGTGTGTGGCCCGGTGTTGCGATCCAGATCCACTCGTCCAAAAACGGAACAGTGCCGTCTTCAGGCAGTGCTTGAACATGAGCGGAAATATCGATCGAATGGCGCGGAAACAGCGGCGACAGCTTGGCAACCAGACCGCTTTTGCTGTCTGGCCTCGCCGGCGGATAATCCTCTTTTCCGGTCACAAAAGGCATTTCCCGCGAATGGACATAAACAGGAACATCCCAATGCTCAAGGATCTCTTCAATGGCCCCGATATGATCAAAGTGCCCGTGTGTCAGAATAATGGCCTTCAAGTGGTAGTCATCACCGAATCTTTGTTTTGCTTCGTTTAAAATCATGCCGGCTGATTGAGGCATGCCGGCATCTATTAAAATAAATGAATGAGGTTCAGAAGGATACTGAATAAAATAGACATTCGCAATTTGCACGGTCAGACCATGTACACCCTTTGCGGCCTCGAACCCAGTCCCGCTTCTGACTGAAGTCAGCGGCATATAAGGATCACTCATGAAGACACCTCCGGTACGTTGTATGCCGTTAGTGTATGTCATTCCGCCTGAATTATCATGCAGAAATCGAAATGGCACCGATCAATAAAGCGGTAACCGTCATGACAATCACGGCGAGAACCGCCCATTTCAAAGCGAATTTTTGATGATCGTCAATTGAGACACCGACAAGCCCGACAAGCAAATGTGTTGATGGCACTAGCGGACTCAGCATATGAATCGGCTGTCCGATAATTGAGGCTCTTGCAATTTCGACTTTATCAACACCGTATGCGACAGCCGTTTCTGATAAAATCGGCAGCACTCCGTAAAAATACGCGTCATTTGGCATGAGATATGTGAAAATGCCGCTAGTTAAGGCTACAATCGCCGGGATCAACCCGCCCATTTGTTCAGGAATCATCGACACAAGCGAAATCGCCATTTCGTCAACCATTTTGGTGCCTGTTAAAATTCCCGTAAAAACGCCTGCTGCAAAGATCATGGAGCCAATGGCCAGCACGTTGCTTGAATGTGCTGAAATACGCTGTCTCTGATGATCAAGGTTCGGATAATTCACAATGAGTGAAATACAGAATGCGATGACAAACAGCACCGTTAAACTGACTTTGCCTGATACTAAAAAGCCTATTAATGAAAGCGTTAACAACAAATTGAACCACCAAAGCTTCGGCCGCTTCCACTCGTCTTCAACCGCAGCGGCTGGTTCGTTGACATCGGCCGGCTGTTTCAGCTCAATCACGCCGAGCCGTTTGCGCTCCGCTTTACCCAGCACATACGCAACTGCGACCATACAAAGCATTCCGCTCGCGATCACAGGGATCATCGGCCCGGTCAGCTCAGCCGGATCAACCCCGAGCGCGCTCGCCGCCCGCGGCGTCGCGCCTCCCCACGGAATCGTATTCATAATCCCCATGCCGACTCCGGCGATTCCCGCCAATATAATCGGCCGGATGCCGAGCAGCAAATAGAGCGGAAGCATCGCGCTTGTTGTAATCATATAGGTTGTTGAACCGTCTCCATCCAATGCAACAAGCATCGTAAGAACCGCTGTCCCGACAACGATTTTTAACGGATCGCCTTTGACCATATTTAATATTTTGGCAACCATCGGATCAAAAAGCCCAGTGTCAATCATGATTCCAAAATATAAAATTGCAAACATAATCATAACAGCCGTCGGCGCCACCTGCTGAATCCCCGAGATCATCATATCGCCAACTTCAGTGAACCCGAAACCGGCTATCAGCGCAAACACAATCGGCGTCAAAACCAATGCGGTCAGGACAGAAAGCCGTTTTGTCATGATCAGTACCATAAACACAAGCATCATAAGAAATCCTAAGATTGCTAACACATTCATTCCCCCTTTAAATGAATCCGCTTACATTTTATCCCCTATTCCCCTTTTGCCTTTTTGTCATCGTATGAGAAAAACGGTCTCAAGTAAATAATTTGGTTTTTTTGTATTTTTAATTTTTTAAAACCGTTTTGTTCTTTTTGGTCATTTCTAAACACAAAAAAAGCATTCCGCCTACGGCAGAATACTTTTTGCTTAATTGCCTGTCATGATGGTTTGATAAAACGCTGATTGTTCTTCAAGAAACCGTTTCGTTTCCTTGCTGTTTAAATAAAAGCTCTCCCAGTCCTGCTCGTTTATTTTCTGCTTCCATTCGGGCGAGGATGTCACCTTTTTTAATGCTTGGTCCCAGTAAGAAATCTCTTCCTCAGACATGTTTTTCGGTCCCAGCACCCCTCTCCAATGAGAGAAGACAAACGGAATGCCCTGCTCTTTCCACGTCGGCACTTTTGGAAAACCGGGCAGCCTTTTATCTGACGTGACGGCGGCTAATGTAATCTCGCCGTTTCGCTCGTACGGCTTGGCTTCTGAAACAGTCATGGAAGCTGCTTCTATCTCATGCCTGATAAGCGCCTGGATCAATTCTTCACTGCTGTCAAACTGTAAAAACTCAATGTCGAAAGGGTCAATCCCATACATATCAGCGGCTCTGACGAACGAGAGCTGATCGTCATTGCCAAGCCCCGGGGAAAAACCGATTTTGACTTTGCCAGGATGCTTCTTGATCTCTTTCAGCACATCCTTTCCGCTTTTCAGCGCCGACCCTTTCGGAAGAGCGACAGTCTGCCATTCCTTAGCGAGAATCGCCAGCGGCGTAAAATCATCAGTTTTTAATTTACTTTGACCGAGCAGGTAATTGCTCAGGATTAAACTGGACATCATACTGATAGTCTTCCTGCCGCTTTGGTTGACATATTTCCAGCCTTTATCGCCTCCGCTCCCAGGTTTATACACAATATGAATCTCGCCTTTCATCAGCTGTTTTTGCCTGAGCACGGATTGAATCGCCTGCGCCGTTACATCCCAGCCCCCGGAAGGCTCGGCAGGCACAACGATCTCAACCGGCCCGTCCGGCAGACGGGGAGCGGCCGCCTTCCGGATGTCACCTTGCATGAAGACCAATAGACAAATAAATATGATCACAAGTTTTTTCATCGCTATTCAGCCGCCAAATAATATTTTCTCTCCGGTCTGCCGATAATCCCGTACTCCAGCTCGGCTCGCGCTTCTTCCTTAGACACAAGATACTCGGCATAGCGGCGGGCTGTTGTTCGTGACGCACCCATTGCTTCTCCAAGTTCTTCCGCTGTCATTCCTCCCGCGGCAGTACGCAGCGCCTCTTTGATTTTTTTCAGGGTGATCGGATTGATGCCTGTCGGCAAATCCTCCGCAGTGACAGCTCCCTTAGAGCTGCCCCCAAAAACATGGTCAATCATGGATTGGCTGACCTCCGGCTGAGACAGCAGCACCTGCCTTTTTTCTTTATACTGAAGCAGCACCTGTTTGAACTTGTCAGCCGTTACAGGCTTTATCAAATAGTTTGCGATGCCCGCCCGCAGCGCTTCCTGTAAGTGGCGGGTTTCCGTTGCGGCTGTAATAATCATAATATCAACGTCCGGAAACCGTCTCCGTATCTCTGGAATCAATGCTGTTCCGAGCTCGTCCGGCATATAAATATCCAATAGCAGCAAATCAGTTTTGTGTGTCTCCAAAAGCAACATTGTCTCTTTGGCATTGCTCGCTTTGCCGATAATGCCGAATCCATCAAGCTGTTGAATCAATCTCTCATGAATTTGCGCAACCCGAAAATCATCCTCCGCAATCACGATGTGAATCAAATGGATCCCCCCTTTGTCTGTTTCTCCTTCGGTATAAAAACAGTAAATACCGCTCCCCCGCTTTTTTGATTTGTCAGCTCGATCCAGCCTCCCAGCTCACGCACTGACTCTTTTACGTTGGCGAGTCCGTAGCCTCTCTTCATCCCCTTTGAAGAGTAGCCCCTTTCAAACACCGCCTCCATTTTATCAGGCGGCACTCCCAGTCCCGTATCGGATACTTCGATAACAATATCCCGTCCGATATCTGTAATAAAACATGAAACCTCCTGTACACTTTGATCCGCTACAGCTTCGAAAGCGTTATCAATCAAATTGCCGATAATTGTAATGAGATGGGACAAGCCGACATGAGGAGGAAGAGGCCCAAGTGTGCTGTTGTCATCGATCGACAGCTTCACCTTTTTTTCCGATGCTTTGCTCATCTTTCCTAACAAAATCGCCTGCACCTGCTGCGAATGAATATTTTGGAATAAAATATCATGCTGTTCATTTTGGATGGCGTATTCCTCTTTAATCAGTTCAATCGCTTCGTCATATTCACCAAGCTCAAGCAGCCCTAAAATCGCGTATAGCTTATTAGAAAATTCATGAGTCTGGGCGCGCAGGTCCTCTGAGTATTTTCGCACCTCTGTCAGCGTGTCAATCAGCTTTTTCAGTTCTGTTTTTTCTCTGAAGCTGATAACAATTCCATACGCCTGTCCGCCTTGTGTCATGACTTTTGTATTGATAATAAAGACTTGATCGTTGACACATACCTCCTGATTCGGCGGCATTTCTTCCTGCTCAAGCACAGACATCAGTTCTGCTCCCGGCATCACGTCATCAACAGGCACGTTCATCACAGGCTCGGGAAGCTTAAGCATATCAGCTGCCGATACGTTCATCATCGTTACAATGCCATCACGATTGGTGGCGATAATCCCTTCCTTAATCGCCCGCAGCATCGCATTCCGCTCCCGATAGAGAGAGGCAATTTCGTGCGGTTCAAGGCCAAGCGTATCCTTTCTGATGCTTTTGGCAAGCGCGGCGGCACCGGCAAATCCAAGCAGCAGCACGAGTACAGCCATGAAGCTTAAGTCTCTCAGATGTCTCTTAATGCCTTGCTCTGTCTTCGTCTGCAGAAAATCAACGGACACGCTGCCGATCACTTGGCTGCGCCCCTTTTGTTCCTCGATAATCGGTGCGCTGCCACGAATCACCCTTTGTCCATCCGCTTTTGTCTCTGAGACGTGAGAGCCTCCAAACAGGATTTCTCTGCTTCTCGTCAGATGCTTATTTCCGCTATTTTCCGAGGCGGTTCGGACCATTCCTTTTTCATCAAGCACATAAATCGCATAAGCGCCGGTCTGTTCTTTCATTTGTTCAATGACCTCCTGCGCCTCGGCAGCTTGCCCGCCTTTCGACACGATAAGCTCCTTTGCCGGCGGCATATAGGAAATCGTTCTCGCCGTCTGTACCGCCAGCTGCTCTGCCTGTTTTCGCCCTTCTTTTGTTTGCTGAACGGCAAACGTGACTGTCAGCACGCCAATCACAAAGATCAGCAGCGCCGCAATCAACCCCATTATTTTTGTTTGCAGAGAAAAATGGAATCGCTTTTTCACCACAGCACCAGCCGTCCTTTCTACCTAGATCATACCATTTTTCGCCCGGTCATTTTCTTATTTTTCAAAATCCATTTCTTTGGTGATCAGGATCTATTATTCAGATCAAGATGTTTCCTTGTCACATTACCAGTGTCCAGTTTTGCTGAACAATCCTTTTTTCATGAAGGAATCATTCCGTCTGAACATTTCAATATACATATAGTATCTGAGTGATATGGTGAAGGGCGGGAGGTTATGGTGAAAACGAGTCTTATTGTGCTGACTTATAATCAATTGGCGTTAACAAAACAATGCTTGGAGAGCATATGGACGCATACCGATGATGACTGTATAGAAGTGATTGTTGTAGATAACGGCTCTCATGACGGGACACAGGACTACCTCAAACAGATCCCTTCAATCAAAACGATTTTTAATGAAACAAACGAAGGGTTTGCGAAAGCCTGCAATCAGGGCCTTGAGGCCGCTTCGGGGGACAATGTTCTTTTTTTAAACAATGATACTGTTGTGACAAGTCATTGGCTGGAGCCGATGATCAGGCTGCTTTATCAAGATGATAAAACCGGCATGGTCGGGCCTGTAAGCAATTATGTCAGCGGGCCTCAGCAAATCTCAGTTGATTACAACAGCTTAGAAGGAATCGAAGCTTTTTCACGGCGCCATTGCATGCAGCAGCGGGGCAAATCAAGAAGCGTTTTAAGGCTGGTCGGATTTTGCCTTCTTGTCAAAAAAGAGGTACTGGACAAAATCGGCGGCTTTGACGAGCGTTTTCGAGGCGGTTCATTTGAGGACGATGATTTGTGCCTTCGCGCTCTGCAGGCCGGATATCAGCTGAAAATCGCCCTTGATTCGTTTGTGCATCATCACGGGCATGCCACGTTTTCCGGAAATCCGGATTTAAGCATCAGCCGATTATATCAGATCAACCGCCAAACCTTTATAGATAAATGGAAGCACGATGTGACGGCTTTTATTGATCCCCAGCCAGAGCTGACAGCCCTTGTGCCTTCAAAAGCCCGCTCCATCCTGCATATCGGCTGCGGCGCGGGAGCTGCGGGTGCAGAGCTATTGAACCGGCAAACCTGTACATTGTACGGCATTGAAGAAGATGCATTGCTACGTACAATGGCAAGCGCCTATTATGAACAAGTCACGTCAGCAGATACAGAAACACGCGGCCTTCCTTACCCTGAGGCTTTTTTCGATACCATTTTGATAGGAGACCTTTTGAGCTGCTCGATGCATCCCCGGCGAACGATTGAGGCTCTTGCCGTTTATCTAAAGCCTTCAGGCTCATTGATTTGCAGTATCCCGAATGCAGCTTATGCAGACACGTTTTTTTCTTTATTATGTGGAACACCGGCACACACACATTTCATCACGCCCCAAAACGTAAACACACTATTTCCCGAACACCTTTATGACATAAAATCAACCTCCCATTTAGCCGTTCCTGAATCGAACATACAGCTGTTTTTACAAGAAGTTGAATATCTTGCCGGGCAATTTGATTTGCCTTTGGATCACTTATCAAAACATGCTCAGATTGATTACATGTTTGTCCATGCAATGAAGAAAAAACCTGAAGCGGAGGTGGCGATATGATTTCGATCAGTCTATGTATGATCGTGAAAAATGAGGAAGCCGTTATCGGCCGCTGCTTAGATTCTGTGCGCAGGATTGCTGATGAAATGAACATTGTGGATACCGGCTCAGCTGATCAGACGAAAGACATCGCTGCCCGTTATACAGACCGTATCTTTGATTTTGAATGGATAGACGATTTTGCGGCCGCCCGAAATTTTTCGTTTCAGCAGGCAACAGCTGACTATATTTTATGGCTTGATGCCGATGATGTGTTTACCGAGAAGGATCAAGAACTGTTCTTGGATTTAAAAAGAACGCTTGATCCGCATATTGACGCGGTATCAATGAACTATCACCTGGCGTTTGATGAAGAAAACAACGTCACATCCAGCTTAAGAAGATACCGGCTCGTAAAACGGGAAAAGGGCTTTAAGTGGATCGGCGCGGTTCATGAATATTTAGAGGTGTACGGAAACCTCCATCACAGTGACACAGCGGTTTCTCACATGCCTCTTAGCCATGACGCTGACCGAAATCTGCGAATTTATGAAAACATGGCCTCGTCAGGAAAGGATTTTTCGCCAAGAGATTTATTTTACTATGCGAACGAGCTGTGTGATCACGGAAAAATAGAAAAAGCGATAGAATACTATTTGCGTTTTTTGAAAACAAAGCAGGGATGGGTTGAGGATAATATCAGAGCCTGCAATAAATTAGCAGATTGCTATCATTCATTGGGACTGAAGGAAAAAGAATTAAACTGGGTGCTCCACACGCTCGTCTACGGACCTCCCAGAGCGGAAACGTGCTGCAGATTGGGATTCTCTTTTTTAGAAAAAAACGATGTCCAAACCGCTGTCTATTGGTATGAAAAAGCAATAGAAGATAGAGGCTCAGAAAGCTTGGCTTTTCAGAACCGCGCCTGCGCCACCTGGCTGCCTCACTTACAATTAGCCGTCTGCTACGATAAGCTTGGCCAGCATCAGCTTGCCTACCAGCATAATGAATCGGCTTTACAATACCGTCCTCATGATTCAAGAATGCTTGCCAACAAAACATACTTTGAAGAGGTCCTGCAGCAGCAGGCTGGCTCCGGAGGTGAACATCATGGAAATCAATAAAAGGTCACTTGCTGATTCTATGAAAGAATATGAGCGAAAAGATAAAGAGTATTACAAAAGCATCAACCGGCAGCTGTTTGACCTGGTAGAACCCCATGCGAAAACCATTCTTGAGGTCGGATGCGCCGAAGGCCTGTTTGGCGCAGCTGTTAAGGAAAAAATGAATTGCTCCTATTTTGGGGTCGAATCATATCCGCCAGCTGCCGAAAAAGCCGCTCATCACATTGACGAAGTGATAACAGGAGACATCGAAACATTGAAGCTTCCTTTTGAAAAAAACACATTTGATCACGTCATCTTCGGCGATGTATTGGAGCACTTAATAGACCCTTGGACAGTGTTAGCTAACATGAAGCCTTACGTAAAAGAAACAGGGAGCATTTTGGCAAGCATTCCGAATATCGGGCATATCTCAATTTTTGAAAGTCTGCTGACCGGCAAATGGACGTATACACAGGCTGGGCTGCTCGATAAAACACACTACCGTTTTTTCACCTTGCAGGAAATGAAGAAGATGTTTCATGAAACAGGTTACAAGGTCAGCCAGATCAATCCTATTTCCTTTACGACTCACTATTATGAAAAAATGATCAGCAAACTGGCACATGTCAGAGCAAACATGGGAATTCACCATGCAAATTTCGAGGAGGAAGCCAGAGCCTATCAATATGTCATAAAGGCGCAAAAAAGATGAAACAGCATCTAAATGAAAATTCCATTTGCTTCATTACATGTGTTAATGATGACACCCTTTATGACCTCTGCCTGAGACATATCCAGTCTCTATCAGTACCGCCGCATATGGAGGTTGAGTTAATTGATATACGAAAGGCTGACAGTATGGCCTCCGGCTACCAGGCGGCAATGCATCAGTCAGACGCAAAATATAAAGTGTATGTCCATCAGGATACATTTATCATCAATCGTTCATTTATTTACGATATCCTGCATGTCTTTCAGCAGAACGATGCGCTTGGCATGATAGGCGTCATAGGAGCTGAAGAAGTGCCGCAAAGCGGGATTTGGTGGGAGGCTTCTAAAAAAGCGGGAAAAGTCATTGAATACCGCAGTACGTATAGCTATTTGTCGTTTGATGAGATAGACGGAATCGTAAAAACAGTTGAAGCATTAGACGGTTTATTGCTGGCCACCCAGTACGATCTCCCGTGGCGGAAAGAGATCTTTGACGGCTGGCATTTTTACGATACTTCTCAATGCTTTGAGTTCAGGAAAAAGGGATATCTTGTCGGTATTCCTCATCAAAAAGAGCCATGGGTCATACATGCTTGCGGCAATGAGTTTGATTCTGACCAGTATTCTGATTACCTTAAAAGATTTTTGGGGGAATATTTCAAAACATGATAAGTCTTTCATTGGGCACAACAAGAAACCTACTTTTTTTATAAAGTAGGTTTCTTGTTTCAAATGCTTGAATTTTAAAAAAGAAGTGACTCTCATTCTCTATTATTAAGGGAACCTAATAGCATTTATATCTAGGTTTAGTGCGGTGCTGCCACTCACATTACTTATTGTGGTAAAGATTATCCTAACCTCATAAGAAGTCGTGCCTGTGACTGTTGTAGTATCTACATACGTTGTAGCAATTGGAAATCTTGACGTAATGGCAGCATTAACATTTCTTTGGACAGAGCGTATATCTACCAATACTCCGTTTCTATAAATTCTGGTTTGGAAAGTAAAGTTCGAGTTAGCTGTCGTTGTCACATCAACAGAAATGGCAAAATCTAATTTTATTAATTGGCCAGCGACTGTTGGCAGACTTAAAGTCCCAATTGACGTTTCAGTACCGTTAACAGCAACTGAAACTGGGCCTGCTACCTCATTGTAAAACAGCTGCGGATTTGCCCCGGTTGGTCCGGTTACTCCTGTTGCTCCGGTTGATCCAGTCGATCCCGTTGCTCCAGTTGGACCTGTTGACCCCGTTGGACCGGTTGATCCTGTTGCTCCCGTTGATCCTGTTGCTCCGGTTGCTCCCGTTGATCCAGTTTCTCCTGTCGCTCCTGTTGATCCCGTCACTCCTGTTGCTCCGGTTACTCCAGTTACTCCTGTTGCTCCAGTTACTCCTGTTGCTCCGGTTACACCAGTTACACCTGTTGGTCCTGTTGGCCCTGTTGCTCCGGTTGATCCGGTTACTCCGGTTGCTCCCGTCGCTCCTGTTGATCCGGTTGCACCTGTTGCTCCGGTTGCTCCAGTTACACCAGTTGATCCTGTTGATCCTGTTGATCCTGTTACTCCGGTTGCTCCAGTTGATCCGGTTGCTCCAGTTGCTCCAGTTGCTCCCGTCGGCCCAGTCGGCCCGGTTGGTCCAATCCCCCCGGTAGACTCTATTAAAGAAACATCATCAATTAGAACAGAACCAAAAGTAGCTTTACTTATTACCACTACTGCATTTACTGCTTCTGAGGGAGGGGCAATTGGTCTATATATTTCATTCCATGTATTAAATGAGACATTTGGCAAATTTCCGGCAGCAATGATCATTTCCTGTCCGCCTTCAATCTGTTCTCCTTCACTGTTAACAAATAGAATTTGTATAGTGACTTGAGGACTTGGATTGTTCCCCGTTTTCCCAAGCGAAACAGTGAATATAAGAGATTGTCCAGAAACGACAGGCACGATCTGCCCTAAAAAAGCATAAGGCTGGCTGCTGATAAACTGTGCGGAATAGCTTCCAGAATGGGCAAAAGTATTAATAACGGACGTATTTGCAAAAGCCCAGCCCGTCAGATTGCCTGTTTCAAAACCTCCATTTACAATCACATTATTCACTCAACTTCATTCCCCGCCCTCTTTGATTAATTCCAGCTATTATATGCAGGAAAATCATCATCGGTCTGTAAGGTGACTAACCAAAATAAAAAAAGGTGATTGTCCCTTCATCACCTTTTGATAACCTGTTGCCTGAAAAATGCGATTTGCCGCATGTAACTGGATATGCTGCTAGTACGCCGGACATTTCTCACTAGATTAAGCAATCACCTGCCAATCATATTTTCCCGCTTTCTTCTCAGTTCTTTGCTTTTTATACCAACTTTTCATATGCCGGCTACTATAACGAGAGGCATAATCCCGTTTTGTTCTTGCGCTGAAACCCATCCATTATAAACCACCTCATACTCTGTTGCTCACGCCCTAAAGTAATATGATCAAACATAAAAAAAGGCAGACCGCGTCTGCCTTTTTTTCTTTCTACCATATCCCTAATAATTTCCACCATAATCCGCCGATCACAAGCCATGTGACAATATGAACGATCGACAGGATAAATCCGATAGACCACCATTTGCCTTGCGAAATGTAGCCTGCTCCGAAGAAGACCGGAGCCGCTCCAGAACCGTAGTGGGTTGTTGACCCGAACAGATTGCTGAAGAATGCGAGGCTCAGCGCTGCTAAAAGCGGCGGTGCGCCCGCTGCCACGACCACAGCCAAAAATGCTGAATACATCGCACTGATGTGGGCTGTCGCACTTGCAAAGAAGTAGTGAGAGTAATAATACACAACAATTAAAATTAAAAATGCCACAATCCAAGAGAACCCTGATACAGATGATTTCATGGCGTTGCTGAACCAAGAAACCATGCCTAATTCATTCAGGAAGTTGGCCAGCATAACAAGCGCCGCAAACCAAGTGAGCGTATCCCAAGCGCCCTGTTCTTTCTTGATATCATCCCAAGTCAGAACCTGTGATAATAAAAGAACTGACAATCCGATCAGTGCTGTTGTGGTTGCGTCGATGTTGAAGCTGCCGCCAAAAATCCAAAGAGCAAGCACTAAAAGAAACACAATAACCATGGAAAGCTCTGATTTTTTAAATGGTCCCATTTCTTTCAGTTTTTCGGTTGCGATTTTCGCTGCGTCCGGTGTTTCTTTAATATCCGGCGGATACAGCTTGTAAATCACAAGCGGTGTGATGATTAAGCTCACAAGTCCCGGAACAATCGCGGCAATTGCCCAGCTTGTCCATGTTAAGTCCACCCCTGCGACATCATGGGCCAGCTTGGCAATCAGCGGGTTTGCCGCCATCGCCGTCAGGAACATAGCAGATGTAATCAAGTTTCCCTGAAAACCGGTTTTTAATAAGAAAGCACCGATTTTTCTTTCTGTTCCATCTGCCGGGCTTGATCCGAATGTTTCGGATAATGATCTGATAATAGGAAATATAATGCCTCCTGCACGCGCCGTATTACTTGGAATAGCAGGTGATAATATTAAATCACTGAACAGCAGTGAATAAGAAAGTCCAAGGGTTTTCTTCCCGAATTTCTGAACGAATACATACGAAATTCTCGCACCTAGCCCGGTTTTGATAAATCCCCGGGAAATAAAGAATGCGATGACGATAAGCCAGATGGTCTTATTCCCGAATCCGCTTAATGTATCCTCAATTGATAGTGTTCCAGTTAATGCAGTAACCGCCAATGCAAAAATTGCAATTGCACCCATTGGCAAGGGCTTGGAGATAAAGCCGATAATTGTCGCGACGAAAATCGCAAACAAATGCCATGCTTTAGGTTCAAGTCCGGACGGAGCGGGAATAAACCAGATGATTAGTCCCACAGCGACAGTAATAAGCAATGGAACAAGCTTTACTGCTGACTGTTTTCCTGCGTCTTTTTCTGAAGCCATAAATAGGTCTCCTCCTATATACTTGTTTTCCGATCCCCTTTTTCATTCTACTCCTTAACTAAGTTAATAAACATTTTAATTAATTAAAAAACACAAAGGTGAGCAGCCCTTTGTGTTTTTTTCATTTCTTAATTTAGTTTACCCGCGCCCGCTTGAGATATAACATTTGACTTCACATTCGCGGAAGCATCAATTGATCCGTGCAGAGATGGTGTCCATCCGACAGAAGAGCTCAGCCCGTTTGCAGCCGATGCGTTAATCTGCGTACCGTTCAGCAATGTGCCGGAATCATATAAAGCCGTTCCCCCACTGAATACGCTGATCGTTTTAGCAGCAGTCAATCCCGGAACGTCAATGGCATTGTTTTGTGCATAAATTTTTGATGATTTTCCGATTCCCCATGCATAGCTAAAGGCATAATCTGATGAGTTTTTATTGCCTTCATAATAGTTGTTGTAAACGTGTACCTGTCCAAAACGGACTCTCGGTGCGCGCTGAACGATATTTTTGTAGCGGTTATGATGCAGTGTGATTTTTAATTTGCCGTCATCGGAGGTTTTGCTGTCGCTTGATCCGAAAATGGAGCTTTTATCATGATCGTGATAAAAGTTATAAGACATTGTAATGTAATTAGCGCCGTTAGAGGCATCAGTTTGGCCGTCATGGTGCTGATATTCTCTTCCAAAATACTTTGGAGAGGTGCTGTCTGGACGGGAACCGTCATTAAAGGTACAGTGATCGATCCATACATGTGTACCGCCGTTTATTGTGATGTTGTCATATTGAGAATTCCAGTTTCCTGAACTTCCGTCAGTCGGGTCCCATTGCGGGAAATAGTCATATGCGTCTTGGAATTCGATATTGCGGATAATGACGTTATCGCTCTTGATCTGGAAGTTTCCGCCCAGAACTTTAGCATTTGACCCTGAACCGACGATCGTCGTATTTGCAGGGATATCCACCATCACGCGTGCCTTTTGGTTTTTCTGTGAGCGTGCTCTGGCCTCTTCCTGTGTTCCGGATGGCTCTTTTTTGCCCCATGTGCTTGGGTCATAGGCTTTCAAATATTTGTTCAAATCGTACTCTGGATCTTTATAATCATTCAGACCAAGCGGCTTCAGATTGTCATCGACATTCATGTCAATCGTTCCCTTGATATAAATGATTTTTGGCGTTGTGTTGGTGTCCTTGCCCAAAGCCGAAACGAGCTGATTTCTGTTGCTGACTGTATACACGTGGGATGACGAGGCTTTTGATCCGCCTGTCGTGCCGGTCGAGTACGCTCCCCAGCCATCATTTGACCCTAACGTCTGATGGCCCAAATCCGCTGCGTTCGCCCCAACCGGAGTCAAGCCTAATAACAAAGCCGTGGCTAACATCACTTTTTTCATTCAGTATGAACCCCCATTTTCTATTTTGTGAGAATTTGTTCCATATTCTCACAAAAAACATAATAGCAAATTCATGGGCGTCCATAACCGAAAATGTGCGGCTTTTTATTGCGGCATCCTGCAAAAAAACACCGCAAAAACCGCAAATATAAAAAACCCCAAAAGGACGATAATCGCCTTTTGGGGTTACATTCCTGCATTATGCCCAAGATTTTACTTTTTCGTTGTCTGTCACAAAGAGAAGCACTTTCCCTTCATCGAGCCGTTTTTCAAACTGAGCCGCTTCGTCTTCTGAAAAACCGATTTCGTGGATTTTATTGCGAAGCTCGTCTCCTTTTTTATTAAATATGTTCCCTACCGCATGTTTGAAACCTGTTTCTTTGGCTCCGATCGTGTTGGCATTCGTGTTGTCTGCCAGTCGTTCCGTTCTGTCATCGTCGTGAGCTAAGACGTATACATCCTCTTTTGCGACACCCATTTGCTGTAATTCTTCTACATCCTTCATGAGCTGTTCATCGTTTGTATACTCTCTTACAACTGGTTTCATATCCAATTCCTCCTTCATCATGTCTATGTTATATTCATACCCGATCCTTTTTCTATGAAACAGCATCCAGAGCATTGGGCACAAAAACAGGAAGAATGGTAGTAGATATTTCATTTCTAACCATGGTAAAGTGATAGAACGAGAGTATTTTCAGAATAGTCAAAATCAAAACCGCTGCACGGAGCGCCCGAACATGAATCGCCATTTTTATCCGTACAAGCAGGAGGTATGTCCAATGCAATACTTTTCACCAGAACAGCAATACAATGCGTGGGTTGTGAGTGATTTAGTAAAACAGGTCTTCCATCAGCGTGTCGGCTATTCAGCCGGCATTCACCAGCTTGCCATCTTTGCCGAAGAAACATTTCACATCGATATTGACTTTGTTTTCTCTATTGTCATGAATATCGGAGACATTGAATTTGCGCTCTCTGAAGAAATCGAAAAAAAATTGTCCGGCTATCTCAGCGTTCTTCTTCCCCATGTCAGCAGAGATATGCTTGAAGCCTCTAAAGCCAACGCCAGTTCGTTTTTATCCCACAGACACGGCGATGCTGTGTACGATTTATTTGTGCCATATGACCCATACATCAAAAAAACATAAAGCAGCCGCTTCTGTTTCTTTATTTAAAAAATATTGACATAGGAAGCCATGCTATTATAGTGTTTATTTGTGATAATGATTCTCATTATTAAATTCAGAAAAAAGGAAGAAAACAATGCGCACCTATCCTAACAAGTTTATTGCCATCATCAGTGTTTTATTAATCGCTTGTTTCATTATATCCGGCTGTTCATCAAGTCAGGATAACAGCGGCAGCAAAGCCGGAAGCAAATCTAAGGATTCAAGAGTCATTCAGCACGAAGACGGGAAAACAACAGTGACCGGCACACCTAAAAAAGTCGTTGTGCTTGAGCTTTCATTCCTGGATGCTGTTTACAACCTCGGCATCACGCCGGTAGGCATCGCCGATGACAACAAAAAAGACATGATTCAAAAGCTGGTCGGCAGCTCGATTGATTATACATCAGTAGGCACGCGAAGCGAACCGAATCTTGAGGTCATCAGCTCCTTGAAGCCTGATTTAATCATCGCTGACGCTGAACGCCATAAAAACATTTACAAACAGCTGAAACGAATCGCACCGACCATTGAATTGAAAAGCCGGGAAGCGACTTATGATGAAACAATCGACAGCTTCAATACCATTTCTAAAGCATTAAATAAAGAAAAAGAAGGAAAAGAAAAGCTCGCCGACCATACAAAGGTCATTGACGATCTGAAAGCGGAGCTTCCGAAAGATGAAGACCGCAGCATCGTTCTCGGCGTGGCAAGAGCCGATTCCTTCCAGCTTCATACGTCATCTTCTTATGACGGAGAAATCTTCAGCATGCTCGGCTTTACGCACGCCGTGAAGTCAGATAACGCGTATCAAGAGGTCAGCCTCGAGCAGTTAAGCAAAATCGATCCTGATATTTTGTTTATTTCAGCCAACGAGGGTAAAACAATCGTAGATGAGTGGAAAAAGAATCCGCTTTGGAAAAACCTAAAAGCGGTGAAAAACGGACAAATCTACGATGCAGACCGCGACATTTGGACAAGATTCAGAGGAATCAAGTCCAGTGAAACAAGCGCCAAAGACGTGCTCAAAAAAGTGTATAATAAGTAGGACAAAAGAGAAGCGAGGAGAATCCTTGCTTCTTCGTTTTTGCAAACAGACGCAGCAAGGAAGTGAGACTGTTGTATTACTCAGCCAAACGGCGCTCATCATCAAGATTGATGGTTTTTATCATTGCACTGATCATCCTTATTTTCGGGCTTGGGCTGAATCTCTCAGTAGGCGCCTCAGACATCGGCATCATTGATGCTTTGACATATCTTTTTGTATGGGACGGTTCAAAAGAACAGCTTATCATCTCTACTCTTCGCCTCCCCCGCACATTAATCGGCGTTTTCGTCGGCGCCAGCCTGGCTGTAGCAGGGGCGCTGATGCAGGCCATGACAAGAAACCCTCTGGCTTCACCTCAAATTTTCGGTGTGAATGCGGGTGCATCGCTGTTTGTCGTTGCTTCTCTCGTCATTCTGCCGGCGTCGTCCTACTCTTCGGTTGTGTTCGCTTTTGCAGGTGCGGCGGCAGGCGGCGCAATTGTGTATATGATTGCCTCTTCCGGCGGAATGACACCTGTCAAACTGGCGCTGTCAGGAATGGCGGTGCATTTGTTCCTGTCCTCCATGACACAGGCGATTATTATTTTAAATGAGTCGGGAGAGGATGTGCTGTATTGGATGACGGGTGCGATTGACGGCAGCAATTGGCAGGACGTCATGACCATTGCCCCGTTTTCTGTCATCGGCATTGGACTTGCCCTTGTGTTTTCAGGTCCCGTTTCTGTTCTCGGTCTCGGTGATGAAACCGCAAAAGGACTCGGGCAAAACATGAACGGCATGCGGATTCTGATCAGCTTTATCATTTTAATTCTATCGGGCGCTTCTGTGGCGGTTGCCGGCCCAATCGGCTTTGTCGGGCTGCTCATCCCGCATATCGTCCGCAAGCTGATCGGAGAAAATTACAAGTATGTGCTGCCTTTTTCAGCGCTGTGCGGCGCCATCTTATTGGTGTACGCAGATGTCCTGGCCAGATGGATTGCATTCCCTTATGAATCCCCGGTCGGCATTGTCACCGCCATTATCGGCACACCATTTTTCTTATATTTAGCAAGGAAAGGGCGAAATCTGAAATGAAGAAATCAACCAGAAAACAAAAACGCCCCTTGCTGGTCATCCTTATATTGGCTGTCATCTTGCTAGTGCTGTCCGTGATCAGCATCGGCTTCGGGGCATTGTATATTTCACCTGATGCGGTGGTTACGAATCTGTTAGGGATGGATCATTCCTTCGAGTTTATTATTCAGCAGTACCGGCTCCCCCGCATTATACTGGCGATTCTGGCAGGCGCCGGGCTTGCCGCTGCCGGAGCCATTTTGCAGGGTGTCATCCGAAATCCCCTTGCGTCTCCGGACGTTGTCGGAATTTCAAAAGGGTCCGGACTGGCCGCCATGGCCGTTATTCTCATTTTTCCTGAGTCTCCGGTCTACGTGCTGCCGTTCTCCGCATTTGCCGGAGCAGCCATTATTGCTGTAGTATTATTAATGATAGCCCGCAAAAAAAGCATTCAGCCCTCATCATTGGCTTTATCAGGCATTGCCTTAGGCGCGGTCTGCCACGCCGGCATGCAATATATGATGGTCAAATTTCCGGGGGACGTTAATGCAGCGCTCATTTGGCTGACAGGCAGCCTCTGGGGGAGAAACTGGGAAGAAGTCAAGCTCCTTGCGCCATGGCTGCTTGTCCTTTTGCCGATTGTCTGCATCCTCATTCCGAAGCTGGATCTGATGTCACTCGGAGATGAGCTAGCGCAGGGTCTCGGCGAAAACGCAAACCGGCTGAGATTCATCCTGATTTTCACCGCAGTTGCACTGGCGGGGAGCTGTGTAGCCGTCGTCGGATCAATCGGTTTTATCGGGCTGCTTGCTCCGCATATCGCCAGAAGGCTTGCCGGAGAAAAAGCTAAATATTTACTGCCTGCATCGGCATTAATCGGTGCTATTATATTACTAATCGCAGATACATTAGGACGCGGCATCATGCCTCCGGTTGAGATACCCGCCGGAATATTGACAGCTGTGATCGGCGCGCCTTATTTTTTATATTTATTGAAATTCGAAGCGAGGAAACAGTAGGGAGAGGATACCATGGGAAAACTGGCTGCAGACCAGCTCACTCTTTCATATGACAGCACAGTGATTATTGACGGAGTCGATTTAAAGATTGAAGAAGGAAAAATCACTGTGCTCATCGGCGCCAACGGCTGCGGAAAATCAACAATCCTCAAATCGCTGGCCAGGCTGATGGCCCCAAAAAGCGGCACGGTCCTATTAGAAGGAAAAGATATTCATCGCCAGCCGTCCAAAGAAGTAGCTAAAAAGCTGGCGATTCTTCCTCAGTCTCCTCAAGCGCCTGAAGGATTGACGGTACAGGAACTATGCTATTTCGGCAGACATCCTCATAAAAAACTGTTATCCAAGCATACGCAAGAGGATCACGATATGGTAGAGTGGGCGCTTGACGCAACCGGGATGAATGAGCTGAAGGACCGGACACTTGATGCCCTTTCAGGCGGTCAAAGACAAAGAGCCTGGATTTCCATGGCGCTTGCACAAGGCACTGATTTGCTTTTGCTCGATGAACCGACCACTTACTTGGACATTTCTCACCAAATTGAGGTGCTGGAGCTGCTGAAAAAACTGAACCGGGATCATGGACGCACAGTTGTCATGGTGCTTCACGACTTAAACCAAGCCGCTCAATATGCTGACTATCTGATCAGCGTACTGGACGGAAAAATCTACAATGCCGGAACGCCGGAAGACGTCTTTACCCAGCCGTTTTTCCGGGAAGTCTTCGGCTTGGAATGCTGCATCATGAGAAGCCCGATCGACCAGAAGCCGATGTGCCTGCCGATGGGACTATGCCCAAAATTACGGACGTGATGAAAAAGGAGAGGAAACCCTAGGCTGTCGAGAAACTTGACAGCCTTCATTTTCCCTTATAATATTTCATTCTCACATTTAATTGATGTTTAACTAAAAAAACATGTTATTCTTCTCATGTTCCACACGAGAAACTCTTAATATAAAGTTAAATTTGTTCTTATTGACCAACTTGTTAAAGTTGTATATCTCTTCGATTCTCAACAAGACATAAACTTTATCTCACACATAGAAAAGACCGAAAGAATTATAGTAAGTCATCCCTCGAAATGTGTGGAAAGACCAAAAAAAGTGACAAAATTAGATTGTGTATCAGAAAAAGAAAGAATCAAAACAGTGGTAAGGGGCTTTGCTATTGCAGGTTCAATTAAAAATCGAAATGTAAATTGACAGAATAATATATATTTATCACAAAAATATATTGAAGATTTAAATATTCAACGGAGCTTGGGCTTAATGTCTCTTTTTCTGATTCTCAATCCTGATAATTATTAAAAACATTTAAAATAAAAGCTTGCAGAAAAAACATTGTTTTTTGTACAAGCCGAACATTATCACACAATGTTAGTATACTTTTATCAAGTCTCTAATCTAGAATGATTAATAAATTGCTTTATTAGTAATTGGCCCATTAATTGATTCTCTAATTTTATATACTGGAATATTCTTTACGCACCTAATTCCCATTTCATTGTGTCGACAGAAAGGAATATCTTTTGCTCTAAAGGAAGGGAACATTAAGCCTGGATGAGAGAAGAATGATCCTCCTTTAAGAACGGCAAATGAGTTAACACTATTAAATGGTACATTCTCAAAAATAGGGTGGAAAGCTCTCTTTGTTTTAAGCTCACTTCTAGTCCACTCCCATGTTCCGCCGATCATACCGCATACTCCATAGGGACTTTCACCATTTTGTTCAAAAATATCACTTGTTAAATGATTTAATTCTTTATCAGCATGAGCTTTTAATAAATTTTCTCTCCAGGACTTTAAAGAAGTAATGGGTTCATTATAAAGACTTCCAGCATATTGAACCTTTGCAGGATCAAATTTATCTCCCCAAGGCCATATATTACCTTTTTCGCCTCGAGCAGCTTTTTCCCATTGAAACTCGGTTGGCAATTCTTTCCCCTTATATCTTGCGTAAGCAAATGCATCATAAAAATCTATACCTGTAACGGGATGATTATCTAAATACCTATCATCCCAATATGTATTTCTTCTATGTTGTTTATTCTGTGGTTCATTAGGATGACAGAATATATGCCCATTTTCCTCTGTGAACTCGGTAAAGATATCATAATCTTTATTTGTAACAGGATACTTATCAATAAAAAAGGGAGGTAACCATACTTTTTGTCTAGGAACAGCATCTTTCCAATTAAATGTTTTGTCAGGAATTTCATTTTCATTTAAACCGAATTCAAAAAAGCCACCCGGAATTAAAATCATCCCATCTTCTTCTGTTTTTTCGAATTCCTCTATTAGACTTTGAGGAATTTTTTCTTCAAAGTCAAAGTTATTAGGAAGGATACCATTTTGATCAAAATAATTTTTTAGCATTACTAGCTCTTCATATTTTTCAACACCGAATATATCTAATAATGTACTTAATACTTTTTGGGCCCCTAATCCCACAGGTTTTTTAGGGTAGCTTATACTCTCCCGGACATCATCAATGATTGAAGACAAATATGCTAACGATTCTTCAATTTTATGATTTGCACACACATCCATAGCTTTAAAAGAAACTAAATCATCCGGATCCTGGGTTAGATTGATTATAGTTTCTACAGCAGAGAAATAAGGTACCCATTTTTCAACGAAATCAATTAATCTATACCTTATGTAAGTATTCGGGTAAGCAATACACATACCAAACACATTTTCAGCTGCTACAGGGTGTTGAATTTTATTTAGTAGAGTCATAATTCTATTATCGATTAAACTCTTAAAATCATTTTTTTTATTTTCTGGAACAGAAGTAATAAGTTCTTCAACTTCAATTAATATTTCTATATCTTTATTGTAAATTGATTTATGATCTTGCATTAATAGTGTCAATTTACGATAACCTCCCGATTTGTTTGTTGAAATAAGGAATAGCATTTAAATGCTATTCCCTAAGTGTTTACCATTTTTCATTAGTATAAAGAACCGGGCTAACAATCGATTTTCTCCAGTTTTTTCTTAATTTTTTCATGGTATCCCCCCCTTTAATAAGATATGTGGTTCCCCACCCTATTGATAGAATAGTCAGAGAACTTAAATAAACAATAACAATAAATAGAATAAAAGTAAATAGTTTACAAGGAAATTTTTTCTTTACTTTTGTTGTTTTAAGGTGTTTAAATATGTTTAAGCTCTTTACCGAGAAAAGTGATTCCAAGGGAGGATACATATGAGTAAAGGTTATTATTCTATTTTATTTAGCCAGACCACTACAAATTTAGGTTTTTCTCTATATACTATGGTAGTGATTTCGTTTTTGTTTAAAATGACCAATTCGACAACCATCGCCTCTATGGTGACATTAATAAGTATTATTTTTCGTATTTTTGGAAGTGCTATATTACCGTTAATAACAATTCGATTAAAACTGCATCTTACAATAATTATTTCTCAATTGATACAAATGCTGTTGTTAATATGTTTGTTCTTTTCTTTATTAAGAACTTACTCTAATCAAACTCTCATTTTAGTCTTTATTATTATTAGCTGTATTTCCTTTTTTAATGGATGGTTCTCACCTTTAAAAAGTGCAATTATAGGGGAAATAATCTCTCCTGATAAAAGAGTAAAGGCAAATGGATTATTATCTACAGTGGACCAAACTTTTCAATTTGTAGGCTGGTCTTTAGGTGGTCTCATAATTGCATTTTTAGGTAAGGGATATACCATTATACTTACTACCTTTTTGTTGTTTACATCTCTTATTTCTCTTTTATTTTGTCTACCACACGGCCACGCTAATTCTGTCATACGTGAAAAAAATTCTCCCAATAAGAGTATAGTAAGTGATTGGCAGTATTTATTTAGCCAAAAGAAACTTAGAACAATTATTATTATGGATTTAATTGAGTCATGGGCAGGAATGATTTGGATAGGGTCTGTCTCTTTAGCTTTCGTTAACGAAGTCTTGCATAAAGGAGAATCATGGTGGGGATTTATTAATGGAGCATACTATTTAGGTTCGATGATAGGGGGATTTATAATATATAAGCTGTCGGAGAGATTCCAAAATAAGTTAATTAATTTTATGTTAATTGGTGCTGTCTCATATGGAAGTTTAACTTTAATATATGGATTTATAAGTAATTCGTACTTAGCTCTAATATTGGTTCTCTTTATGGGGCCGGCTTATATATTAAGAGATCTTACACAAGAAACATTTATTCAGAACATAACAACCGAGCAAACTCGAATTAATATAATGTCTGCAAGGTCTTCTTTAGTACAGTTCATTTTTATGTTTTCAATTCTGGCTATAGGGGCTATTTCAGATTTCCTTGGAGTTCGTTTAGTTTATGTTTCAGCAGGTATTCTTTTATTAGTGTCCGCAATATATGGATTTTCTCAATTGCAATTCAAGAAAAAGGTAAATAAACATATAAGCTTTTAATAAATATCTAAAATTTAATTATGTTTTCGTTTGCTTTTTCGCGGTTTTATTAAAAAGTAAACATTACTTAATTGACCAAAAGAAAATGGTCGATTACAATCGATTGTCTGTTTCAGAAAGACACAGTATAAAAGTGAAAAAATTGAGAAAAGCTTTGCAGATGCAAAACAATTGCATAGACTTTGCTATGGCAGATTGATGGGAAAGCAAAATGTGAACGACTAAGCTCCCCCCTCGCAGATGCTTGCAAGAATATGAAGAAGAATCGACATACACACTAGCTAATCTTAGCTAGGTGTACACAAGCTCTTTTTCTGTTCTGTTTTCTAATAATGATAAATGACTAAAGACAACTTTTTAAAAACAAAAGAGCTTGTAGAAAGCATAAGTTCCTCTATAACCTTTTTTGTATGCCAGCATACCTTTTGTAATTCCTCTTCTGTCCATGTTACAGTGGTGTCAACCAAGTGATAGGAGGATGAAAATGAAAGCATCTCAGCAGCAAATTCAATTAGCAAGACGTCCGCAAGGTGTTCCCGTTCATGAAGACTTTCGCTTTGAAACCATTCCGGTTCCTGAACCGAAGCAAGGGGAAGTGCTTGTCAAAACGCTTTATGTATCGGTTGACCCTTATATGCGCGGCCGTATGCAGGATACGAAGTCATATGTTGAGCCATTCGCCTTGAATGAAGCGCTTTCTGGCGGGGTCATCGCTGAAGTTGTATCAGACGGGAATCATCTGAAAAAAGGCGATATCGTCATCGGAAACCTCAGCTGGCAAGAATTTTCCGCGGTAAGCGAGTCTGCCTTACGAAAAATTGATACAAGCCTTGCTCCCGCTTCGGCCTATCTCGGCATTTTGGGAATGACCGGCTTGACGGCATACTTTGGATTGCTGGATATCGGGCGTCCGAAAGAAGGCGAAACCGTGGTGGTCTCCGGAGCTGCGGGAGCTGTCGGTTCAACAGTCGGGCAGATTGCCAAAATCAAAGGCGCGCGAGTTGTCGGCATCGCGGGCTCTGATGAAAAAGTCTCCTATTTAAAGCAGAAGCTGCAGTTTGATGAAGCCATCAATTACAAAACCGCAGATGATATTCAAAAAGCGCTCGCTGATGCTTGTCCGAACGGTGTCGATGTGTATTTTGACAATGTCGGCGGGCCGATTTCAGATGCGGTCATGAACCTCCTTAATGAGTTTGCCCGCATTCCGGTGTGCGGCGCCATTTCTTCCTATAATGCAGAAAGCGAAGCAGATGACATGGGCCCTCGTGTTCAATCAAAACTCATTAAAACGAAGTCGCTGATGCAAGGGTTTATCGTAAGCGACTACTCCGATCGTTTTCCTGAAGGCGCAAAACAGCTGGCGGAATGGCTGAGAGATGGAAAGCTTCATTATGAGGAAACCATCACTGAAGGCTTCGAAAACATTCCGGATGCGTTTCTTGGCTTATTTAAAGGAGAAAATAAAGGAAAACAGCTGATCAAAGTCAGCGATCCGAGCTGAAGATGAAAATGGGAGGGCTTTTTGCCCTCCTTTTGGGTTTATATGAGGTCAGCTACGAAGAATCAGCGTAAGAAAACCATCTTCATCTGGTTCCGTATCCTCCAAAGTGAAACCTGCTGCTTGAAAGCAAGCTAAACTGATTTGATTGTCTTCTTCAATGCATGCCACCCATTCCCGCACGCTAGTAAAATCAGGTTCGGTCAGCAGTTTTTGCAATATCCGTTTTCCGTACCCTTGAAGCCGGTACATAGGATTAACGATCAATCCAATATACGTCCGCTCCTCCCCGAACTCAATAACGGCCATCCCTGCTGGCAGCTGTCCATCATATGCCATGATGACAGTATCCTGTTCATCTTTATTTACTCGTGCATACCACTCATCTAATGGCAGCATGCCATCCATTCTCCGCCTGGTATCTTCATGTTCAAACCAGTGTTCAAGGATTTTCAGCTCTGGCTCCTTCACTACTTGAAATCTGTCTATTGAAACCATCTTCCCACCCCCGCGCGAAACCTTTTCTATTATTTTACAACAAAAAAGAAGGGCTTTTGCCCTCCTTTTTATTTCGTCTTCAATTTTCCGCCGGCATACACAGCTTCACTCAGCTCCACGCCAAGTTTCTTCGCCATTTTCTTCAGCTTTGATTCTTCCATACGTGTGACAAGACTCAGCACGTTCCCTTCTTTTCCAGCCCGTCCTGTTCGTCCTGATCTGTGAACATAGCTGTCTTCATCAGGAATATCGGCGTGGATCACATATGGCAGGTTTTCAATATCCAAACCGCGCGCGGCAATGTCAGTTGCCAAAAGCAGCGGGAACTCGCCCTGCTCAAACGCTTTAATGATCTTCGCCCGCTCCATCTTCTTCGCCTCACTGTGAAGGATGCCAAGGTCGACATGATGGTACGCCAGCTTTTCCGCGTACACACTAAGGTTACCGATATCTCTCACAAACACAAGCGCCTGCATGCCATGAAGCCTTGAAAGCTTTTGCAGCAGCTTCACTTTGTCGCGCTGGTCACAGATGATGTATTGATGCTTCACTTTTCCCGCTTCCGCTTTGCTGCGTTCTACCTTCAAAACCTCGGGCTCTTTCGTCATGTCGCGGAGCACGTCTTCTGTTTCTTTCTTCAGCGTGGCTGAAAAACAAAGAAGCTGGCGGTCTCTTAATGTCGTTTTAATGATTTGCTTGATCGTTTCACGATGCTCCGGCAGGACAAGCTGATCGGTTTCATCAAGTACGATCGTTTTTACTTCATGCATCTTGAGTTTTTTCGCTTGAATCAGCTCAAACACCCTGCCCGGCGTCCCGACGATAATATGCGGATGATTCTTTTTCAGCTTTTCGACCTGCTTTTTCACATTCGCTCCGCCGATTAAGGAAACTGCCCGTAGTTCTGATCCCGTTTTCCAGTCCTGGATCACCTGAAAAATCTGCATCACCAGCTCACGTGAAGGTGCTAAAATCACCGCCTGCGGATGCTTCTGATCAGGTTTGATGCGCTCCAATACCGGCAGTGCGTAGGCAAGCGTCTTACCTGTTCCTGTCGGCGATTCTGCGATGACATCCTTACCTTCCATGATGAGTTGGGCCGCCTGCTCCTGTACAGGAGTCGGCTTTTCAAAGCCTGAAGCGTTCCAATTTTCTTTGATAAATGATTGTGCATTATGTAAAAATGGCCAAGTTTGCGTCATTTTGTTCTCCTCGATTCCTGAAATCTATTCCATAGTATCTCAAAACAGCGCGCGGAACGCAATTTTTCTTTTTCTTTCCTATGCCTTTCAACAATCGTCTTCCTCCTTTATAATCAAAAGGTGAGAAATACACGCCATACAGCGTGTTCGATAAACGATAGAGGTGTAAACATGAGTATTTTATCTGTAAAGGACTTAAGCCACGGCTTCGGTGACCGGGCCATTTTTAATAATGTATCTTTCCGTCTTTTAAAAGGCGAGCACGTCGGTCTGATCGGCGCGAACGGTGAAGGAAAATCAACCTTCATGAATATTATTACCGGAAAGCTTGAGCCTGATGAAGGAAAAGTCGAATGGTCAAAAAACGTCCGTGTCGGCTATCTGGATCAGCATACTGTGCTTGAAAAAGGAAAATCCATCCGTGATGTGCTGAAAGACGCATTCCATTATTTATTTACAATGGAAGAAGAAATGAATGAGATTTATAACAAAATGGGCGAAGCAGATCCTGACGAGCTTGAAAAGCTTCTTGAAGACGTCGGTGTTATTCAAGACGCGCTGACGAACAATGATTTTTATGTGATTGATTCTAAAGTGGAAGAAATTGCACGCGGACTCGGCTTGAGTGATATCGGACTTGACCGTGACGTTACTGATCTGAGCGGGGGGCAGCGCACCAAAGTGCTTCTCGCCAAGCTGCTTCTGGAAAAACCGGAAATCCTGCTTCTCGATGAGCCGACCAACTACCTTGATGAGCAGCATATCGAATGGCTGAAACGCTACCTGCAGGAGTACGAGAATGCATTCATCTTGATTTCCCATGACATTCCGTTCTTAAACAGTGTCATCAACCTGATTTATCATGTAGAAAATCAAGAGCTGACACGCTATGTCGGCGACTACCATCAGTTTATGGAAGTCTACGAGGTGAAGAAACAGCAGCTTGAAGCGGCCTACAAAAAACAGCAGCAGGAAGTCGCGGAGCTGAAGGATTTCGTTGCCCGCAACAAAGCCCGGGTCAGCACGCGAAACATGGCGATGTCCCGCCAAAAGAAACTCGACAAGATGGATATGATCGAGCTGGCGGCGGAAAAACCGAAGCCCGAATTTCACTTCAAGCCGGCCAGAACATCAGGAAAGCTGGTTTTCGAAACGAAGGATCTCGTGATCGGTTACGATTCCCCGCTCTCACGTCCGCTGAACCTCCGTATGGAGCGCGGCCAAAAAATCGCCCTTTACGGCGCCAACGGGATCGGGAAAACGACATTGCTGAAAAGCCTGCTTGGCGAAATCCAGCCGCTCGAAGGCTCTGTTGAACGAGGCGAGCACCTCTTTACCGGCTATTTCGAGCAAGAGGTCAAGGAAACAAACAACAATACGTGTATTGAAGAAGTTTGGAGCGAATTCCCTTCGTATACACAGTATGAAATCCGCGCCGCTCTGGCAAAATGCGGACTGACGACAAAACATATCGAAAGCCGCGTCTCCGTATTAAGCGGTGGCGAAAAAGCGAAGGTCAGATTATGCAAGCTGATCAATTCGGAAACCAACCTGCTGGTGCTCGATGAGCCGACAAACCACTTGGATGTCGACGCCAAGGAAGAGCTCAAGCGCGCCCTCAAAGAATACAAAGGCTCCATTCTTCTTATTTCTCACGAGCCTGATTTCTATATGGACATCGCGACAGAAACATGGAACTGCGAGTCTTGGACGACAAAAGTGCTTTAATGTTACGAAAAAACCCGCCTGGTGAAGGGCGGGTTTTTTACTGCCATTTTTTCTGAACGATTCTCAAAAGCTCTCTGTCTTTTAAAATGAGCTGCAATGGCGATATGAATTCATCAAGTATCAGCTCTTTTTTGGCAGACAGTTCAAGGTCTTCCTCATCAGCCCATGCGGTGAACCACTCGACAGAAAAGCTGTTTTTCATGATGCTGTGTATGTATTGATAGAGCGTCTGTAAACACTTCAGGTCATATGCGTCAGGCTTTGCCTTATGCATGGCAAATGATCCCTCTTCAGCATGAACTATTATTTGATAAGGCAACCGTAAATGCACAGACACATTCTCGGCTTCCTCAAGATAAATGCCCGCCGCGTCAATACCTGACCGGAGCGGATGCCCTTTCCGGGAGTAGCCGGAGGGCTGACTGAAAAAACCGGTTTCTAAAGGCGTTTTAGCAGCTAAATAGTAAAATTGTGTCATCTGGATGTCCTTTCTCGCGTCGATTCCATTATGATTAGATTATAACCGATTGCAAATGGTGAGCCGATTCAATCGAGACTAAAAACATATCCTTGCATGCCATTTCACTTCATAATAGAAGGGGTTAAAAAAATGATAAATGGCTATCTGACGGGAAATACGATCATACCATTATGAGGGAAAGATTAAGCAAATAAAAAAAGACACTGCACCTTAGCAGTGTCTTTCCTTATTAATGTCCTGCCTTAATTCCGGCAAGATGTTTACGACCCAGCAGAAGCACAAGCATACCGACGAGAACAACAATTCCGCCAACTGTATACGGCGCGCTTGCTGTGAAGTGTTCTGACAGCATTCCCGCAATCCACGGAGCGATCGCGCCGCCGATGAAGCGGACTGAGCTGTAGGCTGAAGAAGCGATTGAACGTTCAACCGGTGCAGAGCCCATGACAGCTGTTGTCATGATCGTGTTGACCATACCAAGGACAGCACCGGCCACAACGATACATGTAATAATCAACGCCTGATGCTCTGTCCAGATGCCCATGATGATCAGAATGACCGCAAAGGCGATAAAGAGAACAACCAAGGAACGCACTGTACCCAGCGCTTTGTGCACGAGCGGCGCCGTAAAGACTGACGTAATCGCCAGCAGAAGTCCCCAGCCAAAGAAAACATATCCAAGGCCGTGTTCATCTAAATCCAGAACGAACGGAGAATAAGCGAGCAAAATAAAAAATCCAAAGTTGTATAAGAAAGCCGATACCGCCATTGTCAAAAGGCCTTTATATTTGAGTGCCTTCATGGCGTCAAATACCCCAACGCGCTTCGCCGGTTTAGGCAATGTCGGCAGCATCAAGGAAATGGCGATTAACGCAATAAACATCAGGACAGATACCCCGAAGAACGGCGCACGCCATGAAATGCTTCCAAGCTCTCCGCCTGCAAGCGGTCCGACGGAAATCCCGAGTCCGAGCGCCGCCTCATACAAAATAATCGCTTGAGCGCTGCCGCCGACAGACACGCCGACAATGACCGCAAGCGCTGTTGAAATAAATAACGCATTACCTAGTCCCCAGCCGCCGCGATAGCCGACAAGCTGAGCAATTGAGCTTGAACTTCCGCCAAGCGCTGCAAAGATAATAATAAAAATAAGTCCGAGAATTAACGTCCATTTTGCGCCGATCCTGCTGGAAATGGCTCCTGAGAAAAACATCATAAATCCGGTAACGAGCAAATAACTTGTAAATAAGAGTGATACTTCACTAGGTGAAGCATGTAATTGTGTGGCAATCGCCGGAAGAATAGGATCGACCAGCCCGATTCCCATAAAGGAAATCACACAGGCAAACGCGACAGCCCATACAGCTTTCGGCTGATTCAGCAAACCTGTCTTCTGATTCACTTGTTTTGTATTGTCCATTTGATCTGACCTCCATCTTTATTCCATTAAAAGAAACGCTACAAAAATAGCGTTTACCAAACGTTTTATTCGATTGATTGAATGGCATGCTCCGCTTTGTCTTTCATCCCGTGCAGACGTTCCTTAAAGCTTTGGAATGTGCGGATTTTTTCATCAATCAAATCCAGCTGGTGATTCAGCGTTTCCTGAATTTCCTCCAGCTTCTCTTTCCGTTCCTTTGGATCCAGTGACAACAAATACCCCTCTTTGTTTAACTCAAGCTGGCGGCTGGTTTCCATGAAATGCTGAAGCTCCTGAAGGGAAAAGCCAAGCACTTCCTTTGTGCTGATCACTTTCTCAAGCTCTTCCATATCATCCTCTGAATAAAGTCTAACGCCGCCTTCCGTCCGTTTCGGTGCTGGAATCAAGCCGATTTCTTCATAAAACCGAATGGTCCGCTTTGTCAGCCCGCTTCTTTTGGCAACTTGATCAATCTTCATCCATTCCATGGTAAATCCCCCTTCGCCTGTTCTGTTATTATTATACACCTTTCAAAACTTAACGTAAACGTTAAGTTTTGAAATATAATAAAAAAGACGAGTACATAAAGCACCCGTCTTTCATTATCCTATTTTAAGCTAGGCTCCCTGTCACTGACAAAGACTGCTTTTGCATGCTTTCAGAAAGCAGTCGATACGCGATAACCTTCTTCTTGTACTGTTTCACGACATCGATATGGTCATCGTAGCTGTACACAAACAGCTTTACATCTTTTTTGCCTTTTTTCGTATCTATCACGAGCGGTGTTCCGCCGTTTTCAGGGTATAAATAACGCTCTTCGTCGCCTGGGTAAATATAATATTTCTCCAGGAAGACAGCTTCGTTAAATTGATCGATCATGTGCCTTTTCTCATCACCCTCGAGCCGTTTTCCATCTAGAGAGAGAACAGCATCTTCGTCGTTCAGCTTGGCGTGAACCTCGAATTTGCTGAGCAGCCATTCTATGACGCCTGTTGGCAGGCAGGTTAATACGATTTTCACCAGACTCATGAGGATTAACATCACGATAGCCCATGTCATACTTCATCATCTCCGTTAGTTTTCCGTGTGCCGCTGACACACAATTCCATCCTATCATAAGCTGGCCGTTTCGTTTTTGTACATTATGTGAAAAAAAGTGCGGCCTGCTGCGGCCGCACTTTTTTAGCTTTCCAGCTCTTCTATCATGAGGGACAATTCCGTCCAGCGATCCATGGCTGTCTCAAGCTCTTCCGCTGTTTTTGCCTGCTCGGCCATCAGGTCTTGAATTTTCCCGAAATCACTGCCCGCCGCGGCGATATCCGCTTCGAGCTGTTCATGCTTTTCTTCAAGCTCGGCAATTTTATCTTCAATGCCGTCCCATTCAAGCTGATCTTTGTAAGAAAGCTTTTTCCGTTTTTTCTTCGGTTCCGCTTCAGCCGGTTTAATTTCAGCTGCGGGTTTCTCAGCCGTTTTTTTTGCTTTGGCCTGCTCCATATAGTCGCTGTAGGAGCCTTGGAACCGTGAAATCACGCCATTTCCTTCAAATACAATCAAACGGTCTACGACGCGGTCAAGGAAGTAGCGGTCATGGGATACGGTGATGACAACGCCAGGGAACTGATCAATATAATCCTCAAGCACGCTTAACGTTTCTGTATCCAAGTCGTTCGTCGGCTCATCGAGAAACAGCACATTCGGCTCCTGCATCAGAACCTGAAGCAAATATAAGCGCCGTTTTTCTCCACCGGACAGCTTGCGGATATAGGTTTGCTGCATGGAGCGCGGGAAGAGGAAGCGCTCAAGCATTTGTTCAGCGGTGACGATATCGCCGTCCTTTGTTTTCACGACTTCCGCTGTTTCTTTAATGTATTCAATCACCTTCAGCTCACCGTTCATTTCACTGTGATCCTGGGTATAGTAGCCGATTCTTACTGTTTGGCCGATCGTAATATGCCCGCCGTCAGGAGTGATTCGTCCGGCAAGGCTGTTTAACAGTGTTGTTTTCCCAATGCCGTTCGGCCCGATGATCCCGATTCGTTCACCTGGTATAACCAGTTCATTGAATCGATCGACAAGCACGTTTCCTCCATAAGCGATCATCACGTTCTCCGCTTCGATTACTTGCTTTCCAAGACGATGGGAGCCGATCGCAAAGTCGAGCGAGCCGGCTGACTGAGGGCCTTTCTGCTCCTTAAGCGACTCTACCCTGCCGATTCTCGCCTTTTGTTTTGTGGAGCGTGCTTTCGCTCCGCGTCTGAGCCAGGCCAGTTCACGGCGCAGCAGATTTTGCCGCTTCGTTTCTTTTTGCTCGGCCTGCGCTTCCCGTTCCGCGCGCTTTTCCAAAAAGACTTCATAGTTGCCTTTGTAGGTATAGAGACTGCCTCGTTCAAGCTCATAAATGCGGTTTGTCACGCGGTTTAAGAAGTACCTGTCATGCGTCACCAGCATGACGGCGCCTGGATATTGCGCCAAGTACCCTTCAAGCCATTCAATGGTTTCATTATCCAAATGGTTCGTCGGCTCGTCTAAGATCAGGAGGTCTGCGGGCTGGATTAAGTTTTTCGCAATCGCCACCCGTTTTTTCTGTCCGCCTGAGAGCTCGTTGACAGGCTTTGTCACGTCAGTTACTCCCAGCTTCGATAACACCGTTTTCGCCAAGGTATTCGCATCCCACGCATTGTTTGCATCCATTTTCGCCTGCGCAGCCAGCAGGTGTTTCTGGCGTTTTTCATCTTCCGGGTCTTCTCCCAGTTCATAGAGCGCCATTTCATATTCACGGAGCGTTCTCATGACAGCCGATTCACCGGAATAAATATGCTCCAGTACAGTTTGTCCAGCAGGCAGCTGCGGGTCCTGATGAAGAAATTCAACATGCACGCTGCCGGATTTGGCGATGTCGCCTTCTTCAACAGACTCCAAACCGGCAATCACTTTCAGCAGCGTTGATTTTCCGGTGCCGTTTGGCCCGATTAATCCGATTCTCTCATTCTCTTCAATATGAAAGGAGATATGGTCAAATAACGTCTTATCTCCGTATGTTTTGTAAAGGTTCTCCGCTTTTAGTATGCTCATGGTTCCTATCAATCCTCACGTAAGTTCATGTGTACATTTTAAATCAGCCGCTGGAATAAAACTAGTAAAAGAGCAGACAAATTTCATGGAAATACCGGACAGAAAAAAAGACCGGGGACTCTGTCCCCAGTCTCTTACTCTTCTTCAAGCGCTTTTTCTGCCATTTTAGCGAGATGCTGCGCACTGCCTGAGATCTCCTGCATCGTGGCGGAAATCTGTTCAACAGCAGCAGCTTGTCCGTCAGTATGCTGATTAATCGATTCAATCGATTCTTCTAGTCCTTTTAACAGGCTGTGGATTTTTTTCGTGATCTGATCGATCTGTCCCACATTTTCTTTCGAATGCGTCGCAAGCTTTCTGATTTCATCCGCTACGACAGAAAATCCTTTTCCGGACTCCCCTGCCCGTGCGGCTTCAATCGCAGCATTTAAACCGAGCAGATTGCTCTGGTCAGAAATGCCTTTCACGGTTACTGAAATATCGGCGATTTCTCCCGCGCTTTCGCTTACCTTTTTCGCTTGTGAGGAAATGCCCGACATTTGCGATGAGAAACCGTTAATTGATTCAGAAATATCGGAAATGGCCGCAGCCGTTTGTTCAACAACTGCCGATAAGCTTTCCGCTACATCATGAAGCTTAGAGGACTCCTCAAGACTCGTGCCGAGGCCCACTCCCCCAATCACTCTTCCGTTCTGGTCATGAAGCGGAATGGCGCGTGCGATTAATGGAAAGCCGAACAATTCCTTCGGCACCATGCTCGTTTTTTTCTGATTGCTGCGGATCGCGTCTGTGATGATATCCCCTTCCTGCAGCGGATCTCCGGCTTTTACGTTAAGGGAAAAGGTTTTTGCCGGAATATTGACCAGCAATTTCTCCGTATCATAAATGCCGATTGTAATATCATCCTGAACCAGGCTGTTTAAATAAGGGGCTACTTTCACAAATGCGTCTAGAAGATCTGCTGTTTCATTTTCCGTTCTTATGCTCAATTCCAATCACTCCTTTTATTAGTAAGGGAAGCTGCGTTTTTCATGCTGAACCGAAATCCATTTCAGCGTCGTAAATTCTTCAAGACTCCATTCGCCATTTAATCGGCCGAGGCCAGATTGCTTTTCACCGCCGAAGGCCACATTCGGTTCATCATTAATCGTCGTGTCATTAACATGGATCATGCCCGTTTCAATGCGTTTCGCAAAAGCCACGCCGCGTTCAAGATTTGAGGTATGCACGGCTCCGCTTAAGCCAAATGGGGTATCGTTCGCGATATCCACCGCTTCGTCTTCTGAATCAAACTTCATGAAGGAGACGACTGGCCCGAACAGCTCTTCCTTGGCAATGCTCATAAACGGTTTCACGTCTTTTAAGATGGTCGGCTCCACGATCGTCCCGTTAAATCCGCCAAGCTTCACTGGAACAGCCCCTTCTTCAATTGCTTTCTCAACAGATTTCATTAACCCGTCAGTCTGCCTGCTGTTGATTAAAGGCCCGATAATCGTATCAGGGTCCATCGGGTCGCCAACTTTCAGCGATTCCACTTTTGCCTGATACAGCTCAAGGAATTGATCATAAATTGATGAGTGAACCAGTACACGATTGGCTGACATACAAATCTGGCCTTGATGGGTAAATCTGCTGAACACTGCCGCATTGACTGCATATTCGATATCCGCATCTTCAAGCACGATAAAGGCGCTGTTTCCGCCAAGCTCAAGAAGCGGCTTTTTAAAGTGCTTCATCGCGAGCTGGCCGATGTAGCTCCCCACTTTCGTAGATCCTGTAAATGAGATGATCCGCGGCACCGGATGTTCGACAAAGCTGTCACCGATTTCTGCAATGTCAGTGACAACAACATTCAGCAGTCCTTCCGGAACGCCCGCGCTTTCAAAAATCTTCGCAATCAGCGTACCGCCGCAAATCGGTGTTTCTTCGTGCGGCTTCAAAACGACGCCATTGCCTGCTCCGAGTGCCGGCGCTACTGATTTCATAGATAAAAAGAATGGGAAGTTAAAAGGACTGATGACACCGACAACACCTGCCGGCACGCGATATAATCTGTTTTCCTTGCCGTCTATTGTAGAAGGAAGAATTTTCCCTTCCATGCGGACAGGGAACGTCGCCGCTTCTTTCATGATATTTTTCACGAGTCCGATTTCAAAAGCTGCTTTCAGCCTTGTGCCGCCCAGCTCTTCCATAATCAAATAAATGATGGCTTCTTCATTCTCTTCGATATACGTTACGGCTTTTTCTAAGATTGCTCTTTTCTCGAATGGGTTGACCGCATCCCATTTTTTCTTTGCCAAAGCCGCTGCCCGGTACGCTTCATCTACATCATCAGCAGTCGCTTTTTGAAAGGATGTGATTGTTTTTTGAGTATAAGGATTTTTGTTTTCCAATACATTTGGGCTGCTGCCCTCCTGCCATTTTCCGCCAATAAATTGTTTGTTTAATTCTTCATATTGAAACATAGTCAGCATCTCCTTTTTAACAGCAAATCAAAATATGGCCAATCTATCATTTCTATCGGTTCACCATCAGCAAAATTCAATATCCTGTTTGTAAAAATTACTATATTATGATACGCCAACGCTTTTTAGCTTCTATCGTTTAAAGCAGAAAAATATATGATTGACGCCGTCAAATTTCGACAATATAATACAACGAGAAATGTATATAATGATTAGAATATTTTGAATTTTCCAGGAGGAACTTTTTATGAGTTCATTATTTAGAAAAAAACCGCTTGAAACATTAAATGCGCAGAGCCAGTCAAAAAGCCTCGCCCGTACTTTAAGCGCATTTGATTTAACACTTCTCGGTATCGGGTGTGTCATCGGCACTGGGATTTTCGTTATTACAGGAACTGTGGCCGCGACCGGTGCCGGTCCTGCCCTGATCTTATCGTTCATTTTAGCGGGTCTCGCCTGTGCGCTTGCCGCCTTCTGTTATGCTGAGTTTTCGTCTTCGATTCCGATTTCAGGAAGCGTGTACTCATACTCCTATATCACACTTGGAGAGCTGCTCGCCTTTTTAATCGGATGGGATCTCATGCTTGAATATGTCATTGCGCTGTCGGCGGTTGCCACGGGCTGGTCTTCATACTTTCAATCGCTGCTCGCCGGCTTTAACTTTCATATTCCGGCTGCGCTGACAGGAGCTCCGGGAAGCTCGCCGGGCGCCGTGTTTAACCTTCCGGCTGCGGTCATTATTCTCATCATCACTGCAATTGTCAGCAGAGGTGTCAAAGAAAGTACACGCTTCAACAACGTGATCGTGCTGATGAAAATCGGAATTATTTTATTGTTCATTATTGTCGGCTTCGGTTATGTCAAACCGGATAACTGGACTCCTTTTATGCCGTTTGGAATGAAAGGCGTCATTGTCAGCGCGGCAACGGTTTTCTTCGCGTATCTCGGATTTGACGCAGTTTCCAACGCTTCAGAAGAAGTGAAGCACCCGCAAAAAAATATGCCGATCGGCATCATTTCAGCTCTGGCCGTCTGCACCATTTTGTACATCACGGTATCTCTTGTTTTGACAGGTATGATGCCTTATGCCAAATTAAATGTCGGTGATCCGGTATCCTTTGCGCTTAAATTCGTCGGCCAGGATGCGGTTGCGGGAATTATTTCTGTCGGCGCTATCATCGGAATCACAACAGTGATGCTCGCATTGCTGTATGCCCAGGTCCGTTTAACCTTTGCCATGAGCAGAGACGGTCTTTTGCCGGGATTGTTCGCAAAGATTCATCCGTCATTCAAAACGCCGTTCCGCAACACATGGCTGACAGGAATCGTCGCGGCGGGGATCGCAGGATTTATTAATCTCGGCACACTTGCGCACCTTGTAAACATGGGAACGCTTGCGGCATTTACAGTCATTTCGATCGCTGTGATTGTGTTAAGAAAAAAACACCCGGAAATCAAAGCTTCCTTCAGGGTGCCGTTCGTTCCGGTTGTGCCAATCATCAGCGCTGGAATATGCCTTTGGTTTATGTACAGCCTTCCAGGCATCACATGGCTTTCATTTGTCATCTGGATCGCCGTCGGAACGATCGTTTATTTCCTTTATGCAAAAAAACACAGCTTATTAAACAAATAATTGTAAGCCGTCGGTGCGGACATTTCAAACGTCCAATCCGCCGGCTTTTTTCGTTTTCGCGTGTGCTATACTTTGAGTACACATACAGAAAGGAAGACCAGCCTTGAAACCATACCGCACTTTATTATTTGATGTAGATAATACCATTTTGGATTTTACAGCGGCAGAAAAATTAGCGCTGCGCCTGCTGTTTGAAGATCAAAACATTCCGCTTACCGATGAAATGGAATCCCGTTATCAAACAATTAATCAAGGACTATGGAGAGCCTTTGAAGGCGGAAACATGACTCGCGATGAAGTGATGACCACCCGCTTTTCCGCTTTGTTCAAGGAATATGGCTATGAAGCAGACGGAGTGCTGCTAGACCAGAAATATCGCAGTTTTCTTGAAGAAGGGCACCAGCTTATGGACGGAGCTTTTGATCTCATCGCAAAACTGGAACAGCATTTTGATTTGTATATCGTGACAAACGGCGTTTCCAGTACTCAGTATAAGCGTCTCAGAGATTCAGGATTATTTCCGTTCTTCAAGGACATTTTCGTTTCTGAAGACACAGGTTTTCAAAAGCCGATGAAAGAGTACTTCGACTATGTGTTTGAACGGATTCCCCATTTTTCAGCGGAGCACACCTTAATCATCGGCGATTCGCTGACAGCGGACATCAAAGGCGGACAGCTCGCCGGAATTGATACGTGCTGGCTTAGCCCTGACATGAATCTCACTGAAACAGAGGTTGTGCCAACGTACCACATCCGTAAGCTTGAAGAGCTATATCATATTCTGAAAATCGAAAACACAATCATCAACTGTTAATGTTTTTTGGCCGGCGGGCGCTGCGTCTTTCCAGAAGGCGTCTTTTTTCCCTTGATAAATCCTTCACCTTATGAATAATATGTTGGTATGCATTGGTGATATATGTTAGGAGGAGAATCATTTGGCTATTGCCGCCCCACTGAAGGAAAAAACTGTTCAAAAACCCGGCACCACCGTGTATCCGATTTTGTTTATCATCGGAATCTGCCACATGCTCAACGATTCGCTTCAGGCTGTGATTCCGGCCATGTTCCCGATTTTGGAACGCTCCATGAGTTTGACGTTCACACAGCTTGGCATCATCGCTTTTACGTTAAACATGGTGTCATCCGTCATGCAGCCTGTCGTCGGCTGGTATACGGATAAACGGCCGCGGCCGTACGCCCTGCCGATCGGGCTGACTGCCAGCATGCTCGGCATATTGGGCCTTGCATTTGCCCCGTCATTTATTACGATCTTGTGCTGTGTGTTTTTCATCGGATTAGGTTCCGCTATTTTTCATCCGGAAGGCTCCCGTGTGGCTTATATGGCCGCCGGCACAAAACGCGGGCTTGCCCAGTCCATTTATCAGGTCGGAGGAAACTCAGGCCAAGCGATGGCGCCCCTGATTACCGCGCTGATCCTTGTTCCGCTCGGACAATTCGGTGCTGTCTGGTTTACACTTGTAGCCGCGCTCGCCGTTATGTTTCTGCTTTATATTGCAAAATGGTACGCCGCTCGGCTCGGCAGTCTTGCACAGAAGCAGGGCACCCAAAAGAAAGCCGCTGAACAAAACTCGTCTGTCACCAAGTCCGTTATAACCGCTCTTATTATTATTATCTTTTTGATTTTCGCGCGTTCTTGGTATACGAGTGCGATCGGCAACTTTTACACGTTTTACGCGATGGATACATATCACGTAAGCATTCAGCAGGCTCAGAGCTATATTTTCGTCTTTTTGCTGTTTGGCGCTGTCGGAACCTTTCTCGGCGGCCCGCTCGCAGACCGTTTCGGAAAACGAGTTGTCATTCTCGGCTCGCTGCTGTGCTCAGCGCCGCTGGCGATTCTGCTTCCATTTGCCGGACCGGTTCTGGCCTATGGCGTACTCGCTTTGATCGGCTTGGTTCTCATGTCGAGCTTTTCCGTAACAGTTGTGTATGCACAGGAGCTTGTCCCCGGAAAGATCGGCACGATGTCCGGTTTAACCGTCGGCCTCGCCTTCGGTATGGGAGCAATCGGCGCTGTGGCGCTTGGCGCTCTCATTGATGCTGCGGGACTGACCCCGACCATGATTGCCATTGCGTTTCTCCCGATTCTTGGCATCCTTGCGTTTCTTTTGCCGAGTGATCAGAAACTGAGAGAATGGCATAGCTGAAAAAACCCCTGCCGCCTGGCAGGGGTTTTTTAATCAAGCTGTATAAAATGAGTGTCCGGCACCGCGTGCTTCGGGATAAAGCCGTCCGCAAAGTCCGGAAATGCCGTCTGTATTTCGTCAATCCACCTTTTCAGGTTTAACATATACGGCATATAAATCATTTCAATTGTCGCTTCGTCTTCAATGCGGTAATACCAGCAAAGATTAAATTCGTTCTCCGTCACCAATGTGAATCCGGAGAAATGATAGAAAATCAGCGGCGTTTCATCTAGATAAACGCGGCCGTCCTTTTGAGTCACCTTATAGTTTTCTATATTCCAAAGCGCCGTATTGGCTCCGGTTGATTTGACAACATGCACACCCTGATACTGCGCCGGCCACTTCTCCACATACCTTTGATCGCCGTACGTCTTTCTTTTCGTATTCATTTCCACCGTGCAATATTCAATGCAATCCTGTCTCCACTGCCACACCGCTTTATAGGCTTCTTCCGTATTCCGGGCGCCGACAAAGCCCGTGTTAAAACGCCCGGTCCGCTCATAATAAGACATGAACCGCGGCGAGTTGCGGTGATCAGTCAAATACAGTGAAGCCGCCGGATTTTCGGCAAAAATACGCGCTGGATCAGAAAAGAAAAACAGATCGGTATCCATATGGGCATAATATTCGGCGTCATCCCACTGACTCATGACATGGAACAAAAATGCGGGCTTCAGTGTCCAGCAATACTCATGGAACGTTCTATTGCTTTTCGCTTCCAATAGCTCCGGATCTTCCATTTCATGAAGCTGCACAAAGGTGACATGCTCCCATGGCACGTGCTGTAGCAATTCATATGCCTTCTGATCAACACACAGCACATATAAATGAAAATCATCGCAATGCTCATGGAGGGAATGAATCATAGGCATCAGTTTAAAGATGTGCGTCCTTGACACTATTGTTGAAAAATGAAATTGACTCACCATACCACATCCATTTATCTAAGATCCACGTGCAGTAAATCATTGACAAGCGCATACAGTGCATTGGCAAAATCGTTCACGCCAAGCTTCTTCTTCGCTTTTGGCAGAAGCTTTTGAACGGCTTGCAAATCAAAGCTTTTCGCAGTCACCCGCGGTGTTTTTTTCTGCCAATCCGGGTCCAGATTGCGATCCTTCACGACATGGAGCAGCTCAAGAAACAGATGCAGCAGCATGTCGTATTTCTTCGAGTCCAGCAGCTTATGAATATCAGCCATGATCCTGTTGGTCATGTCCGGAGGGAATGGGCCGTTAAAGGCAAGATGAACGTCTAATGACTGAATGTTGTTATATTTGTCGCACATATAGGCAATGTTTGCTCTGATATCGTCTACTGACTGACAATTGCTCGGGTGCTCCTGATGAACGCTGACAATATCGCGGTGCAGCCTGAACGTGAGTCCGGCCTGATGGAGCCTGATCCCAAGATCATAATCCTCAAACCCGTACCGCACAATGCCTTCGTCAAACAAACCGAGATCAGCCACATGCTTTCGTTTTACTGATGAATTGTTTGTGATAAAAAAACGCCACGGCATATGGTAGCCCTTTAAGTCATCGCCGTATTCATCCAGTATCCGCTTCAGCACGTCAATAAAATCGGTATCAAGGTCAAAGCTTTGATCCAGAAAGCTTTCGTTTTTGATATCCGCTTCCGCCAGAAGCTTTTGTTTGTCTTTTTTCGGCATTTCATCATATAATTTTGCGAGCTGCTTCTTATGTTCATCTTCAAAGCGCTCATAATAATAGCTGTAGATCCTTTTCCAAAATAAACCGCACACGACAAGATTCTCTTCGTTTTCATGCGCTTTGATATGCTTTGCCACAAGATCCTTGGCAGCAAGCATATCGCTGTCATGGAATATCAGAATATCTCCTCTGGCATTGCGGACCGCCTGATTTCTTCCGTATGCAATGCCCCTGTTTTCTTTAATCCGTACAAAAATCAGCGGAAAGTCCGCTTGAAACGATTTGAGCATCGAGAGCGTCCCGTCCTCAGAGCCATTATCTGCTACGATGACCTCAAACTCTTCATCGCACTCCTGCTGGTTTAAAGACAGAAGGCTGTTATAGAGGCGCTCCTTTGAATTATATGCAGGAATAATAACGCTTGCTTTCACTTCATTTTCACTTCCTGTATTTAATCATTTATTTGTTATCATCTTTTGAAGCAAAACCGTTAAATTCAGGGTCAAGCGCTTTGATATGCTGAATGATATGCGGCAGGGTCTGCTGGTACAGCTCATGCACAAACGGCAGGTCTGTGCGTGTTGTTTCGTGAATCTGTTTGATTTCATTGATGCTGACGATTCGATATCCGCTGAAATGATAGAAGATCAGCGGGTTTCCATCTTCCAGCACAATTCGGCCATCCTTCCAGGAAAACGTATGCTGTCCGTAATTCCAATGGCCGATGTTCACACCTGGTGTTGTAATGTCACACACATTCGGAAACAGCTCAGACATATAATCCAAATAGCCCTGATCCCCGAATTTCCCTTCACCCGGCGCATTTTTACACTCCTCAAGACAGCGCTCCTTCCACCACTCCAGACAGTCCGTTCCTGCTTTATCATGTTTAAAGCTGATAAAGCCCGAGTTATATCTGCCTAACAGACGCTGCAGCATATCAATTTGCTCTCTCTCAAAGGAAGGGATGATAATATCGCCCCGGGAAAGCAGCACCGAGCAGTCCGGCTGGTTCGCAAATATCGGTGACGGGTCGGTGTAGAAAAATAAATCTCCGTCAATATACGTCACCCGTTCCAGCTCGGGATTGCTGTTCAGCACAGCTTGCAGAAAGATCGGCTTCATCGTCCAGCAGTATTCGCTTTGATCCCGTGTATCCTTCAGCTTCAGGAGCGTTTCATTTTCAAGCGCTGCCACCGGTACAAGTGTCAGCTGCTTCAGATTCAATTTCCGCAATACGCGGTGCGTGTCATCATCCATACAAAGCGTAAAAATGGGGCTGTCTTGATCGACTTGCGCTAAAGACTTAAATAAGGCAACTGCCTGATATAATCTTCCTTTTGATAAAACGGTGCAATAGGCGCTCGTCACGGTATGTTCACCTCATTTCGCGTTACTTTTTGAAGAATTCTGTATACCACGCAATGGTTTTTTCAAGTCCTTCATCAATGGTGTAAGCAGGTGTCCAATTCAGCAGCTTTCTCGCTTTTTCCGCAGATAAATATTGGTGCTTGATTTCATTGCTTCCCTGATTCAGCACCTTCGGCTTTAGATTACTGTTCATTTTCTTTAATATTTTCTCGACTAACTCAAGTACAGTCAGCTGAATCTCATTGCTGAAGTTAAAGGCTTCCCCGGCGAGATTGTGTTCCTCCATTTTCTCCGCCAGAAGCAGATAAGCCTGAACGGCATCTTCAATATAGAAATAGTCGCGGACAAAGGTGCCGTCGCTGCGGATTTCAGGAGCTTCCCCGTTCAGCACAAGCTGAATCGTCTGCGGAATGATGCGGTTGAAGTTCAAATCTCCGCCGCCGTACAGATTTCCGCAGCGTGTAATACAGACCGGCAGGCCATAGGTGTGAAAATACGTATGGCTGATCAGATCCGCGCAGCTTTTCGATACGTCGTACGGATGCTTGCCTTGCAGCGGCATATCTTCATCGTACGGAAGGTTTTCTTGATCACCGTATGCTTTATCGCTTGACGCGACAATGACACGCTTGATTAACGGATGCTTCCGGCAGGCCTCAAGAACATTCCACGTGCCGAGAATATTCGCTTCAAAGGTTGAAACCGGGTTGCGGTTCGCTACGCCGACAATCGCTTGTGCAGCGAGGTGAAACACCGTGTCGATTTCATACTCGCCAAGCGCGCGTTCAATCACGGGCAAATCTTCAAGAGCGCCCTGCACGATGTTCATTTTCTTCACATGTTCTCCCTGATAAAGATTGGACTGAGGCACATGATCTCTGACAAGCCCCGTCACGTTTGCGCCCTGTTCGATCAGCTCTTTCACCAAATAGCTTCCTAAAAGACCTGTACAACCCGTGACAAATACGTTTTTATTTTTCCAGAAACTCAAATCAGTTCACCATACCTTCCATACATGTTGTCCTTGATCCCACAGCTTGTTGACTTCCAAAAGATTTTTATACGTATCGATTGCCGTCCAAAATCCGTAATGGCGATACACGGCAAGTTCACCGTCTTTCGCAAGGTTCTTCAGCGGTTCATCTTCGAACATGGCGTTTCCGTCCTCCGGCAAATAATCGAAAACCTTTGGATTGAGAACGAAAAATCCGCCATTGATGATGCCGTCACTCGATGTCTTTTCAGAAAATGTTTTCGCTATGCCATCCTCAACCGTCAAGGTGCCGAACTGCGAGACTTTATCAATGCCGGTGACAGTCGCGGCAGCACCCTTTGTCTGATGATAGCTGATGAGATGAAAAAGATTGATATTGGCCAGCCCGTCCCCATAGGTGAGCATAAACGTTTCATCGCCGATGTAGTCCTTCGCCTGCAAGATTCTTCCGGCTGTCAGCGTGTCTTCCCCTGTCTCCAAAAATGTGATTTTCCACGTTTCAGGCTGTCCCAGCATCTGCACCTCTCCTGTAGAACTGTCGAGCGTGAGGCTGTTGTGCTTCCATTCGTAGTTCAGGAAATATTCTTTGATTTTTTCTCCTTTGTAGCCTAAAAGCAGAATAAACTCGTTCACTCCGTAGTACTGATAGATTTTCATAATATGCCATAGAATCGGTTTTCCGCCTATCATGGCGAGCGGTTTAGGAAGTTCATTCGTGACCTCACTCATTCTCGTTCCTTTTCCGCCGCAGAGAATGACCGCTTTCATCTCTACCCCTCATCTCTATGAATATTGAGTTCGAAACCTTGGTACCTCCTTACAATCTATCAAGGCATTTCCCCGATAATTTGTCCGATTCCAATACCGGTTTCAAAATCTACTGTAATGATATGAGAGAGAGGCGGCCTTGGTGACCAAATGGAATCTATTTTTTCAACTTGGTTATGTAACCACACAAAAAAAGAGCCCTGAGCGCGGCAATGCGCCCGCTCAAGGCTCTTCTTTGTCTTATTCGATATCTTTTTCCTTGCCGTAATGATAATCAGAAGGATCAACGGCTTTAAAGTCACTGAGTTTGTGGAATCTCAGCAAATCTTTGTAAAGGACACTGTCTGAAAGCTTCAGCTGCTGTGTCACTCTCGTTTTCAGGTTCTTCGTATCTTCATTCGCTTTTACTTCTTTACCTGTCTTCGTATCATAGATGATATTGTCGACAGATGTGTACTTCGGCGTTACAAAGTCGCCGTTTCTAAACGCCACTGTGTCGTCGTGGTCTTTAGAGAATAAATCGGTACCGAAGTTGATATATTTCTCAGAATCAATACCTTGCAAGTGAAGAAGTGTCGGCATGACGTCAATTTCGCCGCCATACGTATGGTTCACTCCGCCTTTTTTGCCAGGAATGCGGATCATCAGAGGCACACGCTGGTTTTGCGCGTTTTGATAATCTGTGATCTCTTTTCCGAGAATTTCTTTCATCGCGCGGTTATGGTTTTCAGAAATCCCATTGTGGTCACCGTAAATCATGATGACTGAGTTGTCATACAGACCTGCTTCCTTCAGTTCCTTGAAGAATTGCTCAAGGGACTCGTCAAGGTAACGGGCAGTCTGGAAGTAGCTGTCGACTGTATTATCGCCAGTCGTCGCTTTCTTAATCGTCGCGTCTTTTTCATCCAAGTTAAACGGATAATGGTTTGTCAAGGTAATCAAATGCGCGTAAAACGGCTTTTTCAGAGATTCAAGTTTTGGAATCGATTCTGTAAAGAACGGCTTATCCTTGAGCCCCATATTAATGATGTTTTCTTCTGACATGTCATACGTGCTTGCGTCGAAAAATTTGTCATAGCCGATATGTTTGTAAATCTGATCGCGGTTCCAGAACGATTTGTAGTCACCGTGCAGGACGGCGCTTGTATAGCCTTCCTTCTGATCCAAAATCGCAGGAAGCGACTGGTATGTGTTTTCGCCTTTTGTTACAAATGCGGAGCCTTCCGGAAGACCGAAGATCGAGTTATCCATTGTCAGCTCGGCATCAGATGTTTTACCCTGACCTGTCTGATGGAAGAAGTTATCGAAGTACGTGACGTCTTCGCCGCCGTGGGCCAGTTTATTTAAGAATGGCGTAACTTCTTCACCGTTCAGCTTGTAATCAATCAGGAACGACTGGAAGCTTTCCAGGTGAATCTTAATGATGTTTTTGCCTTTGGCAGAACCAAAGTACTCAGCGTTCGGCTTCGCGTAATGTGACGTCGTGTAATTCTCGACACTTGTCAGATCATCGCTGCTTGCATACGCTCTTTGCGTTTCTGTTTGAGCCGTCTGCACACCGTCATAAATGGTGTAATTGTAAAGACCTAAGTATTTTACGATATAATTGCGGTCAAATGTTCTTGTCAGCAGCTGCGGGCGGTCTTTTTCCGCAAAATGCAGGTTGATGAAAAACAGTGCGACCCCGGAAAGGATCACCAAAGACGCAAAACGTTTTTTCATTTTGAATCCTTTGAATTCAGGTCTCCAGATCAGTACCGCAATCAAGATGATAATATCTAAGAAATAGAAAATATCATGACCGGCCATGATGCTGAAAATACCGTCTCCCATGTTTCCGACGTTACCGGACTGTTTAATGTTCGGGAACGTTAAGAAATCATCAAAGAAACGATAGAATAAAATATTTGCATATAAAATGAACGTCATCACAAAATCAATAATCAGCATGATAATAGCCGATTTTCGCCCTTTCGCAAGCAAAGCCAGTCCTAAAAAGAAGACGGCGCTTGAGAACGGGTTAAACACCAAAAGGATTTCTTGGGTTGTGCCTTTTACCCCAAGGTTAAACTCTGTTTTGTAGGATAAATACGTTTTTGCCCAAAACAGTATAACAGCCAACACAAAAAAGCTAAGTTTGTAAGAAAAAAGTTTCTTCATGGCAACCTCTACTTTCTTAAACACTTTAAGTCTTTATTTACTTTTACCTTCTCTTTTATCCTGTCTTTCAATTCCTTCTTTCCAAACAAAATCAAGGCATCACACAACAAATAAATATACCGCGCTATACCGGGATATTTACGTTTTGCACCATACCATTTCTATTACACCTATTTCAAACCAAACACTGGACGAAAGAAGCCCTCAATTCGTTTCACTTTTTTTCTCGTAAATAAAAAAGGTTTCTTTTGTCATGCCCGCTTTTGGAAAAAAAGAAATAGATACCGAGTATAAGAATAACATAAACTAGCAAAAACGAGAAATAGGTCTTAAGGACAGCCCGCCCATCAGGCGGACTGTGGTTATTGTATGCACAGACGTTTAGCGAGATCACATTTTTTTAAAAAGGACATAACAAAAGGACTGGATCTTTCCAGTCCTTTGTAAAAACAATCAAATCCCTGACCAGACATCCTTTGCATACATGCCTGTTTCCTGCAGATGTTTGAGCCAGTTTTGCGCTTCTTCTTCACTGGTGCCATGAACAGACTGATATGCGTTTTGCAGCGCGGCCTCCACATCAGGCGCCATCCTGCTGCCGTCACCGCATACATAAAGCCGGCCGCCGCGGTCGAGGATCGAAATTAAGGTTTCCGCATGTTCCGCCATGAGGTGCTGAACGTACGTTTTCGGTATGCCTTCTTTACGGGAATAAGCCGTGTGCACAGTAACAATTCCGTCTTGTTCAAACTGCTTAAGCTCATCCCGGTAAATAAAATCGCGGTCATTTCTGCAGCCAAAATAAAGGTGGGCTTCGCCGAGCGTTTTTCCCTCGCGTTTTAAAGCTGACCGAGCTTGCAGGAATCCGCGGAATGGCGCAACCCCTGTTCCCGGCCCCACCATGATGATTGGTGTTTCAGGGTCTTCCGGGAGCTGAAATCGGGATTCCGGTGTGCGGACAAACATCACGACATCATCTCCCGCCTTCCGCTCCGCCAAGTCATTCGATGCCACTCCGCGATATTCGCCGCGGCCGCTCCAAGCCGGCCCGCGCACAACGCCTACAGTTATCGAGGCTTGTTCCGGATTCACCCGCGGAGAGCTTGAAATCGAATAATACCGCGGTTTTAACGGGCGTAAAAGCTCTAAAAACCGTTCAAACGGCATTTCACATGCTTCATATTGTTCGAGCAGATCCAGCATGGAAATCCGTTTTTTCAAAATTTGTTCCTGATAAACGCCCTCTTCCGTCATATCTTCCAATTCACGTTTATGAGGCGGACAGACGGTAAATGCGGCCAGCTCGCGTATTTGCGCCCTAGTTGCCGCTTCCTGCACCTCGACGCTGTAGCTGAGCAGATCATGCAGGCTGACAGGCCGATCCAAAGGCAGATTCCCGGAGCTGCGCCCGCTTGCCGTCAGTGTAACTTGGTCAGTTCCTTTTAAGCCGAATCTGTGAAGAATCCGGCTGACATTTGTCCGGCTGTTCCTTGGCAGAACGCCAAGGTGATCACCTTCCCGGTATTCGACGCCAGAAGGCAGCGCAATTTCGATATGGCGGGTGCTGCGGCCACTGTCTGCGGACTGGAGTTCTCGATTTTCCGCAATGGATGCGTGAACCGCTTCATACGACCGGGCTAATGGGGATTCTCCCAGCCCCCTGACAAACTGAAGGCTCAGCGTGCTTCGCTCCTTATCAGCGTTTTCATTAAGTTCGAGTCCGAAGGCCTTGATGGCGTCCGACCACATGCTTTTTTTCCACTGGTCAAGCTGTCCTTCAAAATCACCGCTGACATCGCCCTCTCCGCGTGCAGAAAAACGAGTCGCCCCTTTTTCCGCTAGCTGCTCGTCAATGGTTCGCGGAACGTACTGATACGTGCTTGCCCAGTTATGATCTCCGCAGCCAAACACCGCATAATGGACACCCTCAAGCTCACCTGGCTGTATTTCGTCAAGCCACTGCACAAACTGGCCCGCATTGCTTGGCGGTTTTCCATTATAGGAAGAGGTGACGATCACAACGGCTCCCTTTTTCGGCAGCTTTCCAATCTGATCGTTCAAGGGCGCCACCTCAGTCCTTACCCCGTGAAGACTCGCTGTATCGGCAAGCTCCCGGGCGACGCCTTCCGCGGTGCCGGTATCAGAGCCGTACAGTACGAGTAGCGGCCGGTTGTTGAGACCGATAACCGAAGCACTCTTCGTTTCCTGTTTGCTCTTTTGTTCATCGTCGTGCGCCGCTTTTTCCCCCGACGGGACGCCGGCATGAATCGCTTCCTGATTTCGCGTTTGAACTCGGATGTGAAAATCACCGGGCTTAAGTGTCAGCGTTTGTTTGATATCAAGCTCATAATTCTCGTGATCAATCAAAGTGAAATATTTTAATACCATGCCCAGCACAAGTGTAGCTTCATGCAGGGCAAACTGCATGCCAATACAGGCTCTCTGTCCATTCCCGAACGGCTTGTAGGCATGATGAGGCACTTGGTCCTGATGTTCGAACCGTTCTGGACGAAATTCTTCAGCGTCCTCTCCCCATGCGTCTTGATCGCGGTGAAGCTGCGGAATCAAGACAGAAATTCTGTCCTTGGTTGTGATCGGATATTTTCCGCCAATGACCGTATCTTCCTTCGGATAAAGACTGAAAGCCGGAGCCGTCGGCCATAAGCGCAGTGATTCATTTAAAATCATCCGTATGTATTTCAGCTCGAGCACTTGTTTATAGGTCGGCGCTGCACCCGTCAGCACCCGGTCGACCTCTTCATACGCCTTTTTCAGTTTGTCAGGATGCTTCAATAAAAAGTAGATCGCAAACGACAGCAGGCCGCTCGTTGTTTCATGCCCGGCAATTAAAAATGTAATGATCTGAAAACGGATATTTTCATCATCAAGCTTCTCCCCGGTCTCCGGATCTTCCACCTTCAGCATCCGTGCAAGCAAATCTTTTTCATCCTGATCTCCATCCGCCTTGCGCTCTGCAATAATGCTGTCGACTAACGAAAACATCGTTTGAATATCGTGGTGGAATTGGCGCTTTGTTCTGACCATGAGTTTATCTTGAACATCAAGCCGCTGCATCTGGTGCATCGCTTCATCCAGCGCGCGCACCATGCTGTTGATAAACGGATGAGGCGTTTCTCTGTAGTAGCTGTTAAAACGATAGTTAAATCCGCATAACCCGATCGTGTCCAGCGTCAGCCGGGTCATATCCGCAGGGACGTCGACTGCTTCATTCGGATTGAGCCTGGCCCACTTTTGAATCAGCTGAACAGCGATATCGACCATTTTTTCATGATAATCCTTCATGGCCCGCTGGCTGAACGTCGGCATCAGAATGTTGTGCGCTTTTCTCCAGTTGGGCTCATGCGTCCAGCTTGTAAACAATCCGTCACCGGAAAACGCGCGAACTTTTTCCAAAGCGCCTTCAATGCTTTTATCGAAACGCTCTTCATCACAAACTTCTTTCACGAGTTCATGGCCGGACACCACAATTGTCGTGCCCGCCGGTGTGTGAATTTGAAAAATGGGGCCTTGCTCTTCCGCCAATTTGATCAGTGACAGGGTCGGTTTATCTTTATCAATTAAAGGAAGATTGCCGAGCGGTCCAAACGTCTTCGGCTGAGGAATCGGGCTTGTTTCCTTCATCGAACCATTCCTTTCGTATGTAATGCTTTCTATCTGACTACATTTCCCTTTCATGGTGATGATTATTCCATTTCTCTGATTGACGCCTGATCATTGTTTTTTCTATACTTGAGAAGCTGTACAATACGCAAATAAGGTGAGTTCATATATGGATTTTGAAATTCGATTTTTATCCTTTTATGTCATACAGGTGGAGGGCAAGGATGAGCAGGCAAACAAGCAATTCAAGCACTTCCAGACCCTTGATACAGAGGAATTTGAAGAAAGCGAACTGAAGGACTTTCTTGACGGAGAGCTGAAAAAAATCGTCAAACGGAAAGCGGATCGCCATCCCCAATCCGAGCAGGTGCCGACGAAAATCGGCCATTTTATCGTCGAACCCGGCCACGAGCTGGATTCCAACCCGAACTACAACATGTTCAACCGTGCGCGCCTGGCGGAAACAAAAGAGGACTTTAACGAGCTGAGCGAACAGTTCGTCCGCACGTACCTAGATACAAGCGCGGTCCGCGGCAGTGTGTTCTTAGTCGCTTCGGCTGTGCCGAGAAAGTACTTCGACGAGTCATTTGTCTTCATCATGAAATGTGATTTTGAGCCGAAGGTCGCCCGCATCTCAGACGCGTCTTCCCTCATTAAAAAAGTCGAAATGGCCATCACGACAAAAAACATGAAGAGTATCCAATACCCGTTCATGCCGGAGGAAGGAATGGTCGAGGAAGGCGAGCTGAAAATCCACCAAGCCTCGCACGCCCGCTATTTCGAGGATTTCCTGAAATTCGTTGAGTACGGCGAATCAATGCCGGAAATCATGAAAACCCAGGTCATGAACATGGTGCAGGAGCACGTCTATGAGACATTTGAGGACAACAGTGAAGAGCTCAAGCAGTTTGAACAAGACATCGAAATCTGGGAAGCGAGCGAAAAACGGGAAATCCAAGAACGCCTCGACACGCATCAAGTGATCGAAGCCTCCGCCCAGATCATCGAGCACACGCCGGAAGCCGAGCTGAAAATGAAAGTCGGAGAAACCGAGATTAAGGGATTGCTAGCTGATTTTGGCGAATCGATTCATCTTGCGAAGGTGAACGGGCGCTATGTCGCGCTGATTGAAGCGGAGACGATTTCGTTTGAGAAGGGCAGTTCGCCGGTGGAGTTTTATAAACCGGAGGGGCTGCATGAGGTGATTGAGCGGATACGGAATAAAACAGAGCAAGAATAAAAAGTCCAGAATTCAATTCTGGACTTTTCCTATTTAATATCCTTCTCTCAACACCGCATAACACTCCCCGATCAGCTCTTCCGCTCCCGGCTCTCCTTTCAGCCCGCGGCGGACGATTTCTGAGGATAAATCCTGCACTTTGAGCGCTCTTGGCGCTCTTCTTTCGTAGTATGCACGAAATGCGGTTTTGATGCCGTCGTGGTTTTTGAGTTCTTCGGCGAGGACCATGGCATCCTCGATGGCCATTGCCGCTCCTTGTGCCAAGGTCGGCGCTCCGGCATGGGCGGCGTCTCCCCCGATGACGACGCGGCCTTTGTACCATGGCTCCTGCACGGCGACTTGCTCCAGTTTATTAAAAATGACGGGGTGTTCTTTTGACATATGCTTTGTGACAAAATCAAGCCCCGGGAAGCCTGAGAGGATCTCTTTGACTCTATCAAACCGGGTCTCTTCCTCATCCCAGTAATCGCTTGTGCAAGGCTGGAGGACGAAGACATAGCCGGCGTGTTCCGCCAATGGCACGACGCCAATTTGTGTCTCTCCACTTCTGTACATCAATGTCGCGTCCTCAAATGTGTAATCGGGAAGTTCAATATAAAAGCGCCACGCCCCCATGCCGAGAAACTCTTTTTCTATTTCTTTTTGCAGTATGGCATCCCGCACAATGGAATGAATGCCGTCAAAGCCCGCCAGAATGTCGGCCTGCATCTTTTCTCTATCATCAAATATGGCAGTAACCGCTTCAGGCGTTTCTTCATAAGCCACAATCTTTTTCCCCCACAAAATCCTTGCGCCCGAAGCTTCGGCATGCTTGATGAGAATATCATTTAACATTTTTCGCAGGATATTATTGCGGCCCGGAAGCTTATCATCTAAGAAAGACTCACTGACTTTGAATAATAGATTCCCCTGCTTATCGAAGGTTTTAAACCATGCTGTTTGAAATCCATGCTCGCAGCACTCTTCAAATACGCCCAGCTCCTTTAACACCGCCAGTGCGTTTTGCGGCTGGAGAATCCCTGCGCCGGTCTTGCGGTTTTCTGCAGCCGCTTCACATAAGGTGACGGAAAAACCTGCTTTACTGAGAGAAATGGCTGCCGACAGCCCGCCGATTCCGCCCCCCGCAATCAGTATATGTTTCATGTTGATAACCACCTTTTCAGTTCTCTGTATATAGTTAGGTACCTAACTATATTACCTTACTATGTGCGGCAAACAGCTGTCAATCATCTCCAACACGGGTTGCGTTCTGATTTTCCCTCCATTATAATCGTGTCACGACAAACGTACGGGAGCTTATTGTGATGGAATTAAAACATTTACCGAAATACAAGCATATAACAGAACATGCCGAGACGTATTCCAATGTGGACACCGGTTCTCTTGAATTATTTTTATCTTTGTTTGATATTTCGAAAAAAATGAATCATGTGATGGAGCATTATTTCGCCAGACGCGGACTGTCTGAAGGAAAATTTAAAATCCTGATGCTTTTGTTCGACGCAAAGGACCACACGTTAAGCCCGACGGAGCTCGCCAAGCAATCGAGCGTCACAAAAGCAACGATTACCGGGCTGCTTGACGGACTGGCGAGGGACGGATTTGTCCGTCGCAGGCATCATAACGAGGATAAACGAAAAATCAGCATTGAGCTGACAATGGAAGGTAAAGAACGGCTGAAGCAATTTCTGCCCGGCCATTTCAGCAAGATTTCCGCTGTTATGGAAAACTACAGCGATGAGGAAAAAGACATGTTCGTGAATATGCTGGGCGATCTTTTTGAAAAGCTAAGCGTGTTTAAAGACTAAAAAACCCCGTCCGATCTGGACAGGCTACAGCACTTTTTTTAAGCACGGTGACAAATATGCCGTTGATCACAAACACAATGCCGATCAGAACAGATGTAAAAATGCCGGACACCTTTGTCAATCCACTGTACATAAAAAAACGCCAACCGTTACAAAAAGCGCCTATCTTAATGACAGGCGCTTTCTGATTAATCATCACTGCTTAAAATGCCAAAGAAGCGAAGCAGGTTGATGAACAAGTTGATAAAGTCAAGGTACAGCGATAATGCCATAACCGGAATTAAGTCCTCCGTAATATCGCGGTGTTTGATTTGGTTCAAATCATACAAGATGTAAAGGGAAAAGACGATGGTTCCAATAACGGAATACGCCATCATCGCCGCGGAATTCAGCGGGCTGAAGATGCTGAAAATGCCAACCGCAATTAGTGCGATGAGCGCTACGAGCAGAAACGACGACAGGAACGATAAATCCTTCTTCATTTTTGCGCCGATTGTACCGAGCACAGCAAAAATTAAAAATGTAGATCCGAACGCTTCAAGTACCACATAGGCGCCGGCTATTGAAGCGTAGTGGCTGACAATCGGAAATAGGGTAATGCCGGAAACGAAGGCGAATGTATAAACAAACGCATACCCGACCGCTTTTCTTCTGCGCATCCAGAAGGCGATAATAATCATCGCCACTTCAAGGATTGAAAGCGGCAGCATCAAAGCGACAGGAATAAACTGGCCGATGTACAGCCCGACGGTTGCGATCAGCAGTGTGAAGACAAAGACTGTCAAAATGCGCTGCATGATCGATTGCTTACTCTCGTGAACCGTAGCTTGCATGTCAAAAATCCTCCTAAGAAATGATCTTAAAGGTCTATTATATAAAAAATGGATGAAATATGTATATGTTTTAAGGAGAATTTAATGTCGAACAAAAACCTTTTAAACACCTCTTTTACTTCGATTCTTTGCTTTTCAGTGAGAAACGGTGCTTTTCGACCTTCTCAATCTGTGTGACCTGGGAATCGTGTACGGTGATTTGAACGGTGCCGAAATCCAGTGTTTCCAACGAGCTGATAATTTTTTCAATCACTTTCGGATCAACGGTTGTTTTTGAAACCAATGACCTTCCCCCCTGTTCGGTTTTAATTCATAGTATTCTTATAAGAATTATAATATTATGTTTTTTCCAATAAATCAATGGTGATTTCTATTCACATCAAAAAGGCATATGATCACCTCATCAAGGGGCGGTCATATGCCTAATCAGATTTCATCTTAGTTTTGTTCCAATTCCTCAACAATACAGCGGACGCCCATGTTTTCAAGCGCCTGCTTCAGCGTGCCGTATGTTTCATATTCACTGAAATCAAGCCCTAATTGAATGGATGTTTGGGCGACATCCGGCCGAATGCCTGAAAATACGGCTTTGACGCCAAGTAAGAAAAGTGTTTTTGACAGGTTGTACAATTGCTGTGCAACCATTGTATCCACAATCGGGACGCCGGAAAGATCGACAACAAGACTTGTGATTTTTCTCTCAATGCATCGGACCGGCACTGTCTCTAAAATCACCTGCGCACGTTTTGTGTCTACAGAGCCAATCAGCGGCAATATGCCGATTCCATCCGCAATGGAAATCACCGGACAGCCTAATTCACTGATCAATTCCTGCTGAGAAGTAAGCCTCATCAGCATAAATTTTTGATACTGCTCGGAAAACTCAATAATCAGCTTATCGAAAGACTGATTCACAATACGGTTCCAGCGGTCAGCATCCTCATTTGTGACGATATCCCGATGCTCTTTTATAAACGTAACGACAGCATCCCAGAATGCGATTCTTGAATTTGATATGGCTTCGACGACCTCATGCACCGGAACATCTTGCTCTACTCTTTTTTTCGCAACATTCAGCGCCCATTTTGCCATATTGTCTTGAAATTCGGTTTGTTCCTCCAGGAATGCACTTGCGATTGTTATATTCGTAAACGTATGCTGCTCTGTCAAAAGCTTTTTGGTTTCTTCACTTAAATGCTCGGCGGAATATAATTCGCCTTGCAGCTGACTTCGTAAACTGAACCATTTCTCAGTAATGTCAGCCGTATGGTCTATGATATATTGATATAGTTTTTGATCGATATTCACGGTCTGTCTCCTTTTTCATAATAGAAGCTCTTATATTATAAAATTATAAATCGGAATTGTGAATGGGACTAGGGAAAAATGGATTGATTCTGCACAATGAGCGCATGCCAATTCTATCCATAGGCAGATTCACCAATATAAGCCCACTCTCATATCCTGTCAAATGTACAGTTTACTATGAGAAAGGACGTTATGATATGTATTATGATCCATATATGTATGATGGGCCGATCTATGATCCATGGACTCCAGTAGAATATGATTACCGCTACCCAGTTGGATATCCAGGGCCTGGTATCGGCGGAGGCGCCGTACCCGGTATTGGCGGGGGTGCTGGGCCTGGTATTGGCGGGGGGGCCGTGCCTGGTTTTGGCGGAGGCGCTGGGCCTGGTATTGGCGGGGGGGCCGTGCCTGGTTTCGGCGGAGGCGCTGGGCCTGGTATTGGCGGAGGCGCTGGGCCTGGTGTTGGAGGCGGGGCGCCGCAAGGTCCTCCCCCGCATAAAAAGCCGGCAAAACCGACAAAGCCTCAGGGCTTGCACGGGGCAGCTTATTTAGTTGAACCCGTTCTCATTCAGCCTTGCCTCTTCCGTTTTACCTATGTTTGGTTAACCAACGGCAGCTCATTTTGGTTCTATCCAGTCATTCTTGGCAGAGAATCCGTCGGCGGCTTTTATTGGGATGCCTCACACCACCGCTGGTTTTATTACGCCTTGGACACAAAACATATAGATGTCGTAAGCTGCTCATTTTAATGGTAAATCAGCCGGTTCTCCCGGCTGATTTTTCTGTGTTACTTCAGCTTTATAAAGGTTATGATATACATATCTATTGAATTGGAGGTTTCCCTATGATCAAACAAATCGGCACTGTGGCTGTATATGTTGAGGATCAGCAGAAAGCGAAGCAATTTTGGTCGGAGAAGGTGGGTTTTGACATTGTGGCGGACCATCCGATGGGGCCAAACGCAAGCTGGCTGGAGGTCGCGCCCACGGGGGCACAGACTCGTTTAGTCATTTATCCGAAAGCGATGATGAAAGGCGCCGAACACATGAAGGCTTCTATTGTCTTTGAGTGTGAAGACATCTTTGGTACATATGAAAGAATGAAGGCAAACGGCGTAGAATTTCTCAGTGAGCCGAACCAGATGGAGTGGGGCACCTTTGTTCAATTTCAGGACGAGGACGGCAATGAGTTTTTATTGAAAGCATAAGTGTGACGGCGGAGAAAATGCTCCGCCGTGCTCTTTTTTTGACATTGAGAATGAATTTCATTTACAATAACGGATATATGAGCGTGATTGGAGAGAGATAAATGTTTGTTCAGTTAAGAAAAATGACGGTAAAAGAAGGCCATGCTGATAAAGTGATCGAACGTTTCAGCGCTGAAGGAATCATTGAAAAACAGGAAGGCTTAATAGATGTGACCGTGCTTGAGAAAAACGTCCGCCGCGGCGATGAGGAAGTCGTTGTCATGATCCGCTGGCAATCCGAGGATCACTGGAAACAGTGGGAAAAAAGCGATGCGCATATCGCCGGGCATAAAGCGAACAAAGGCAAGCCAAAGCCTGACTATATGATCAGCACTGAAGTGAGCATGTATCACGTGAGAGCTGTTAAACAAGGGACTCATCAATAACGAAAAAGAGCTTGGGCTATGCCGCAAGCTCTTTTTTCATGAGGATCTGCTTTCTTCAAATGTGATAGCGTACAGCGGTTTATTAGGATGCCATTCAGCAAATAAAACATCCTCAGTCTTTTCAATCCCCTGCTTTTTCAGCGTTTGCTTCAGCCACTGTTCGTCTACCCCTGCTTCTCGCAGGTTGTCATACACAATCTCCCCATCAAGAATTAACGTGGTGGGCAAAGACACATTTTGCTGCGGAAGATTCATATCTTTTCTCGTCGGATTGCCAAAATCGGATTTCTGAAGAACGCTGACCATCCCGTTTGTTTCTAATATGGCATATTCCACTTCCTGTATGGAAAAGCAGCCGGCCTGCCTTAAAAGGCTCTGCAGCTGATTAATGTCGAGCTTGTTTTTCTTCAGCATTTCATATTTGAGCTTTCCATTATGGATGACGATATTCGGTTCACCTTCCAGAAACTTTCTGGACCCTTTTACTTTTTGGGTAATGAATTCAATCATATAAATCAGCAGCCCCCACAGCAGCGAAGCGAAAATAATCTCTTTGATCTTAATTTCATGATCGTACACTGCATTTCCGACCAGTTCCCCTAAAATCAATGCAGAAATAAAGTCAAACGGCGTGATTTGAGAGAATTGGGTTTTTCCGAGAAACTTCAAAATGACAAATAAAATACCCAAACCGCAAACTAATTCTACCGCTACATTGAGATAATCTCCCATGTTGATAGCACCTACTTCTTAAGAGCTACTATCATTATGGTCAACTGCACGTTTTCTAAACGGTCACTGCTCCTATTATAATATCGGCTGGTGCTTTGAAAGCATGTCGTCAAAAAGCTGCTCCGCATCACGGCGGTCGAGCGTGACAAGCGGGTCATTGAGAAACGCTTGAAAAGCGAGACCGCGGTCCTTTGTTAGCCCCGCTTCCGCCACTGCCTCCTGATTGGATACTTGTCGTGCCGCCAGCATTTCCACACCCTTCGGCAGCGCTCCGGAAACAATCGGCTGGACACGGTTGCGGGTAATGAATGCGTTTGTTTCCACGATCGCATCTAATGGGAGATGAGCGACCTGGCCTTGATTCGGCAGATTCACATTTGTTACAAGTTCGCCCAGTCCGAGGAGCGCCGCAATGATATTCACGCCCTCTTCTCCTGATGCTTTCCTCTCAACACCCTGTTTTTGCTGTGCCATGTGATCCGTTTCTTTTTGTTTCCGGTCTCTGTCCTGTTTTCTGAAGGATATGGGTGTCAGGTGAAACTTCCATGTCTCAGGCTGTTTGAGATAACAACCGGGGAGAAACTCAGCCAGGTGCCTGTCACCGGCAGCGGGGATGGCACCGTACGTTTCAAATAAATCGAATGCAATACGGTGTGCAGAGCGAAATACACTGTCCTTCCAGCTTTCCCCCTCCAGCTCATAGCCGGATTCGGCATAATGCGCACAGAAATCATGGAAAACTGGCAGCAGATCAATATGCCGGTAAGAAGCTGCTGTGACCCATGTAAAATGGTTAATGCCCAGCACATGAACATGGACGTCTTCACGCCGCTTTACCTCTAGTCCAAGCCTATCTGTAACCATCTCCGCCAGCAGTTTTTGCGTGCCGAATACTTCGTGGCAGCAGCCGAACGCTTTTATGCCGGGAAACACTTTATACAGCGTTCTCGTGCAAACAGACATTGGGTTTGTATAATTGATGACCCATGATTCGGGGGCGTAGTCTCTTATTGCCCGGGCAATTTCTGCAAACATCGGAACGGCCCGCAAACCTCTCATAATTCCCCCCGGTCCGACAGTATCACCAACTGATTGATAGATGCCGTATCGCTCAGGCAGATGAACGTCCGTTTCCATGTCATCCAGAGTGCCCGGCAAAATCGAAATAATCACGATATCCGCACCGGATAATACTTTTTTCAAAGTAGAAACCGCCTCGTACCGCCATCTGCCGTCTCCGCTGTGATTGCCGATGATTTCATTTTTCTGCGCCGCTTCAAAATTCAGATCATAGAGCGCCACCGTGCCTGACATTCGGTCATCATGGGACAAATCGCTCATCAAGCTTCGGCCCCAGCCTTGGGAACCCCCGCCGATATAGGCGATTTTGATCTGATCTAACGTACTGATATGAAACACTCCCTTTCTCAGCCTTTCACAGAACCGATCAGCATTCCTTTGGCAAAATGTTTTTGTAAAAATGGATAAACCGCCAAAATCGGTATGGTCGCGATGACGATGACAGCAAGCTTAATCCCCTGCTCCGGCGGAATGGTATTTTGCATCGTATCGCCATTGGTCGCCGTTAAGTCCGATAAAATCGTGACCTGGCGGAGCACCATTTGCAGCGGCCATTTTGCACTGTCATTGATATATAAGAGAGCATGGAAGAAATCATTCCAAATTCCGACCGCATAAAACAGCGCAAAGGTGGCAATGACCGGCTTTGACAGCGGCAAGGCGATCCGCCAAAAGACGCCGATTTCTGAACAGCCGTCAATTTTTGCTGATTCCTCAAGCTCCTGCGGCAGCTGCTGAAAGAAGTTTTTGATAATAATGAGGTTAAACGGATTGATCGCCATCGGCAGGATCAACGCCCAATAGGAATCCAGCAATCCAAGTGATTTGACAACAAGATACGTCGGAATCATTCCCCCGGAAAACAGCATCGAGAAAATCACAAGATTTAAAAGCAGATTCCGTCCCTTCACATGCCGCTTCGCCAGCGGATACGCCATCGTAAAGGTGAAAAACAATTGCACGGCTGTCCCGACTACAGTGATGAAGATGGATACGCCCATACTTCTGATAAACGTCGGTGTCGAAAACACATACCGATAAGCGTCAAGGGTAAAGGTTTTCGGGAAAATAAAGAAGCTGCGCTGAGCAAGCTCAGCTTCTGTCGCAAAGGAACCGGCGATAATATACAAAAACGGCAAAATGGTAATCGCGCCGACGCCGCCAAGAAACAAAATGTTGCAGACGTCAAATACCCGTCCGGCTTTTGTGTTGTGCATCGTGTGAATGTCAGCCATACCTCTCCCTCCTTTAAAACAATCCTTCTTGATCGAACTTTTTCGCGATGTAATTGGCACCGAAAATTAAGACAATCCCGACAACCGATTTAAACAAACCGACAGCTGTGCTGTAGCTGTACGCGCCTTGGGTAATCCCCATCATGTAAACGTACGTGTCGAAGATGTCAGCCACGCTGCGGTTAAGCGAGTTTGTCATCAAATACACCTGTTCAAAACCGATATTTAAAAAGCTTCCGATCCTTAAAATCAAAAGAACAATGATGGTGCTTCTGATTGCCGGAAGCGTAATATGCCACATCCGCCTAAACCGGCCGGCCCCATCCATAATCGCCGCCTCATATTGCTCCTGATCCACCGTTGCCAAAGCGGCGAGAAATAAAATCGTTCCCCAGCCTGTCTCCTTCCAGATGCTTTGCATGACAATCATCGGCCGGAACCAGTCAGCGTCTGATAAGAAAGAAATCTGATTCCCTGTCAGGCTCATGACCATTTTGTTGATGACCCCTGTATCGACTGTAAAGAAAACAAAGGTGATGCTGACCACGATTGTCCATGAGACAAAATGGGGCACGTAAATAAGGGTCTGAATGCACCTTTTATACACAGCCTTCCTCAGCTCATTCAACAGCAAAGCCAAAATGAGCGGCGCGGGAAAGGCAAACAGCAGATCAAGGCTTGCCAGCATGAGCGTGTTGCGCAGCAGCCGGAAAAAATCCGGATTCATAAAAAAATCTTTAAAATAATCAAGACCGACCCATTCGCTTTTCCAGAAGCCGAGATATGGCGAATAATCCTTAAACGCGATAAGCACGCCCCACATCGGCAGGTATTTGAAAATCAGAAAATAAAGCAGACCGGGAATAAGAAGAAGATAAAGCCATTTGTCTCTTTTGAGCGCAGCCATCCAGCTGATGCCTTTTCCAGCAGTGAGAACTGGTGCGTTTCCCTTCTTCGGCACCGTTTCCATATCTGTTCTCCTTTCGCGATACCGGTGCGCCCGCTGAACGGCAGGCGCATCGGTTTATTTTGACGATTGATACAATTTGTTTAAATCCTTCATCAGTTCATTTCCGCCGCTGTTTTCCCAAAGCTTCACCGCATCCTTGAAGCCTTTTTCATCGATTTCTCCGATAATAAATTGTGTTCTTGCATCAAGAATGATGTTGTCCAGCTGGGCTCCTTTTTGGGTATATACATCGGATACAAGCGACTCAGCCGGGTTAAAGACGGCTATTTTTTCTCCTTCAGTGATGATGTCCTTGCGATGCTGGAAGAGCTTTGTTTTCTGATCTTCGATGTAGTACTCGCTTTTCGGGATGGACATGCTGAACTGAGCTAAGCCTTCATGCTCATACAGAAGGGATTTGTTGTTTTTTTCAAGAGAAGTGAATACGCCGTCCTTCAGCTCATAATTACGGCCCTCGACTCCGTTGTTGGTCAGAATCTGTGCTTCCTTATCGTTCAGCTTATCGAGGAAGGACAGCACCTCTTTCAGCTCTTTTTCCGTTTTCACACTTGATTTTGGTATCGCGATCATGCCTGAATATCCTGATGTCGGGAAAGTGCGCTTGCCTTTCGGTCCTTCTACTGTGCCGACGATATCAATGATATCCTTGTTCGACTCATCCGCTTCTTCCATGGCGCTTTGAATTTGCGACGCTCTGGAGCCTGTATCAACGATGACACCCGCTTTTCCTTTTACAACCGGGTCATTCCACTTCGCCGAATCCATAACAGCGAAATCCTTGTTGATCAAGCCTTCATCATACAGCTTCTTAAAGAAGGTGAGCGCCTCCATATATTCCTTCGTTGTAAAATCAGGCACCAGCTTCCCGTTTTCAACGCCGTAGCGATTCGGGGCGCCGAACCAGATTTGCAGAACATCCCACGGGCTTCCGTTGCCAAGCCCCATCCATTTCGGCACGACCATGCCGTACGTATCGTCCTTGCCGTTTCCGTCAGGATCTTTTTCCTTAAAGGCTTTCAGCACTTCATAAAAATCATCAAGCGTTTCCGGCATTTCGAGCCCGACGTTTTTGAGCCAGTCGGTTCTGATGATCATACAGGCTCTGATCAAGTCTCTCGATCTGTAGACCCCGTACACCTCGCCATTTACCGAGCTGTTCTTGAGTATCTTTTCATCAGCCTGGCTTACATTCTTGTAGTCTTTTAAATAAGGAGACAGCTCCCAAAAAGCGCCCGCTTTGACAGACTTAATAAAGCCGGCTGACTTATCTTTAATCACAATCGCATGCGGCATCTCCCCAGAGGCCATGACGATGTTAAATTTATCGTTGTAGGATGAATCAGGCACCCATGTGACCTTAATATCTTTGCCTGTGTATTTCTCTAACGCTTTTAATGATGGGCTTTTATCACTCGGGCTTTCCGGTGACAGCAGCGGCGCCATGATGTTGATCGTGTTTTTTGAATCGCTCGCTGAATTGGATGTTTCTGAATTGCTGCACCCGGCTATCATCATGGCAGCGAGCGGTAAAGCGAGCCATTTTTTTCGTATTCTTTTTTTCATGATGCGTAAGTCCCCCTTTTTCTCCTTTTTCATTTCTCCTTTGCCACCCCTAATATAAAGCGCTTACATAAATTCTTGCAATCTTCATTTTTTGCATCATTTCTCCTATGAATTGACGGCTGTTATCCTTTTTTGCCGGATGTATCTTTTTTTGCGGGGAGGTATTCACCAATTAATTCAAGTGCCGCAATGACATTTAAGCACCATTGGGAGACAGTGTTTGTCGTTACCCACGGAAGCTCTTCAAGCTGAGTCCACGTCTCGATTTGCGCGGGTTTGATCGGAAGCGGCGTATGGCTCAGTTTATGGTCGAGCAAAAGATTCCACGCTTTTTCGGCGAGGTTATGGTCTTGTTTTTTTCTCGCAGCATAGGCTGTCATACCAGCCGCAAACATCGGCCAGTGAAAATGCCCATCATGGAGCGCACCTCCGCTTTTTTTTCGTTTTTCTTCATCACTGAATGTGTAAAACTCGCCGAATTCACTCAGCATTTCCTCCCATTCACGGTCATCGAGAAGCTCTGCCAGCTCCATCCACACTTGCGGCGCGCCAAACGCAATGATCATATGATAGCCGCCCGCGATGCCGTCTCCCATGTGATGAAGCATAGACGTTGCCGGATTATATTCAAACGTCGGACCTGATAATAAGCGAAGTGGCAGGCGTTTCAGGCAGCTGATGCCAGTTTGGATTTTCCTGAGATATTCAGGATTCTCAGTCCGCTCCCATTCCGCCAGCCAGTTCGAGCAAAACGCCGCCCAGTCCGGCCCCGTTCTGACGTGAGTTGGGTGTTCTCCTTTCTCGTAGAAAGCACGCATCGGATCGGTGTTCACTAGGGCGGCATCGGCGTCCTTCACTTCTGTCAAAAGATCTCCCGTGCGCTCATCCCCCGTCAGATAATAGTAGAATTTATAAAGACCGGCCATGCTGATTCTCGCTTCCTTGCAGCCGCATCCCCAGTGCACCACGTTATGCCGGGAGCCAAGCCCCGCATATTCTCCGAGATGAAAACAGTCGGTTTCACTTGTATGGCGGGTCATTGCTTCAGCCATTCGGAATAAGTCTTCTCTGCCGGAGCGGAAAAACGCCTGCCACAGCCACAAGGTCGGAACGAGCTCATTATTTTGCCACGCGTACCCGCCGAGATCATACCGCCACATATGCCGGACCGGGTCATACGTATGCATGACGTCCCCATAGTTCCAGAACCCGTACCATCTGCGCTGCTCCACTTCTTTTTGATAAAACAAGAAGGCGGCGTCCAGCTGTTCTTCCAGCCCTTTTTTGACCGGATCGGCCGTATCGATTACACTCCAAACGCCAAGCGCTTTTGACTCGTAATAAACGTCCGGCTCACAAATAAGCAATGGCGGTGCCTGCCATTTGTCCGCTAACGCATTCAGCACGTCATCAGACGGCATCTGAGAAAAGCATGACAGGCTGATGTCGTTTGTGTTGGCAATGCCTGTCGGATCAGAGCGCATCTCATCAAACCCTTCGTACGCGCTGACGACATGGGTGTTCCCTGTATAATGCCTGAAATCCATTGCTTCCGCGTCTGGCGGCCAGAGCCATACGGTCAAGTTCGGTTGATCACCGGCAAGACCTGTTATCTCAAGTGACGACGGATATTTTTCAAAAAAATACCGCAGACCGAGCGCTAAGCCTCCATTTTCGCCGCCCGCATAGCAAAGCCCTTTCGCCCGCGTACCATGCAGCATGTCAACCCACGAATATTCCTTGCCGGTCCGTTTTGCCAGTCGGTAATGATCGCTGGAGTCCTGAACGAGTTTCATATCATTCCAAACTGCGTTCTGTACGCCGTGTGCGAACCAATCCTTGTGCTCTTCACTTGGAGAAATCGGTTCCCCGTTGATGTGCCGCTGATAAAGAGGATGCCGTTCATTCCATTTGCGGGTGCCAAACAGCTGGGCGGGTTCTTTATAAACGCCTTTGTCCCCCGCAAAACGGAAATGGCGGTTGTACGGCTCTCCCTGTAAAAAGAGGTCAAACTGCATGCCAAGCCCTTTGATGAACTCTCGTTTGAAATTCCTGTCGATCAGCTGAGTGTGCATGATATTCATCTCTGAAAGCCCGGCATAAAACGTCAATCTGATAATGAAGGGCAGCCATTCTTCATTTGTCTTTTGGAGTACATGAACCCCCTCAATCTTGATGACAGCTTTTACAGGACCTCTCTGTTCAATGACCGCACGTTTGATAAGACTGACCGATGTTTCATGAAAAAAAACCTTTTCTGCCGCCATCTCCTTTCTCGTTTCCTTTATTGCGGTCAGCCGTCCGCCTGCGGCGATCGGCTTTCCGTTCATCACCAGCGATTGAATGATGTCGGAGCCCGTTTTATTCACAGTGCAGACAAGCGCCCCGGTATCCACTTGAATTGCATCCTTTGACTCGTGGATCATGAGCTTTTTCGCTGGCGGCTGGTTTTCATCTTTTTGAAGGGTAAAGCTTGTATCGGTTTGGTGACTGAACACAGCCGCGTGCTTCGTCCATTTGATGCTCCCGTCCGGCCAATAGGCCGACGGCTCGCTTTGCACATAGCGGCTTTCACCCTTTGCATTTACAAGCGCCAGACAGTCTCCCTTTTTCAATTCTCCTCTTTTCCAAGGCACACCCCACGTTACGCCGCTTGTCAGCTTAGGCTGTTCTGATAGCCATTTGATCTTTTTCATCGGTTCTCTCCTTCCATATAAAAAAGCTGATTCAATGCAAAGAATCAGCTGCGATTATCAAACTGAATCACACGGTATTCGTGTTGGCCGACTGACAGTCTCCCCGCTCCGACTGAACGGTTTGCCAAAAGGTCGGTCCCCTCTTCCGGAAGCGTCACGCTCCCGCCTTTTCCATCCATATTAACGATAACCCATACAAGGCCGTTTTCTCCTTTTCTCGGGGCAACAATCGTACCGGGGGTGACATCGGATCTGACAGAAACGGCTGCTTCCCCCGCATAATGCCTGACGAGTGCTTCCAGCATTGCATCCCCTTTTTCGCCTGATGGAAGCGAGCCGAGCATGACCATTTTCCCTTTGCCGTGCTCTCGTTCTGACAGAAATGCATGGCCGGCACCTGGCCCGGATTCAACTGTGCCGAGAGTGTTTCCGCTCTCTATATCAAACACCGCGCTCCACAGCCCGAGCGGCGCCGTCATGCCAAACGCTTTTCCTGTATTGGCATCCTCGTTCATCGGGAACGTGAACAGTGTTTTGATTCCGGCTGTTTTCTCCAGTTCTCCAAGGCCATAATCGGTATGAACCGTATGCTCGCCCGTACGCCCTCCCGTCAGCGGCCCGGCAATCCATATGCCGCCCGCTTCAGCAAATGCGGAAGCTTTTTTGATAAAAGCAGAAGACAGATAAGGCACAAATGGCGTAAACAGCACACGATAGCCCTCCAGCGGAAAGCCTTCCGGAACGAGATCACGATGAATACCCGTGTTGAGGATGCGCTCGTAAAAGTGTGTGATAAGCGTTCGGTGTTGGAGCCCCCGGTGAGGTTCTGTTTTCAGAAACGCTTTCGCCCTGTCGGAATAGGTCATTGCAACCTCAGCCTGAACGGGCACAGTAGAAAGAATGATCGGTTCGATATCCTTTCTTGCCCGCTCAACCGCCAAAACGTTTTGATAACCAATCGCCGGCTCTCCCCAGGCACTAAGGATGGAACCGTGTGAAATCTCGCTGCCTGAACGCTGCTGGCGCCACAGCCAATAGCAAAATCCCTCGCTCCCCAAGGCGTAAGAAGACACGGCTTCAGCTTGTAAATATCCATCGGCGTGCGGCATGGCACAGCTTTCGAGCGAGGCTGCATATGACGGACTTGTTTCCAGAATCCAGAACGGGCGGTCTTTTTTGAAATGCCTCCAAATATCACAATTTAATAAAAATGCAGATGCATTTTCTTGGGAAGCGTACGTATCATAGGAAGCAAAATCGAGATTCTGAAACATCCGTTCATTGTCTGTGCTGAACATGACCGAGCCGTTATGAGTGATTGGCGCATCTGAATAACAGCGGATGATTTTCGCTTGTTCATCCGCAAATTGAGCGATCATCTCCATCGAAAACAGCTGATACATCGTGCGCAATGAAGCGTGATGCAAAAACGGGGCCGGACCCGGCTGCGGCACCTGCTCAAAGGTTTGATAGGTTTCACTCCACACATCGGTTCCCCACGCTTCATTTAACCGTTCAATCACACCGTAACGGTTTCTAAGCCAGTCATGCCATAAGCTTAAGCACGTCTCACACATGCATTCAGCCACATGGCATTTAAATTCATTATCGAGCTGCCAGCCGATCAGCCCCGGCAAGTGTCCCAGCTCTTTGGCGATGCTTGTGGTGATGATGGCGGCTCTTTTTCGGAAATACGGGTTATTTGTACACGCATGCTGACGGGAGCCGTGTCCCATCACCTCTCTTTTTTCGTTGGTGTGCATTCGCTCAGGCCGGCCGTGCGACAGCCAAATAGGCGGTGTCGGTGTCGGTGTGCACATGATTGTTTCGATGCCGTTTTCATACATCCGGCTGATTATTTCCTTAAAAAAGCTCACGTCAATTTTTCCTTCTTCCGGCTCGATCACAGACCAGGCGAACTCACCAATTCGCACGACATTGATGCCGACCTCCCGCATCCTGTCAATGTCCTGCTGAATCGTCTTTTCATCCCATAGTTCCGGATAATAGCAAGCGCCGTGATATAATTTTCTCCCCAAGTCCTTCACCCTTCTTTGACGATAGATTCTGTTAGTGGCAGGCCCAGCTCTTTCATGCCTTTCGCTACGAGTTTTGCCATTTCATTTGCGCCTTTTTTTGTAAAGTGCGTGTAATCGTCAATCCCTTCTGAAACCATAAAATAGGTGTATACTTTTTCTTCGCCCTTCTCAGTAAAGAAAGCGAGGCTTTTTTCCATTAGATCAATGAGCTGGACATTCTCCTCAGCGGCTGTCTGCTTCATGGCAATGCAATAATCAGGAAAGTCGTTCAAAAACACGCCGTTTTCATAATGAAAGCGGGCTACTGGGGTAATGAGAAGCGGATGCGCGCCTTTTTCTCTAGCGCCTGCGATATACTGCTTTAAATATTGTTTATAGGTGGTATAGGGCTCGGTGTAGCGCTCCGGCTTATTTTTCGACGCGTCATTATGGCCCATCTGCACAAACAGCCAATCATCCGGCTCAATCACATCAAGGATCGCCTGAAGCCTGCCTTCCTCCACAAAGGTTTTTGAGCTTCTGCCGCCGATCGCTTTATTGATCACCTGAATATGCTCCGGCAGATGCGAACCGAGAAACTGCCCCCAGCCCCCTTGATTTGTACTTTCTCCATACGTTTGGACAGTCGAATCACCAGCAAGATAAATATGATGTGCCATGTCTCATTCCCCCTCGTTTTTTTCACTTAATATAAACTCAATGGCAGAAAGCTCCTCGTTTGAAAAGTCCGCTGATTGCAAGGCTTGAACGTTTTCCTCTATTTGTTGCGCCCGGCTTGCTCCAATTAAAACGGAGGTCATCCGGGCATCCTTCAAAAGCCATGAGAGCGCCATTTGCGGGAGCGATTGTCCCCGTTCTTTCGCAATATTATTCAGCCTTTGCGCCTTACTGACCGCCCTTTCGGTTATGTGCTCCGCCTGCAGGAATGGACTGTTCGCATCCTTTGCTCTTGAGGTTTCCGGGATGCCTGAAACGTACTTTGTCGTGAGAAGCCCTTGAGCGAGCGGCGCAAACGCGATGCAGCCGGCTCCCTTTTTGTCCAGCACATCAAGCAGCCCTTTTTCCGGATCTCGGTGAAACATCGAATATCGCGTCTGATGGATGGCGAGCCGGACTCCGAGCTGTTGTAAAAGATCGGCGGCGCGCTCTGTCTCTTCAGGGCTGTAGTTTGACAGTCCGACATACAAAGCTTTTCCTTGACGCACAAAGCCCGCCAGCGTCTCCATCGTTTCCTCAAGCGGCGTTTCAGGATCAGAACGGTGCGAATAGAAGAGATCCACATAATCAAGCCCCAGCCGCTTTAAACTTTGATTCAAGCTGGCAGTCAAATGTTTTTTCGAGCCGCCATTGCCATACGGCCCCTTCCACATGTCATAGCCGGCTTTAGTGCTGATGACGAGTTCATCACGGTAAGGCGCAAAATCCGTTTTCAGCATGCGCCCGAACATCTCCTCAGCGGAGCCGGGCGGCGGGCCGTAATTGTTGGCCAGATCAAAATGGACGATGCCTGCATCAAATGCGGCTCTCAGCATGGACCGCGCGTTCTCCGGAGAATAGGCAGCACCGAACTGATGCCAGAGGCCGAGAGAAATAGCGGGAAGCCTTAATCCGGTTCGCCCGGCTTTGTGATAGGTCATTTTGTCATAGCGTTCAGTCTTTGCTTCGTATCCCATACATTCCTCCTAAAGCGGCGTCTCCGCTTTGTTTCCCGCTATGTACAGAGCGGGCTTCGGCGGTTTTTTCATTCCTGTTCCGAGATAAAAGCTTGTGTGCGGCGGCTGGTTGTACGCGGTGTTCTGCCAAGCGATTCCAAGCCTGTAAACCGGATCGTGCATCAGTGTGTAAAAACGATGGCGGGTAAGGTGTGTCGTTGTATAGATACGGAGCGCACTGCTGTCTTCGGTTCTCCAAATGACCTCTTCCCGCCAGTCTCCGAACAGGTTGGCCTGAAGAACCGGGTTTCCTTTTGTCCCGTTGTTGGACAGCACACCTTCCGGCTGAAAAATCGTATTTAAACAGCGGTTTTCAGCATCCCACTTTTCAATCTTTGGTTTGCCGATCGTTCCATTCCATTCATGATCCAACAGCTCCCTGACCAAGTCCCCGTCCCACCAAATGGAGAAATTGGCGGAAGCAGGCGCTTTGTCGCTGATTTTTTCTCCTTTGCTCGTATAGAGCCCATATGACATTCCTTCATTGCCCGGCGGATCGATTCCCCAGACGAGCGATCCCTTGTACCGAGGGTCAATGTGAGCCGCCATTCCTCTGCCGACATCTGTTCCGGCATGGACGCCCCATAACACCTCGCCCGTTCCGGCATCACGCAGCGACAACCCATACGGCTTGCTTGCGTCCTCATGAACCTGAAACACTTCAAGCCCTTTGCGTGACGGATCTAGATCGCCGACGTGCATGGCGTCTCCGTGTCCGAGTTCCGTCGTGTACAGACCGGTTCCGTCATGATCAACCGCCATGGCGCCGTAAATAATTTCATCCTTTCCATCTCCATCAACATCGGCAACGCTCAAGCTGTGGTTGCCCTGTCCCGCGTATGCTTCATGCCCCGGCTGATTGGAATCAAACGTCCAGCGTTTCTTCAGCCTGCCATTCCGGAAATCATAAGCGACGAGTACTGTTCTCGTATAATAGCCCCGTGCCATCACCAGGCTCGGCCGCTCTCCATCCAAATAAGCGATTCCGGCGAGAAAACGGTCCATGCGGTTTCCGTAGCCATCTCCCCAATCCTCCAGTTTTCCCCGAGGCGGTTCATAATCGACAGTCGTGAGCGCTTCACCGGTTTCCCCTTTAAACACTGTCAAATATTCCGGACCTGACAGAATACGGCCCTGCTCATTCCTGAAATCGGCATGCGCTTCACCGATGATGTTTCCTTTGCCGTCTATTGTGCCGTCGGCTGTTTTCATAGCGATTTCTGCTTTTCCGTCACCGTCTAAGTCATAGACCATAAACTGCGTGTAATGGGCGCCTGCTCTGATATTTCTGCCGAGGTTGATCCGCCACAGAAAAGTGCCATTCAGTTTATAGGCGTCAATGAGGACGTCTCCGGTATATCCGTCGTGGGCGTTATCTTTTGAGTTGGACGGGTCCCATTTCAGGATGATTTCATATTCTCCGTCCCCATCCACATCTCCGACGCTCGCGTCATTGGCGCTGTAGGTATACGGTTTTCCGTCCGGCGTCACGCCGCCTTCGGGTTTGATAAGCGGGAGCTCGAGAACGTTTTCCCGCCAAACGGGAGCTTCTTTCGAAAGCCTTTCTTCCCGGCCTTTATAGACAGCCGCCACTTGATAGAGAGAGTCCTCCGTTCCCTTTTCATCGAGAAAATTGGTGCTATCCGAAATCGGTTTGCCAGTGATCCGATCTCCGTTCCGATAAATGTGAAAAGTAACAGTCTCATGATCGGTTCCGAGAAAACGCCAGCTCACAAATACGCCTTGCTCCGTTTTGACCGCGATTAGGCCTCTGGTCAGGTATTCCATTTGCCTCTTTTTCGGTTTCATTTTAAATGGGAACGGGCCAAGCGTGCGGCCCGTTCCTTCCCCCCTTCTGTTAAGGCGTATACATATTCGGTTTAGACTGTGCCGCCATGCCGTCTCCTAAAAAGAAGCTTGTATGCGGCGGCTGGTTATACGCGACATTTTGCCAGGCAATGCCGACCCGGTACACAGGATCATGCATCAGCGTATACAGCCTGTGCTCGGTCGGGATTGTGGTGGTGTAGATGCGGAGCGCACTGCTGTCCTCGGTTCTCCACACAGCTTCCTCCCGCCAGTCACCGAGCAGATCAGCCTGAAGAGCCGGTGTTGCTTTTGTAGAGTTATTGGAGGCAGCACCTGATGCAGTCAGCAGGTTTTTAGAAACGCCGTTTTGATAATCCCATTTATCGATTCGGTTGCTGTCCAGCTGTTCCCGCAGCAGGTCACCGTCCCACCAGATGCCGAAATTGGTTGACGATGGCACACTGCTGCCGATTTTGGCGCCTTTCGATGTGTAAAGGGAACCGTTCGCCCAAACCTCCTGTCCCGGATAGCGCGGATCAATATCAGCGGCCATGCCCCGGCCTACATCCTTGCCGGCGTGAACACCCCAAATGATTTTTCCTGTTGCGGCATCCCGAAAGGATAAGCCGTATTGCGCGTTTTTGTCCTCATGAACCTGAAATACTTCAAGCCCTGGCCGGCTCGGATCAAGATCTCCGGCATGCAGCGCGTCTCCGTGGCCTAAGCCTGTCGAGTACATGCCTTTGCCGTCATGGTCAACAGCCATTGAGCCGAAGATGATTTCATCCTTACCGTCTCCGTCCACATCTGCAATGCTTAAGTTGTGATTGCCTTGTCCGGCGAAAGCTTGATTACCCGACTTAGAGGAATCCAGCGTCCAGAGCTTTGACAGTTTTCCGTCTCTGAAGTTATACGCAACAAGCATGGTTTTGGCGTAATAGCCTCTAGTCATAATCAGGCTCGGACGCTGTCCGTCGAGATACGCAATGCCCGCAAGAAAACGATCGACCCGGTTGCCGTAGCTGTCACCCCAATCCGATACGTTCCCTCGTGCCGGTTCAAAGTTTGAAGTGACAAGCTCTTTTCCCGTTTCACCTTGAAAGACAGTCAGGTACTCAGGACCAGAAAGCACACGCCCCTGCTCATTTCTGTAATCGGCATTCGCATTTCCGATCACTTTTCCCTTGCCGTCTTTTGTTCCGTCAGCGGTCTTCATCGCCACTTCCGCTTTTCCGTCACCATCCAGGTCATACACCATAAACTGAGTGTAGTGTGCGCCCGCTCTGATGTTTTTGCCGAGACCGATTCGCCATAATCTTGTTCCGTCCAGCTTATACGCATCAATAAACACTTCACCCGTATAGCCGTCCTGTGAATTGTCCTTTGAATTGGACGGATCCCATTTGAGGATCAGCTCATACTGCCCATCGCCATCCACATCGCCCGTACTGGCATCATTGGCACTGTAGGTATAGGCTTCGCCCTTTGGTGTCGTGCCGCCAGCCGGTTTATCAAGCGGAACGGAATGATACGGCTGTGCCCATACAGAGGCTTTTTCAGAAGCGGCCTGCTCGGTTCCGTTTACAACAGCCCGAATGGAATACGATGAGCCAGCTGTTCCGTTTTTATCGATATAATTCGTGGATTTGACAGGCGAAGCATTCAGCTTTTGTCCGTCTCTGTACACATTAAACGTCACAGATGCGTTTTCTGTCCCAAGAAACCGCCAGCTGACAAAAATGCCGCCATCCGTTTTGACTGCCACAAGGCCCCGGTTCAGCGCTTCCATCTGCCGCGCCGCTCCTTCTGCTTTGACAGGAAACACAGAAGCCCCCATCATCAACAACACCAACAATGTGAGAGTGGTAAACATGCTTTTTCTTCGTCTAATCATCAGACAGCTCCTTATCATTTATCTGTAAGCGCTTACTTAAATTGGATTTTATGCGCTTGAGGAGCTGTCTTCAATGTCACTTTTTTGCATAAACGTTTTTGATTGGCTGCACTTTTTTGCCCGTTTGTCATTTTTTTGTTTATCCGGCCTGATGGCGGTGCTGCGCCTCTGTTTTTTGAAACCCTCTGAAAGCAAAAAACATCGACACGAGCCCAAATAAACTTGGGCCGTAAAATGGGATCAGGCCTGGAAGCGTATACAGCAAATAAAGCACAAATCCGCAGCCGATCAGCATGCAGCCGGTGGTCAGCGGCCGCATGGCGCCAAACAGCAGCGCTTGGGGAATATATTGGCGAAGCGGAAGCTCGTAATGCACATAAAGAGGAAACACATACATGAGCGCGACGGTATACAAAAGCCCCGCCAAGAGGGTGCAGCTCGTCACGGTAAAGGACAGCCAATCCGCACTTGCCGAAAAATAATAATAATTAGCCGACAAAATAAGCAAAAGGGCAAAAAACGCAAGTCCAATCGCATTGACCTTCAGAAACTCTTTTTTGTAGGTCTCCAGAAATAACGCAAATACCGGGACATCTTTTTGTCCCATCAGCCATTTCCGTATGACGGCACACATCGCGGCTGTGCTCGGCGCCCATCCGAAAAGAACGCCGCCCAAAAGTGTAAACAACAGCCACAGCCCGTTCAGCCACGCGATTTTCACAACCGCTTCACAGCCTGCATAAAGCGCATCCGTCACAGTCGTCTTCATCTTCTCACCGCTTGGTGCACAGACAAATCACGATAAGCGGCTTTCATCGGCGCCATTTGCCTCAGCCCGATTTTTCCTTTTGTTAACACAGGTCCGAATGTGCTTCCGTCATCCTGCCACTCCAGAATGGGCAGATCATTGATCGAAAAATGCACATACCCTTTATCCTTAATAAGCTTCATATGATACGGGGAATCAGCGTCGTCCGGAGAAGGCAGCGGATCAGCTCCCATTGCAGCGAGGTGGAAACCGCGGCTTTTTCTTACATTGCAGGTGCGGAACGCTCTTTCCTCCGGGTATTTTCTGCGGAAATACGACAGATGGAGCGCATTGATGTCTCCGGAATGGTATTCGGGGTACTTTCCTGTTCTTTTCTTGAGTCGCGGGTCAAATAAGTCCTCGCCTCCGATGCCGGCAGCCGCGAAAAACAGCATACACAGCCCCGGCTGTTCAATCGGGTAAAAATCCCACTTCACAATGATGCCGTCGGGAAATGTTTCCGGGCACCAATAAACAAAGTGCGCTTCGTCCTGTACATGTGACAGGTGCATACGGTGATCTTCGAATGAAACCTGCCCGCCTCCCTCCATCCGCCAGTCCTTCACATCGCTTGCTGAACGGAGCGGATTGCGGTACAGGCATGCGCCTTCTTTATACATGTTCTTTCCCCTCCCGGCTCACGAGATGGTCCTTCAGCGGAAAGCTGATTTCTTCGATGCCTTCAGCAACGAGCTTCGCAACCTCCATGGCCCCTTCTTCTGAAAAATGCGTATTATCCTCAATGCCATCTGGATAATTCGGATGTTCATTCGGCTGGAGCCACACGAACAAACGCTTTGACTCCTCCGGTCCGTATGCTTCATAAAGCGCCTTTGTTTTCGTTAACAAATCAATGACCGGCACATCAAGCTCCTTCGCTAACGCTTTCATCGCATCCGGATACTCACCGAGCGTGTGCTCAATCCTTCCGTTTTCATCAAAGCGGCGGCGCTGCACCGATGTAACAAACACAGGCTGTGCTCCTTTTTCTCGTGCTGTTTCCGCAAACAAAGTGAGAAATTGCTGATACGTCGAGTACGGCTTCGTCCCCCGCGGTTTCTGGTCATTGTGGCCGAATTGGATAAACAAATAATCGCCTTGTGCTATGCACTCAGCAATCGCCTGAAGCCTTCCTTCCTCCACAAAAGAGTTGGTGCTCGCTCCCCCTTTGGCGTGATTGCGCACTTTCACCTGTTCAGTGAACAATTGACCGAAAACCTGCCCCCAGCCTGCCATCGGCGCTTCATGCGGCGGGCAGTCGCTTACGGTGGAATCCCCTGCTAAAAACACCTGAATCGGTTTTTCCATCACATGTCCTCTCCTTTCACGGCGTTTCCTGATACATTTGCCTGAAAACTCCCGGCGGCATGCCGACCTGCTTTTTAAAAATCCGGTTGAAATAATTGTGGCGATAGCCGACTTCTTCTGACACATCATGAATTTTTTTATTTGTATTTACCAGCAGTTCTTTTGCTTTTTCAATTCTGATGCGGGTCACATAATCAATAAAATTAACGCCCGTCACTTGTTTAAAGGCCTTGCTCAAGGTATAAGAATTCATGCCCAGCGCATCCGCGCAGCTTTCAAGAGAAAGATCCGCCATATACTGCTCATGAATCATCGCAATCACACGTTCTGCCACCTGTTTTTGCTGTCTGTTTTTCCTGCCTTCAAGCTTGGCGAGGTACGGGGTGACAACCGCATCCATCAGCCAGGCAGCCGCCTGGACAGGCTCATGCAGCTCGGATATTTCCCGAAGCATATCCCTGTTGCCAAACAGCTTGCTCGGATGAAGGCCGGAATGCAGAATATCCTCCTGGATGCGGGAGAACAGCTGAATCAGCGCAGAATGCACTTGTCTGTCGCTGACCGCCTTTTCGGCCAGTTCATCCATACATAAGCGAATCAGCTCTTCTGCTTCCTCTTTTCTTTCCAGCCGAATGGCCTGAACGATTTGCTTTTCAAGTTCAAAAGGATAGCAGGGTGCGGATGGCTCAGCCTGAAAAACATCATCCTGCAAATCTATGATCTGATGGCGATTGGCAAAACACCTGCGGGACTTGCCGCTTTTCACATCCTTAAACAGAGATGGGATATCCATAATACGGGCCGATTGCCTGCTCATTGTTCCGGTCAGGCTTAGTCCCGTGACAGCACCAAATATGCGGGCCAGCTCTGAAACATATCCCCTCAGATCCGAGCCGCTCGTTTTCATCACAAGCACGGTGACGGAAAGGCGGCCAATATCAAGAATTGAAGGTTGAAAACGGCGGTTTGCCGCAAGTTCCTCATGTAAATTGGTCAGTGTAAACACAGCAAGCTGTTCATCATCGGCATAGAACATGCTCTTATCACCACGAAGCCCTGTCACCTGAAGATCAAGCACGTGAAACACGTGTTCTCCGATGGCCCAGCCCGCATCCTCCATCCGCGATCTGAGACTGTCCTCTGTGTCATAATAAAAATCACCCTGAAGCAGGTGCTGCAAAAAACTCTTTTTCATATGGGGCGTCTGCCGGAGCAGCTGCTCATGAAGCCTCCGGCTCTCAAGGGAAAGATCATTCCATCTCTTTTCAATCCACTTAAATTCGTCCTGGCCTGACGCCTGCCATGCTTGTTTCTCTCCTCCCGTAAACAGTCCGAGCAGATGCTGAATCGGGCGATAGATTTTCCTCGAAGCGTACCACGTCATGCACACAGCCAAGCCGATACAAACGACAAGCATCACAATAATCACCTTTGATAAAAACACCATCGGCGCTGTAATGGCTGAAAGAGGCGCTGCAGAAACAAAGGTCCACTTCTGATGCATTCGCTTCATTTCTCCATAGGAGACGGAATACACCGTGCCGTCCCAATCCATCTGAAAATGGCCTTTCTTGTGAGGCTGTTTTTTCACCTCATTCATTAAAGCATTTTCAAAATCCTTTTCTCCTCCATGGAAAAGCACCTCTCGCTTTTGATCCAGAAGAAGCGCGCTGCCTTCAGGATAAGGAGACAAACTTTGCAGGAGCGCCTCCATTTCTTTCGGATCTACCGTCAGCATGATCGCGCCAAACGGTTTCTCAGCCGCACCCGGAATGAGCTGAATCAGCGCGGCGTCTTTTCCCGATCGGCTCCAATAAATACTCCGATCGGAGTCGAGAAGCGAGCGGTATTTGCGAAGCATATCCTGTTCTGTCAGTGCGCTGTATTCGGGGCTCAGCACAAGAGGCCGGGGGCTGTTCAGAAAGATAGAAGCCTGCTGAATCAGCGGCTGCTGGTCCCGCAATAGAAACAGCTTTTTCGTTATTTGATAGGAGAATGTAAAGTCTTTCTCCAAATCCTTCTCGGCCAATCCGTTCATCAGCGAGGAATCGTATGCCATTTGGGCAAGTGTCAGCTCAAGGTCTTCCAGCTTCTCATCCATCCGGCTGACTTCACGCGCCACCTGTGTTTCATGCGACTTTTGCAGCTCTTTCTCCACCTTATCGATAGACAAAAAGTAGATGGCCCCGCCTGTCAGCAGTCCGGGAATACAGGCAATCAGCAAAATGAAAACAAAGTTTCTTTTGAAATACGTTCCCTTCCAGTGTGAAACCCGTTCTTTCTGTTGAGGCTGTTTTTTCATCCCTTTCCCCCCGCCGCCGTCTTTACTGATATACGCGTTTTTTCGTTCTCAGCACATCAGCGAGAAATGTGAGTGCAAGCCCCTGACCCCAGCCTTGTATTCGTTTGTAAGGCACTTGTTTGTATCCTTCCGCATTTTTCATGACGGCTGTGCCCGCGGATACTTTGCTGACACGTCCGTCCTCTTCCACCGCATCCAAAATGGCGGCAAGTGATTTCTGCGCGTATTTTGTATAGAGCTTCCCGCTCGACAGCAAAGCAGAGGCAATGCCCGCCGATGCGGAAACCTCCAAATACGAATCCGGATCATCCAAAATGGTATGCCACAGCCCTGAATCGTCCTGCAGCCGGACAAGCGCGCTCAGCTGGTCTCTGAGCGATCCGTCAATGATCATAAAAGAAGGATGCGTCACCTCAATGAGCGGGAGCGCTTTTGCCATCGTGAGCGCAGCCCAGCCATTCGCCCGCCCCCAATAAATCCCCGACAGGTGGTTTTGCGCTTTGTTGTCCCAGGCATGGTAATACAGATTGGTTACGGGGTCCTGCAGCACGTCCTCATGTCCATGAAACTGGCGCAGGCCGTCCTCGAAGTAATCCTCACGCTCCATCACACGGCCGATTCTCAGCATAAACAGCCCCGCCATCATCAGCGTGTCCGCCCACGCCTGCTCAGGAAACACATAATCCGCCGAGTTCACCGTATGCTGAAGAATACCTTCTCCAAAGCGCGGCGCATGATGAAGCACATATTCCGCCATCTCGCCAGCCGTTTCCAAATAGACGTGATCTCCCGTCACCTGATGCAGAAACAAAAGCGTATGGCCGATTGATACACCGTTGATCGACAGCGGCGGCAGCCCATCCTCAAGCTGTTCATCCACCCACGTTTTTAACAGTTTGATATACTCCTCGTTTTCCGTCGCTTCATACGCCTCCGCCACGCCGTAAAATGCGACGCCGCCTGGCCAATCCCACGCAAAATCCATTTGAAATGTCCGTTTCACGATTCGGTCAATAACGGCTGTGACCTTTTCTTCATCAAAGATAAGCTGTGCCATCTGCAACACTCCTTTTTATTTTAATCCGGTCGTACTGATGCCCTGAACGATATATTTTTGAAACAGAAAGAATACGAGAATCACAGGCAGCAAAGAGACGGCCGACATGGCAAACATCGCGCCCCAGTTCGAAGCGGATTCCGTATCGAGGAAAAGCTTCAGCGCAAGTGAAACAGGATAAAGCTCCGGCTTATTCAAATATAAGAGCGGCTGAATCAGCTCCTCCCACTTCCAATAGAAAGAAAAAATCGCAGACGTCGCAAGCGCCGGTGCAATGAGCGGCAGAATGATCCGCCAAAAACAGGCAAAGCGCCCGCACCCGTCGATTCTCGCTGCTTCATCCAGCTCCTCAGGGATCGTCCGGATAAACTGGATCATCAGAAAGATAAAAAACGCATGCCCGAAAAATTGCGGAACAACAATCGGTTTAAATGAATTCAGCCAGTCTAATTTCGCAAACATAATGTACTGCGGAATCATCAGCACTTCATGCGGCAGCATTAACGTCCCCATCATACAGGCGAACCAAAATGCTTTTCCTTTAAACGGGATGCGCGCGAAGCCGTAGGCAATGACAGCCGATGACAGAACGGCGCCGATTGTAGACAGCCCGACAATGATCGCCGAGTTTTTAATAAAGGCCCAAAACGGCTGACCCGCAATGCCCTTCCACCCTTCAGCATAGTTGCTGAGAATAAAAGGATCTGGAATGAGAGAATGAGAGGTTGTGAAAATACTGGAGCTTTCTTTAAAAGAACTGACAAACAGCCAAATGACGGGATACAGCAATAACACCGCCAGTGACGCCGTAAAAACATGGAACAGAATGCGTTTTGGCCTGATGCGCCCGGCTTTTTTCCCTTCAAACACCGGGGCTTGCCTGACAGGCTGGTTGACCGGCTCCATCCGTTATTCCTCCTTTGATTCGTAGTGAACCCAATATGATGATGTTTTAAATAAAATCAGCGTAATCAGCCCGACAATGATCAGCATGATCCACGCCATCGCCGAGGCGTAGCCCATTTGAAAATAGTTAAACGCCCGCTGGAACAAATAGAGTGAATACAATAGCGTCCCGTCAAGCGGACCGCCCTCGCCTTTTGAGATGATATAGGCTGGGGTAAAGGTCATAAAAGCAGAAATCGTCTGCATGACCAGGTTAAAGAAAATAATCGGCGTCAGCATCGGAAGCGTGATCCTAAAGAAGCGCTGCACGCGGTTTGCGCCGTCCACGCTGGCCGCCTCCAAGTACGATGCCGGAATGTTTTTCAGCCCGGCCAGAAAAATCAGCATGGATGACCCAAACTGCCAGACGGACAGCAGAATCAGCGTCCATAACGCGCTTGTCGGGTCTTGGTACCAGAGAATTTTTTGATCGATCCCGACAAAAAACAGCAGCGCATTGATGACCCCGTCATTGCCGAAAATATTGCGCCACATAATGGCAACAGCCACACTTCCGCCGATGATAGAAGGCAGATAAAACAGCGTCCTGTAGATAGCCGTCCCCTTTGCCGCATTGTTTAAAATGACGGCAATAAAAAGCGCGAAGCCGAGGCGGAGCGGAACCCCGGCAAGCACATACGTGAAAGTGACCTTCAGCGACTGCCAATACTTTTCGTCACCCGTAAACATTTCCTTATAGTTATCGAGCCCGATCCATTTCGGCGCCGTAAACAAGTCGTAGCTTGTAAAGGACAGAAACAGGGACGCGCCCATCGGAATCACCGTAAAACAGAAGAAGCCGATAATAAACGGAGAAATAAAAGCATATCCCGCCAGATTGTCTTTTCTCATACTCCGGCTTATTTTCATTCTGTCAGCCCCATTTCCCGTCAATTATTCCTCTCTAAAATGTCATTGGCCTGCTTCCGGAATGTTTTGGCGGCTTTTTCCGGCGATACCTTCTGATACAGAATCTGATCAGACGTATCCTTCAGCAGCTTAATAACCTCCGCGCTTCCCACCGGCTCTGGCGGATCGGCTTTGCTGATATTTTTCGACGCGGCTTCCACATATTCCACAATGTTGGCCTCTTCCTCATTCAGCTCCGGTTTAATCGCATCTGCCACCTTGTCGGATACCGGAACGCCCCGCTCGCCTTTAATCAGCTGGTTCGCTTCTTCATTATTCACGAAGAAATCAATAAACTTCGCGGCCTCTTTTTTATGCTCTGAGCTTTTCGGAATAGAAAACAGCATACTCGGCTTCAGCGTCAGCGCTTTTTCCTTCATTTGCTGCGGCGGCAGATAGAGAGAAAGCGGCGAGTCTGTCAGCCGGGCAAAGCCTAAATATTGATTCGAGTAGTTCCATGTAATGGCTGATTTGCCTTTGACAATAAAGTCATCTTCCATCCCCTTAATTTGGGCGCTTTCGTCCGGTGTTGGCGATGTTTTTGCTTTGACCAGTCTCAGCTGCCGCTCAAAATAGTCAACAAACAGCTTGTCATCCTGATACGCAAGGCCCGTGCCGTCCTCTTTATAAAAACGCTCACCCTTTGTGCGCAAATAATACGGGAAGAAAATATCAGGCGGGTGCATTCCGTTAGATCCGTATACGCCGGCTTTTTCCTGCAGCTCATACGCCAGCTTCTCATAATCCTTCCACGTCCAGTTTTCCTGATGAATTGAAACACCGGCTTTCTTCAGCAGATCATCATTGGCAATCACAGAAAGCACGTTGACCCCAAGTGTAAATCCGTAAAGCTTTTCGTCAATTTTTCCGCCGGACAGCATATTTTCATCGATTGAACTGACATCAATTGTTCCGTCCTTCATATATGGCGTTAAATCCTCAAGCTGATTTTTCTTTCCGTATTGCGCCAAATATGCCGTATCCATTTGAATGACATCAGGCAGCTGGCCCGCGGCAGACATTGGCGCAAGCTTCTTCCAATAGTCATCCCAGTTCGCAAATTCCGCTTCAATATGGACGTGCGGATTCTTTTTCTCATATAATTCAATGACCTTTGTTGTATAGTCATGCCGCGGCTGTCCGCCCCACCATGCGATTCTGAGCGTAATGTCTTCCTTTTTCCCTGATGCTTCTTCACCCGCAGAACATCCGCTGAAAAACAAGACGCACACAAGTGACAGCAGCACGTAATAAACCTTCTTCACATCAATCCCCCCTTTAATGTAAGTGCTTACATTTTATTTTAAAGGGTTGTGACGGGGCGAAACACTCAAAAAACAGTGGCGAAAGTTAAAAAAACAGAGATGGCTACCCTGCGGAAGCGCCTCCCTGTTTTCTTCTGAATTCTGACGGTGTCAGACCAGTATATTTTTTAAAGACGAGACTGAAATACTTCGGATTATCACCGAATCCGATTTCTTCCGCGATTTCTGATACACTCACATCCCGCCTCAGCTTCATCTGCTTCATCGCATGCTCAAGACGCACCCGCGTAACATATTGGGAAAACTTTTCGCCTGTCTCCTGCTTAAAGATTTTCCCCAAATAATCAGGGTTCATAAACAGCATATCTTTTGCTGCCCATTTCAGAGAGAGATTCGGATTGCCAAGCTCGTCGGCGACAAGCCTGGTGATTTTAGAAATCAATTCACTCCGCTTTTGGTCACCGGCCGTTTCAGTTGCTTCCCGGAACAGCTGTCCTGCGTCCTGCAGCTCCCCCGTCCGGCTGATGATTACCCGGCAGCCTGCAAAGCCGTCCGCCGCCTTTTTCTCCAGATCAGGCGTGCCCTCCTCCACGGCAAACACCGCACGTCCTCCGCTGCAGCAAAAAGCTGTCAGCGAGGAACCAAACGCCTCTCTGGCGGCAGAATCTTCAGGCTGAGTGTTCTCCGCGATGATAAGGCGAATCTTCTTACCTGCAAGCGAAGGCGGCGGAGACAGATGGGTGACACCGGCAATCAAGCCTTCCAGGTATTGATCAGCCGCAAAGGAACGGATATGATTCAGCTCATGTTTCAGGTGGGCGGCTTTCTTCTTCCGCACATCATGCAGCTTCAGCTCGGCGATGATTTCCTCTAATGAACGGATAATCTGCTGTTCATTGCAGGGCTTCAGCAAATAATGCCTTACCCCGTATTTCATCGCTTCCTTCGCGTACTCAAACTCCCCAAAACCAGACAGGACGATAAATTGCACGGACGGGCAGACGGCTGACACCTTTTTGATCAGCTCAAGCCCGTCCATACCGGGCATTTTTACATCAGTGACGACGATATGCGGCTGCTTGTTTACGATCTTCTCATACGCTTCAATTCCGTTCTGCGCTTTTCCGACTAAAGAAGCGCCAAGCGTCTCCCACTCAATGATCCCTGCCATTCCGTCAAGAATGATTCTCTCATCATCAGCAAGCAGTATTTTGTACATCACACCACCTCATTTCGGCACGGTATTGTCAGCAAAATCGTCGTTCCCTTCCCTTTCTCGCTTTGAATGCGTAAGCCATACGGCTCCCCGAACATCAGTCGGATGCGTTCATGAATATTCCAGAGCCCGATCCCTCTTCCGCCCGTTTTTTCAAGAATACGTTCGTCCATGCCGGGCCCGTTATCTTCGACAGTAATACAGACGCAGTCCTCCGTTTTTTTCGCTTGAAGGCGGATGGCGCATGGCCGAGTAAAAGGCTCAAGCGCGTATTGAATCGCATTCTCCGCCAGCGGCTGGAGTGTCAGCTTCGGAATTCGGCAATGCTTCACCTCATCGGCGATGTCCAGTGTGAAGTTCAAGCGCTCCTCAAACCGGAACCGCTGAATCGTCATATAGTGAAGCACAATATCCGCCTCCTCCTGAAGGGTCACTGTATCTTCTTTGATGTGAATGCTGTTTCGCAGGAGAAAACCGAGCGATTCCACCATTTGAGAAATTTGCTTCTGCTGATTCGCTTTCGCCAGCCAATTGATGGACTCAAGCGTGTTATACAAAAAATGCGGGTTGATCTGGGCTTGCAGCGCCTTCAACTCTGTTTCTTTAATAATAAGCTGCTTTTCCACATTTTCTTCCATCAGCTCATTGATCCGCTTCATCATCACGGTAAAATGGCGGTTCAGCGTTCCGGCCTCATCTTGTGTATGTTCCGGCAATGACAGCGACACGCCCGCCTCAATCCCGCCGTGCTGCACCGATTTCATTGCGGATACAAGCTGCTCGATCGGCTCTGTGATGCTGTTGGCAATCTTCCGCCCGAAAAGCAAAACCACACTGAAAAACAAAAGAAAACACGTACCGATTACCGTTTTCATAAAGGAAATTTTCGCGAACATCTGATCAAAGGGGATGACATTGTAGTAGCTCCAGTTTTGATAGGATGATTGAAGGAAAGAAATAAAATAACGTTTGCCATTCTTTTTTACCAAGTCATAACCAGGATGCCGCAGCGTCTGCTTTGTCATCTCAGGCGTAAGCACCGATGCATGTGCCGAATACACCAGATTGCCGTCCTTGTCTGCGATCATCATGTCTCCGACCGAATCGCCCCAATCCTTCGGCAAGTCACGAATCATCTGTTTCACATTCACTTGAATCAGCACCATTCCCAAGCCATTTAAACTCAGCTGATGAAACGATCTGATTTGCCGCGCTGAAATCAGGACAGGATCTGAATTGCCCAAGGTCATCCAAAGATTTCTGCCTTTTTGCGCTTTCGCCCGTTCAAATGCCTCTTCCTGCTGCTGTTTCATAAGGTCCGATGAACTGCTTCCGGCGGAATACTCTGAGCCGCGGGCATCAATCAAATGAATCGAATCAATGTACTTTTCATCGCCGGCATATTGCGCAAGCTGATCCCACAGCTCCTGCTTCATTTGATACTGGTCATACGTATCATCACGGTTTTGCATGCTGAGAATGCGCTGAATTTGTTCATCGGTAATGATTTCATATGATACATCTTCAATTTTCTTCAGCTCGTCTTCAATCCGTTCAGAAGACATCCGCAGCACCTCCGAGGATTTGCGGTAAATCTGCTCATCATAGACATGAAAAGCGTACTGCACCCCGCTGTATACAAACAAAAAGGACACGGCCATAATCAATGACAGAAACACAAACAGCTTATCCTTAATCTTCATCCGCCTGTACCAGCCCGCGACTCTTCCTTTCATGCCGCCTTTTCTTTCTCCTGCCGCTGATCTATTGACATAAATGCTGTAAAGGACAGCTTCGTTAACAACAAGCTCAGCGCGCTGCCGCTGAAAAACAGCAAAAACGTCACATGAAACAGCACTAGAAACAACATTCCGACCGCACCCGCTGCCATCATCAGCGTCACCAATGGCCGGCTGAAGGCAATCAAAAAGCTGATGCTCAGCACCTGTCTGAGCTTTACATCAAAATGAGAAAAGACCGGAAACACATATAACAGCACAAACACGAAAATCAATCCGATGCTCATAAACACATTCACCAGCACAGGCTGATTCATCTGAGCGGCAATCCGTATATCCGCAAACAAAAACAAGCCGGCCGTCACAAGAATGAGCCCCAACAGCTGAGCTGCACCCCACTCCTTCTTAAACGTCCGGATAAACAAAGAAAACACCGGGACATCCGTGTTCCCCTTCGCCCACTCTCTCGCCACTGAAAACATCGCGGCCGTAGCAGGCATCAACCCAAACACGACGAGCCCGGCAAGAGAAAACAAGATCCACAGCACATTTACATAAGCCAGTCTCATCACCCATGTACAAAAACGATTCAGCCCATTTGTCAGGCTATGTATCATCGACATCACCTTCCCACTACAGAAAACGCTTTCATTGTAAAGTAATATGTATTTCTCCACTCGAAAGAAAATTCCTGCCGGCCCGTAAAAAATTCGACATCATTTGAGACGGCAAATGTCTTACCTTCTCCTGATTTGCCTTTTCAACAGCCGGAACACTGTCTCGATCAAGTACCCGGCAAACGCTCCGACTATCACATGAATCCCAAGCATGCCCAGCGCCATGCCATCCCAGCCGCCGACAAAAAAGATGCTGCACCAAATTGTGATCACACCGAGAACAAGCAGCCCACCCAGTATCCATTCCGGCCATTTATTTTGCGGCATCCTCAACCGCAGAAAAATGAAGACACAAGCGGAAATACAAGCCGTCGCAATGGCCATCACATAAAAAAGATCATCCGCCCCGTCCTCCCTTTTCAAAAAGGCAAAAAAGCCCCCTAAAAAGGACGCTTATTCTGACTTGTTCAGTTTTTTCTCAAACAAATGAAACCCCGAGGCATCTGATCCCTTGAATTCATATCCCATTCTCCGGTAGAAGGAATGCAAGGCGTCGTTATCAGCAACACAATCAAGACGGATCCGCTTCTTCCCCGGATACTCAACACCCGTCTCCGTCCATGTGAGAATCTCGGCCCCAAGCCCATTCCCCGCAAACCGGCGGCTGACCGCCAGACGATGCAAATAAATGGACTCTTCGTGCCCCTCGTCTCCCCAAAGCGTTCTGTCCCACTCGCTCGGCTCAGGCAGAAGCATCACTACACCGGCCAGCTCTTGATCTTTCTGGAACACAAACACATGTCCGCTTTCAATTGAGCCAACAATATCATGTGAGTCATGCCCCTCCAGCAGCCCGCTCCATTGGTCAGAGCCCTGGTCCCGCAGCCATTCAGCCGTACGGACGAGCAGTCCCGTTATTTGCTCTGCATCCTCACGATCTGCCAGGCCGGCGTAAAAATCATTTGCGACAGTTTCTTTCGTAATCTTAAAAGATGTCATAAAGGCCCCCCGATCAAAACTAAACTTACATGCATACCTTCATTATAATGCAAGCAAACGACAAAAAAACAGAATATTTTGTCTGTATGTAAAAGGACGCATGAAGGGAGCCCCCGCTGCCTGTTAAAAGAGTTTCTTCTTATCCCGTTCTTCTTTTAAAATCTCAACCGCTTCCCTGAAGCGCATAGAATGCACAATTTCACGTTCACGCAAAAACCGCAGAGAATCGTTCAAATCAGGATCATCCGAAATATCAATCAGCCACTGATACGTCGCACGCGCTTTTTCTTCTGCTGCGATATCTTCATACAAATCCGCAATCGGATCGCCTTTCGCCTGAATATAGCTTGCCGTAAAAGGCACTCCCGCCGCATTGTGATAAAAAAGCGCGCCGTCATGATTCGCGTAATGATCGCCAAGCCCGGCTTCACGCAGCTGCTCCGGCGTCGCATCTTTCGTCAGCTTATACACCATCGTCGCAATCATTTCCAGATGAGCAAACTCCTCCGTGCCGATATCTGTTAAAAGGCCGATGACCTTATCAGGAATGGTATAACGCTGGTTCAAATACCGGAGAGCCGCGGCCAGCTCGCCGTCCGCTCCGCCATATTGCTCAATCAAATACTTTGCCAGCGTCGGATTGCACGTGCTGACCTTGACGGGATATTGCAGCTTCTTTTCATACACCCACATTCAAGCATTCCTCCTTATACTTGCCACGGCCATGGCCCTCGATTCCAATCCCAATCCTCACCCGCGGGGCTGTTGCCGTACTGCAAAAGCGGTCCGTAAGATGATTCGAACTGTCTTTTTAAGTGCCTCGAATAACCGGAATATTGATTAAATTGCTTTAGCGCGTCTTCATCATCAGGATGTGTATCTAAATACAGACTCAGCTCAACAAGCACAAAATCCGCTGCTTGAATCTGCTCAAGCTGGCGGTAATATTCCGCATCAACCTTTTTTGTCATGTGTGTCTCCCCCTCGATAAGGATTTTCATAAAAATCATAGAGATCCTTCCAAAGGGTGCCTTTCCTTAAAGCCTCCATCGGCGAAAACTGCTCCATATGCTCAGGCTGAAAGGTCATATAGAGGTTAGGCGGCGTTCTGTAATATTTCTTCCCTATGGGCGGACAGGGATCAAAACGGCTGTGAAAGGGCGTGTATGATTTAACAGGTGTAAACGGCTGCATATCCTTCATTCTGGCTCCTCCTTTCTCAAAAACAATGACCTTAATAGGTATGAGGCAGGAGGCGTCATTATGACAAAAATCTTAATAAGGAAGCTTGATTTGTTTTTCTATACCCGCAATTCGGAGAGGTCCCAAAAGCGTTAAACGTGTTAATTGATTTGCCATAAATAAAGGACTGTACTTCATGCCGCTTTCCAGCCAGGAACAAATCACCCCGATATGGGCGGAGGTGATATAGCTGACCAGTATCTCTTTCGGAATCTGAAGCTGTTTCTCAGATTCTTCAATGGATGAGAGCAATTCCTCGTAAATTCGTTTCTGAACGAATTCCGCCATCAGACTTCTGAATTGAGGAAGCCCTCTGTCACTCATCATCACTTGAAAGTACTCGGCGTGTTCATGGATGTACTCAAAGAGCCTCACAAATGAAACAGGCGGATGATCCTCATCCATACTGACCGGTTCCACCGGCGTCTCAGGCTTAACCTGCCGGATCAAATCATCGAGAACCTCCGTCATGCTTTGAAACAGAAAATCCTGTTTATCCCGATAGTGCAAATAAAAAGTGCCGCGGGTCAGATCCGCTTTTTCAGTAATTTCCTGAATCGTAATCGAATTGGCTTCTTTTTCTTTCAACAGTGCGATCAATGCGTCTCTTAAAAATTTGTTCGTTCTTTTGACTCTCGGATCTACTTTATTTTTTTTAGACATTTTTTACCTCCTTGTCTAACTTTTATTTTCTTCTGGACAAATCATCAGCTGATGTCTTCTTCTAAACGTTTGCACGTTCTCTGTTTATTGACCTTTTCCCAAAATCTACTGTACCATGAACTTACATCTTGTACATGATGTAAAGTAATAAACACGATGTTCATTACCTATTGAAACGAAGCTTCGTGACGTAAAATGAGTGCACTCCATCTGATCTACACCAGCCATGATAAAGAGAGGAGCCTTTGACATGAATGGAAAAATCGCATTAGAAGAGCACTGGGAATCTCCTGATTTTCCGGCAACGGGAAGTCACAATTTTACTGACGATGAATATTTCAGCGCTGTCCAAAAACGATTGCAGGAATTCGAGAAACGGATTGAAGACATGGATAAAAACGGCATCCAAACGTCGATTCTCTCATTAACCCAGCCGGGGATTGAAGGAATCACCGATCCTGACAGAGCTGTGAAACTCGCCAAGCAAATGAACGATCACGCTGCGGAATTCTTCGTTTCCAAACATCCAGACCGTTTTAAAGCATTTGCGGCGGTTCCGCTTCAAGATCCTGAAGAAGCAGCGAAGGAGCTGGAGCGGGCAGTAAACGAACTCGGTTTTGTCGGCGCCTTGGTCAACGGCTACAGTAATATCGGAGACGAAAATACCGCTCAATATTTAGACGAGCCACAGGTACGCCCTTTCTGGGAGAAAGCTGCACAGCTTCAGGTTCCCGTCTATCTGCATCCGCGTATCCCGCTGCCAAATCAGCAGCGTATCTATGAAGGCTACGAAGGCCTCCTCGGCTCAGCGTGGGGCTTTGGGGTTGAAACAGCAACACACGCCATCCGCCTGATTCTGAGCGGCCTGTTTGACGAATATCCTGATTTGACCGTAATTCTCGGACACTTAGGCGAGGGTCTGCCGTTTACGCTGCCGCGTGTCGAGCACAGACTGCGCCATCAGCGCCCTGAGACCCATGGAAACCATAAAAAAGCGCCGACTGAATACCTCCGCAAAAACTTTTATCTCACAACAAGCGGCGTATTCAGAACACAGGCATTAATTGATACATTGTTAGAGGTCGGCTCTGACCGCATCTTATTCTCGGTGGACTATCCGTATGAAACGATGGAAGAAATCTCTTCCTGGTTTGACCAGTGTCCAATCAGTGAAACAGACCGATTCAAAATCGGCACCGAAAACGCGGCCAGCCTTTTTAAACTCAATAGATAAAAAGAAGACCTTCGGCAGAGCCGAAGGTCTTTCTAGACTATTCAGTCCAAAATAAGGTCAGCGCGTCCAGTACGAAACGTGATCAGCCGCAAACTCATCCAGCGAGCGGGGCTCTTTTCCCGTGACACGCTTCACTGTATCCGTCACCCGGTGTTCGGCACCATGGCGAATCGCTTCTTCTAATTCCGCCATAAAGCGGGCGTAATCCGCAGGCAAACCTGCTGTTTCCATCCTGTTTTGCAGTTCGGAAGAAGAAATGCTGACATGCGTCACCGGACGTCCCGCCGCGGCTCCGATGATCTCCGCCGCTTCAGCGTAGCTCAGCGCCTCAGGTCCCGTCAGAATATGATGAGTATTATGAGGCGCAATGTCAATCAAAGCACGCACTCCTGTTTCCGCAATATCATCAGCATCAATAAAACCAAGTTTCCCTTCACCCGCCGCCGTGATGATTTGCCCCTCAGTTTGAATGGACATGCGATGCTGGACATTGATGAAGTTTTGCATGAAGTATGACGGCCGCAGCACCGCCCATTCCGGAAACCCGCGTACTGCACGATGCAATGCCCCAAACACAGGACCATCCTCAGAAACAGCGGACGCGCTGAGCATCACCACACGTTCAGCACCGAGCCGCTTTGCTTCCTTTAAAAATGGAAGCACATAAGGAGACGGATCAAACACACCAACCGGCGCAACGAGGTAAATCCGCTTCATCCGCTCCAATGCAGGCGTAAAGCTGGACTCATCCTTCCAATCAAAATATACATACTCCGCATTGCTAATCTCGCCCTTTTTCCTGCTCGCGATGCGAACGCTGTAACCCTGCTCAATTAACCGTTTAGCAATCCGGCTCCCTGTCGTGCCGGTTCCTCCCGTAATCAGAATCTGATCGTAACTCATCATTTTTCATCCTCCTCTGTTTGTATAAATGTTTCAATGGTTTCTCCAAACGTCTTATTGACGACAAGCGGATTCCAATAATCCTTATAATGCAAAATGCTGCCGTCCTTCGTTTCAATCACACTGATATAGGTTTGCCGGTAAGGCAGCCCAGTCGCGATCGCATAGCCTTCACATTGAAACTCCGCAATGATCGTGTTTGTATCAGCCGAGCGATACACTGTCGGAGCAGTAAAAGCAGAAATATGAATGTTATCAGGAAAATCCTTAATATAATCGTAAATGGCCGCCTTCCCTTCAATTCTTTCCGGAAATCCCTCTGGCGCATAGGGAAACTCCAATACGGCATGTTCATCCCACAGCTCTGTCCAGCGCTCCATATCCTTTTCAAGCATATATTGCATAAATTGATTCAGTGTGTCACATGCTTTTTCGTATTCCGTCATCATCATGGATCATCACCTCGTATTTTATTCTAGACCATTCAGTCCGAAAAATGCGTCAAAGGGCTAAGCACCCTTTATCAAAAAAAGTCAATCAAGGACAGATAAACTCACTTCAACATAATCCTGAAGCTGGTTAAAATCAGCAGAAACCTTAGCGATAAACGTCAGAGACAGCCTGCTCTGGTTTAAATAACGGGCAAGCGCCGATATATCAAGATGTTCCTTCAATTCTCCTTCAGCCTGTGCCCTTCTCAGTGCCTGATAAAAGGCCGCCTCAAGCTGTTTCGTCTGCCCTTCAAAGTACTGGGCAAGATCCGAATCATGTGGAATTTGTTCAATAGCGCTGTTGATGATAAAACACGCCTTTGAACGTTCAGGATCTTTCAGGACATTCACACCCTCCTGAAAAATATCACGAATGGCTTCCTTGACAGAGCCCGGTGCCTCAAGCCTTTCCACAACAGCCGCGTTTTTTCCCTCAAGATACGTTTTCACAGCGGACAAAAACAGATCCCGCTTCGTTCCATACGTATCGTACAAACTCTGGCGCGCAATGCCTAAATGAGAGAGCAGCTCCTGAAGAGACGTGCCTTCGTAGCCATACTCTCCAAAAACCTCTATCGCTCTGCGTAAAACAAGCGCGGTATCGAATTCTTTATTCCTACCCAAACGAATATCACCTCCTGCAAGAAGATATTACCTTTTCCAGACTGAACAGTCAAGAAAAAACAAAAACAAAAAAACACCCTTGATCAGCAAGAGTGTCCGTTCTCCACGCTTTTTATTTATGGCCGTCTTTTCCCCAGTGCCCCATTTGGTGGTGATGGTGCCCGTAGTTACCATCATGATGCCCATAATTTCCGTCCTCGTGATGGCCGTAATTTCCATCCTGATGGTGTCCGTAATTTCCATCAGGGTAATGCTGGTGATGTCCATCATTATCATAATGCATTCCGTAGCTCGGATAACTCATTGAGCTCGGATAGCCTCCGCTTGGGTAGCCGCCGAATCCTCCAGACATGCCATAACCCGGGTAGCCTGCGCCTCCATAACCTGGTTGGCCCATCCCCGTATACATGCCATGGCCCGGATAGCCCGCGCCTCCGTACATGCCGAATCCCGGACCGCCTGCACCATAACCTGGGTAAGCGCCAAAACCGGGTCCGCAGCAGAAGTGTCTTGTATCAGTCATATCCAATCTCTCCTTCACATAGGTTACAGTCCAGCGTATGAGAAGAGCTTGCAGATCGTATAGACACCCGCCTATAAACGGATAAAACAATTTCCCGGACAATAAAAAAAGCAGACCATGACAGTCTGCTCCTTTTTTATTCACCAAGATCTACGTTATGATACACCTGCTGAACGTCTTCCAAGTCCTCTAACGCGTCAATCAGCTTTTCGAACTGTTCTTTCGCGTCCTCAGGAAGTGTCACTTCACTTTGCGCAAGCATGGTCAGCTCCGCCACCGTAAATTCCTCAACGCCCGCGTTTTTAAATGCCTCCTGCACCGCATGGAATTGATCCGGCTCCGCATAGACGATCACGCTGTCATCCTCTTCTAAAATATCGCGGACATCCACATCCGCTTCCATCAGGATTTCAAGCGCTTCGTCAGCTGTTTTGCCTTCCACACCAATAACAGCCGTTGCGTCAAACATGTAAGCAACAGATCCGCTCACACCCATGTTTCCGCCGTTTTTTCCGAACGCCGCACGCACTTCCGGCGCCGTACGGTTCACATTATTCGTCAGCGCATCAACGATAATCATTGATCCGTTCGGCCCGAAGCCCTCATAACGAAGCTCATCATAATTTTCTTCCGCTCCGCCCTTCGCCTTCTCAATCGCACGTTCAATGATATTTTTCGGCACGCTGTAAGTCTTCGCGCGCTCAAGCACAACCTTCAGCGCCTGATTGGATTCCGGATCAGGCTCGCCCTGCTTTGCCGCCACATAAATCTCACGGCCAAACTTTGCGTAAACCCGACTCGTATTTGCGTCCTTAGACGCCTTCTTTTCTTTAATATTGTTCCACTTACGGCCCATGATGTTCCACTCTCTTTCATATATATCAATCTAAATACTGTTATTCACTTTATCCATTATACCTCAAATGCTTTGGTTGTTTCGAGTGTCTTGCGTTAGAAATAGAAGGAAGGCGGCAGTTTAAAAGTACGAGACGACACAAACTTCCAATAAAGCAAGAAAAAAAGCCCTAACTAAGGGCTTTCTTATCCGGATCAGTCATGACATGATGAGGGGAATGATCGATATACGTCGTGTTTCGATCCGTTGATTCCTTAAAACCGCCTGACTGTGTCAAGAAAGGAACCGCAATGCTTCCGCAAATAAGGGGAACAGCAAGACACATCATCACTTTTTTCTTAATAAGCATATAAACACTCTCCTTTTTGAATATCTTCTTGCGCTTTCAGCACTTTCCGATAAAACGCAGCAGCGTGCTCAAAATGACAGCGGCTTTCAAAAACAGCGGCAGCGCTGCGGGCACATGCTTCAATGTAAGCGTGCAAGTTCTTTTTTTCGAAATAGCTTAAAAGGTCATGAATTTTGCGTTCGTCAACAATCTCTTTGTACACTGCCTGCAAGAACAGATACAATTCTTTATAAAATTTGTGGGCCCCCGCATTTGGATGGGTTGTGATATGTTCTAATCCTTCTTCTATTAGCTGAAACGCCTGCTGTTTTTGTCCAGCTTTACATAATGTCCAGCTTAACCCAAACAAGACTTTCGGCAGCAAGTCAGGGACCGTTTCTCTGCTTACTTTCGCCGCTTTTTGGAAGTGCTCAATTGCCAAATCATATCTTCCTGACCTGTCATAACTGTTGGCGATGTTCAATAAAGAGATGCCAATGAACCTGTCGTTTTGAATGTCCATTGCCAGCTCCAGCGCCTTTCTTAAATGCGGGAGCGCTTTATCATAACATCTGAAGTCATCATAATTTCCCGCTACGATAAACAAGCTTTGTATTCTTCTCATGCTATATAACGGATGATCTTGATAAATGTCTAAGGCTTGAAGGATATGATGCATCGACACATGAGTTTGTTTCATATTGTAGTATGCTTCTGCCACTTTAAAATGAAATTCCGCTTTCTCGATTTCATCTGTTACAAACGGAAGCTCCTTCTCCGCCTCACGGTAAGATCCAATCGCTTCAACATATTCTTTCTGATCAAATTCATACATGCCGCGGAAAAACAAAGAGTAGTATTTCAAAAGACCTGTGAGTTTTTTCTGAGGGGCTTCAATCGTTTCTAAAAGCTCTGTCACTGTAGGGCGATTCCCGTATGTTTGTCCCGGCTCCAAATAATCCAGCATCAGCTGGTGCCGAAAACACATCAGAGAATAATAGATCAGCAAATCCTGATCCTCTTCCATCTGCTGAATGTCCTGCTCCACCTCCGCTTTCAGAACCTCAGCATCCGGAACACTGAACTGGCGAATCATCTTGTACCATTCATTAATCTTAACACCAACACGCGAAGATGGTATGGCTTGCTTCACTCGCTTCCCTCCCTCTCTGTAAGATATGTCATATTCTATCAATCCCAAATTTTGAAAACAAGACAACAGGAAGAAATTGTTTTTTCATCCTGTCAATTTGTTTTCTTCAGCAAAAAAAGACCCCATGCAAGGGTCCCGTGTCACTTATTTCCTATACGTTTTCACCGATCGTAACAGAGCTCTTTCGTCTGTTTTGCAAGCTATTCCGTTTGGACGACTCGGGATAAAGAACCGACGCCCTCATCATATCTTTTCTGAACTGTAGCATTTCTATCCTTCATCCATTGGCGCTGTTCACTTTTTAGGCCCACCATGACTGAAGCAGAAAGCTGCTTTTGCAAACCGCCGAATATCTCATTCATCGATCCGTCCCACATTTGATAGTTATAGCCGTAATCCTCAATCATTTGATAATCATAGTGTTTTTCTATCTGCTGACAGTTTGGCAAGATAATCTGATTTTGTGCTTTCCGATGCCTGCTAAGGGCTCTGTGTACCAGTTGTATCAGATGATTCGGTTTTCGCATTCTGCTCTTGCTCTGTCGGCTTCGTATAACTCACTTTATTCACGGTTTCTTCCTGATCCCTATCAGAAGCTCAGCTGTCAGAACACGCTGATATATATTCGTAAAATAGATAAAAACAGCGCACCCAATTTATATGTAATTGTCTCTGCTCATCCTTCTGTTCCCCAATGATCGCTAAATTAATTTATAGGTTTTTATATCTTTATTTATCTAAAATCAGATAACTAGACTATTAGAACAATATGTTTCTTTTAAATAAACTTTAAAATAGAATTCAAACGCCAAAATGGTAAACTAGGTGATCGTATTAATGTAATTAAAAAAGCTCTCCTTCTTAAAAAGGAGAGCTTTTTCTTCATCTAGTCCATTTACTAGAATATACTGTTTGCATATAGTCTGAATGATCCCAATTATTATAAAGTTTTAGTTTCACTCTAGTCGATGCAGATTTTTTTGCAATGTTTGTGAATGTAACATTTAATTTTCTACCATATGATGCATTTCCAGAAGCTGTATCGATTGTTTTCCAAGAACCGTTTGTATAACGCTGCAGATATAATTTGCAATAAGCAGCACTTTCCCAAGTTCCTGTTCTTCCCATTTCAACTGTAGTATAAACATTCTTATAGTTTTCTGATGTGTGAATATAAGATTTTGATTCTACAGTTGCATGAAAAGTAAAACTCGTAGTTTTACTAACAGCCTTGGCTGAATGACCCGATCCAATGAATACTAGTCCAAATGCCATCACACCCGCAAGAACTAGTGTCATCAAGTGATTTACTCTTTTCATTATCAAATACCTCCATCAAACCAATCAAAATTGTAAAATACAGGACTGTTATACATTATAAACCATGAAACCAAGAATTAAAATATATTTTATAAAATATTTTCTAGTAATCAAAACTAAGCTGAAGTTTATAATAAATTCTATTATTCAGCTGAAGTGGCATTTGGTTAATTTACTCACCTCGAAACATAAGAACTTGACTCTAAGTTATAGCCTTGGAGTCTAATCAACCACGATAAAATCCTGAACCTTCACTTGTTCCTCAGGCAAATCAAACTGATAAAGCATCTTCTTAGAATGGATATCAAACACACCCACGTACCCGCCAATGCCCTTTTTATGCTCTTCCTGGGCAACAACATACAGTTGATTCCCCTTAAACTTTGCATCCATATAAGGGAATTTTAAGCCGTATGTGCGAAAAGAAAAGTCCTTCCCATACTCAAGCAGGTTCGCTTCCCCCTCTTTGTTTTCGTACGTCACATAAAAACTGCCGCTTTCTTTGTCATAGTACACGGTATCAGCATATTCAAGATCATCAGGATAAGAAATATACTTCGTCTTCCATGTCCCTTTTTCAATCACAGTCAGTTCATGCTGCGAGCTTGCGACAATAAATTCCTCCGAGTCTGCGAATTTATCAGCGTATGAGGCTAAGCTCAGGGTTTCTATGATTTCCTCTGTGTTTCTGTCAATCACGTAAATTGCCATGCCTTGAATGACATAAATATAATTCTCGTCACTCGACCCCATCGTGACAAGCGAAGGCAAGGTGAGGCTATATTCCTTTTTCGTTTTTTTGTCGTTTATATGGACGTCATTCCCCGTCGTATCAACGTTATAGGCCTTAACAGAGACATCCTTTCCCTCATACCAAAACGCAAATGGATCTGACAGCGGATGCTTTTTTATGGCATCCTTCTCCAGCGTGTAATAAAAGGACTCATGTTCCGCTAATAATACAATGTCTGTTGATGCGTAAGACTTCGTTTGGATGTACGGCACATCCGCCACCTTGAACGTGCGCCTATTAAATCTTTCGCCTGTTGAGGTTGAGAGCAGCGTACTCTCTTTTATGAGAGGGTTGGAATAGATAAAAAAGATGTGGTCTTCTTCGGGATGGATGGCGGAAGCTTTGACAGGAATATTGCTTTTATTATGTAACTGAAGATACAGAGCAAACAGGATGATGCATATCATAAACCCTAATAAACCGAATATAATGCGTTTTTTCTTCATCAAAATGCTCCTTTAACTGTCTATCAATAATCATTTCGACTATGTTTACACAATCCCTTCGTGAATAAAGACACATGCCAAATGACTCATTTTTCCATCGAAACACGTTTCCACAGCCATTCTTATCCTGCTCCGTGGTAAAATTTTGATATTGAGCGAACAAAAGAAGGGAAATGGTCATGAAAGTACTTGAAGCGAAAACACTGCTTTCTGAAGCGACAGACCGCGCGAAAGAGTATAAAGAACTAAGAACGCAAATGGTCAACTTGAGAAAAGCCTTAAAAAGCGTCGCTGATCTCAGTGACAGCGAATTCTCAGGAAAAGGCGCCAGCAATATCAAAGCCTTCTATCAAGACCACGTTGGCGTCACCGACCAATGGATCGACTACATCGACATGAAAATCGCATTTTTCAACAGCATCGCCGGAGCCGTCGAGGATAAAGCCCTCTCTGACGCATACATCGAAGAATCCTTTCTGGAACATGAGCTGGCAAACGCCCACAAAAAATCGAAATCCATCATGTCCGAACAGAAAAAAGCCATGAAAGACATCCTGAACGATATCAACGACATCCTCCCGCTCGACCTGTTTTCAACAGAAACCTTCAAAGACGAGCTGGCCGATGCCAACGACAAACGCAAAAAAACACTGGAAAAATTGGACGCCTTAGACGAAGACCTGCAGACAGAATACGCCCTGTCAGAACCAAACGAACAATTCATCAAGTCCGACTTCCAAAAGCTCCAAGAAGCAACGGGCAAAGGCAAAAACGCCACACCCATCCACTACAACGCCAAAGCGTACCGTGAGAGTGACATACATAAGAAAAAAGGCGACATTGAAAAGCGGACTGAGGCTTACTTGAAGATTAAGAAAGAGGAAGCGAAGGAACGAGAGATTGAAAAACTGAAAGAAAGACTGAAAAACTACGATTATGCGGATGCCGATGAATTCTACAAAATGGCAAAAACGATCGGCTATGAAAATCTGACAGCAGAACAACAGAGATACTTCACCCAAATTGAAAACACGCGTGAGTTTGAAGCAGGCTTCAAAGGGGTCGCCGTCGGCCTTTACGATTCAGGAAAAGACGCGGTCACAGGCCTGTGGGATATGGTCACAGATCCGGGTGGAACCGTTGAAGCCATTACAGGAGCGGTGGCTCACCCGATCAAAACGTATGAAGCCATTTCAGCAGCAATCGAAGAATCGTATCAAAAAGACATGGTGAATGGTGACACCTACTCACGAGCAAGATGGGTGTCATATGCGGTTGGCACTGTTGTCACATCAGTTGTCGGCACAAAAGGCGTAGGCGCCGTCTCAAAAACTGGCACAGCCGCCAAAGTGACGACCAAAGTCAAAACAGCAGCAAGCAAATCAGCAACAGCCCAAAAAGCCATAACGGTCTCAAAACAAACCGTTGATCACGTCAAACAAAAAGTAAACAAAGGCATAGAAGTATCAAAAAAACACGTCAAAACCAAGTTAAATCAAATCGGAGATCTCACACTTGCAGACATTCTCCCCTATCATCCCCGTCACGATTTAGTGCCGGCAGGCGTCCCTTACAACGCAGTCAATGGGGTCACACTTAAAGAGGGACTGCAGAAATTCGCCAAGGTCATCCTGCCGAAACCGTACGGAACTTCTTCAAGCGGAAGACGAACTCCAGCGCCAGTTGTGCCGCCAGTAACCGTCAAATACGGCGAGCATTATGCAAAATGGAGCAGAAAGAAAGTGCTGAAGCCGAATGTTGTCTATAAAACAAAAGAAGGCTACACGTACACCACTGACAACTATGGTAGAATTACAAGTGTCAAAGCAGACTTGCAGCTAGGAGAAGCAAAACGAAACCAATATGCACAGTCGAATGCTGGAAAGCCCCAAGACCGAAAGCCTGACGATGACGGAGGCCATTTAATCGCCACCCAATTCAAAGGCTCAGGCCAGTTTGACAATATCGTGCCGATGAATTCCCAGATTAATAGGAGCGGCGGCAGATGGTATGAAATGGAGCAAGAATGGGCAAAGGCTCTTAAAGAAGAACCTCCGCAAAAAGTTAATGTTAATATAAAAGCTATATATAAAGGTGATTCACTAAGACCAGACAAATTTATCGTTAAGTACAGAATTGGAGATGCTGATTTCGAAAAAGTAACATTAAAGAATCAATCTGGAGGTTGAGATCATGGAAACACCAAAAATGGGTGACTTGTATCAAAGAATAGCAAATCAGATAAATGAAATCATTCCCTCTGAATGGGAAAACGTATATCTTTACGCTGAAATATTAGACGACTCTTCGGAAGTATTTTTTTATTTTAATATACCGGGCGAGAATGAATTCTTATACTCACATAACATTCCAGAACATTTTAATGTAAGCGAAGATATTTATGATGATTTATTAATCGAACTTCAAGAATCATTCGAAGAATTACGCGAAGAATATAAGGAAAATAATCCAGAAACTTGGACGAACTTGACTTTGAAACTAGATAGGACAGGCCAGTTTTCTATAGATTATAATTATGAAGATGTAATTGCTTCAGAGCTAAATGGATCTCAAAGAAAGGCTGTTTGGGTGTATAAAAATCTAGGTTTAATGCCAAAAAGGAAAACGGTAAGAGACTTTTTAGAGGATTATATCAAGACTAACGAAGGAAAAATTTAAATTAATTTCTGATATGGGACAGTTATATCAACAAATAGCAGAACAGCTTAATGACATGATTCCATCTGATTGGACAAAAATCATTCTTTATGCGGAAATATTAGATGATTCATCAGAAGTTTACTTTTTCTTCAATACACCACAAAGTGAAGAGTATATCTATTCTCATGATATACCGAAACAATTCGATGTTAGTAAAAAAATATACGTGAGTTTATTAATTGAACTTCAAGAGTTATTCGAGGAGTTAAGAGAAGAATTTAAAGCAAACAACCAAGATATTTGGACCAATTTAACGCTTAAACTAGAGAATACCGATAAATTCTCAATAGACTATGATTACACCGATGTCATCGCCTCAGACTTAAACGGAACACAACGGCAAGTGGTATGGGAATATAAGAATTTAGGTATCTTGCCTGATGATAAGAAAGACAAAGAATTTGTAATAAACTACTTCAGTCTATAAATAAAAAAATATGGCTCAGCTCTTCTCTGCTGGGCTATTTTTTATAAATTTAGAGGTTCTATATGGATATGTTGATTAAAAATACAATTAATAAACTCTACTATGGTGCAGACCCTTCCAAAGGCAATTATCTATCATTATGCCAACAACCTATAACACTACCGACAGAAATAAAGTCATTTGTAAAAGAAATGAAGATACAATTTGAGAATATAAGCATGGGTGAGATATGGCCCTCCGCTGCCTTTCAGTTTGAATTTCCTAAATATGAGAAGAATGAGTTTCATGTAAACTATACCAGTAAACTTATGATTTCAAAATTGGCTCCTGTTTATTACCTGCAGCACCATTTCACAATTGAAAATGTTGATCCCGAAAGAGCAACTCCCGTGTTAGATGGTTTCAGTACACAATCTTATTCTATGCTTCAACAGAAACTAGACACAAAACTGAATCAAATCTTAAAAGAAATGCGATACAACGCTCTTAATTACCAAGAAATGAACGAAGTCATTTGCGATCTTGATATAAAAATAGAGCCTTTATTCGGTCCCCAAATCACAGTAGAACTGGCATTATTTCATGACTTGCTAGAACTTTGTCCAGACTAGATGCTGGAGGTTGATTCTTTTTGGAAAATAAATTAAATGCATTATATAGAAGCATCGCTGAAACCGTTAACGAAATGATACCAGAACCATGGGAGAAATTTTTGTTCTATGCCCAGGTTTCAGAGACAGGCGGAGGGACTTACTTTTTTTATAATTCCCAAAATGAACCTAAGCATTTTAAGTACAGTCTTGAAATTCCGTTTGAATTTGATATTGACGAAAATGAATTCGATCAGTATGAGATGAAATTATTTAAACTAAGCGAAAAAATGAGAGATGTTTTCAAAGATCATGATCAAGAATTATTTTATTCCTTCACTCTTAGCCTAGAGAGATCAGGAAAATTAACTGTCAACTTTGATTATACAGATTGGTTTAAGACAGATTATAGTTTCAGTGATCAGCTTATCATCTGGAAATTTAAATATTTAGGGGAAGAACCTAAGGATCCATCATTACAAAAATTAACAAAAATATATTTAGAAGAATATCCTGAAAATCCAATATAATAAAGTTAGGATAACGATGTTAGAAAACACTTATCTACAAATAACTAATGTCATAGGAAAAATAATTTGCTGATTGGAGTAAAATTGTTCTTTATGCCGAAATACTAGACGGCTCCAGAGAAGTGTATTTTTTCTTTCAAACACCAGAATACGATGAGTGTATATACTCCCATGACATTCCAGAACAATTTCGAGTCAGCAAGATTTATACTGAACTATTAATAGATCTTCAAGAGTTATTTAAACAGTTACACAATAAGTTTATACTTTGGACGAATACCAAAGACAAATGATTTGGGAGTACAATAACTTGGGTATTTTCCCTGAAGACGAAGAGGATATAGAATTTGTTAAATACTATCTAAATATTAAATAATACCATCAACAATCCAAAGTTAGAGGTTAATTTAATGGACACTACAAAAATGAGCGAAGTATATCAAAAAATCGCTGAGCAAATAAATGAAATTATCCCCTCTGAGTGGGAGAAGGTTGCTCTTTATGCCGAAATTTTAGATGATTCTTCAGAAGTTTACTTTTTCTTTACTATTCCACAAAATCAGGAAGATATATATTCACACGATATTCCTGAACACTTTAATGTTAATGAAGATATATATGACGAACTTCTATATGAATTGCATGATTATTTCGAAGAGTTACGAAATGAATTTAAAACAAACAATGAGGACTTATGGACAAACCTCACTTTACATTTAGAAAGAAGCGGGAAATTTTCAATAGATTATGATTACACCGATGTCATTGCCTCAGACTTAAATGGTACTCAACGACAAGTAGTATGGGAATATAAAAATTTAGGAATATTGCCTGAAGATGAGGAAGATAAACAGTTTGTAATAAACTACTTCGGTCTATAATTCAAAAATAGCTCAGCTTTTTACTGCTGGGCTATTCTCAGGTTGGCTTTTATGGAAACCAAAAAAACAAACCTATTATAAAATTTGTTAACCGATCAACTAATAAATTGATTGCTTCTGAATGGGTTAAAGTTTTCTATACGATGAGATTTTAGATGACTCTATACTTTTCTTTAATATTAAGGTTTTATATTTATCTCATATCTCTTTATAAAAGGAGCAACATTTTGACAGTAAGAAGAGAATTAATAAAACAAATTAATTTACCAATCACAACAATAAAAACAAACAATCAAAAGAATCCAACTCCAATGGTCAAAAACATATTAAAAAGATACGAAGAAGCAAAAGTCTTTATCCAACATTTCTCTGAGGAACAATTCGAAGAAGACCTCTCTAAAGTTAGAAATAAACTAGACACTCTGACAAGAGCATATCTTGAATCAGCTAACGACTACATGAATCCGATGCTCAGAGAAATGCATAAAACTGAAAAGCTGTTAAAAAAGTATGATGAAACTGGTAAGTCATAATCACCGCAATCCAAAATTCAAAAATTGAGATTGGCTAACCTCCACAAAACCAAATGTAACGCAAAACACCCAAAACTCCCTTTTGCGGACTGCACCGAAAATTTTTTTTGCGGTCTCTCAACCCCTTTCTATTAAATTTCAGTATTGATAAAATTTACATAATTAGTGAGAAGAGGAAGGGTGAGAAGTTTGGGCACGATTTCGTCTCCGCACGTTGGGATGAAAATTAATGAGTGGAACCGGCATATTCAAAAGTTTAATGTGACTGACGCTGAAATGCTTAAAGCTGAGATCGAACGGGACATTGACGTCATGGAAGAAGACCAAGACCTCTTGATTTACTATCAGCTCATTGCATTTCGCCATCAGCTTATGATTGACTATGTGATTCCATCTGAAGGAAACCAAATGGAGTTATCAGAATATTTAAAGAGAATTGAAGGCAGCAACAGGAAGATGGAGAAGCTCGTTGAATACTACTATTACTTTTTTCAAGGGATGTATGAATTCAAAGAGGGCAATTTCTTAAGTGCCATTACATTCTATCAAAAAGCGGAAAACACCATTCCCTATATTTCAGATGAAATTGAGCGGGCGGAATTTTATTTTAAAATGGCTGAAGTATTTTATCATATGAAACAAACCCACGTATCCATGCACTATTCTTCTCAGGCGTATAACATTTATAAAACGCACGACCTTTACTCAGTCCGCCGCATACAATGCCATTTTGTGATCGCAGGAAACTACGATGACCTAGAAAGTCATGAAAAGGCGCTCCCTCACCTCGAACAGGCACTAAAAGGCGCACGGCTGCTTGAAAGCAAAAACAAACGGATTTACGGCCAAGCTTTATTCAATATCGGAAATTGTTATCTTAAAATGGGCGAATTGACGAAAGCAGCAAAATACATGGAGAAATCGATACTCCAATTTAAAAAATCAAATTTCAACAACTTGACACAAGCTTACCACGATTTAGCCTTAATTTATTTTCTTCAACATAAACAAGAGCAGGCAATGGATTGTTTCAGAAAAGGCGTACGCTTCGCATGTAAATTCGACGATGGCCTATTTAAAATCATGTTCGAAGGATTGCAGGCACTGTTTATCAAAAAAGGAGAAACGTCCATTTTATTAAATGTTTTCAACAAATTAGAGACATCCCAAGGATATCCTTATATGGAAGAGTTGGCATTATTAGCCGCAAAGTTTTATACTGAAATTGGGCAGATGGATGATTCTGTTATCTGTTTCAAAAAGATGGTTCATGCCCGCAAACAAATTCAGAGAGGGGATTGTTTGTATGAAATTTAAACTGACTTTGTGCGCTGTAATTGCTTTGATCGGAGTAAGCTTTATCAGTTCTTCCTTGGGAAATGAAGTAAACGTGGCATCCAGAAACATGACAAGCAAAGCTGCAAACGATTCAACGAACTCCCTAGCAGACAAAGCCATCTTTGACAGAGACATTATGATTGCAAAAAATGGAACGCTTGGTTAAAGACAAGACGCAGCTTTGGGCTGCGTCTGTTTTCTTGAAAATTAGGAGTAAAAGTATGTTTTTTTAGAACTTTATCAGAATCTAAGTCATAGAAAATCCACTCTTTATATTACCAACAGTCAATAATGTACACTAATATATTGAGAGTAATAAATGACACTGTTATAATTTAGAAAGCATAGAGAAAGATACTAAAGTACGTTACTCTAGAAGTATTTAGGTATACCGTAGAGCGTTTTAAGATCAGAAAAAGTAATTTCTATCCCAACACGGTTAAGTTGCTCTTTACGCTGTTCAAACAATTTTTTCAACAGTTCTTCTTTCTCCTCATCTTTGCCTAAATGAATAAGACGATGACAAAGTGGACAAAGACTAATTATATTTGCCAATTGATCTAAGTCATATCGAAACTCTTCTTGTTTTGCAATAGGAACAAGATGATGCGACTCAACATACGGTTTATTTGTAGATTTTGAAATAAATGTTTTATGTGAACGATCTATTTCACATGTATAATTTGAAAGCATCATAGCTTTTGATGCTAAACCCGCATTTCTTGACCATTGTTTTTGCCCACCTTTGTTAAAGATTGGATCTGGGCGTTCTCGCTTTATATTAACTTCATATCCCCCAACTATACCCTCTGATACAATGAATTGCTGAGTCGCCAACTGATATTTCTCTTCATTATCCCCATCTTCTAAAAATAAACCGTCTTCCTTCAACAAAATGAAATCGTTAAACTGTTCTATAGATCTGTTTCCAATGAACCCTTCTAATTCTATGTATGTAATCAATAAAGCTTGTAAATCACTTATGATGGCTTCTTCATCCTGCAAATTACTAATATCATAATATCGACCACATATATGTCCTAATTCATATCCTTTCGCAAGATCACCTTCGCCTTTTAAACTAATATTCAAAAGGTTCATTTTCCGAGGTATAGTATTTAGTTTTTCTCTGATAATAGAAGCTGTCTTTTGAATTTTTGCCTTACCTAACTTGGTTCCATACTTTTCTTTGAAGTAAGTCCATCCTTGATTTAAGCTAACGTATAAACCACTACCGTCAGCATTAAACAAGTAAACAATATAGTAGCCTCTTGTTGCCGAGGTTGTAAGATTCTTTATAAAAATAGATATCCATGGAACCTCAGCCCATTTCCCGATCCCAATTGACCCTGCTACATGATATTTGGATAGATCTAATTTAGCCTCTGCAATAAGATTTCTCTTTATTTCATGACGAACAAGGTAACCAAGAGGATGATTCTTGAAGGTTTCACTCCTGGCATGTTGATAATTTTTTAAAACCTTTTTCAATTTTTCTTTGATGGGGAAATCTGAAAGACTTGTAACGTTATCTACTATTTTAATACACCCCTGTTCTTAAATATATTATTTAATATTATACAGGAAATTAAAAAGCCTCTCCTGATTCGAGAGGCTCTTGCTTTTTATAACTTCATTAATCCTCAATTTCAAGCACAGCCACACACTCCACATGATTCGTATGCGGAAACATATCCACAGGCTGCACTTCGAGCGTCTGATACCCGCCATCCTCAAGCACCCGTAGGTCTCTTGCAAGCGTGCCAGGATTACAGGACACATACACCACTCGCTTCGGTTTCATCTCCACAATTGTCCGCAGGAGGGCCTCGTCGCAGCCTTTTCTTGGCGGGTCGACGACTAGCGTATCGGCTGTGATGCCTTCTTCATACCATTTTGGAATCACGGTTTCTGCTTCCCCGACTGCGAACTCAGCGTTTGTGATGCCGTTTAATTCTGCGTTTCGCTTTGCGTCCTCAATTGCTTCTGGCACAATTTCAACACCGTACACTTTTTTCGCCTGTTTTGCCAGGAAGAGAGAAATCGTTCCGATGCCGCAGTAGGCGTCGATGACGGTTTCTTCACCTTTCAGCTCCGCGTACTCAAGCGCTTTGTCGTATAGCACTTTTGTCTGCTCTGGGTTGACCTGATAGAACGATCTGGCGGAGATGGCGAATTTGACGTCTCCGATGAGGTCGTAGATGTATTCTTCGCCCCAGATGACATTTGTTTCGTTCCCAAAGATGACGTTTGTTTTGTTTGGGTTGATGTTTTGCACGATGGATTTGACGTGCGGGAATTGCGCTGTGATGTCTTCAATGATCTTCGCTTTGTGCGGGAAGTCGTTTGTTCTTGTGATGAAGACGATCATCATTTCACCTGTAACGACGCCGTATCTGACCATGATGTGGCGGAGCCAGCCTTTGTGGCGTTCTTCGTTGTAGGCTTTGACACCGTATGTGGCACAAATGTCTTTGACGGCTTGGACGGCTTCGTCGTTTTTAGATTGCTGGATCAGGCAGGCGCTCATGTCAATGATGTCATGGCTTCTTTGCTGATAAAATCCAGCGACGAGTCCGCCTTCTCGTTCTCCTACCGGCACCTGTGCTTTGTTTCTGTAGTTCCACGGGTCTTCCATGCCGAGTGTCGGGTGCACGGTCACGTTGGAAAGGTCCAGCTTGCCGATGCGTTCTAAGACGTCTTTGACTTGTTTCTGTTTAAACAAGAGCTGGCCTTCGTAGGTCATGTGCTGAAGCTGACAGCCGCCGCATTGCTTGTAGATCGGGCATGGGGCATCCGTTCTGTGCGGGCTTTCTTCCTTCAACTCAATCAAGCGTCCGAAAGCAAAACCTTTTTTGACGCGTGTGACTTTGATTTGCGCTTTTTCCTCGGGCAGGGCATTTGGCACAAAGATCGGGAATCCTTGAACCTTTGCGACGCCCGCTCCTTCGTGGGTCAAATCCTCAAATGTCACGTTGTAGTATTCGTTTTTTTCTACTGGGGGGTTCATTTTCATGTATGTTCACCTCTTGTTTTAAGCGAAAGAAAAACTTGGCTCATTAAAGCCAAGTTTTTAGTCATCCAGCTGTTCCGCTTTCTCTTTCGGCATGACGACGTGAATGTGTCGATACAGATTCACGAATTCGCCCGGCAACATGCCGCCGTACTCGCCGTCCAGGTTCAGCTGCATCTTTTCTGATACATTGACTTTTACGCGGTTCGCTTTTGTATAAATAATGTGCTGGTCGTTGATGTGTTCGCCGCGGAGCGCCATCGATGCGACTCTGATAAATTCAGCAAGGTTTGCTTTCTTTAATATCATCAAATCAAACATGCCGTCATTCAGGCTGGAATCCGGCGCGAGTTTTTCGAACCCGCCGACGGAATTTGTCAGCGTGACCAAAAACAGCATGATTTCACCTTGAAACAGCTTGCCGTCATATTCAATCTCGACTTCTGTCGGACGAAGTGAAGGCAGCATTTCCATACCCTTTAAATAATAAGCAAGCTGGCCGAGCATCGTTTTGAGTTTGCTTGGGACGTCGTACGTCAGCTCCGTCAGGCGGCCTCCGCCGGCGATATTGATAAAATACTGGCCGTTGACCTGTCCGATGTCAATCGGGCGGGCAACGCCGTTAATCACCGTATCCGCCGCTTTTAAAATATCCTCTCGCGGAATGCCGAGCGCTCTGGCAAAGTCATTTGTTGTGCCGACAGGAATCACGCCGAGTGTCGGACGATTGTCTAATGGGGCAAGCCCGTTGACGACCTCGTTGATCGTTCCGTCTCCGCCTGCCGCAATGATTAGGTCAAACTCACGCAATGCCGCTTCCTTGGCAGCGTGCGTTGCGTCTCCCGCGCATGTTGTGGCATGGGTAGAGGTTTCATAGCCGGCTTGTTCAAATTTTTGCAGGACCTGGGCAAGATGCTTTTTAAAGACCTCCCGTCCCGAAGTCGGATTGTATATTATGCGTGCACGTTTCATTATCTCATCATCCTACTTAAGAGTATCCGATCCATTTTTACACTAACAACCTTTAATTATACTATGAGTTAAAAAAATCGCAACAAAATGTACATAATCTTACAGGTGAAAACGCACAAAAGCTCAAAACTGATTCTTGTTTTGAGCTTTTGTCATCCTTAACATTCTTTCAGCTTGATTGAAAACCCTTGTAGTCTAGGAAGGAGGAGCATTGGAGCGGACTTCCGCAGGATGCGGTGACAGCGGCGTTTGAGCAGGATGCTCTAGTTTTTAGCCGCTGGTCTTTTTTCGTGAGCACCGACGCGCAGACCTGACAACGAATGCGAGGGTTTTTCAACAAGCTGAAAGCCTCAGCAGAGCTGAGGCTTTTTGTCATTTTTACTCTTCTTCTGTTCCCGGTTTTTTCTTGCGGAACTTCGCCAATACTTCGTATACGATTGGCACGATCAAGAGCGTCAGAAGCGTCGAACTGATTAAACCGCCGATAACCGTTACGCCGAGTCCTTTTGAAATGACCTGGCTTCCGCCTTCGAAGCCGAGAGCTAATGGAATCAAGGCGCCGATTGTCGCGATGGCTGTCATCAGGATCGGACGGAGTCGTGTGGAGCCGGCTTCTAAGAGCGCTTCTCTCGTAGACAGTCCTTCCGCTTCCTTATGAATCACGCGGTCAATTAAGACAATGGCGTTTGTAACAACGATACCGATTAGCATCAGCATACCGATCATCGCGTTCAGACTGATTGTCTCACCTGATACGTAAAGTCCGACCAGGGCACCGATGATTGTAAACGGCAATGAGAACAGAATCGCAAATGGCGCTAATGCTCCGCCGAATGTAATCACAAGCACGAGGTAGACGATCGCAATCGCTGCTAGCATCGCTAATCCAAGCTTCGTAAAGGAATCCGCGATATCTGCGGAAACACCGCCTGTATCGATCGTTACATTGTCAGGCATGTCAAGCTTATCAATTTTCTTCTGGACATCAACGGATACAGCTGTGACGTTGTCTGATGTAACCTCACCTGTGACATCAGCATACACTTTTCCGTCACGTTTAGACACCGTATCAGATGTTGTGCCTTCTTTTACTTTTGCCACATCACCGATTTTGACTTCTTTGCCGGTCGCTGATGTGATCTTTTTGTTCTCTAAATCTTTGACACTCTTATACTCGTCTTTTTCGGTTTTAATGTTAACGTCAAGCTCTTTGCCGTCTTTTTTCACGGTTGTGAGCGGGTCCTGTGCTGTCTCTGACATTAGGGCCTTAGAAATTTGAGAAGCTGTTAAACCGAGTTTGCTCAGCTTTTCTTGGTCAGCCACAAATGTGTACTCATCATATGTGCTGGAAAGGCCTGAGTTTACGTTCTTCAGATCCTTTTCATCCTTCATGACCTTCTCAATATCTTTGACAGTGTCTTTAATGTCATTTTCTGAATCGCCATACACATAGTATGTCAATTCATTATTATTGCCTGAAGAGCTGAAGTCCTGTGACTTCCATTCTCCCCGGTCAGACTGCTTTTTGATTTCTTTCAGCACGTTGTCTTTTTCTTTATCAAAATTCGGCGTGTCGCTGTCATATTTGATATAGAACAATGCGCCGTTTGAGTCTCCTCCGGCAAGCGGGCTGCCAGAGCCTAATGAATACTGAACCGTATCGACATGCTTGCGGTCAAGCAGGATTTTTTCTGCTTTTTCAGCTTCATCTTCCGCTTCTTTTTTCGTTTCACCCGGTTCAGGGCTGTATGTGATCTGCATCGTTTTTTCTTCCTCTGACGGAAGGTAGCTGGCACCGATTAACGGTACAAGGAACAAGCTTCCGAGCAGCATCAGAACGGCGATGATAGACGTGATCCATTTGTGGCTCAGCGCCCAGTTCAATACTTTTTTATAGATGTTTGCGAGTCTGCCAGGTTTGTGTTCTTTCGCTTTTACAGGCGCTCCCGTTAATGATTTTTTGAACAGGCTGTGTGCGAGCATTGGCACGAGCGTGATCGAAATCAACAGGGATGCGGCAAGCGCAAATACAATTGTTAAGGCGAAAGGAATAAACAATTCACCAATTTGTCCGCCTACCAGTGCGAGCGGCAGGAATACCGCGATCGTCACAATAGTGGATGACATGATCGGTTTAAACATTTCCTTCGTTGCTTCACGGACCAAGGCTTTTCCGCGCAGCGGTTCATCTTTCAGCCTCATGCGGCGGTAAATGTTTTCGATCACAACAATGGAGTCATCAACAACCCGTCCGATGGCAACGGTCATTGCACCGAGCGTCATGATATTCAGTGTGATATCAAGCTGTTGCAGCACGAAAAGTGCGATCAGCAATGATAATGGAATAGAAATAATTGAAATTAATGTTGATTTGATATCTCTTAAGAATAAGAGAATAATCACAATCGCAAAAATAGCACCGAAGATGGCTTTGCTTAACATTGTTTCAACTGACTGTGTGATCGGCTCTGCCATGTCGAGTGTTGCGCTGTAGTTGAAGCCTTTATGGTCTTCTTTGAACTGCTTCAGCTCATCTTTGACATTGTCGGCAACCTCTACCGTGTTGGCATCGTTTGCTTTGATGATGTTGATGCCGATGCTGTCTTTTCCATTTGTGCGGGAAATTGATTCAGCTTTTTTGACATCTTTAATCGTTGCAATGTCAGATAGCTTGACCGTCGGCACGTCTGTGCTTACGCTTTGCTGCGCCTGCGCTGCTGCCTGCGGGCTTTGAGCCGCTTGTGCGCTTTGTGCTGCTGCGGCGCTGCTGCCTGCACTAGATGCAGATGCCGTTGGAATTCTCATATTCTTCAAATCTTTAATGGTTTCAATATCGCCGCTGACGACGACAGATTTTTCTTTATTTCCGAATGTGTACAATCCAAGCGGCGTTGTCACATCTGACCCCTGAATCACTTGCTTAACTGTATCTTCATCAAGGCCATATTCTTTCAGTTTGTCTTCTTTGAAAGAGAATTCAACCTCTTCCACCTGCTGGCCTGATACTTGGACTGAAGCAACGCCTTCTATGCCTTCAAGCTTAGAAACGAGGCTGTCCTCCACTTGTTTTGTCAGCTTTTGCAGATTATCTGAATCACTGGACACGCTCAGCGTCAGAATTGGGAAGGAGTTCAAACTGTAGCGTGAAATGTCCGGGTCTTTCGCGTCATCAGGCAGGCTGACGTTTTCTAATGCTTCAGCCGCTTCTGTTTTCGCTTTGTCCATATCTTTCTCATAATCATATTCAATCATGACCGACGATGCATTTTCATAGGACGTCGACGTAACAACGCTCACGCCGTCCAAATTCTGCACCGCTTGTTCAACCGGTTTCGTTACTTCATCAGCGACTTGGCTAGGCGTCGCTCCCGGATATGTCGTGCTGATTGTCAGGTAGGGCATGTTTACATCAGGAATGGATTCTTGCTTCATATTCATACCCGCGTACAAGCCGGCTGCCGTTACAATAATCGTCATCAGCCATACGGCGAATTTGTTTTTCAGAACGAAATTAATAACGTGATTCATCATATCCTCCATTGTGTTTTTATTGACTGACTGGTCATTCTATATAATACTAAACGGTATAACGCAACATCGTCAACTCATATACCAGAAAATTTTTCTAAATTTTTCAAGGATTAAGGGGAAGCACGTCATGAATGAGAAAAAAGAGAGAATCATAAAAACAAGCATTCGTTTATTTGCGAAAAAAGGATACGCTTCGACGACCATCCAGGAAATCGCCAGCGAATGCGGTATCTCAAAAGGCGCTTTTTATCTGCATTTCAAATCAAAAGAAGCGCTGCTATTGTCTGCCTGTGAATATTACATTGGCATGTCTATGAAAAAAATGCAACAAATAGAAGAGAATCTCGCCGGACAGCCGCCTAAGGATGTGCTGAAAAAACAAATCAGCGCCCAGTTTGAGGATTTTCGCGATCATAAGGATTTTATTGTTCTGTTGCTAACTGAAAATATCATTCCGGAAAATCAAGAAGTAAAGCAATACTTTTACAAAGTCACAGCCGAGACAGATAAGCTGTATCGGAACGCTTTGCTTGCGACTTATGGCAAGGAAACTGAGAACTACCTCTCAGACCTCTCCATCATGGCAAGAGGCATTGTGCACTCCTATATGAATGTGATGGTATTTAATGAAGAAATCAAAATTGATGCAGACAACATATCTGAATTTATCATGGAGAGACTGGATGATCTTGTACAGGGGCTAAGCCGTTCCAGCCTGAATCCGCTCATGCCAAAAGACATTTACAGCCTGGTGCCGGCGGATAAAGGCCAGATCCTTCAGGACATTCAAAAAGTGAAAGAAAACAGCGCATTGCCTGAGGACATCATCGTTTCGCTCGATGTGATCGAGGAAGAGCTGTCGCAGGAAAAGCCGCGCAAGCCGATTATCAAAGGCCTGCTGTCAAATTTGACCGGAAGTGATTTCGAAGAAGTTGAAAAGCTTCGCGCTTTAATCTCTATCTTTATTTCTATTTGATCATAAAAAAGCAGCTCTCCTCATTGCAGAGGGAGCTGCTTTTTTATTAGCGTTTTTTGATTTCTTCAAGCAGGATTTTGTTAACCATCGGCGGGTTGGCTTGTCCTTTGGACGCTTTCATAATTTGTCCGACAAGGAAGCCGATCGCGCGGTCTTTCCCGTTTTTAAAGTCTTCAATCGACTGAGGATTGTTGTCAAGCGCCTCTGTGACAAGCTTCAGAAGCACGCCTTCATCAGAAATCTGCACAAGGCCTTTTTCTTTCACAATCTTCTCAGCGTCGCCGCCTTTTTCAATTAATTCCTTGAACACTTTCTTCGCGATTTTAGAAGAAATTGTTCCTTTTTCAATCAATTGAATCATGCCGGCAAGGCCTTCCGGTGTCAGCGCAACATCAGAAAGCTCTTTTTGCTCAGCGTTCAGATAAGCTGACACTTCACCCATGAGCCAGTTTGATGCTTGTTTTGCTTCAGCGCCTTTTTGAACTGTTTCTTCGAAGAAGTCTGCCATTTCTTTTGTCAGTGTCAGAACCATCGCATCATATGCAGGCAAGCCAAGCTCATCGATATAACGCTTGCGGCGTTCATCCGGAAGCTCAGGAATGCTTGCTTTTACGCGCTGCTTCCATTCATCGTCAATGTAAAGCTCGACAAGGTCAGGCTCAGGGAAATAACGATAATCGTCAGAACCCTCTTTGACACGCATAAGAATGGTTTTCTTCGTTGCTTCATCGTAACGGCGAGTTTCCTGCTGGATCACACCGCCGGACAGAAGAACCTGCTCCTGGCGTTTTTCTTCATGCTCAAGGCCTTTTTGAACAAACGCAAAGGAGTTCAAGTTTTTCAATTCCGTTTTTGTGCCGAATTCCTCTTGGCCGATCGGACGAAGAGAGATATTGGCGTCACAGCGAAGTGAACCTTCTTCCATTTTACAGTCAGACACGCCTGTATATTGGATGATGGACTTCAGCTTTTCAAGATACGCATATGCTTCTTCCGGCGTGCGGATATCCGGCTCAGATACGATCTCGACAAGCGGCGTTCCCTGGCGGTTGAAGTCAACAAGAGAATAGCCGTCGCCTGTATGCGTCAGTTTTCCGGCATCTTCTTCAAGGTGAAGACGTGTGATGCCGATACGTTTCGTTTTTCCGCCGACTTCAATCTCGATCCAGCCGTTTTCGCCGATCGGCTTATCAAATTGAGAAATCTGATACGCTTTCGGGTTGTCCGGATAGAAATAGTTTTTACGGTCAAACTTTGTATCCGTTGCGATTTCACAGTTCAGCGCCATTGCCGCTTTCATTGCGAATTCCACTGCTTCTTTGTTTAGTACAGGCAGGACACCCGGATACCCGAGGTCGATGACACTTGTCTGTGTATTCGCCTCCGCGCCGAATGGCGTCGGAGAGCTTGAGAAAATTTTTGAATTTGTTTTTAATTCAACGTGGACTTCAAGTCCGATTACCGTTTCAAAGTTCAATTCATTTCACCCCTTACAGTTCAGGTTTTGCTTTATGATGGTCTGTCGCTTGTTCGAATGCATGAGCGACGCGGTATACAGTGCTCTCGTCAAAGTGTTTTCCGATGATTTGCAGGCCGAGCGGAAGTCCGTCAGCAAATCCGCATGGCACGCTGATTCCCGGAACGCCGGCAAGGTTGACCGGAATCGTTAAGATATCGTTAGCGTACATTGTGAGCGGGTCTTTCGTGTTTTCACCTATTTTAAACGCAGGTGTCGGTGTAGTTGGTCCAACAATGACATCATATTTCTCAAATACGTCTTCGAAGTCTTTCTTAATCAAAGTACGCACTTTTTGCGCCTTTTTGTAGTACGCATCATAGTAACCTGAGCTTAAAGCGAATGTTCCAAGCATGATACGGCGTTTCACTTCATTTCCGAAGCCTTCAGCGCGCGTTTGCTTGTAAAGGTCGATCAGGTTTTCCGCATTGTCCGTGCGGTATCCGTAGCGGATGCCGTCAAAACGTGCAAGGTTGGCAGACGCTTCAGAAGATGACAGCAGGTAATACGTCGCAAGCGCGTATTTACTGTGCGGAAGAGATACTTCTTCCCATGTAGCGCCAAGGCCTTCTAGAACTTTGAGCGCTGCAAGAACAGATTCTCTCGCTTCTTTGCCGACGCCTTCGCCAAGATATTCTTTCGGAACCGCGATTTTCAATCCTTTGATATCGCCAGTTAATGAAGAAAGAAAATCCGGAACGTCTACATTTGCGCTTGTAGAGTCCATTTTATCAACACCTGAAATGGCTTGCAGCAAGAATGCGTTGTCCTCAACCGTACGTGTAATCGGCCCGATTTGGTCTAATGAAGACGCAAATGCGACCAATCCGTAACGGGACACGCGTCCGTAAGTAGGCTTTAATCCGACAACGCCGCAGAAAGAGGCCGGCTGGCGGATGGAGCCGCCTGTATCAGAGCCAAGAGAAAACGGAACTTCTCCCGCGGCAACTGCAGCCGCAGATCCGCCGCTTGAACCGCCGGGAACCGTATCTAAGTTCCAAGGGTTTTTCGTCAGCTTGTAAGCTGAGTTTTCTGTTGATGACCCCATGGCGAATTCGTCCATGTTCAGTTTTCCGATTGTGACCGCTTCAGCATCTTGAAGGCGCTGAACGACAGTTGCGTCGTAAATCGGGTCAAAGTTTTCGAGAATTTTGCTGGAGCAAGTTGTGCGCAGCCCTTTTGTTACGATATTATCTTTTACGCCGATCGGCATACCGAAGAGAAGACCATGCTCAGAACGGCTGTCAACCGCCTCATCGAGTTCTTTCGCATACGCGCGCGCTTTTTCTTCATCTAATGCCAAAAAGGCTTGTACCTTATCATCTACCGCTTGAATGCGTTTATAAGATTCATCGACCAGGTCAGAAATCTTAATCTCTTTTTTATGTATGAGCTGTTTTAATTCTGTGATTTTGTGATCAAATAATGACATTCTTGTGTCCCTCCTTTAGTCCAGAATTGATGGCACACGAATATAGCCGTCTTTGTGGTCAGGCGCATTTTTCATGACATCCTCAACCGGAAGACCTTTACCCGCTTCATCTTCTCTCATGACATTTTTCATTTTCAGCACGTGAGTTGTAGGCTCAACATGGTCTGTGTTGACTTCATTCAGCTCCTCGGCAAATGAAATGATGCTGTCAAGCTGTTCAGTGAACATTTTTGCTTCTTCTTCAGTAATCGCAAGTCTCGCAAGATGCGCAACGTGCTTTACTTCTTCTATTGAAATTCGTGACATATGATCCACCTCCACATATTTCTCCGTTAAGTCATATAATACTGATCATATCAAAAACAAGCCCTCTAAAGCAACAAAACGCCTTGGGGCGGGCCTGTGTTTTCGAGACAATACCCTATATATTTTATACTAAAAAGAGGCGAAGGAGAAACGAAATATTTTTCTGAAAATTTTTACTTTAATTATTTTTGAAAGCGTTTTAATCTTTATTCCCTTCTAGGTTTGCCCCGGTATTTCCCGCTGACCGTCTATGTTTCATCGCTTGAATGGGTGGGAATACTTTGTTAGGTTAAGTTACCAAGTGCACCTGCAAAAGAATGTCTTTTGTGTCGCACTTGCGCCAGGCTGCTTAACTGGCACCATCAATTTGAGAGGTGATGCAAAATTATTAGAATTGAAGAGAGGGTAAAACGTGAGTATTGAAATTATTATTTCTTTAGGAATTTACTTTATTGCCATGCTGTTAATCGGCTGGTATGCATTTAAGAAAACAACTGATATCAACGATTACATGCTTGGAGGAAGAGGTCTCGGACCGTTTGTTACTGCTTTGTCTGCCGGAGCGGCGGATATGAGCGGATGGATGCTGATGGGTGTTCCCGGCGCGATGTTTGCGACAGGGCTGTCAACCTTATGGCTTGCTTTAGGTCTTACAATCGGGGCGTACTCAAACTACTTGCTGCTGGCTCCAAGGCTGCGTGCTTATACGGAAGCGGCGGATGACGCGATTACGATTCCTGATTTCTTTGATAAACGATTCCAGCATTCTTCATCACTGCTGAAAATCGTATCTGCTTTGGTCATTATGATCTTTTTCACATTGTATACCTCTTCCGGTATGGTATCTGGCGGACGGCTGTTTGAATCTGCTTTTGGCGCGGATTACAAATTAGGCTTGCTTCTGACTACCGGTGTTGTCGTATTGTACACACTATTTGGCGGTTTCCTTGCTGTCAGTCTGACTGACTTCGTGCAGGGTGCGATCATGTTTGCAGCACTAGTGCTTGTGCCGATCGTTGCTTTTACCCATGTGGGCGGCGTTGCTCCGACTTTCCATGAAATCAGCGCTGTTAACCCGAATTTATTGGATATCTTTAAAGGCGCGAGCGTCATTAGCATTATTTCCTATTTAGCCTGGGGCTTGGGCTACTACGGCCAGCCTCATATTATCGTCCGGTTTATGGCCATTAAAAACATTAAAGATTTAAAGCCTGCGCGCCGAATCGGCATGAGCTGGATGATCATTTCAGTTCTCGGTTCCGTGCTGACGGGTTTAATCGGTGTTGCTTATGCCCATAAATTCGGTGTTGCTGTAAAAGATCCGGAGATGATATTCATTATCTTCTCTAAAATATTGTTCCACCCTTTAATTACAGGATTCTTATTGTCAGCTATTTTGGCTGCGATCATGAGTTCCATCTCCTCACAGCTCTTGGTAACAGCAAGTGCTGTGACAGAGGATTTATACCGGACGTTTTTCAGACGAAAAGCTTCCGATAAAGAATTAGTAATGGTCGGGCGTCTGTCCGTCTTAGTGATTGCCGTTATTGCGGTGCTCTTATCCTTGAATCCGAGCAGCTCCATTCTTGATTTGGTCGGATACGCGTGGGCCGGTTTCGGTTCAGCTTTCGGGCCTGCGATTCTGCTCAGCCTGTATTGGAAGCGGATGAACGAATGGGGCGCGCTTGCTGCGATGATTGTCGGGGCTGCGACCGTGTTGATCTGGATTACAACCGGCCTGGCAAAATCAACCGGCGTGTACGAAATCATCCCTGGGTTTATCCTCAGTATGATTGCCGGCATTATCGTCAGCATGATCACGAAGCGGCCTGCAAAAGCCTCTTACCGATTATTCGGTGTCATGGAAAAACTGTTAAAACGCAAAAAATAATCAAAAAGCCATCAAGCGCTGCTTGGTGGCTTTTGTGCCCTTGTTTTGCGATAAATACTGTGAGAAAATCATATTTATTTAAAAACACCATAGATAAGGGGGAAGTTGCTGTTGAGCTGGTATATTGATCCTGACATTTTATTAAAATTAGGCATTGCCACTTTGATTGGCATGGTCATCGGGCTGGAGCGCGAGCTGAAGAATAAGCCGCTCGGGTTAAAAACCTGTATCGTTATCGCCGTCAGCTCATGCATGCTGACGATCGTCAGTATTAACGCGGCATATCATTTCCCTAAATACTACCGCATCATGATGGACCCGCTGCGTCTGCCGGCGCAAATCATCTCCGGCGTCGGGTTTATCGGCGCAGGTGTCATTTTGCGGAAAAGCAACGACGTCATTTCCGGCTTAACCACATCGGCTATGATTTGGGGTGCGGCAGGACTCGGGCTTGCTACCGGAGCGGGATTTTATAAAGAAGCCTTTGCCAGCCTTCTGTTCATCCTGATCAGCGTTGAATTTCTTCCGTGGGCGGTCAGAAAAATCGGTCCAGACCGTCTGCAGGAAAAAGACATCCGCATCAGAATGTCACTTTCTGATAAAGACAAAATGACAGAGATCTTAAAAGAAATGAAAAGAAGAAACATTAAGACACACTCCGTCCGAATCGATGACCTTCATGAAAAAGAATTTCCGATCATGGAAGTCAAAGTCCGTGTTCATAAAAACAGATATACGACCGATGTCTACTATGATATAAAAGACATTGAAGGTGTCGTCGGCGTGAAGTGCGATACATTATAAAAGCCAATGGGGCATTATATCCCATTGGCTTTTTTCGTTCTAGACGAGCTTAGAAAAATCAAATTCTGTGATCGGCGTGCGGTTTTCTATATCCCTTCTGAAACCGGCCAGCATTTCTTTTTCTTCTGCGCCTATTGAGTTAAGATCAAACATTTGATGCAGCAGTCCGTATATCAGCATGTGACGCAGGCGGAGAAAATCAGGTATTCTTTTCAGCCACGAAGCATCAAGATTATTTTCCTCTCTGTATCCGTTCATAAAGTGCGTCATAAATTCCTCTGTAAACACGGCTTTATTTTCATATGGAATGACCGGGTACCACAGCACATTATAAAGGAGAATGCTGATATCATTGACAAACCAATTGTATCCGATGTCATCAAAATCAAATGTTGTGATTTTCCCTTGGTCCCAGTTAAAATTGCCATGGTGGAGGTCTGCATGAACCAAGCCGTAGCTGTCCCTGCTTTTTGGTAATTGGCGCAGTTCATTCATTAGCTCATCCGCCTGCTGAAACACCTGTGTCTGGTCTTCCGGCACGTATTTTCTAAGCATCAGCTGCTCTTCTTCATCCCACTCCTGTCTTTTAAAAGCAGGATTTTTGAGCTTGTAGCTTTTTGTCAAGCTGTGCATTTTCCCTGTGTATCTGCCAAGCTCAAAAAATAGGGTTTCATTCCAGTCGGATTCGTCCACTTTGTGCCCCGGCGCCTTCTCATAGGCTCGCAATAAAAATGCTCCGCCGTTTCCGTCAGGGACTTCTTCAATCTCTGTGCCGTTTAGCGACGAAATCGGTTTTGCGACTGAAAGCCCGCCTTCATCCAGATGACGGAGCCATTCCATTTCACCCATCATATAATCAGCCGACCTGCGAATTGTATGGGTAACCTTTAAAATATAAGGTTCATTATCTTTTATAAACTCATATACATAGTTTTCGGCATCAGCCAGAAAACGCACCTGATTTCTTGAAAAACCGTATCTCCCCGCAGCCTCTGCCAAAACCTTCTCCTCACGAAATACTTTCTTGATTTCTTTATGCACGTTTATCTCCCTTTCTATGCCTTTGATTTCTTCTATTGTTTTTACACGATTTCCAGCATCAACATACCCCCATTTGGTTTTTGTTTCGACAGAAGCGGAAATGATTGCGGTTTCCTTATACTGTTAATTGTAACACAAAAAAACCCTCGAGCCTTAATTGGCACAAGGGTTTTGCATGTTTATCAGTCATAAATGTGAACAGTCGGCTCTTTATCGCCAGCATCGCGGAGAATGACCGCTTCCTGTCCGTCTGAGGATGTAATATCCACTTCGAGATCTAGTGAGCTCTTTGAGTAGTAGTCCATGACTTCACCCGTTAAGAACTGGGTAAACGCGACGACTTCACTCTTTCCGTAGAATTGCATCGGAATTTCAATTTTCATTTTCTTCATTTCATCGTTTTCATACAGGGCCGTTCCGACAACACCTGTGTAGTTCGGGAAGTAGTTGTCAATTGAGTTTTTGAACCGTTTAAAAACTTCAGTATCATCAGGATATTTCTCTGCAGTGCTCGTATCGGCCGGATAAAAGACGTATTTTTCATTTACATCGTCCCAGTTTGAAATATCAGAGGAGCCTGCTTTGACTTCTGTTTTGGCGATAAAATTGCCGGGAACGATTGATGTTTTGGACGCCTGTTTGTAAAGCGCAATCGTAATCGGCACATTTTTCAGGTTGTCTTTTTTGCGAAGGCGGTTAATGACCTCCTGCGCGATTTTTTCTCCCTGTTTACGGAGTGTGCTGTTGTCAATCTCCACTTCTTTTTGAGGGTCGCCTGTTTTTTCACGGTAGTAATACACTGAATTTAACGCCAAGCCGATCATAACGCCGCCAAGCTGGATGGAATTCTTGTCTTTTCTGACTAAGTAATCATGTTCCAGCATAGAAGCTAAATAAACCGGACTGCTTTCGTTTTTCTCTTCTGTTGAGCCAGAGCTAGGGAGCGCTGGGTTCAGACCTTCGTTTTTAAAGTTTTTATCTTCTTTTTGGGCTTTTTTCAGATCAGAGCCTGTTTTTTTCCGAGCAAGCCAGCTTAATACTGTATCTTCATCTAAGTATTGTCCTTCTTGGAACAGATAATCGTCTGTCAAGAAAGAGTCCTGGGCAAGGCGCATCAGCCCCGTTTCAAACTCATCAATATCAAGTCTTGTATTCAGCTGTTCCGTTGTCAGGCCGCGTGCTTTCCCCGCTTTAAACGGAAGCACCATTTTGTAATAGGAGTCAGAGATATTGTATTTCGGGATAATCGCTTTTTCTGACGATTTCGCCGTTTTTTGCGTAATCTCTTCCTCCTTCTTCCCCCCAAAACCTGACGAACAGGCAGACAGCATTAACACTGCCGCCGTTGCCGCCATTACCAACGTCTTTTTCAATAGAAAACACTCCTCTTATTTCTTTAGCTCTCCCATTAACTGTTCTTCATTCCACACTTCAATGTTCAGCTCTTGCGCTTTTGACAGCTTGCTTCCCGCCGCTTCTCCGGCGATGACCAAGTCTGTGTTTTTGCTGACGCTTCCAGTCATCTTTCCGCCGAGCGCTTCAATTTGCGCTTTCGCTTCGTTTCTTGACAGCTCTTCCAGCTTTCCTGTCAGAACGATGGTTTTGCCTGCAAAATAGGAATCGCTGTCCTCTGCTTTTACTTTTTTCGGACCTTTATAAAGTGTGTTTACGCCCAGCTCCTCAAGCTCTGCCAAAAGCTCGAGCATTTCTTCTTTATGGAAATAGGTGATGACTGCGTCAGCCATTTTTTCACCGATTTCATCTATTGCAAGAAGCTCCTCTATGGTGGCTTTTTTCAGATTATCCAGGCTTTCAAAGTGCATGGCGAGCGTCTTTGCAGCCTTCGAGCCGATAAAGCGGATGCCAAGGCCGAATAACAGGCGCTCTAATGAATTTTCCTTCGATTTCTGAATAGAGCTGATCAGGTTTTCAGTTGATTTTTCGCCCATGCGTTCGAGCTGAATCACCTGTTCCTTCGTCAGCTTATACAGATCTGCCACATTTCGGACGAGATTCTCCTGAAACAGCTGTGTAATGACTCGTTCGCCAAGCCCGTCAATGTTCATGGCATTGCGGGAGACAAAATGAATCAGACCTTCTCTGATTTGTGCAGGGCATTCAGGATTGATGCAGCGAAGTGCCACTTCTCCTTCAATGCGGACGAGTTCACTGCCGCATTCAGGGCATTCTGTCGGCATGCTGAATTCCTTTTCTTCCCCTGTCCGCTGTTCAACGAGAACGTTCACGACTTCAGGAATGATATCTCCCGCTTTTTTGACGACTACCTTATCCAAAATCCGGATATCCTTCTCTCTAATTAAATCTTCGTTATGAAGGGATGCTCTTGAGACCGTTGTCCCGGCTACTTTTACCGGCTCAAGAATCGCGGTCGGCGTAATCACACCCGTTCTTCCGACATTTAATTCGATATCGAGAAGCTTTGTCACGACTTCTTCTGCAGGAAACTTATACGCTATGGCCCAGCGCGGGCTTTTCGCCGTAAAACCAAGCTCCTCCTGCTGATCAAGGGAATCCACTTTGATGACGATGCCGTCAATTTCATACGGGAGATCGGCGCGTTTCGCCTGAAGCTCATCGATCATCGCAATGACTTCTTCTATGCTGCCGCATTTTTTCCGTTCCTGGTTCGTTTTAAAGCCGATGTCGTCGAGAAAATCAAGTCCTTGGCTTTGTGTCTCCACACCCATTTCGTCAAGCTCCGCTATACTGTAGACGAAGATATCGAGATTTCGTTTCGCCGCAATTTTAGGGTTAAGCTGTCTGAGTGATCCCGCAGCGGCATTGCGCGGATTTGCGAACGGTTCTTCCTCGTTTTTGATCCGTTCTTCATTGAGCGCTTCAAACGAACGCTTCGGCATATACGCCTCGCCGCGCACTTCAATCGAAAGGCTGCGTTTCATTTTGAGCGGGATAGTACGGATCGTCTTCAGATTTTCCGTAATATCCTCTCCCGTCGTCCCGTCGCCTCTTGTCGCGCCTCTGACAAAATAGCCGTCTTCATAACGGAGAGAAACAGCAAGACCGTCTATCTTCAGCTCCACATTATACGCCACATCATCACCCACGGCCTGTCGCACACGGCGGTCAAAGTCGCGGAGATCGTCAGCATTAAACGCGTTGCCCAGACTGAGCATCGGCGTGCCGTGAGTGACTTTTTGAAACGCATCAAGCACAGCGCCGCCGACACGCTGTGTAGGAGAATCAGGCGTTCTGAGGTCTGGATGCTCCTCCTCAATCGCAATCAGCTCCTGCATCAATCTGTCGTATTCGGCATCCGGGACGCTCGGTTCATCTAAGGTGTAATATTCATAGCTATACTTGTTGATGGTGCGGCGCAGTTGTTCTGCCCGCTGCTTCGCTGTTTCTTTGTCCATCTGCTTCTTCCTTTCCTCTTCAATTACTGCTTTTCTATTGGCGCGAATGCCGCTAACAGGCGTTTCACACCGATCGGGCTCGGGAAGGCAATATCGAGTTCGGTCCCTTCTCCTTCGCCTTTCACGCTGACAACGGTTCCTGTGCCCCATTTTTTATGCCCGGCTTTATCTCCGACAGCCCAGCTTAGGGTATCGCCGCCTGTTTTGCTTGCGTAGGACACCGGACGGGAAACAGGGCCGCGTCTCGGCTGCATTTTTCTCGCAGACGGCGCTCTCGTTTCTTTTTTCTCATTTAGGTTTTCCAATAAATCATCTGGAATTTCACCGATAAAGCGTGATTCCGGGTTCATGTTTGTTCTGCCAAACAACGTGCGCATTTTTGCGTTGGTCAGATAAAGCTCCTGCTCCGCTCTTGTAATGCCCACGTAAGCGAGACGGCGTTCTTCTTCCATCTCTGCTTCTTCCATCAGTGAACGGCTGTGCGGGAAGACGCCTTCCTCGAGTCCCATAAGGAAAACAACCGGGAATTCCAATCCTTTTGCGGCGTGCAGCGTCATCAGCGTGATCGCATCCGTGCCGCCGGATTCTTCCTCTTTCTGGTCGAGCTGGTCGATATCAGCGATCAGTGCCAAATCAGTCAGGAACGCAACGAGTGTTTTGTCTTCGCTTTTCTGTTCAAAGTTTTTCGTTACAGACAGGAACTCGTCGATGTTTTCTAAACGGCTTTGGGCTTCAATTGATTTTTCAGCCTTCAGCATTTCTCTGTATTCGGTTTTATCGAGAATTTCTTCGGTCAGCTCGGTAATTGATAAATAGTCCTGCATGTTTGTCAGGTTCTCAATCATCTGTCTGAAGCTGTCGAGCGCGTTTGCTGCCTTGGCGCTGACGCCAATGAAATCAACCTGCTGAATCGCTTGGAATAGTGACAAGCCGTTCATCGCGGCATATGAAGCGATTTTTTCAAGCGATGTGGCGCCGACCCCGCGCTTCGGCACATTGACAATACGCGTGAAGCTGATGTCATCATCCGGATTGGATACGAGACGCAGGTACGCGAGGATGTCTTTGATTTCTTTTCTGTCATAGAACTTTGTGCCGCCGACAATGTTATAGTTCAGGCCCGCTTTGAGAAGCGTTTCCTCAATCACACGGGATTGGGCGTTTGTCCGGTACAAGATGGCGATATCCGACAGCTTCCGTTTGCCGGAGTTATGAAGCTCATAAATCTTCCCGGCAACAAATTGTCCTTCACCGAATTCATTGTCTCCGCGGTAATAGGAAATTTTAATTCCTTCATCGTTTTCCGTCCATAGATTTTTCGGCTTTCGGTTTGTATTGTTTTGGATCACTTCGTTGGCCGCGCGCAAAATCCGTTTTGTCGAACGGTAGTTTTGTTCAAGCAAAATGACGCTGGCATTCGGATAATCCTTTTCAAAGGAAAGAATGTTGGCAATGTCCGCCCCGCGCCATCTGTAGATGGACTGGTCGGAGTCGCCGACAACACAAAGGTTTTGGAAACGCTCCGCCAGCTGCTTCACGAGCATGTATTGCGCTCTGTTCGTATCCTGATACTCATCGACGTGGATGTATTGGAATTTGCGCTGATAAAACTCAAGCACTTCCGGAATACGGTCAAACAGTTTAATGGTCGTCATAATTAAGTCGTCGAAATCAAGCGACTGGTTTTTCAGCAGTTTTTTCTGATAATCAGTGTATACATCGCTGACGACCTGATCATAGTAGCCGCCGGCAACCTTAGAAAATTCCTCAGGTTCGGTTAATTCGTTTTTCGCACTGCTGATCGTGCCGAGGATGCTCCTCGGATCAAATTTTTTCGGATCGAGGTTGCGTTCCTTCAAAATTCCCTTGATGACTGAAAGCTGGTCAGCCGTATCAAGGATTGAGAAATTGCGGTTGATCCCGATGCGGTCGATATCTCGGCGCAAAATCCGCACACACATGCTGTGGAACGTGGAAATCCAGATATCATCCGCCCCGGGCCCGAGAATGCTTTCCACACGTTCTTTCATTTCTCTGGCCGCTTTATTTGTAAATGTGATCGCCAGAATGTTCCACGGCGCCACATGCTTTTCCGCCATTAAGTAAGCGATTCTGTGCGTCAGGACACGCGTCTTTCCGCTTCCCGCTCCCGCCATCAGCAGCAAAGGCCCGTCCGTTGTTTTGACAGCTTCCTGCTGAACGGGGTTTAATCCGCTTAATAGTTGATTGCTAATGTAATTCAAAATTCGTCACCCGCCTATACAAACATATGTTCTATCATAAACCAAATCCGTACATTTCGCTACTCGCCTTTGACAGCCGCTACTGTCTTCAGCGCTTCATCAAAATCCTCATACACAGCGTTGCCTACCACAATGACATCCGCGTGCTCGGCATACTGTTTCGCCGTCTCCGCATCTTTAATGCCGCCTCCGTAAAACAGGGTGGACGTTTCCAATACAGCCTTCGTTTTCTTCACGGCTTCTATGTCCCCAAGAGCGCCGCTGTATTCCAGATAAAAAATCGGAAGCTGCAGCAGTTCAGACACGCGCGCATAGGCGATGATATCGTCATGATTCAAATTGGTGTCCGCCTCCGTTAAAGCCGCGGCTTTGCAATCAGGATTTACGATACAGTAGCCCTCCGCCACGATTTCTTCCATCGCCATCAGTTCTCCATATTCCTTCATGGCTTTCTGATGCATTCCGACAATCCAATCCGGATTTTTGCTGTTTAATACACTCGGAATAAAATATAAGTCAAAGCCAGGGACAATCGCTTCAATCGCAGACACCTCAAGGACACACGGCACCAAAAACCGTCTCACCTGAGACAGCATCCGCAGGACATTATCCTCCGTTACACCGTCGCTTCCTCCGATAATAACCGCATCAGTCCCTGACTCACAAAGCATCTCCAGCTGTTCATCAGGCAAATCTTTATTTGGATCGAGTTTAAAGACATGCTTCCACTCCGTTACATCGTACACGTCATCCGTTCCTCCATTCGTTTCTTACCATTTAAACATTATAACAAATTCACATAGCGCGGAAAAACGGAAAAAGCCGTCATTCTCTTTATTCACTGAAAAAGGTGTTTTGATTCTATTTCCGCAGAAAAAAAGCGGCTGTTCCGCTCTCTTTTTATAGAAAAAACACAGAAATATTTTCTATTGTTTGGAAACGCCCCAACAGTGGAAATGGTTACATAAAAAAGGGAGGCTGACAGATGGAATACATCATTATTGCACTTATTGCATTTATCATCGGGATCATCGTTATCCCCATCGCATTGTTTGTCTGGATCTACATAAAGGACGAAAAACAGCAGGAGCATGCAATCCTCCGCAATTATCCTGTCATCGGAAGGTTTCGCTATATTTTTGAAAAAATCGGACCGGAGCTGCGGCAGTATTTATTCAGCAATGACAATGAGGAACAGCCTTTTTCACGAAAAGAATATGAGCAAACAGTCATATCAGGAAAATACAAAAGCAGAATGATGGGGTTCGGATCGGTAAGAGATTTTGATCAACCGGGCTATTATATCCGAAACGCCCTTTTCCCAAAGCAAAAAGAAGAATTGCGTATGGGCCAGTCTCCGAAAATCGAAACCCACATCTATAAAATCGATTCGGACAATCTGTTCAGACGCAGCGAACATGCCGAACGTATCAAGGCTGATCCGTATTTTCTCCATCCTGATGATGTTCAAGTCATCGGCGGGAGTACATGCGAAAAGCCTTTTTATGTGAAGGGATTAGTCGGTCAATCCGCCATGAGCTACGGTTCACTTGGAGAGCGCGCCATTACGGCGCTGTCAAAAGGGCTGCACCAGGCGGGCGGCACTTGGATGAATACCGGTGAAGGCGGATTGTCTGAGTATCACTTAAAGGGAGGTGCTGATATCATCTGCCAAATCGGCCCCGGTCTATTTGGCGTACGCAATAGAAAAGGGGAATTTTCGTGGGAGGAATTTAAAAAGAAAAGCCGGCTAGATCAAATTAAAGCGTTTGAGCTGAAGCTCGCACAAGGAGCCAAAACCCGCGGCGGACATGTGGATGGCGCTAAAGTATCAGAAGAGGTGGCAGACATCCGGAATGTCGAACCCGGAAAGTCAATCGACAGCCCAAACCGCTTTCATGAATTTTCAAGCGCGCCTGAAATGCTGGATTTTATTGAAAAGCTGCGAAACGTCGGTCAAAAGCCGGTCGGCATTAAAATTGTTGCAGGCCAGCCTGATGACTTGCATGAGCTTTTTTCTTATATGCAGAAAAGCGGAAAACATCCTGATTTTATTACGGTAGACGGTAGTGAAGGCGGTACCGGCGCTTCCTTCTATGAGCTTGCCGACACAGTTGGCCTCCCGATTATGACGGCGCTCCCTATCGTTGATACGCTGCTCAGACAATACGGCTTGCGTGATCGTATGAAACTTTTTGCTTCCGGAAAGCTGCTGACCCCTGACAAAATCGCGGTCGCTTTAGCTCTGGGCGCTGATTTTGTCAACATTGCACGCGGCATGATGTTTTCAGTCGGATGCATCCGCGCCCTCGTATGCCACACCAACACATGCCCGGCAGGCGTTGCGACCACAGATCCGAAGCTGCAAAAAGCGCTGAGCGTTGAGGAAAAACAGCACCGCGTCTGCAACTACGTCATTTCGCTGCGTGAGGGGCTGTTTAATCTGGCCGCAGCAGCCGGGATCGATTCGCCGGTTCATTTTTCCAAGGAGCATGTTGTCTATCGAAAAGAGGATGGCAGCACAGTTGACATCGACAATCTGATTGAGAAAATTGTTTCATAAAAAAAACGCCCCTTGCCAGACGGCAGGGCGGTTTTTTATTTGGAAGAAGACTCTGTTTCATTCTCCTTCACACGGTCAAGCGCCATTTCATATGCGTCATTTCCATAATTTAAGCATCGTTTCACTCGGGAAATGGTCGCTGTAGAAGCGCCTGTTTCTGTTTCAATTTTATGATACGTGTTTCCTTCGCGAAGCATACGCGCCACTTCAAGGCGCTGAGCCAGCGATTGAATTTCGTTAATTGTGCAAAGATCATCGAAGAACCGATAACATTCCTCCAGGTCTTTCAGCGATAAGATCGAGTTAAATAACTGGTCCAGTTCTTTGCCGCGTAATTTATCGATTTGCATCGTTACACACCTTCTCCTTTACTAATGGAAGCCGCATCGAGATCAGGCACGATATTTATCCATGTCTTTCCTGGCACAAACGGCAGCCATTTGCCGTCTTTTACCGGCACAATTCTTCCGTTTACATTTTTCCAGTCTGCTTCAATGACGTTTCCGTGCTGAAACAGCAGACCCTTACCCCCTGATTCTATGTCGATGTCACGCCTTCCATCTTGGTCAATAATATGATGGCTGGCTTCAACAATGAAAATATTTTGCATTGCAACCGGCTTTCCGGTCTCCCGGTCTGTCGTCATGACACCATCAGAGCTTCTCTTATAAGCTTCAGTTTTTTTATCATAGTTGTATTCGACAAGATTTGTAACGTTTTTTGTTCCATAATCTACCCGAATATTATAAGATTCATTTACAGGTTTTGCATCTGATGTTTTAAACAGCATTGGATCTGTTTTCTGCTTCAGCTCATATCCCTTTTGTTCAGCCGCCTTTTTTATGTACTGATAAGACGTGTAAGAATTGTGGGGCGGTTCGCTGAAATCAGCTCTCCAAAATAAGCTTCCGTCAAAATCCAATCCATTAATATAATCGGCAGCTCCGGATTCCAGCTGCTCCTTGGCGCCGGGACTCCAGCCGTGATGGACAAATATGCTGTCAAAACCGTTGCTGAGAGTGACGAAATATTCCCGCGCACTCCGCACAGGTCCGACAGTTTCAGGCATCTGGCTTTGAAAAATGGCCAGAAACCTTGTGATTTGGCCTTCGGCAAGCGCTTCTATGACAATGTCGGCTTTAGACAGTCCTGATTGCGGCCTCGCCTTCGGGTGATTGTTCACCATGACAGCAACAGGCCTGCGTTCAGTCACCTTCTGCTCAGTCTCCAGTCCCGTCAAAGGAGCTTTCAGCTTCTTTGTGTGATCAGGGACAGCGTCCTTCTGCTGGCAGGATACTAGCAGGAAAAACGCGAAACACAGTACGCAAACTGTCATCCATTTTTTCATATGTCGGCTCCCCGCTCTTTTATATTTTAACGCATTATCGATGGAAAGAGTACAGTTTTTTTCATCACGTCGAAGATTCCTCTTGGCGTAATGCGTATATACGGGAGGTGCGTGCTTTGCAAAAAGAGCAGCGTATAAACCGGATCACAATACTCATAGCCTCTTTCAGTCAAAAGATCTCTCAGCTTCTGTTCCTTTTCCAGCACGATGTCATACGATTCCGAAGAAGCGCATCCGCACAGTGAAAGCGGAATTTCGTGAAGGATTTTTCCGTTTTCCGCAAGCACAATTCCCCCGCCGATTTCTTTCATGCGGGAGAAAGCAAGCAGCATATCCGCTTTGTTTTTTCCAATCGCGACAATATCGCCCGTCGTCGTAAAGGAGCTCACAAATCCCTGCACACTTGAGGCAAATCCTTTTATCATCGTATTCACGCGCCATTTCCCATGTCTGTCAAGCATCGTTAAATAACTTTCATCATGGTCAAATGAAAGCTGTTCGACCGAGTTGTCGATCTCAATGATATACGGCTCCATAATCACCGCATTCCGCATTTTTACGCCCATCGGCATGGAAAACTGCAAATCATCCATCGTCATATCATATGAAAGCTCAAGCGGGACAAGACCGCCTTTGTTCCAGTTCGTATGTGGAAACGCATTCATATCACGGCCGTCTTCACGCAGAATTTTGCCTTTTGACAGAACGGTTACCGGATTCGGCTGCAACGGGTCCTCAAGGATATTCAGTGACGCAAGTCTTCCCGGTCCGACAACGCCTAAATAATCATCCATTTGGTAATACTTTGCGATGTTAAAGGATGCCATATTGTACGCATCGATTGCCGGAACCCCTTCTTCCAGGGCAATCCGGATAAGCTCGTTTGTCATGCCGCCTTTATAGAAATTAGGCGTAGCGCCGTCTGTTGTGTAAAAAAAGTGGTCGTAGTAGCGGAAGCCCTTTTCATGAAGCTCCTGCAATATATTTCTTAAATCAGGGCGAATGGACGAATTGCGAAGTGATACATAATAGCCCAGTTCCAGCCTTCTCATCACTTCATCACCTGTCATGGCTTCATGATCACAATCCGCTCCGAACAGCTTCATTTTTGTAAGCGTTTTATCTGATGCGCCGGGAAAATGCCCTTCTATGCGTTTCCGCTGTTTTTTTGTGGCCTGCATACAGTGAAGCATTAAATCATCGCCATCTACAAGACGCGGCCAGCCAGTCATTTCTCCGCCTTGAATGACATCCGGATGTTCAATCCACTGCTTTCTGACGTCAAACGGAAGAACGTGATCCTCGTTCAAAACCTCGGTCTGCAGGTCATACCGTGACCACCAAAAATACTGAACCGGAAGCTTTTTGAGTTCGTTCAAAATAGTAAGCGCTTTCTTTTTTCCGCTTTGCAAAAGCAAAAATAAGTTATCATTTACGAATGTCGTTGTACCGTACTGAGACACATATTCCGCCAGCGTTTGGGGATTATATATTTGAAAAGGATGTGCGTGCGGTTCGATATAGCCAGGCACAATGTATTTTCCTTCACAATCAATCGTATGAATTTCTTCGGTTCTATCCGGAAGTTCATGACCAACATAAACAATACGGTCCTGATAAATCCAAATGTTTTTTTTCAGCCATTGTTTTACATATGGATTTAAGACGAGAGCATTCCGTAAAAGGAGCGTTGGAAGCAGCTTAGAGTCTACAACATCAACCTGTGCCCTGATGTCTTTGTTTTTCCAGTTAAAGGTGCGTTCGGACATTCACATACTCTCCTTTACATGTATTAGACTCATGTTATCACATCCTTCTCCATCACGCACGATAAAAACGTTACAAATTTTTGAAGGTTCAATTAAAAAACTTTTTTAAGTAAAAGGAGCAGATTTCATGAAACCAAACATCAGTCTCATCAATGCCGTCTTCCGTATCGCCTGCGGACTGACAATTATGTCAGCTGCCAGCGCCAAGTATACGAAAAAACCTTGGTGCAGAATGCATCTGTTCTGCATCTTTATGGGCGCCATGAAGGCAGGTTCAGGCATACTGCGTTTCTGCCCTGTGACCTATATGTTTCAAAACAGCACTGGTGAAAACCATGGACAGGATCATCAAGAATCGTAAGCAAAAAAGCTTGATCATAAAACGTGATCAAGCTTTTTCTCAGTATATCCCTTTGTCTTCATATAGAAAAAACCAACAGCCGCAAACGCAGCCGGATACAAGAGAGCCCAGCCGCTAAATAAGTAGATCACTGTACAAAGAAGAAGCGCCCCCAAAGCCATCCACCAGCCTGAATCCTTCCAGTTCAGCAGTTTCAGCGCTGCCGCCATTGTGCATATGTAAGATGCGATGAATGCTGAGCTTGGTCCTTTCAGGAGCGTTGTCAGATCAATTTGAAATATGCCGTTTGCCATAAGAACGAAACCAAACACGAAAGCCAGCGCTGTTAATACACAGACAGGTGTATGTTTTGTATGACTGAGCTTCCCGAAATACCCGGGAATATGACCTTCTCTCGCCAACGCATAGACCATCCTTGAAAACCCTGCAATGTTGGCATGAATGGTGGCGAATGTAATAAAAAGAGCTAAACAAGTCGTTACATATACCCCAATATCCCCTGTACCTTTTGATATGAGCATCGTCAGAGATGCGATTTCTCCTTTTTCTCCATATGCATGAGTGCCTACAGTGACAAACGATAGCATGATATAAAGCACCGCCACACAAGCTGCCGCCAAGAATAAACTGATTGGAACATCCTTTTCCGGATGTGTAAACTCTTCAGCTAATGGGGTAATCATTTCCCAGCCTACAAAAGAAAAAAAGATGATGACAGAAACAGAACCCGCGGCAAACCAGCCATGCGGCAGAAAAGGCTTAAATTCAGCTGCTTTAACGTGAGGCAGTGAAACAGCAACAGAAATGACAAGCAGCAGAAGAATGACACAGATGACGAGTATGCTGATGTTTGCTGATAATTGAATGCCCCTGATATGAAGCAAAATGGAGATCGCCAGCATACTTGCTGCAATGCAAGCAATCTGCCAATCCGAAGCCTGTGTGACGTAGCTGACATAATGTGCTCCAGTCAAAGCGATCACTGGCACACCGATCGGAACCGATCCCAGCATGATCCAGCCCAACATGGCTCCGGCTTTTGGCCGAAAAGCAAGCTGTACATAAGCCGTGATCCCTCCCGCGCTTGGCGCCATTCTGACAAGGCGCGCCAGTGTGCCTACGAGCAGAAATGATAAGAAAGACATAAATCCCCAAACCAATACAGAAGCGGGACCGGCAGCATCAGCCGTGACAGACGGAAGGATTAAGATCCCGCAGCCTAATACGGCCCCGATCGTTAATGCCGCTCCTTGAACCCAAGTAATCGAACGCTGTAATTCCGGCAAAATGATGCCTCCTCTCATGTTGATGGCTTTATTATAGAAAAAAGATGACGACACTTATATGCTACAATTAAGCTAAAACAACAACATCACCTAATCATAAAAGGTATTTTTATCAATTCACCTAAATATGTAAAGGAGCAATACGAATGGATGATACAGACCTTCAAATTCTTTCGCATTTGCAGCAAAATGCCAGATTAACGATGGTTGAATTAGGAAAGCTTGTCGGACTCAGCTCTCCGAGTGCGGCGGAACGTGTCAGAAAGCTTGAGGACAAAGGGGTCATTACCGGGTACAGCGCTGATATCTGTTATGAAAAGCTAAACAAACATGTCACTGCTTTTATCCTGATGGAGCCGAAAAGCTGCAAACACTACGCCGCCTTTGCCGCAGCTCACCCCGATGTGGCAGAGAACCACCGGATTACAGGTATGTACAGCTATGTGACAAAAGTGGTGACGGAATCTGTGCATAGTCTAGAAGATTTTATAGACGCTTCAATGGCCCACGGAAAACCGACCACGCTTGTTGTGCTTTCTTCTTCCGCTTTCCGGCATGCTTTTGTATAACAAAAAACCCGCAGCACAATCTGCGGGTTTTTCTTCACTTTATTTTTGGGCAGCCTTCAGAGCTCGTGCTCCGATATCTTTTCTGAAAAACAGGCCGGGTTGGATGGTCTCATCAACGGCTTTGTACACTCTGTCTCGTGCCGCTTCAAACGTTTCATCAAAAGCGGTCACATTGGCGACACGGCCGCCGTTTGTGACGAACTCTTCACCTTCTGCTTTCGTTCCGGCATGGAAGACGACAACTTGATCAGCATTTGCTGTCAGGCTGCCAATCGGCGTGCCTTTTGCATAGCTTTCAGGATAGCCTTCTGAAGCAAGCACGACACTGACTGCCGCCGTATCCTTCCATCTCAAGTCAACTTCCTTATCATCTAAAAGATCTAGAAGCACTTGTACCAGATCAGAATCCATACGAGGCAGCACAACCTGCGTTTCCGGGTCGCCGAAGCGGGCATTAAATTCAATGACCTTCGATCCATTCGCAGTGAGCATCAGCCCCGCATACAAAACGCCTGTGAAGGAGCGACCTTCTTGAACCATTGCTTTTGCGGCTGGCTTGACGATCGTTTCTACAGCATGACGCACGGTGTCTTCCGAAATTTGCGGAACAGGAGAGTAAGCGCCCATTCCTCCTGTATTCGGCCCTTTGTCACCATCAAACGCGCGTTTATGATCCTGGGCAATGACCATCGGATATACCTTTTCTCCTTTGACAAATGCCATGAGGGAAAACTCTTCGCCGGAAAGAAATTCTTCAATCACGACAGATGCGCTCGCATCACCGAATTTTTCATCTTCAAGAAAATCATGCAGACACGCGATGGCTTCTTCCTCCGTCATCGCAACGGTTACGCCTTTTCCAGCCGCCAGTCCGTCCGCTTTAATGACAATCGGAGCGCCTTTTTCCTGCACATAAGCCTTGGCTTTTTCAAAGGATGTAAACGTGTCGTATTCTGCGGTCGGAATGTCGTATTTCTTCATTAAATCCTTTGCAAACTGCTTGCTTCCTTCGATTATCGCAGCGGCTTTTGACGGACCGAACACACGAAGACCGGCTTTTTCAAACTCGTCAACAAGGCCTTCAATTAAAGGAACCTCAGGCCCGACAATGGTCAGCACGACCTGATTTTCTTTTGCAAATGAGACAAGCCCGGCGTGGTCGCTTTCCTCAATGTTTACAAGCTGTGCAGAAGATGCCATGCCGTCATTTCCCGGAGCGGCAAATACCGTATCAACAAGACTGCTTTGCGCCACCTTCCATGCCAGCGTATGCTCTCTTCCGCCTTTACCGATAATTAATACATTCACGTCGTTTTCATCCCCTTAATGTTTGAAGTGTCTGATGCCGGTGAATACCATGGCAATGCCGTACTCGTCCGCTTTTTTAATGGAATCCCCGTCACGGATAGATCCGCCTGGCTGGATGATAGCTGTAACGCCCGCTTTTGCCGCTTCTTCGACTGTATCAGGCATTGGGAAATATGCATCTGATCCGAGTGCGCTGCCTTTCGCTTTTTCTCCTGCCTGCTCGATTGCGATTTTCGCTGATCCGACGCGGTTCATTTGTCCGGCTCCTACACCTACTGTCATGTTATCTTTTGCGAGAACGATCGCATTGGATTTCACATGTTTCACGACTTTCCAAGCAAGCTTCAAATCTTCCCACTCTTGCTCGTTCGGCTCTCTTTTTGTCGGAATGCTGATCTCAGCATCATTAAAGCCGTGCATATCTAAATCTTGAATCAGCAATCCGCCTTGTACAGATGTCAGCTGTTTTTCTTTTTGAACGGCAGCTGTCACATCAAGTGTCAGCAGACGGAGATTTTTCTTCGCTGTCAGGATATCAAGCGCTTCCTGGCTGAATGAGGGCGCAATGATGATTTCTAAGAAAATATGATGAAGCGCTTCGGCTGTTGGCTTGTCCACTTCACGGTTCAACGCGATAATGCCGCCGAAAATCGATGTTTTATCTGCTTCGAACGCTCTGTCAAACGCTTCTGCGATCGTTTCGCCAGTTCCCACGCCGCACGGATTCATATGCTTCACAGCAACCGCTGCAGGCTCAGTGAATTCACGAACAATTTGAACAGCTGCGTCCGCATCTTTAATGTTGTTGTAAGAAAGCTCTTTGCCGTGCAGCTGTTCTGCTTGCGCAATAGATCCTTTGACAGGAAGCGCGCTTTGGTAGAATGTTGCTTCTTGATGAGGATTTTCCCCATAGCGAAGCGATTGTTTTTTCTCAAACGTAACGGTGAATTGCTCTGGTTCTTTTTCACCGACAACATTTGTCAGATAGTCAGCGATCAGCGCGTCATATGCCGCAGTGTGGCGGAATACTTTTGCCGCCAGCTCGCGTTTTTTCTGAAGCGAAACATCGCCTTCTTCTTTGATTTGATTCAGAACAGGGCTGTAATCCGCTGGGTCAACGATAACCGTCACATCCTGATGGTTTTTCGATGCCGCACGCAGCATGCCAGGTCCGCCGATATCAATGTTTTCAATTGCCTCTTCGTACGTCACATTCTCTTTAGAAATCGTTTCTTTAAATGGATAGAGGTTGACGACAACCAGGTCAATTGGCGCAATCCCGTGTTCATTGATCTGTGCCATATGCTCTTCGTTGCCGCGAACTGCGAGAAGACCGCCGTGAATATTCGGATGAAGCGTTTTTAAGCGCCCGTCCATAATTTCCGGAAAACCTGTCACTTCAGAAATTCCGATGACATCAACACCGTTTTCTTGAAGTAGCTTTTTTGTGCCGCCGGTTGAAATAACTTCAACGCCAAGCTCTGTCAGTTCTTTTACGAAAGGAACAAGATTTGTTTTATCTGAAACACTGATTAGTGCGCGTTTAATGGTCATGCCTTTTCACCTCTGTTATTTAATCCTAATAGCTCTTTAATCACACTCGGATACCATTTGTGCTCAAGCTTGTGAATGTGATGTTCAATGGTTTCTAATGTATCTTCTTCGGTAATTTCAATTGCCTTTTGAGCGATGATCGGCCCTGTATCCATTCCTTCATCGACATAATGAACCGTAATCCCGGCAACCTTCACACCCGCCCGGTATGCCTGTCCGACTGCGTCTATTCCAGGGAAAGCGGGAAGAAGGGAAGGATGGATGTTGATGATTTTTCCTCCGTATGCCTGAAGCAGCGTATCACCGATCAGTCTCATATACCCGGCGAGAACGATCAATTCTGCTTCATGAAGATGAAGCTGTTCAATAATGGCCCGTTCAAATGCGGCCTTGTTTTCATAAGACTTCGGCTCAAATGCAAAGGATGGAATCTGGAATCTTTCCGCCCGCTCGATGACTTTCGCCTGCGGCTTATCGCAAACGAGGAGCGAAACGGCTGCATCCCAGTTCTCCTCTTTCAAACGCGTGACGATGGCTTCAAAGTTTGAGCCGTTTCCGGATGCAAATACCGCAAACTTTTTCATGAAAGTGCAGCACCGCCGAATGTAACGCCTTCACCATGTTTTACTCGCCCGATCAAATAGGCTTTTTCGCCTTGGCTTTCAAGCGTTCCGATGACTTCGGTGAGATGTTCTTCTTTTACTGCAAGAACAAATCCGATGCCCATATTAAAGACGTTAAACATGTCTTCTTCTTTCAGCTTGCCGTGTTCCTGCAAGAAAGAGAAGATCGGCGGGATCGGCCAAGAGCCGTGATCGATTTCCGCACTTAAGCCTTCAGGAAGCATCCGCGGAAGATTTTCGATAAATCCGCCGCCTGTTACGTGCGCCATTCCATCAATGAGTCCGCTTTTCACAGCCGCAAGCACAGGCTTCACGTAAATTCTTGTCGGCTCAAGCAGTTCTTCGCCGAGCGGGCGTTCAAACGGCTCATACGTCTTGTCGAGATCAAGCTCTGCATCGTCCAGAAGCACCTTTCTCACAAGGGAAAACCCATTGCTGTGAAGGCCGCTGGAGCTCAGGCCGATTAAAAGGTGGCCTTCCTTGATGTTTTCGCCAGTCACGATTTCATCCTTTTCCGCCACACCAACCGAGAAACCTGCAATATCGTATTCATCAGCTGTATATAATCCAGGCATTTCAGCGGTTTCTCCGCCGACCAAGGCTGAACCTGATTGCTCACAGCCATCCGCAACTCCTTGTACGATCTGCTCGATTTTCACGGGGTCTGCTTTGCCGACCGCTAAATAGTCGAGAAAAAAGAGCGGCTCCGCACCTTGCGCAAGCACGTCATTGACACACATTGCAACAGCGTCTACACCGATCGTGTCATGTTTATTCATGGAAAAAGCCAGCTTTAATTTTGTGCCGACACCGTCTGTTCCCGAAATTAAAACGGGTTTCTGATAAGAAAGCTCCGACAGATCAAACATGCCGCCAAAGCCGCCAAGGCTGCCCATAACGCCAAGCCTTTTCGTGCGCTCCACATGTTTTTTCATCCGTTTTACAGCTTCATATCCGGCTTCGATGTCAACTCCTGCGTTTTTATATGCTTCAGACATCCTATTCACTCCTTTAAGGCGCTTTTCAAAATATCTCTCCGAACAAGGGCAGAAAGAGAAAGGCAGCCAAACTGCGCTGCCTTTATGTCATTTTCAAGTTTTATTTGGTTAACACCGCTTCTTTTACATGAGGAAGCACAGTGTCCTGATAAATTTCAGTCGGATATTTCCCTGTAAAGCAAGCAAGACATTGCCCGCAATTCGAGTCTTCGTATTTTCTGCCGATTCCTTTCAGCAGCCCTTCGACACTCAAAAATGAGAGAGTGTCGGCTCCGATTTCCTGACGGATTTCTTCAACCGAGTGAGAAGACGCGATCAGCTCTTCATGTGTGGACGTATCAATGCCGTAAAAGCACGGATGAGCGATCGGCGGCGAACTGATTTTCACATGCACTTCTGTCGCACCCGCTTCTCTGAGCATTGTTACGATCCGGCGGCTTGTTGTTCCGCGCACGATGGAGTCATCCACCATAACGACGCGTTTCCCTTCTACAACACCGCGCACCGCAGAAAGCTTCATTCTGACGCCCTGCTCACGAAGAGCCTGAGACGGCTGAATAAACGTTCTGCCCACATAACGGTTTTTGATTAATCCAAGCTCGTACGGGATGCCTGTTGCTTCCGCGTAGCCGATAGCCGCTGAAATACTGGAATCCGGAACCCCTGTCACGACATCAGCTTCAACCGCTGATTCCTGAGCGAGCATTTTTCCAAGGCTTTTACGCGCACTGTGCACGTTAATGCCGTCAATATTGCTGTCAGGTCTTGAGAAATAAATGTACTCCATGCTGCAAATGGAACGGTTGATATTCATGGAGAAGCGCTCTGATTTCATGCCATCATCATTGATAATCAGCATTTCTCCCGGCTCCACCTCGCGAAGGTACGTCGCACCGACGACATCAAATGCGCATGTTTCTGAAGCGACGACATAAGCGTCTCCCATCATGCCGATTGACAGCGGTCTAAGCCCGTTCGGGTCAAGCGCTACGATCATTTCTGTTTCAGTCATGATCAGGAACGCGTAGGCGCCTTTCAGCATAGAAAGCGAGTTTTTAATCTGATCCTTCAGCGTGAAGTGGCCGCTTCTTTTGATCAGGTGAGCCAAAACCTCTGTATCCGAAGAAGTCTGGAAGATGCTCCCTTGATTTTCAAGCTGCTGCTTCAGCTGAGTGGCATTCACCAAGTTTCCGTTATGGGCAAGCGCCAGGCTGCCGTTGTTTTGAGAGCGGAAGAGGAGCGGCTGAACATTTTCATATCCGCCGCCGCCAGCCGTTGCGTACCGAACGTGTCCGATTGCGCCTTTCCCCTTTACTTTGCTGAGCTCACCGTTTTGAAATACTTCAGTGATCAGCCCTTGGCCTTTATGCGCCGTCAGCTTTTCACCGTCAGTCGCCACAATGCCCGCGCCCTCCTGTCCTCTGTGCTGGAGGCTGTGAAGGCCGTAATACGTGATTTGCGGGGCTTCTTCATGCCCCCAAATCCCAAAAACGCCGCATTCTTCATTTAAGCCTTTGATTTCAGCAAGCATGGGATAGCTCCTTTCCACGCGCGTTCAAGCTCTTTTGTCTGCGCATGAATCAATTGTTGTCCGTCTTGGTTTTGAACGCTCAGAAGTCCGTCAGCTGTTACCTCACCGATATGAACCGCATCTTGTACAGCTGCTTCAAACGCTGCTTGATGTTCTTTTTTCACAGAAACGACGAAGCGGGATTGAGATTCAGAGAATAATAACGCTGCTTCCCCTTCAACAGTCACGTTAGCGCCAAGGTTTTCCGTCGTCATGACACTTTCAGCAATCGCTACGCCTAAGCCGCCTTCAGATACATCGTGCGCTGATTGAACAAAGCCTTGTTTAATCGCGTCAAGCAGTGCCTTTTGGCGTGCCTGTTCTACATCTAGATCGATTTGCGGCGCTTTGCCGTAAATGCGGCCTTCTGTCATTTTTTGCAGCTCGCTTCCGGCAAACTCAGGTTTTGTTTCGCCGATGACGTACACGAGGTCGCCCGCTTGTTTGAAATACTGCGTTGTGATGTGTGCTGTATCTTCAATTAAACCGACCATGCCGATCACAGGTGTCGGGTAGATCGCCGTTCCGTTTGATTCGTTGTAAAGCGATACGTTTCCGCCGATCACAGGTGTGCTGAGAACGTTGCACGCCTCACTGATGCCGTCAGCCGCTTTTTCAATCTGCCAGAAGATTTCCGGTTTCTCCGGGTTTCCAAAGTTCAGGTTATCTGTAACCGCAAGCGGTTCTGCACCTGAGCAAACGATGTTGCGCGCCGCTTCAGCGACAGCGATTTTTCCGCCGACCTCTGGATCAAGGTAGAGATAACGGGCGTTACAGTCAGTTGTCATCGCCAGCGCCTTTTTCGTTCCGCGGATTCTGAGAACACCCGCATCAGACCCAGGAGCGACAACTGTATTCGTCCGCACCATGTAGTCATACTGGTCGTAAACCCACTCTTTGCTTGCGATCGTCGGCTGCTGCAGGAGCGCCTTCAGTGTTTTATTCGCATCGTCAATTTGAGGAGCCGGGACATCCGTCTCTAAAAATTCACGGTAGTAAGCAGGCTCTTGAGAAGGCTTGTGATAAACCGGCGCCTCTTCTGCCAAGGCATCAACAGGGAGCTCGCATACAACCTCACCTTTATGTGTCAGGCGCAGCAGTTTATCATCTGTTACACGTCCGACAGAAACCGCTTCAAGATCATACTTGTCAAAAATATCGATGATTTCCTGCTCACGTCCGCGCTCGATAACAAGCAGCATCCGTTCCTGTGATTCAGAAAGCATCATTTCATAAGCAGTCATGCCTGTTTCACGCTGCGGAATCAAGTCAAGGTTCATTTCAATGCCTGAACCCGCTTTACTTGCCATTTCCGCGCTTGAGCTGGTCAGACCGGCAGCTCCCATGTCCTGAATGCCGACTAGGGCGTCACATTGAATGACTTCCAGACATGCTTCAAGCAAAAGCTTCTCCATAAACGGATCGCCGACTTGAACCGCGGAGCGCTTTTCTTCAGAAGCATCAGACATTTCTTCAGATGCAAACGTAGCGCCGTGAATTCCGTCACGCCCTGTTTTAGCGCCGACGTACATGACCGTGTTGCCGACACCCTTTGCCTGGCCTTTTTTGATGTCTTCATGATTGATTAATCCGACGCACATTGCGTTGACAAGCGGATTCCCTTCATAACTGCTGTCAAATTGCACTTCGCCGCCGACTGTCGGGATACCGATGCAGTTCCCGTATCCGGCGATACCTGCTACTACTTCTTCAAACAAGTACTTCACGCGCGGTGAAGTCAGTTCACCAAATCGAAGAGAGTTTAATACAGCGATAGGACGCGCACCCATAGAAAAGACATCACGGATTATGCCGCCTACGCCAGTCGCAGCGCCTTGGTACGGTTCGATGGCTGATGGATGGTTATGCGATTCAATTTTGAACACAACCGCTTGGTTGTCACCGATATCAACGATTCCGGCACCTTCCCCCGGACCTTGCAGCACGCGTTCGCCGCTCGTCGGGAATTTACGCAAAATCGGCTTTGAGTTCTTGTAGCTGCAATGCTCTGACCACATGACAGAAAAAATTCCGATTTCTGTGTAGTTCGGCAATCTGCCAAGAATGGATTCAATCAATGCAAACTCATCATCACTGACACCCATTTGCTGATATAATTTCTCTTCTTTAATTTGTTCTTTACTTGGTTCAAGCAGTAGTGACATGAGTTTCCCTCCAATTTTTCACGATAGACTGAAACAATGTAAGACCGTCGGCGCTTCCAAGCAGTTCATCGACCGCGCGCTCAGGATGAGGCATCATGCCTAATACATTTCCTTTTTCATTAACAACACCGGCAATATCGCTGACACTTCCGTTAATATCGGAACCGTATGTGAAAGCAATTTGATTGTTTTCTTTTAATGAAGCAAGCGTTTCATCATCACAGTAGAAGTTCCCTTCACCGTGGGCAACCGGAACCGTAATCGCTTGGCCCTTTTCATAGGAAGAGGTGAATAATGTTTCGTCGTTCTGCACGATTAATTCAACCGGACGGCAAATGAACTTCAAGTCTTTGTTGCGTCTCATTGCACCTGGCAGAAGGCCAAGCTCCTGTAAAATCTGAAATCCGTTGCAGACGCCGAGAACAGGTTTTCCTTCAGCCGCTGCCTGTTTTACAGCTGGCATAATATTCGCAAAACGGGCGATGGCGCCGCATCTCAAGTAATCTCCGTAAGAAAAACCTCCCGGAATTAACACCCCGTCAAAGCCGTCAAGGCTTGTTTCCTCGTGCCAGACGTATTCCACATCATGACCGAGTTCATCCTTTACAGCGTGAAACATATCGATATCACAGTTAGAGCCAGGTAACACAATCACCGCAAATTTCACTGTGCGACTACCTCCTCAACCTCGTATCTGTAATCTTCAATCACTGTATTCGCAAGAAGTTTTTCGCACATTTCTTTGACTAGCACGTCAAGATCACGGTCAGACTTTTCGATTGTTAGCTCCATGTATTTCCCGATGCGCACGTCTGCGACTTCCTTGTAAGACATACTGTGCAAGGCATGCTGGACAGCGCTCCCTTGTGGATCTAGTACACTTTCTTTTAAGCTGACATAAACTTTTACTTTATACATGATGAATGCCTCCCAGTCTTTTGAAAATCTCTTCGTATGCGTCGGTTAAGCTTCCCAGATTGCGTCTGAATAAATCTTTGTCCAGCTTTTCGTTCGTGTCTTTATCCCACAAGCGGCATGTGTCAGGTGAAATTTCATCCGCCAAAAGCACTTTCCCGTCTGCATCTAAACCGAATTCAAGCTTGAAATCTATTAATCTGACGTGACAATCGTCAAAAATGCTTTGAAGCTCTTCATTTACTGTTTTTGTAATGGACTTAATGGTTTCTACCTGTTCAGGAGTCGCCGCTTTCAGCAGCCAAATATGATCTTCTGTGATGAGCGGATCACCCAGCGCGTCATCCTTGTAGTAAAACTCGATAATCGGCTGTTCAAGCTTCGTGCCTTCTGGAATGCCGAGACGTTTGGACATGCTTCCTGCCACCACATTTCTGACAACGACTTCCAGCGGCACAATCGTTACCTTTTTAATGAGCTGCTCTGTTTCCGAAATGCGCTCGATAAAGTGGTTGTTAACCCCTTTTTCGTGAAGGTGTTTGAAAATCAGGCTTGAGATCTCATTGTTTAAGCGCCCTTTGCCGCTGATTTCCGCCTTTTTTTCTCCGTTAAAGGCAGTTGCAGAATCTTTATACACCACATACAGCGTGTTTTCGTCGTCGGTTTTGTAAATCTTTTTCGCTTTTCCTTCATATAAAAGTTCATTCTTCACAATATTCACGGAAGGCCTCCTAACCCGAATGTTGGGAATTTTCAAACTAAGGCAGCAGGGAAGAAGCCGCCTAAAAGCTTCTTCTATGCTAAACCTAAACGTTCAAAGATCAGATCTACATTTTTCAGATGGTAATGATAATCAAAGCAGTCAGCAATTTTTTCCGAAGAAAGACGGGAAGTGATTTTCTCTTCCGCTTCCACAAGCTCACGGAACGGTACTTGCTTTTCCCATGCCTCCATTGCTTTCGGCTGCACTGTGTCATAAGCTTCTTCACGAGTCAGGCCTGTGTCAATCAATGCCAGCAGCACGCGCTGAGAGTAGATCAGCCCCAATGTGCGGTCCATGTTGCGCTTCATGTTTTCCGGGAAGACCGTTAAGTTCTTCACGATGTTGGAGAAGCGGTTCAGCATGTAATTCAGCGCGATGGTCGCATCCGGAAGAATAATCCGCTCCGCTGAAGAATGAGAAATATCGCGCTCATGCCATAACGGAACATTTTCGTAAGCTGTCATCATGTAGCCGCGAATGACACGCGCTATACCTGTCATGTTTTCAGAACCGATCGGATTCCGTTTATGCGGCATAGCTGATGAACCTTTTTGCCCTTTCGCAAAAAATTCCTCGACCTCGCGTGTTTCACTCTTTTGCAGTCCGCGAATTTCAACCGCGAATTTCTCAATGCTTGTCGCAATCAAAGCAAGTGTCGCCATATAATCAGCATGGCGGTCACGCTGAAGCGTTTGTGTTGAAATCGGTGCGGCTTTCAGGCCGAGTTTCTCACAAACATACTGCTCTACAAACGGATCAATGTTCGCATATGTGCCGACAGCACCGGAAATCTTACCAACCTCGATGCCTTCCTTCGCTTGTTTAAAGCGTTCCAGGTTGCGTTTCATTTCTTCGTGCCAAAGCGCCAGTTTTAAACCAAATGTTGTAGGCTCTGCGTGTACGCCGTGTGTACGGCCCATCATGACGGTGTATTTATGTTCTTTCGCTTTTTCTTTTATAATGTCAACAAATCTCTCAAGGTCCTTGAGCAGAATGTCATTTGCCTGTTTTAATAAGTAAGAAAGAGCGGTATCTACGACGTCAGTTGACGTTAAGCCGTAATGCACCCATTTTCTTTCTTCGCCCAGTGATTCGGATACAGCGCGCGTAAAAGCAACTACGTCATGGCGCGTGTCCTGTTCGATTTCTAATATGCGGTTGATATCAAATGACGCGTTTTCGCGCATCAGCTTTACGTCTTCTTTTGGAATAACGCCAAGCTCCGCCCACGCTTCACAGGCAAGAATTTCAACCTCTAACCATGCTTGAAATCTGTTTTCATCCGTCCAAATCGCGGACATTTCAGGTCTTGAATAACGTTCGATCATTCTGCTTGTCCTCCGTCTCTATTTCTCCATTTATTTGTGATCTCCTGAATCCATTCGTCTTCAGGCTGCTTCATAAAAGTAATATGCCCCATTTTGCGGCCTTTTTTGATTTCATGTTTTCCGTATACATAAAGCTTTGCTTCTTTTAAAAGCTCTGGCTCTTCCTCTGGGATCTTCACTTCATCGCCGAGAAGATTCACCATCATACCAGGCTTCAGCAGCTCCGTTTTTCCAAGCGGAAGGCCGCAGACCGCTCTGATATGCTGTTCAAACTGGCTTGTTTCGCAAAGATCCAGCGTGTAATGTCCTGAATTGTGCGGTCTTGGCGCCAGTTCATTAACCAAAAGCTCATCGCCCTCTGTCAGGAACATTTCAACAGCAAGCGGTCCGACAAGGTTCAGCTCATCTGCGAGCTTAACGGCCAGCTCATCAGCCTTTTCCTGAATCCTTTCTTCAACCCGTGCAGGCACGATGCTTTGGAACAGAATATTATTGTGGTGAATGTTTTCTGCGGCCGGGAACGTCGAAATCTCTCCGTTTACCGATCTGACAACAATCACGGACAGTTCCATTTTAAAAGAAACCCAGCTTTCGAGAATGCAGGTTCCGTGCTCTAAAAGAGCTGAAGCCTCTTCTATTTGTGACGTTTCCTTGATGACAAATTGGCCTTTGCCGTCATATCCGCCGCGGCATGTTTTCAGCACTGCGGGAAGCCCCAGCGACTGAACCGCCTCTTTCAGCTCATCCATTGTTTTGACGATGCGGTAAGGTGCAACTTCACAGCCCGCGGATTGAATCGCTTTTTTCTCTGCTTCACGGTTTTGGGTAATGAGCAGCAGCTCACTTCCTTGCGGGAGATACGCATGACCTTTCAGCCAATGCAGCGCATCATAATCAATATTTTCAAACTCATACGTGATAATATCACTGATCTCAGCCAATTTCCGAATCGCTTCGCGGTCGTTGTATGAAGCGGTGATTTCAATATCCGCCACCTGCCCGCACGGCGAGTCTTTTACCGGATCGACGACCGCGACTTTATACCCCATTTGTTTTGCGGAGACAGCCATCATTTTTCCAAGCTGTCCGCCGCCGATAATGCCGATGACGGCTCCCGGATAGATGATTTGATTAGACAAGCTGATCACTGCTTTCTAACACTGTTTGTTTTGTATTTTCTCTTCTTTCATCTAACTTTCTGGCCAGATCCTCGTCAAAAGCTGACAAAATTTGCGCCGCTAACAGACCTGCGTTCACAGCGCCCGCTTTTCCGATGGCTGTTGTGGCAACCGGCACGCCTCCAGGCATTTGCACGATGGAAAGAAGTGAATCGAGTCCGTTCAGCGCCTTGGATTGAACCGGAACACCGATGACCGGCAGCGTCGTTTTAGCAGCTGTCATCCCCGGCAGGTGCGCCGCTCCTCCAGCACCGGCGATAATGACCTTGATGCCTCTTTCTCTGGCTGTTTCAGCGTACTCAAACATGAAATCAGGCGTCCGGTGAGCGGAAACCACCTTCTTTTCGTACGGCACTTCAAGTTCTTCAAGTATGTCGCATGCGTTTTTCATTGTCTCCCAATCGGAAGTGCTTCCCATGATGATTCCTACTAGCGGCTGCATTCTGTTCCCACCTTCTAATGCTTTAGTTTTCAGAAAATAAAAAATACCCGGCTTTGTATTGACTTATGAGGAAGCAATACAAACCGGGCATGGTGCATGTATCGGCAGTCGTTCGCTTCTGCGATATATCCATGTCAGTTTTATCGATCACTTTCCTGCATAGTCCGGCAATTTACGGTTGCCGGGTAGAAACTTATGGGCCATATTCCCAAGATTATATGAGGTCGTGTTTTGATTTCATGTTTATCTTAACAACGGACTTGGATAATGTCAACGATATTATCGAACGATACAAAAATTCATTCTTCTAATGTTCGTGTTTTAGATCGATTTCCCTTCAAATACGATTTTTTTTCCGCACGGAACGATCTGAATTGACCCATTTTCCATCTTTTCCTTGAAAATCGGCTCTTCCACTCGACGTACAGGCATATATCCTTCTTCTTTCATTTGCTGAAGCACTGCTTCTATCGTTTGCTGTTCTGTCACTTCAAACTTTTTCTTCTTCGGCTTTGCCATTATTCTTTAATTCTCCTCTTCTTCACCGCTTTGACCCAGAAGCCGCCGTGGATCGTTTTTGGTTCATACGCAATAATAAAAGCTTTCGAATCAAGCGTTTTAATCGTATCATACAGCTGCAGCTCATATCTTCTCGGCGTCAAAATCTGCAGGGCCGTGCGGTCGCCTTCAAGCCCGCCGGCCACCCAATTCGTTACGCCGTAGCCTTTTTCACGAAGCTGCCTAGGAAGATCGAGGTCAAGCTCTTTTGTAATCACATTGACCATAATATAGCCAAGCGCCAGTTTTTCTTCGATTTTCATGCCGACAATAACGCCCAAACCATAGCCGAGTGCGTACGCAATCACGTTTTGAATCTGGTCTAAGTTATCAAGCACAAGACTCAGCCCTGTCACATAAACCAGAATTTCAATGGTGCTGATTCCGGCCGCTAAATACCGCTGGCCTTTCAGTGTTAAAATCATTCTTATCGTAAAAAATGATACATAAACAACATTGATAATCAGAATAATGAGAACCATTGCTAATCCGTTTGATAATAAGGTTTGCATCATTTTATAAAACCTCCTTACTCATTCAACTTACGTAAAGCATTCATATTCTACTAGAGAAATGAACCCTTTACAATCAGCTATGGCCGTCATCGCAGGCAAAATTTTTCGACACACTCTCTTCATCACTCAGCAATAGTTTACCCTCTTTCTGTCCTTTTCAAAATCCAAACAAAAAAGCCCGCTTTTCAGCAGACTCATTTTTCTTTATCTATTGTCACATCTCTTTTTTCATTTTCCGAAGGGACTCATATTCTTTCTCAAGTTCACTCAGCGTATAATCAGCGAGCTGTTCCCCTCTTCCGCGATAAAATTCTGAGAGCATTAATTTGGTTTTTAAAAATTCCTTCTTTTGATAAATCGCCTGACGAAGTAAATGGGCCATGTCCATCATCCTCCACCGCATTTTCCTCATCATACACGGATTAATCCTACAATTCAACTATGTTTTTTAGATATATTTGTAAAAACTGTGACATCAAAAAAACCGGCGTTTTCAGCCGGTTTTTTTACATTAAAGCGGGATAAGCGATGCCGTAAAATATTCTGAAATAAACGGCCAAGTCACTGCCGCAAACAGCAGCGCAACGGCTAAAACAGCAAACACACAATAGATATAGTCAATCGGTGCCTCGCTTGCCGCCTGATACAGACGCTGTACATATAACGCCATCATAAAGAAGATCGAAAACAGCATTAACACTGTAAAAAGGACAGTCAGCATCGGTACATTCACGATCGCAAATATCATCCAAATGATTGAAACGGCGATCACCGGAACAAGCAATGAGCCAAAACCAGCCGCAGCTTCCTTGAATGATACCTTTTGCTTCATCATATACCGAGACACGGCCCATATGGAGAAGACCATAACAGCAAAAAAGACGAGCATATACACAAGAACAACAAAAAATCCGTCATAAAACGCGTGATGGCGCTCTCCAAAACCAAGCGGCCTGTTCCAGCTCGCCTTTAACTGAAACCAGTTTCCGATTGAAAAAACGATACTGAATATGAGCATTGAAATAAGACCATATTTATAATGAGAGAAACCATCTGCCACAACAGTTTTCGCCGGGGACTTTAATATTGAAAAAGCAAAGCCGCAATATCTGTTAATGGCTGCCCAAACAGAGGATAGCTTTTCTTTCACAGACGATTCTACGCGTTCCTTATGTTGTTTCTGCTTTTGTTTCTGCTTTTGCTTGCTTTGGCGGCTGGCTTTTCTGGACATCCGCGAAAGCGGCTCTTCATCTATTCCTTCATTCTGGTTAACTTCTTCTTCAAACGTTTCTTTTCTTTCTTCCGTCATGTTAGCAACTCCTATCAAAAATATACGGCGGAATACCATTCAGTAAGAAAATAAAACACTTATATAAGGTACCGAAGCCTTCCTGAACAGTCAAGTCATTTCCATTTAAGTAAACAATGGCGGCACATCTACATGACGGTATATGATATGAAATGGTTTTGCCTTTCGCAACAAAATAAAAAACCAGCCGCAACATCGCAGCTGGTTTTCATTCATTATTTCAAGAAAATAAAGTAAAGAATAAATACAACAAACAGTCCGTACATGATCGGATGAACCTCTTTGGCTTTTCCTTTGCACACCATTGTAATCGGATAGAAAATAAATCCGATGGCAATCCCGGTCGCAATGCTGTACGTTAACGGCATCATGATCATTGTAAGGAAAGCGGGAACCGCCACTTCGAACTTATCCCAAGCGATTTTGCCAAGCGGCGCTACCATTAGTGCACCGACAATGATCAGTGCCGGAGCTGTTACATTTGACGTAACGACTGATAGAAGCGGCGAGAAAAACATAGCGAGTAAAAAGAGAAACCCAGTTACAATTGCCGCAAATCCGGAACGAGCGCCCGCAGCAACACCCGAGCTTGATTCCACATAAGACGTTGTCGTAGACGTCCCAAGCACGGAGCCGATAACGATGGAAGTTGAGTCAGCTAAAAGCGCACGGCCCGCACGCGGCAATTTGTTTTCCTTCATTAAACCAGCCTGTGTTGCCACAGCAACCAGTGTACCAGCCGTATCAAAAAATCCGACAAACAAGAATGTTAAAATGACGATCAGCATTTGCACAGAGAAAATATCCGGCAAGTGAATCCAAGCTTGTCCAAAGGTCGATTCAAGGCTCGGCACACTTCCGACGATTTGAGACGGAACCGGAACCAAACCGAAAATCATCCCGGCAATCGCCGTTAACAGCATCCCGATAAACACGCCAGCGTTTACGCGAAGCACCATCAAAATAACCGTTACGATGACACCGAAAATCGTTAACAGCACAGGACCGCTGTGAATGTTTCCGATTGTGACAAGGGTTGAAGGATTCGATGCAATGATTCCTGAGCCCTGCAAGCCGACAAATGTAATAAATAGGCCAATCCCCGCTCCGACTGCCAATTTCAGCTCAGGCGGAATTGCGTTAATGATTTTTTCACGAAAACCTGTTAAAGAAAGAGCAACAAAGATCAGTCCTGAAATGAAAACACCAGACAAAGCGGCCTGCCAGGAAATCCCCATACCGAGAACGACAGAAAACGCAAAAAACGCGTTCAGCCCCATACCGGGCGCAATGGCAATCGGATATCTCGCAATCAATCCCATTAAGATACAGCCTGCTGCAGACGCCAAAGCTGTCGCCGTAAAGACCGCGCCTTGATCTATTCTCAATGCTTCCGGAAAATCTTTTACACTTTCCAAAGCAAGCGTAATCGGATTGACGAACAGGATATACGCCATGGATAAAAAGGTCGTTAATCCGCCGATGATTTCGTTGCGATAGCTGGTGCCCAGCTCATCAAACTGAAAAAACTTTTTCAAGCTATATGACTCCCTTCACTCTTTGCTATTTATCCTGCCCTGAAATCGCCAAATAAAAAACGCCCCAATACATTTTGGGACGCTTGACTACAGACGGATTTCAGTTTGAATAAATAAACCTGTTTTATTTATATCAAACGAAAGAAATGTTTACGTAGTCAAGCCATTTACGGTAGCTTGGTAGAAACTTGCGAGCCATATCCCCGCGATTATACGAATTCATCTTATTTGATTTCTGAGTCTATTGTACCAACTTCAATTTGAAATGACAATATAAATAACGAACATTACTTATTAAAAAAATTGGTTTATTCGTCTATTGACTAATGGGCAACAAAGATAAAAACCGTATGCATGACTACATACGGCTTTTCAACTTTTGATTATTTTTTTTCGGCAGGCTGACTCACTTGATGCACTGGTACAGTAAACGAGAATGGCTTTAGTTGAATCAGGTGATTTAAAACGCCGTTATCAATATACAGACCGTACTCACTAAACTCAAAATGCTTTAAAGACAGCTTATCATTATAATCATCATCCAGTTCAAAAGTAGATACCATTTCGGCTGTGTTCATATTTTTCACTTTAGCTATATTTGTTTTCAAATAATAACCTTCTTCATAATCACCCACTGGATCAGGCCAAGATTGCATTTTTTTCGTATCACCAAGGCCAATCGTTTCACCTATATTCACTAAATCATTTTCATTCATGCTTGAGGTATCAATTCCAGTGAAGCGGTAATGAACCATTACTTTCCTCCCTTTTTGGTTAATGTTATTGATTTCAATCCCTATGTTTTGATGGTTTGTTTCTGAAACATGAAATGGCATCTCTGCATTTAGCGGGACGATTTCACTGACCTCTGCCTCAGATTTAATGTTTGCTATTAATGTTAGCTTTTTCGCTTTTGAATTGATTGGTGATTCTAGCAGTGTTTGTCCTTTTGCTCTTACCGTTCTCTCGTTTACTTTTTTGCGGTCTCCAAGTTCGATGTTTGACGATGTCATCTCATATGTGTTTCCTAAATCATCTTTGACTTCGTTAATTTCAACCGTATCATGCTTTGCTATGCCTTGATAATCTATTGTAAATTGAAGGACAGAACCGAGCTTTCCGTTCTCTACTTGAATATTGGAAAATTGATAACGATTGTGATGCACTGATACCACTTTTGAGCTTTCTAAATAACTCGCATTCTTTTTGGTAATAGGCAGTTTGAAACTCCAATTCCCCTGTATTTCATTGATATGAGTAATCACAAAAGGCGTGGTATCCCCATTTTTTATTTCGGCTCCTTTTGTATAAAGCCTTAATTGACCAGCGTATTGTTTGTTATTTAATTTTTTGAGCATTAAGGAATCAAAGTCGATTGAAAAATTATCGTTAAAACTCGCTTTGCTCACATTATAGCTGAGCTCTTTTTCATCAGACTGGAGGTTATCAACAGTAAAGTTATAGACAAGCTGTCCGGCATCGTAGTATGAACTGTTCACAGATATAGTAATGCCTCGCGACTCCGCTTTTTCATTCAGATTTGTGACCAAATTGCTTTTAAACAATGATAGGCCAACTTTATCTTGAAACTCCTTATAAATTTGGCCGACAATGGGTATGCTTCCCATCGCTTTGTTTACAGAAGGCAGAAAAAGACCGGACGTTAAATACAGTATACCTACCACAGCAGCAACAGCCATTCCATTTGTAATGGTTCGTCCCCATTTAAAACGGCGCTTTGTGTTACTTTCATTTTCAGCACGAACGACAGCTTGATGTATTGCTTTTTTGAGTGCTTTCTTTGGCACTTCTATGTCATCATACAACTGCTTCACTTGGTGTTTTTCCATATTTTTTCATCCTCCTTTTCCAGCTCCTGTTTTAGTGATTTTCTTGCTCTATGTAAATGTGTTTTAATTGTGCCTTCTGCCATTCCTGTTTGTTCAGCTATCATTGAAATCGAATAATCTTGAAAATAATAGAGCTGAATTGTTAACTGAACATGTTCATCAAGTGTATCCAGCGCATTGCGCAAGTCTATATATTCTTCAATATTCCTTTGGTCCGTGCCAGTGTCATGATGGCTTTCAAACGGAACCAATTCTCCCTTCTTTTTCTTCATTGCAAAAATTGAATTAATAAGAATTCGGGTGAGCCACGTTAAAAAGTACTTTGGCTCTTTTAGTTTTTCTATACCTATAAAAGCTTTATAAGCCGTTTCCTGTACAGCATCAAGTGCATCTTCTTTATTTCTTAAATAGAGATAGGCTGTTTTATATAGAGTCTCCTGATGTGCCAGCATAAGCTTTTCAAAGGCTCGAGTATTTCCTTTTCTCGCCTTTGTAATCAATCTTTCTTCCTTCACCTTATCCACCTCCTATGTTGTTAGATATAAGAACTGCCAAAACGGTTTCAAAAAGTTAACAAAAAAACGCCCCTTTTATGGGACTGACCCCTGTTTTTGAGACAGGGATCAAAACACTTTTATACAGCCAATTGCCGATAGCTTATCGGTGATTGGCTGTTTAGTTTCGTTTGAATACGAATGTTGTTATAATAATAAATGTATTCTTTGACAGTGCGTTCTACGATGGCGGTCGTGGTTCGATTAATGCTGTTAAGATAGAACGTTTCAGACTTTAGTGAGGAATGAAACGATTCGATGGAGGCATTATCAGCGGGCGTCCCTTTGCGGGACATGCTCATGGTAATGCCTTTTGTTTTAACAGCTTTCTGATACTCATAAGATGTATACACAGATCCTTGGTCACTATGTAACACGCAGTTCTGAGGCAGTGTTGGCAGTTGATCAAGTGTGTTTAAGACAAAGTCTGTGTCCTGCTTATCTCCAATCGTGAAAGCAATTACTTCTCCATTGTATACATCCAATATACTGGAAAGGTACAATTGTTTCTGTCCATAAGGCAAATACGTGATATCCGTTACTAGTTTTTCAAGAGGATGATCGGACTGAAAGTTCCGATTCAATATGTTATCGACCACGGCATATGGCTGCCCATTCTTCTTGCGTTTTTTCACCTTAACCCGGCACTGCCACTGATTTTTCTGCATGATACGCTGAACCGTTTTATGGTTAATACGCATTCCCTTTTTTAATATAGCTGTAATTTTTCGATATCCATATCGATACTTGTGCTCTCGGCACAACGTGCCGATTTGTTTTTCCAAATGGCGCTTGGGATGATCTTTCATCAGGTTCTTCTTCCAACGATAATAAGACGCTCGTGAGATACCTAAATGAACACAGATATTCTGTACGGTCATTGTGCCGTGCAATACTTCTACAAGTTCGACTGACGTTTGGCTATCAACTTCCTTTCCAATTCGTTGTACTTTTTTAAAACTTCATTTTGTTGTCTCAGATAACGGTTCTCTGCCTGCAGTTTCTCTAATTCGGAAGAATACTCCGGACCTTTTCCGTAAGTGTATTGCTTACCAACAGGCTGTTCAAATCGATGTGTATCTCCAGCTTTATGCCATCTAACCCATGTTTGAACCTGCGTCTTATTCTTGATATTCAATTCCTGCATGATCTCTTTCATAGGCACGCCTGCCAATCTCATTTCTACAGCCTTCTGTTTGACTTCAATCGGATAACTCATTCTTGTTCCCATACAAAAAACACCTCCAAGTCTTATTTCGGATAACAACTATCCGTTTTCAAACTTGAAGGTGTTTTTTATTTGTCTCATCTTATGGGGTCAGTCCCTATAAAGGGACGTTTTTCTTAGGTATTTACTTATTCCCACTCAATCGTCGCAGGCGGCTTACTTGTAATATCGTACACCACGCGGTTGATATGCTTTACTTCGTTTACGATACGTGTCGAAATGACTTCAAGCACATCCCACGGGATACGCGCCCAGTCAGAAGTCATGCCGTCAATTGATGTAACGGCGCGAATTCCGATTGTGTAATCATATGTTCTCGCGTCACCCATAACACCAACGCTGCGGATGTCCGGAAGAACAGTGAAGTATTGCCAGATATCACGCTCTAAACCATGATTAGCAACTTCTTCACGCAAAATCGCATCTGATTCACGAACGATTTCTAGTTTTTCTTCTGTTACTTCGCCAAGAACGCGGATTCCGAGTCCCGGTCCTGGGAACGGCTGGCGCCACACGATTTCATCCGGAATGCCGAGCTCTGTGCCAAGCGCGCGCACTTCGTCTTTGAAGAGCGTGTTTAACGGCTCGATCAGCTCAAACTGCATGTCTTCAGGAAGCCCGCCGACATTGTGGTGAGATTTGATCGTTTGCGCCGTTGCTGTACCGCTCTCGATGATATCTGTGTAAAGCGTACCTTGTGCAAGGTAGTCGATGCCTTTGAGCTTGTCCGCTTCATCATCGAATACGTAAATGAATTCATTACCGATGATTTTGCGTTTTTGCTCAGGATCAGAAACGCCTTTTAATTTATCTAAGAATCGATCTTGTGCGTCTACTTTAATCACGTTCATGTTAAAGCCTTCGCTGAATGTTTTCATAACACCCTCAGCTTCGCCTTTACGGAGAAGACCATGGTCTACAAAGATACAAGTCAGCTGGTCGCCGATCGCTTTATGAATCAAAACAGCAACAACAGAAGAATCAACGCCGCCGCTAAGCGCGCAAAGAACCTGTTTGTCTCCGACCGTTTCACGGATTTTTTGCATTTCGATTTCGATAAAGTTCTCCATTGACCATTCGCCTTCGCATTCGCAAACGCCGAATACAAAGTTTTTCAGAAGGTCATTGCCGTATTCAGAATGGCGCACTTCCGGGTGGAACTGAACACCGTACCATTTTTTATCCGCTTTGCTCATTGCTGAGTTCGGGCAGTGATGGCTCGTCGCATCAACAGTGAAACCTTCAGGCACTTCTACAACCAAGTCACCGTGGCTCATCCAAACCACTTGTTCATTCGGAAGATCTTTGAACAAATCAGGTGTTCCTTCGATGTGGATGTTCGCTTTGCCGTATTCACGCTGGCTGGCAGCTTCTACTTTACCTCCAAGGTAATGAGTCATCAGCTGCATGCCGTAGCAAATTCCCAATACAGGAACATCTAATCCGAAGATTTTCTCGTCACAGCGGAAAGAGCCTTCATCATATACACTGTTCGGACCGCCGGATAAAATAATTCCTTTTGGATTCATTTCTTTAATTTCTTCAGCCGTCAATGTATGCGGATGCAGCTCACTGTATACACCAAATTCACGGATGCGGCGTGTAATCAGCTGATTGTACTGACTGCCGAAATCAAGGACAAGAATCATTTCATTCACTAACTTTGTCATGGTTGTCACCTAATCTCCTCTAAGTTTTTTGACACAGAAAAAAACGAGGACAGATATGAAACACGCTCCGCCCTCTTTGGCAAGGCCGTTTGCCGGAGTCAGGCAACTCGCTCCCAGACTCCGATAATATTCACTAATTCTAACAACACGTCGATAAGCGGTCAAGACCATCTTCTTTTAATTAAATTTTCCCATAACTCTCTGGAATCATTCCAAAGCTTTGCCGAATCGTCATTTCTGTACAGCACCCGTTCATAGTTTGCTGTCAGCTTTAACATGTCTTCAGAATGATATGTTTCGTTGATTCGTTTTGCATACTCCCGCAGCGTTTCGCTGTCACGTTTAGGCAGGCCTCTTCTTTTCATCTGTTTCAGGAGCGCGCCGTATGCCTCAAAAAACACATGCTGATCACTGCGGTGCTTCAATTTTCTCACTGTGAAAACAGGAAGCCATAACGAACGGAAAACATAAAGCAAAACCGCTGTCAAAAGAACCGCAGCCATGGCGGCATACCAGCTTGCTCCAACGCTTGCATGCGCAGACGGCGTTTTTTTGGAAACGGCAGGCTCACGTTTTTCCTTTTGTTTTTGCTCTTTCTCCGGCTGTTTTCTCTTTTCTTTCTGTTCCTCTTTTGCTTTCTCAGGCGAACTGCTGCTTTCGCTGCCGGAATCCTTTGTATCGGAGGAAGCAAACTCAGCCGGATTTGTGAACCCTTTTGTCGGCTCAAAAGTGACCCATCCCTGCTCTGGAAAATACACCTCTACCCAGGAATGGGCGTTGTTATTTGTCACTTCATAGATGCTGCCGTTTTTGTTCCCCGCTTCTTTATATTCACCTGACGTATATCCTTTTACCCAGCGTGCCGGAATGCCGGCCGAACGCAGGAGCACCACCATCGAGGACGAAAAGTTATCACAATAGCCCATCTTTGTTTCAAACAGAAATTGATCCACATAATCTTCATCATCTTTAGGGATGGTGACGTTTTCTGTTTCATAGGTGAACTCGTTTGATCCTAAATAGTCCTCAACAGCTTTGACCTTATCAAACATATTATCGTGATCCTGAGTCAGCTTGATCGCTAGCGTTCTCACCCGCTCAGGCAGAGTATCCGGCAGCTGCATATAGCGGTCGCTGAATGTGTACTCCTCACTGTTTTGTCTCACTTTCACCTTTTTCAGCTCATCCTGTTTATAGACCGGGGAGTTGTACGTCACTGTATAACTGCCCATGTTCCGAATATCACCGGCCTGCTCACTGATCGGAGAAATTTGTTCAGTGTTCCCGTTCATTTCAAGCGAGACAGCCTGCTTAGGCTTAATATTTTGCGCACCAATCGGATACATTACATGGTTATATCCATAATGCTCATCGACCTTCACACGTACAGTGTTCCGCTCTGTGGAAACCTTATGATCAAACCACAGATTTTCAACGTTGCCTCCGCTAAGCTGATACGACATGCCCGTGTCTGTTTCAATCCAGCCTTTTCCCGTATACGTATCCTTTGTTTCCACGCGGAAATATGTGCGCTCTTTTCCCTGCCACGTGAAAACAGGGGTAGCGTCCTGCTGAAACGGACCGCCAAGCGATTCATCGTGATTCCCGTATCCGATTTTGCTTTCTCCTGCCGGCACACGATCATGATTGGTGACTTTTTTGAGAAAAGGAACGGGATCCGGCCAATTCGGATCTGATTTCGGCGCGGCAAGCCCAAATCCCACCGCGGCCAAAATCAGCACAGACAGGGGGAGAAACCATTTCAGAACAGCCGCTTTCGGTAACGTTATTCGTTCCATCAGCTTAATGCGTTCCAAATACAGAAGGCCCAGCATAAAGAAGCCAATCAGCACGATACGGATAACAGCGTAAGCGGCGTCATAAGGCGTAAATGTATCAAGAATCGTAATATACGCCACTGTCATCATAAAGAAAAATAAGATCCTCCTCTGGTAAATCACCCAGTAATGAAGGAGATAGACCAGCAGCCACAGCAGCACAAAAAACAGCAGGGTCCGAAAAGAAGGAATCATATTATCCCATTGTCCTGTCTGAATAAACGTGATATTCAAATAGACATCCTGTAAAAAAGAGCTGACCCAGCTTAAGTCAAAAATAGACCCTTGGTAAAACAGAATGTGTATCGAAATGAATGTAAATAAGACACAAAAAGGAACGGTGACAAACCACCTCATCCTGAAAAAAGTCAGCAGAAACGTCAAGCCGATAAAGACAATAAAAAAGCCTGTATGCTTCGTGTCTGTAAAATGGTCCAGCGGCCTGAGCCACTCCCACAGCAATAAAAAAGCCAGAAAATAAAATAACAGCAAGCTCAAACGGCTTCCCTTCTGGTCATCAAGCGGCATGTACACCGTCACCTCTCTTTCTAAACAACACGCGAAGCTCGGCCGCCTCTCATGATTTGAACTCTGATTTGGTGTTTCAGCATGCGTTCGATCATCATATGCTCACCTTGGGAAAGATCGGCGTCTTTCTCTTTTGCCAGTATAATGGTAACCGGACCGATCCCTGCTTCTGACGTCTTCACCAAATCCTCCGTGATTTGTCCCGTGACAATCACTTTATCAGCCTGGCGAACAGACGGCTTCCCAAGCTCCTCAGCCGCAAAACGGCTTACGCGGTCAGCAGCATCACAATCACAAACGGCTAAGTGATGGAGCATGTGTTTAAAATGCCGCTCTCCCTCCTGAATCGGAAAAATAGACCTTTCCTTTCCGACTGAAGCCAGACCTGCTCCTGCGCCATTTTTCAAAACAGAATGAAGAATCGAAGCTGTCACGGAAACGACCTCTTCGAATGCGGCAGAGCTAAAACGGTCCATCAGAAGAAACAGGTTTTTGCTTCTCGACGGTTCAAACTCCTTCGTCATCAGCTGGCTCCGTCTCGCCGAAGTCTTCCAGTCTAACGCCGCAAAACGGTCACCCGGCTGATAGTTCCTTACACTCGCTGCGACAGAAGAATGGTGCTGATGAACAGGTGATGCCCCGCTTACGCCATCTTCCTGATATCGCTCATTCAGCTGATATTGAAGAGGCTGAAAGAACGGGTAAACAAACACCGCATCGTCTGCCCCATAAAACGCCGTTTTTTCAATCAGTCCGAGGACATCCCCGGTCCGCACCCTGACGGCATGAAAATGATGCTCTCCACGCGGTACTCGCGTTATTTGATATGACATCGTGATGCTCCGTTTGAACCATGGGAACACCAGCTGTTTGGCCAAAGCTTCATCTCCGTTTAATGGCTCTAACCCTGACGGCAGACAATCTTCAATCACCATATACATCAGGGGAAACGGCAGTTTTCTTTTAAGCGTAATCGAAGCTTCCAGCCTGTCTCCCGCATACAATTGCGTTTTGACGATATGCCGCGACACCTGAAAAGAGCGGAGCGGGTACATCGCCAGCAGCCCGGCGTATACAACAAAAGGGAGAAATGAATAAAACAAAAACCAGCTGACAAAGCCGCCCTGAAACATTGCATAAGAGAAAACAGCACCCGTCAATAACGTTAATACGAGCAGTTTCCACCCGTACATCAACCATTGAAATTTCTTTTTCATCAGCGGACCGACGACCTTTGAACCGGAACTTTCACGCCAGACATGATCTCCCGTATGATTGTTTCTGCCTGGATCCCTTCAAATTTTGCTTCCGGCTGCAGGAGCATCCGGTGCGGCAGCGTATAAGGGGCAAGATATTGAATATCATCCGGAATGACATAATCGCGGTCATGAAGCAGCGCAAATGCCTGGGCCGCTTTCATGAGAGCGATGGATCCGCGCGGACTGACGCCTAAGTGAACAGAGGCATGCTGTCTCGTCTTTTGCACGATTTCGACAATATATTCCTTCATGCTGTCATCAGCACGGACATCCTGCACTTCTCTCTGCAGGCGGATGAAATCTTCTTTTGAAATCACAGGCTCGAGTGTCTCAATCGGATGGCTTTTTTCCTGAAGAGATAAGACATCCAATTCCTCTTCAAAGGACGGATAGCCCATGCGAAGTTTAAATAAAAAACGGTCAAGCTGGGCTTCCGGCAAAGGATATGTCCCTTCATATTCCACAGGGTTTTGCGTGGCCATAACAAAAAATGGAGCGGCAAGCGGCATTGTGTTGCCATCTACCGTGACGCTTCCCTCTTCCATCGCTTCAAGCAAGGCAGACTGTGTCTTAGGGGATGTTCGGTTGATTTCGTCAGCCAGCACGATATTCCCCATAATCGGGCCCGGCCGGTATTCGAACTCCATTGTTTTCGCATTATAAATAGAAACACCCGTTACATCGGAGGGCAGCAAATCCGGTGTGAATTGAATTCGTTTAAAATCTGCGCCGATCGATTTCGCCAGAGCGCGAACCATCATCGTTTTCCCTACGCCCGGCACATCCTCAAGCAGCACATGTCCTTTAGCAAGAATAGCTGCTAAGCTGAGTTTTGCGATGTCCCGTTTTCCAACCATTACTTTATCGATATGTTCAACTGCTTTTCCCAGCAAAGGATGCAGGTCTTCTTGGTATGACATTCTCTTCCTCCTAGTCATCTACAAAAATCATCATATAGTAACCTAACTTTACCACAAAAAACGACCTGTATAAAAAAACGATTCTAGCAAATTGCTGCCAATACATACAGAGCACTCAAACAAAAAAGCCTCCCATGACAGGAAGCTCTCATTACCCAGTTATTTGTTTTGCAAAGGCTCCATATGAACATGCGAATAATCAATCGCATGCTCCTCCTTCATTCTCCGCTCAATTTCATTCGCAATATCATGGCTTTCTGTAATATTTAACTCTGATGACACTTCAACCACTACATCTACGTGCACAGAGCTGCCCAAATATCTCGCCTTGATGTCTTTTAACCGGCTGACACCGGAGATTTTTTCGATCGTCTGTTTATAATCGGACATGTCCTTTACGTCAAAGCCATCAGTCAATGAATGCGATGATTCCTTAAAAATATCCCATGCCGTTTTGCAAATGAGAAGGCCGATGATAAACGCAGTCACCGTATCAATCCATGCAAGATGGAATTGCGCGGCCAAAATACCGATAAACGTGCCGACACTGACGAATGCGTCCGATTTATTATCAGCCGCCGCCGCAAGCAGCGCTTGGCTGTTCACCTTTTTGGCAAGCCTTTTGTTGTACTGATAGACAATCAGCATCATGACTGCCCCGCCTGCAGCCGTCCAAGCCGCAATCATATCCGGTGTTTCTTCTTTCACAGAAAAAATAGATTCACCGGCGCTGAAAAGCACTTGCAGGCCGACAACCATCATAATAAACGATGCGATAAGTGATGCAATTGTTTCCGCCCGAAAGTGGCCGTATGGATGATCTTCGTCAGGAGGCTTTTGAGAGATGCGGAGACCGATCAGCACAGCAACAGAAGCAATAATGTCTGTTGTGTTATTTAGCCCGTCTGCCGTAAGAGCTTCCGAGTGAAATACATAGCCGATGATCAGCTTAATCGCGGACAGCACAAGATACGCGGCAATACTGACCAGCGCCCCGGATTCTCCCTTTTTCAGTTCATCATATCTCTCCATAAAAAACCTCCTCTCCGCTCATGTTTTCCTATCATTATGATACAAAGCTGACCCGCAGTGGGTCTATAGAAACATGATTCACTCACCACAGAAAAATAGTGACGATAGAACAATTTTTACTCAATGCAAATTATTTTCATTTGTAAAAAGTGTTTCAAATCCAATGATGCCAATACTTCTAGCCATCCAACACTTTTTCAAAAATATAACAAATCAAAAAAACGGGTAATTGACGGAAAATTTTTTCTTTTATTTCGAACATATTCACTCCCAAAACAGCAAACAAAACCCTACAAATTTGAAATAAACTGTTATATTTTCTGACATAAATTTTCGACAAAATGTATATTTATGTTACAGTTTCAATTATCATAATATTCAGTAACAACTCTAATTTTCAAGGAGGTAACATATGAACCAGTCTCAATCAGGATTAAAAAAAGAATTAAAGACCCGACATATGACGATGATTTCTATCGCCGGCGTCATCGGAGCCGGATTATTTGTTGGCAGCGGTTCAGTCATTCACTCGACCGGGCCCGGTGCCATTGTCTCTTATGCATTAGCCGGATTATTGGTCATCTTTATCATGCGAATGCTTGGTGAAATGTCGGCTGTAAATCCGACAAGCGGATCATTCTCCCAATACGCTCATGACGCTATCGGACCGTGGGCAGGATTTGCAATCGGCTGGCTCTACTGGTTTTTCTGGGTTATTGTTATCGCTATTGAAGCAATCGCGGGAGCAGGCATTATCCAATACTGGTTCCACGATATTCCGCTGTGGATGACGAGCTTAATTTTGACGATTTTACTCACACTGACAAACATCTACTCTGTTAAATCATTTGGTGAGTTTGAATATTGGTTCTCCCTCATTAAAGTTGTTACAATCATCGCATTCTTAATCGTTGGTTTTGCATTTATTTTTGGCTTCGCCCCAGGCAGTGATCCAGTCGGTTTCGCAAATATCACGGGCCAAGGCGGATTTTTCCCGGAAGGCATAGGCTCTGTATTACTCGGAATTGTTGTCGTGATCTTCTCCTTTATGGGAACGGAAATTGTTGCGATTGCTGCCGGTGAAACATCAAACCCGGTCCAATCCGTAACCAAAGCGACTCGATCCGTTGTATGGCGCATCATTGTCTTTTACGTTGGTTCAATCGCCGTTGTCGTTGCGCTTCTGCCTTGGAACTCAGCGAATATTTTAGAAAGCCCTTTCGTCGCTGTTCTCGAACATATTGGAGTGCCGGCAGCCGCGCAAATTATGAACTTTATCGTCCTCACAGCTGTACTTTCTTGCCTGAATTCAGGTTTGTACACCACATCCAGAATGCTGTATTCACTCGCAGAAAGAAACGAAGCGCCGCGCCGCTTTATGAAACTGAGCAAAAAAGGAGTTCCCGTACAAGCAATTGTCGCCGGAACATTTTTCTCTTATATCGCGGTCGTAATGAATTACTTTTCACCTGACACCGTCTTTTTATTTTTAGTCAACTCATCAGGCGCAATCGCCTTGCTCGTTTATCTTGTTATCGCTGTTTCCCAGCTGAGAATGAGAAAAAGCCTCGAAAAAACAAACCCGGAAGCATTGAAAATCAAGATGTGGTTCTTCCCGTTCTTAACCTACCTGACCATTATTGCCATCTGCGGTATTTTAGTATCCATGGCATTTATTGAATCTATGAGAGATGAACTGCTGCTGACAGGCTTTATCACAGGCATTGTATTGCTTTCTTATCTTGTGTTCAGAAAACGCAAGGTGACTGAAAAAGCATCAGCCAAACCGGTCACTCAGCAGCAGCCCGATATCCTGCCTTAACGGCAGGATTTTTTTGTCACCTTCACGTCCTTAATGTCATTAACTATAGTACCAATTAGGGAATATTTAGATAAGGACAGATGAAAATGACACTTGAAAAATTTGCGGATGCTCTCCCAATCCCAGATACACTAAAGCCGGTACAGCAGTCAAAAGATAGCACATACTACGAAGTAACCATGGAGGAATGCTACCATCAGCTTCACCGCGATCTCCCTCCAACCCGCTTGTGGGGCTATAACGGTTTATTCCCCGGTCCCACCATTAAGGCCAAAAGAAATGAAAACGTTTATGTGAAATGGATGAATAACCTTCCTTCAGAGCATTTTCTTCCGATTGATCACACCATTCATCACAGTGACAGCCAGCATGCCGAACCCGAGGTGAAAACCGTCGTTCATTTACACGGCGGCGTCACTCCAGATGACAGCGACGGTTATCCTGAGGCCTGGTTTTCTAAAGACTTTGAACAAACAGGCCCTTATTTTAAACGAGAGGTTTACCATTATCCAAATCAGCAGCGCGGAGCTATTTTATGGTATCACGATCATGCTATGGCGCTCACGAGGCTGAATGTGTATGCCGGGCTCATCGGTGCTTATATCATCCATGAACCAAAGGAAAAACGCCTAAAGCTCCCATCAGGTGAATACGATGTGCCGCTTTTGATCACGGACCGTACGATTAATGAAGATGGCTCTTTATTTTATCCGAGCGGACCGGAAAACCCTTCACCGTCACTGCCTAATCCGTCAATCGTTCCAGCCTTTTGCGGAGATACGATTCTCGTCAACGGGAAGGCATGGCCATACATGGAGGTCGAACCGAGAAAATACCGCTTCCGCGTCATCAATGCCTCTAATACGAGAACATATAACCTGTCACTTGATAATGGCGGAGAATTTATCCAGATCGGTTCTGATGGCGGACTTTTGCCGCGCTCCGTCAAGCTAAACTCCTTCAGTATTGCGCCGGCTGAGCGCTTTGATATTCTCATTGACTTCGCCGCGTTTGAAGGACAATCGATCATTTTAGCAAACAGCGAGGGCTGCGGCGGCGACGTTAATCCGGAAACAGACGCAAACATCATGCAATTCAGAGTCACAAAACCGTTAGCCCAAAAAGACGAAAGCAGAAAGCCAAAATACCTGGCATCTTACCCTTCGGTACAGCATGAAAGAATACAAAACCTCCGAACATTGAAGCTGGCAGGCACTCAAGACCAATACGGCAGACCCGTCCTTCTTCTTAACAACAAACGCTGGCACGATCCTGTCACTGAAGCACCGAAAGCCGGTTCTACCGAAATATGGTCGATTATCAACCCGACTCGCGGAACACATCCGATCCATCTTCATTTGGTCTCCTTCCGTGTATTGGACCGGCGCCCATTTGATACAGCCCGTTTTGAAGAGCGCGGAGAACTGGCCTACACCGGACCCGCCGTTCCGCCGCCACCAAGTGAAAAAGGCTGGAAAGACACGGTTCAGTCCCACGCCGGTGAAGTTCTGAGAATCGCCGTAACATTCGGGCCATACACTGGGCGGTACGTATGGCATTGCCACATTCTTGAGCATGAAGACTATGACATGATGAGACCGATGGATGTGATTGACCCCCATAAATAAGTCCCATAAAACTTGCCTGCTGCAGGCAGGTTTTTTTATCTATGAAACTTTTTTCTTCCATAAATCGTATAACTTAGAAACAGCGAAGAAAGGAGCGGCTTTTTATGCTGGCAAACGATCTCAAAGATAAAACAAATCAATACATTTCAATTTATGACAAATTAAAATCAAAATTAAAGTGGAAAGTTGCTCATAATCAGATATTAATGCTCATCTCCTCTGCATATATTGTGAATAAAAGAGATTTTGATTTTCAGCGCTTTTACGATTTAAGCAGCTATATAAAATCAAACATCGGCAGCTTCTCAACACTCAATTCTCACCACCGCTTTACTGTCGCTTCAATTCTGGATATTCATTTTCAGCATGAGGCGAAGCAAGCGTTTCTTACTTTCATCGATGTGTACAGCCAAATGGTGAAGCTTGGATATAAACGGGATATTTTCACGTACCTTTCCGCTCTGATCATGCTCACCGGCAAGACCGAAACGATAAACCAAAGAGAACAGATGAACATGGGGCTCTCTGTTTATCAGCAGATGAAGAAAAATCACTATTTCCTCACTTCAACTCAAAATGTTCCGCTTGCCGTATTGCTTGCCCAAAACGAAAATGGTTTGCGGGCGCTGAACAAGGCAGAAACATGTTATCAGCTGCTGTCCGCTAACGGCTTTAAAAAAGGCCAATACTTACAACACGTCAGTCATATTCTTGCCCTGCAAAGTGAAAAAGACCCTGAAACCCTTGTTTCCCAATGCAAACTGATCTTTCAATCCATTACTGAATCTCATAAAAAGCCAAAAGATTTTCATTATCCCGATCTTGCCCTTCTCACATTCTTGGAAGAGCCGGACATCAAAACCGTTTTAGGCATCACTCATGAGCTGAACCAAGAAAAAGCATTTAAATGGGAAAAGGATATGAACTTCAAAATTGCTGTCAGCTTATATCTCAGCGAGTATATTGAGAAAAATCTGCTGATGGAATCAGGCCTATACACAGCAATTGAAACGGCCATCCAAGCACAGCAGGCAGCCGCGACAGCTGTGATCATCAGTTCATCAGCCATTCATTCACATGACGGAAACTAAAGGAGGAGAAAACATGCCATATATCACATTAGAAGATCAGACCCGCCTATACTACGAAACTCACGGGAGCGGGACACCGATCCTATTTATACACGGCGTGCTTATGAGCGGACAATTTTTCCACAAACAACTTTCAGCGCTATCTGCCAATTATCAATGTATTCGTCTCGACCTTAGAGGGCACGGCGAATCCGACAAAGTTCTTCATGGACACACCATTTCCCAATACGCCCGTGATATCAAGGAATTTATGTGTGCGATGGAGCTTGATCCTGCCGTCCTTGTTGGCTGGTCAATGGGCGCTTTCGTGGTATGGGATTATATCAATCAATTTGGGAATGATAACATACGAGCCGCTGTTATCGTCGATCAATCGGCTTCCGACTACCAATGGGACGGCTGGGGACACGGCCCGTTTGACTTTGACGGCTTGAAAACAGCGATGCACGCTATTCAAACTGAGCCGCTTTCATTCTACAAAAGCTTCATCAATAATATGTTCGCAGAGCCGCCAGCATCAACAGAAACAGAATGGATGCTTGCCGAAATTCTGAAACAGCCGGCAGCCATTTCAAGCACGATTTTATTTAATCAAACGGCAGCTGATTATCGCGAAACCATTCAAAACGTTCATGTGCCGACATTGTTATGCTTCGGAGAAGACCGCAAATTTTTCTCAATAGAAGCCGGAGAACACCTGCGTGAACATATTCCAAACGCAAAACTCGTTACATTTTCTAAGAGCAGCCATTGTCCGTTTTTAGAAGAACCGGATGCTTTCAACAGTACGCTCCTGTCCTTTTTAGATGAGCAGATTGGAAAGTCATAAAGAAAAAGGAATTAGGAGATTAGGGCAAAGTATGAGACAATAAGAAATGTGCAGTAAAATACATGAGGGAAGAAGTGACTTTATGTCTTACTATAACAAACGAAATCAAGAACCGCTGCCAAAGGAAGATGTGAGTACTTGGGAATGCACAAAAGAAGACTGCAACGGCTGGACCAGAAAAAACTTCGCCAGCAGTGACACGCCATTGTGCCCTTTGTGCGGAAGTAAAATGGTCGACGGCATCCGTTCATTAGTGAATCTCCAAAACAACAGCCAAACGAAAACAAGTTAGCTCTTCCCTTTTTTAAAAGCAGTCTCTATCAGCAAACAATCCTCGATCAGAGATACGAATTTTATATCCAATAACACGGCCTCCCAATTTGACGAGAGGCCGAGATAATGAAGCCCAAAACTGTAAACGTTTCGGGCTTTTTCACTTTCCGTTATGGTATAATATGGATATTAGGGGTGATGATGTGATCAAAAACCAACAGCAGGCTGACCTGAAGAAACGAGCTTCAGCTAAGAAGTTGAATTTGGCTATTAACTCATGTGCGGAACTTATGAATTGGTCAATACCGATCATCCGTTTCTTTAAATGGCTCGGATCATTTGCCCTGCACCTCGTCCATTAAAAAATCACTCAGCATTTGCTGAGTGATTTTTTCAGTTGATGACAGAAAAGCTGTTGATGATGCCATTCGGATTTTCCCATACTTTTTTGAACGTCTTCGTGTCAAGGTCATAAGAATAAATTGTCCGAACCTTGGCTTCACGCCCTGTTTCGTCCTTCAGCTTTTTAGCCCCCTTGGCTTCGGCAAGGAAATAAATCTTCTTTCCGTCCTTGGAGAACTGCGGCTGCGCGTCAATTAACAGCTTAAATGTTTTCTGATTTGAAATGATTTTTTCATAGGTTTTCGTGTCTGCATTCAGCATTTGAATAGAAGCCGTTTGCTCCGTTCCTTTTTGTGTATATGACGTAAACAGAATACGTTTATCGTCATCAGAAACAGCAATATCACTGATAAACTGCTCCAGGCTCTTAAGCTCATGAAGGCCGCTTTCATGACCGGCCGAAAAATGAATCTTTGTCGGTTCAGGATCGATTCCCTTCTCATTGGCTTCATCCGTTTTTTTGTAATCTTCTTCTACAGAATAATGAAGCAATGCAAATGAATCTGTTTTTTGGTTATAAAAGAAGCTGCTGACGCTGTCATCCTGGTCATTAGCGGCAGGATACAGGTTTTTGTACTTCTTCGTTTTCAAATCAAAGGATGCGATACGAAAATTGCTTTCGTCCGCTTTTCCTAAACGAAAATAGATTTTTGAGCGATCCTTTGATAAAAACAAGCTGTCCGCGCTTTCCGGACCTTTATAAAGCATAGTTTTCTTATCATACTTAAGATCAAGCTTAAAAAGCCTCATCTCATTTTGATCGTTATTGCTTGTATAATAGAGCGCCTGCTGCTCTTGGTCCAAGGCAAATGCCGGATAGCTGGTCAGCTTCGCCTCGTGGATCACCTTATCATTTTCATAATACTTCGTCAGAAGATCGGTATCGGTAATCGAAACCAGAAGCTTCTCACTGTTCTCCGTGTTCACGGAAACATCGGCGGCACTCTCACTGCCTTTATCTTTAAAAGAATAAAACATAAAACCCCCAGCTGCCGCCAAAACAACGACGATTGCCAATAAAACGATTCCTTTTTTCATCTCTTATCTCCACCAATAGAAAAAGCAAGAATGCGACTTCTTGCTTTAGATTTAAACTATGTATTAATAGCTGTAATGTCCCGCTACTTTTCCTTTGCTTAATGGGTATCCCAGCGCTTTAAACGCTTTAGGGCTTACATCCAGCACTGCATGAGGCATTCTGCCAACATCATTTTTATAAACCGTAATCACCTTTTTAGGCTTCGCTTTAGCATAAGCTCTGATTTTTGTCCCATTTCTAGGTACGTCAAATCCGATCTTTGTCGCACAGTCCCAATGTCCAAGTTTTTTACCTGAAGAGCCTTTTTTCCCAACTCCGTTATACCAAGTAATATTTCCGTTCACATGTTTTGCACTGGCATCTGCTGAAAAACTGAAAGCTCCCAAAGTACTTCCTACTAAGATAAAAGCGGCTAAAATGACTTTCTTCAACATTTCGTCCCCCTGTTTGTTAACATCTAGGAAAAATTATACACGATCAACCAGGGATTTTTTATTTCAATATCCTTACAGTAATGTTACAAAGTCGAAAAAATCCCCTCTGCTAAAATAAACCATGGAAGATTATCCTATTATAATTGCAGCATTAGCGTTATAATTGTTGATAGAGTAGTTGTCGCATTCAATATGAACGAACCATTACCGTATTGTTCAAGCCAAATTCATAGTTATGTAAACCAATCATACTCTCTCATCATAAAGAAAAAAGAGTGTGCGAGACTCTTTTTTCTTCAAAGTTTCTTATTTCAAAAAACGTAGATTATATTATATATAAGTTTTATCTTTTTTTGGTTTTAAAAAATGGCGATTTTGTGAACAGTTCATATTGATCGGTGCGGAATTACTCATATCAAAAGATATAGGAGTGGTAATCCATGAAGGCAGCTAGATGGCATAACCAAAAGGATATCCGTATTGAAAATATTGAAGAGCCAAAAGCGGAACCGGGAAAAGTCAAGATCAAAGTCAAATGGTGCGGCATCTGCGGCAGTGATTTACACGAGTATTTAGGAGGCCCGATCTTTATCCCGGTGGACAAACCCCATCCTTTAACAAAAGAAACAGCACCTGTCACAATGGGGCATGAATTCTCCGGTGAAGTTGTTGAAGTCGGGGAAGGCGTTGAAAACTATAAAGTCGGAGACCGAGTCGTTGTGGAACCGATTTTTGCAACACACGGACATCAGGGTGCGTACAACCTTGATGAACAAATGGGATTCCTCGGCTTAGCCGGAGGCGGCGGCGGATTCTCTGAATACGTTTCTGTAGATGAAGAGCTGTTATTCAAACTTCCTGAGGAATTATCATATGAACAAGGCGCACTCGTTGAACCTTCTGCGGTCGCTTTATACGCTGTCCGCTCAAGCAAAATCAAAGCCGGTGACAAAGCGGCTGTATTCGGCTGCGGCCCGATCGGACTTCTTGTCATTGAAGCGCTGAAAGCTGCGGGTGCTACTGAAATTTATGCTGTTGAGCTCTCACCTGAGCGCCAGCAAAAAGCTGAGGAGCTCGGCGCCATTATTGTGGATCCGTCCAAAACAGACGATGTAGTGGCACATATCGCAGACCTTACAGGAGGCGGCGTTGACGTAGCCTTTGAAGTAACCGGGGTTCCAGTCGTTTTGCGCCAAGCGATCCAATCTACAACAATCGCCGGTGAGACAGTGATCGTCAGCATCTGGGAAAAAGGCGCTGAAATTCATCCGAACGATATTGTAATCAAAGAGCGTACAGTGAAAGGAATCATCGGGTACCGTGACGTATTCCCAGCTGTATTGTCATTAATGAAAGAAGGCTATTTCTCAGCCGATAAACTCGTTACGAAAAAAATCGTCTTAGACGATTTAATCGAAGAAGGCTTCGGAGCTCTGATCAAAGAGAAAAACCAAGTGAAAATCCTTGTCAGACCAAACTAAACATAAAAAAAAGAATCCGCATTCAAGTGCGGATTCTTTTTATTCCACTTAGCCAATCACTTCAGCGCCGGCCTCTTCTTTAACCTCACTGCGATCATGAGCACGGAAGCTTTCCTCAAGCTGCTCAAGCGAAAGACCTTTTGTTTCCGGTAAAAACTTGTTCACAAACAGAATCGAGCAAATTCCCAGCGCAACGAAGATGAAGAACGTTGTTGATAACCCAATGCCTGCCATCAAAATAGGGAAAGTCAGACTGACTGCGAAATTGACCATCCACAAGCAGAATACCGTAACACCCATTCCCAGACCGCGAAGGCGCAGCGGGAAAATTTCTGAAAGCATCAGCCATGTCACTGGTGAAATCGCACCCTGCTGAAACGCCAGGAACGAAACCGTTAATGACAGAACCACATATGGAAGCGCAGGCGATCCTTCCAGCACAAGTGAAAATATCCCGATCAGCAGCAATGCCGTTGTCGTTCCGATCAGCCCTGTAATCAGCATCGGCCGGCGACCGACTTTACCGAGTAGCCAAATTCCGACGAACGTAGCCAAGACGGAGATCACACCATTGGCAATATTCCCGATCAGCGCTGCTTCCGTTTGAAATCCGGAATCTCTTAAAATTTCAGTGCCATAATACATGATGGAGTTTACACCCGTAATTTGCTGTACAATTGCAATCCCTAACCCAATGAACACGATGCGGCGAACCCACGGGACCGACAGATCTTTAAACGTCGCTTTTTCAAGCTGATCTTCTTTTTTGAAAGCGAATTCAATTTCTTGCAGCTCAGATGCCGCCCGCTTTTCATCCCTGATTTTTTTCAATACACGCAATGCATCTTCTTTTCTACCTTTAGAAACGAGCCAGCGAGGACTCTCAGGCATTCTGATCATACCGAAAAACAGAAATACGGCTGGAAGCGACGCAATGACAAGCATATATCTCCACACATGGGAGTTGTCTCCCATTGTTGTTCCAAGGATTGCATTAAAAACAAAGGCCAAAAGCTGGCCTGATACAATCATCAATTCATTCTGCGTCACCATCCGCCCCCTGCTTTCCATAGGAGACATCTCTGCTAAATAAGCAGGAACCGTGACTGATGCACCCCCGACCGCAATGCCGAGCACAAAACGGGAGATAATCATGATCGTTACATTTGGTGCAAACGTACATCCGATCGTTGAAATGAAAAATATAACAGCGAGGAACAAAATATTTTTACGGCGTCCGTTAAAATCAGACATTCTTCCGCCAAGCACAGCTCCAAGTGCAGCTCCAAAAAGAAGAGAACTGGTGACGAGCCCCTCTGTGAAAGCATTAAGATTAAGCTGATCAGGCTCACCCATATATGGTAAAGCTCCATTTAATACCCCGGTATCATAACCGAAGAGAAGCCCGCCGAAAGTCGAAACTAAAATAATTGTGCTTAAAAATGACATTTGACTGCCTTTTGTATTCATACCGTTTCCCCCAGTCTTTTTCAAAATCGATTAATACCATTTCAAAAACTTATTCTAGGGCGTTGCCTTCCTCACAATTCGTAAGCAGGCTTCAGAAAAAATTCATCATGTTTTTCTCCAAATGGCCTCATAACCTTCCCTTCTTCTAAGCATGGCGGTTTCGTTGGAAGCGATTTCATTTCTTACTAAAAAAAACAGTGGGTATTTCTTTGCGCACATACTTGATGTTTTGTTACATTATAGTCACTTTATAGTTCTATTATAGTAACGTTATAGTTATATCTTTGTTACTTCTGATATTATCATAATTATTAAAACGCTTTCAGTCAATATAAATTTCTGAAAATTTTTTACTCAATAAAAGGAAAATCACCAAATCAAGGGGAAAATGAACTTTTTTCTTTATAAAATTGTGTAAAGCACCAAAATCCCTGTGAGTTTCTGTTCATCTGCTAATGTAAATAAAATGAGTAAGTGTTGGGTAACTTCTCCTATTTTTCTTCTCTGCAATGATCTCTTATCAAACATTCAATCAATTGTTTCAGACTCAAGATAAAAGGTAATAGAAAAGAAAAGAAAAGGGCTGGCTTAGGGGAGGCAACAAAATTGAATGAGGTTTATGTCATTGCAGGCCTTATATTGTTGACAGCGGGGATGATTGATTTTTTATGGACCACATTATGGTTAGAGAGCGGTGCAGGCCCCATCACAAGATATCTGTCTGCATGGCTATGGAAAGGGTGCCGTAAAATCAGTGGAGACCACGCAAAGGTTCTAAGTATGGCAGGTCCTCTGCTGTTATGCCTGACGTTAGTGATATGGATCATTTTATTTTGGGGCGGGTGGTTTTTGATTTTCTCTAGTGACCCCCATTCACTCGTGGAAACTCAATCGAAAGAACCGGCGTCCTGGTCAGATCGAATTTATTTTTCCGGTTATGTCATGTTTACATTAGGAAATGGTGACCTCACACCAAATGGAGACCTATGGAAGCTTGTCACGGTTATTGAAACGGCTCAAGGCCTGCTTACCATCACATTTTCTGTCACATATTTGATTTCCGTCTTGAGTGCTGTTAATCAAAAGCGCTCATTTGCCCAAAGTGTATTAAGTCTGGGACGTGACGGAACAGAAATTGTCCAGAATACATGGAACGGCAAAGATTTTCACGACATTGATTTTCTTCTTGTCGCTATCTCATCAGAGCTGGGAAAGCTGACCGCTCAGCATAACGCCTTCCCTATCCTTCATTTTTACCATAGCACGCAGCGACAGGAATCATCCATTATAGCTGTCACTGTATTGGATGAGGCATTAACCATATTGAAATGCGGCATTCCTGAACAATATCAGCCGAATCAGCTTCACATCAAAGAAACGCGCTCAAGTATCAAAAACTACTTGGATACCGTTCATACTGCCTATATCCATTCAGCTGAACAAGCGCCGCCGGAACCAGACATCTCAAAGCTTCAACAATCAGGCATACCGGCTTTATCAAAGCAAACATTTCAAACAGCCGTCAATTCTTTAAAGGAACGTCGTCAATTGCTGCTGGGAGTTGTCCAAGCGGGTGCCCGAAAATGGCCTGTTCAGGAGCAGACTATAGACAACGGATAAAAAAGTCCCGAGTGTCTGATCACTCCGGACTTTTTACTTCATGATTCTTATACAAGCTTCTGCCCGCAATTTGGGCAAAAATTAGCTTCACCGGTTTTTGTTCCGCAGTTCGGACAGAAATTCGGTTTACTTCCGTTGCCAGATGACTGTGAGTCCGATGACTGTACTTGCTGATTTTGATTCATTTGATTCATCATCTGATTGGCCATATTCATTCCCATCATCATTCCAGCCATATCAGAAGCCGCTCCGCCTCCGCTCATCTTTCCGGATGCCATTCCATCCGTCATCGATATTTGCTGGTATCTGTTCACATCCCCAACCATACCGTAGGAAGCGTTCTTCGTAATCATATCCTGAACCTCTTGAGGATAATTAAAACTCATGATTTGAAAACCAGTGACTGTCATTCCGTCGCCGATTAATTGCATATCTAAGTCTTCTTGAATCCCCTTCGCAATGTCAAAAGCATTGGCTTGGAGATTAAACATATCTTTCCCTTCTCTAGTAATCCACTTCATGAGAAGCTGATCCAGAATAGAAGTGATCCGGGTTTTAATATCCTCTACGAAATATTGATCCTTCACGCCAGCAATTTTATCAATCAGGCTGATATAGTCCTGCACCTTGAAATTAAATGTGCCGTTTGCGCGAATTGGCATTCCGCCAGGCATTCCTACTGCCGGAATATTTATCGCCTGCTTTGTTCCCCATCTTACGGTAAATTCCTTCGTATTGACAAACAACACCTCGGCGCGCATGCCGCTGTTAAACCCAAACTTAAAACCCTTTAACGTTGAAAGGAATGGAATAATTTCTGATTCAATATCATAATCGCCATCATCTTGAAAAACCCCTTCAACTCGCCCATTGTTCAAGAAGACAGCATCCTGACCGGGACGAATGATTAAACGGCTTCCTTTTTTGATTTCACGATTGTTCCATTTATAAAAAATCATATCATCTCTAAATTCTTCCCACTCTACTACATTTGCTAATTGGTTTCTGAAAAACGACATCATAATTCTTCCTTTCTCTATTTTCTTCGACTAGAAACTGCCCCGGCTTCCGCTGTATGACGTGCCGCCTTTCGTAACACCGCCATCGCCGCCGCTGTCTTTATCATTTGATGGTTTTCTTTCTCTAGTTACAGTCGTTCTGATATAAGTGTCGTATTGATCAATTACATCAGACGTACGATGATCCATATATGTATTCCCATTAACCGTTACTTTGCCGCCCGAATGATAAAGCATGATTGAAACCGCGATGCCACCGACTGCGATGGCAGCAATCAGCTGAAACCACCATTTAAAGAACACGCTGTCGGGATTGACTCCCGGTTTTATGCCCATATCTTTATAAGAAAGCTGAATATAGGTCTTAAAAGCTTTGAAATAATCTTCATTTGATAAATCAGATGAAATCGTATTTCTGATGCTGTTTAGCCTGCTGTTGTCCAAATACTGTTCAGCTTTTTTGAAGCCCGCGATGAATACTTCTTTGTTTGCCATATCAATCGTTAAAATGGCTGTGCTGCCTTTCCCGTAACGATCATAAAAATCGCCAGTATAATCGGCAATATCTTCACCGTTTGTGCTTTTTGTCGTAATAACGATGAAATCAGTGTCCCTCTTTGCACCCAGCTCTGCCGAGAGAGATTCAAGTTTTCCGATTTCTGCTTTTGATAATAGATGGGCTTGATCATATACATGCTGCTGTGATTCAGAAGCTCTCGCCGCTTCGATCCCCAGTACCGGCATCACCATGAAGACAGCCAGCACAACAAGAATCGCTTTCCCTAAAAATACGCGCATCAAAATCCGCCTCCCATCATCAATGAGACGAGCTTCAATGCAAGAAATGTCCCGCCTGCTATTCCGCTAAACCATGCCGCCACTTTTCCTGAACTGATCGGCGGCTTTCCGACAACCTTTCCTGTTTGGCCGTTCATCGCAAAGGTATGCTCTGCTCTTTCATAATCGTAACTGACCATCCAAACAGGAAGCAAAACATAAAAGCTGTTCACATTTCTCGTGTGTATATGTTTGTCCCTCACATTGACCGACGTATATCCGGAAAAAGTAGAATGTATGTATGAATCTATATAACTGCTGATTTTCTCTTTTGCCCTCGGAAAAAGCTCCTCATCGGTATAATTGTATTTTTCCGCAATATAACCGGCCAAATATGCCGTTTGAAAGTCCTTCAGCTGATCGTATGAATAAGGCTCCAATTTGTCCATTATTTCATCATTCATTTTTTCAGAGGCATCGACAGGGATTTTCAAATAATCGAGATTGATATCCCGAAACGCTTCAAAATGTTCTGTTTCTGTGCAAATATAATCCCCTTCTTCATACTGATGGACTCTGGTACAGTTCGCTCTCACCTGTACTTCACTATTTAAATCAAACATCCAAAACGGGATATACATCCCGGTGATGCTTTTAATGCGATCGGCCGACATGAATCCTCTTGGTGTCAGAAGGCCTTTTTTGCACCACTTTCGAAATGCCTGCTCCGCTTCTTGTTTACTGATTGTAAATGGAATGACCTTCGCCGGTGCCAAATGTCCTGATAAACGATCGGCAAGTATTGCAGCACCTCCGCAGAAACTGCAAGTCGTCGCTGTCGTTTCAGCTTCCGTGATCAAAACGGCACCGCAGTTTTCACATTGATATTCTTTTGCCTCATCTTCAGAAAACCGCGCCGCAATGTTTTCTTTCGGAAGGCTTTCAATATTGTCTTGTCTTCCGCAGCTGCCGCAGGATAACGAGCCGGATTCACTGTCAAATGCCATATCACTGCCGCAGTTCGGACACTTATAAGATATTATCATTACCGTTCCCTCTCAAATCTTATGATAAATGGTGCCGCAGCCGAAAGCTGCGGCCTCCTATGTATTATTTATCCAGCATCATTTTCGCTTTTAACGCCGCAAGTTCATCATCAACCTGACTTGAACCGGCAGTATCATATTTTGCAGTCAGATCAGCAATATCATCCTGCGGAGCGCTGTTCAGTTCAGCCATTGCATTGGCCTGATCAAGCGCCTTATTTACTTTGTCCTCCATTCTGCCGAATGCAGACATTGATTGGCTTGTAGTCGAAACAGAAGCGCCAAGCTTGTTCATTCTTTCTTGCGTTTTCGCTACTGCCCACTTCGCCTTGATCATATTTTTGCGTGCTTCCAGCTCTCCAATGTCAGAAACCAGTTTGTCATGCATCTTTCTCATCTGTGCGGCATTGGTTGCAGCAATTTGATTCGCCGTCTGCAGCTCAGAAAGCTTTGATTCCAAAGATGTTCTTCTTTCAAGGAACTTTCTCGCATCGCCCTCATTCCCCGCTTGCAGTGCTTTCATTGCATAGCTTTCCATCTTTTCCATATCTGCCTGGCACTCGTGTAATTCTCTTTTTGCCCTCTGCTCCTCAGCCATAACAGCTGCTGTTTCTGCCTTAACCTTAGCCAAATCGCTATTCATGTTTCTTAAATACTGATCTACCATTTTCTCTGGATTTTCAGCCTTGTCCAATAAAGCATTGATATTCGCGGACATAATATCTTTGAATCTTCCAATTATACTCATCATATGTTCCTCCTAGAAGCTATTTCGGTATACCCCTTAATACATATACTATTTATTATCGTTAAAAGTTTCATTTTTTTAATAAAAAATGACATTAAAACAGAAAAATACATAACTTTTTACCCAAATATTAAGTTTAAGCACAAAAAATAAATAAAAAAGAGGATGCCTCCCCAAAAGTCCAAAGACTTTCAAGAAACATCCTCGATGTTTATAGAGAAACTTCAATTTCTTTCATGCTGGGCAGTGCATCAATCGCTCCAATTTTAGTGCAGACAAGAGCGCCGACCTTATTGGCAAAAGACACGATATCACGCAGCTGCTCAAAATCAGTTTCTACCGATTCAATCTTATCTGTACCAGCTAATTTGAACAAAGCCGCTCCGACAAAAGCGTCTCCCGCTCCTGTAGAATCAATCGAAGTGACAGGAATACTCGGAATGATTTCATGTTCCTTGCCATTAGACAGCAATGTTCCGTTTTTCCCAAGGGTCACGGCAACCATCTCGGCTCCGATACCATGGAGAATATTGACGCCCTCTTCATGATCCTTCGCACCAGTGATGATCTCCAGCTCCTCGTCACTCACCTTAACAAAATCACTTAAAGCAATGGCTCTTTTTGCAGCACTAACAAACTCAGAGACTCTTCCCTTCCATAAATCCCCTCGATAGTTAGGATCAAATGAAAGAAATTGCCCTTTATCCTTCGCAATGGTCATAAGCCGTAAATAGGCTGTACAAAATGGATCAGATAACAATGCCGTCGCTGAGCCAAAATGAAGGATTTTCGCTTGATTCATTTTATCCTGATCGACATCTTCGATCGTAAACAGAGCATCCGCGCCTCTATTGAAAACAAAATCGCGCTCTCCATTATTCTTTAATGAAACAAAAGCAAGCGTTGTAGGTGCTTTCTCATCCATCACCAGCATAGAGGTATCCACATGAACAGCATCTAACGTTTGCTTCAGAAAATACCCAAAGGGATCCTTCCCTACTTTTCCTGCGAAAGCAGCGTCCCCTCCCAGCTTGGCAATCGCCGCTGACACATTTGCTGGGGCGCCCCCGGCACTTTTTAAAAATTGACGCCCTTTCTTTAAATCAACGTCCACATCGGTACAAAAGAAATCGATCAATAACTCCCCAATACAAACAACAGACTGACTTCGCATGTTATCACACTCTTTTTACATATTCTAGATTACAGTCTCAGTATATTACTTTCAGTCATAAATACAACCTTTTACATCGAATATTAGAAATATTAAATATATTCATTTACCTGGATTTCTTCTCAAGCTCGGTGATGATCTGTTTATATCTTTTTTCAGTTAAAGGATAAAAGGCTATGATGATGATAGAGAGTAAAATAAATAGTCCCGGAATTAAGGCATTCATATGTTTAATCGCATTCAGTGACGTCACGGTTTGATCAGTATTCGCCACATATCCTGCGATTCCTAAATAGATGGCAGAAAACGAACCGGCCAGTGCAACACCTAACTTATTGATAAAACTCATGCTGGAAATCACCACTCCGTCGGCACGAACCCCTGTCTTCCATTCCGCATAATCAACACAATCGGCAACCATTCCCCAAGCAAGCGTATTTAAAGGGGTTGTAAAGAACCCTGAAGCAAATAGCCAGATGAAAATGAGCGTCACCGAAGAATACGCCGTAAAATGCAGACCTGCATACGAGATCAGTGACAAAGCAGCCGATATGACCATCACATTTTTCCTGCCCCACTTCTCAGAAAAGTATGGAATAAACAAGTTACTGATGAGGGCTGCGCCAAAAAATAAAACGGTTCCAAAGAACACCAGTTCCTTATGATTCACGTTATACGTAAAGTAGTACACCATTGTACTGATTTTAATATTAAACCCGATTGCAAATGCTAAAAATGATGACGTTAGAATCAGCAAAGGTTTGTTTTGAAACAAAACAGATAACGTCTTTTTCATTCCCTGTTTCTTTGTTTTCTTAGGCGCAATCCGCTCACGCACAGTAAAGAAACTAAAGAGGTTCAAAGCGATGCTAACAATGGCATAGACGAGAGCTGTCATTTGAAACCCAAATGCCTGGTTCTCTCCTCCCAAAGCTGCTGCAAGCGGTGTTGCACAGGAGATGGATAGAAGGATTCCAACATAAACCAAGATCATACGAGTCGTTGTTAATACCGTTCTTTCTTTTACAGAATTCGTAATCCGGCCCGTTAAGCTGTTCACTGGAATCGTTTGCATACTAAAGGACATGCCGAGCAGAATATAGGTAATATACGCATATACGATGTTTCCCGTTGCTCCAAAGTGAGGAGTGGTGAAACACAGGACAGTAAATAATGCGAAAGGAAATGCCACCCACAACAGATAAGGCCTTGCCTTTCCCCACCTTGTGTTCGTTTTATCTAAAATAACCCCCATAATCGGGTCAAAAATGGCATCCAGCACCCGCACAACAAGAAATAATGTGGCGATGACCGCAGGCTGTATGCCGCCGATATCCGTATAATAAAACAGCAGGTATGCGTTTACAAATTGAAACACAATATTATACGACATATCACCGAAGCCATACCCGATTCGTTCAAGCCAGGACAGACCGGCACTGGATTTTGTTTGATGTTTCGCCTTCATTACCGTTGCTTTTTCTGTTTGAATCATCTTTTCCACCCCAAGAATCCGTTTTCAATATTGAATACAAATCCAGTAAATAAGAGGGAGAATACGAGATTCTCCCTGTTCACTCAGCTATTCGGATAAACCATCACTTTTAAACATTCATTCTTAAATTGCAGTGCCCGCTCCATCGCCTCTTGCGTATGCTCCAGCGCATATTGATCCGTCACAAGGTGCTTCGTGTCAACAATGCCCGAAGCAAGGAATTCAATTCCTTTTGGATACGTATTGGCATAACGGAAGATGCCGTATATATCAATCTCATTGTCTGCGATAAATGGCACATTTAGCGGAATTTCATTCTGAGAAGGCAAACCGACAATCGCAAGCTTTCCGCCGCGTCGTACAGAAGCCAATGCAGATTGCAGTGCCGCAGGATTCCCCGCTGTTTCCCAAACAACGTCAACGCCTCTATCATTTGTGATTTTTTTAATTTCTTCAAGAGCATCTTGTTCACGGATATTAATCACATGAGTAGCTCCCATTTTTTTCGCGGCATTTAACCGCAGCGGCTCTAAGTCGGTCACAATGATTGTACTGGCTCCAAATGCTTTAGCGGCTGCAACAGCCATTAATCCAACAGGGCCCATTCCCATGATCGCAATCGTTGATCCAGGCTGAAGCTTCGTTCTCATCGCTGCATGGATACCGACAGAAAACGGTTCAATCAAGGCAGCATCCTCATAGGAAAGTGAATCTGGAATTGAGAAAACAAAGTCCTGTCTGATTTTGATATATTGTACAAACGCGCCGTCTACCGGCGGTGTGGCCAAAAACTGTACATCCGGACAAAGGTTATAACGCCCCTCCTTGCACGCTTCACAGCGTCCGCACGTTACACCAGGTTCAACAGCGACGCGGTCACCGACTTTGAATTGATCAACAGACGAGCCGACAGCCGCGATTTCTCCCGCGCACTCATGTCCGAGGATAAATGGCTTTTCCACTACATAATTGCCTATTCTGCCGTTTGTATAGTAATGCAGATCCGATCCGCAAATCCCGACAGCCATCACCTTAATCAACACTTCATCCTGACTGATGTCAGGTACAGGCAATGTTTCAATTTTGATCTCTCTTGTGTTATGCATAATAGCTGCTTTCATGGTTTTAGGTACTGTGTGAGTCATTACGGCAAATTCCTTTCTTTATGAACACTATTAACGGCATATAAGCCGCTTCATCAAGAAATGTAAGTGCATACATTTTTGCATTTTCTGTCACTGCCCTCATTTTATCTGCTTTTCAACATGTTCAACAGCTTTTCATGCTGTATAAAAGGACAGCCGCACTGTACTTTTTGATTTTTCATATACAAAACTAGCAGGATTGATAAAATAGTACTAATAGGAGGTGCAGGTTTTGTGGCTGAACTTGAAGATCGAAAACAATTTGCGGAATTGCTGGCACCTGGCGTAAAGTCATTAAAACTTCATCCAGATTATAAAGTCAGAAGGAATAAGAACGAAAAAACAGGACAGTCTTATTTAGACAACATTTCACACCAGCTGGGAGTTTCCCCAAACACGATTAAAAGCTGGATCGGACAGATGGGTGCGAACTATGTTCCCGGAAGAATCGAAGACGGAAAACTGTTCGGAATAATCTGGATCATTCTTGAAAAAACCGATATGAATATACAGTGGTTTACCGACCTGCTTGAGACCACCACTATACCGGTAATCAAACCTGCACTGCCTGTATGGGCGGCCTCATGTCTTAAAAAAGCGAAAATAGTACGGCAGGACAATTCATTCGGAGCACCGCTTGATCAAGATATTGAAAAAACAGTCAAACGTTTATTTCCCGATATTCTCGACCATAAAACGAATGCGCTTACAGAACAGATGCCTTTGACACACAACTTACCGTCACGCTGGTCGGGTCACTTTATAGGACGAAGATTTGACATCAAGGCGATACGGCAATGGATGCTTTCCCCATCACCCGTCTGTTTAATTACCGGATGGGCAGGCACGGGAAAAACGACAACTGCTCTAGAAGCAGCCTATTCCTGTATCGGCGATTCCTCAGATTGGCCGGCATTCAACAGCATCATCTGGCTCAGTGCTGATTGGAAAGGATTAAGCTTTAGCGATTTTTTAAATACGATTGCATACCAGCTCGGACGCGCTGAACAAATCGATAAATCAATCAATGAAAAACGATTCGTCGTCCGCAATGCGTTAGCCAATTACACCAGAGAAAAACCGATACTGCTGATCGTGGACAGCATAGACACTGCTGAAAGAGACATTCACGAATTTATCACCAGCCTGCCCCAAGGCGTGAAAGTCCTCCTCACAGCACGTGAAAACTTGAAGCAAACCTATCGGGAAAGCTTCGGAGAAATGGTAACCATCCAGCTGAGCGGACTTGAACAAACAGATGCCCTGGAATATTTTCATCAAGAAGTGAACCGCTGCCTGCAAATGGGCAACGATCCAACTAAACGAGAAAAGCTAGCGCAGCTGCTGGAACTGTCTCCAGAACTGAAGAGCGAGTTCATTTCAGCGACAGCCGGAAACCCAAAAGCCATGGCACTCAGCATCGCCTATATGTCAGACGATGACATGCCCGCTCAGCAGCTGATTCATGAGCTCGGAAAAGCAGGCTACTCACTATTAGACCTGTTTGATTTTCTATTTGGGCGCACATGGCACAGATGCAATGAAGACACCCGGAAGCTATGGCAGGCGCTATGCTTTTTCAGCAAGCCGCCAGATGAAAAAAGCCTGGCGGCAGCAGCCGGATTAGACGCTCGCCGTTTCCATTACGCAGTTGAACAAATGCGGTCTTTTGCTCTGATTCAGCCCGAACGAAGCAAAGGAAGTACACAGTACTTCGCCCATCAAACCGTTGTCGCATACGGAGAACAGCACTTATCCGAAAATCAGAAGTATGAAAAAGAAGCCCGCAGCCGCTGGGCGCACTATTATATTCATTATGCGGAAACCCATTTAAAGCGGGAACAGCCAAACTCTATCTATTGGAGCTATCTCCTGGGACGTGATTTAAACCCAATCAAAAAAGAATGGCCAAACATCCTAAAGGTGATCAAATGGTCAAGCGAAACCGGACAAAATGAAATCTTAATTGAACTCATCACCCGCATCAGCCATTTTCTAAGCAGAATCAACCTGCCCCTGCGTATCGAATACGGACGCAAAGCCGCCAACGCAGCCCATCAATTAGGCAAACGCACGCTAGAAGTGTTCTTCCGAATCGACACAGCAGGCTGGGCACTCATGGAAGTCAATGATTTAGACGGGGCACTTCAACAAATTGAAGCCGGCCTGAAAACGCTGGAACAATCAGACACTGGAGAGCAAGACGTTCACGATCTAAAGGTATGGGGACTCGCACTGCAATCGAGGCTGTTCTTAAAAGCCGGAAGTCATGAAAAAGCGGAAGCGATTTTAACCGAAATCAAAGATAAACCGATTTCCCCTGCGATTCAGCACAGAGTTCTATTGGTTCGCGGAGATCTGAGCTTTGCGAAAGGTCATAATGAAGAAGCCATTCAATTATACGAAGCGGCAAATCAAATCAGTTCCATGTATGGGGGCGAAAAAACGATAGAAGCCTATTTCAATCTGGGTGTCGCTTACGTGAAGTGTGGTCAGTTTGAGAAAGCGGAAGAAGCTTTTGAGCAGATGCTTTATGACAAACACAACGCTAATCAGGTTGAGCTGATTTATTATTATTATGGGATGGCGCAGCTGTTGCATCGTAAAGGAGAGAAAACGAAAGCGATGGAAGCTAATCAGAAAGCGATTCGTTTGATTGATTCGTGGGAGCCTGCGATTGGGATTCGGGGAGACGTGGAAGAACTGGCAATGGTGATTAAAGAAAACGACTATTACTCATAGTTGTTCTGTCAGCAATCTCATGCTGTTTCTTTATTATAAATAGGAAAGGCCAACTGAAGTCGCAGTTGGCCTTTCGTTTCTTATTAAGGTCTACAAATTAAGGTCTACAAATGTACTGAACCAGGTTTTCCCGTATGTATTCTTTCTCGTATAAAGGAAAGCGTATCATTTGCCAGCTTTTTGCGACAAAGAACAATACCGGAATGACCACAATTGTAGACATATCTTGTGGGCTTCCCCCAACTTTCCCATAAATAATCTGCATCTTTTAAGTCAATATATTGATCGTGTTTAGCTGAAATCAGCAGAATGTTATCTTTATTAACTTTTGGCAAGGCTTGACTAGGATCTGTGATATTCCAATATTTCACTAAATCTTCATAGGTCACACTATTTTGTTCTAATTCCTCTCTTATAAATTTACCCGGGATCGTGTTCCATATCGAATAAGAAAGGCGATTGGCATAAAAGATTGATACCACTACATCAATTTGAGAATCTAAGGTAGCAATTAGATTAGTAACCCATCCCCCTAAGCTTACTCCCGCTATGATAACAGGGCCTTTTTTATTTGCTTTTATCCAGTGAATTAACGCCCGTAAATCTACAATAGACTGTCTTGTCGACTCAATTGTACGGTCAATGTTTGCACTAATCATCAACTCGCCACTATACAGTGAATTTTCCGGTTCTCTTTCAAAATGGTATGGTAGAGAATAATAATACATGTTCCAGCCTAAATCGTTCATTATACGATTATGAAATATTTTTTTGATTCTATCGAACGAATCCATGCGCCAGCCGTGTACAAAGATAACATTGGGTTGATCTATATCATTTTCATTTAAAAAAACCTCCCCTTTTAAAGTGTCATTAACAGGATTCCCAGATTGCATTAAAGATTCATAGCTAAATGTTCCAACCTTATAATTTTTTCCTGACTCATTCAAATCAATTGAAACATCAGCTATATTTGCACTGTAAAATTCTTCTCTATCATCTATATCGGCTGTAAAAGCAGCAGAAAAATGTTTATCTTTGCTTCTTTTTCTGTGTAAATCATATAAAGCCAAGCGATCTATCATTTTTGAGAAATGCACTATTAAGTCCTCCTTGATAATCAAAAAAACTAATATTAGAGTTGATAATTGGATTGTCTGTCTCCATAGAGTCGGGACGGATTTTATCAAGAATCTAACTTCATCGACAGTGAATTTTTGGGGATCAGATGTCATTATTCTGTCTCTCTTTATTCTTAACAAAAAAGACGAGTTCCTTATTGCAAGGAAAACATCGTCTTTTAGTAGCTAAAAAAAGCAGCACAAATAGACATTTTAACAGGATTTCTCTTTGACAGTGCTTTCCTAGAGGAAACCGTCTAAAAGTGTTGGTGGCACTATTTATCTAGATAACGGGGTCTTTTTTTGTCGTATGAGAGTATCCCAATATTGTCTCCTGTCTGCAATAGAGAGAAAGGTAACAGAGGTTGGGACGAATAATTTTCAACCCCATAAGTGAATGGATATAGAAAATGACCAAAAATAAATAACTCAATGCCCTTCCTCTTTGTGGATAAGGGCTCTTATTATTTCAATTACTTATTGTTTCACTTTTATTTTGGTCGGGCTCATAATATCATGGATAAGCCCAGAATAGGCTGGAACCTTCTCGCTGCATTCCAAATAATGCCTCGTGTTATTTTTTGAGACGATGGAATTCAACTCACTTCTGGTTTTCAGCAGTCGAAGATAAGGTCCTGCGCGTCCTTAAAAATCACAAAGTAAATCAAAACAAAGTCAAGATGCAAATAAAGCATGAATTGTATGATGAGAATTTTGTATTTTAGTCGATAGAATAGTCTATATCGGGGTTACTTACCGTTTATCAAAACTATTGAGTATCGATATAAAACAGTGCTAAAAAAATCAAACCACAAAAGACAGAAAAAAAGAAGCCTCTCACAAGTTCGGTGAACTCATGAGAAACCTCGAAAATTTATAAATGGCATCAAAAGGGCATCAAAAATGACGTCCGTTGCCGACAAACCCTTGTTTATCAAGGGTTTTTTGTCGGTGTTACATCATGCCGCCCATACCGCCCATGCCGCCCATATCAGGCATTCCTGCGCCGCCGGCATTTTCTTCCGGTTTGTCAGCGACAACAGCTTCAGTTGTTAAGAGCATTGCTGCTACAGAAGCTGCGTTTTGCAGTGCAGAGCGTGTAACTTTTGTTGGGTCAACGATACCTTTTTCGATCATGTTTACCCATTCGCCAGTTGCAGCGTTGAAGCCTACGCCGATTTCTTCGTTTTTCAGGCGCTCAACGATGACAGATCCTTCAAGACCAGCGTTGTGCGCGATTTGACGAATTGGCTCTTCAAGCGCGCGAAGCACGATGTTGATACCTGTTTGCGCATCACCTTCAGCTTCAACTGCAGCGACTTTGTTATATACGTTTACAAGCGCTGTACCACCGCCGGATACGATGCCTTCTTCAACAGCTGCGCGAGTTGAGTTCAGGGCGTCTTCGATGCGAAGTTTACGCTCTTTCAGCTCAGTTTCAGTCGCAGCGCCGACTTTGATGACAGCTACGCCGCCAGCAAGTTTCGCAAGACGCTCTTGTAATTTTTCTCTGTCGAACTCAGAAGTTGTTTCTTCCACTTGAGCGCGGATTTGAGTGACGCGTGCAGAAATTTTATCTGTTTCGCCAGCGCCTTCAACGATTGTTGTGTTTTCTTTTGTAACCACAACTTTAGAAGCGCGTCCCAATTGTCCGATTTCAGTAGATTTCAGGTCAAGGCCAAGATCTTCTGTGATGACTTCTCCGCCAGTAAGGACAGCGATGTCTTCAAGCATTGCTTTACGGCGGTCACCAAAGCCAGGAGCTTTAACAGCCACTGCGTTGAATGTGCCGCGAAGTTTGTTCACAACAAGTGTTGCAAGAGCTTCACCTTCAACATCCTCAGCGATCAGAAGCAATGGTTTGCCTTGCTGAACAACCTGCTCAAGCACAGGAAGGATTTCTTGAATGTTTGTGATTTTTTTGTCTGTGATTAAGATGTAAGGATTGTCAAGAACCGCTTCCATCTTATCAGAATCAGTTACCATGTAAGGAGACGCATATCCGCGGTCGAACTGCATACCTTCAACAACTTCAAGCTCAGTTGTGAAGCCTTTAGACTCTTCGATTGTGATAACGCCGTCGTTGCCTACGCGCTCCATTGCTTCAGCGATAAGGCTTCCGACTTCCTCATCAGCAGCAGAGATCGCAGCAACCTGAGCGATAGATTCTTTGCCTTCGATTGGCTTAGAAATTTCTTTCAGATTCTCGATCGCAACGTTTACAGCTTGTTCCATACCTTTACGCACGCCTACAGGGTTAGCGCCTGCTGTTACGTTTTTAAGGCCTTCGCGAATCATTGCTTGCGCAAGAACTGTCGCAGTTGTTGTACCGTCACCGGCAACGTCGTTTGTTTTGCTGGCTACTTCAGCTACAAGCTTAGCACCCATATTTTCAAACGCGTCTTCAAGTTCGATTTCTTTAGCGATTGTTACACCGTCATTAGTGATTAACGGAGAACCGAATTTTTTCTCTAGAACCACGTTGCGTCCTTTTGGTCCTAAAGTTACTTTTACAGCATCAGCAAGTGCATCAACACCGCGAAGCATTGCGCGGCGAGCTTCTTCACTAAACTTAATATCTTTTGCCATGTGTACGAAACCTCCTCGAATTTTTAAGTATTTGTTTATTTAAGAATTAGCCGATAACAGCTAAAATGTCGCTTTCACGTAAGATTAAGTATTCAGTACCTTCGTATTTCACTTCAGTACCTGCGTATTTTGAGAAGATAATGCGGTCGCCCTCTTTTACTTCTAAAGCAACGCGCTCTCCGCTTTCTAACACGCGACCTGAACCAGCTGCCACGATTTTGCCTTCTTGCGGCTTTTCTTTTGCAGAATCCGGTAACACAATTCCGCTGGCAGTTTTTTCTTCAGATTCTACGAGTTCAATGACAACGCGATCACCTAATGGCTTTAACAATGTAATAACCTCCTCAATAGTATGAATATGTAATTTTAGCACTCGGCACTAAAGAGTGCTAACACAATTCTTATAATAAAGAATCTCACTTCCAATTTCAAGTGATAAGATAAAAATTTTTTCACGCTTACATCATTCTTTTCAGCTCAGATATCCCTTGGCTTTTTCACCCCCGATTCAATTATGTTACAATAGCTGTAGACAAAAGAAACCCATTTAACAAAGGAGTACATACCATTTGAGAAAACAGTATTGGTTTATTATTTTGACATATATCATCATGCAGTTTTCAGCAGTAATTGCGATTCCCTTGTTATTTAAATTCGGTTATGCGGGAGGACAGCCCACAAAAGAAAATCTGCTGTACGCGCAGGGATTATGGTCCGTCATCAGTTTTATTGCCTGTCTGATTGTTGTATTGCTCATTCTCAGAACCGCGCCTAAAACTGCGCTGCGTAACGAAAAGAAAGACTCGGTCGGACTTTCGATCCTTTGGGCGATAGCCGGGTTTTTCATCGCCCTTTTCTCTCAAGGATTAGCCGGTTCTATTGAATATTATGTATTTGGCATCGGAAGAGAATCAGAAAATACAAAAGCCATCCTGGATGTGATTCAGGCAGTTCCGCTCATGATTATCGTTTCTTCTATCATCGGGCCTATATTAGAAGAAATCATCTTCAGAAAAATCATTTTCGGCGCGCTGTACGAAAAAACGAATTTCTTTATTGCCGGACTGATCAGCTCCATTATTTTCGGAATTGTTCATGCCGATTTAACGCACCTTCTGCTGTATACGGCAATGGGCTTTACCTTTGCATTTCTATATGCGAGAACCAAACGGATTTGGGTGCCGATTTTCGCCCATGTAATGATGAATACATTCGTCGTCATTATGCAGCTTGAGCCTGTTCAGAAATACCTTGAACAGCAAAGCACACAAATGCAATTGATTATTGGAGGATTATTTTCATGAGAAACCCGATAGTGTGGGGAATGATCTACTTTGCCGTAGGGTGCATCTTTACTTATCTCGCCGCAAGCTCGCCAGGCAGCATGTGGTCATTTTACTCCATCCTGCTGATGGTGTTCGCTGCATACAACATCAGCATTTCTTTTAAGATGTTCGCCTTTTCATTTAAAATAAAGAAGAACCAGAAATAAAGAAAATCCATTTCTCTTCTATGAGAAATGGATTTTTTATGTTGGCTAAGAAGAAACGTCCTGATCGGCAGCACTGCTTTTCTGCGCTTTCCGATAGGCAGCCTTCGATATTAAAATACTGATTTCATACAAAATCAAGAGCGGAACAGTCACCATCATATGAGACAAAAGCTCAGGTGGTGTAATCAGAGCAGCAATCACAAGCATCGTAAAGTACGCATACTTTCTGATTTTCGCTAAGAACATCGGTGTCACAATTCCAAGCCTTGTCAAAAACATAAGGATGACCGGCATTTGAAACAACAGTCCAAACGGAATCGTCAGCTGCAGAAGAAAATGAAAATATTCATTAATTCCAATCACCTGAGTGACATTCAAATCCTGAGAAATCCGTTTCATAAAATCGACAACAAAAGGAAATAAAATATAATAGGAAAAAGATAAACCCGCTAAAAACAGCAAAATAGAGATCGGAATGTAGCTGAGCGTTACTTTGCGCTCCTTTTCATAGAGGCCCGGGCTCACAAAAGCCCAAAGCTGATAAAGAATAACCGGCGAAGTCAGGACAATCCCGATGATAAACGCAAACTGCATAAACACATAAAGCGGGTCTGTCAGATTAAACGCATTGAGCGTGAGCTCCTTCGCTTCATCCGTTTCTTGCAGATACACTATAATCGGCTTCGCTAAAAAAAATCCCGCGATAAAGAAAACGACAAACGCCAGCGCCACAACCAGCAATCGTTTTCGAAGCTCCGCAATATGCTCCAGCAGCGACATTTGATTCACTTTCATTTGTGTCATCCTAACTTACTGATTCTCTTTCTTTTTTTCCTCATCATCACTCGCTAATCCTTTAGTAGCGTTTTTGAATTCACGAAGTGTGTCTCCAGCCGCTTTTCCCAACTCAGGCAGCTTTTTGGGGCCAAAGATAATCAGAGCAACGATTGCGATAACAGCAAGGCTTCCAGGACCGATCGGCATATTTGGGCTCCTCCTTTCCGGTTACTCGATTTCCTCTAAAACAGAATAATGCTTCAAGAAATAAACCAGTGACTGAAGCTCTACAGCTAAATCTATATGATGAATTCGAATGTGTTCCGGCACATTCAAACGGGCCGGCGTAAAATTAAGAATACCCTTGATCCCTAACGCAACCAATCTGTCGGTAATCGATTGGGCCGCAACTGCGGGCACTGTCAAAATGGCAACTGATTCGCCTTTTACATGCTTTTCAAGATCATCGAGGTTAAAGACGGGCACACCGCCTACCTCAGTTCCTATTTTACTCTCATTTATATCAAAAGCCATAGAAATTTTTGTGTTATTATTTTTTGTGAAATTATAGTGAAGAAACGCTGTTCCTAAGTTTCCGACACCAATCAAGATAACGTCTGTCATTTCATCCTGATCCAGCGTTTTTCGGAAAAATGACAGCAAATAATCGACATTATATCCGTATCCTTTTTTGCCAAGAGCTCCAAAATAGGAAAAATCCCTGCGAATCGTGGCAGAATCAACCTTTACGGCATCGCTGAGTTCAGCGGATGATACACGCTGTTTTCCTGACGCATGCAGATTCTTTAAAAAGCGATAATAAAGCGGCAGCCGTTTTGCCGTCGCCTGCGGAATTTTTGATTGATCCTTATTCATTTTTGGTCCTCCAAATTATACTCGGATAGTTCTCTTTTAAAGTCACCGTTTTTCCCGCCTGTCTTTTCCAGCAAGCAGGTAGGGCCGATGACCATCCCCTTATCAAGCGCCTTGCACATATCGTAAACAGTAAGGGCACACACCGATGCAGAAGTTAGCGCTTCCATTTCCACACCTGTACTCCCTTTCGTTTTGACCTGTGCTTTTATATGAAGTATAACTTCTGTTTCTTTTATTTTCCAGTCAAACGAAATATCGACCCCGCTCAAGGATAGCGGATGGCACATCGGGATGATATTTGATGTTTGTTTCGCAGCCATAATACCCGCCACCTGAGCGACAGCAAGTACATCTCCTTTGCCGATACCATGGCTTTTTATTTTCTCGTACACTTCACTCTTCATGTGTACGCTTGATACAGCCGCCGCAGTACGGACAGTCGAAGATTTTTCGCTGATATCCACCATCTGGGCTCTGCCCTGTTCATTAAAATGAGAAAATCCATTCATAGTAAAAACTCTCCTTAAACAGATCATACACTATTTTCTTCTCTATGTCTTATTCGGCCAATGTATTGTTTGCTGAGTTCTGGTTCATAAGCTACACTTAACTTATTATAGCAGAGGTGAAATAATATGATGATCTTACAAATTAATCAGCTTTCCAAATCATTTGGTGCTGATACTATTTTAAACAATATAAAGCTGGAAGTCAGAAACCGTGATCGCGTCGCTATTGTAGGAAGAAACGGCGCTGGGAAATCTACACTCCTTAAAATTATCGCAGGTCACCTTTCATATGAAAAGGGTGAAATGATCAAGCCGAAAGATATCACAATGGGCTATTTGGCCCAGCATACCGGCTTGGATTCTAAGCTTACCATAAAAGAAGAGCTGCTGACTGTTTTTGATCACTTAAAAGCGATGGAAAAAGAAATGCGAAACATAGAAGAAAAAATGGCGGCAGCTGACCCAAGTGAACTGGAAAGCATCATGAAAACCTACGACCGCCTTCAGCAGGAATTTAAAGATAAAGGCGGCTATCAATATGAAGCAGATGTCAGATCTGTGCTGCACGGTCTCGGCTTCAGCCATTTTGACGATTCAACACAGGTGCAAAGCCTAAGCGGTGGTCAGAAAACAAGACTGGCCTTGGGTAAGCTTCTGTTAACACAGCCCGACCTTCTCATTCTAGATGAGCCGACCAACCATCTGGACATTGATACGCTGACATGGCTTGAACATTATTTACAAGGCTATTCAGGCGCCATTCTGATTGTTTCTCACGACCGCTACTTTTTGGACAAAGTGGTGAACCAGGTGTACGAGGTATCAAGATCAGAAAGCAAAAAGTATCACGGCAACTACAGCGCTTATCTAGACCAAAAAGCTGCCCAATATGAAAAGGATCTTAAGCTGTATGAAAAACAGCAGGATGAAATCGCCAAGCTGCAGGACTTTGTAGACCGAAATCTAGCGAGAGCCTCAACGACAAAAAGAGCACAAAGCCGGCGGAAACAGCTTGAACGGATGGACGTCATGTCAAAACCGCTCGGCGACGAAAAATCAGCAAATTTTCATTTCGACATTACAAAACAGAGCGGGAACGAGGTCCTGCGGGTTCAGGATCTGACCATCAGCTATGAAAACCAGCCGCCGCTTCTGACAGATGTTTCGTTTAGGCTTCCAAGAGGAGAAAGCGCCGCTCTTGTAGGTCCCAACGGAATCGGAAAATCAACCTTGCTCAAAACATTAATAAACACACTGAAGCCGGATCAGGGAACAATAGCGTACGGCTCAAATGTCAGTATCGGTTACTATGACCAGGAACAAGCTGAGCTGACCTCCTCTAAACGCGTCATTGATGAGCTGTGGGACGAGTATCCGGAGCTTCAAGAGAAAGAAATCAGAACGTGCCTCGGAAATTTCTTATTCTCCGGGGATGATGTGCTTAAACCCGTCCATTCCCTAAGCGGAGGCGAAAAAGCAAGAGTGGCCCTGGCAAAGCTGATGCTGCAAAAAGCTAACTTTCTCATTCTTGATGAGCCGACGAACCATCTTGACTTAGACAGCAAAGAAGTTCTCGAAAACGCCTTGATCGATTATCCGGGCACATTGTTATTTGTCTCACATGACAGATATTTTATTAATAGAATCGCAACAAGGGTATATGAGCTTTCTCCAAACCATATTGAAGAATATCTCGGAGATTACGATTATTATACAGAGAAAAAAACACAGCAGCTGGAATTGGAGAAAATGAAACAGCAAGAGGAAACTGAAAAAGCCACGGTTGCAATGAAATCCGACTCTAAACGTTCTTATGAGGAAGAAAAAGAATGGAAAAAGAAAGAACGACAACGACTCAGACGCATAGAAGAAATTGAAACGACAGTTCAAACCATAGAAGAAAAAATCAGTCACAATGATGAATTACTTTGTGATCCGGAAGTATATCAGGACCACGAAAAGGTACAAGCCATCCACGCTGACAACGAGAAACTCAATCAAGAATTGGAAAACCTATTATCAGAATGGGAAGAACTATCCACAGAAGAAGATTAAAAAAAGTCAAGCACCTCTTTTTTAGAGGTGCTTTTTATCCACAGAAAATAACCTTATAAGCAAACGAAGAAAGCGGTTTATACACAATATCCACAAAATATTCTGAATTTATCCACTTTATTAACAGCCTCTCAACCCCTTTACCCATCTATATCTCTATAATTACTCACAGATATGTGGATAAATTGAGAATTATCTGTTAATAACAATAAAAAAGCCTCACGCCATTATGTCGTGAGACCCTGGTAAGAAGTCAGTTCAAGACCAGGCTGGCCATTCATATCATATGATCCGCGAATCCCTTTTTCAAAAGCAATTGTACCGGCCGCAGCAATCATTGCAGCATTATCCGTACATAAGGATAGCGGAGGAATGATGAGCGCCGTCCCCTCATGCTGGGAAAATTCCTTCTGTAACGCAGCTCTGAGTCCTCTGTTTGCAGCTACTCCGCCGGCCAAAAGAACCTGTTTGACACCATATTCTTTTGCAGCGCGTGCCGTTTTTGTCACTAAGACATCAATGACGCTATTCTGAAAACTGGCAGAAAGATCTTCCGGCGCAATTTCCTGTCCTTTTTGAGCCGCGTTATGAAGCGTATTGATCACAGCTGATTTCAGCCCGCTAAAGCTGAAATTATAAGAACCTTCTTCAAGCCATGCGCGAGGCAGAGGAATAGTGTCATTCCCTGATTCCGCAAGCTTGTCAATCTGCGGTCCGCCTGGATACGGGAGACCCATTGTTCTCGCCACTTTGTCATAAGCTTCCCCTGCTGCGTCATCGAGTGTTTCCCCGATTACTTCAAATGAACCGTGTTCTTTCATATAAACCAATTCCGTATGGCCGCCGGAAACGACCAATGCAAGCGCTGGAAAAACAATCTCTTCTACCAAACGGTTTGCGTAGATATGGCCCGCTATATGATGGACTCCAACTAACGGAATATGATGCGCAAAGCTCAATGCTTTAGCGGCGTTTACCCCGATTAGCAGTGCTCCCACCAATCCCGGGCCTTCAGTAACTGCAATCGCATCTATGTCACGATATGTCATGTCTGCTTTACGGAAAGCCTCTTCGATCACTAAAGTGATTTGCTCCACATGATGTCTTGATGCTATTTCCGGCACAACCCCTCCGAATCGTTTATGGCTTTCAATTTGAGAGGCCACAACGTTCGAGACGATTTCTGTTCCGTTTTTGACAATAGCTGCTGCCGTTTCATCGCAGCTCGTTTCGATTCCTAATATATAAAGATCTTTTTGCTCATTCATTTATCGTCACCCACATAATTAACGCATCTTCCCCGTTATCAGTATAATAGTTCTTTCTTATTCCGCCGGGCTGCATCCCGAACTTTTTATATAAACTTTGAGCAGGGTGATTGGAAACCCTCACTTCAAGCGAAAGCCGCCTCGCCTCTTTTTCTTTACAAAGCTCGAGAGCTGAACGAAAAAGTGCTTCTCCTAAAGACTGGCCCCTATACTCTGGTTTAATCGCTATATTTGTGATTTGGGCGTCGTCCATCACAATCCAAATCCCGCAATAACCCGCGATACAATCGTCCTTTTCAATCACGAGATAGTGGGCATACGGATTTTCAAGCAATTCATGATAAAACGAATCCTTCGTCCAGGGAGACGTAAAGGAGGATGTTTCAATTTCGTATACGTGATCAACATCATCAAGCTGCATTTTTCTGACTGCTGCTTTTGTTTTCATCCTATCACCCTACTTTTGACTTTCAATCCATTTCGCTTCAGCTTCTGCAAGCCGCAAATAATCCGGCACAAGCCCGTGAATATCAGCAGCTTCCCTATCCGCACCCAAGTAAGCCAATTCTGAAGGGCGGGGATTATGCTGAACCGCAGACCCTATGATTCCTTTTGTTCCTAATACATCCAGTATCGTCTCCTTGTGTATGGATGTATCATGTCCTAAAAACAAAACAGAGCGATCTTTCTCTTTTAGCATCTCCAGCCACTCTGTCAGCATCACATTTTGATCCGGCACAGCCTGTTCTAAAAGCCCGTTTTTATATTCATAAAGACCTGTATACACCTGTCCGCGTCTCGCATCAAATATAGGGCTGATCAGACCGTCAAAGTGACGTCCATTTGCCGCGAGCGCTTCAAGACTTGAAACAGCAGAAATCGGAATGTTTAAAGACCAGGCAAGTGTTTTGGCAATGGTTACACCGATTCTCACCCCTGTGTACGAGCCAGGACCTTTTGCGACAACAATTTTAGAAAGATCCTGCGGGGTTGTATCACAATCATTCAGCAAAGAATGAACAGCAGGCATCGCTCTCACAGAGTGATTCTTTTTTAAATATGTCATGTATTCTGCTATGACAGTGTTGTCCCGAAGCAGCGCTATGCCTAAAGTATAATTCGATGTATCAATTGCTAATATTGTCATGTCTACTTATCTCCTCACAAAGCATTTCATACCGATTCCCCACAGCTGTAAAGGTGATCTCTCTTTCATCATCACCAGCTCTTTTAATGACAATTTGCAGTCGCTCCTGCGGAAGCTGCTCTTCAATTAAATGCGCCCATTCCACTAAGCAGACACCTTGTCCATGAAAATATTCATCAAGTCCTAAATCTTCACTCTCGTCTTCCATTCTGTATACATCCATATGAAAAAGAGGAAGTGAACCATCGTTATATTCTTTTATGATCGTAAACGTCGGACTGTTTACAACACGTGTAATTCCAAGTCCTTCAGCAAAACCTTTTGTAAAGGTTGTTTTCCCAGCTCCTAAATCGCCCTCTAATGTCAGGACGTCCCCAGGCTTTGAAAACGATGCAGTCAGCTTAGCAATCGCTTTTGTTTCTTCAGGATTTACAGTTCTCCATTTTAATTGCTTCACACGAGTCACCCGTCTTATTTAAAATGATTATACCCTTTTTTCTCTAAAGTCATTGTTTCTTCATCTGTCTTTAATACGACATTGGATTCTGTCTTTTCACGGACACATCCAATCTTTGTAATTGGCAGTTGAAGTCTGCTGCACTCCTGCTGTAACACTTCCCAGTCTTCCTTTGAGATCGTCCCAGTCAGCTCAAAATCCTCTCCGCCAAACAAAGCCCATTCCTTCCATTTGGAATTTAACTTAGGCAAGTCCGGATGAACTGGAAGAAGGCTCTCGTCAATTTCTATTGAAACAGAGCTGGATTCAGCAATTTCATGCAATTCACTTGCCAATCCGTCACTAATATCATTAAGAGCCACACGCTGAGCGTTCGAGCATAGTCTGCCAACACTCACTCTTGGGTGAGGCCGTTTATGCCTATTGATAAAGTAATCTGTTTCAAATGATGTTTCCGGATGGGAGGTCTCTTTTAGCAGCAATGAAAGTCCAGCGGCAGAAGAACCGATTTCACCAGTGACAAAGACAATATCATTCGGCTTTGCCAAACTGCGCAAACAGGCACGTCCCTTTTCAACTTCCCCAATCACAGTCACTGTGACGACTAGTTTATCGTTAGTAGAAACTGTATCACCGCCAATCAGGTCCATACAGTATAGTTTCGCCAGTTCATTCATTCCTTCATACATTGCCTTGATTTCTGATGCCGTCCATTTTGAAGGCACCGCAAGAGACACTAAATAAAACTTAGGAATACCTCCCATTGCGGCAATATCACTTATATTTATAGCCAACGCCTTATATCCAATGTCCTCCGGCGAAGAATAGCTCAATTTAAAATGCACGTCCTCTACCATTGTATCGACACAGACAATTTCCTGCACACCGTTTTTCGCTGTGTAAAGAGCCGCATCGTCTCCAATTCCTACATCAACGGAAGAATGGTGAATGGTTCGCGGAGTAATACTATTAATTAAATCAAACTCATCCATTAACCAAACCTCCTTTTGGTCTGATTATGTTTTATATGTACTGTATCTAGTGTATCGGATTATGGTGAAATATCCAAGATGTTGCCGATATAAAGAAAGCTTGGCTATCATACCAAGCAAAAGATGTAATAAAAGAAAACACAAAAAAAACGAAAACATGATCGTTTCGTTTACAATAAATGGCGGTCCGGACGGGACTCGAACCCGCGACCTCCTGCGTGACAGGCAGGCATTCTAACCAACTGAACTACCGGACCATTTTAATTTGGTTGCACCCTTTGGGCGCTCCTTATTTTAAAGGATATATTTTTTGGTTGCGGGGGCAGGATTTGAACCTGCGACCTTCGGGTTATGAGCCCGACGAGCTACCGAACTGCTCCACCCCGCGACGATATAATTATGATAAAACTGCTTGGCGGCGTCCTACTCTCACAGGGGGAAACCCCCGACTACCATCGGCGCTGAAGAGCTTAACTTCCGTGTTCGGCATGGGAACGGGTGTGACCTCTTCGCTATCGCCACCAAACAATTTGAGAGTGTTCTCTCAAAACTAGATAACAGGTGTGACATCATTAGAAATTAGGTTAAGTCCTCGATCGATTAGTATCTGTCAGCTCCATGTGTCGCCACACTTCCACCTCAGACCTATCAACCTGATCATCTTTCAGGGAT
>NZ_CP029364.1:1365000-1835000 GCF_004006435.1 Bacillus halotolerans
ACCTCGTTCCTTTGTAACTCCGTATAGAGTGTCCTACAACCCCAAGAGGCAAGCCTCTTGGTTTGGGCTAATCCCGTTTCGCTCGCCGCTACTCAGGGAATCGCATTTGCTTTCTCTTCCTCCGGGTACTTAGATGTTTCAGTTCCCCGGGTCTGCCTTCTCATATCCTATGAATTCAGATATGGATACCACTCCATTACGAGTGGTGGGTTTCCCCATTCGGAAATCTCCGGATCAAAGCTTGCTTACAGCTCCCCGAAGCATATCGGTGTTCGTCCCGTCCTTCATCGGCTCCTAGTGCCAAGGCATCCACCGTGCGCCCTTTCTAACTTAACCGTTAAAAAGAATCACTATGTGATATCTTGTGTTACTAATTGAATGTGATGTCTACTGTTATCTAGTTTTCAAAGAACACGTTTCGAAGGAATGATCCTTCAAAACTAAACAAGACAGGGAACGTTCTGTTTATAAGACCCAAGGTCTTATATTCCGTAAATATCCTTAGAAAGGAGGTGATCCAGCCGCACCTTCCGATACGGCTACCTTGTTACGACTTCACCCCAATCATCTGTCCCACCTTCGGCGGCTGGCTCCATAAAGGTTACCTCACCGACTTCGGGTGTTACAAACTCTCGTGGTGTGACGGGCGGTGTGTACAAGGCCCGGGAACGTATTCACCGCGGCATGCTGATCCGCGATTACTAGCGATTCCAGCTTCACGCAGTCGAGTTGCAGACTGCGATCCGAACTGAGAACAGATTTGTGGGATTGGCTTAACCTCGCGGTTTCGCTGCCCTTTGTTCTGTCCATTGTAGCACGTGTGTAGCCCAGGTCATAAGGGGCATGATGATTTGACGTCATCCCCACCTTCCTCCGGTTTGTCACCGGCAGTCACCTTAGAGTGCCCAACTGAATGCTGGCAACTAAGATCAAGGGTTGCGCTCGTTGCGGGACTTAACCCAACATCTCACGACACGAGCTGACGACAACCATGCACCACCTGTCACTCTGCCCCCGAAGGGGACGTCCTATCTCTAGGATTGTCAGAGGATGTCAAGACCTGGTAAGGTTCTTCGCGTTGCTTCGAATTAAACCACATGCTCCACCGCTTGTGCGGGCCCCCGTCAATTCCTTTGAGTTTCAGTCTTGCGACCGTACTCCCCAGGCGGAGTGCTTAATGCGTTAGCTGCAGCACTAAGGGGCGGAAACCCCCTAACACTTAGCACTCATCGTTTACGGCGTGGACTACCAGGGTATCTAATCCTGTTCGCTCCCCACGCTTTCGCTCCTCAGCGTCAGTTACAGACCAGAGAGTCGCCTTCGCCACTGGTGTTCCTCCACATCTCTACGCATTTCACCGCTACACGTGGAATTCCACTCTCCTCTTCTGCACTCAAGTTCCCCAGTTTCCAATGACCCTCCCCGGTTGAGCCGGGGGCTTTCACATCAGACTTAAGGAACCGCCTGCGAGCCCTTTACGCCCAATAATTCCGGACAACGCTTGCCACCTACGTATTACCGCGGCTGCTGGCACGTAGTTAGCCGTGGCTTTCTGGTTAGGTACCGTCAAGGTACCGCCCTATTCGAACGGTACTTGTTCTTCCCTAACAACAGAGCTTTACGATCCGAAAACCTTCATCACTCACGCGGCGTTGCTCCGTCAGACTTTCGTCCATTGCGGAAGATTCCCTACTGCTGCCTCCCGTAGGAGTCTGGGCCGTGTCTCAGTCCCAGTGTGGCCGATCACCCTCTCAGGTCGGCTACGCATCGTTGCCTTGGTGAGCCGTTACCTCACCAACTAGCTAATGCGCCGCGGGTCCATCTGTAAGTGGTAGCCGAAGCCACCTTTTATGTTTGAACCATGCGGTTCAAACAAGCATCCGGTATTAGCCCCGGTTTCCCGGAGTTATCCCAGTCTTACAGGCAGGTTACCCACGTGTTACTCACCCGTCCGCCGCTAACATCAGGGAGCAAGCTCCCATCTGTCCGCTCGACTTGCATGTATTAGGCACGCCGCCAGCGTTCGTCCTGAGCCAGGATCAAACTCTCCGATAAATGGATCGCAGATTAAGTTCACCACATCCTGTGGCAACATCTGCGTGATCTGCATCGTGCAGACCTCAGTTTGACTGACTACGCACATCGCTGTGCGATTTATAATAAAACTTGAATTAACAGGTACGTTTTGTCTTGTTTAGTTTTCAAAGATCATTCAAGAAATAATGGAGCGGGTGATGAGAATCGAACTCACGACATCAGCTTGGAAGGCTGAGGTTTTACCACTAAACTACACCCGCATGTATATTATATTGGCGCGCCCGAGAGGAGTCGAACCCCTAACCTTTTGATCCGTAGTCAAACGCTCTATCCAATTGAGCTACGGGCGCTTATCGAGCGACTTAACTATCATACTATTAATTGATGTTAAAGTCAAGATGTTTTTTCGAATGTTTTTTCAAATCTTTTTGATTCGACTTTATCTATTATACACATTCTGAAGTGTTTGTAAACACCTTCGAAAAACTTTTTTGTTTTTCATTTTGTTCTGTGCTGTTCATCAGCGACGTTTAATAATATACCATGTGTTTTTTTATCGGTCAACACTTTTCTATGTTTTTGTTTCATTTTTCTCATTTTCTTTTCAGCTGTTGGTTAGTCCGTATAGTTTATCTGATTGTACAGATGATATAAAAAACAAAATAAATAAGAAAAGAGGCGTGTTATGTTTTACTACAAAGAAGAACTAATCAATATCATTAAACCCGATAAGCCAGATCCGGCCGCAGCTAAAGTACTGCAGGAAATATTAGGCGGACATTACGGAGAAATGCGTACAATGATGCAATATTTCTTTCAAAGCTCCAATTTCAGAGGAAAGCAGAAACAATATCGTGATTTGCTGCGCGGCATCTTCTTAGAAGAAATTGCCCATGTAGAGCTTGTGCAAAATACAATCAATGCTTTGTTGGATGAATCAGGCGGTGCTGGAGTCGGCAGCCAGGGTATAGATCACGCCCCCCTTGATGAAGCAGTTAAACATGCTAACCCTCATCATTACATTATTGGCGCACAGAGTTCACTCCCTGTTGATGCGGGCGGCAATCCTTGGAACGCGTCGTGGGTGTATAATCACGGAAACTTAATCACTGACCTGTTGGATAACTTGTTGCTTGAGTCTACTGGTGTTCTCCAAAAAACAAGAATCTATGAAATGAGCTCTAATCAGACGTTCCGGGAAACACTCGCTTTTCTTATTGTTCGTGACAATGCTCATCAAAATGCTTTCGCTAAAGCGCTTGAGACTTTGGGCGTTGACTGGGCTAAGCTTTTTCCAGTACCGAATTACGACATTAATAAATATCCAGAGTGCAGAAAGTATGTTGAATTAGGCTACCATAATGTACAGTTTAACTTCAGATTAGATGAAACAAGAATTGCAGAGATCTTTCAAGGAAAATCTCCAAGCAGAAATGGCGGCGAGCTGCAAGTAACTGAACCTCCGGCTGGATTTCCTGTTCCGTTTCTTCCGGAAATGCCGAATGAACATAGTCCCGGCTTAGGGGATATGAACGCCTGATGATCAAAAGGTTCTCAAGGATATCCTTGAGAACCTTTTATTAATGTAAAACGTTTTTTATTCAACTATAGGTGTTAGCGTATCACCGTTCCATACTTCTCCCTTATTTAATGTCCAGCTATCATTGTAGAGAGCAGAAGCGCCTCTGTTCACAGCCGGGCTCCATTCATCATTCCAGGCCAGAAAATAAGTGGTTTTAGGGTATTTTTGTTTTATCGCACTCATAAACAGGCTGTAATCAAAGCTGCCGTTTGCTGTTTGCGGACCAACTTCTGTGAAGGCAAATGGTTTATTAAGTGCTGTCAGCTGGTCGTATCCGCTTATCGAATATGGATCTTGAAAGTATGCATCTAACCCAACTATATCTACGTATGAAGCTCCAGGGTAAAAATCTGTTTTAAAATCTCGATTAGCGTCGGGAGAGTAAACCCACAATAAATGATCCAATCCTTTTTCGTCAGTCATATAATGATAGATTTTGATGTAGAGCTGTTTATATAAGTAGATTCTTTCATCATCCTTTTGATTATATGACGTAAGGCCCCACCAAAACCACTCGCCGTTCATCTCATGCAGCGGCCTGAACAGAACGGGTACGCCTTGGTTTTCCAGCTCTTGAAGTCCGTCAGCAATTTTGCTGAGCATGGCATTCAGCCGCTTCCCCTCTGTTGTAGAAGAGTCTAACAGTTTTTTATACTGTTCGTTGGTAATCGGTGTTTTAAAATGTCCTGACTGATAAGCAGGATTCGCTAGATGCAGACTGATCTGCGGAATCCCTCCGCTTTTCCAATACGAAATTAAATCACTGTTGCAGCTTACGTCTATAGAATCTTCAATGTTTGAGGTTTCAAGCCATCCCCTCGCGTAATCACAGCCGTAAATGGCAGGTGATTGTCCGGCTGAGCTTCGGATTCTTTCTGCTTCGGCCATGGAGAATGTGTCATGACTGTAACCGCCAAACGCACCGGAAAGCACTCTGTTTTCAGAACGATTCGGCAGGTGGACGAGCCAATTCATCAGATCTTTTGTTGTCTGCTGTGCTTTAGGATTAACAGGTGACACAGTATGTGCTCGGATCGGCTCAGCCAAAACGGCAGGCGCAAATAAAAATAAGATGAACAAACAGATGATAGGTTTCTTTAACACAGAAATTCCTCCGTTCTTATTAAGGATGAGATATGATCAGCTCGCAAGTTCCTTCTATTGAAAACTCGCCAAAATGGGCAGGCAAAATAAAGTGTGAGCCTTTCTTGCATTCATACTGCACACCGTTGTTTTCTATAATCCCTGAGCCTTCGACAACACTGCATAGCAAATAGGTTTGAGGAGTAGGAAAAACCGGCTTGCCGCTGACATTCCATTTGTAAACTGAGAAATAATCTGACTGAACATAAGACGTAATCACGGCATCCTTCATTTCTTTCACCGCCGGTATTGGTTCAGAATCCGCATGCGGTATGTTTACGACTTCCATAGCTTTTTCTATATGGAGATCCCTTTTTTGGCCATGGTCATTACAGCGATCATAATCGTATACTCGATATGTGGTATCAGAATTTTGCTGAATTTCAAGGACGAGGGTGCCCTCACACAATGCATGCAGCGTGCCGCTTGGAACATAAAAGAAATCTCCTGGCTTTATGTTGATGCGCCTAAGCAGTCCGTTCCAGTCACCGCTTTCTATAAGCTGTTTGAATTCTTCCTTCGTGCTTGCGTGATGTCCCAAAATCAGTTCTGCCCCTTCTTTGCAATCAATAATATACCAGCACTCTGTTTTTCCGAGGTCTCCGTTTTCGTGCACCATGGCATAATGATCACCAGGATGCACTTGTACAGAAAGGTCCATGTTGGCATCAAGTACTTTCACCAGTAATGGAAACACGCTTCTTTGAGGAAAGCCGAAAAACTCCGGGCATTCTTTCCACACTTGATCTAGGGTTTTTCCTGCCAACCGGCCATTTTGAACAGTCGATGATCCATTGGCATGGGCCGAGACAGCCCAGCATTCACCAGTTTTTTCTGAAGGGATGCTGTAGCCGAATCTATCACGAAGCGCTGTGCCGCCCCATATCCTTTCTTTAAAAATCGGCTCTAAAAATAAAGGATGCTTCATGATGGAACCTCCCCGGATGCTTCTTCTGCTTTTAATGCCTGATCGGCTAAAACAAACGTTCCGATGATTCCGGCATTTCTGCCTAAATGGGGAGCTACAATATACTCATTTATACTTTCTGATAATTCAGAAAAATTAAAGTAGCTGTTCATTATTTTAGGTACATATTGATATATATAAGGGAGCAGCTGACTCTGATTCATGACGCCGCCGCCAAGAATAATTTTTTTTGGTGCCAGGATGAGGATATATTGTGCCAGCGCCTGCGCAATGTAATATCCTTCAAGTTCCCAGACCTCATTAACATGTGATAAATCTGCGGCCTTTTTTCCCCATCGTGACTCTATAGCAGGACCGGAAGCCAGACCTTCGAAGCAATCCTTATGATAAGGGCACTTTCCTTGATACGTGTCATCCGGATGGCGGCGAATATAGATATGGCCCATTTCAGGATGTGATAATCCTTGCAGAAGCCGCCCTTCTATAATCGCGCCTGCACCAATGCCAGTGCCGACCGTGATATATAAGCAGCTGTCGAAGTCTTTAGCTGCGCCGAAAAGAGATTCACCGAGCGCCGCAGCGTTTACATCCGTACTGAATCCGACAGGAATATTCATTTCTTCTTTTATTGTTTTCAAGAATGGATAGTGCCGCCAGCCTGGTTTAGGCGTGGCAGTAATGGTTCCATATGTTTTACTGTTTACATCTGTATCAACGGGACCAAAGGAGCCGATGCCGATTGCCTGTAGCGAGAATTGGCGAAAATATTGAATGACTTTCTCTATCATTTCATCCGGCATCGCTGTTGGTATCTCTATTCTGTCAATGATCGTTCCATCTTCTGTTCCGACGGCACATACAAATTTTGTGCCGCCTGCTTCAATACCGCCAAGCATGCAGATGGCCTCCTTGTTATCTCCGCGATCAGCGCCTTACATTTACCGAAGTGACGACAAATTTGTCATGCCGATGACGTGAAAAGGAATATTCAAATGGAATACCGATATCTAAAAAGCCCACGTGCTCAACTTCAAGAATGGGATCATCCTGTTTGCAGCCCAGATGCTGCTGATCCATCTCATCAGATTTACAGGCTCTGATTTTCCGGTGCGTTCCGGCAATCTTTAGCTGAAGCCCGTTTGTAATGTGTTCATAAATAGAGTGGTGCAGCACCTCATCATTAATGCCGGGTATTAAGTGTGTCGGCATATATGTTTTTTCCAATACATATGGCTCGCCTTCCACAATCCGCAGCCGTACAACATAATAAACCGGCGTTTTCTGATCAATTGATAAATGGGCAGCCACTTCCTCAGTGGGAAATTGCACCTCGAACTGAATGACCTTGCTTTTGATTTTTTTGTCTTTTAACAAATTGGTCAGTCCGCGGATTTCATTGCTGACGACATGGACATGTTCATCCTGTATCGCAGATTGGATGATAAAGGTTCCGTGACCGCGTTTTCTGAATAACAGTCCTTCAGCAACTAAATTATCTAGAGCTCTTTTCATCGTCATGCGGCTTGAATTGAACTCTTTTGCAAGAGATACTTCATCGGGAATCGGCTGATCGATGGGATATACATTATTTTTGATTCGTTTTCTCATTTCATTTGCAATGATTTCGTATTTATTCATTGGTATCCTCCGGCAGCTGTAAAAGTAAAAATTTTGATATCGAATAAACTTCTTTACGGATATCATAAGTTCTTTTCCCTGTTTCATCAACGTTATGGCTATTTGTTGTTTCTGTTAGAAATTTTGACCGCCGGAAGACCTTTTAGCTATAGCAACCTAAAAAACATTTTTCTCAGCAAGCTTTTTGAACCATTTTCCGCTCTTTTTGACGGTTCTTTCTCCGTCTTTCTTCAGATTGACTGAAACAAATCCGTATCGGTTTTTATAAGCGTTTGTCCATGACCAATTGTCCATAAACGTCCATAAGTGATAGCCTTTTACGTTTGAACCTTCCTGTATAGCGCGGTGAATCCATTTTAAGTGCTCTTTGATAAATTCAATTCGATAGTCATCTTGAATCATACCCTGCTCGTCTCTGAAACGCTCTTCCCCTTCAACCCCCATGCCGTTTTCAGAAATAAAGCACTCGATATTCCCGTAATTTTCTTTTAAATTGATCAGGATATCATAAACGCCTTTTTCGTAAATCTCCCAGCCTCGGTGGGGATTCATTTTGCGGCCCGGCATGACGTAAGGATCGAAATACCTGTCAGGCAAAAACGGCGCATCCGGATTTGGCAGGTGCTCTTTGGCTTTTACACGTCTCGGCTGATAATAATTCACACCTAATAAGTCAACCGTATGCTGTTTAATGATCTCAAGATCCTCTTTCTCATATTCAGGCATAAAGCCTTCAGTTTTTAAAATGTCTATGAGTTCTTTTGGAAACTCGCCTTTTACAGAAGGGTCTAAAAAAGATCGGTTAAAGAACGCATCTGCTATTTCACCCGCTTTTACATCCGCCGGGTGGCTGCTTCTCGGATAGGATGGGGTTAAATTTAAGATGATGCCGATTTTTCCATCCTGCTTCATCTCTCTGTAAGTCCGAATGGCCCGGGCGCTCGATAACATGGTGTGAAACCCGACTTGAACGGCTTCTTTAAAATCTACCTTGTTCGGATAATGAAAATCATATAAATATCCGCCTTCTACCGGTACGATCGGCTCGTTATGCGTGAACCATTTTTTCACGCGATCGCCAAACAAACGAAAGCACGTTCCCGCATAGTTTTCATAAGCATCCACCGTTTCTCTGTTTGCCCAGCCGCCGATGTTTTGAAGTTCCATCGGCATATCGAAATGAAACAAATTGACAAAGGGTTCAATTCCATTAGCTATGAACTCATCAATGACGCTGTTATAAAAGTCCGCTGCTTTAGGGTTGATCTCGCCTGTTCCGCCCGGTATTAAACGTGACCATGAAATCGACATACGGAACGAGTTGTGGCCAAGCTCCTTCATCAGCCTGATATCCTCTTTATAGTTATCGTAAAATTGCGATGTGGATGCAGGCCCTACATGATCAAAAAAGCGATGAGGCTCTTTTTCAAACCAGTAATCCCAAATATTCTTCCCTTTTCCGTCTCGATCGGAGGCACCCTCCGTTTGTGTCGCTGAAGCGGATGATCCCCACCAAAAATCTTTTGGAAAACGATACTGTTCTGTTTGAGTCAAGTTCTCTCTCTCCTTCTGTCACATTTTGATGCTGTTATCATTTTGCTTTGCTGTTTCCTGAACAGCCTGTTCCTTTTCTTTTGCGAGATTTAATTTATCCATTGCTTTTAGGAACGGAAACCATATCACGAAGACAATTAATAGATTAACAAGCTGCATGACGCCACCCATGATTGAGTTCGTCGCCATAATGCCATTAATGAATAATGGAACCGTCCACGGCACCGTCACACCGGTCGGCGGCGGAACGAGCCCTGCTGACATGGCCAGATAGGTGACGAGCGTAACAACCATCGGTGCCAGCACCCAAGGCACGATAATGATTGGATTCATCACAATCGGCAGTCCGAAGATAATCGGTTCGTTTACGTTAAAAATCCCTGGAGCAAGGCCGAGTTTTGATACTTGCTTCATCTGCCTGCTTTTCATGAATATGAGAATCGTAAATACAATCGCCAGCGTCATCCCGGTTCCGCCCATCCCCACTGTATAAATCTCCATAAACGGTTTTGAGATGATGTGCGGCACTTCTTTCCCCGCTGTGTAGGCTGCCAGGTTTTCCACCTGAAGTGTATTCCAAATCGGGTCCATCACAGAGTTGATAATGATTTGCCCATGCAATCCGAAAAACCATAGAATTTGAATGAAAAATACAGCAATCAGCGTCGGAATGATACCGCTTCCAAGTCCGACAAGCGGAGCCTGAATCGCATGATAAATGACATCATGCATGTTGGTTTTGAAAAGCTGGGTGACCAGAACGTTAATCAGCAAAAACACAGTCAGTGTGATAAAAGCCGGAATAAGTGCGGCAAATGATTTTGCTACAGCTGGCGGAACCCCGGCAGGCATTTTGATCGTCAGATTTTTTTGAACGATTCTTCTGTAGATTTCACCAGAAAGAAATGCCGTGATCATACCCAGAAACATTCCTTTGGCACCGAGGCGGTCTACCGGAATGACTCCGGTTATGGCATCTCCTGTTTCCGGCTGAACGATAAAAGGCGTCAGCAGCAAAAAGGAAACCAAAGCGATCGCACCGCCAAACACAGCTTCAACCTGATAGCTTTTTGAGAGATAATAGCCTATACCAAACACGACGAAGACAGACATAATCCCCATGGTCGCCGTAGACGCAATGCCAAAATTGGACTGAAACGATGTGAGCATTGAAGCATTCATGATTTTATTTAAAAACGGCAGGTTCGTTAACACCACAAAAATGGACCCGAATATCGTAAGCGGGAAGGCCAGCATAAACGCATCGCGCAACACCTGCAAATAACGGTTATTATTTAACCTCCCTGCAATTGGAACAAGGAATTGGCTGATTTTCTCGAACACCCTATCCACCCCGATTTTTATATATTCTTTGTTTTAAAGATGCCAAGCAGCTCTTTTACCAATTCTTTCATGGTCAATGTTGACATCAGATGATCTTCCGCGTGCATAAGCAGCAATGAGAAATTGGCTGCCTCGCCGCTTGATTCTTTCTGTATCATTTGAAAGTGAATGTCATGGGCTGCAGATAGAGCATCCTCAGCCTGGGCAATAAGGGCATCTGCCTCCCCCCTGTTTCCTTCCTTGTAGGCACGCAGTGATTGAATGATGCAGCTGCGGGCATTGCCGCTGTGGAGAATAAGCTGAAAGCTGATTTGTTCGTCTGTTAAATCGGTGATTTTTATCTGCTCCATCATTGTTGCCCCATTAATGACAAAGCCTGTTCATAAGCTTTTTTGCCATCAGCCATTCCGTAAGCCATCATGTCAATGACCTCAACCCGAATGTTGTATTGGTCGGCTTCTTTTTGCAGTTCGCTTTTCAGAAAGCTCATTTGCGGGCCGATTAAAACCGCATCTGCCTTTTGCATATCTTCTTTCGCTTTATCCTGGCCGACTGCCCAGATCTCCGCTTCCTCTCCGATGGATTGCGCGTATTCTTTCATTTTTGTCACCAACAAACTGGTGGACATTCCCGAACTGCACGCCAGTAAAATTTTCTTCAATGGATGACCCCCCTCTTTTATTTAAAACGCTTACAAAATTTATTATAGTCATTTAATTTTAATTGTCTATACTTTTGTAAAAATAAATATACTCATATTTTTTCAGTTCAACTATTTATCAAAATTTTCTATGGAAGATTCGCTCACAATATGTTAAACTCATCCTCGGAAACTAAATCAATTAAATAGCTATTTTTACTTGTATAACCTCAATAATATGGATTGAGGGTGTCTACCAGGAACCGTAAAATCCTGATTACAAAAATTGTGTATCACTTTTTTTGTAATCAGGATTTTTTTATTTGTAAAAAAATTAAAGTGAAGGAGTTTGTTATGAATTTTAAAGTTTTTCTGCTTGCAGCTTCTACGATTGCAGTCGGATTGGTTGAGTTAATTGTGGGAGGAATTCTTCCTCAAATCGCAAATGATTTAGACATTTCTATTGTCTCAGCCGGGCAGCTGATCAGTGTATTTGCACTGGGATATGCGGTGTCAGGGCCGCTGCTTTTGGCCTTGACTGCGAAGATTGAGCGGAAGCGTTTATATTTAATTGCCTTATTTGTTTTCTTCCTTAGCAATCTTGTGGCCTACTTCAGCCCTAATTTTGCAACACTGATGGTGTCAAGGGTATTGGCTGCGATGAGTACAGGGCTGATTGTTGTGCTTTCCTTGACAATTGCGCCGAAAATTGTGGCGCCTGAATACAGAGCCCGCGCAATCGGCATCATTTTTATGGGATTCAGTTCTGCCATCGCATTAGGTGTGCCGCTTGGCATATTGATCAGCGATTCCTTCGGATGGCGCATTTTGTTCCTTGGCATCGGCCTGTTGGCGCTGATCTCCATGCTGATTATTTCAATCTTCTTTGAAAGAATACCAGCGGAGAAAATGATTCCTTTCCGGGAACAACTCAAGACAGTCGGTAATCTGAAAATCGCGAGTTCACACCTCGTCACGATGTTTACATTAGCTGGCCATTACACGCTTTACGCTTACTTTGCGCCGTTTTTAGAAGAGACTCTTCACCTGAGCTCTTTCTGGGTCAGCATTTGTTATTTCCTTTTCGGGATATCTGCTGTATGCGGAGGTCCTTTCGGAGGAGCGCTATCTGACCGGCTTGGTTCCTTTAAGAGCATTTTGCTGGTGACCGGTTCCTTTGCCATCATTATGTTCTTACTGCCGCTGTCTACATCGTCTATGATTTTCTTTTTGCCTGTTATGGTGATTTGGGGTCTTCTGAGCTGGAGCCTCGCCCCGGCTCAGCAAAGCTATTTAATTGAAATTGCACCTGATTCGTCTGACATTCAGCAAAGCTTTAACACGTCGGCCCTCCAAGTCGGAATTGCCCTTGGCTCAGCCATTGGCGGTGTTGTTTTGGATCAGACGGGTACTGTGGTGTCAACAGCATGGTGCGGCGGGTCGATTGTGATCATCGCTGTCCTGTTTGCTCTAATTTCTTTAACAAGACCTGTTCAGACAGCAAAAAAATCCTCCTTGTAAAAGGAGGATTTTTTATTATTTAGCTGAAAGCTCATCTTCGGTGACCCATTTGTGGTTTTTCACTTTTTCTCCGCTTGTTTTCGATGTATAGTCCACCATGTATACCGTTGTTTTTTCTGCAGAGTCGATTTCAGCAGTTGCTCCCTTCATGCCTTTCATGTGAGAGGCCTCTAAGATCGCCTGATCTCCGGGGTAGAGGGGTTTATCTCCTGCATCTTTTATCTCTTCTTGGATCACCCATTTGTGATGATCAACTCGCTGTCCTCCGGTTGTCGGTGTATAAGAAACAACATATGCCGTAGTATCGTATGCGCCTGTAACTGTTGCTTCGGCGCCCTTCATACCTTTCATATGAGAAGCATTGATGATGACCTGGCTGCCTATCTTATATTTAGGATGTTTCGATTCCGTTAATCCCTCTGGAACTTCAGCAGATCCGGAATGATCCATTTCTTCGTGTGAGCCGGAGTCCGAATGACTTTCATGAGTGCTTTCTTTTTTGCTATCGTTATTGCCGCATGCTGATAAAACAAAAATAAGTGACATCAATAAAATTCCAAGTGCCTTTTTCGAAATCTTCATGTTCATTCTCCTTTGCTTCATTTTTTGGTGTGAATGTAATCCGCGGAAACAGAATGGCCTTCACATCTGCCTGTCAAACATGATCTTTTCAAGAATACTATACCCCCGGATGGTATGTAAATGCGCTGATATTCTCATAAAATATGCTGCTGTTTGTCCTATTCCCCGTGATCCGCAGAATAAAACGCGGTGGATAAAAGCCGCGGTTGCGCGGCTTCGGTTAGTTTTCGATTACTTTGACATACACGCCTTTTTTTGCTTTCTGATAAGCGGTCTCTCCCATTTTTCTGATGTTTTGAGATACTGATGAGGATGTGATCCATTCATTATGATGGAAAACAGAAGGGTCGATGAGACGCATTTTCTTTTTTCGATGAAAATCGTAATGAATGTCATCCTCTTTTACTTGTATGTGAGGATGTATTTTTTCAAGCAGTCTCCGTACTTCTTCATTTTCTGATGAATGCAGGATGTCTAACACCACTTGGTCTGTTTTCAGCAAATCTTCGGCAGCGATGACATTGTGCTGCAGCGCAGCCTTCAGCGTTCGCGTTAAGTATTCATATCCATATACATTCACTGGGTGCATAAAGAAATCGATTACTTCCTTGTAATACACTCGCACGAACCATTCGGCTGTTCCGATACTATCTGGAAACACCCTTCCGTTTCTCACAATGAGGCGATCTAAAAAGATTTCTGCTTCGCGGAGCGTGATCTGTCCATATTGATACATGTCACGCAGCGTGTAGTCTATGCGATCAGCACACAGCTCCGGTGCGGGCTGTTCGAGCAGTGTCCATCTTGTATCATTTAATAAAAGATCGCCGGCATCATAACCGTGTTTTTTTAGAATTCCAGGGATCTCGGACTGGTCAATGACTTGTTGAAAAATGTTTTCATGATAATCTTCCGCTTCATTTTCAAATACAAAATCGATTACATGAGAAAATGCTGTGTGCGACACATCGTGGAGAAGACCCGCGATCTGCTCTTCTATGGTTCCCCCCAGCCTTTTGATTAGAAGCATAACGCCAATGGAGTGCTCATACCGGGTCACATTCCACTTTGGATTGACTAAAAAGCTGGCGCCGCCTTGATAAACCCCTTTTAATCTTTGCACGGGTGAGCTTTTTATGAGTTCTTCCAGTACTCCGTCTATTTGATGCCTGCCGTATAGCACATCGTTTATTTCCATACTGTCACCTCAACATCTATTCTCTTCTTCGGGTGCATTGCCGGTCACATGTTTTCCTTTAATATCCCCTCAGTAAGAAATATTACCTCTAGCAAACTCGATTTCTTTTTGAGTTCTATATCAAGGGATTGATTGACATCTTCTAGTCACATACATAATCACTAGCCGGTCAGATTTGCACATCATATTTACTTTCGGCACTGCCTTTTCATTTCCTTGTAATCTTGTAAATTCAATCTTTAAAATCGATTAATACTAGCTTAACACTTTAAAAATATAATGGGTTTGTCATTGAGGATCATATTTTTAGGAGGTTATTCAGTTGAAAAAATTCCCGAAGAAGCTGCTGCCTATTGCGGTGTTATCATCTATTGCGTTCAGCAGCCTAGTCAGCGGCAGCGTGCCTGAAGCCAGCGCCCAGGAAAAGAAAAAGGGGAATCAAAACGAAATTAAGAATGTCATCGTCCTGATCGGTGATGGGATGGGTGTGTCTTATACGTCCGCTCATCGTTACTTAAAGGATAATAAAAAGACAAAGGTTGTTGAGCCTACAGCTTTTGACCAATACCTTGTCGGCCAGCAGACTACTTACCCTGAAGATCCTGAACAAAATGTAACGGATTCTGCTTCTGCCGCAACGGCTATGTCAGCTGGGGTTAAAACATATAATAATGCAATTGCAGTGGATAATGACGGTTCAGAGGTCAAAACAGTTCTTGAAGCGGCAAAAGAAAAAGGAAAATCGACCGGCCTTGTCGCCACTTCAGAGATTACTCACGCCACTCCGGCTTCTTTCGGCTCACATGATCACAGCCGGAAAAACATGAATTCTATTGCAGACGACTATTTTGATGAAATGGTGAACGGCAAGCACAAAATCGATGTCCTTCTAGGCGGTGGAAAAAGCAATTTTGACCGCAAGGACCGTAATTTGGTAAAGGAATTCAAAAAAGCGGGATACAGCTATGTGGATAACCGCAAGGACATGCTGAAAAACAAGGACAGCCAAGTTCTCGGCCTATTCGCTGACGGCGGCCTGCCTAAAAAGATCGACCGCACGAAGGATATTCCTTCATTAAAAGACATGACAAACACAGCTCTCAAAAAATTAAGCAAGGACAAAGACGGTTTCTTTCTCATGGTTGAAGGAAGCCAGATTGACTGGGCGGGGCATGACAATGATATTGTCGGCTCCATGAGTGAGATGGAAGACTTTGAACAAGCCTACAAGGCAGCGATCGATTTCGCTAAAAAAGACAAGCATACATTGGTTGTCGCAACGGCTGACCACTCAACCGGCGGGTACTCCATCGGTGCGGACGGCATTTACAACTGGTTCAGTGAGCCCATTAAAGCCGCAAAACGCACACCTGACTTTATGGCAGAAAAAATTGCCGGCGGCGCAGATGTTGAAAAAACATTAAAAACGTATATTGATCAAAAGAAATTAGCTTTAACTGCATCTGAAATTCAATCTGTTGAAAAAGCGGCAAAATCGAAGGAAGTCCTTGATATCGATAATGCGATTGAGGAGATTTTCAATAAACGCTCCCACACAGGATGGACAACAGGCGGACATACCGGCGAGGATGTTCCTGTCTATGCGTACGGACCGTCCAGTGAGAAGTTTTCCGGCCAAATCGATAATACTGAAATCGCCAAAAATGTTTTCGACGCTTTACAATATAACATTAAGATTAAAGATAAGTAAGAGAATACAAGGTGTCCCGTTGCTTGTATAAGGAACGGGCTCTTTTCTTAATGGAGGACTCATGATGAAAAAGATTCTATCGATTTTATTTTTTATCGTCATGCTTGCGGGCTGTTCATCAAACGCCGATTCTGAAAAACAAAATACAGCCGGAGAGCAAACAGCAAAAGCCACACCGCAAAGCACTTCATCTCAAAAGGACAGTATAGATGAGTATCAGCCTAATGCACAGGTAACAGATGACCGGTCATTGCTGAAGGTAAATCAAACGTTTTCTGATGACAAAGGAGAAGCTGTCTTAAAAGATATCAAACAAGTCAATCAAACTTATAAGATTGGAAACGTAGAGTTAACGGTAAAAGAAATGAAGCTGATCCACTTACGTCCGGATTACAGCATGATTGATTATTTTCATGTATTAACACACGATGAAGAGTTTGATTTCGTTAAAGTTTTCGTTGATATCAAAAACACTTCTTCCGAGAAAGTGAATTTTGCCCCGATTGCATTGATGAAAACAAATACAGGTGAAACCTTTGATTGGAATAAAGATATGTACCTCGAAGAGTTGAATGGTGAATTAGAAGGCGGCGCCGAAAAATCCGGCAATCTCGGCTTTATTGTAAACGCAGCAAGCGGACATGCTCATGATGAACCATCAGCTGAGAAGAAGAAAAAAGAGATCAAATGGATTGAAATCACAACAAGTGACGTTTTTGACCAAAACCATAAGAAGATCAGTGATTCTCAAAAGATCAAAATTGCATTTTAATAATTGCCTTCCAACACGGAAGGTTTTTGTATATCGGAGAAGTTAAACAGTCACCTTGTATGCCAATTTGATATGATCTTATTTTTTGCGTAGATAGAATACTTCACCTGTTCATCAAACCCTAACTTTTGAGCTGGCTTTATCGATGCTAAATGGTTAACATCACGATCCTATCTTGGTGATGGCATAACCAAAACCTTTAGCTGCCCCGAATCTTCATATTCTTCATAGTATGCCCCATTAAATAACGACTGTTTGTAATTGTTTCTTCGTTAATTCTCTAGATGCTGTAAACCCTCCGAAGAATCGTTTAACCGATTAAAAGAAAAGGATGTCTGCTCATTTGTTCGATATCGTTTTTTTGTTTTACACATCCTATCCCAGTTATCCCATACAAAATAAATATCTGAGATAAAAAGAACTTGGAGCGTTTGTATGATCACATAAATAGGTCAAAAAAAGCACTGCTGAAATATAAGTACTAGTAAGATCAATAGAGTACTTTTTGTTTGTTCATGACACAGTGCTAATTGTTAATCTAATTTTTTAATTACAATTGAAGCGTTTACGTTAGGTTGTGTGCCTCCTGCCAAAGTCTGGAGAGTCACTGCGGCAGCGGACGTATGATTTCGAAGAGTTAGAACATCGCCGGCTGCTATGGCTATAATAGCCTGACCGTTGTTTTGCTGAGTACCTGCACCTGAACCGTAGACTGTATTCGTAATCGGCGCACCATTTAAAAATAGTGTGAATTGGTTAGGCTCTACTCCCGAAACAGAAAAAGTGACCTCATAGTCTCCCGGAGTGGTAATTGCAATTTGAGAAGTTCCGGGGGCATGTGTAATTCCAGGGGTGGTTATCCCTGTTGAATCAAAAATGACATCAGCCTCTATAGCTACCGTTTGAGCGCTTAAGTTATAAATATACCCGTATTCGGATAACCCAGCTGCTCCTGTTCCTGTGGCTCCCGTGGCTCCTGTGGCTCCGGCTGGTCCGGCGTCTCCTGTGGCTCCGGTGTCCCCTGTTGCTCCCGTTGCTCCGGCTGGTCCGGCGTCTCCTGTGGCTCCGGTGGCCCCGGTTGCTCCCGTGGCTCCTGTGGCTCCGGCGTCCCCGGTTGCTCCTGTGGCTCCCGTCGCTCCGGCTGGTCCGGCGTCTCCTGTGGCTCCCGTCGCTCCCGTCGCTCCCGTCGCTCCGGTGGCTCCGGCGTCCCCGGTTGCTCCTGTGGCTCCTGTGGCTCCCGTCGCTCCGGTTGCTCCGGCTGGTCCGACGTCCCCTGTAGCTCCCGTGGCTCCTGTGGCTCCTGTGGCTCCCGTGGCTCCGGTGGCTCCAGCTGGTCCGGCGTCTCCTGTAGCTCCCGTGGCTCCCGTTGCTCCGGCTGGTCCGGCGTCCCCTGTAGCTCCCGTCGCTCCGGCTGGTCCGGCATCCCCGGTAGCTCCGGTGGCTCCCGTCGCTCCGGCTGGTCCGGCATCCCCGGTAGCTCCGGTGGCTCCCGTCGCTCCGGCTGGTCCGGCGTCCCCTGTTGCTCCCGTCGCTCCGGTGGCTCCGGCTGGTCCGGTGTCCCCTGTTGCTCCCGTTGCTCCGGCTGGTCCGGCGTCTCCTGTTGCTCCCGTCGCTCCGGTGGCTCCGGCTGGTCCGGCGTCTCCTGTTGCTCCCGTGACTCCTGTTGCTCCGGCCGGCCCTGGTGGTCCTGTGGCTCCCGTAGCCCCGGCCAGTCCTGGTGGTCCTGTGGCCCCTGTTGCTCCGGGCAGCCCTGGCAGCCCCGGTGGTCCTGGTGGTCCTTGTGGTCCTTGTGGTCCTGTGGCTCCAATACTGCCTGGAATACCGCGTAATCCGCGTGGTCCCTGCGGCCCTCTTACTCCCCTTACGCAGCAGCAGCACATACATGAATGTTTAGGCTCAGGATTTTTTTTAGGGCCTACTCTACAACTGGGGCTTGAAGAGTTAGATCCACAGTAAGGGCACCTATGTGACGGCTTTCGAGAAATAATTTATATCCACATCCTTTCGATACATAATTTTCCATACACTTATTCATAATATGAAAAATGATTTTGAGTGTGAATGAATGCGAAAGTATTCCTCCTGCTGCCCTGCCGTTCCCAGAAAATGAGCCCATACAAATTTATAATCCTTTTGCTAAAATCTCGGATCCCGCAAAATGAATCCGGTTATTGTCACAATGCCTGTAAGACCCTATCAGTAAAAAAGAGTGAGACCATTTTCATCTCACTCTTTTTTCTTATATCATCCGAATGTATTTTTTGCTGTTTATTTTCTCTGATCTATAAATTGATCAATCCGCTCCATTACCTCTTCCATATTCATGCAATCCTGAAAGCTTTGATTGATTTTTTGAATCCCTTCCTTATACCGGTCGTTTTTCAACACTTCTTCCACTGCATGTTTTAAAGACTGCGCGGTTACATGGTCTTTAGATACTGTATAACCGGCTTGTAATTCAGTCAGCCGCTGGGCCACCATTGGCTGGTCCTTATCGTGCGGCATTACAACTAAAGGAACGTTAAAGTGAATGCCTTCATTTACACTGTTCATTCCCCCATGAGTGATGAAAACATCTGATTGTTCCAGCACTTCCAATTGAGGCACATATGAAGCTATGATAAAGTTTTCCGGCGCTTGCTTTAATTTTGTCAAGTCAGCTTTTTCTCCCGCAGCTATCACGACCTTGCCCTCGACATCAGAAAAAGCATCTATACATAAGTTGAAAAACTCTTCAGTTTCGTCTAATACAGTCCCCATTGAAATATAGATGACTTTCTCATCTTTCAATTTCTCAATTGGGAAATCAGTTTTTTCCGCTCTCTTTGGAAAGCTTGGACCGATAAACAGAAATTCATTGCCGAAACGATGGCTTTCCGGCTGAAAATATCGGCTTGTGTACACTACATTTAATTCACCTTTATTATTCATGAATTGAACCATATTTTCAGGTGATACACCATAATTTTGTTTCATCTCTAATAATAGATCTTCACACTCTTTATCCAATTGTAAAGGCACTTCTGAATCCGGATGCAGAGGCAATACCTTTAAATGCTCTTCATCGAATAAGAAGGAAGCAGATGAAGAGATGCCCGGGATGTTGAGATAATCTCTGACCAGCTCTCCCGCACCGAATTTATCATAATAAACAAAGTCAAACTGAATGCTTTTTGACAACTCTTTTACGACATGTAAAATGTCCAGTGAGGTTTTGATATGTATTTTCAAGAAATCAAGAATGCCATTTGGCGAAGCGACATGAATAGGTGTTGTTCTCAGCAAATCCTGATGAAGGTGGACAGTCGCTCCCACCGCTTCTAATCTTTCTTTATATTTTTCAGTGGATATATAGTGGACATCATATCCTCGATCGGCAAAGGCTTTCGTAATGCCTAATGTAGGATTTACATGGCCTTCAGCTGGGAAATTCAGGATCAATACTTTTTTCATTCTGACAACTTCCTCTCACTCATATTCCGTAAGCGTTCATAAGATGATATGCAATTTGTGCCTGATTAGACTGATGATAGTTCTCACTATCGATCATAATGGGGGAGACTGACGCCATGCAAGTGACAAATGATCGAATTATTCTGCCGCTTTAGGCTGATGCGATTTTACGGCTATCAATCCGTTACGATAAAGGATATCGCCAGCGCTGCCAGCCAGTGAAATGACAATATGTCGGGAACTCAGGGCTGCTCGAGGCACCGCAGTCAAAAAATACGCCTATGTCCTCCTTTGTGTGAGAATGGCATTTATCTGCTTCTTATATTTCAACACCGTGAACGATTATCATCTGATTTTAACAAAGCAGCTTAGAGATAATGCCCGATGGAAGTAACAACGCAAGGAAGGCTGAGACGGTAAAAGCATTCAGCAGCCGCTTAAAACATCACTAAAAAGACACCGTGCCCGGTGCCCTTAAACCTTTCTGATCGTAAAAAATTTCCGCAGAAGCCACGGAGCTGGTGTGAATCCGAGTGTTAACTGCCAGGCGCCTATTGCTTGTAATCCATATTCGCGGACGATCAGCATCTTTTGGCTCATGCTCCTGACATCTTCAAACCATACCTCATGCGTCCGTCCCTGATCATCTCTGTAGCGAAAAAATGGCGATTGATATTCGTTTGAATATTGAATGGGTGCTTGGTACCTCATCGCTGTTTCAATTGATTTTTGATTTGAAATAGCTGAAGCCACTGTTCCCGGCTGATAAGGGATGATCCAATTGTAGCCGTAGAGCGGGACACCGATGATGATTTTTCTCCGCGGCACCTGGGCAATCGCAAATTCAATTGTTCTTCTTATTTCAGTAATCGGCGCAACAGGCCCCGGCTCGCTTCCCGCATGATGCCAGTCATACGCCATGATAAACATATAATTGACGACCGCTCCAATCCCTCCGTAATCATAGCCCCTCAGCCACGGAATATCATCACTTGTTTTTGCCGGAACAGCTATGGTTAGCACATAGCCACCCGGCTGCAGACGATCTCTGAGCTGACGCAAAAATCCTGTGAACAGATCCCGATCTGCGGCGCTCACTTTTTCAAAATCGATCATCACGCCGCCATATCCCCTTGTGGATACCAAGTTATAAATATTGTTAACCAGATTGGTTCTCGCAGTTGGATTGTTTAACACTTGGTGTACGAGTTCCGTGCTGAAGCCTGCTGAGGTTAGATTTGTTATTGTTGCAAGCGGCGTCACCCGTCTTCTCCATGTGGTTTCAATAGCGGCTGCGTCATTCAATTGGTTTGCAATGTCGCCATTAGGCGCAATATGGTATTCGAAAATGGAAATCGAAGACGAATACGGGGCGTAATCATTGATTAAATCGCGATCTAGATCCGGATTGCGGAGCACGTAAAAGCTTAACGTTCCCGCAATATAGTTTGAGATATTAGGAATCGTCAGTCTCATTCCTGCTTGCAAGGCATTTGGATTTATAGCGGGATTTGCGGCTCTTAGCCGTTCTGTCGGAACAAACGCTTTTGCTGCAATAGCTCCGAGCGTGTCTCCCGGCTGTACTGTATATACATAAAGAGGGATGAGCAGAGCCTGCCCCGGCACGATATTCGTTTCTTCTAAGCCATTCACACCACGTATTTGATCAACAGAAGCACCGTATCTTCTGCCTATGGAAAACAAAGAATCACCCGGCCGGACGATATGGATAAACATGTCTAACCCCCATTATTCGTTAGTCAATCATCATAGAATCTTATTAATGGGCTTCCTTATATATGATTTTCAATTTATTAAAGTAATGATAGCAATAAAAAATACCAAGGACTCATCCTCGGTATCTGTACATGTCATTTAATTTTCTTTTCCTTCTTCAAGCACACGCTTCAAATGTTCTGAATCATGATTGAAATGAGCCATCATATATTCTTTGGCTGCTTCTTTGTTTCTCTTTTTTACTTCTTCAAATATGCTGCGGTGTTCACGCAGGATCGTTTCAGGGCGGTTGTCCCCTTTATAATTAAGGATTCTGCAAAAGTGAATCAGATCGTTTACATGCTCAAGCAAGTTTTTTAAATGTCTGTTATGGCTAAAATCGACAAGCAGCTGGTGAAACTTTTGGTTTAAGCTGATCATTTCAGTTTCTTCCGCTCCGTTACGAATAGCGTTTTCTGTTTCTTCAAGCTGTTTTTCAAGCGTTTGAAGCTCTTCGTCATTCGCTTCGTCTATGACCAATTCGACAGCAAGCAGCTCGAGAGGAATTCTGATTTTATAAATTTCATCTACATCTTTAGCCGTTAAAGAAGCGATTGAAAATCCATTCCGGTCATCTGCTCTTAACAAGCCGTCTTTCTCAAGCAGCCGCATAGCTTCCCGTATCGGAGAGCGGCTGACACCGAAACTTTTAGCCAGCTGTGTTTCATTGATCCGTTCCCCCGGCTTAAATGTCCCGTTAAAAATCATTTTTTTCAGCTGGAAATAAAATTGCAGGTAATAAGGAGTCGGCTTGTCTAATTTAAAATCATCCATATAAATAATACCTCTTTTGAATAGATTCAGGGGCTGTTCTTCATCAAAATCATATAACAGATGATAAAGGGAAGCAACAAACTCCCTTGTCAAATTCCAAAATTTGCGGTACGATATTTTTGCTAAACGACGGTCGACAGACTACTGTAAACCAGTGAGATGATCCTCTCATCGGCTGCCGGACACTTCGCCTCAGCTACAATCACTCAGATTCATTACATTTACAGCTCAGAATACAATGGAGGAAAAAGTATGCTCATTATTCTTGTTATGTTTCTTCTCGGAATCATTTTAGGCTTTATTGGTGCCGGGGGAGCCGGCTTTGTTATTGCTCTTTTAACTCTTGTTTTCCATATTCCGATTCATACAGCTTTAGGCACTTCCCTCGCCGGTATGGCTTTCACCAGCTTATCAGGGGCCTACAGCCATTACCGGGAAGGCAACATCCAATTAAAAATCGGTTTAACGGTCGGATGCTTTGCTGCCGTCGGGTCATTTTTCGGGGCAAAGCTGACATCTTTTATTCCCGCCGATTTGCTTCATTATTTGACAGCAGGAATGTTATTTTTATCAGCGATTCTCATTTTAATCAGATTATTTATTTTAAAAGAAAAGCCTCAAGGGAATCAAAGCAATGTTTCAATGTACACAAAAGCCGTGATTTTAGGAATCGTATCAGGCATACTTTCCGGCACATTCGGCATCGGTTCTGCTCCTTTTATCCAGATCGGTTTAATGATTATGCTGAACCTTTCCATCCGTCATTCTGTCGGAACAACGATGCTTGTCATTATCCCTCTTGCTGCAGGCGGAGGTATAGGGTATATCACGGAAGGATTTGTTGATTATGTGTTGCTGATCAAAGTCTTGATCGGAACCATGTGCGGTGCGTATGTTGGCGCGAAATTCACCAATCTCTTGCCAAAGGCCGTCTTGAAATCAGCAATCTTTTTGACTCCGGCCATCGCCGGACTGCTTTTGCTATTTTAATAAAATCAAAAAAACCTGACATGCCGTCAGGTTTTTTTGATTAATTCTGCTTCACGCTCTCTTTAGTTAATCTAAAAAAGGCGAGCGAACCGATAACTGCTGTAACAAACATGATCGCTCCCATCGGAACAGCTGTCGTCTCATCAATGCCCACAAGCGGCGAAACGATGGAGCCAAGGAGCAGCGGGAGCATTCCCAGCAGCGCACTTGCACTTCCGGCGCGGTGCCCCTGTTTTTCCATGGCCAGCGTAAATGTGCTCGTCAGAACCATGCCGATCGTAATCATATAGACAAAAATAGAGATGACCAATGCAGCGAGAGGACCGTGAATCATCGTCATCGTTAAAAGCACGGCAGTCGCAATCATAGCTGTAATGACCGCCATGCGGAGCAGGCTTTTTTCATGAATGATTCCGCCAAAGCGCCCGATAATAAAGCTTCCCGTAATAATCGCCAGGCCGTTAATGCCGAATAAAATACTAAATACCTGCGGCGACACCCCGTAAATATCCTGGTACACAAAAGGCGTACCGGATACATAAGCAAAGCTTCCCCCGTGAACAAATCCGACAGTTAACGCGTAGCCCATAAAAGAACGATCCTTCAGCAGGCTCCCCATTGTTCTGACAGATGTTCCAATTGAGCTTGGAATCCGCTTTTCTGGCGGCAATGTTTCTTTTAGCCTCAGCGCAATAACCAGTACAAGCACAAATCCGATGATCGTTAAAAAGTGAAAAATCGTATGCCACGTTGCAAACGGCAGCAATAAAAGAGCACCGCCTGTCATTGGCGCAATCATTGGTGCGACTGCGGTAATCACCATTAACAGTGAGAAAAATTTAGAAAGCTCTCTCCCTGTGAACACATCCCGCACGATTGCCCGAGACAGTACAAGTCCTGCAGAGGCCGTAATCCCCTGTAAAAAACGGGCTGCCACTAGTGTTGTAATGTTTGGTGAAAGCGCACAGAACAGAGAAGATAACGCAAATAAGAAAATACAGATTAATAGCGGTTTCCGTCTCCCCTGCACATCACTGACCGGCCCGACAATCACCTGGCCGATGGTAAGCCCGATCAGACAGGCTGTTAAACTTAACTGTACAAGCGAGGCACTGGCCGATAAATCATCGGCAATGTCAGGAAAACTAGGCAAATACATATCTATATTAAGCGGGCCCAATATAGCAAGCATGCCGAGCAGAAATGCCAATGCCAAACGCTCTTTTCCAGTTGGATTTTGCAGCATTCTATCAAAACCTTCCCTTCAATCTATTATTTATCTGAAACAGATGTCACTCCAACAATTGATTGAAGCTGTAAAACATTTGTATATTGTACCATAACTTTCAGCCAGTGAAAGCCGCTTAAAGATTGAATCAGAGACACAAAAAATACCAGGGTTTGCTTCCCCCTGATATCGTGAGTTTTGATGTAAGCAGCTGTTTTATACCCATAAGCGCAAGCCAGCCATAAGAACAACACCGCTGATAACTGTCATAGATAAACTTTTTGTTTTCAGTGCAATCAATAGAGTAGGAATCAATACAACTGCTGCCTGCCAATTCAATTTCAGAGAATCATTGGATTGAATCATGCAATCCTTCACAACAAGTGCCGTCAATATACAAACCGGCACATAGGAGAGCCATTTCAGCACAGGCTCCGGCAAGGAAATATTCCGTACAACTAAAAATGGAATTACGCGGGGAATCATTGTGACCAGCGCGCAGCCGATAATCACCATCAGGATGTATGTATTTACGCTCATTTATCTGTCACCACCCCGATTGTCGCTACGATGATCGTTGAAATAATCACAGCGAGATGTGACGGCATTAAGAAAGAGAAAACAATCATCGCAATCACCATATAAATAATGAGAGATACATAGTGTTTAATCTTTGCAGGCACAACATGTTCCATCTGCAAAATCAGCAGTGCTAAAAACATAGCCGTCACCGCAAAATCGAGTCCGAACGTTTCCGGATCGGTAATCCATTTACCAAAGACTGCCCCTGCCACACAAGAGAGCACCCAGCACGCATATGCAGTGAGATTTAATCCGAACATCCATCGATCACTAATTGGTTCTTTTTTTACAATCTTATTTGAAGCAACACCGAATGACTCATCTGTCACCATCATGCCGATCCCCACATTTTTCACTAGCGTATACTTTGAAAAATGAGGAGCAAGCGCGGCACTTAATAGAAAATTGCGTAAATTTACGATAAACGTTGTCAGGATAATAGCGGACATCGGACTGTTCGCTGCTAACAAAGCACAGATAACGAACTGGGAGCCGCCGGCAAAAACCAAACCTGACAACAGCGTAATCTCAAGGACGCTTAAATGCGAGGCAATTCCCACGATTCCGGCAGCCAAACCTATACTGATGTAGCCGATCAGCGTCGGGACACAATCTTTAAACCCTTGTAAGAACGATGGCTCGCAAGTTGGGGCATGAGTGATTTCCTTCTCTGATATCATTCTGTTTCTCCTCCTCGTCTAACATATTATACACATATATGTTATAGCTTACAACTGTATGTAATAGCTGATTTTAATATGTTATAATAAAGCGAATATGACGTAAGGAGATACATGTATGGATGATATCCAAGCCATTATCGCAAAGAATCTTGTCAAACTCAGAAAAAGCAGAAACCTGACTCTTGATCAAGTTTCTGAGTTAACGGGCGTCAGCAAAGCGATGCTAGGACAAATTGAGAAAGAAAAATCGACCCCGACTGTCACCACTCTCTGGAAGATCGCAAATGGACTGCAGGTATCTTTTTCTGTTTTTCTGAAAGAAGACAAGCCGAAAGTAAGAAAAATTAATCTTAAAGATATTGAACCTGTTACAGATAATGAAGAAAACTACATTGTTTACCCCTTTTTTCCGTACAACCCTGAAACAAAGTTTGAAATTTATGTTGTCGATCTGAAACCGGGATGCATACATGAAGCAAAAACACATTTAGGAGAAGAATACATTTTAATCAAAGAAGGCGAGTTAACCGTCAATCTGGAGGATCAGGAGCATTCGCTGGTACCAGGAGACGCCATGCAGTTTACGGGATCCACACCGCACAGCTACATCAATTCATCACAGAAAACGGCCAGCTTTTTTCTGCTGATGTTTTATCCTGAGCCGCAAGGATAACAAAAACCTCCCAATTTATATGTTGGGAGGTTTTTCAAATATGCAAAAGGCTTGCAAATTGAAATCAATCGTTGTATATTAATTGACGTATCAATTATTGATATATCAATTATTTTTTTGACAAGAAAGAAGGGATGGGTTTTGGCATCATTTTGTTCTGAGGAAGCCGAGATTTTATATCAGCTGCAAGGCGTGAACAAAGTGATTGGCGTGAAGTTCGAGGCATGCACGGGCATCAGCCAATCTCGTTTGGAATTGCTGACATTGCTTTATCATGCGGATGAGATCAGTCAAAGCGACCTTCAAAAGAAAGTCAATATCGACAGCGCGGCCGTCACAAGACACCTAAAACAGCTTGAAGCCAAAGGCATGGTATCAAGACGGCGCAAGCCCGAAGACAACCGGATTACCCTTGTGCGGTTAACAGATCAAGGAAGAAAACGAATCGAGTCTTCTAAGAAAGAAAAGGAGCGTTTCATGAAGGAAATGCTCGCAAATGTAAGTGCTGAAGAGCGCAGCTTGCTTATTGATGTGCTTGGGCGCATGCGAAACAACATAGATAATATCGAAGCTTAAAAGGAGTGTATCAACATGATCAAAACAAACGATTTTATGGACATTATGAAAGGACGCCGTTCCATTCGCAATTATGATCCGACAGTGAGAATCAGCAAAGAAGAGATGACAGAAATCCTAGAGGAAGCTACAACTGCGCCATCCTCTGTCAACGCGCAGCCATGGCGTTTTCTCGTCATCGACAGCCCGGAAGGAAAAGAGAAGCTCGCGCCGCTGGCAAGCTTTAACCAAACACAGGTCACAACTTCATCTGCCGTCATCGCTGTTTTTGCAGACATGAACAATGCAGACTACTTAGAAGAAATTTATTCAAAAGCCGTGGAGCTCGGTTACATGCCGCAGGAGGTCAAAGACAGACAAATCGCTGCCCTGACTGCTCATTTTGAAAAGCTTCCGGCTCAGGTGAACCGTGAAACGATCCTGATTGACGGCGGCCTTGTTTCTATGCAGCTTATGCTGACTGCACGCGCGCACGGCTATGACACAAACCCGATCGGCGGCTACGATAAAGAAAACATCGCGGAAGCCTTCGGATTAGACAAAGAGCGTTATGTGCCTGTTATGCTTCTTTCCATCGGAAAAGCTGCGGACGAAGGATACGCTTCCTACCGTCTGCCGATTGATACTATTGCAGAATGGAAATAAAACAAAGCTCCCAAGAATGACTCTTGGGAGCTTTTTCATTTTAAATAAATCCGCCATTCACACGGATCGTTTGGTCTGTGATCCATTGGATTGTTCGCTCGTTAAAAATTCAATCACATTTGCGATATCTTCCGGTACCGCATTAATGGTGATTTGTTTCACGGCTAATTCTTTGGCGAGCTGACGGGTGAATTGCCCAAGCGCCTTTTGTTCCCGCATATGCTGTATGTCGGAAACATTTGACCGACAACAGATGTAGAAAAGTTGATGATTCTCCCCTGTTCCTCCATTGCTTGCTGACAGGTGAAAAACGTGCCTTTTACATTTACAAAAAAGAGTGATGAACAAATGAATTGTCACCACTCTTTTTTTCTATTCTTTATTTTTCTTTCTGCCAAACGGCCACCAGTTTCCTTCTCCAAATGTCACAATGATTGCCGGCATCAAGAGCGGAAGAATGACAAGGCCGTACAGCAGCAGCCCGATAATGACGACACTTGCCACCTGCATCAGCGTATTTACGCCTGATGGCATCATCGCCGCGAATGTACCGGCCAAAATAATAGCCGCGGTGATGATGACAGAGCCCATTTTGCTCATTGACCTGATGACACCTTGATGAATGCCAAGCTGAACCTCTTCTTTAAAGCGGTCAAGCAAGAAGATCGAGTAATCTACCCCTAACGCGATCAATATGACAAAACTGAAGAACGGTACCGCCCAGCTGATTCCATCATTGCCCAAGATATTCACAAAAATCAATTCCGTCATTGATATTGAAGTGTAATACGTAAGCAGCAGTGAAGCGATCATATAAATCGGCATCACCATTGACCGGAACAAGATTGTCAAAACGATAAACAGCCCGAGAATCATGATGACCATCGTTCTGGAGAAATCCGTTGTAGACAGCTCTTTTAAATCGGCATTGACGCTCGTTACCCCGCCGTAAACAATTTGAGTGTCCTCCAGAGGCGTGCCGCCGACTTCGCCGGCTACCGCTTTTTTAATCTGGTTTATGGTCGTAATCGCTTGTTCTGAATACGGGTTTGACTCCAAGACGACGCTTAATTGCACTCCCTTGCCGTCTGCAAAGGAATACCGATCAATTGATTTCTTAAAATCCTTATCTTTCATGACTTGATCAGGAATAAAAATCCCCGTATCCCGAACGGTTGAGCTTTTGCCCATGTCCTCTAACATATCACTGGATGCCGTAATCCCGTCGGTGATTTTTGTCAGTCCATTATTTGCACTCTTCACACCTTCGGCAAGCTGATTCAGGCTTTCTGTCAGCGTTCCGGCCTGTTTCTGCTGGCCTGAAAGCTGCTCGTTTGCTTGCTCAAGTCCAATTTGAATTTGTCCAAGCTGTCCGCTGATTGCTGTGAGCTGCGGCACCGCCTGTGCGGTATTGCCGGTTTGAGAAAGCTGTTTGCTGACAAGCTGCAGCTGCTGATTGATTTTTCCCAAACCGTCAGCTGCATCTGACAGTGAGCCTCCGGAGCTGCCATTCGCGGCCGTTCCGGTTTGCCCGGACATTTGATTCAGCCCATCTTCAATATCCGTTAACCCGCTTTGGACATCAGCAATTCCCTTTACTGTCTTATCCAGTCCGTCTGACACAGAGCCTAGCTGTTTATCAATATATAAATCTTTGATTTTTTCACCCGTCGGCTGGGTAATGGTCATGACGGAATCAACATGTTCGACTTTCTCAATGGCTTTGCTGATATTTCCGAGATAAGGGATCGTCTCAGCGGTAGTGAGATCCTTGTCTCCTTTTATCACCACATTCACCGGAAATGCTTTTCCTTCACCAAACCCATCCTTAATGGCTTCAAGACCTTTGATGGATTTGTAATCGCTGCTGATTTCCGCCGTTGAATCAAATGAAATCTGGTCATCATAGGTCAAAATGAACGGAAGCGTGATGATGACTGTTATAACGAGAAACAGAAACGGACGGGCAACAGAATGTCTGCCGAGAAACGCCCACAATTTATTGTCATTGTGCGACAGCACTTTCTTAGACGGCCAGAAGAGCTTTTCACCGAGCGTCACCATAAATAAAGGCAGCAGAGTGAAGAGGATGATCATTAAAATGCCAACCCCGACAGCAACTCCCACAGCTGATTGGAAAATGGCGAACTTCGCAAAACCAAGGGCAGAAAACCCGATCAATACCGCAAACCCGCTGATAAACAATGTTTTTCCGCCTGTACGGTAAGCAATAAGGGTTGCCTCTTTTTTGTCATGCCCGTTTGCCAGTTCTTCACGGAAACGAGTCAGAAGAAGAATACAGTAATCTGTTCCAATCCCAAACAGGATGGCAACTAAAAAGGTTTGGGTAAATGTCGAAATAGGAAAATCAACATTATAAACTAAAATGCCCAGTATAGATTGACTGATTACATACGAGAAACCGACAATCACAATCGGGATAAAAGGCGTCACAACAGAGCGGAACACGATCAGCAGCAAGCCGATAATCAAACAGACTGTGATCACTTCCGTTTTCTTAAGCCCATCCTCTGAGCTGTGCGCAAAATCCTGATTGATAAGAGACGCTCCCGTAATATATGCCGTCAAATCATCGGGAACGATTTGATAAATATCATCGGCAATATTTTCCGCTTTCTTATCAGATCCGGTGATCGTTACGGGAATAAGAATGGTTTTCTTATCCTTTGAAATCAATTGATCTTTGATTTCTTTTTCACCTGTCAGCGGAGATGTTACCTCTTCAACACCATCAATCTTTTTGATGTTATCGATCATGCTGCGGAGCTGACCCTCTGTATCTTTATTTAGCGCACGATCTAATGGAAAGACAATGCTTATCGAATTATTGTTTTCTCCGGCTTTTTTCAGAATAGCATTTGCTTTTTCTGAAACGGAATCAGCCGGCAGCTGTGCCTGCCCCTTTTGATTGGCCAGCTCCGTTAAGTTGGGAGAAAATAAATTCAATATAACAGTCAGCGCTAAGATAACCGCCGCAATGGCCCATTTGAATTTGACAATCGATTTCATTCCGGAAGATCCCCTCCTTTAAATTTGCTTTTTAGAATGGTAAATATGTCAATGAATGATTGTAAGTGCTCCTCATCTATATCGTGCATCAGCTCTTTGAGCGCGTTAAAGATAGCTGAATCCAATTCTTCGATAATGCTTTCACCGTTTTCTGAAATTTTGATTCGTTTCGTGCGTTTATCACTTTTTACCGGACAGTCATCCCACTCAACCAATCCCTTTTCCAGCAGCTTCTTCAATCGGTTAGAAATCGCGCTCTTATGCACGTTTTGATACATGGCCAGGCTGCCGGGAGAAGATGGGCCCTTGACTTTTAAAATTTTTAACAGGTCGGCCTGTTCTCTGGAGATGTGTTTGAATACATCCTGATCGACTTCATGATGTACAAACTCTGTACCTTCAAGTAAAACTTCTACGAAAAGATTTATCGCTTGGCATAGCTTCTGTTCATTCAACGTCTTTCCTCCTGCATTTTAGTTTACACCCCTAAACTTTCGATCGATGCTACATAGTTTATCCCTCTAAACTATGTTCTGTCAATACATTTTATTCACAGAAAATTCCCTAAAGAATGTTTGTTCGTATACAATAGAAATGATAAACGCGAAAGGGGAAAATTCACATGTCTGATCTAGCATTACAATTGTATGAATATAACGTATGGGCTCATCAGCAAATGTTTAATCGATTAAAAGAGCTTCCACAGGAGGTTTATCGTCAGGAGATCCAAAGTGTGTTCCCGTCAATATCCCATGTATTGTCCCATGTTTATCTTTCTGATCTCGGCTGGGTGGAAGTGTTTTCCGGAAAAAGCATGAACCATGCTTTGGCATTAGCTGAACAGCTTAAAGACCAGACAGTGGCGAAGGAGCTAGCGGAAATGGAAGCCCTGTTTCTAAAGTTGTCCGAGCGATATACAGCTTTTTTCAAGCAAAAGGAACAGATCCATAAACCCCTTCAGATTGAAAATCCCGCCGGCGGAATCATGAAAACGACTGCTTCTGAACTGGTGCCGCATGTTGTAAATCACGGGACATATCACCGCGGCAACATAACAGCGATGCTGCGTCAGATAGGGTACGCATCTGCTCCGACTGATTATGGGCTTTATCTGTATATGAAAAAATCATAAAATGGCGTAAACAAAAGCGGCTCCCACGATTGAGCCGCTTTTTTCGTATCTTGTGATGAATCGATAAACCTTAAAATTTCCTTCCATATTTCCTGTATAGTAAAAAAGATAGAAATTTTAGTGTTATAATAGTATCTAAAAACATGTTTAAACAATTTTCAATGGAGGAACACACAAAGTGACAGACGACATGACGCAAGATCCTAATATAAATCAGCAGAAACTGTCGAGAGGCCTGAAAAACAGGCACATCCAGCTTATTGCGATCGGCGGAGCCATTGGGACAGGCCTGTTTCTCGGCTCGGGAAAATCGATACACTTTGCAGGACCGTCAATTTTATTTGCTTACATGATCACGGGGATCATTTGCTTTTTAATTATGAGATCGCTTGGAGAACTGCTGTTGTCTAATCTGAACTATCACTCTTTTGTTGATTTTGTTCAGGATTATTTAGGCGATATGGCCGCATTTATCACAGGCTGGACCTACTGGTTCTGCTGGATTTCAATCGCAATGGCCGATTTAACTGCGGTCGGGCTATATACACAGTATTGGCTTCCCGGTGTGCCGCAATGGGTTCCGGGCTTAATCGCTCTTATTATTTTACTGATTATGAACCTGGCTACCGTCAAGCTGTTTGGAGAATTGGAATTCTGGTTTGCATTAATTAAAGTCATTGCCATCTTGGCGCTGATTGTGATCGGTCTTTTTATGATTTTCAAAGGCTTTTCCACAAGTTCAGGTGTTTCCAGTTTCTCAAATCTCTGGAACCACGGAGGCATGTTCCCGAATGGAATACACGGATTTATCCTCTCGTTCCAGATGGTTGTGTTTGCCTTTGTCGGCATTGAACTCGTCGGGCTTACAGCGGGTGAAACAGAAAACCCTGAAAAAGTCATCCCTAAGGCGATCAACAATATCCCTGTAAGGGTGCTGCTTTTCTATATTGGGGCGCTTCTTGTGATTATGAGCATCTATCCATGGGATGTCATCAATCCTAGCGAAAGCCCATTCGTACAGGTCTTTGTTGCAGTCGGCATCGTCGGTGCGGCAAGCATTATCAACTTTGTTGTATTAACGTCAGCTGCCTCAGCCTGCAACAGCGCTGTATTCAGTACAAGCCGCATGGTCTATTCACTGGCGAAAGACAAGAATGCGCCGGAATCAATGGCAAAACTGACACCGCGCAAGGTACCGAGAAATGCATTGTTCTTTTCAGCTATCGTGATTTTAATCGGTGTGACATTGAACTACATCATGCCGGAAGGCGTATTTACCTTGATCACAAGTATTTCCACCGTATGTTTTATCTATATTTGGGGAATTACTGTTATCTGCCATATGAAATACCGTAAAACAAGACCTGAATTGGCGAAAGCAAACAAATTTAAGCTGCCGCTTTATCCATTTACGAATTACTTAATTTTGGCGTTCCTGGCGTTTGTCCTTGTTGTACTGGCATTAGCACAGGATACTCGGGTTTCCTTATTTGTTACACCGGTTTGGTTTATTTTGCTGATTGTGATTTATAAAGTAAGAAAATTAAAGCAGCAATAACCCTTTTAAGCTCCTGCCTCAGAAATGAGAGCAGGAGCTTTTTTGATTGGATATCCAGAGGAATTCCAATTTCCCTTTGCTTTCGAATTAAAAAATATGCTATATTGTTTGTAATAAATTGAGAAGGGATGATGGGTGGACAATGATTAACTAATCTTATTTTTAACGTTTGAAATCGCATATTTCAAATCATAAAAAATAGGATTAGTCTGCCCATTTTCTAAATACGTACGCTATTTCTGAAGAATAGCTTATTTAATCATGGCAAAGGCACGGCTAATCCTTCCAAAACATTTGGGAGGATTTTTTTGTTCTCCCTTAAAGCGAGGGATATAGATGAAAGAACAATTAAAACTTATAAACGTCAGCTATGAAGTGAAGGATCTTACCGTTTTTAAAAACGTAAATGTCAGCGTTCAGCAAGGCGATATCATTGGGATTATCGGCAAAAACGGGGCTGGAAAATCGACGCTGCTTCACCTGATCAACAAGGACTTAATTCCGTCACAGGGACAAATCCAATGGATGCAGCACGGCTTAAAAACGGTGCTGGTTGAACAGGAGACTGAATCGTATTCCTTTGAGAATCAGACACCTGCCGAAGTGAAACTGCTGGAGAAATGGCACGTGCCAGCCCGTGATTTCAGCCAGTTAAGCGGCGGAGAAAAACTGAAAGCACGGCTGGCAAAAGGGCTATCAGAGGATGCAGACCTTTTCCTGCTAGATGAACCGACAAACCATCTTGATGACATAAGCCTGCAATTTCTCATTCAGCAGCTGAAAAATGTTAGCGGCACTGTCATTCTCGTTTCGCACGATCGGTATTTCTTAGATGAAGCTGCCACGAAAATATGGTCAATCGAGGACCACACGCTGACTGAATACAAAGGGAACTACTCTGGTTACATGAAGTTCCGGAAAGAGAAAAGACTGACACAGCAGCGCGAATATGAAAAACAGCAGAAAATGATTGAACGGATTGAAGCCCAAATGACAGAACTCACTTCATGGTCAAAAAAAGCTCACGCACAATCGACGAAAAAGGAAGGGTTTAAAGAATACCATCGTGTAAAAGCAAAGCGCACAGATGCCCAGATCAAATCGAAACAAAAGCGGCTTGAAAAAGAACTCGAAAAAACAAAGGCTGAGCCTGTCGATCCGGAATATACTGTTCGTTTTTCAATTGATACAACTCATAAAACAGGAAAACGGTTTTTGGAAGTTCAACACCTGACGAAGTCATTTGGCGAAAAGACACTGTTTCAAAACGCCCGCTTTACGATTCAGCACGGAGAAAAGGTTGCCATTACAGGCCCGAACGGCAGCGGAAAAACAACCTTATTGAAAGTCATTCTTGGACAGGAAACGGCTGAGGGAAAGGTGTGGATATCACCATCAGCAAAAATCGGTTATTTAACACAGGAAGTATTTGATTTGCCTTTAGAACAAACACCGGAGGAGTTATTTTATCAAGACACGTTCGAGGCGAGAGGAAATGTCCAGAATATCATGACGCGATTGGGATTTACCGCTTCTCAATGGACAGAACCAATTCAACATATGAGTATGGGCGAGCGTGTAAAGTGCAAGCTGATGGCTTATATCTTAGAGGAAAAAGACGTGCTGATATTAGATGAACCGACCAATCACCTCGACCTGCCGTCACGCGAACAGCTGGAAGAAACACTGTCACAATACAGCGGCACACTGATTGTGGTATCGCACGACCGTTATTTTCTCGAGAAAACAACGAACAGCAAACTCGTTATTTCAAACAATGGCATCGAAAAGCAATTGAATGACGTTCCTTCAGAAAGAAACGACCGGGAGGAGCTTCGTTTAAAGCTTGAGACAGAAAGACAAGAAGTGCTGGGAAAGCTCAGTTTTATGACGCCAAATGATAAAGGGTACAAGGAGCTTGATCAGGCTTTCAATGAGCTTACGAAACGGATGAAAGAGCTTGATCATCAAGATAAAAAAAACTGAGCGGGAATGTTCAAGCGGCATTAAAAAGGACAACAGCCGTTGTCCTTTTTTCTTTATATTTTCAAGCCTTCCCATGACCTTAATGTCTCTAATGATGACTTATAATACCCTGCCACTACTTCCAAATAGGCATTTCCTTTCATCGGAGTAAACGGATCTGGTCCAGCCGCCACCATCTCCATAATTATCGGGCCTTTATAACCGATAAAATTAAGCGTTTCGATTTGCTCTTTGAGATTCGCATGGCCGTTTCCGATCGCCTGGCGATTTGAATCAGCCACGTGATAGACTCCGAGTTTCTGCCCTGCCAATTTAATGGCCTTTACAGGATCAGCTTCTTCTATATTCATATGATACGCATCGAGAAGTACTTCGAGATTGGGGCTGCTGACATCGCGAATGAATTGTAAAGCTTCTTCACAAGTGACCACTTGGTGATTTTCGTATCGGTTCAGTACTTCAAATACCACCTGAATCTGTAATTCCTTCGCTTTGGCCATGATTTTTTTAGCGCCTTCGACCAATAAACTCCAATCCCGCGCATCATCACCGCTCCCTCTCACTTTACCGACATCGCCGTGAAGACAGATACGGGGAGCCCCTAAATCCACAGCCCAATCCAGTAAATCTAAGAAATACTGCACAGCCTTTGAACGAACTTCTTCATTCGCACTTGAAATATCCACATTCCTTGGCGTTACCGATAAAACCTTTACTTGATGAGCAGCCAATGTTTCGGCAATGTCTTTCGGATTCAGCGAAATATCCCCTTCGACCTCAACCCCATCTACTCCGATTTCTGCAGCCAGCCGGCATTTTTGTTCAAATGGAATGCTGCCGAAAGTCCATAAGCATAACCCATATTCTCTTCCCATATTGAAATCCCCCTTTTAGAAAGATGAAACTGTATTCTTTGACATAATTTCTCCTTCAATCTGTTCCAATGATTTGCCTTTTGTCTCCGGCACATATTGATAAACAAAGAGAAAGGCAAGTACACCAATGGCGCCGTACAGGAGAAATAAAGCACCTGTACCTATCAGATCTAAAAGCAGCGGGAAGGACAGCGACACTGCAATATTTGCCAGCCACAGACAGGTACTAGCAATTCCCAGCGCCGTTCCCCTGACCTGCAACGGGAAAATTTCAGCCAGCACAACCCAAACGACCATTCCCCAGCTCGCTGAATACGCTACCATAAACAAGCATAAGCAGGATAACAGCAGCCAATCGGGTGCATGAAAGAACAGCGTACTGATGCCCAAAATACCAAGTGCCAAAGACATTCCGACATTGCCGATCAGCATGAGCTTTCTTCGCCCTATCATATCAATCAGCAGCAAGCCGATGATCGTAAATAAGACATTGATAATGCCGATGCCAATGGTTCCTGCAATGGCACTGGAAGCGCCGAACCCCGCATTTTCTAAGATGGTCGGTGTATAATAAATAATCGTATTCGTGCCTATTACTTGCTGAAAGATGGCGACCCCAATACCTATGAATAAGATCGGCCTGATTGCCGGGGATAATAATGTTGATATGGAAACACGTTCCTTCGTCTTAATCTCCTTCATACTGCGGATCTCAGCATCGATTGTTCTCGGATCTCTCGTCAGAAGCAAAATATGGCGTGCTTCATCCTCACTTCTTTTCTGCAGCACCCATCGCGGGCTTTCAGGCATAAAAAACATGCCGGCCATGAGAATGAAGGAGGGAATCACTGCTAATAGAAGCATCAGATCCCACCTGCCCGAAGATGAAAAAACAAAGTTTACAATATACGCCATGAGAATTCCGAAAGAATTCATCAATGTATTCAATGAAGCGATTCTGCCTCTGATCGCGGCAGGCGCCATTTCTGACAGATACAAAGGAACAATTGCCGAAGCTCCTCCAACTGCTACACCTAATTCTATTCTGAATAGTAATAATATTCCGATATTATGAGCTAAGCCTGTTCCAATGGCTCCAATTGTAAAAAGCACACCTAGCCAGATGATTGTTTTTTTCCTGCCATAGCGGTCGGAAAATCTTCCGCAAAAGGCTGCCCCGGCTAAAGCGCCAATCAGTACTCCGCTGACAACCAATCCTTCTAAAAATGGAGTCAGCTCCATGTCTTCTCTAATAAACAGCAGCGCGCCGGATATTACACCCGTATCGTACCCGAACAGCAAACCTCCTAATGCCCCGAAAAAATAAATAAGACTGATATAGGCCTTTTTGGATGTCATCAAGACACCTCCGACTGATTGTATTTAACGTTTAAGTAGGGGAGATCCCTTCGTTTAAGAGAAAGATCCCCCAAAATACAGGGTCATAACAGTGAAGCCGTTGAATCCCGCACGATTAATGAAGGAGACAGCATCACGCGCTGTATCACTTTCTTTTGTTTTGAATCGGCCATGCCGTCCATCAGCAGTTCAATTGCCTTTTCTCCCATTTCTTCAGTCGGCTGTGCGATAGTCGTCAATTGGGGATCACTGATCTTTGCAAGGATGCTGTTGTCAAACCCAATTAGAGAAAGGGATGAAGGAATAGAAATATGAAGCTGCCTTGCAGCCTGCAAAACGCCTAAAGCAAGCAGCTCAGTCGTCACAAAGACAGCCGTCGGCCTATGTTTTTGATTAAGCAGCTTTAAACTGATGTCTTTACTGGCTGACAAGTCATATGGACAGTCCAGAATAGCTGATTCATCGATTTGGATTCCTGAAACCCGCAGTCCTTCTTTAAGGCCGATGACACGATTTTTGATTGATGCATTGTTAATCTTTTCTGCTATGACAGCTATATTTGTATGCCCTAAATGAGCTAAATGGACAGCTGCCTCGTATCCCCCTTTAAAATCATCCGCCACTACATTGTCTACAGGCAGATGCGGTATATCTCTCGACAGCATGACAACCGGCATGTCGCTTTCAATTAGCTCGCGTATCGCCTGACTGTTTTTGAGACCCGTCGCCACAATAATGCCGTCTACATGCTTTTGCTTCAGCATGGTGATATATTCTTCTTCTCTCAGCGAATTATTGTCCGTACTGCATATGATGACACTGAAGTCCTTTTTACGGCCGCTGTCCTCCACGGCTCTGGCCAGTTCGGCCATAAACGGATTGGCGATGTCAGGAATGAGCAGTCCGATGGTCTTCATCATTTTTCTCGCTGAAGTCACAACACTTGGCTGATATTGAAGCTCCTCAATCACTTTCCAAATTCTATTTTTCGTTTTTTCACTTATATTGCCGGTGTTATTAAGAACCTTTGAAACCGTAGAGATTGAAACGTTTGCTTCCTTAGCAACATCATAAATGGTTGTTTTCATAAGAAGGCCACCTTTATAAAATAGATCCTCTCTAGTATAAACGAATGCTTACCAGAATTTCTTTTTAAAAAGGAGCTTCTTCTATCAAAAACTCAAACCGTTTGCGGCACTCCGTTTTTTAGTGTAACAGGCCGCTTCGTTTTGCAAGATTCTATACAAGCTGCGGCAATGGCAAGTGCTGCACGCGCATCTTCGCCTGTAACTAAGGTTGGCTTATGATTTCGAACGGCATCCACAAATGATTGTAACTCATCAACATAAGCATCAAATAATAAGTCCTGATCGTAGCGAATCGTGTTGTAGCTGACTCCGTCTTTGTTATACCTTGTCATGTTTGTATGGCGGATATCTCCGATGGTCAGCATGCCTTCAGATCCGAACACTTCTCCGCGGACATCATATCCATAAACGGCTTGGAAATTCGCTTCCGCCGTTGCAATCGCTCCGTTATCAAATTTGATCGTGACAACTGCAGTATCCAAAAATCCTTTGTCTTTAAAATCAGGTCTGACAAGAGCATCGGCCGCGGCATAGACTTCAATTGGCTTTGCATTTGGATTGAGAAAGAGTAAGGTATCAAAATCATGAATCAGCGTCTCTAAAAATATCGTCCATTGAGGAATTGAAGTCGGATCGCCGAGTGCCGGATCTCTTGTGATGGAACGCATTAACTGTGGTGTGCCGATTTTTCCTGCACGGATTTCTTCATATGCACTGCGAAAGCCTTTAGCGAAACGTCTGTTAAAACCGACCTGGAGCGGAACAGATTCTTCATTTACTGCTCTGATGACCTCATCCGCTTCTTCCAGCGTAACAGCCATCGGTTTCTCGCAAAATACAGCTTTCCCCTTCTTTGCTGCTGCAATAATGTTTGCGGCATGCGTCCTTGCTGGCGACGCAATGATGACCGCATCAATAGCCGGATGCTCCAGCATGTCTAACGGATCCGTAAACGCTTTAATATTTGAGCCGAGCTTTTTTGCAAATGCTTCTGCATTCCCCGGAACCGGATCTGCAACCGCATACAAATCTGCTCCTTTCACACGGAACGCAATACTTTCTCCGTGAAAAGCTCCCATCCGTCCCGCACCTAATAGCCCAACCTGTACATTCCCCATCAGTACCACTCCCATTCTGCGAAAATAAGGAAAGTCTTTCTCTTTAATATCATTATAGAATAAAAAATAACCCCTAAAAATATTTCTAAATACGTTTAATATAGGGAAAGTCTTTCCTAACTGGTTTCAATTGTAACCCCTTACATTTTTGAGGTCAATCTTTTTTTGCTGTGTGTAAAGCAGACCTCTCCTTTAGCCGTCGATTAAGCCTGCAATGACTAAGGGTTCAGGGGCAAAAAAATACCAAGGGTGTGCGGCCCCTGATCGTTCAGATGGAAACTTCTCATATATAGAAGAGAGGTAATGAAGAAAAGCAGAAGAGAAAATGAAATAAAGTGAGGATGGATCATATGACTGAAGACTTTTACTGTGATGACGTATTTAGCGGCAAAACGAAGCAAATAAGGTATTAGAGGCAGATAACGTATTGGCTTACTATCATACAAACCCTTTTTATCCAGTCCATATTGTGGCTGTCCCGAAGAAACATATCTCCTCATGATCACCCTGGAAGAGAACGACCATGATGTGAATGGGTGTCATTCAAAAGGTCGCTTCCATAGTGACGGAAGAAAAAGGTGCATGCCGTGTGATCACTAACTTAGGAGCTTACCAGGACTCTAAACATCTGCATTGGCATATTGTGTTTGGGAAACCGCTTAAGTAAGCAGCTATTATCAGCACAGCTGTTTCCGCATACGTATATTGGTCATGGCATATCCCATCTTCTGATAAAGATAGACGGCTGTCTCGTTATGTGCAAACACATGGAGAGCAAGTCTTTCCGCCCCAAGCTCTCTTGCTCTTTCATCCAGACTTTGAAGCGCCAATTGAGCCAGCCCTTTACCGCGAAAGGCTTCATACAATCCAAAGGAATAGATAAACGCTTCCTTTTGCGGATGAAGCGGATCAGCATACAGCCAGAGCCAGCCCATCCTTTCCCCTTCTTCATTTGTGATGTTCCAAAAGAAATGATTGCTGCTGTTTCGTCCATTCGGAATCATTTTCTCATATGCCTGTTCCGATTTCTCAAACGCCTCTTTTTCCGTCCAAGTTCCCGATTGTATGTTTTGTTTCGCATAATTTTGCACGGACATCCCTCGAAATGCTTCGAACTCCTCCACAGTCATGTCTTCCAAAGTTAACGCCATCCTGTATTCCTCCTTTATGAAAAAAGTCCAGCTGGTGCCGGACGAATAACGTACAAATGAAGATCTATTTTCTATTATTCGATAAGAGAAGGAGGTCTCCTGCAAATTGGTTTGTTAAGTGAATAGCTTACGTGGACTCCCAAATGATTATAATGATAGAAACAATCAAACAGATCATTGCAGGGATCGTCATGAGTACTGATTGGCGCGCTCGAACAATGTGCGCATGAACCGCTCCCGCCATGAGAACGACAAACAGGACGCCTGCCCCAAATGCTGCATACCGATTCCAAATTCCCGCTGTCATAGCAAATGCCCCCGCTATTTCAAGAATACCAGTAACAGTCAGAAACCATAACGGATATTGATAATGCCGCCAATGCTCCACTTGAAAGGGCACGCGGAACACCTTTATGAAGCCTCCCACGAGCATAAAAGCTGCCAAACCGACTTTCATGATCATAGATATCATCTTGCGTCACTCCCTTTTGGAAGCATCCCGTATATTAAGAGATTGACAACCTGCGCTGCGAGACTTGCCGGATCTTTGATTCCGGTTAACAAATATGAATCGGTCAAATGTTCAATCATGCCGATCAAGCATTCCACCACGGTTTCCATTTCCAATTCGGAACGAAAATAGCCAAGGCGCTGTTCTGCTTCTAAGTTGTCTTTCAAAACCATCGCGACATCTTGTTTCAATTGTTTCGCTTCTGGGTTGAGAAAAAAACCGATCCTTGTTAAATCCTTGTCCTCCGCCAGAAACTGAAAAACAGCTTCCACAGCAGAGAGCACTCCGTTTGTTACATCGTTCGCATGTAATCCGGTTTCCAAGAGAAGTGATTCTGTCAGCTTTCTTAAGCGAGAGTGGAAATCGTTGATTAACTCCTCAAAGATGGCTTCTTTACTTTGAAAGTACAGATAAAAGGAAGGCTGCGTCAGTCCAGCTCTTTTCACAATGGCACTTACCTTCGTTTCATGAAATCCCCGAATCGAAAATTCATGTGCAGCAGCTTTGAGCAATCGTTTCCGGCTCTCCTCCCCTTTACGTCCTTTTCTGCTTTTCACATCGGATCAGCCTCCACAAAAAGATATTTTTCAGTAACATTACTTATGAGTATTATTTCATGCATTTGGATTTTATGTCAATGAATTTCATATCCATCTGCTTCCTTCATAAAAACATAACGAACATGACTTGAAGCCATGTTCGTTTAGCTGCACATTTTATTCCTCATATAATTGATAAACTCTTTTTAATTTCTGCTCCAGCTGTTCAAAATGCACGAAACGCGCTTCTCTCAGAAATTCAGTACCCTCAATAAATAAAAGAAGAACGGGGACGGTGAAGACCGAAAATCTGCCGGCAACCTCTTCTACATCGTCAGCATTGATATGCCCCAATGTGATGTTTGGAAACTGATCCAATAATATTCTAAGCTGCGGCAGAACAGCATGACATACTGTACAGCCGGGTCTTGATATATAGATAAAACTGAATTGATGCTGCTTAATAAAATGCTCTATAGCATCTAATGAATGTAATTCTGTCATCTCTTTCATCCATTTACTCCTTCAAATTGGCCTGTTTTTCATGACCAAGCATCGATACGTATCATTCACTATACACATTTATATTTATGATATCCGCTTTTTTGCTTTGCAGGGTACCTGCAAGTTTGCATGAGAATGGCAAAACAAAAGAACAGTTACCGCTTGCCAGTAACTGTTCTTACATACTTTCGTATTAAAAATGCAAAGCGTAAGCCCCTGAACCGATGAGTGCAACCCCGATGGAGACTGCAATCAGCACCACGTTATATTCAAAACCGCCGGCGCCATTCGCAAATCCTTTCGCTCCATGGACTTTTACGATAGCACCTAACATAATGATCGTTATGATAGCAGCTCCAAGCGGGAGGAATACACCTAAAATAAATAAAATTCCGCTTACTAATTCCCCAAGACCTGATATAGCGGCCGCGACGTTACCTGGTTTAACCCCAATTGACTCGAACCATTGTCCGGTTCCTTTAATCCCGTAACCGCCAAACCAGCCGAATACTTTTTGTGATCCATAAAACAGAAACACCACACCAATCATAATACGAATAAGCAATAGTCCTGCATCTTCCATTTTTATCTCTCCTTATTTTTGATGTAACATGATGTGCTGAAAGGGAGCACGTCTTGTTATTTACCTCCAGTAACTTCCAGCGGTCATCTGTTGAATATATGTCTCTTTATTTCTCTTCATGCGTTATTACAATCCGTCTAACTCTCTCACTTCAAACGGCAGCAGCCCTTGTTCAATTTGTGTTCGATGCGGTTCATACTGCACAGGCAGCATCAACCTTCCACCCATTGTTTCTGGTGATTCATCATGAGCAAAGCCCGGCGGATCAGTTGCGATTTCAAACAGGATTTCCCCATGTTCTCTGAAGTAAACCGCATTAAAATAATTTCTATCCTGAACAGGAGTCACACCGTATCCGTGAGAAGCAATATATCTTTGCCAATCTAATTGATCTTCGTCATCGCTAGCACGCCAAGCGATGTGATGCACCGTGCCGACTCCCATTTGTCCGCGGCCAATAGGCGTTAATTTAAGGTCAATCACATTTCCGATATCACCGGCAGAACGAAAACGAACGAAGTCTCCTTCCTTGCCGACTTGTTCCAGTCCCATGATATTTTCTAATAGCTCAGCGGTTTTATCAGGCTGTGCTGATAACAGGGTTGCACCGCCAAAGCCTTTAATGGCAACATCAGGTGTTATATCTCCAAACGTCCACGTATTGGCTTCTCCTTCTTCTCTTTCCACGATTTCTAAGTGTAGACCGTGCGGATCATCAAATTCTACATATTGTTCTCCAAAACGCTCGATTTTGGTGTATGGAACGTTGAACTTTTCAAGTCTCTTTTCCCAAAAAGCCATAGCTCCCTTCGGCACGACATAAGAAGTCACGCCAACTTGACCGTCCCCAATGATGCCTTGGCGGGCTCCTGCCCACGGAAAGAAGGTGATGATTGTTCCCGGCTTCCCGCCTTCATTTCCAAAATAAAGATGATACGTACCTGGATCATCAAAATTGACAGTTTGTTTGACCAATCGAAGTCCCAGGACTCCTGCGTAAAAATCTGCGTTTTCTTGAGGGTGACCGACAATTGCTGTAATATGATGTATTCCCATCATTTTTTTAGCCATTTTTACCCGCTCCTTCACATGTTCATTTAGATATACTCAACAAACTCATTCACAGGTTTCCGGTAACCGCGCGGCCTTCTGCTCTCTATTTTTTCTTTCCCAATTGTAATCATCATGACAACCTCAAATTGATCATCTATATTCAAAATCCGTTTCACGGCTTCAGCATCAAAGCCGATCATAGGGCAGGTGTCCCAGCCCTTTTCCTTAGCACTCAGCATAAACATCATCGCAGAAAGTGAAGCATTCCTTATCGCCTCATCCCTCTTAAATTGTTCTCCCTTGCTTTCATAAAATGAAACGGTGTCTTGAACCATGTGGTCATACTCTTGCTTATTTAGCACCCCCAACACCTTTAATCCTTCATAGATGTCAGCCGCTTGCTGATATGCCTGCTTATCTCCTAATACCAAAAGAACCGCAGATGAGCTAAACACTTTATATTGTCCGTTTGCGGCCTGTTTCAGCTTTTCTTTTACATCCGGGTCTAGAACCGTCACATATTTTGTATGCTGTAAATTAAAAGCCGATGGAGCCAATGCAACCCATTCAAACATCTCATTAAGTTCTTCTTTCGTGATTGGATGATCTGATAGGAAGTTGCTTGCAGATCTTCTTTCTTTGACTAGCTGTGAAAATTCAGCCATTTACGCCACTCCTCTTTTATCTCGAATTCGAGATATTATTTTTAAAAAAATCACATTAGAAGGATTGAGATTCTATATACAAGCAGGTTTACGCTTGGTCATGGCTATTTATCTCGAATTAAAATATCTTGAATATGAGATAATAATAAAATATGGATGTTCTAATGTCAACAGTTTTTAAAAAATAATGGAATTTTCCACTGAAGCAGATGTTAATAGTTGTGCCATCACCGCTTGTTTCATAAGAACCTATATGTTTGGTGTGTGATCTTTTAGCCCGGCTCCAACTTTTTTTCTTTCACCTTACTTACTTGCCAATTCTTTAATCATCAAACCCAATTCATAAATCCCCTTTTGAAGTCTTCAAACGATGCATAAGCATATGATAAGCGAACATAATTCCCTTTTTCCTGAGCATTGATACTGCCGAGATTGAGAAGAATCCCTTTTGATAAAGCTTTTATATAAAGGGATTTCATTGATATGGAGACTGTCAACCATTGGGCATTATCCAGAGAAGAATTAAAAGGCTTTATTCATGAAAAAGGCATGTCATCTCATGTACTAGTGCCGGATGATGGCGAAAAGAGTTCATGTGAATAAGCATGATATTCTCCGTCAGCTTGGTGCTCAAGAAAAGGCCCTTCCTTGGAAGGGTCTTTTTTAACCTGATTTTTTAAAAAAGATGGAGTATTTGGTTGATATCTTAAATCCTAGTTTTTTTGCTAAATGAATAGATGATTTGTTGCTGACATCACAATCCCAGCTAGGGCTGACGCCGTTTTCGAGACAATCATTTATAAACTTACTCCCAGCAATATAAGCGAACCCCATCCCTCTATATTCTTCGTGAGTATAGATATCCATTTCTGCACGATCGCCACCTAGAAATATAGAAGTGCACTCACTGACAACATAATTGTCATACAAAACAGCAAATCCAAATCCGTTTTTTAAAAAATTCGAGACTGAACCCCAATATTCCTCATAATAAGCTTTTTGAAATTCAGTGCTGCTTGAAATGATATCCTCATTTATTCTTTTTAATGTAACCCCCTTTGGAAGCTGAAAAGCCTTTTTGGCAGAAATTTGTTGAAAAAACGCATATCGCATCATTTGATTCAACTCATCATGCAGTACAGTTTTTATTACGCTGTCCCATGAGCGATTGGGAGAAAACAGAGTAAATCTTTTTTGGGATTTGGTTCTCTTTTTGTATAATTCAACGATAAATTCATTAACATTTTGATTCCTTTCATCCCCTGCAACATAATAAATTCCTGAGCTGGTTCCTATCAGAAACGATTGATCATCTGCATAAACAACTCCCGGAACTGTTTGTTCTAATATTGAATAAACAAATGTCGGGCAACATGTTTCTTTATGATGTATCAATGTTTTGACTTTACTATATTGTTCTTTTTTTATCTCCTGCAAACTGTACCCTCCTATCACTTTCCCTCTTTTATTCTATCCGTAAAAGAATTCCCCTCTTTTAACGACACTTCTGTAAAGAGCTCTCACCATGATTCAGTATGATACTTCAGCCTGATAAGGTTTGTTCTTAACGTTTCTAAAGGTATTTGTTGCATGTTTGTTAAAGCACTGCGACTTTCTCGGAAACGATTGATTTCTGTTATATGTATTCTTAGGCTTCTGTATCAAATTATTTATCCCCAATTTCATTTAGTATTTGATGCAAAACGAAAACTGTATTATATTGTAAATATCTCTGTTATAATCAATTACTTTACTTTTCTGCACGTAACAATACATTCTTTTAAAAAGGACGGGAGGAAATTTGCATGTCAAACCATTCACCAATTTTTCCCCAATTAAGTGACAATGGCATTCACTATTTTCAAACTTATGATGAAAGCCTTGGTCTTTGGCCAGTTCCCTACAAAGCATATTATGTATCCACTCGTTTCGGTCAAACGCATGTGATTGCAAGCGGACCAGAGAATGCGCCGCCACTCGTATTGCTTCACGGGGCACTATTTAGCTCCACGATGTGGTATCCCAACATTGCGGATTGGAGTAGCAAATACCGAACTTATGCAATCGATATCATAGGTGATAAGAATAAAAGTATTCCTGCAGATTTATGTGGTACAAGAACGGGTTACGCCGATTGGCTTCTTGATGTGTTTGATTATCTAGGGGTCGAAAAGCCTCACATGATCGGACTCTCACTTGGCGGACTTCATACTATGAATTTTATTTTACGTGCACCAGAGAGAGTAAAAAGTGCAACTCTTCTTAGCCCAGCGGAAACATTTTTACCATTTCATCACGATTTTTATAAATATGCGCTTAGTCTCACAGAACCAAATGGAGTTGAGAGTTTCTTAAAGTGGATGATGATAGATCGCAATGTGTTACATCCACTTTTTGTGAAGCAGTTTCATGCAGGAGTTATGTGGCAGGATGGAGCAAGACAGCAAACCCCTAAAGCCGACGGATTTCCGTATGTTTTCACCGACGAAGAATTAAAATCAGTAAAAGTCCCGATTCTATTATTACTAGGTGAACATGAAGTCATTTATGATCCGCATTCAGCCTTACAGCGCGCATCTTTATTAGTGCCTGGAATTGAAGCAGAAATCATCAAAAATGCGGGCCATGTTTTATCATTGGAACAGTCTGAAACAATAAATGAACGAGTTCTGAGCTTTTTAGAATAGCCAGTAAGATGAGGAGACACCCACCACTCTACATATTCATCTTATAATTTCTAAGAACCTATCTATCAACATTGAATGCATTTTTATTTACTTGCCAGTTCCTTAATGATCAAACTTAATTCATAAATTCCCTTTTGGAGATCTTCAAGGGATGCATAAGCGTATGACAAGCGAATATAATTGCCTTTTTCCTGTGCATAAATACTGCCAAGATTGAGAAGAATCCCTTTTGTTAAGGCTTTTTTATAAAGTAATTTCATAGATATCGAGGGCAATATTTTTAACCAGATAAAGAATCCCCCTTTAGGAATAGTCCAAACAGCTGCATTCTTCATATTGGTTTCTAAAGCGCTCGTAACAAATTGCCTTCTTATCTTTAATTGATGTCTCACCCGTTCTAAATGCCGCTGATATTGGCCAGATGTAAACCATTCCGCCGCTACTCTTTGAGACAACGAACTCGATCCGTAATCTGTCTGCATTTTAATGTCAGATAAACGTTCAATCACTGGCTCTGGCCCGACTATCCATCCAATCCTTAAGCCCGGGCTTAGCGTTTTCGATAAACTTCCTACATATAGCACATGGCCGTTTTTATCTATTGTTTTAATAGGGTATGGCGGAATGTCATCTATCCACAGCTCACGATATATGTCATCTTCAATAATGGGAAGCTGCGTTTTTTCGCTTGCTGCAAGGATTTCTTTCCGCCGCTCTTCTGACATTAAGATACCAGTCGGATTTTGAAAACAAGGGTTTGTATATAATATGGCTCTTCCCCGTTCCTCCTTTGTCATATGAATATGGTTTGGCAAAAGCCCCTCTTTATCGATAGGAAGTCCGGTCAGATTCATTCCGGCTGATTGAAATACATGTAATGAATAAAGATAAGATGGCTGATCAAGAAAAACCGTTGAACCTCTTTGCAAAAGTCCCATTGATATAAGCTGTAAGGCTTGCAGTGCTCCTGAAACTATAAGAATGGATGAAGGTGAAGCCTGAATCCCTATTGTTTTTAAATAATCACTCAATGCCTCTCTTAAAGGCAAGTATCCTTTTGGTTCCTCATATCCGAACGCCTCTATGTTTTGAGATACCTTGCCCATAATCTCTTTCATAGCAGACAAAGGAAAAATCTCATTTGAAAGTTCTCCTTTGCTTAGCTGTATAAGATCAGAATTTGATTCTGATTTATTGATCTCTTGAACAATTCTTCGGCTTGGCTGCTGGATTCCCGAAGTTACATATTTCTCCCAATTGGGTGCAGAATTCTTAGCCAACAGTGTCCAAGTATTGTTGATGACAACTGTCCCTTTGCCCATTCTGCCTTCAATCAACCCATCTGCCATCAATTCCTCTAATGCTGTGATAACCGTGCTTCGATTTACATGAAAGTCTTTTGCAAGCGTTCGCTGGCTTGGAATCTTACTTCCAATCGGCCACTCTCCATTTCCTATTTTCTCTTTTATATAATCAATGATTTGTAAGTACTTAGGAAGCTTTCTAACCGTTTTTTCTTCTGTAACGCTCATCAAAAGCAGTCTCCTTCAACTAAAGTGGTTGGGTCAAAAATTGTGTAACTGGTTGAAGCCATTTTATCAAATCTCTATTAGTATAAAACACACTAAATAACTGGTTGGTTTTTGTAAAGAAGGAGTGAAGATCATGAAAAAGAAAACTGTGCAACTCATCATATCTTACAGTCTTATGATCGGTTTGTGGGCATCAGCTTTTCCGGGAATTCGTGTAGGTCTGGAATATTACACACCCGAACACCTTGCTTTATTTCGTTTGTTAATCGGATCTATGGCATTGTTACTTTTTGCTGTGCTGACTAAAATTCGCTTACCTGACATGAAAGATATCCCTGTCATCTTATTATTAGGGTTTTTAGGTTTTGCACTCTATCACATTTTGCTTAATATGGGTGAAAAAACAGTTAGTGCCGGGATTGCAAGCTTACTCGTAACCACAGCACCAATCTTTTCTGCGGTGTTGTCTCGCCTGTTTTTTGGTGAACATTTTGGTTTTTCTAAATGGATTGGCTCTATCATTAGTTTATTGGGTGTGTCATTTATTTCATTAGGAACAGGAGACCATGCGCTTTCAATGAAAGGAATTCTGTTCATTCTGCTGGCAGCTTTTGCAGAGAGTATTTATTTTGTTTTTCAAGCCCGTTATATAAAAAAGTATGGTTTTATTCCATTTGTAACGTTCACGATTTGGGGTGCAGCCTTACCAATGCTTGTTTTTCTTCCAGGCCTATGTGGGGAGTTTTTAAACGCCTCAATGAACTCCACATTGTCTATCGTTTACTTAGGTTTATTCCCGACGGTCATCCCATACTTTGCGCTTGCATATGTAACTTCAATCGTCGGTGCTTCTGAAGCAACGATTTCACTTTATGTAACACCTGCTTTGACGATGGTGATTTCCTGGATGTGGATAGGGGAAATGCCTTCACTTATTTCACTGCTAGGCGGAATGGTGACTGTCAGCGGGGTATGTTTCACCTACATAAAAGGAAGCAAAATAAAGATGTTAAAGGAGATGAAAAAGTTCTAATTTCCTTTTCTGTCTTGATGTACGGTATCGGTCGGTACCCTGCTTCATGTCATGACATGAATGAATGAATAAAAAAACATACCAATCGTATTTGGTATGTTTTTTTCTAAGATGAGCTCTTAACATTGTAAGTCCAAAAAAAGCATATCTTAATTATACTCTCATCGTTTGATCAATTGGTGATCAAAAACCTTTACTATTACATTATTTATTGCTTAATCAATACTGATAACTCACCTTCGAATACTTTTTCTTCTTTATGATTATAAGTAAATATCAATACAGTAAGTATTCCCGTTCCACTTTTCTTTGGTTTCTTATCTACCACCTCAACAACTGAATGCAATTCATCGTCTGGATACACGGGTTTTATGAATTTAATATGATTCATCTCTGTTCCAGCGATAATATCGTCGCCATAGAACCCCTCTTCAATCCAAAGCTTAAAAGAAATGGCTAACGTTTGTATGCCAGAAGCGATGATTCCATTAAATCTGCCTTTATTCGCTTTTTCCTCGTCTACATGCATATATTGAGGGTCAAATTCTTCCGCAAACCTCATTACATTTTCTTTTGTTACCCTAAAAGATTTTGTATGAAATACTTGTCCAATCGCAAATTCATCCAACTTCATAAATACACCTCTTATCAAAATATTCCTTCATCAACTATCACACAAAAAATACTTTATCATATTTCATGTAGATCATCCTTTACATTCTTACCTATAAAACTTGTCAGATCAAATGTTCAGTTTTGGGAAAGAAACATTTGAAATAGCGAACGTGACAGCTCAAAGATGATTTTGCCCACGAAATAAAAAAAACTGCGTTTATGATAGGATAACTTGTTTTTTACAAACAAATCATTCAGAAACACATTTCGTTTTCTTCTCTTTTTATCCATATAAAATTGAAGCAGCTTTTATAGGTTGTCTTTAGCAACGTGATTGTTGTCTGCAGTTAATCTGCTGACATCATACTCCCAATTGCAGATAAGATAAAAGAAGCTATCGAATTGGTGTCCATAGTGAGTGAATATGAAAAAAGATACCAGCTGGTATGTTTTTATATTGAAACATTCAATTAGCTCAAAATGAGATCACTTTGGTTCGTTCTTTATATCAATCTTAAAAAATGAAACTGGTATAAAGTTTTATTTTACAGATGAGATACGATACACTCCGAATCCCCTGTGAGTTTGAATTCCCCAAACCCGTAAGGCAGCAACATATGATCTCCTTTTTTAAAGTCATATGTACGCTCGCCGGAGATTATCCGGCCTTCTCCTTCGAGGACGCTGACAAGAAGGAATGATTTTTGCTGTTTTAAACTTGCCGATCCTGTTAACTCCCACTTTTCCACTGAAAAATAAGGGCACTCAATCAATACGGCTATGTGCAAATCATCTGTTTGTTTATATTGAACCGTTTGCTGCTCTGGCGCAAATGGTACGTCTATCACTTCTATGCTCTTTTCCAAATGGAGCTCGCGCAAATTGCCTTCTGTATCTTTCCTGCCATAATCATATAATCTGTAGGTTGTATCGGAATTCTGCTGCGTCTCTAAAATGAGAATGCCTGTCCCAATCGCATGAACGGTGCCGCTTGGCACATAGAAGAAATCCCCCGGTTTTACCTTTACGCGGCGCAGGAGCTTGTCCCATTTTCCACCTTCTATCATCGAGATCAGTTCTTCCTTTGTTTTTGCGTTGTGGCCATAAACGATTTCTGCATCTTCTTGGCAGTCTATGATATACCAGCATTCTGTTTTTCCGAGCTCTCCTTTTTCACGCGTTTTTGCATACTCATCTTTCGGATGCACCTGAACGGATAAGTCTTGATTGGCATCCAAAATTTTCGTGAGAAGAGGGAAGCGGTCCCCCTTCAGATGTCCGAATAAATGCCGATGATGATCCCATAATTCACTGAGCGTAAGCCCCTTGTATAACCCGTTTTGAACAATACTTTGTCCATTTTGATGTGCTGCAAAAGCCCAGCATTCCGCCGTTCGTTCTGATGGGATGTCATAGCCGAAAGCAGCCAAAGCGGTGCCGCCCCAAATCTTTTCTTTGAAAACAGGCTTGAAAAATAACGGTTCAGTCATCATGAAAAATTCCCCCGCTTTATATGATTTCATCCAGGAGTTTGTATGCTTCGTCTTTTGTCTGGACAGAGAGCAGCCTTTCCCTATAGCTGTCATCCATCAGTTTTCGAGATAGCATTTGCAGCAGTTTCAGATGCTGGTTCCCTCCGCTATCTTTCGGTACAGCGATCATAAAGATTAACTTTGCTTCTGATCCATCAAGACTGTTCCAGTCAATGCCTGATCGTTTGATTCCAAACACTACACTCGGCTTCTTGACGGCATCAGACTTCCCGTGCGGGATCGCGATATTCATTCCAATCGCCGTTGTCCCCTCTTGTTCGCGATTCATGATCGCTTGTTTAAAACCGCTCTCTGAATGCAGCATACCTGTGCGGGACAATTTTTGAATCATTTCATCAATAATGTCATCTCTGGTTTCGCCTGATAATGTTGGTTCAATAAGATCTATACTCATAATGTCTGTCAGCTTGTTAATATCCGCCTTCTCCATCTGTCTGCTTTCCGCTTCATTGTGCTGTTGCGGAACGTCATTCGATGCTGCAGCTTCATTCAGCCCGGCGGGTGAAGAAACCGGAATATCTTTTTTTAGTACATTAACTAAAAGAGCGGTGGTAAGAGATCCGGCAATCACTGCAATAAAAAACATCAATACATGATCAACGGCGCCTAGTACTGCCACTATAGGCCCGCCGTGCGCTACTCTGTCTCCGACATTGCCGATCATAGCGATCACAGAACCAATCATAGAACCTGCCATAATCCCCGGAATGACGCGAAGCGGATCTTGTGCCGCGAATGGAATGGCTCCTTCAGTGATGCCGAAGAGACCCATGGTAAATGATGCTTTTCCCATTTCTCTTTCCGACTCCTGAAATTTTCTTTTTCCAAAAAACGTTGCAATCCCAAGGCCGATAGGCGGTATACAAATGGCAACGGCAATCGGTCCCATAATTTCATAGTTTCCTTCTCCGATCATGGCCGATCCAAACAGGAATGCCACCTTGTTTACGGGGCCTCCCATATCAAATGAAATCATTGCGCCTAAAATCAATGCCAGCAGGATGGAGCTCGAACCTTTCATACCCGCCAGCCATACCGTTAAAGATTCGAAAATTTGCGCTACAGGTGCACCGATCAAAAACACAAACGCCAAACCTACAATTAGTGAAGCGAACACTGGAATAATAATAATCGGCATAATCGGCTGAATCGCTTTTGGAACCTTTAATTTTTTGATCCAAAGGGCAGCATACCCCGCCAAAAATCCGGCGATGATGCCGCCGAGAAAACCGGCGCCGCTTGCACTGCCGTAAAAGCTTCCCGTCGCTGCAATATATCCGCCGATCATTCCTGGTACAAGCCCGGGCTTATCAGCGATGCTGTACGCGATATATCCGGCCAAAATCGGGATCATGAATGAGAATGAGGCACTTCCGATCTGTTCAATCGTTTTCCAAAAAGATTCATCCGGAATGACTAAGCCTTTCGGTGTTTTCTCACCTCCAAGCGTCAATGCAACCGCTATCAATAACCCGCCGACGACGATAAATGGAACCATAAAAGAAACACCGTTCATTAAATGACGATAAATCGGATTTTGTTTTTTCTCCTGTTGATTGCCGGCTTCCGAATTTGAAGCTGAACGGTAGACCGGCACATCGCCGCTAAGTGCTTTTTGAATTAATTCTTCCGGTTTGCGGATACCATCCTGAACCCCGACAGACAACAGTTTTTTTCCTGCAAACCGGTCTTTGTTTACCGAGCGGTCTGCCGCGATAATGATCGCGTCTGCTTCACGAATCTCCTCTCCGGTCAGCTCATTTTCCACTCCGATTCCGCCTTGGGTCTCGACTTTCATTTGGACGCCTAATCTGTCGGCAGCTTTTTGCAGATTTTCAGCCGCCATATATGTATGGGCAATTCCATTCGGACATGATGTAATCGCTAACAGTTTCATACGAGTCCTCCTTTAAAGTATGAATCATAAGGCCTGTAACAACTGTATATCAAAATCATGCTTGTAAAAGCGCTGTTTTTTACCGTTAATTCCGGAAAAACCAGCATTTATCCATATGCAAAAAAAGCAGGGCATCAAAGCCCCGCTTTTAATAATTCAAATAAGATAAAAATCTCATAACATTTGTTTCTTTCCTCAGCTTATGAATGAATGCCGGCTGCTCACTCAGATATGACAGTTCATGGAACAATTGCTTTGTCATGTTTTGATCCTCGTGTTTGACAGCCAGCATAAAGACGAGCGACACTTTTTCAGCCCCCCAATCAAGCGGCTCTTTTAATGTGGCAATCGCAATGGCTGATTGTTTAATAAATTTAGAGTTTGCATGAGGAATTGCAATGCCAGCCCCAATGTTTGTCGCCGACATTTTTTCTCTCATCACAGCATGAATGGCATACTCCTTTTCCACATAGCCTTTCTCGTATAAAACCATTGCCATTTGTTCAATCAGCTTATAGCGATGAACTGACTCTTGCTGCAAAAAAACTAAGAAAGGAGTCGTATTGTTCAGCATCTTAAACGTTTTTTGTGTTTGGCGTCGCGATTCGTCAACCTGATCCATAAATGCACTTAGTTTCTTCTCATCAGAAGGCTCCAACAGCGGTGATACAACTATATGAGGAATCGGCACATGTTCCAGCGCTATCGTGGAAATGACAAGATCTATGTCCCCATGTTTTGTTGTGTAATCTGCTAAATCAGCTTTTGCAATACAGGCCTTTACAGCGATTTGATGAAATTTCCGTTCAATTTTTGTTCGCAGCAATTGTGACATTCCAATGCCCATGTGGCAGACGATGATTGCCTTTTTACGCTTCTCGCTGCTGTGGTGCAAACGTTCGACCGCAGCTTGAAAATGCAATGTCAGATAAGCGGCCTCTTCCTCAGGAATAGAAAGAGCAAACGTTTGATTGATGTCTTCCAGAACGTCAATGATCATATGAAACAGATAAGGGTACATTTTTTTTATGTCATTTAGCATTGGATTTGATACAGAAAGATCATAATTCAGCCGGTTTAGCACTGTATTGAGATGGATGTTCAATCCGTTGATCAAATCCTGATCACTATGAAAATCAAGCATTTTTAGCTCTGATACACGACCGATTAAATGCCGCACAACCATGGGAAGCAAGGGATTTTCCAGAACCTTTTTTTCTTCTCCCCGAGATCGAAAACGAACTTTTCCGCCGAGTATATGCAGCGTTAAATATACGGCTTCTTCTCTAGGGAAGCGGATGGCAAAAACCGCTTCCAGCCGTTTTAAACATGCAATTGCCCATTGATATTCTATCTTCTTTTCTACTGCTGCCATTTCTGTTGGCGAAATCGAGATGGGCTGCTTCATTTTGATCCGGCGTATCATCAGCAATGTATGCAATAATAGATTCTCGAACGTTTCATCTGTGAAATAGATAGAATGGTGCTTTTGCAATGTTTCGAATTCATTCGACACACATTTCACTTCATGACTTAAGAACTTGCTTTTGATAAATTGACTTGTAAACTCTGGGTTATCAATCAAATCAGAGATTCTGGCTAAGGCTTTTCTTTTATTTCTTTCATTTCCTTCAATCTTTAAACCGAGCCGCTGCTTTGACACCAATTTGAGATCAAATCGCTTCAGCCACTCTTCAATTTCATGTAAATCCCTTTTGATGGAAGACTTATTCAAAAAATGCTGAGCGGCAATTTCTTTTGCTGAAACATGTTTTGGGTTCATTAATAATTGATAAGCGATTTGCAGAATTCTTTCTTCATCGGACTGGTGCTTTGAGCCAAAATGTTCAGTACCTAATTGTTGAGTTAACCGGGCCCTTTCATGTTCTTCTATATTTAAATAGACACCTAATCCTGGTTTGCGAATGAGCTGAGCAGGAGAATGTTCATGCAGATAACCTTCGATCGTTTTCAGATCATTCCTGATCGTTTTTTCAGAACACTTTACCCTGTCGGCGAAATCTTGCACGACTAAATAGTCATCAGGTTCAGATAACAACAGATACAAAATGTCTTTTTGTCTAGTATTCATGTATCTCATCTGTTTTTCTATCCTTCCTGTGTTTCACTCAAATGATGTACTAATAGTATAAGTATACTACATAAGAAACCGCTTACATTATAAAGTAAAATAAAAGTGCTAAAAGTTTCGTTTTTTACCGAAACTTCCGGAAAAATTGGATTTATGCGCAGAAAATCTACTGTTCATTCATCAAAAAGAAGATACTCACCATGAATGAGCACCTAGTGATTGCAAGAAAGTCTTATAAAAAAAGAGCAGCTCCTCAGCTGCTCACCACAACACTTACTTACCTGTACTGACTGCTTCACCATGTCCTGGCCCGAAAGCATTTAATACGACTACTCCCACAACAATGAGGAGAATTCCTATGCCGCTTGCAAAATTAATTTTCTCTTTCCAGACGAGAATGGAAATCAGTGTGGTTCCCACTGCCCCCAGTCCAGCCCATATGGCATAAGCTGCATTTAATGGAATCGTTTTTAGAGCTAGTGAAATACAGAAAAAGGATATAAAAAAACTCACAAAAACCCCAATAACAGGCCCAATCTTAGTAAAACTCTCTGAAGCTTTCAGCATAGACGTTCCTGTAAGTTCGCCTAACACCGCAATGATCAGATATACATAACTCATGATTCGTCACCCTTTGTTTATCATTTATTTAATATAGATACCTTTCTCCCCTGCAATGTTCTCAAACGCCCCCGTATAATGACTACTCAAAGTGATGCCTATTCTCCTCTACCCATGGGGCAAATGTTCTGGCAGGCTCTCCTAAAACCCGTTCAACTGTCGGCAAAACTGTATACACTTGTTCAGGCGGGTTTTTTCCCATTTCAATGATGAAATAATCAATAAACTGCTCGTCATATCCTTTGCTCTTCCATTCTGTTTTCACTTCATCTACTGTCATTTCAATCAGCTCAATAGGTTTTTGAATCACCTCTGAAATTTGTTTAAGCATATTTCTCGGGTTTAATGCTTCTGGTCCAGTTAAATCATATGTTTGTTTATGATGGCCTTCCTCCGTGAGAGATTTTACTGCAACAGCCGCAATATCAGCTTCATGGATTCTGGCGCTTAGACTATCAGGGAATGCAGTACGGATAAATCCTTCTTTTTGAATAGATTCTGCCCAATCATTTAGTACATTTTTCATAAATTCTACGGGCCTTAATATTGTCCACTCCATCCCGCTATTTTTAATTACTTCTTCAATAGGGTTTCCTTCATAATCCACCAATGCCACAATTTTTTTAACGCCAGCTTTTTCAGCCATTTGCACAATTCTTTGATTGGCCAAGAATTTAGTGTCTGATTGATCACTTTGTGTCATTAAAAATAAACCGTCAACTTTATAAAGATGTGACTGTAAAGTTTCAGGATGATCAAGATCTCCAGAGACAAGCTGAACTTCAGCAGGCAGATTTGTTTTGTTTATGGCCCTTGTTAACGCCTTCACCTTAACTCCTTTTCCATTTAAAAGCTCAACAATGTGCCCGCCTACTGTTCCCGTAGCTCCTGTAACTAAGATTGTCATGTTTATTCCCTCCAACATTTTCATTTTTAACAAACAAGGCTATACAATGATCGGAATCATCAATGAAATCTATTTTGACTGCAGCCACTCCGAAATCGTACTCATCTCTGCCCTTCTTGGTTATAATAAAGGGTGGTGTAACACCATAGTCAAGGAGAGATTTTTAATGGATTTACATTTACATACTCATTTAACGACTGGGCAATTTGCCAAATTAATGGGGATAAGCAAAGACACACTGTTTCACTATGATCGAATTGGAATTTTTTCTCCGGAAGTGAAAGCTCCTAATGGTTACAGGTATTATTCAATCAATCAAATCGATGTTTTTCATGTGATTTCAACCCTAAAAGAATTAGAAATGCCACTAAAGGAAATAAAGGAGTATCTGAACAAAAGATCCCCCGATGAACTTATTTATCTTCTCGAAAGTAAAGAATCAATACTTGACACTAAGATTATACAGCTTCAAAAAATGAAAAAAATAATCTCGGAGAAATCGAGAATTACGAAGAAGGCAGCTGAAATAGATCGTTCAGCTATTCTATTTGAAGAAAGGCAAGAAGAAGCATTAGTATTAACTGAAGCAGAGCCTTTTACAGGAGATAAAAGCATTTACAATTCCATGATCAATCACAATAAGTATGTAAACACTCACAATTTAGATGCCCATCATTCACCAGGCTGGATGATGGATACGAAGAAAATCATAAGCGGTAAAGCCTTTAGTTATGATTATCTTTATACGAGAGTGAACAAAACATTAAATCATTATCATTATGTACAAAACAAAGGCACATATTTAACCGCGTATCACGGAGACGGTTATTCACGTATTAAAGAAACTTACGATAGATTGTTAACTTTTTCTCGCGGCAAAGATATAAAATTACAAGGCTTTTTCTACGAAGAAGTGATGTTAGATGAGCTATCAGTTAAAGGCTATGAAAAGTATTTAATTAAGGTTTTTGTGCAAATTGTAAAGTAAGGGGATTAACTGCAGAACTCATTGTTCCTCGTAAAACTACATGATGTGGATGAAAGCGTAACAACGTTATTGATCTGAAAATCTTCTGTCCTTTTCAGAAAAAGAGAAAAAAGGAGAATGGCTATGAGTATTGAGATAAAGGCGGTAACTGAAGAGAATCGTGAATCTATTCTGTCTCTTCATGTTCACAAGAGCCAAATATCATATATAGAATCAACCAAGCAATGTCTAGAGGATGCAACAGAATGTCAGTATTATAAACCTGCTGGACTTTATTACAAAGGGGAGTTAGTCGGTTTTGCTATGTATGGATGGTTTCCTGAGATTGATGAAGAAAATAAAAACGGCAGAGTGTGGCTTGACCGATTTTTCATTGACGAGCGTTTTCAAGGTCAAGGATTAGGGAGCATTATGCTTGAAGCTCTTATTCATCACCTTGCTGAGCTATATACATGTAACAGAATTTATTTAAGCATTTTTGAGAGCAACATTCATGCTTTGCGCCTGTATCAAAAATTCGGCTTTACATTTAACGGTGAGCTCGATTTTAACGGCGAGAAGGTCATGGTAAAAGAGCTATAAGTACTTAAGCTGTTGAAAAGCTACATTGACGAGACTTCAATTCATGTAACATTATGGCGTTTCACGCAAATGAAAAAGCATACTATGTTCTTGGTATGCTTTTTAAATTCTTTCAGCACTTTCTCTTGATTTCAGTAAACGCAGCTTTCCGATTTTATTGCATTCTAACGCGAACCATACACTGCCTTCTTTGTCACAGCCAATTCCGTGAGGCTCGCCATTAGAGGTTTTGATTGTATATTCTTCAAAGGTTCTCTCTTTCGTCAATCTTCCTATTTTATTTGCTCCCCATTCAGTGAACCATAAATCCGATTCGACTCCCGCAGCAATAGCATGAGGCCGGGCATTTGGTGTAGGAATATCATATTCCGTTATTTCGCCGGACATCGTGATCCTTCCTATTTTATTTCCCATTATTTCTGTAAACCAAAGGGCACCATCATTTCCGTTTGCAAGACCTACTGGCGCTGCTCCCGGTGTTGGGATTGGGTATGCCGTTATTTCTCCTGATTGGGTTATCTTGCCGATCGCATTGTTTTGGTTTTCAGTGAACCAAAGTGAGTCATCGGGCCCCAACGTAATAAAAGAAGGATATGATTCTTTATTCGGCAGTTCGTATTCATGAATCACCCCTTCTGCTGTCAATCTCCCTATGCGATTTCCATTCATTTCAGTAAACCAAATATCACCGTGAAGACCTTCAGTAATTCCATATGGCGCTGAATTTGGATGGGGTAATGGGTACTCTGTAAATATGCCCTTTTCTGAAAGCCTTCCAATTTTATCAGTCCCATTTTCAGTAAACCAAATATCACCTATTGAAGATATGGTCAAACACAGCACTCGTGCATCAGGAGTTGGAACAATACATTCTTTGATTGTTCCATTTTGATGAAGACAACTGATTTTATTTGCTTTATGTTGAGTAAACCATACATTTCCTTCACGAGAGACCGCTATCCCATAAGGACCAGAATCCGCTTGTAACATATCTATTTCTTGCAGTTCAATATTCAAATAAATCCCTCCATTTAAGCATAACCTTATACAAAAAAAGCCCCCTATTCTCATTATACGAGACAGGAGGCAATGGAATTCCAGTACAGACTTTAACATACTGACTAGCTGGTTACCTTTTTTTCTGAGCGTGAAGACAAAAACAATTTAATATAAAATTTCTGAGGTATCTCACTTTTGGGTTAGAAGTTCTGTTTTTCTCTAATGACTCGTATGTCTTCTAAAATTACTGCCCTTCACTTCAGCTACGTCATATACGGTAACAAAGGCATTTTTATCAATTTCATTAATAATTTCCTTTAGTTTTGTTTCTTCAAGGCGGTTGATGACACATGTGATTTCTTTAAATTTCTCGTGGGAAAAACCGCCATAAGCTTCTTTATAGGTAGCACTTCGGCCTAACTGATCACGTATTGTCTCTACCATTAATTCAGGCTGGGTTGAAATAATTTGAAAGGTTTTAGAACCACTTAAGCCTTCCTCAACGATATGTATGACTTTGGACGCAATGTAGTAAGCAATGACTGACAGTAATGCCCCTTGTAAGCCAAATACAATGGATACAAAAATAAACACAAAAAGGTTTAAGAATAAAATGAGATCGCTCGTTCCAAATGGCAATTTTCGAGATAGCAGCACAGCGAGCATATCAATTCCATCCAATGCGCCGCCGTTACGTAACGCTAACCCCATTCCCAATCCAAGGATAATCCCGCCAACAACGGTTATTAACAGGGTATCCCCCTCTATGATGGCTGGAGTGTGGTGGAAAAACATTGTGCCAGCGGCAAGTGATACGATTCCGATAATGGATAATAATGCAAAGTCTTTCCCGATTTGCTTATATCCTAACCAGACAAACGGGATGTTTAATGCTGCAATAAGAACCCCTAGCGGCAAATCAAATAGCTGTGAACCAACGATACTAAGTCCTGTCACCCCTCCATCAGATACACTGTTTGGAATCAATACGGTTTCCAGTCCATATGCCGCTATAATTCCTCCGATAATAACCATTATGACTTGCAGTACTCTTTTTATTTTTAAATGCTTATGTTTTTTGTTTGTATTCATCTCATTCCTCATTTCGAATATTTAGTCTTAATTTAAATATACCATAATAGGTTTATTTATTCTAAAGACCATATACAGAAGGTATATATATGTTCCCCAACAGTAAACCAATAAATGAATTCCTCTGATAAGTTCCAGAACTTGCTTCTCCATGTTCATAACCCGGCGGATTTCTTCCCTTGGGGTGAAACATTTGAAAAAGCGAAATACGAAAAACAAGCGTGTTCTCTTGTTACTTCCCTCAACTACTCATTAAAAAAAGCTGGCGAGAATATCTCGCCAGCCTAAATCTTTGGGATTCTTAATTGTTTTAAATCCGTTTTCCATAAATAATATATCGTTTTGGAGCATTGCCGATATATGAAAACGGATAACACGTAGTTAGAATGAGCTCCTCTTTTTTATGCTGCAACGTAATAATGGAAGTATCATTTTTATCGACAATTTTCATATTCTCAATCTTATACTGAAAACTCCCATATGGCAGCGTAATCTTTAATTGATCACCTTTTTTTAGTTCTCCCGTCCGGCGAAAAACGGTATCCCGATGTCCCGATAACACAATTTGTCCGTTTTCATTTGGATAATAACTTTCTTTGTAGTGACCGACGCCCTTTTCCAAGTCATCTGCGTCAGTCCCTTCTACAATCGGAAGCTCTGCATTTATTTTTGGGATTTCAAGAACACCGACAGCTTCCCCGACCTTAGGTTTAAAAGATGCTTTTTCTGCTTCTCGCTCCTTGCTAGTTTCAGGATGTCCCGCTGCCAGCTTAGCTTCTTCTAAAGCTTCTGCTGTCTTTTGATTGGTATCCACCACTTTCCAGACTCCATAGCCTATGAAAATGAGTCCGGCACTTATGATGAACAAAGGAAACGCTTTTTTTATAATTTGCATTTAGGCATTTCTTTTCCTTCTAAAATACCAGAGGACTGATCCAATTAACAATAATCCAAAACCAACAAGAAGAATATTATAATTGTTTGTCGCCGTATCCGGAAGCTCATTTCCGGTATTTGTCTTTTCACCTGTTTTTTCTGGTGTTGATTTACTTGGCTCACCAGAAGGATCAGAGTTGCTTGGTTTAGCAGGATCGCTTGGTTTTTCAGAGCCTTTCGATACAACTTTCATCTCTGCTTCAGGCTTATCTGGCTTATCAATACTGCTGCTTTCTACAGTTGCCACGTTTGTAATCGTTTTGCCTGCATATCCCGGCTCAATTTTCGCTTGGAACGTCACAGTCCGCCATTCAGTGTCAGTAACATCGCCAAAGTTAGCAGTAATCTTGCCGTCCTTGATTGTTGCTTCTCCGCCGTTGCTCGCTTTCAAGCTGCCTTCGACATACTTCAATCCGGCTGGAAGCTTATCTGAAATAACCAGATTTTCTACTTTACCGTCGGATACTGTGTTTCGGGTTTTAATGGTGTAGACTACCGTGTCCCCTGCTTCATACTTTTCCTTATCTGAATCCAAGTTCTTCACTGTTTTTTCAGATTCTAAAACAGGATTTCGCGGATATACCTTCACTTCATGGCTTGGTTTGTCAGGAGTCTTGATATTGTCGCTGCTGATGTTTGCAGTGTTCACGATATCCTTTCCTGCTTGACCAGAATTCACTTTTACTTCGAATGTCACAGAGTGCCACTTCGTATCGGTCACATTGCCAAACTCACCTGACGTCTTACCCTCGGCATAATATCCATGATCATCGTCTTGATCATCACTTACCCCAGTACCATCTACTTTCAATGTTCCTGAAACATATTCTAATCCTTCTGGAAGAGAATCTGAGATTAAAAGATTTTTGACAAGGCTATCTTCAATCGTGTTTCGGGTTTGGATTGTGTAAAGAAGCGTGTCGCCCACTTCTGGATGGTCCGCATCTTTATTTCCCTCAGCTTTTTCCTTAATGGAGGCTGTTTTCTTTGATTCTAATTTTGGATCTTTCGGATCCACTGTGATGTCTGTTCCCGGTTTATCCGGTGTGTCGATATTGCCGCCGTCAACGGTAGCCACGTTTTTAATCGTTTTTTCCGCATAGCCGGACTCAATTTTCGCTTGGAATGTCACAGTCCGCCATTCAGTGTCAGTGACGTCTCCAAAGTCAGCAGATACCTTACCGTTTTCAACATTTCCTTTGCCATCATGGCTTACTTTCAAACTGCCTTCAATGTACTTCAGACCATCTGGAAGTTCGTCTGAGATGACGAGATCAGTTACTTTACTATCCGCTACTGTATTTCTTGTTTTGATGGTGTAAACAACTGTATCTCCTGCTTCATATTTCTCTTTATCTGAATCCAGATTTTTTACTGTCTTTTCTGAATTCAAAACTGGATCTTTCGGAGTAACTTTGACCTCATGGCTTGGTTTATCCGGTTTATCAGTATTGTCACCGCTAATGCTAGCCGTATTGACAATATTTTTACCTGCTTGACCAGCTTTTACTTTCGCTTCAAATGTAACAGTATGCCATTCCATATCAGTCACATCACCAAATTGGCCTGATACTTTGCCTTCTGTCACATCGCCTTTATCATCATCGCGGGCATCACTGACTTCTTTATTGTCTACTTTTAGTGTGCCAGGAACATATTCTAAGCCTGCCGGCAGTTTATCTGCGATGACAAGATCAGTTACTTTACTGTCCTTAACTGTATTTCTTGTTTTGATCGTGTAAACAACCGTATCTCCTGCTTCATACTTTTCTTTCTCTTCATCCAGATTCTTTGCTGTCTTTTCTGACTCTAAGACTGGATTTCTTGGAGAAACTTTGACCTCATGGCTTGGTTTATCTGGTTTATCAATATTGTCACCAGTAACGTTGGCAGTATTAACAATATCTTTATCTGCTTGGCCAGCTTTCACTTTTGCTTCAAAGGTAACAGTATGCCATTGAGTGTCAGTCACATTACCAATTTCACCTGACACTTTGCCTTCTGTCATATCGCCTTTATCATCATCTTGAGCATCACTGACTGCTTGATTGTCTACTTTTAGTGTCCCAGAAACATATTCTAACCCTTCTGGAAGTTCATCTGAGATGACTAGATTTTTCACCAGACTGTCCTCAACTGTGTTTTTCGTCTGGATTGTATAAAGAAGTGTATCTCCGACTTGCGGCTTTTTCTTGTCCTTATTTCCATCTGCTTTTGCTTGAATACTTGATGTTTTCTTTGACTCTAAGACAGGGTTTCTAGGATAAACTTCTACTTCATTATTCGGTTTATCCGGAGTGTCTACGTTACTGCCGGTAATGCTAGCCGTATTTTTAATCGTTTCTCCGGCTTGACCAGCTTTCACTTTCGCTTCGAATGTAACAGTATGCCATTCGGTATCAGTCACATCACCAATTTGGCCTGACACTTTGCCATTTGTCACATCACCTTTATCGTCGTCTTTGGCGTCACTGACTTCTTTATTGTCTACTTTTAGTGAGCCTGAAACGTATTCTAATCCCTCCGGAAGTTCATCTGAAATGACGAGATCTTTCAGCAGACTGTCTTCAATCGTGTTTCTCGTTTCGATTGTATAAAGAAGGGTATCTCCTACTTCTGGATGTTTCGCATCTTTATTGCCATCCGCTTTTGCTTGAAGGCTTGCGGTTTTCTTCGATTCTACATCCGGCTTTCTTGGATAAATCTCGGTATCATTGCTCGGCTTATCTGGTGTGTCGATGTTGCTGCCAGTAACGCTAGCCGTATTTTGAATCGTTTCACCAGCTTGGCCAGCTTTCACTTTCGCTTCAAATGTAACAGTATGCCATTCCGTATCCGTCACATCACCAATTTGGCCTGACACTTTGCCATCTGTTACATCACCTTTGTCATCGTCTTGAGCATCGCTGACTGCTGTACCGTCTACTTTCAGAGTGCCTGGAACGTATTCCAGTCCTTCTGGTATGGCATCTGAGATTGTAAGGGCTTTTACCTCACTGTCTTCTTCAGTATTTCGTGTTTGTATTGTGTAAAGAAGCGTGTCGCCTACTTCTGGGTGATCAGGATATTTGTTTCCTTCCACTTTTTCCTTAATTGCTGACGTTTTCTTTGACTCTAAGTCAGGATTCCTAGGATACACTTTGACTTCATTATTCGGCTTATCCGGAGTATTTATATTGTCTCCTGAAATGCTTGCCGTATTGATAATATCCTTTCCTGCTTGACCAGGCTTAACTTTTGCTTCGAAGGTAACGTTATGCCATTCAGTATCCGTCACATCGCCAATTTTGCCTGACACTTTGCTGTCTGTATATTGGCCTTTATCATCATCTTGAGCATCACTGACCGATGTACCATCTACTTTTAAAGTGCCCGGAACATATTCTAAGCCTTCTGGCACTGCATCTGAAATTGAAAGGTTTTTCACCTGACTGTCTTCAGCAGTATTCCGTGTTTGTATCGTGTAAAGGAGCGTATCTCCCACTTCCGGATGATCCGTATCTTGGTTTCCATCCGCTTTTGCCTTAATTGCAGACGTTTTCTTTGATTCAAGTACAGGATCTTTAAAAACAACCGGAGTTGTTACTTCGTTTGATTCGGTTTGTTTTTTCGTATTCGTTAATAAACTGTCATAGTCTATTTGCGCTTTGTTAGAAATTTCCTTACCGACATAACCTGTCTTGGCTTTCACTTTAAACTGTACAGTCATTCCATTAGGCAAGTTGTTCGTATTAGGTAAATCTCCTAATGTAATATTTACTTTATTACCATCGAAATTACCTTCATCACTATCGGATGCATCAGTTAAATTTTTTGTTGTCGAACCATTAATTAATTTTAATGATCCCGGAACATATTCAGTTCCCTCTGGAATTGCATCGGAAAAGCTTGCATCAGAAGCAATATCTCCGCCTTGGTTTTTGATTTGAACCGCATATGTTAATTCATCACCGGGTTGCACCTCGCCCTGTGGAGAGACTGACTTATTTGCAGTTACACATGGTTCTGTGCCAAGGAAAATATCATCCAAAAAGTTGCCGGCTCCTAAGCTTCCGCCGGCTGAACTCACCGCCTCAAAACCGAAACGCGTTGTCGTTTGACCTGCTGGAACAGTGTAAGAGCCTGAATGAGTTCCCCATGCCGTTTTTCCATCAGAAAATTGTTTTTGAACCACCGTATTGTATGGATTATTAGTTGCTGCCCCGATGCGAACCTGCATGGTGTCAACACCTTGCCGCCCCATATGGGATAAGCGCCAATAAATCGTTTGTCCGGGCGTTGTTTTCACGTCTTGATACAGCATGCCATTCTCAAAAGCGTTTAATTCCGCCCACCGATTGCCATCAGGAGGAGAAGGCCAGCCTTTTACTGTTGCAGGAATGTTCTTTTCATAATTCCATATTTCAATTGCCTTCTGACCAGAGGAATCATCAGTCGTTTTCCAGCCAGGTACCTCGGATTCGAGATAAAAGAGACCCGAATTATTATATGCAGTTCCTCTGGCAGCACCTTGCTCAAAGCTTCCGTTAATCAGTGCAACCGGAGCCAGGCAAGTATTAACTGCATTTTGAGTTACCTCTGTTTTATCTTCAGCGTGAATATGATTTGGCAGAACCGTCAACATATTTCCAGTAACCAATAACAAGACTGCAAATATCATGAGGGTTTTCCTAATATTCAGTATGTAAGTTCTAGGGATAAAGCCCTTTCGCACAGCTTTCACACTCCATAATTTATTTTTCACACGACTTGAAAAATCACAATATTCCGAACTCTGTTCTTAATATGACCTCCCTTCTCTCTTGGTTAATATAACAAAATATATGAATATCTTACAATGTGACAAAATATTCATATATCTGGCATAAAATAAGGTAACAATTCAAAAAACAAATGTATTTGTCGTAATTTGTCAAGGGAATTTTGTCCTTTTTTATACTAATATGGATTACTAGAGCAATGAGTGTAAAGCGATGATTCACTGCTGACATATTCGTTGGGCTACTATGACGGACTTATTTGATTACATAAAAAAAGTTGCCAACTATAGAACATCTATAATTGACAACTCCGTACATTAACAATTTTTAATTAAATTTCACACGGGTGTTACACAACAAGAGAGAGTATCTTGTTTTTGGTCATCACTATTCGATTTGGTATAGAAAAACTCCCATTCATTTCCATCGGGATCTGTAACCCAAAATTTATCTTGGACTGCGTAACAACATGTAGTATTCATTTCCTTACGTGCAAAAAATCCTTCTTTTTCTAGCCGCTCCTTATGTCTCAAAACTTCATCTAAAGTATCGACTTGGAATCCAAAATGATTCACTTGGTTCCCCTGTACCTGATCACGAACATTCAACGTAAAATTCAACCCCGGTTTATCTAACAGGAATTTTGCATAGTCTGTTTTTACTTTTACAGGTTTCACTCCAAAAACTTTTTCATAGAATTTGATCGATTCCCCTAAATTGGTTACATTAACCCCTACATGAACATACTTCATAATGATTCCCCCTTATTGATATTCATCAAGAAATTTTGATTTAATGGTTAAAATTTAACTGCAGCTTCCTTCCCCGCTCTTTCTAAATACACAACAAAGCTCTTCTGACAACAATTGATTTAACTCAGGATTATTTACATCATAATAGCTCCATGTACCCTTAACTTCTTTAGTAATTAAGTTCGCGCCCAGCAATATTTTCAGATGATATGAAAGCTTTGATTGTGTCATGTTAAAAATCTCAGTCAAATCACAAACACAGGTTTTTCCTCTTTGACAAAGTTCATACATGATCTCTAACCGTTTTTGATCTGCAAGAGCTTTAAATTTTTTTTCATAATTCTGAAGCAGTTCTAATTTCGTATCATTCATCATATCACCCTCTTTAATCAATTTTTTTGATGTATTCATTATAATCATAAATTTTCACTAAATTCAATAAAATGAATCAATTTTATTTGATTAAAGGCGAAAAACATACAAAAGCCGTTTTGTATGTTTCTTCCACCAACATTGTTAATCGCCGTACTTGCTCCTTTATCCAATATGAATGGTGAATATCAAATACAAAACTGAAAGCTCCCTTATAGCTCCCAAGCAGCTTTCAGCTTTTTTATGCCTTCTCGTATGTCGAATTCAGAAACCCCTGCAAATCCCAGTGAGACAGTTTTTGTAGGAGGATGTTTTTTATAAGAAAGAGAAACCGGATAAATTTTCACTCCATATTCCTTTGCCTTCTCAATTAACTCTTTTTCACTGAATGGCAAGAAAACGTCTAGTAAGATACGAAGTCCAGAATTTTCCCCGCGAATCCTGACGTGTTTTCCTAATTCCTTTTGCACAGTCTCTAATAAAACTTGTCTTTTTTTTCGATATAGCTTTCTCATTCTGTTGATGTGTTTTTGCCACTCTCCATTTTTTATAAATTGAGCCAACGTCAGCTGACTGTGGCAGGACACTGTTTGCTTATATAAAGAAGTGATGTCATGGCCTTTTTTTAAAAGAGGCGAAGGGAGAATCATATAGCTGATGCGCAGTGAAGGAAGAAGAGATTTGGAAAAGGTGCCCATATAAATGACACGGTTATGCTGGTCAAGCCCTTGTAAGGATGGGACCGGCTGTCCTGTGTATCTAAATTCCCCGTCATAATCGTCCTCTATGATGAATGATTGATTTTCTGCCGCCCATTTGAGAAGCTGCATTCTTCTGTTAATCGTCATGATTGTTCCCAGCGTAAATTGATGGGAAGGCGTGACATATACAAGGTGTGGCTGCTGTTCTTTGATCTTCTGTATACAAATCCCTTCATCGTCGACCGGTATAGGAACGATATTCATACGATTGGCTTCAAAAATCTGCCGAGCTCGTGGATAACCCGGATCCTCATATCCTATGAAAATATCCGGTTCAAAAACCTGGCACAAGATTTGCAGAAGAAAAGGGTTCCCGGCACCTATGATCACTTGTTCAGGGACACAATGAACCCCGCGGGATTGATACAGGTACTCTGCAATAAGTGTTCTCAGCTCCAGCTCCCCTAAAGCATTTCCAGGCCGATAAAGCTCGTGGCCATATTGATCTAAACTATTGACCATACTTTTTCGCCAAGCGGAAAAAGGGAAGTGAGAAGAATCTACATTTCCATAGTGAAAATCAATCCATTGTTCATTTTCTTGCGCTTTTTTTCTCGCTGGTAATGTGCTAAGCATTTTACTATGGACAAAATCAGCATCATTATAATCAGCAAACCATCCGCTTCTTGGCTTGCTCACAATATAGCCTTCGGCAGCAAGCTGTTCATAGGCACGTTCTACAGTCGTTTGACTGATGGAAAGCTGATTCGCCAGAAGCCTCTTTGATGGCAGTTTCATTCCTTTTTGAATACGCCCCTGATGCATGTTTTCTTTGAAATACTGATAAAGCTGCTGATAAAGCGGAATATCCAGATTTCTATTTAAAAAAGGCGTGATATCCATTTACGCGTTTCCCCTAACTGGTATGCATTTTTTTATGAAAACTGGCTGTTTTTAAAAGGTCAATTACAGTTTATAGTCATTGTAATCCTTACATACAGGTTTTGATAAGAGAAAAAATGATCTTAGGAGAAGAAACATATTATGGAGTGATTGAAATGAACAAAGCAACAAATGGCTGGATGAATGGTTTTCTGGGGGTGCTCATTTTCAGCGGATCGCTGCCCGCGACCCGCTTGGCTGTGGCGGACTTCGATCCGTTGTTCCTCACCGTATGCCGCGCTGCGATAGCTGGTGTATTGGCCGGAGCGCTCCTTCTCATCTTCCGGCAGCAGCGACCTGCCAAAGATGACATAACTGCGCTATTGGTGGTAGCGTTCGGCGTGGTGGTCGGTTTCCCGTTGCTGACAGCCTTGGCGCTTCAGTATGTCACATCCGCACATGCCATTGTTTTCATTGGGCTTCTTCCGCTCGCGACAGCGACCTTCGGCGTACTGCGCGGAGGGGAACGCCCCCGGCCAGCCTTCTGGATTTTCTCAGCTATAGGCAGCTTATTAGTAGCAGGATTCGCCCTCATCCAAGGCGGAGAATCTTCCCCGATCGGCGACGCGTACATGCTGGCTTCTATCGTCGTATGCGGGCTCGGTTATGCAGAAGGGGCCCGGCTCTCACGGCGGCTGGGAAACTGGCAGGTGATCTCTTGGGCTCTCGTTCTGTCGCTACCTCTTATGCTGCCATTGTCATTCTATTTTACGCCGGACTCATGGTCGGACGTCGGCGTTCCTGCGCTGCTCAGTCTTGCGTATGTATCCTTATTCAGCATGCTGATTGGCTTCGTGTTCTGGTATCGTGGTCTCGCACAAGGCGGTATTGCGGCGGTTGGACAGCTGCAGCTCCTCCAGCCCTTCTTTGGACTGCTGCTTGCCTCAGTGATTCTGCACGAGAAAGTGGGCTGGGCACTCGTAGCAGTGAATATCGCCGTTATATTGTGCGTGGCAGCTGCTCGGCGATTCGCAAAGTAAGATAGACTATGCAAAAACGGGGAAAACCTTTGTTTATTCCATTTCACTTTAACGAGTGAAACAAAAAGAAAAAAACTGCAAAAGCTAAAGAGAACATTAAAAAATACCAGGGGTGTCTACAACCCTTGGTATCTTTGATGCGGCCGAGAGACTTGAACATTCATGGATTATTCACCTACTAGGCCCCTAAATCAAAGCTTATTTTCTTTACACTCCGTATATTCACTTTCCCATCATTTCTATATGTTTATATGAAATGCGATTTAAAAAATGGAGTCGGTAACGGGTATTTAATCAGTAAAATACGTTTACTGTTACGTCATTTATTGCTTCATCACCTCATCTAAAGGCATATATTGAGGGTCAAATTCTATCGCAAACCGCACATAGTGGTGTTATGAGCATGTATGCCACGTAACAATGAAGGTGGGGGAACCTGAATGTTTCAATCAGTTTTGGAATCAAATGCGTGCTGACGTTCCTCTGCTTTGCTATTTAATATTCGGTAGCTGGACTTTCCAATATGAAGCGGAATATCCAACTTTTCTAAATTTGGCATTCCATTTCTTAAGAAAAGCTCTTTATCTCGATATCTCTGTAAAACTTCTCCCACAATCCACTCTTGATCGCCCAAAGTGGACATACTGTGTACTTTACACTCATAAGCAAAATATGCATCATTTAAAATCGGTATCTCAGCTTTTAATCCTTCTTCGTATTGAATATTAAATTCTTCAAACTTATTGATATCTCTGCCACTATGGGTGCCTAATGCTTGAATTAATTCCGAACATCCCCCTGGAAGAAAATTCACACCGAAAACACCACTTTTCTCAATCATTTTGTACGTATATGTCTCTTTGTTTACTGATATGCCATACATTCCTGGAGAAGATCCGATATACGTATGCCATCCGGAAGCCATTGCGTTTTTTTCACCCTCATATTGAGCCGTAACTATAGCTACCATTCCAGGGTAGGCGTACCAAATTGGTTCATCTATCGGTGCTCTCATATTCATCGCTCCTTTTTTCAGATTCATTTTTTATTAGGATTTGAGATACGATAAAACGTGTTTCAACGTAAAGCTAAAGCAGCACGTACAGCTCTAATATGATTCACTGCATTGTTATGATGAATCTATCTTCCTTCACTACAGCCGTAGCGAAACGTCAGGGTGTGAATCAACCCATAACAAAGCAGTATCTCCATCGTATGTTTCGTTTAAGGATGCAAAAGGAGCAAGTTCTGCACCGCAATTGCCGCCAAGAACGATAATACGATCAGGCCTGTGCTTTTGAATTAAGCTTTTGGCAGATCAAGCTCGCTTTAATAAAACACTCCTACCAAAACAATCCCCTGCTCTTTTTCAAGGCTCGCACCAAAATCGACAGGCACTTCTTCAAATGGACCTTTCGTTTTAAGGTGCAAGCCAGTTAATAAATGGGCTCCCAGTACATGACGGTTGGTTTCCGCCTTGCCATTGCGTAACGAGTAACCGAAGCATCTTGTCATCTTATACATCCTCCCTTTCAAATATTCATAAGAAGATGCACAAATCATAAACCCTATAGCAACTATAGGGTCAAGAATTAGTTATTTTTTTAGCACTCTTAATTCTGTAAGGAAGTTTTCTTCTCTTAATGAGTGAAAGTCGATTGGAAGAGAAACTTGATATACTTTTCCATCTGTTTGGATGCCATGAGATTCAATATATTGATAAAGTTTTTGATAATATTCATCATAATTTTTTGCAGACCAATCAAATGCGATACATACATAATCACCGGACGGGATCGTGTCTAGCGTTATGTTTTTTTCTCCTATGTCTATCTCTTTTCCATTGCAAACAGTCGTATAAATACTGTTGCAATAAATGTCACGAGAATCCTTATAGGGCTTGAAAGCATAAATGAATCCATAATAGTTATCTACTACATCTCCTATTTTTTCTACAACATCAGCCAGCTTTCTGTAATACAAATCTGATTGATGATGAGGATTAACTTGAGGCGTCTCCACTTTTATTATTGTTTGTTCATCTATATAACGAAAATAAACGAAACCTTCATCTTTTTTATTGCATATGTCTACTTGTTCATTAAGCTGATTCCTTCTTCTATGAAGTAATTGCCGGGCACGTTCGAGTTTTTCCATTTCTTGCACAATCATGTTTTCTTGCTCCTCAAGAAAGTGTTGCATATGTTCAGGGGTACAAGTATTTGAGCTGAAACGCTTGATTTCTTCCAGAGGTGTTCTAATATATTTTAGATACTTGATAATATCTAAATAAAAGAACTGTTTCACATGGTAATATCGATAGCCATTATCCTGATCTGTATAATAAGGCTTGAAAACTCCGATCCTATCATAATAGCGCAATGTTTGAATTGAAATGTTATTGAGACGGGCTGTTTCTCCAATTGTAAAATATTCCTTCATCCATTATCATCCTTTCTATCTGTTAGCTCTTTAGAAAATCTTTCATTTACCTATTCACAAATACGGCTTAAATCCTAAACTCGAGAAAATAGAAATCCCTACAATCTGCTGAAGACGAGTTTTATACCAAACTGTTTTAAATGAATACATGTATAAAATGAGTAACATTCTTATTCTCTATAAAAAACAAGCGTTGAAGTCACAATTAATATAAAACATTTATAAGGTTTCATGTATAATCTATCTAGAACCAACTTTTTCGTAATATCAAGACTTTTAAAAAAATTAATTAAATAGGGGGATTAACATGCTACTCTCAAATACAAATCTATACACTTGGAAGCCATTTTCTACTTCACCGCCACCGCCGTTTACTCCAGCTGTTGAATCAGCAGTGAATAAGCTTATATTTAAAACAGATTAAGAATCTGCGAAATATAATATAAGCTGTTTCGCAGATTCGAAGGAGTAGACAATGAAATCTAAGATTCAGTTTATATTATCAATGATCATTTTCGGCACAATGGGTTTAGTTGTAAGATACATTGATTTATCTTCGAGTGAAACAGCTTTACTAAGCAGTTCAATTGGATGTCTATTTTTAATAGTCGTGTTTATGATGATGAAGAAAACCATTCCATGGAAATTAGTCAAAGCAAATGCTTACATCTTATTTCTTTCTGGTATTGCATTAGGAGGGAATTGGATCTTTCTTTATCAATCGTACGATCATACAACACTTACTAATGCAACACTAGGGTATTACTTTGCACCTGTGTTTGTCATGATTCTCTCACCATTTGTCCTTAAGGAACGATTATCTGTCAAAAAAATGGTTTGTATTGGTGTAGCGATCATAGGCATGTTATTGATTGTTGGAAATGGCATAAGTGCATCTGGAACAGACGATCTGCTTGGGATCTTTTTTGGATTAGTTGCGGCTGCATTTTACGCTGCATTGATGTTACTAAATAAATTTATACACCGCATGGGCAGGCTGGAGATTACAATCATCCAACTTGGATTAACAGCATTGCTGCTCTTGCCATATGTGTTTTTCACCGAAGGATTCGGTATCTTTGGAGTATCTGGATCATCCGTTCCTTTTATCATCATTTTAGGGATTGTAAACACTGGAATTGGATTTTGGTTATTTTTCTCGGGGATGCAAAAATTAAAAGGACAGAGTATTGCTATGTTAAGCTATGTAGACCCATTTGTAGCTATATTAATTTCTGCCATTATCCTGCAAGAACAAATGACCATTGTTCAAATGCTAGGTGGTGCACTCCTTTTAGGCTCAACATTTGTTAGCGAGAATAAATCAATCACATTTTCCAAAACGATTAAAGAAAACATCAGCTAAGTAACGTACAAAACAGGGGGAAGCATTTGTTCCCCACTGTTTTGTTTCTTTTGTTTGCAACTTGACCTAAACTAACCTGACGATTACTGCCATTACCCTATTGTTCCTTGATTATTATATAGGGCATATCCTGTCAGCATTTTATTAAGTCCTTCTGAGTAATACGGCATTCGTTCATTTGCCTGTTCAATGTCAACCCATTCAATTTGCAATATCTCGTTTGGCTTTTTAATCGCTTCGGTTCCTCCAACAATTCGTGCTTCAAATGTAAAAAGGATAGCGTGATGATTCCTCTTTACATATTTCGCTTCGTTAACAGCAATTAAATTCCCTATTTCTACTTCAAAACCTGTTTCTTCATGCACTTCACGTATAGCAGCTTCTATTAACGTCTCATCAGGTTCAACTCTTCCACCTGGAAGTGACCAGTGTCCTTCATGATTATCCACCATTAATATCTGATTACACTTACTTTTAATCAACGCATACACAACTTTTACTTCTTCCATGGGAATCTCCTTTATAGAACAAAATTCATCCTCGGTTGATTTGTTGATTTTCTATATATTACTATAAATGATAACTGGTTAGTTTTGGTAAGAAATCTCTCATAGCTTTTCTGCATAAAAAAATAATACCAAAGGAAGTTAAACCCTTGGTATCATTAGGATGCGGCCGAGATGACTTGAACCTTCACGGGTTATTCACTAACAAGCCCTCATTCTGAAAGCTTATTTTCATTACACTCCGTATATTCATTTTCCGTCATTTCTATAAGTTTTTATGAATTGTGATTAGAAAACCGAAAGAGCCACGCCAGAAGCCTCTGCTAAAAACAACAAGTGTTCCTTGAACTTTCACAAGAAGGCTCTGCAGAATCAAACATTTGAGCAGTACCACGCATTCATCCCAAGTTCGCTAATAAAAGCGGACTGATATTTAATCTTTTAATCTCTTTTCCATCAGTTCTGCCATTTGTTTCGAATTTGGATTACCTTCATTTCGTAATTGATCAATGATATTCATATAATCCTTTTCATTTCGGTTCTGACTTAATTTATATGAAGCCTGAATTTCTCCCACCTTCATCTTAAATCCGACAATACCTTTCAGCTGACTTTCTAAGAGCTGAGGAGAAAGCTTATCCCATAAAACTGGATTCTTGCGGTGTTTTTCGTATTTTTGCAGTAACATTGTCAGGTCATGTTTTAACTCTTCTTCGTTCAAAATGCTGGCTGTACCGTATACATGTACGGCTTGATAGTTCCATGTTGGGACATTTTCCTTTTCATACCAAGAGGAAGAGATATAAGCGTGCGGTCCCTGAAACATAACAAGCACATCTTCACAGGTTTCAAATGTTCTCCACTGAGGATTCCCATAAGCAATATGCCCCGTTATATAGTAAGTATCCCCCTCTTTCATTAACTGCAATGGCAAATGAGTTGCAATTGGCTTCCCTTGTGCTGTTGTGACAATTGTGCCAAATGAGTTGTTTTGAACAAAGTCCCAAATGTCATCGGCATTTGTAACCTTATAGTATTTTGGAATATACATATAAACCCGCCTTTCATAAAAAGTTATACGAGTGTTTTGATCATGATAAAGTCTATTTGTTCCTCATCACCCATATAAAAAGAGTGGGCTCCAGTTTGAACAAACCCCATTTTCTCATAAAAAGCAATAGCATTTTCATTTTTTTCCCATACGCCTAGCCAGATTTTCTTTTTATTAGATTCCAGCGCAATTTCCACAGCTTTATTGAACAGATATTTACCAAGGCCATGTTTTTGAAATTTGTTCTTGATATAAATCCTCTCGATTTCTAGTGATTCATCACCCATTTCTTCAGACTGAGCCTCATTGGTATTGACCTTTAAATATCCAGCGACTTCATGATTAAAATAAACAAAAAAGAATTGTGAAGAGATATTAGATAATTCCTTTTCCAACTGTTTAGAATGAAACGCACTTTCCAAATAAGCTTTCATATTTTCAGGTGAATTCTGGTCTTTGAATGTATCATTGAATGTTTCAATACTTATTTCTTGGAGTATTTTTAAATCTTCATGGCTGCACTTTTTTAGTTTTACACTCATGCTCATATATGCTCCTTTTAAAATTAATAATCTCTCTTATTCCCTTTTTTTACATATTCCCAGTCAACTTCTACATTTTTTCTCATTCTTTGAAGAAGGTGAAAAATGGTTTCTGCTTCTTTTTCAGAAAACCCCGCTAATGCGACATTATTCGAATGATCATTTTCTCTTTTTATAACGGGAAACACATCTTTCCCTTTTTCTGTTGGAAAGAGTTTTTTTATCTTTTTGTTATGCTCATCATCCATCTTTTCAATAAAACCGTTTATTTCGAGTTTTTTTATCGCACGAGCTGCGGTTGTTCGGTCTACTTTAATCATTTCAGCTAACTTTTCTTGAATGATTCCTGGGTTTTCACATATTCGGACAAGGTACAAATACTGCCCTTTTGTGAGGTTATATTCTTTAAATTCTATATTGCTTATCGAATCTAATGCCCTGGCAATCATTCCGATTTCGCGAAGAATTTCCTTCATCATGACCTCCTTAGTGCATACTTTTGTTGCAAATACAACAAAAATGACTTATATTGAATATATCTTAACTTTGTTGTATTTGCAATAAAAATAACGAAAAAGAGGTCGAGTAAAGTGAAATATACTTTTTATGTATTAGGAATTTTCATTTTAACTCTTGGTATTTCCTTCACTATCCAATCAGACCTTGGAACTTCACCCTTTGATGCAGTTGTGGTAGGACTGTCTAAAAATGTGGGGCTTACAGTGGGAAGCTGGGAAATCATAATAGCGTTCATATTGATATGCTGTAATTCAATTTTAAATAGACAAAGACCGGAAGTTTTGGGGATGTTAACAGCATTTATAACGGGGATTGGGATTGATATGTGGCTTTTTTTATTGCACAATTTGCTAACACCTGACCTATGGTTCAGCAAAGTGATTTGTTTTGGAATCGGCTTAGTTGTTATAGGGTTAGGAACTGCAACCTATTTGCATACAAATTTTGCACCGATTCCAGTTGACCGATTAACATTAATCATAAAAGAATTAACCAAAACAAATATCTTTTTTTCGAGAACATTCATTTACCTCTTCTTCTTGATAGCTGCAATTATTTTAAATGGGCCAATTGGCATCGGGACTTTGTTAACCGTTTGTTTAGGAGGAATAATCCTTAATGCCTTTATGCCATTTACAGAACAAATATTAGACCGCATATTCACACACTCTAGTACATCACCACATGATGACAAAAATAAAAAGCATTCAATATAGTCTGCTTCATGTAAAGGGACAGTGTTGACACAAATATGATAGGTGATTCCTCATGAAATCCACCCGTATACAGTGTGGCCATCATTTCAAAAAGCTGTCTAGATTTATTCGATTGAGCTAACATTCGTTACCTCTCCTTGAACAATTTTTTCGAACTTTCATATCTATTCCATGGTAATATTTAGATATAACTAACTGAAAGGATTGGACAATGATGGGATTTGAAGCTAAGTCTTTGTTATCTGAAGCTGAAAACCGAAAAAAAGATTATAAAAAACTGATTAAGCTAAGAAAAGCATGTAAGGCTGTTGATGGTGAGGGATGAAATAATGAAGAAACTGAGAAATATTTTTTATTCTAATGTTGTCATGATGCTGCTCGTCTTATTGCTCGTTGGATGTATGGGCGGTAAGGAAGAAAAATCAAATAATGATTCTGCATTACAATCTGAAGAAAATAATAATGAGACTGAAGATAGCAACCAAATAACTAAGGATGAATCAGAGGCAACAACAGGATCAGAAGAATCCGGAACAAAGAATTCAAATGAAAATGCTTTAAAGGAATCCTCAACGGATGAATCAAAAGAAACCTCTTCAGAAGGATTAAAAAACGAGGCGAACAGCGAAAAAGACAATGTATTAGCGGAATATCCCTCTGAGAAAATCGAATATGCCAGAGTTTGGTTGCAGCTGGGAGCAAATCAAGAGATAGATGAACTGAATGTTCGACATATTTCGGCTGGCGAACCAATCAATCCGACTGATGACACCAGTGCTGGCTATCCTGAAGATGTTATCCAGTTAGCAGGCTCTCGTTTAGTGGATGGATCTGTAACTTATAGCGGTAATGGAGATGGTACGATTAAAGTATACAATGTTCCTTTACGCTGGGATTCCTCTGATGATGTAAGTAAAGGCGTAATGCGGGAAGTGACTGAGGATATAATAAAAAATGCAAAAACAGTGTACGTTGATACAGGAGACAGTGAAAAAATCAAGCGCCTTATTGACATAATGGCTATTCATTAATCAGTAATCGTTTTATTCAAACGAAAATGCCAAATAAAATAAGGGACGGTTCTTTCATACATTGAACCGCCCCTCTGTATTTTATTCTGACACAAGAAATACCAAGGGACTCAAAACTCTTGGTATCACGGTTGCCTTCATCCTTCAAATGCTTCTTGCATGACAGATTCATAGAAATCTCACTTAGCAAAATGCCTTCCTGACGAATATACTAATCCTTTAATCCCTTTCCATCGAGAATTTTCTTCATATATTTTTCAACCCTTGACTCTCGAGTTTTGGATTGTTTGGCTTGAGAAAAATAAAGAATGTAAGCTCTTTGCCGTCCCGGGGTCAATGCTTCAAAAGCCGTTTTCAAGGCAGGAATTTCATCGAATTTATGTTGAAGTTCCTCTGGAATGATGTATTCTGTATTCTTTTTAACATTCACTTCCAAACCGGCTTTTTCAACTTCAATGGCTTCATTAATATAGGCTTTCAAGATGGTTTCCATTTCAGCTATTTCTTGAACATTGGTGAACCGAATCTGGCGAGCCGCCTGTACATTCTCCGTTTGTTGGATGAGAATCCCATGAGGATCCTGTAACAAGGCGCCTTTGTGAAACAGAAGCGCACAATATTCTCTAAATCCATGTATTAAAACGACGTTTTTTTTATGAAACGTATAACAAGGATGCATCCACTTAAATTCTTCAGTCAGCTCACATTCAAGAACGATATTTCTTAACCGCTCATATTCTTCCTTCCACTTTTCAGCTTTACTTACAAATTCATCAACGTTAGGATTCATACTACTATTTGTCATCAGGACCCCCTCTTTTCCAAACAGTTTGCTTTTTCATTACGTTAGATTCACCGGTTTAATCGGCTTTTCGCCCATCACGCTCTTGATTTTTCTTCATCCCCTTCCCCTTAATTGGTATTTTTGACATCACGGTATTTGTTTTATTCTCCTATCAGCAATGATATAGGTTCCGTCTTTATTATGTATTCATAGATTAAGCTTAAGACGAAGTTTATGCAACAATAAAAAAAGACTCGGACAAGCTATTATAACAACGACAATAGATGTTTATGTTTCCCCAACAAACAAAGAGAAACTGCTGACCGTTTAAATGACTTACAGGTTAGGTAAGTCCGGCAGTAGACAATTGCAAAACAAGCACAAAAAAAGACCAAGGCAGTCAAAACCCTTGGTATCAATGATATTTACTTAGAAACAACCATCAGTTAAGGTGATAAATTAAGATGAAACAAGAAAAAAGCAAACGCTTTTACTTGATTTAATAATATTTTTCTATTCCTATGAGAGTATTTTAGCTTTATCCTAAACTTAAAATTCTTTTTATTACATTAGGAATAACAAATGACCGTTTGATTTCTTTATTTACTTGTATAATGTCTTTTTGAGTTTTCCCATTCTCTTCCCAAGTAACTTCTACTGTATAATCATTATTCGTATTTGGTGGATCTCCCATTATCGCTACTGCTATTTCTTTTGCATTCTTAGGTTCATCTGTTGCGTCACCTGATGCCTCAACAACACCATTTTCTTTAAACACAACCTCTTTTACTGAAAACCCAGAATCCCTTTTCCATGTAATATGAACCGCCCATAAGTCTTGCCTTGCAAGATCTATGTCTTTTTCAGGAGAATAGATAACACTCCATTTTCCATCTTTTGAATTACCCTTCAATATAGGAGGTTGGTGGGTGCCAGCATAAATAAACCATGCTAAAAAAACTAGCAGTGCAGCAGAACAAATAATTGCTAAAAAAAACTTACTTTTTTTCATTTTTAACTCCAATCTTTCTATGTAATAAATAGGATGTAAACTTATTATATTCTAATATAAATAATTAATAGTAACATTAGGATATAAACTCATAGAAAAGATTGGACCAATGAAAGGATTTGAAGCAGATTCTTTGTTATCTGAAGCTTAAAATCGAGCAAAAGATTATAAAGATTTGAAAAATCAAATGATAAAGCTAAGAAAAGCATTGGAGACTGTTGCTGGTTTGCATGACAATGAGTTCTCTGGCAAAGGAACAGCATTTTATCACGATCATGTTGGTGATCAATGGAAGGCCTCTTTCCTCGACATTAGGGATAAAGCTTTTCAATAAAAGCAACTATTCTATTAAGATTTAACTTCTTTATTCCTATCAATTAATAAGGTTACTACAACACTAATTATGCTGACTAACGTTCCTAAAACAGAAACAAGAATGGTCAAAAAGCCATTGGGAATAAGAAATCCAATTGGAATCATCCCCAGAAAAGTGAAAACGATAAAACATTGATATACTCCAGATATTATTCTTACAACCATGTTGCCAAAAAAGGACATGGTTAATGGAGGGATGAATAAAAATACAACGATCCCAATGGATATCATTAAGATCATAGGCTCATCAAATGAAATGACATTATCTCCAGGGGAATCTTTAGCAGCCACTAGTATAACAACTATAGACATCATCAGTGTGAGTAAAACCAGAAAAAATCTTTTTAACATCGTTATGACTCCTTTTTTATAAAAGTGACTATAAACGGGTATCCTGCCTTTTTTCATTTTCATAACCATTTTATATATTTAATGAAAAAATATGCAGTCAAAACGCAGCTATCAATAATATTTATCACCACTTACTATTTAGACATAAATTTACATAATAGTAAATAACCACATTATATTCATATGTGACATTGCAATGCTTTACGTTTTTCCTTGCAGCTTCAAAGAATTTAAAAATTGTTCCTAAGCTCTTTCATATTTTCTAAAGAATCGATCAGGTTTCCTGCGACAATAAATTGGCAACGTATAATTTGGACAGTTTCTTACACTCCAAAAATATTGAGTGCACGATTTGCATAATTTTTGGAGAAATACGTTTGTTTCATATAATATACATAAGACACTTTGAAAAAAGCCGGAACAGGACTTTTGACAAATGTGTGGGTTGTTTTGCTTGCAGCCAGTATCATGCGTCATAAATATCAAAGGAGGCAAAAACAGTATGAAAATCATTGTTACCAGTATATTCGTACAAGACCAAGACAAGGCACTGGAGTTTTATACAGAAAAGCTGGGGTTTGTAAAAAAGGAAGACGTTCCTATGGGGAAATTCAGGTGGATAACACTTGTTTCTCAAGATGATCAAGATGGAACCGAACTTTTACTCGAACCAAATGAACATCCTGCCGCTAAGGAGTATCAAAAGAAGATATTCGCCGAGGGCTTCCCAGCAACAATGTTTGGCGTTACAGATATACGAAAAGAGTACACACGATTAATGGAAAAAGGCGTGAAGTTCACTATGGAGCCGACCATAATGGGAGAAGTCACAATAGCTGTCTTCGACGATACATGCGGCAACCTTATTCAGATCATACAGAAGTAACTTCATGACGTTCTTATATTAACACCTAATAGTCAAAACGATTAAAACAGATTTTACTTTGATATATAATGATCTTGGAATCATTGGCTCATTTATCTATACTCATAAATTATAATGGCGGTGGCTTATTATGACTCTGAATGAAATAATTGATTACTGCCTGTCTTATCCAGACACCTATAAAGACTACCCTTTTGGTGAAGGATGGACTGTGATGCGTCACAAAGGTAATAAAAAGTTGTTTGCGCTTATCTTTAATCTAGATGGTCATCTATGCATCAATCTTAAATGCGAACCTGAGCGCGCCAATTTTCTGCGCAGCATCTATAAGGAAGTGAAACCCGGTTATCATATGAATAAAGACCACTGGAATACCATTATTTTAGATGGTGCCCTCTCGAAAGAAACTCTAGGTGATATGGTGCAACATAGTTTCGAATTGACAAAGCCGAAGAAGTCTCATAGCTAAAACGAAAAACTGATCTATGTTAATGAGTCGAGGTTTCAGGATATACACGGACCAATTGACCTTTCCTTTATTGGAAATCATACACGTTCCGTATTGTTTTTGCTTGATCTGATTTATTGAAAAAAGTTATTGACAACAAAAATATTATCATGTTATTATTAAATATTTTGATTATCCACCTCCATGTATGGTAAGCTTAAGAAGGTTACCATACATGGAGGTGGATAATATGTTTCAAATTGGCGATAACATTGTTTATCCAATGCACGGAGCAGGTATAATTGAAGCCATAGAAGAAAAAGAATTTTTAGATGAAAAACAACAGTATTATGTCATAAAAATGTCAATCAGTAATATGACAGTTATGATTCCAACACGTAAAATATTGAGTTCAAGTATACGACCAGTTACTGATATACTTGCATTAAAACGCATTATACACATTTTTCAGCATGGAGAATCAGATAGGTTACTGCCGTGGAAACAAAGGTATCAAGTAAACACGAACAAAATAAAAACGGGTGAAATACAAGAAGGTGCTGAAGTTGTACGTGATTTAATGCGTATGAAGAAAGAAAAAGCACTTAATTCAAGCGAAAAAAAAATGTTGGATAATGCATATGAATTTTTGATCAGTGAACTGGAAGTAATTAAAGGAATCACTGAAAATCAAATAAAAAGCTTCTGTTAAGGTTGATATTACATTCCAAAAACATTCTGAATTTTTCGGGAATATCATGATTAAAAGTAAATCATTTCAAAGACGTTCAACTTAGTTTAGAACATTAACCTCTTTTGTTATACCTACAATCTAATCCATTTTTATGATTTACATTTCTTCTACGAACATTTGAAGTTTTATCAAATAATTCGAAAAATAATCGCTTGATTTTTGTACCTGATTCACACTGGCACGGACAAGGAGCCGTAAGGATGGAAGAGAGGTAGGGCTTTCATTGTGTTAGGTATATCTAATTGATTATTTCTAGAAAAAAAATCAATCAATCTCCCCTCTTATCTTTAAGAATTTCTATATCCACTGCGACAGTCACGAGTTAAAGAAACCTACTTCTAATAAGGATCAGTTTTATGAAAAAATTGAAGTTGGTGGAATTTTTGTAGATTAATCAACAATACATAAAGATTGTTGAATGAACGAAGAAAAGGATGATTCTTTACGAAAAGGAATGATCCTTTTTGTTTACTGCTGGTCATGAATTAAAAAAAGAAGAGTGTCGGAATGATCATGGTTGACTCCCGTTTAGCGGCGGTTGGTACACGACACATTTAGAGTTGGCTATTATTTTTAAAATTTCGTGAAAGTTTGCTTCCTAATAAGATGTAGGTGTGTTTGAAAAGAAATAAATAACTTATATACATTACCGCATATTGTCAATCCAGTATGTTATACTTGTAAAGAAACCTTTGAAGCGTTAAATCTTTTTCTATTACCTGTACCATCTCCCTACTCGAACGTTGAGTAGGGTTTTTTATTGAGTTTTATACAGAGAACGCAAAAAAACAGGCCCCTATATTAAGAGCCTGTTTTTATCAACGAGTTAGATTAAGAAGCTTTTTGAACGTTAGCAGCTTGAGCTCCACGAGCACCTTGCTCAACGTCAAACGTTACTTTTTGACCTTCGTCTAACGATTTGAATCCGTCACCTTGGATTGCAGAGAAGTGTACGAATACGTCGTCTCCATTTTCACGTTCGATAAATCCAAAACCTTTTTCTGCATTAAACCATTTAACTGTACCTTGTTCCATTTTTGTTGCCTCCTAGTGTGTTACCACACATTTTAATTACTATCCCTGCCCAAAGTATCATCAAGACGAAAAGTCAATATTCATACTATCCTTTACACGAACAAAAATAATCTTTCTTTATCATAGCACGAAACGGAAATAATGGCAATTATATTATCGTTTAAATCATGGCATATTTGATAAAGGTGTGGATACTGTGCAGAAGCGGTAAGCGAAATAAAAAATGTCAATAATCCCGTATTGAATTTATAACATGATCTAAGAGGGCTTATTAATATCTACGGTTTGATCCCCCGTGAAAATGAATCACGAGTGTGTACTTCATTATTGATTGTTTAAAAATTTCTTAAAAAGCTCAGCTGTTTCTTGTTCAAGTGCAAGATATTCTTTTAAAAGCAGGGCTGTTCACTAGTAAAGCTTATCTCTACAGACGTCTCCAAACTGTCACTCATTGTTTAGTCCCGTTTGCCAAGAATACTTGGACCACAAATCATCTTCCTTTTCTTCATTACCACTTTCCAAAGCCTTTTAATCATTTTGACACACAACATTCAATCCGTATTTACGGTAGTATTTCCTTACTTGTAATGTTTTGCTCCTCAATCAAGGTTCACGGTCGAAATAAACCGATTCCCACAGGTTAGTGAAAAAAGAATGAATAGTATGTAATTGTATTCGAAAAGAAAAATAAATAATTTATATACATTCCGCATATTGTCAATCCAGTATGTTATACTATAAACAAACCTTTGAAGCGTTAAATCTTTTGCTATTACCTTGTAACATCTCCCTACTCGAACGTTGAGTAGGGTTTTTTATTGAGTTTGATTATTATACAGAGAACGCAAAAAAACAGGCCCTATATTAAGAGCCTGTTTTTCTATAAACATTTAAGATTAAGCAGCTTTTTGAACGTTAGCAGCTTGAGCTCCACGAGCACCTTGCTCAACGTCAAACGTTACTTTTTGACCTTCGTCTAACGATTTGAATCCGTCACCTTGGATTGCAGAGAAGTGTACGAATACGTCGTCTCCATTTTCACGTTCGATAAATCCAAAACCTTTTTCTGCATTAAACCATTTAACTGTACCTTGTTCCATTTTTGTTGCCTCCTAGTGCGTTACCACACATTTTAATTACTATCCCTGCCCAAAGTATCATCAAGACGAAAAGTCAATATTCATACTATCCTTTACACGAACAAAAATAATTCTACTTTATCTTAACATGAAACGGAAATAAATGCAAATTAATATTATTGTTTTATTTATGGCATTATTTGTTAAACATGCAGAATAAGAGGCCTTCATTAACGATGGTTTGAAAACACCTTGAAAATGAATCACGAGTGCCTTCAGCCCTTTTTTTTTGCTTAATCGTACTTCATTATTGATTGTTAAAGATTTCTTTACAAAGCTCAGCTGATTCTTATTTAAGTGCTACAAACAGGGCTGTTCACTGGTAAAGCTTTATTTCTGCAGATGTTTGCAAACGTTACTCATTGTCTACCCCCATTTGCCAATATGCTCAAAAAAATAAAACTTGATCTCAAATCATCTTCCTTTTCTTCATTACCACTTTCCAAAGCCTTTTGAATTAAGCAACTAGAAAATTCAAGGTCTTCCAGCTTACTTTATTTTGACTCTCAAAAATCAATCCATATTCTACACTTGTAAAGTTTGTTCCTCAATCAAGGTTCACGGTCTAAATAGATCGATTCCCATGGGGGAACAGGAGAGAGTTTGGTCCGATAAAGAGATGGGTATAATCTTTATACGACTTTTGTTTCCTGGCTGCCTCTGCTAATAAAGATTTAATTAAGCTGGAAATCAGTTTCACATTTCCAATCATTTTACAGAGGGATTGGAAAACTGATTCATTTAACAGCTTTTGAAAAGGATCCTTAGCTGGCTGGCGAGTTATAACAAAACCATGATACGTATCATATATGGAGTATGACAGCTGGGACTTCAAAGGGAATAAAACGTTTTCTATACTGAGCTTAAGAACATTAGGAAGGGGAAACTTTAATAAATGAATAAAGAAAACCTAAGGACTTTGAGAAAACTGGTTACCCCTTACGAAAAGTCCGATTTACAAAAAAGTATTTGTCAAATCATTAACACATTGGGACCATTTTTCCTGTTATGGTTTTTGGCATATAAGAGCTTGTCAATTTCTTATTTCCTTACATTAGCAATTTCTGTCGTTGCGGCCGGGTTTTTGGTGAGAACCTTCATCATTTTTCATGATTGCTGCCACTATTCCTTTTTTAAGAACAGAAGGGCGAATCGAATCATTGGAACAATAACAGGAATTCTGACTCTGCATCCTTTTGATCATTGGGCACACGACCATTCTGTCCATCATGCGACAAGCAGCAACCTGGACAAACGCGGTACAGGCGATATTTGGGTACTGACCGTTGAGGAGTATAAGGAAGCCTCAACGAAGACAAAAATAATGTACCGTTTGTACAGAAATCCGTTTGTCATGTTTATTATTGGGCCGATTTACGTCTTCGGGGTGACCAATCGTTTTAACCGTAAAGGGGCAAAACGCAAAGAACGGATGAATACGTATGTAACGAACCTGGGGATCGTCGTTCTCGCAGCACTTTTATGTTGGGCAATCGGCTGGCAAAACTTCCTGCTGGTTCAAGCACCAATTTTTATGGTATCGGGATCCCTCGGAATTTGGATGTTTTATATCCAGCATACGTTTGAGGATTCTTATTTTGAAGAAGATAAGCATTGGGAATATGTAAAAGCAGCAGTGGAAGGAAGCTCTTTTTATAAGCTGCCAAAAATCATGCAATGGCTAACAGGCAATATCGGTTTCCATCATGTTCATCATTTAAGCCCGAGAGTCCCAAACTATAAGCTTGAAGAAGTACATAACAGCACTGAACCATTGCAAAACGTTCCGACCATTACACTGGCAACAAGTCTGAAGTCGTTAAAGTTCCGCCTATGGGATGAAGAAGGCAAAAAATTTGTAGGTTTTAGCCATTTAAAAAAAGCTCCTAAAAGCCAAGTATCAGTGCGGCTAAAAACGGATTAAATAAACTCCCCTTAATCGAGATAAGGGGCAGTGTATCTTGCAAAATAAAAGTGCAGACTCGCGCAAAGGTTTTGTGCAGGGGTCAGCACTTTTTTAATGCCAGGATACACTTGCAACAAAAAAATAATACCAAAGGTGATTAAACCCTTGGTATTATTGGGATGCGGCCGAGAGGACTTGAACCTCCACGGGTTATTCACCCACTAGGCCCTCAACATAGTAAATCTATAACATTGGTTATGAAAGCTTGTTTTCATTACACTTTCTACTCTTATTTTACATCATTTCTATAGATTTATATGAATTATGGTTAATAATTGGTGAGCAAAAGACCCTCTTCTTCCCCACTTCTAACAAAAAAAAGGCATCGAGGAAATTCAACGCCTTTAAAAAATTAATCATCTATATCATCAATGTGCTTTCCTTCTTCATCAACTTGGAAACTTCCTCCTCCAAATTGCCAACCTTTACTCTCTATAAATTCCAAAAATTCATCCAAAAATTTATTGTGTCCTAAATCTCCTTCAAGCGAGTATATAACACCTTCTATCTTAACACCGGATTGCTTCAAAATATCACTTCCTTTATTATTTTATTCCAGCTTGTTTAAGAATACTATTCAATGTCCCTTTAGCCAAGCTTTTATTTCCATGTGAAGGGACTATTGTTGTCTTTCCTTTGGAGTTTTTTAATTTAACATGACTACCCTTTTGACTTACAACACTAAACCCTTTTGATTTCAAAAATTTAATTACTTGTTTAGCACTTGCAGCTCCAGTACCCCATGGCATTTCAGCCTTCATTACTTTAGGTTTTTTAATACCCAATTCTTTCAGAGTAGGTGTCATAGAAAATTTCTTATTACCAACTTTAACATATTTTGTAGCCGAAGCTGATTCAGTTGCTGCAAATAGACCTGCAAATAGTATAGTGAATGATAATAAAAACATTGATAACTTTTTCAAAGTTTTTTCCTCCTAATGTAATAGTTTACATAGGATATTATATCTTATTATTGTAGCATTTACCTTAATTTTTCCTTAAATTCCCCTTAACTTTAGTGAAATATACTTATATATTCTATAACTTCAAATGTCCTCAGAAAAAAGCAGGTATATACCTGCTTTAATGGTTTAGTCTAGTTCTACTAACTTCTTCACCTTTATTCTCTTCATAACTTGGCGTTTTTCTTATCTAACCACTTCGGGTTAAGGACAAATTAAAAGAGTGGCTATGTATGAAAGAAATCAGCTTTCCTAAATTAATAAACTGTACTTAAACAATTGTAATCTTTCAAATAAAACTATGTATCATAGTTTATAGTTATATACCCGATTTACACCGATTTATATCATCTATTTTTGGGGCACAAATTTAGCTGTCCGCTCAAATAAAAAAGGAAGGTCTAATCACCTTCCTTTTTATGCACCAACTCGATCTGCGGCAGTTTTAAAATCACCATTTGAAGCACTGTCTCCATCTAAAAAGTTATTAAATGTTAAGAGACTACTGAATACCATTACTGTCAATAGAATTCGGCTGATCTTCATTTATAATCTCTCCTTTCTTTATTCTTCGTCTCGCCTCAATACTAATACGATAATACTCATTTGATAACTCTAAATTTCCTCGATGATGAAAATAATGTCCGATTTCGGTAGCGAAATTTTCAACGTCAGCAAACATTTTTCTGTCCGCAAGATAAGAAAATGCTTCATTAATTAAATGATATTCACCATTCGAAAAATAAAGTCCTTCCAAAATTTTAAACTTTGCTGTGTATTCCTTATCCTTGTTCTTTTCAGCAACCTCTTTACCCTGCAAAAAATATTCCTGAGCAACATTAAAATTATTTCTTTTCGCCTCAACATGAGCCATAGCAAATAAAGCTTTTGTTAGGAAGATGTGTTCAGATTTTTCAAAAATTTCAATTGATAAATCTAGATGATTAGCAGCATTATCATAATCCTTTAATTCCTCATAACAAATTCCAATATTCATGTGAGACATACCAATCAAATGATCAATCTTTATATCCTCTGCAATATCTAAAGCCTTTAAAAATTGCTGTAAAGCCATTTCAAACTCTAAAGAATCAATCAAATTACCTGCTACAATAAATTGACATCGCATTGTCTGAACAGCATATTCATCATATTTCTTAAATATTTTCAGTGCTCGATTAGCATAGTTCATTGAGAAATAAGTCTGTTTCATATAATAATAAACGTACGACACTTTGAAGAAAAATTCTGCCCTCTCTATTTCATCCTCAACCTGATATAACTTAGATTCAGCAATCCTATAAGCACTTATAGCAGTTGTTAACTCTTTTCGTCTAAATTCGTACATACCCAAGAAAAAGAAATAATAATATTCAAGCATCCCTGTCAATTGCCCCTGCTCTTCTATTTCCTTTATTGTCTCGTAAGCACTATTTAGATCATCTATTTCTTTCGATTCCATATAAGATAACATTATCTCATGCCTGAATTCTAACAATTGATAATATAACAGAGCGTCTTGGTTCTCTTCCATATTTACTAATTCAGCTTCTACTTCTTTTTTTATTCTCTCAGCTTTTTCAACTTGATCATTCTTTATCGAAGTATACCAAGCATTTAATTTTTTCGTAACTAGATCATACGGAATTTTAGTTTTATCTAGAAGAAACGGACGCAAGAAGTATCCCCCACCCTTACATAAATTATGATAATTTTTACATTAATTGTATTATGTCAGATTTTAATTAAGTATACAAAGATGAATTGCAAAAAGGTACATTATATCTACTCCTTTTCGGTTTTTTTGCGGTCATTGCAACTCTTTTGAGACTTGACATCAAGCTTGTGAACATTAAAAGAGAAAGACTTAATGTCTCTGGTACTTTCTAACTTCACTTTAGATTTCTAACATATGTAAGAATTGTAGTACACCCTCCTTCCGAACCCCTTTAACTCTAATTATGATCAAATGATCTAACTTATGTTCCCTCACTTTATTCAATTTTTTCGAACTTTCATTCCCATTCCATGGTAATATTTAGATATCAAATCTCCGAAAGGATTGGACAATGAAGGTATTTGAAACTAAGTCTTTGTTATCTGAAGCTGATAACCGAGCAAAAGATTATAAAGAGTTGAAAAATCAAATGATGAAGCTAAGAAAAGCATTTAAGGCTGTTGCTGATCTGAATGACAGTGAGTTCTCTGGCAAGGGAGCAAACAATATTAAAGCATTTTATCACGATCATGTGGGTGTCGCTGATCAATGGATTGATTTAATTGAAATGAAGATCGCTTTCCTTACTAGTATCTCCGGTGTTTTAGAAGATGCCAGCTTATATGATGCATATATCGAGGAATCCTTCTTAGAACATGAATTAGCAAACGCATATAAAAAATCAAAATCAATTATGTCTGAGCAGAAGAAAGCAATGAAAGATATTCTTAATGATATCGATGACATTCTTCCACTTGATTTATTTTCAACTGAGACTTTTAAGGATGAGCTCTCTTCTACCGAAAACAAACGGAAGAAGACTGTTGAGAAAATAGACGATGTAGACGAAAACTTAAAAACTGAATATGCAATAACTGAATCTAACGAACAATTCATTAAAGCTGACTTTCAAAAGTTACAGGAGTCAACAGGTAAGGGCAAGAATGCTACACCCCTTCACTATAATGCCAAGGCATATCGTGAGAGCGATATATATAAGAAAAAAAGCGATATCGAGAAGCAATCTGAAGCTTATTTGAAGATCAAAAAAGAAGAAGCTAAAGAACGCGAAATAAAAGATTTGAAAAAACAGCTTGTAAAGGTAACAGATCCAGACGAGTATTTAAAAATTGCGAAGAAAATAGGATACGAGAATTTGGAACCTGACCAGCAAGTTTATTTCCGCCAACTCGAAGAACTTCAACAAAAAGCCGAAATCGGAAAAGGTATTGCAGTTGGAATGTATGAAGCCGGTAAAGATACAGTGATGGGTCTCTATCAACTCGCAATGCACCCTATTGAAACGCTTTCGGGAACGGTGAACGCAGTCTTACATCCAATCGATACTTATAAGATCATAGCAAAAGACATAGAAGACACTTTCCAACGTGATATGATTAATGGAGATAGCTACAGCAGAGCAAAATGGGTGTCCTATGTCGGCAGCACTGTTGTTCTTGTATTAGTTGGTTCAAAGGGTATTGATAAAGTATCCAAAGTTGCAAAAGCCGGTTCAAAAGCTGCTGCAATTAAGACACTTGAAGTTTCAAAAGCAGGAATAAAAAAAGGTATTGAATATGTTAAAATACCAAATGTTTTTGAACAACAGTACGCAATGGCTGGTGGTTCAGGGACTTTTCCTTTCAACACAATAGATGGTGAGAGTTATAAAAAATCTTATCATCAGTTTTCCAAGAAGGTAGCTGATGTAACTCGGAAACCTTTTACGGGGAAATATATTGACGTTCCTTGGTTAAATAAAGAAAAATATACAGCTGCTGAAATAGAAGGAAAAGTGAAAGCTAAAGGAAATATAAAAGACGTAAGCCGAAAAGTGTATATGTTAAAAGATATAGACCTAAATCAAAAAAACCGTAAAGGTCAAACAAATCTTCAGCTAATGAAACTTGGCAATGCACCTTTTGCAAAGGATGGAACACAAATAAACCTACATCATTTAATCCAAGAAGAACCTGGTACAATGGTTGAAGTTCCTGAAAGCCTACACAAAAAATATCACAATATTCTCCATGGTTTAAAGGAAAACGGGCAAAGTTTTAGAAACAATCCCGAACTTTCTTCTCAGTACGACAGTTTTAGAAAGAGATATTGGAAATGGAGAGCACAACAATTTGAAAAACAACAGTAAGAGGTGATTTTTATGGATTACTCAACAGTACAAAAATTTTTAGAAGAAAACAACGAATTCACTATTATCACTGGCGGAGTCAGTGATAAAGAGATTAATGAGATAGAAGAAGAACTTGAGGTTTCCCTTCCAGAAAGTTATAAATGGTTTTTAAAAGAGTATGGTTCTGGTGGTGCATATGGAACAATGATTCTTGGTTATGACTCTGAAGGCGCTGAAGTTGTAGAGCAAACAAAAGAATACAGAACTTTTTACGATCTTATACCAGGTCTTGTTGTTATTGAGTATATAGATGAATTCTCTTATTGTCTTGATACAAACAGAACGGTAGATGGAGAGTGCCCAGTTATTCTTTGGGATAACCATGAAGGATATGGTTATACAGCTGCAGGTAATTTTCTTGATTTTTTTCATCAGCGACTAGAAAAAGGTAAAGAGGACTTAGACGAAGATGAGGATTGGGAAGATTAATCTTTACAACATCAAAATAAAGTTTTTTTGGATTGAATAATTACAACACAAAAACCATACCAAGAGTTTTGGTATGGTTTTGGTTTTCAAGAATATAAAATGAAGTATCATTACGGTTGTTTTTTCTTTCTTCGATTGAGCCCTGATTATTATTACACTTATGACAACATTATATATAATTTCATTTCCACACCGTAGGAATGAATAAAGCTATTAAAATAACTGCAATTATAGGGAGATAAAAAGGTAACAGCGTCTTAGATTTTGTCGCCTTAATCCATCCGTACTTAGTTTTAAAAGACTCAATTTCCATAGAGAAATTAACTTTATCCACTTGTAAATTTATCACACGTACATATAACTTCCTAAACAACTTTTCTTGATATAGGAAAAAGCCGTCTAACCCCCAAAAAAACAAAACCGGTATTAAAGCCACTATAATAAACTTAGAGTTCATTTCTTTAAAATTAGCAAAAGCAAATAAACCTACAACAATTGTCACAGTCCAACCCTTAATTAAAAATGAATTTGAAGCCAACCTAGTTATTATATTTTGAATCATTTCTAAGTGTCTTATTTTTCTTTCTTCATTCATCCAACATCCCTCCAAAAATATTATTACCCATGCCTAAAAATTTTAACCATTTGTTATTAAAGTGTGCTTTTTATATAGCGTATCCAATGCATGTTCACTCAGATAACGTCGACTATAATCCTCCGCCCATGAATCTAAATCATATTTATTTAAGTCATATAAATGTTTAGTTGGTACGTCATATTTGATAACCATACTTTTGTTCTCTTGTACTTCACTATAATGACTTTTATTTAATCTATTAGGTTTTGTTTTTCTAATTAATTCAGTCATCGCTAGTTCCAAAAAAATCCATGGTGATTTCGTTTGATTAATTACATCCTTGTTATCAATTGAGTTTGGAGTATTCAAAAATATTACACACTCTGTTTTATCAATCATTTTTGTCAAAGCTGTTGAAAGCATCATATGCACATGACTTGTAGAGTGATTTCTAAGCTCATAATTATAAGAACTCTCTCCTTGATTCCTGCAATACTTATTATCTATCTTTTTTAAAAGGTCATCAGCATATCCCCATACACAAGAATCTATAAATGTGTTTAAGTCAAATGTATCTTTTAGCCAACCAGCCAAAGCAATAGCCATTTCTTTATCAGCATGAGAATGGGACAAAAAAATATCAGCATTTATCTCTGGAAACCAATTATCTTGTATTTTAGATCCAGAAATACTTCCATCCCCATCTTCATTTATGAATAAGTCTAATTCCTTTTCAACATTTTTCTTATAACTTTCAAAATTTGAGTTACCGAAACTACGGTATTCTAAAAAACTATCAGTCTCTAAACTTAAATTATAACCTACAAACACATCAAATTCCTCCTTTATTCCCTTTATTATGAATATAAATTATTATACTCCATAACAATAACTTTAAAACACTTGTTATGTAATTTAATTCCTTGCTATTAAAACAGAAGTAAGTATCTAATATTTTTGAATGAATGTTTTTGATTTCACATTACTTAACATGATTTCATGCCTAAACTCTAACAACTGAAAATACTACAGTGCATCCTGATTTCTTTCTATTATTTTGAATTATTTCTCCATTTCCTGTTTTATATTATCAGCTTGTTCAACACGACCATTTTTAATTGCTGTATACCAAGCATTACATTTTCTTATAACAAGATCATATGGAATTTCCCCTTAGTCATGAAAACCAGATTCGCCTATCAATTCCTCATCTCCGCTTAATGTATGAATTTTTACATTAATTCAATTACGGCCGTTTTTTTTGCTATTATAAGTAATTCTTTTGCGATTTGACAGTAACATCACGAACAAAAAAGAAAGACTTAACGCCTCTCTTTTCTCACTTTCCCCAAGAATATCTTTAATTCAATTCAAACTGAAACTGAGTAGATTTACTTTATTTTTCTGATAATAATTGAAGTAACAAACTTACTTTTTTAAAAAGTTCATCAAAAGTAATTATAAGTATATTTTTCATTTCTTTTCTATATAACTCAAAGGACTGTAGCTTGGTCTTTTCCATCTCATCTAGCTTACCTGCAATCACAACACAAATAGGGTTAAAAACCTTAAATTCACTTTCAGAATTTAACAATAGGTTCCCATATTCTCGCTGGAGCTGCTCCTTATAAGCAAGCACCTGAACAATTGCACCTGTTAAATCACTATGAATTGAATAAGCCCCTTGTCTATACTCGCCGGAAAGAATCTTAGTATTAGGTGTTTTAATTTCAATTAAAGCTACATCCTTCGAAATATCATTTTGAAAAATAAAATCAACAACCTTACCACCTTTGTTACCTAATCCTTTTCCCCCGATATATGCTTTTTCATCAAAAAGTAATAAGGGACTTGCAAAGACTTGGCTTAATACCCAAGCATTATCTTTAAATATTTTTTGCCAAAATTCTTCATCGACATTATCCTTATTTGCTTCCCAAACAGCTAGTAATTTTTTAATATTAGTTATTCCAATAAGATTATTCAATTGATCCAGCTCATTATCTTGAACTTCTAACAATCTGGATATAATCTCTTCAGAATTTTTTGTTCTTACCATCCATTTAACTGTTTGTTTTAATAATTGTTCTGTATCTTCATCCAATAAAGCCTCAAAAAGGCTTTTGTCTTCTTTAAACATTGATATAATCTTTTCTAAACTTGAATTATTTATTTTAAAATAATTCCTTCCTCCAGGCTCAATCCCATATTCTCTATGGATTTTATAATACATATCTAACTCAGTTACAAGTTTTAACATTTCCTCCGACCTGATCTCAAGTTTAACCCATTCGGTTGCTTTTAATTTACTTAAATCAAGTTCTTTATAATCTTCCCAATTTTCACTACTTCTTTTCTTTTGAAAAATAAAACACCCTTTAACAGATGCGTTCTCATTGTGCGCATTATTAATTAATTGTGGTCTAAATAACAATCTGGTAGTTGATGATTCTCTTAATATAATATCTTCACCAAAAGCCGAATCTCTTGATGTTGGAGAAATAGAATACTTCATCTGCTGATCCCCCTTTATTGTTTAACTGACAATTTCGAATTTATAGATACCACAGTAATATTATACCATTCTTTATCCAATATTTTATTATTATTGTAAATTAAGAACCATTTAAAAACGAAAAGACATAGTGGTATAGTCATAGCAATACTTTTGCGACTTGACGCCAACATCACGCAATACTTTTATAAACAGAAAAAAAGAGAAGCAAACACATGGTTTACTCCTCTAACTTAGTTTCTTCACCTTTTGCTTCTTCATAATCTGGTATCTTCTTTGACAGCCCCAGTCTGTCGTTTTCTCCATTACCCGGCATATGATCAAGTTCCTTGTAAGAATCACCGAGCTTTTCATAATATGAGTAAGGGGCTATCTCTCTATTTGGATTATCTGTATAAAAGCCGAGCTGAATATATTTCCCACCATCAAAAACTCGAACTATTGCATTTTCTCTCTCCATACCTTCCGTATCAAAGCCATATTCTTTATCTTTCTTTTTCTCAAGACCAATAACTTCATCAATCGCATCATCATATTTGTTTCCGCCACATGCAGTTAAAACAAACATCATTATCAAACTAAGGAAAATAAAAAGGTTTTTCAAAATAAACATTACCTCCTTTTTCAATATTTAGTATAAACAAACAATTTGATCTTTTCCACTTTTTATCCATTTCCCTTAACCTGCACAATATCGACTAACCAACCATCTTTCTCTTTTTTCATAGTCGTTTGAACAATCAACACTTGATTCGTAGTAACTGAATTTGCGGTTGTGGCGATTTCTACAATGTTCAAAAACAATTCATGAGATTGATCTAAGGGTTTTGAATAATTCTCTAATGAAAGTAATTCACTTTGCACACTGACTGTGTGCTTTTGATCAGAACGAGAAGGAAATGCATAGTCAAACCCTTTTTCGGTTGTATGCTTCTTAACTGTTTCATACCGTTTATCTATATCAGAGTAATTAAAAAACGCTTCAAAAAATGCCTTATTTTCCGAAGCGCTACTTGTGGATTCTATTTGGTTCAATTCCTTGATTTTTTCTGTCAGAACTTCATTTTTATCCTTCAACTTTTCAATCTTATACGTTTGCTGTCCATTCGTAAAAAATCCGGTCAGCAATATCAATAATAAACAAGCTGAAGCCCATGCAATATGTGTTTTCATGTTTTCACTCCTAGTTATTTAATGCGTCCAAAAGATACAAGGTGATCTCTCCAGTAACCTGATTTCAGATCAGAATATTCGATTCCACTGTCATTCGAATTAAACATTCTGCCATTGCCTACATAGATGCCAACGTGAGTAATGGCTTTTCCTTCGTATGTGCCGCCAAAGAACACTAAGTCACCCGCAGTCACTTCTTTTTCACTTATTTTCTTTGTTGCCCCATGTTGTTCTTGTGCTGTTCTAGGAAGAGTGATTCCAGCTTTCGCAAAAGACCACTGAACAAGGCCCGAACAATCAAATCCAGTTTTCGGGTTTGAACCTCCCCAGGCATACGGTTGCCCTTCATATTTCAAAGCTTCTTTCATGACCGTTTCATAGAAATCCATAGAACCATTCACAGGCTTCACATTTTTATCAGAGCCTTTCACATACCTCATGACATGGTCAACATAACTTGGGTCACCGTAGCTTTTCCAGCCCATTTTAAAAGCTTGCAATCGGCTGAAATCAAGTGCCAATTTCTTTGTGTATTCCCCACCATTCTTTTTCACATAGTCTATAAATCCAGAACCAAAGTTGTATGCCTGTAAGGTTAAACGAACATCACCGCCAGCCTGTTTAAAAACCTTCTTAAAATGTTTAATACCGACTTCAATCGAACGTTCTGGGTCAGTTATGGAGTTGGGAGGTAAGCCGATACTTTCGGAACTTTGCATTATATCTAAAGAACGCCCACCACTTTCTTGCATGGTGAGCGCCATAATAATATTCACTTGATCAAAAACGCCTTCCTGACGGGCGTACTTCTCAAATACAGCCCTAAATCGTTCGACCTCCGGTGCAATGCCAACCGTTTCATATTCGCCATCCCCACCGCCTATAAAATCGTCCCCGACTGAATTTTCTCTTGAAATCGTCATAATCACTGCGATACATAAAACAAAAAAGAAGATAAAAGGAGCCGAGAACACCAAAGAAAGAACTACCTTTTTACTTATAATCTTGTTCTTTCATCCCTTCTCAGTCGATCTTCTACTTTTGATGTAGAGCGTCTTGCAATTTCATTTAACGAGACTTGTTCAAATGTATTAACGTTTTGTTCAGTTCGCATAATGGTTTGTGATGAAGGCTGTTTCTCTCTTAATAGAGTCTTACTTTCAGCAGGTGCATCCGTCTGTTTTTTCTCAGCATGAATACCATCTGAATGAACTTTTGCGGGTTCAGATGGTCTGATTATTCGTTCATTATTGGCAATAGATTGATTTTCTACTTTTGTAGATTGAGGACTTTCAAAACCGAGCTGTGGTTCAGGTTGATTCTTCATGACTTTTTGGTCAGATCGTTTGATGTCTGCTGTTTTCTCTTGTGCTACAGGCTCACTCTTTGAAACAGAATCATCTTTCTGGACTTCAAAATCTTGTTGCTGATCAGTTTCAGGATTCTGATTTTGTTCTTCATAAACATACGCTTTCTGATCAGTACGTTCTGTATCTTTTTCATTCTCTTGTAAGACAGGCGCACGATTAAAAGTAGATTCTTCTTCATGCTGTAATGATGCATCGTCAGTTTGTTGCTGATTATCGGGCTGTTTAAGAAGCTGTTCAACATATTCTTTTTGATCTGTTCGTGCTGATTCATCCTTTTTATCCTGCAAGATAGGTGCTCGTTTGGATAACTCCTCATTTCTTTCATTCAAAGCATCTTTCAGCATAGGAGAGTTTATCCCGTCTTTTCTCAATCTGTCTAAATGGGATTGCTGTTTATTTTCTTTTGCATTCGCAAATGCTTCTTTTTGTTTCTCTTGTTCTTTCGATAGAGTTTGAGGATTTCTTTTTAAGTTTCGACTGTTATGACTAGCTATTCCGTTAGCAGTCTCTTTTTGCGGGGTTCTTGAAATGGCATGAGTATTATCATATCCCATAGCAGCCCCACTCGGTGAATTACCGCCACTTCCACTTGGAGTACCATCTACGCTATCAGCTGAACCAGCTTTTCTTCCCCTAAAATTCTTTGCAAAATTCGTGAATGTGCCTGCCGTTCCTGTACTTAGTGCTCCTCCTACTTTTTTCGCATTTTCCCAAGCAGGCTGAACAACGTTTTGTCTCATATTTTCCAACATATTGTTATCAACTGAAACCACTTTTCCAGCAGTCACAAACTTGATAATGGCATCCCTTTTCACAAAACCAATCCAAAGAATTAAAGCGAGTACAGTAACATTCAGTAGGTACTTTCCAAAACCATTAGGAGGAATTAACGTATCAACCATAAAACAAATGACATACACAAACAGAACAATGACTCCTAACATCGCTTTAAGTAGATAAACACTCCCTAGGCGTCCAAGTGTAACAAATCCCGAATAAGCTAAGTGGGGAACATACGCTAAGATGAAAGCGAATGGCACAAAGAATACAATCACTAAAGCGATAATTTGAAGCAAGAAGTTAAAGAACGCTAATGCTAAAAATGGTATCCCAATGACAATAGAGGAGACTACAGCGATAAAAGATTCCCCAAGTTGAGTAAAAGCACTTCCAGCAGTCATAGACTCATTTTCATATTTCTTTATTTCTACACTTTCTATATAGTCTAATTTTTCTTTTTCTCCTTCCTTAGATAATTTGTATGAAAGCAATTTATCTACTCTCGATAATTTACTTTTCGGATCACCTTTTTCATTAATTTTCGCTTCAATTGTTTCTCCAAAATTCACGATTAGAAAAGGTTTCATTAAAGCCATGTCAAAGTAAAGGTTACGCATGACCGCAACTGTACCTTCCATTTCCTTTCCTTTTTCAATCGCAGAACCATCTGCAAAATTCCCTTCATCTTGAACAATGCCAACCAATCCATTTCCCGCAGTTAAAAGCTTTCCTTGTGCTTCTACAGACAAGGCATTCAACGCTTTCATGTAATAACCAGCGTTTGACATCCAAAGCCCGCCGATCACCATGACACAAATAAATAGAATACTCCGTCGCATTGCTTCTTTTGCGCTACCTCTAACACAGATCAGATAGACGACATAGCCACACGTGAAGATGAATAACGCTTCACCGAAATTTTTTTTCAGGGTTTTATAAACTGATTTAGAAACGTTTGTAATGGAGTTTGCAAACTCGTCAATTGGTTGCAAGTTATATAAAATATCCATTCCCGCATCAACCACACGGACAATGTTTCCTGCAAAAGAAAAAGTGACGTTTGTCAGCCCAACAAACGCCCCCTTGATTAAATCATCAGATGCTTCATTATTCGCTTGATAACGTGAGATAGGAAATCTTTTCACCTTCAATTCAACGCCGCCAGCTTTTTCGACTTTTGGCTGAGTGGTGGTATCTCCATCAGCCGAAAATACTGTTACAGCTGAAGCGACAGTTAAAAACAGCAACACGATAGCCGACACAATCAGTATCCTTTTCTTTTTCATTACAACCACCTCCTAATCTAATCGAGTTAATAAATAAAATTGGTATCTGGCTTTCTCTAAGTCTCTTTGTGTTAGCAGCACGTTTTCGGGATATCGCTCATACAAAGAGAAACAGATGGCTTTTTGATATTTCATATGCCTAAAAGTCTTTCGGTTTTGTTCAATCTTGATACCTAATAATTTTTGCAGAAACTGTGCCGTTGATTTATGCCCAATAAAACTTTTGTACCGACCTTCATAATGATTCAGCCATTGTTTCACTTCGTCCAATGTGATTTTTTCAGCTTTATAAAAGCCTGGACTCGTGACAACAAGAGAGTTTAAGAAAGCTATTTCCATGTACGATTCAACCCCTTTTACAAATATTTTTCTTCCGCATATGCGACAGCTTTTTTCTCAACTGTTTTCAGAGCACCTTGCCATTCTTCGAATAGGCATTCTATTGAGATTTTGGAGGTACGGCCATAGTAATCTTTAAATAAGCATTGACCTTGGAACATGGATTCCATCATTTTTTTATTTTCTTTTGTGACCTCCATGTTCATCCATTTCAACACTTCTTCACGCTCATTCGGTTCATCAAAGGCAAAGGCAACGCCGAAGTTTCCAGAATCCTCTTCTTTTAAAGCGTCTTTTGTAGATTGGGAAATGAAGTATTCCGCATTGTTGTATGAGCGACCAATCCGGCGCATTTGTCTTTCTACTTTTTTTCCTTGTTGGGAAGTGGTGAATATCCATGCTTCATCTATAAATTCAACAGTTTGTTCATCTTGATTCATACCGAATAGTTCGCAGAACTTACCAAGCGCAAACATGACGGCACTAGACTTTAATTGTGATATGGTATAGTTTTCAAGTCGCTCAGCATGATCCGGTAAATCCATATTTTCAACTTCTAAAATGGTGATTCGTTTTTCAAGAGACAATGCAGGGTTTGAACCATCATGAATACAAAGTTTCAAAATGGAATCTGACACAACCTCATTTAAGTAGTCGCCAGCCTTTTGTACAGCTTCTTCCGGATGTTTCTGCATCTTCCGAATAATATCAAGTGAGCCGACCTGTTCACCTTTCTGTTTCGCCTCAATTACTTCTGACGTAGCACGAAGGAAAGCTGTGTTCACATCGTCTTTCCCTTTAAAGTCATATACTTGTTCAAAAATGACTTGAACTAGCTCTTTCGCTTTCATAGGAGGGAGAAAGGAGATAGGGTCAAGCGCTCCCCAGTTGTGCGTGTTTTCATTATCTAGTGTGATATAGTTGTATTTCTCTAAATGTGCAATATATAAAGGGAAATTCTCTCGAATGTACTCATCATTCAAGACTCTTTGAATCCACTTTCTCATTTCCTTTTTAGGGTCTATATACAGAGATTTGATGTTTAACATGCTGATATAGTTGAAGATCAATTTTGCTAAATACGACTTGCCGTTTCCTGTGTCTCCTGTGATTAAGCAGTGGGGAGAACGTGTCTTTGAACCCTTTAATTGTTGATTCGCTAAGAAAGGGTGGAATAAGACAAAATCACGGCTGGACATAATAGCACTTTCTAAGTCGGTGTGTTCTTGGAAACGATCAACCCAACCGAGAAAGAAACCGATTTTCGAACCAATATCAGAGTTAACAGCAAACAGACCTTCTGCAACTCCATCTTGCGTTGTTTTTTGAATCCAGTTCTTATCGGTTATGTCTAACTTTTCACCGGGAAGCATCTTATAAAAAAGGTTCAGTTGATCAGCCACCGGAAGCCGACACGTAATGCCAGCGCCTTTTAAATGCCTTTTGACAATCGTTGCTTTCCCCACACATTCTTTTTTTGTCTTTCCATGAACGACTATCACAGACAGCCAGTTCATCACATGCACATCTTCTTTCTTTATTTCATCTTGTAAATGCCTTATCATTGTGGCACTTGTGACAGTGGAAACATCACTTCGATCGCCTGTGCTTTGTTGTTCTTTTTGTTCTTCTTTCAATTGCTGTCTTTTGAGGTTGAGAGCAGGCTTGGTAATGGACTTTGATTCCGTTTGAATTTTCATCTGAACTTCAACAGGGAAGGGAAGAGACTGTGCTTCATAAAACAAATCACTTTCCGACATATTGTGGAGAAATTCGTCAATCACGACAAAAGCTGAATAGCCTTCATCTTGATCACTATGCAAATGCAAAACTGATGGGTCAGTGGGGTCTATGATCGTGTTTGTAATAGAGCGAACATCCTTTATCTCACTTTCTTCATTCGTTTGGTGCTTTAACCCACGCACAAAGTGATAACGGTTAATGTATGTCATTTCTGTTTCTGAAAGCCGTTCTCCGCGAACAGAAGCCATGATATTCGCTAGTGTTTCTTCGACTTCTTCATATTTTTCAAAAAAAGAGGTGGAAACATTTTGTTCCCACCCGAGCATTTTCACGACTGTATCAGTCGCTGTATTGAAAAAAGAGAGTATGTTGTCTTTAAGTTCGACACTAATATTTACAAGACTGCTTTTCAGTTTTACACCTAAAATGAAGTCATACTTTGTCAGCCTTCCTAATCGCTGTTCTAACAGCCTTACCGTTTCTTCATTGTAGTAACGTGCCACATCCATTGCATCTGCCGCAATATCTGTTTCTAAATCCTTAAATCGTTTTTCTAATTCATACTCACTTGGATACATCATCAAGTGAAAATCCTCATAAGATGTTATTTCTTCGAAAAGATGCTGCCACTTCTTTTTATACGATTCAACTTTTTCTTTATTTTGCATAGGGATCGAATTGCTTTTTATTCGGTAGTACGCCCACACGTCGTCCGTTCTTGTTAACAGCAAATTCTTGTGTATTGCCTTCATAGGCGTTTTTAGTCTCATTCGAATAATCCACCACCTTCACAAGTTTTCGAAACTCAATTTGTTTTTCATTACTTAAATCAACCTTTCGGTCATTGCAAAACTTCTTTTGTGGAAGCTTGATGAAGAAGTAATACTTTGCAAAATCAATGAAGTATAAATAGATGTTTTTGCCTTCCGGCTTTATTTTCGTAACAAGCATTGTTAAAAAAATCGGTATTCCAAAAATCACGATGACGAAACTGTTATCAAAAGCGTGAGGAAAAATCATCCTCACACCGTACCAAAATCCAAAGCAGAGACCAACAAAAATGAAATAGTTAATAGCCGGTATTAACTCAACTGCAAAGGGTAACGAATAATTTTCAGTTAATTGCTGAATTTTTTTCGGCTCTCTCATTGCCTTCCGGTAGTTGAACACCAGACGCCCCATTCAGATGCCCCCTTACAATTTTTCCATTAGCGCATTGATCCAGCCGGAGAATTCTGACCAGTGCTTAATAACCCACGTCACCGCACTGCCAATACAACAAACAAAGATAATGCCGCCCATTTTTAATTTCATAAGATTCTTTGCGGCTATGAACATGACCACGATCGTAATGAATTGGATAACAACATCTGATGCCCATCCTTTTACCCCTCCAAGTGTTGGAAGGTCTGCGCCAAGAATAAAGAAATTCATGAAATCCATATTTAAACCTCCTATTGATGTTTGAGTTTATTTACATAAAACTGACCACTGTTTTCCGCAATCTCTAAACTAAATTTTTCATTTACGGGAATATCATTTTCTTTTTCCTTAAATCGAACAGCACAAAAAACCTCGAAACCTTTTTTCGTCTCGAAGATTTTCATTGACTGCACTTCCCCAAATAACAAGTTTCCTTCCAACGCTTCCGGCTTTTTCATCATATAAACCATTTCTTCTTTCTTTTCAGAAGCGTATTTCTCGAAGAAAGTATGAAGAAATGATTCGATAGATTCTTTTTTCTCGCCTGCATATTCGTCTCTAGTGTCTTCTTTGCCCTCAGAAGCAATATTGCCTTTCAGATCATAAATCTGTGTAAAGTAAGGAACAGCAGACACCGCAAAGGAATCACCTTTATTTGTGACTGGAATGTTCAGCAACATTTGTTTTTCAGATTTCTCGTTTGTTTTAACCTTTTCTTTCACCTTCTTTTTTTTCTTTCCGTCTTTAACTTCTTTTTCAACTTCCTTCTCTACAGGGTAGAGATTTTCATATGTGACCTTATATTGAAAAAGGCTGTTTTTATCACCTTCTTTCACGTTATATAAGCTGTAACCCTTTAACTCTCGATCACCTTTTAAGCCATCCACATTAAAACGATCTTCATCCTCAAAATGGTTATCTTCCTGTTTCACCATGTAGCTTTCAAGGCTCTGCATGCGTTTTTCAATAGATTCTTGATCGTTCTTCACATTCACATATTCATTGATGAACCCTGACAGAAAGTTTTCAGCAGCAGTCACCGAAATTTTTTGTTTATCTTCATTTGTTGGCTTATTCGCTTCGTCTTTCATGTCATTAAGTTGGGATCGAGTATTAATTGACAGAAGCACAGCAAGCAGACATATAAACAGCAAGCCCCCTACACAAGACCATAATGTGACGGCTATCAGCTTTGACCTGTCACGAGGAACTTTCTGTTTGTCTTTTTCCGGTCTTTCAATTCGTTTCAGTTTTTGAAAGGCAGACCGAAAAAACGACTCTTCTTTTTTATCCGAGCCAATTTCTTTATGAAGCAATTCGATTCACTCTCCTTTCATAGATTTCTAAGCACTTTCCTCCTGGTTAACTTTTATGTTTCTTGTCATTTTCAGGATGGCTCTCGCCATTTTTTCATAGTTCGGTTCGTTTAACTCCGTCACGATCACTTCCACTGGCTTACCTTTAATTTCAACAACCTCAACACTCTGTTTCATGAAAGACCTCGCTTTCTTTAAACCTGTTTTGTTTTTTCAAGGAATAATAAAAAGGATGCTACATGTTGTAACATCCTTACTTGTTCATCACATTTGAACTGATGATTATAGATTATTTAATTTGCTTCATATGAAGGCTTTTTCCCAATAAATCTTAATATGCTACTCAGAATAACAATAGATGAAAATACTAATAGAGGTGTACTTACCTGTTGATCAGTTAATAGCTTAATACCAATGACTAAAATTAGCGTTACTACACAAACTATATTTACCCATTTCCACCAATACATTCACAAAACTCCCTCTAACTTGATTACATATTTCCATCATGAGTATAACATACTCCTTTTTACCACTCCCTTTTCATGAAATCTGCTTTGTTTTTTCTAGAAATAATAAAAAGGATGCTACACGATGTAACACCCTTTTGATGCTTTGATTCTCCATATAAACTTTTAAGCTAGTCATTCGACCGTCCGGCAAGTATCTTGTCTTATAGAATGTATAACGATACTCAGAAAATCCTTTTACTCTTTTTCCTTCGACAACCAACATGCAATCTCTGCTTAAACTTCTCACAAAAACTAAAGAGGGAATACCCACATTAAAACCTAAGCTTCTGAATCGTTTATCTACAGCAGACACTGCACATTTCCACCTCCTATTTTTCAATCCACCTTACGCCATCTGTACTTTAACCATTTCTTAAAAATTGTTGAAATAAATAGTATATTTTAACTTTGATGGTATAATTAAAGAAAATTTTATATTACTGGAGTGATATCTTGAATAAATCAACTTTGAAAGGAATTATAAGCACCGTTATAGGTGCAATGCTAATTAACTTTTTATTTTTTTGGAAACAAACTGACGGCATATTCGATTTTATAATCTGGCTCGGTTCTTCCGCCATTCTAGGCTATATAATTTTTGCTCCTTTTACTATGTCAAAGAAAGAAATGAAAAACTTTGAAGATAAAGTCGACAAATGGCTTGAAGATGACGATAGCGTTAAAAACTAACAAACTAATTTCAGACTATCTAAGCATTAAGAGTCTCTATAACTAGAGATTCTTTTTTATTTGCACATTACTACTGACAGCAAATACCGCACATTTTCACCCCTTATTGGTAGTAGCTAATTCCTTCAAACTCTACAATTCTTTCATCTGTCTCGGTATCTTCATCCTCCAGTATGTTGAATGTGGCTTGAAGTTTGGCATTCACGTTATCTATAACCGCAAGAGTTTGAACTATGACTCTTTGAGCAACATCACTGTAAAAGACATCTTCCATCATTTTTTCAATGAGTTCCTCAGCAATACACAAACAGCCAAGAGACTCCAAATCACTTTCCAGTCGAGCCTTATTCAACAGATTAATGTTAAACATCTTATCCCTCCAAGTTAGTACTTTATGTTTACCGAACTTCACGTCAAATTTCGACAAAAGTTGCAAAAGGGAAATTGACCAGTTTTAGGTATTGGTGTAGTATATACCAAAAAAGAAAGGGATTTTATGGATGTTATTTGTTAATCAATTGCAAAACTGGGCAACTTTTTTTGTCGAAATGATCATTCCTGTTGTGTCCTTCGTTATTACCTATAGGCAATACGTGTTGCAAAAAAATGAAATGAGCACCCAAAACGAATACAGTAAAGTCACAAATTACACTCAACATGGCTTTTATAATGAGATGAATATTAATGTAGTACATAATAAGGAAACTGAAGAATACTTCTTTTTGCAAAACCAACTGGAAAAAGCTAAACAAAAAAAGTTAAAGTTTGAGCGTTTTTCTAGCAACATTGATAAAGTTTTCATAACCATTATTTACCTAACAGGCGCTATCATTATGATTAATAACATTTCTTCAGCTTGGGATTCACATAAAGGTATTATGAGCAAAATACAAACATTTGAACTTTCCGTAATGAATGCATTTCAAAGTATTGGGCAGCTAACTCTACATCTAATTTTCGGATTAAGTATTGCTTTGTTTTTAAACTTGCTGTTACTTTCTTCGAAGAAATTATCTATTCAAAACATCTTTACTTGGATATATCTTTTATTTATAAATATAGGAGCTTTCCTTACTCTCACTGTTTTTAAAACTATGAACTTAGGTGACGAGTTCCTTAAAATTGTTAATGAAGCTCCTAATCCAGAAGAAAACGTCACAATTCATTCTTTACTAGAGATAACTCCTCCTTTCTTAATGGGCTTACTTATAGTCGCTTCTTTAATAGTTGCAACCTATTTATTAAAGATGTTACTTATAAAAGAGCGTTTTTTTTCCACGAAAGCAAAATACACTTTTGTGATTGCTATATTACTGTTGTTTATTATTCCTTTGTTGTTTCAGTTTTTAATTTAAGTTTTTTATAAACTTTTAATACATGGTAGCTTGAAAGCACAGCAAATAAAATTAAACTGGCGAATGCATAAACAAAATTACGTAAATACACGGATTGATACAAAATCAAAAAAGTGACAAATGACCATAATAAATAGTTCACAATCCAAAGGAAAACATAAGCTCTCTCTGCTATCACTATTAATTTATTCAGTCTTAATCACCCCATATATTTTGAAAAATAATTATCTAGCCCCCTATTCCCCCGAATCATCGGGGGACTCCCTCGCCGGTAGGCAGGAACAAACGGTTGTTTGTTCAATGCCAAGAGGGTTTGGGTGGCGCTGAATATGTCAACTCCTTATCCTCACTACGTTCCGGTACCGTTGACACATACGTTTAATCGCATCACCTGTGTTTATAAAGGTTTAGCAGCTTGTTTTTAAACGACCATGTCAGCAACATCGGCCATATACACATCTAACATTTTTTTATGTTTGTCTGCCAGTTCAGCTTCTGCAATCATATCTGACAGATCGGTTTTCCCTAAATGTTCATCAGCTTCAAGCACCATTTTCATAGTGGGAGCACAAGAGTTACGAAGCCAGTTTCTTGATTTCTGATAGAAGTCTTTTTGTGGTTTGACGTACAAAGGGAGTCTCCCAACATCACCTATAAAATCAGACCAAAAAAGGCTCGTTTTCCAATGCTCTCTAGTGATGTTTTCATCAGCATCAACGAACCTTACATAGTTATTAATGATCTGCATAGCGATTAAGGTTAAATCCTTTGTTTTCAATAAAGCATCTATAGCCACTTGTGCACGTTCATTTTTAAGCCGCAATTCATAACGATTCCAATCGCCTAGTTCTTCTAACGGAATGTTATACTTTTCTGCTTGTTCATAGTTTTTCTCATAAAAGCAAAGGTACGCTTCTGACTTTTTAGAACCGAAATATATTGTCGTTCCACCTGTAATGCCATCAGATAGATCAAAGGAGCCATTGAAATCCGATTTTCTAAATCGTGAAATACATTCGCCCTTTTGGGCTTTCTTTAACAGTTGTGGTATAGAAAAGTATGTCTTTTTATCATCAATAGCTAAATCAAAGCGAGTGAACGAACCGCCTTGTTGCATGCAATCTTGAAAGAAGTCGTACCATGTTTTCTTCCGGCATTCCAAGAAGGATTCAAATTGACGGCAACCTTGACCCGACATTTCTATCAAAACACCTCTGTTATCATCCGGCGCAGAATAAAAAACTTTGATATAGTCCAGTTCATACGTTCCAACGTAGCCATAAAAACCAGATTGTTTCTCAGTCATAAAGTCTTTGCTAAGGTGAAGAACCTCTTCAATAATTCGATCAACATCATGAGTTTTAAAAGAGACTCGAATATAGTCAACCATTGATACCAAAGGGCTTTCAACGGTTTCATTTTTTTCTTTTACGATTACTACCCCCCTGTTAGCATGGGGGGGTTGTTTTAGCTCATCCATTCGCTTCGCTCACTCCTTCGCCGCTGGCCGTCTGGTCGCTTACGCTGCCGCTGGCGACTGCCGTCGCCTGCGCTCCCTCGACTCCAACCAGCGCATTTTTAATAGATGACATGAAATCATATCCTTTCGACACAATTGGACTGTAAAACTCCAACACAGAACCTGTGCCAACATTGGCATATCCTCGCCCTGTCTCTTTTTTATTAACAAATGCCTTATCAACATCGCCGAACATCATTCCGTATCCAGTCTCGGACATTAGACCTAATGACACACGGAAGCTAAACTGATCACGAATACCGTCAGCTAAATATTTTGCATCTGGACGTTGTGCGCCTAAAACGAGAAAATACCCCGCCTGTCTCCCCAACATGACTAACTGCTTCATATAAGAAAGGGCTTCATTTCTTTCTTTCATATCTAACAAATCCATAAACGCCACATATTCATCAAAGAAGATAAAAACAGGTTTTAAGCCTAAATAGGCATAGTTTTCACCTGTCTTATAGTTAGGCATTTGCTTCATTTCATCCATTCGTTCCATCATGCCATCTACAGACTTTCTCAGGCACATAAGAATGCCATTCTTTTGGGAATAAACCTTTTTCGGAAGGACTTCTTCCAAGTCTGCTAAATCTGCATTTTTAGGGTCCAATATTCTTACATCTGCCCCCAGTCCAACACATGCTTTAATAATCGTTAGCATGAAGTATGTTTTTCCTCCACCTGTACCACCCGCAATAAGCATGTGCGGCAACTTATCAAATTGCCATGAAATATGCTTCATTAACGGAAGGACTCCATTCTCAGCTACTGTATCATCAATGGAAATACGATTCTTTTTCACATCGTAAAGAAGCTTAAAGCATACAAAACCTTCTTCCATTTGCTTATCCACCAGGTCACAAAATAAGCCGTTTTCCAAATCCTTTCCTAAGTCTAGGAAGCGATTCTGAAAACGGCTCATGTCCATAGCAATACGGATATAAATATGGTTGTTTTTGACCCTATAATACATTCTAGGAAAGTATGTGATTTTTTCCTTTGAGTCAGTTTCATTTGAAAAGAGTTTTCTTACTTTCACATTTTCTTTTTCGTAAAACTTATTAGAGAAAATCATCTTAGCAATTTTTTGCCTGTGAAGAATTTTCTTATAGCTATCAAAGAAAAGAAAATAAGATGCAGCTATGCTTCCAACAGCAATTAACAGTGAGAATAAAACGCTTTTGATGATTAAAGGCACGTTCCACTCAAAATGTTTTATTAATCGAGTTATATCAAAATGAATCAGTTGTTCTCTCCAAAAGAGGAACATAGACAATAAAAAAACAGGCACAAAGATAATTGCGCCTGCTAATTTTACGTTGTTTCTCATGTACGGGCGGATTCGTTTGCCCCTGTACTTCCAAAACCTTTTATTAAAGAAATCACTAATATTGATCATTAGAATTCATACCCCGATGATTTTTCTCTACAAGAGTGACAATACATTTCCCACACATAACCTCTCGGCACTTCTTCTTGATAATACTCTACGGCATTGTCCTCCTCGCAACAATGACATTCGCCAAGTTCAATTGTAGGGATAACGACATTCTCAAAGTACACAGATTTAACGGTCTTCACTTCGCCATTACCTCCGTTTTCTTCAACATAATCAAAATAACTGTACTCGATTTATAAATTATTTCTTATCAGAAGTTCCTGGTGTTACTGTTTTGTTTGCAGGACTAGACCCAGTGCCTTTTAATACGAGATCTTCTGCTTCGACAGTCCAGTTAACATTAGCAAAATTCCCGTTTGCTCTAGCAGAAGCCATGATTTTTGGATTTTTCAATTCAACATCCTTAAAGAAATCAAATTCCTTCAAATCCACATAAGCAGGAATTGTCACTTCGATCTGCCCGCCTTGCACACTTGATCCTAGATTATAAATCCTCGATTCCAAAGTATCCGTTCTTTTTCCATCCACATAGGCATAGCGCTCACGATTTAACCCTAAAAATTTCAGTTCACCAAAAGTCATATTAATATCCGGCACGATAAAGTTTAAGTTCATTTTTCATATCCCCATTTCATTTTTTATTATTTATTTTCAAACGATCATCAATTTCGATTTTATATTTTGAATTCGCTCCGGTTCTGTATCCATCTTGGCGCTTATCAGTTGCTAACGGCTTTATGCCCTCGTGGCAACCTAGTAGGCTATTTATAGCCATCAAGCTGACTACAGCTATTCCGCACGCTTATTCTAGCCTGCTACAGCATTTAAAGTGATTGCTGTTCATCACTCAAATACTCACGCATGACATTTCAACAAAATTACCGTATAATAAAAGTGACTAGTTTTTATTTTCCGGCGTTCTTGATGATTATTCGTCAAGGCGCTTTCTTTGTTTATATGTAGTTTTCAAGGAACAAACACTCCTAGCGACATAAGTTATACAGATCATCGTTATACAAAGTAAACACTTGGTTATCCTTCTTACTCAATGGACGAGTAGACCAGATACACCACCAATTCCAGCCATTTAACAGCTCAGATATTTCTTCATTAGCCTTCAAATAATTATCAGCATCAACAACAAATGTTTCACAAGTGGCATAATCTTTAAAGTGCTTCAAATCCCTATCAGCCTTTAAAGCTTCAACATCAGTGATGATTGTTGCATTCACCCTTATTTTCATCGCATCCCCCCTTTCAAAGAGTTTATAACGGCTCCCTATAATGGTATATAGCGTCACACTATGGACGATTGCCGCAGCTTTTCAATGTCTTTTCTTCCAATACCATAATGCTTACATATCCTGCGATACGAAACGCCTTTCCGCAGTAGTTCATTAACATTTTCATATGTTAAAGGAAGGTTTAAATAATGATCTATGATGATCGAATTAAGAGCAACCTTCATTCGCGCTATCCAATCACCTTCCATTTGATTGGCCAAAGGAATTGCTTTACGCATAAATGAATGAGTTTGGCTTAGGTTCATGATGATCATCCTGTTCCTGTCTTCTGCTTTTATAACAATAACGTTCTTCAAATTTTGCACGATTAACTTTACCTTGAATGACCATATAGCCGTCCTTCTCCATTTCTTTATTAAGTAATCGAATTATTTCATATGCTTTTGCTTGCTTTACACCTAAAATATTTTGAATATCCATTGCAGTCAGAAACTCATTCAAATTATCACCCCCGAAAAAATGCGTATAATCATTAACTACTTATATAATAAATGACTATACGCATAATGTCAACACAAAAAATGCAAAATACGCATATTTTCTTTTAAAAAAATATGACTAGTTGTAATATAAAAATAAAAATGAGGTCTTAAAAATGAGTTTTGGTCATAAATTAAAAACTTTGAGAAAACAAAGAGGATTAACCCAAAAAGAATTAGCTGAAAAATTATTTTTAAGTCAAAGTTCCATAACAAGGTTTGAGAAAGATGAAATCCTACCTACAAGTGAAACATTAAGTAAGATTGCAAATTATTTTGATGTATCTATTGATTTCTTATTAGATAGACCTCAACCTCCACAAAAGAAAAACTCTAATCTAGAAAAAGCATTTAATGAAGCAATTGAGGAACTTAAAGACGAAGAAACACTTCTCTTTATGAAAAATGGTGATATTGACGAAGAAACAGCTGAATTAATAAAAAAAGCATTAAAGAATGGAGTCCGGTTTGTTAACGAAATGAAGCGCAAAGACAAATAATAAACATTGAAAGAGTGATGAACATTTACACTTCAAAAAGTATAAAACACAAAGCACAAGAAATTATTAAAAAAAATAAAACAAACAATGTAAGTATCATTTGTAACAATTTAAGAATTTTTCATTTAGAAAGTAACTTAGGCAACGTAAATGGCTTCCTTCAATACTGTGAAGAGGAAGATGAGTACATTATTCACATCAATGAAAATGCCAGTTACAGAAATTTTATTATTGCCCATGAACTTGGGCACTTTTTTCTCCACAAGAAATTGAATTCTTTTAAATTATCGAATTGTTCACTCATCTTGGAAGAAAAGTTAGAACGTCAGGCCAACATATTCGCTTCTGAACTTTTGGTGACTGATAAAATGATTCAAGATGCAAATATCAATTTCAATGAATATACGTTAAACGACATTGCAACTTATTTTAAAGTCCCTACTTTTGTAATCAAACATAAAATTGAGCAACTGAAATTTTCTTCTTCAAGAGGCTTCAACGTTTTCGATAATAAACTAATAGCACAATTCTAAGGAGCAAAATAATGTCTATAAGGAAAACTAAAGATGGGAGATATAGAATCGACGTTAGTCTTGGTTTTGATCCAGTAACAGGAAAACGCAAAAGAAAAACAATGACCTTAAAAACGAAAAAGCATGCTGAAGAAATGTATCATGCAATAAAAAAAGCACACAGTGATGGTTTGCTAACAAGCCATAAGGAAGTCAGTTTCTCTACACTAGTAAGTATTTATTTGGAGCAATGTAAGCTTCACCATAAGCCTAATTATTATAATATTGAAAAATATACAATAGAAAAACATATCATACCTCATTTTGAAAATTGTATTGTCAAAAAAGTTACTCATAACGAAATTCAAGACTTTCAAAAGTCACTAATTGATAAAGGACTTGAAAACAAAACAATTAACAACACAATGATTATTCTCAGCAAAATTTTTGATATAGGTATCGTTGAGGATGTTTTAATCAAAAATCCATGTGCAAAGGTAAAAAATTTAAGTGTTGTCAAAAAACAGATGAAATTTTGGACTCCCGGTCAGTTCAAAGAATTTATTAGTCTCATAGAAAAAGACGAATTTATTTTTAAAGTATTCTATACTACTGATTATCTGACAGGAATGCGCTTAGGAGAAATTTTAGCGCTTCAATGGAAAGATTTAGACAAGTTTAGAAGAGAAATCAATGTGTACAAAGCTTTAACATATATAAATCAAGAATATATAATTACACCTCCAAAAACTAAAAATTCTATTCGCCGTATAAGTATCAATTCAAAACTTATAACATTGCTTGACGAATGGAGACAACACCAGAAGGAAATCTTTGATGAATTAGGAATTCATCAATCAGAAGAAACTTATATGTTCCAATACAAAGACAGACCACCTACTAAAGATATTTTCAGCAGGAAAATAAAACAGATTTGTCAAAGAGGAAATGTTGAGCCTATCCGTTTCCATGATTTGAGGCATTCACATGTAGCCTTGCTTATCCATCAAGGGGAAGATTATTTAGTAATTAAAGAACGATTAGGGCATAGTTCCGTTTCTTTTACAATGAATACTTACGGACACCTTTTTCCTAATAAACAGAAAGAAACCGCCGATCGTTTGGATGACTTACTTTAAGTAACTGGTGAGTTTTGGTGAGCAAGTCTTCTCCCATAGCCGTATTTTCCTCACAAAAAAATAATACCAAAGGTGGTTAAACCCTTGGTATTATTGGGATGCGGCCGAGAGGACTTGAACCTCCACGGGTTATTCACCCACTAGGCCCTCAACCTAGCGCGTCTGCCATTCCGCCACGACCGCGTGATCATTAAATTGTTTGTGCTGGTTTAGTAGGCTCTTAACCTAGTAAAACCAATTTGCGTGCACTTCGTAAATAAAGTGCGGGTGAAGGGACTCGAACCCCCACGTCGTAAGACACTAGATCCTAAGTCTAGCGCGTCTGCCAATTCCGCCACACCCGCAAAAAGACAAATGGTGAGCCATGAAGGACTCGAACCTTCGACCCTCTGATTAAAAGTCAGATGCTCTACCAACTGAGCTAATGGCTCTTACTATTTAATTTCATAAAATAAAAATGGCTGGGCTAGCTGGATTCGAACCAACGCATGACGGAGTCAAAGTCCGTTGCCTTACCGCTTGGCTATAGCCCAACGAAAATGGAATGACCCGTACGGGATTCGAACCCGTGTTACCGCCGTGAAAGGGCGGTGTCTTAACCGCTTGACCAACGGGCCGATGGTTGAGAACTTATATCGCAATCTTATGGCGGAGAAGGAGGGATTTGAACCCTCGCGCCGCTTACGCGACCTACACCCTTAGCAGGGGCGCCTCTTCAGCCACTTGAGTACTTCTCCAAATATGGCTCCACAGGCAGGATTCGAACCTGCGACCGATCGGTTAACAGCCGATAGCTCTACCACTGAGCTACTGTGGAATAATGAGACAAGATTCATTATATCAGACTTGTCATTCAGAGTCAAGAGGTAAATGTTTTTTTATTTATCTCTCGTGACGACTTTTATAATGTAACATAGGCTTGCCAGTTTCGTCAACCTTTTTTACGAAAAAATTCTTTTTATTTTCCCGCGGCATTTTCCGCATCTGTATCTGTCAGGATTCATGGCGCGTCTCTTTATATACTGTTGGCCGCAAGCCGTACATATATACCTATATGTTTTGTTGCTTTCTGTTTTTTTCTTTAGAGGCGTACAGAAGCGAGGCGCATTGACTTGCTGGAGAAGCGCTCTGAAATCTTTGTCCCTGTGCTTGTATCCTTTTCCTTCAAGGTGAAGATGATAATGGCAGAGCTCGTGCTTAATAATGCCAATCAGTTCCTCCCTCCCATGTTCAATCAAATATTTTCTGTTCAATTCGATGTTATGAGAGGTTAACAGGTATCTTCCGCCGGTCGTTTTGAGTCTGTCGTTGAAAACAGCCTGATGGCGAAACGGCTTTTTGAAATATGTGTTAGAAATATCCTCTGTAAGCTTTTGCAGCTCTTTGTTATCCATGGTGCACCTCACTAAAAAAACATTGAACGGGACAATTCACTGTTCGCATACAATAGGGTAATCACCGCCCCTCTTATGATAAAAGCTGAGGAGGAATGAGCCTATGCCAAATTGGCTGAAAAAGCAGATGCAAAAAGCGTTCCTTGAAAAAGATAATTACCAAATTAAACTGCTGAATCAATGCTGGTATTTCTATAGGAAAAAACACTGCTCGTAAGCAGTGCTTTTATTTTACCATAGACAGTGACACTCTGCCTTTTTGTACATCGACACCGTCAACCCAAACCGTCACGATGTCACCGACGGATACAACATCAAGCGGATGCTTGACGAATTGATTGCTGAGTTTTGAAATGTGCACAAGCCCGTCCTGTTTGACTCCGATATCAACAAACGCTCCGAAGTCCACTACATTGCGCACGGTGCCCTGCAGCTCCATCCCTTCTTTCAGATCCTCCAGCTGAAGAACGTCTGTTTTCAGCAGAGGCTTAGGCACCTCATCACGCGGATCACGTTCAGGTCTTGTCAGCTGTTCACAAATGTCTTTCAGCGTAATTTCACCGATTCCCAGTTCCTTTGCTGTTTCAGAAAGCTCAAGTTTGTTGATTTTATCCTTCAATTCCGCCGTACCGATCTGCTCTGTTGAAAGACCGAACTTTTTCAAAAGCGTTTTTGTTTCTTTATAGCTTTCCGGGTGGATTCCTGTTCTGTCCAGAGGCTCTGTCCCTTCCTGCACTCTTAAAAAGCCGATACATTGTTCATAGGTTTTCGCGCCGAGCCTTGGAATATCTTTCAGTTCTTTTCGATTCGAAAATTTACCGAGCTCTTCCCGCTTTTTGACAATGTTGCCCGCTACGGACTTTGATAATCCCGCTACATACTGAAGCAGCGCCGCGGAAGCTGTGTTGACATTTACTCCTACCTGGTTTACGACTGTTTCAACGACAAAGCGCAGGGATTCATTTAAGCGTTTTTGGCTGACGTCATGCTGATACTGCCCCACTCCTACAGATTTCGGGTCAATTTTGACGAGTTCCGCAAGCGGATCTTGAAGTCTCCGTGCGATGGATACTGCACTGCGTTCCTCGACCTGAAGCTCAGGAAATTCTTCTCTGGCAAGCTCAGATGCCGAGTATACGCTTGCCCCCGCTTCATTGACAATCACATAATAAATATCACGCGGCGTGTCCTTCAGCACATCCACAATGAATTGCTCTGTCTCCCTGGAGGCCGTGCCGTTTCCAATCGCCACCATTTCCACTTGATACTCTTCAAGAATCGCTTTCACTTTCTCATGAGCTTCTTTCGTTTTTTTGACAGGTGCATGCGGGTAAATCACATCAATTTTTAAGACTTTCCCGGTTTCATCTGACACTGCCAGCTTACAGCCTGTTCGGAAAGCCGGATCTACACCGAGAACCGTCTTGCCTTTCATCGGCGGCTGAAGGAGAAGCTTTCTGAGGTTCTCAGAAAAAATATGAATCGCCTGTTCATCCGCTTTTTCCGACAGCTCTTTTCTGATTTCACGTTCAATAGCAGGCTGAATCAGTCTTTTGTAGCTGTCTTCAATCGTTTCCTGCAAGATTTCTTTTACAGACGTTGAACGGTTTTTGATGATTTGCTTTTCTAAGTAAGCCTTAATGTGATCTGCTGGCGGTTCGATAGACACCTTTAAAATGTCTTCTTTTTCGCCGCGGTTCATGGCAAGCACTCTGTGCGGAACGACCTTTGCGATTGGCTCTTCATACTCGTAGTACATTTCGTACACGTTTTTTTCATCTGTGTCTGCTGATTTTCCGGCAGCTGACTTGATCGTTCCTTTTTTAAAGGTTTCCTGGCGAATCCATTTTCTGAAATTCGGTTCGTCTGAAATTTGTTCCGCAATAATGTGCTTGGCGCCTTCAATGGCTTCTTCTCTGGTGAACACTTCTTTTTCTTCACTGATATATTGGTCTGCTGTTTCTGCAAGGCGGTCATCTTGCGGAAGGGTCATAATATAGTCGGCAAGCGGCTCAAGGCCTTTGCTTTTGGCGACTGTCGCTTTCGTTTTGCGCTTTTGTTTATACGGACGGTAGAGGTCTTCTACTTCCTGAAGTTTTACGGATTGGTCAATTTTGCGTTTTAATTCAACTGTTAGTTTATCCTGCTCGGCGATTAGCCTGATTACTTCTTCTTTTCGCTGATTCAGGTTTTGTATGTATTGCCATCGTTCAGAAATGGTCTGAATCTGAACCTCGTCCATTGAACCCGTCTGCTCTTTTCGATATCTGGCGATAAACGGAACTGTGTTGCCGTCCTCAAGCAGGCGGATGACGCTTTCAACATGTTTTTGTGATAAACCTATTTCTTTCGCAATTTGCTGTTTCAAAAGGGCTGACGTTTCCATGTAACCATAGCCTCCAATTTTGTCGTTCTTACTCTAGTGTATCAAAAACAGAAAAAAACACATAAAAAAAGACAGCTGCCGCTGCCCGTATTTTTATTCATTTTTCAAGAGTTCCTGTAAGCCGCTTAGAAAGTTCTCTTTTATCATGGCTGCTTCAAAAAAAGATTGGTCAATCCGCTCGACAATCGGCAGAGCAGAGGTTACTCTTTCCTCTCCTGTTTCTGTTAATGACAGAAGAACTTCCCTTTTATCCTGAGGATTTTTGCTTCTTTGGATAAATCCCTTTTTCTCAAGCGTCCGCACAACCTCTGATACCATCATGATATTGGTCTGGCTGAAGCCTGCGAGTTTTTTTTGCGTGACGGTTTCTCCATGAGCAATCATATACTTGCATGAGGTCAGGAGAACAAATTGAACGTGGGTAAGGTCATGCTCAGCCAATGCTTTCCCTATTTTCCGCTGCCAGCTTTGTGTGACCTGCCATAATAAAAAACCTGGACTTGTGTTCGGTCCGCTAAATTCAGAGTGCCATTTCACTTATATTACTCCCATCGCTTGTGATATTGTCAAAAAATCATTTTTGCTGATTTCAAAGTGCCCTCTTCGAAATAAAAGCCCGAGATGATTTGTTTCCTGAACAAATTCCAACTGAGATTTAATATCGTAAAAACCTATTTTTTCACACGGAAAGTAATCAATGTCTAACCGGTATGGGATAAAGTCCGGAGCCATTTGATATTGATAGACGTTTCCGCTCTTCACTTTTCCGATAGCGGTAAAACATCGCAGCAGCCTGCCGTCCGGATATGCATCTCGCGGAGAATAATAAATAAGCCAATCATTCTCTTTCATCCTGGCAAGAGGCGCTTTTTTACCGTGGCATACTTGGGCAAATCCGCCGGCGGTCCCTTTTAAAACATGCTGCTCTGACACGACGCCAACCCAATATTTTGTGTTCATTTTAGCATTCCTTTGCAAAGACGGACAAGGCAGTTGACTGACTCTGGGATGTCTTTAGACAGTTCCTGCCCGATTTTTTCTCCCCATTTTTTTGCTTCTGCGCCTTCCAATACAACCCCATGCGTGATGTTTAGACCCTCTTGTCGCTTTTGCAGTACATGATAAAATTCCATTTTTACATTTGTATTCGGAAGGTGGGATATGACAGAAAATGATTGATGCTTCTCCACATGTTCAAGCCAAAATGGAACTGTATTTCCTCGCAAAAGCAATGCTCCTTCCGTTTCATTTTGAAACGGCCCTTTCAGAGAAGCTGATGTGATGCCCGCATCCCACTGTTTCCAGGATTCTGGGTGCTGATAATATTTCCAGATTTCTTCTGGTGCCGCATCTGATATTGCAGTGTATTCATATTTCCACATTTGTAATCCCCCTAAATAATAAGTACACTTATTAATTATAATAAGTGCACTTACTAATAGTCAATCACAAAAAAAAGAAGCCGGCTTTCCCAGCTTCTTTTTTCTACTCTTCTAGGACAGCTGCCCAAGAATATATGTCAGATCGTCTTTTCTTGATGTCGTGTACATTTTCAGTGAATTCGATATGTCTTCTACCGATTGGCCTTTTTTCAAATGGGAGCGGATATCGGGTACGTTGAGTCCATCTGTATGTATAATGAACTTAGAACCCTTTTCATAGGTAGCGGTGTGCGTTTTGTATTTTTGCGGCTTGCCTGATAAATAGCCTGAAATCGGCAGAGGATAAAAGCTTTCACCAGACGGGGAATGCAGGATAAAACGTACATTTCCGACGGAGCAGTACGTAAACTGCCTTTGTTCAAAGTTGATTTTTAAGATAGAAGCTGTCGCCCCTCTTTTGTTTCTCATCGCCTGATTACAGCGTTCGATAATGCTTTGTACGTCTTCGTTCGCATAGTTTTCCACTAAGTCTTTGATTGCTGAAGAAGATTCGTTGGCAAGCGATCCGCTTCCAAGACCGTCAGCTACCGCACAAATCAATTCTTTATCATCAGCTTTCATAAAAAAGCTGTCGCCGCAAATGGATTTTCCTTCTTTATTCAGTTGGTATACAAGGGTTTGAATATGCTGGTTTTCTTCAACCTGGATCATTACATTAACTCCATGGAGGGATCTTCAATCAAGGCCTCTCTAAGCTTCTTCACAGCTTTGCGCTGCAGACGCGAGACGTGCATTTGAGATATACCGAGAATGTCCCCAGTTTCTTTTTGGCTTTTGTTTTGAATGTACGTTAGGTCTATGATTTGTTTTTCACGGTCTGAAAGGACATGAAGCACGCTTTGCAGCATCATTTGCTGGTTCACCCGTTCATATCCATCCTCCTGTGATCCGACGATATCGAGAATGGTAACTGTGCTTCCGTCCGCATCTGCTTCAATGCTGTGATCTACAGATAAGGCTTGATAGCTTTTCCCCATCTCCATGGTTTCAAGAACCTCTTCCTCTGATACATCGAGGAATTCAGCAATCTCTTCCACTTTCGGCGACCTTTGTGTTTCTGTCGTCAGCTGATCGACCGCCATTTTGATTCTCGGCCCCAGTTCTTTGATTCGTCTCGGAACATGAACGCTCCACGTCTTATCTCTAAGGAAACGTTTAATCTCCCCGATAATTGTCGGAATCGCAAAAGCTTCAAACGATTTGCCCACCACGGGATCGTAGCGTTTTATTGCGCCGAGAAGCCCGATCATGCCGACCTGGCGGAGATCTTCGTGGAAGCTTTTGCCTTTTGAGTATTTCTTCGCAAGCATATCAACCAGATTTGTATACACCTGCACAAGCGTTTCCTGTGCCTGTTCATCTTGTTTTGTTTGGTAATCGCTTATGAGCCGATCGACTTCATCCTTAGTTAGTTTCGTAGTTTTTGATGGTTGTGTCATGATCAACTCGCTCCCCATTTAAATACTTTGTCATCGCTACGGTGACGCCGGAGTTGTTTTGCACTCTGACTTCATCCATGAGCGTTTCCATTAAATATAGACCGAGCCCTCCTTCTGATAATTGATCGACTGTGTGTGAAGGTGTGTACGGTCCAAGATCCTGCTGCTTTTCATCAAAATCAAAGCTGTCGCCTTCATCCGCCACAATGACCTCTAAACGATCCTCGAACACACCGAATCGGATTGACACTTCCCCGTTTTTGTCTTCTTTATATGCGTGCTGAACCGCATTTGTACACGCTTCACTCACTGCGATTTTCAAATCTTCAATCTCATCGTACGTATAGCCCATTCTGCTAGCGACGCCTGACAGAGTCAGCCGTATAATCCCTACGTATTCAGGCTGGGCCGGCACTTTCATTTCGATGTAATCAGCTTTGTTCTTCATTGCACTCCACCTTCTGACTTTGCAGAAATATCAATGATGTCCTTTAGACCTGTAATTTCAAACAGACGGATCAGGCGGTCAGACAGATTTTCAAGCTTGAGCGAACCGCCTTGTTTTTTCACTGTTTTAAATACACCTACAAAGACGCCAAGCCCGGTACTGTCCATGTAGCTGACATCCTTCAGGCAAATCCTTAAGTCAGCGCCTTGTTCTGCCAGAGGAACGAGTTTTTCTCTGAGAACCGGAGCTGAATACACATCAATTTCTCCTGCAATGTTTACTTGTATATCATTCACATTCTGTCGCACATCAACATTTATATTCATTCATATCACCTCAAAGTATCCTTTAAATCATAGTTGTTTTATACCCTCGGCTGGCAAACGCTAAACCTTTCTTCTTAAAACAATTAACGTAAAATCATCGTGAAGCTGAAAATCCTGCAATTTGAGGAGGCTGTCATATATGTTTTTGACCATTTCCTGCGCAGAGCAACACATATGTTCCTCAATGAGCTTCTGTATATCAAGACGCTCCAAGAAACCGTTTTCTGTCCTGCATTCTGTAACGCCGTCAGAAAATAAAACAATCATATCTCCCTTTTCGAGATACTGGTCAAATTGCCGGTAGTCATAATCCTGCGAGATCCCGAGAACCAGCCCTTTAGCTTCTAAATCGTAAAATGCATTGTCTTTTTGAGAATAGTAGAATCCCGGTTCATGTCCCGCTGAAGCATATGTAAATCGATGACTGTCCGTATTGTAATTGGCATAAAACATCGTAATAAACATACTGGCATCAACGTTTTGTTCAACAACACGATTCAAGTTTTTCAGCACCTGTGAAGGGTGAATGCCCGTTTCCGGCAAAGAATCCATCGCGTATTTAATCATAGACATACATAAAGCTGCCGGAATTCCTTTGCCGATGACGTCAGCAATGGCAATATTAATGGACTCTTTGTCTTTAACAAAATGGTAATAATCACCGCTCATCTGTTTGGCGGGCACACTGATCGCGCCGATGTCCAGCGCTTCTTCCTCCGGAATTTTTGTTCCCAGAAGCGTCTGCTGTACATTAGCTGCGATTTCAATTTCTGATTTAATTTCCTGCTGTATCCCTCTGAGAGTTTGATGCTCCTGATAAGCCATTCCATATCCAATCATGACTTCTATTAAAAAATCCAGCGAATGAAAAACATCTTCCGGGAGACTCGGATACAGTTCCTTCAGCACTTTTCGGTGAATACTGATGATTTCTTCCGGAGGAATTTGATGCTCGATTGTTTTTCGGCTGAATTTTTGGGCTTGATATAAAGATGTTTCTGTTAATTCGGCTATATATCGGTTAAGCAGCTGATGGTACCGCTGCTCAATAACCTCCCTAAAATCCACTTTCTAACCTCCTACCGAAGCCATTTTATGGCTTGTATCTCTGTTCCTTCCCCCGTTACGGAATTTAAGCTAAATTCATCCATCAGCCTTTTCACGCCGGGAAGTCCCGCTCCCAGTCCGCCTGACGTTGAAAACCCGTCTTCCATGACTTTTCGGATATCAGGAATTCCCGGCCCTTTGTCTTCCGCTATAATTTTCAGGCCCATTTTTCCTCTGTCTGCAACCTGTTCAATTCCAATCTGGCCCTTGCCGGCATATAAATAAATATTTCTGGCTAATTCTGATATAGCCGTTGTGATTCTTGCCTGGTCTACTGTGCCGAACCCCAGCTCTTTTGCAACGTTTCGCCCTAGCTGTCTGGCTGCCACGATATCCCATTCTGTCATGATCTTTACACAGGATTGGTCGTTCATAGCTATTCCCCCAATTCCCGCTTCAATGTCTCAAGCCCTTGCTCTAAGTCGAGCGCCGTTTCGATTTCCTCAAGCGCGATTCCAAGTTCAATCAGCGTCACCGCAACGGCGGGCTGAATGCCGGTTAAGACAACTTTTGCGCCCATTAACTTAGACATTGTGATGACATCACCCAGCACTTTGGCGATAAATGAATCAATCATATCCACAGATGTCAGGTCAATGACGACCCCGTTTGCACCTGTTTCGTATATTTTATTTAATAAGTCTTCTTGAAAGGTTAATGCGGTTTGATCATCTAGTTCCCATTGAATAGATACTAATAAGCAATTATACAGTTTCAAGATCGGGATTTTCGGATGTCTCACAATATTATTCCCCCAATGAAACGATTTTTCGATCCGTCATTTCCAATGCTGTTTGAATTCCTTTTTGCAGGGTATTCTTAGTAATAACTTGGGATAAATCAATGCCAAGGTTAACGATCGTCTGGGCGATTTCCGGACGGATTCCGGCAAGCAGGCATTTCGCTCCGACAAGCCTTACCGCTTCAGACGCCTGAATAATATGATGGGCAACCATCGTATCGACGACAGGCACACCGGTAATATCGATCAGCACGACTTGGGAACGGTGTTTGACAACGCCGTTAAGCAGATTCTCCATAATTCGTTTTGCGCGTTCCGTATCAATCGTTCCGACCAGCGGCATGACCGTTATATTTTCAAAAACCGGGATCAGCGGCGCAGAAAGCTCCTGCAGTGCGATTTTTTGCAGGGATACTGTTTTTTCCCATGAGATGGAGTACTGATTAAAAATTTCTGTATTAATCGGACTGAAGAAGCGGTCAATCTGCCAGATTAATTCTGTACTCTCTTGATCTGGCAATCTCTTATCGTTCATCTTCGTGTAGAGACGCTTCCAGAATTCAGCAAGCGCCGTAGCCAGAAACTTCAAAGAAAGTCCGATTTGAACGGCTCTCAGCGCCAGTTCGCTGATTTGGCTTTCAGCAGCGCTCTCATCATTAACAGATGAAAGCAGAATGTCGATATATTCTTTAGATATATTTTCATAAACTTGGTCAGTCAGCTGATATGATTCTTGTTCACTTAATTCTTTTAGTGTGTCAGTCCACAATTGAAGCAGTTCATTTTGATTCTCGGCTATGAACTGATAGACAGTCTGATTCGACATCAAATTCGCTTACCTCCCGATAAAAAACAACATATTTTTTCGTTATTCCACTATTATATCGTTAATGTTTTTTGAAAACAAAAAAAGTTGCTCTATTTGAGCAACCAGGTAAATATTACTAAAAATCAATGAGTGCCAAACTGATCTGTAAGGCTTCATCAACCTTATCCATCATTTCATCATCCAGATGAGTAATCTTATCCGTTAACCTTTGCTTGTCAATCGTCCGAATTTGCTCCAGCAAAATAACGGAATCTCTTTCAAAACCGTAGCGTTTTGCATCAATTTCGACGTGGGTTGGTAATTTCGCTTTCTGTATTTGGGCTGTTATGGCTGCAACAATAGCAGTTGGGCTGAAGCGATTTCCGATGTCATTTTGGATCACTAAAACCGGGCGCACCCCGCCTTGCTCTGAGCCAACAACAGGAGATAAATCAGCAAAATAAACATCGCCGCGTTTCACAATCAAATGATTATCCTCCGCTGACTAAGCGCTCAACTGTCGTTTCAGCCTCGCACTCCGCAAAGTGAGCCTCGGAAGAAATGTTCAGGTTGATTTTCGCCATTTCCATATAGCCGCGTCTCATCAAATCACGGTTGTGACGAGTTGTTCGTTCGCTGACATAGGCTCTCACTGCTTGTGATATCAGTTCGTTTCTGCTTCGTTTCTCCCGCATCGCTACACCATCCAATTCAGCTACTAGGTTTTCGGGCAAGCTGATTTTCATTTCGGTTCTTGCGCTGGATTCAGACAAAAAACATACACCTCCACCAAACTTACGGATACGACTCTTTTATCCATCCAGTGATAATGATACCATTATTCACTCTTCAAGCAAAGCTGTTTTAAAAATTCTCTATCGTGATATGAGCTATTCGCTTGCATTCCCCTGCAATAAAGGGTTTCTTACTTCCATTATACTCCCATTTTCCAAAAACATACGGGGAACGCGGGAACTTATTGTACAAGCCACCTCGTAGTTAATGGTTTCGAGCCTGCCTGCGACCTCATCCATGGAAATATATTCATCCCCCTGGCAGCCGATCAATGTGACTTTTGAGCCCGGCGGATATTCCTGATCCAGCTCCACCATAAATTGGTCCATGCAGATTCGGCCGGCGATTTTCAGCCGTTTTCCTTTCACGAGTATCTCTGTTCCCTTTAATTGGCGGAGCCAGCCGTCCGCATAGCCAACGGGTACCGTTCCAATCCATGTGTCTTTTTCCGCTGTGTATTCCGCCCCGTAGCTGACACTTTCCCCTTTATGTACCTTTTTGACATGCGACAGGGTCGAATGCAGGGTGAATGCGGGACGCAGTTTAAACGGGATTTCATCGGTAATTTCCGCTGACGGACGCAGGCCGTACATGCCGATGCCAAATCTGACCGCGTTAAAAAAGCCTTTTTTCAGACGCAGGCCGGCGGCACTGTTGGCGCAGTGAACCATCATTTTCTTTAAAGGCAGAGGAGCAATCAATTCTTTAAAGCGTTCAAACTGCATCAGAAAGTAGTCTCTTTGTTTTTCATCAGCAGTCGCAAAATGAGTGAAGACCCCTTTGCATTTTAAGCCTGGGTTGCGCTCCAGAATTTTCATCACGTGATGAATCTCTTCTTCTGTTTTTACGCCGAGCCTGTTCATTCCCGTATCGACTTTCAGATGAAAATGAAGGGAAGCTTTCTTGAGGTGGCGCGCAGCTTCTTGAAGCCATTCAACAGAATAACCCGTTAACGTCACATCGTATTCCGCCGCGATTTTCACATACTCCGGAGGAACCGCGCCGAGCACCAATATAGGCGCTTTCAGGCCCCGCTGGCGAAGAGAAATCGCTTCATCCAAGATCGCCACGGCTAAGCATGAAGCACCTGACTCAAGAGCCGCCTTCGCTACTTCGGCATCCCCATGTCCGTAGGCATTTGCTTTCACAACCGCCATCAGGTGGACATGTTCACCGATGTGTTTTTTCATATTACTTACATTTTCTTTAATCGCGGACAGATCAATTTCCGCCCACGTGTCTCTGTAAAAAGGTTTTGTGCTCATTTATGACACTTCCTAGCGTTTATTCAATATCATTTACATATCATACTAAAATTATAGGGCAAAGTGAAATTCTGCCTGACGAAAAAAAGGCCAAATTTGATTCGGCCTTTAGGAGATTATTTGGATGATTGTCCCTTCATGCTTTTGGCGACTGTCACCATCTCCTCTTGTGAAAGATCTTTTGATGACAGAAGATAATCCACGCCTTCGTAAGTCCATGTTAGCGAAGCATCTGACAAAGCGCCGATTGTGTAGCCGAGATTCACCGGTTCCGCGTTCAGCGTGACTGAGGAGGACGCTTTCGCAACCTGGGCTTTTTCCTGAATTAAGGTAAACGATTTTTCTCCGCCGTAAGTCATGATGACGCGCTTGCCATCTTCCGTTGAAATATCTTTTTCTTCAAGCAGTTTTACGCCTAGCGGCAGTTCAAGCGGCGTTTTGACGGCAAAAGAGTCGGAAGGCTTCGCGCTAGTGGCGACATCCATTTGAGAAAGGGTCATATTTTTCTTTTCATCAAAGGACTCTTTGTCAAATTGCTTATTGAATTGGAAGCTGCTGAACTCTACTTTCACCATCACTTTACGGTCGGTATCCATGACTTTGACAGATAGCGGGCTCATGTCCTTCTTGTTAAATGTGATTTCTTGTGTCGGAAGCATTTTGTTATGCTGATAGTTCGTTTTTGTTTCAAATACGTATTCTGATTCTTTTGAAGTGAAGACTGCATCCGAATCATTTTGAACATCCTTTACAAGCGATTCAAACAAATAGACTTGGCTGCTGTTGTTTGGCCAGTCGCTTTGAAACCTGAAGCTCTTATTTAAAGACGGTGTGAGAACAAATACTCCGTTTTCATTTCGTAAAATGACTTGGTTTTGGTCCTTTTTCGGATTTTCCAAATAGACCCGGTACAGAGACGGTTTTTTGTGCCAGATTTCCACATTGTATACTTGCGGGTCACTCCCTGTCTCAATGGTCATTTTTGCTTTTGCTTTGTACGAGGTATATTCTTTCGCCTTCTCGTCCAGCCCGGTAACGACATCTTCCTGTGATTTTTGTCCGCAGGCAGAAAGAATAAGGACAGCCAGCAGTCCCGTTAAAAGCAAAACAAAGCTTTTTCTCACCTTTTTCAACCCCTTTTTCTCAATTGATGTAAAAGGAAGAAATCGCTTGTTTGACTTTAACGGTACGCTCGGTACACGGTTAAACAGAACAGAGGCGTACCATAAAAGCCTCAAACAACTCGTCTCCCTTAATGCATTATCAAATATATGAGAGGGGTGTCCCTAATATGCAGACTAGCTTGACAACCTTTCAATAACAACCTGTGCAGCCGCATATTCCTTCGTATGAGTGATTGACACATGAACAGCGGCTTGGCTCAGCTTTGCGCAAACAATAAAAGGCTTGCCATTCGAATTTTTTGTCACTTCAATATCTTGAAAACTTAATTTCTTGCCTATTCCTGTGCCGTATGCTTTCGAAAAAGCTTCTTTTGCCGCAAATCTTCCTGCGAGAAACTCAATTTTTCTTTTCTCAGAAAGCTCATGATACTGAGCAAGTTCGCCGCCTGTTAAAATACGCTCGGCAAATCGTTTCTGGCGATCGGCCATTGAAGCGATCCGCTTAAGCTCAACGATGTCTAATCCTATACCGTAAATCATGTTTTACACCCTCCTTTGCGCTTGTACTATTTGAATGGTTTGTCTCATAAACGTGTTACTATAGAAATACCAAAATGATGAAATGGGGCTCGGCATGTTTATACGGACTGAAAACTTTCAAACCTTTATCAGGCTTTATCCCGTTGTCACCTTTATATTGGCTGCTCAGGCCGTTCTCTGGCTTTTCTTTTCACTTCCTGTTCCTTCAGTCGTGTTGTGGAGAGACGCTGTCACAGGCTATAACCTTGGCGTCGCTAACGGTGAATGGTGGCGGCTGGTCACGCCGATTTTTCTTCACGCAGGGTTTACCCATTTGCTGTTTAATTCAATGTCCATCTTTTTATTTGCGCCGGCTCTGGAACGAATGCTTGGAAAAGCGCGCTTCCTTCTTGTGTATGCAGGCTCCGGAATGATCGGAAACATCGGCACGTATTTTACAGAACCGCTGGATTATGTGCATGTCGGGGCTTCCGGCGCGATTTTCGGGCTGTTCGGCGTTTATCTGTTTATGGTTCTTTATCGTAAAGAGCTGATCGGGCAGGACAACTCCAAAATGATTATCACATTGCTTGCCTTTGCCGTTCTCATGTCGTTTATCAACTCCAATATTAACATGATGGCCCACCTGTTTGGACTTTGCGGCGGGTTTCTCCTGTCTTTTTTATGTGTGCAAAAAAAAGAGCGGCGGTATTAACCGTCCGCTTTTTCATATGAGTACCAATTTAAAATGAAATCTGCATCCTCTTCTCCCACATCTCTCACCGTTAATTCTTCCATATGGCTTGACGATTTTACCGAGGTGGAAATGGTATACAGCTTCCCCTTCTTTTGAAAATAAGATTGGCTCGCTTTGCATACCTGCATTCGCTTTCTCAACACAATTGCAGTCGTTCTGCCGATAAATCTCGATGTCAGCTGGAGACGGTCTCCGCTGATCACCCAGGCCGCATCTTTATAAGCAAGATACCCGAAAAACAATTCAATCGGCAGCAGGACAATCGAGAGATAACCCCATGGCTGAAAGAAAATACACAGCGGAATGATGAAAAAGATGGAGAAAATGGTTGAGCGGAATAAGTACCGCTTCAATGCGCGCCGCGGCAGATGGCGGCGATTTTCTTCCAGCGTGTATTCCGGCGTAAAAGTACGCAGCATGCCGGGAAGCTTTTTTTTGTGGATCATCGGAAACAGAATGGTCGAAGCGCCCTCTGCTTTTTCCGGGTCTCCTCCGCCGCCCGCGCTGACGATTGACACCGTCGCAAAACCGAAAAGCTGGCGGATGATGTTTTCTTTTATTTTGATGGCTTGTATTTTGCGAAGCGGTATGGTGACTTGGTGTTTTTCAATAATACCCCTTGAAATCACCAATTCCTGCTCTTTTTTCATGATTTGAAAGTTAGCATATTTGAACATCATGCCGGCTATGCTGAGAATCCAGGTGATAAATAAACCAATAAATATAAGTACGGCGTATATGCCTATATTGGCGTGCTGCAGAAAGGAGAATTTCTTAAAGAGCCAATCCATCGGCAGCACCTCATCCAGCTGAGAAATGAGCGCAAATACAGCAGAGATAATCACGCCGATTCCTCCGGAAGTTGAAGCGGCCATAAGTAATTCTTTTGCATTCATGCTGTAGTTCACCTGCGGCTCTGCATCCGGGAGCGCCTCTTTATCTCCTGACAGGCCTTCATCGGTATCGATTGAATTTCTTTCTGCTTTTTTCTTGAATACGGCTTCTTTGATTCTTTCAGCTTCTTCAACTGATATAGCCGACAATACCGCTTCCGCCTCTTTGCCGCCGCCAGCCGTTTCAATTTGCAGTTTGACAAGCTTGAAAATTTGCTGGACCACACCCGCACTCGTATTCATCGTTTGAATCCGGTCAATCGATATATACCTCTTTTTCGTCACAAACAAGCCTTCTTCGATTCTGAATTCATCATCTTCGATTCGATAGGAAAACTTTCTCCATTTGATGATGCTTGCTGCCACGAGCCAGATGAACAAAACGCCGAGCGCGATGGCTCCGTAAAAACGGACAGTATGATTAGAGTTGACGATATACACAAAAAAGAATGGCAGAATAATATTTTTTATCGTTTGAATAATGGTATGGGATAAATTCAAAATGACTGCCGCCGGGTGAAGGCGTTTCGGTTCAGACATCATCGTCAGTCACCCTTGCCAGGCGCGAAATGGAGTCTCTCAGCTGATCCGCTTCCTCCATCTCTAAAGCAGGAATTGAATGCACAGTTGCTGCCGTGGAGATTTTCACTGTTGCCAGATTGTATTTTCTTAATAACGGCCCTTGCGATGTGTCTACGTGCTGAACCCTGACCATCGGCACGATCACGCGTGTCACAACAAAGATACCTGATTGAATATCTATTTCGTTTTCATGAACTTCATAACGCCACACTTTGTGCCGGATCTTTGGAATCAGATAAATCGTCACAACCGAACCCAGCAGCCAAACTGCGCCGAGCACGCCGCTGATCCAGTACGGCCAATGAAAAAAATAACTGAACACTGCAACTGCTATGACAATAAGCAAGCAGACAGCGGATATGATTATCTCTTGAAGTCGCCAAACCTTTAATCCGTCTGGACTGATTTGGTTTTTTGGCTGCTTTCTCAAAATACCTACCTCCCGTTTTTATCATCGTTACTTATACGCACTTATGCAGAAAAAGTTTCATCTTTAAGCATACATAGAAAAAACGGTGCCGTCAGCTGAAAGTTTGCTTAATGTCCATGAATTTTTGAACATAAAAAAAGCCCAAAACAACTCATGTTTTAGGCTCTTATATTCTTTACAGAATTAGTATGATTTTTTCTGGCGTCTGTCACCTGAAGAACGGCGATCGTTTGAACGCTTTTTATCATAGGAAGAACGGTTGTTGCTTTTCCCTTTACCGCCCCGGTAACCGCCGCCTTGTCCGTCTCTGCGTTTAGAAGTGCGTTGGTTTTTGTAGCGTTTGCCGATCATCGGCGCTTCGTCCGTTAAGCGAACAGGCGTGCTATCCGGCTCTTTTGTAGCCATTTTGATAGCCGCTGCAACCACTGTCACTGCATCATGATCTTCAAGCAGCTCAGCTGCCGCTGTCATGTAGAAGTTCAAGTTGTTTTCGCTGATTGTCGTACGAAGACGATCAACTGTAACCTGCTGCTGGCCTTCTAACGCTTCATCAAGTGTCGGCTCTTTCATGCGGTCCATTTTGCGTTTCGTTGTTTGTTCAATTGCGCGAAGCATGCTTTTCTCACGCGGTGTGATAAACGTCATCGCCATACCTGTTTTACCTGCGCGGCCTGTTCTTCCGATACGGTGAACATAGCTTTCAGGATCTTGAGGCACGTCGAAGTTGTACACGTGTGTAACACCTGAGATATCGAGTCCGCGAGCTGCAACATCAGTTGCAACAAGTACTTCGATTGCACCTTCTTTAAATTTGCGAAGCGCAACCATACGTTTCGCCTGCGTTAAATCACCATGAATTCCTTCAGCTGCATATCCGCGAAGGTTCAGGGCTTCTGCCAGTTCATCAACACGGCGTTTTGTACGTCCGAATACAATCGCAAGCTCAGGAGACTGAATGTCAAGAAGACGAGTCAGTGTGTCGAACTTTTTACGTTCCTGTACTTCCAAATAGAACTGCTGAATGTTAGAAACAGTCATTTCTTTTGCTTTTACTTTTACGTGTTCAGGCTCAGTCATGAAACGCTCTGCAATGCGTTTGATCGGCGCTGGCATTGTAGCTGAGAACAGAAGCGTCTGATGCTCGCTCGGCACATTTGAAAGAATAGATTCGATGTCGTCGATGAACCCCATATTCAGCATTTCATCCGCTTCATCCATTACAACAGTATTTACATTGTTTAAACGAATCGTGCGGCGGTTAATGTGGTCAAGAAGACGTCCCGGTGTTCCGACAATGATATGCGGATTTTTCTTTAACGCCCGGATTTGTCGTCCAATATCCTGCCCACCGTAAATAGGAAGAACTTTCGCACGTTTATCTTGTCCGATTTTATATAATTCTTCAGATACTTGAATGGCTAGTTCACGGGTTGGTGCGATTACGATTGCTTGAATATTAGGAGACTCGGGGTTAATTTTCTCAACAAGGGGTATACCAAACGCAGCTGTTTTACCTGTACCTGTTTGCGCTTGTCCAATGACATCTTTATTTGAAAGTCCGAGCGGAATCGTTTGTGCCTGAATCGGCGTTGCTTCTTCAAATCCCATACGGTTAATTGCCTTCATGAGATCAGAACTTAATTGAAAATCTTGAAACGTTATAGTCAAATTATTCAAACTCCTTCTAATTGCTGTTTCAGTAATGTCGTGATTTACCACTTAAAAACTGCCCTCCATGGAAAAAGGACAGGATCCTTACGTATACAAAGCCCGAATTACTTTAAGTTTTATCTTACCATTACACTACTTGTTTTTCAATAACGCGGTAAGCAGATCAGCATTTTGAATGCGCTCGCTGACCTGCTAACCAAATATGCCGGACGATGCCCAATCCCGCTCCTTGTGTCCGCGGAAAACCTAAGGTCAGCGGGTGGCGGTCCGTACACATATTTTCGTATCGCGAAATAAACCTGTCATTATTGTACCATAGCCTCAGCCGGTCATACATAAATTATTTCGGGCCGGCATACATTAGTGTCTGCACATCATTTTTATTTTATGATTGCAATCTGCTTTTTTCCGCAGGATTTTTTAAGAAAACGGGCTCTCCATTAAATCTTTAACGATTTCTTCAAGCTTCATACCTCTTGACGCCTTGAATAAAATCAAATCTCCCTTTGCCGCTTTATTCTTCAGGGCCTGAGTGAGATCTTTTTTGTCGCTGAAGTGGCTGATGCGTTCTTCGCTAAAATGTTCCATCGCACCTTCCGCGATAAATGCCCCAAGTTTTCCATACGTAAAGACGTGGTCAATTTTGTCCGGGCTGATCACAGCGCCGCATTCTTTATGGAACGTTTCTTCAAGATCGCCGAGTTCAAGCATGTCTCCGAGCACGACCATTTTCTTCCCGTATCCTTCAAGGCTTTCTGTCAGTTGGATTGCAGCCTTCATCGACGTCGGGCTCGCGTTATAAGCGTCATTAATAATAGAAATGCCGCTGTCTGTTTTCATCAATTCAAGTCTCATGCCGGTGACCTTCAGGCCGCTTAATCCTTTTGCCGCATCCTCAGGTGTGATGCCGAAATAAGCCCCTGCAGCGATTGCCGCCATGGCGTTCATCACATTATGTTTGCCCAGTATAGGGATAAAAAACGTTTTTTCTATGCCTTTGATCGTAAAATGGGTTCCCGCTTCACTCTGGCTGACATCCTGCAGCTGATAATCGTTTTGCGCCCCAGTACCATACGTTTTCGTTTGGCAGCTGTAGTCCTTTTGCAAGAGCGGTTCGTCTCCGATATAAATCAGCACACCGTCTTCTTTCAGGCCGTTGATAATTTCCAGTTTCGCTTCCGCAATGCCTTCTCTTGAACCAAGATCCTGCATGTGGGATTCGCCGATATTCGTTATCACAGCCGCATCCGGATTTGCCAGGCGGCTCAGGAGGTCAATTTCTCCTTTTGCGCTCATTCCCATTTCCAGTACGGCAATTTCTGTATCTTCAGGCATCGCTAACACTGTAAGCGGCAGCCCGATATGGTTGTTGAAGTTTCCTCCTGTTTTATGGACGCGGTACCGCGTTTGCAGGACAGTGTGAATCATGTCTTTGGTCGTCGTTTTGCCGTTGCTTCCTGTTACCCCGATGACACGTGTGCCCAGCTCCTGTAAATAAGCTTTTGCAAGCTGCTGGAGTGCAGACAATGTATCTTCCACCAGAATCACAGCTTGATTCTCGGGCGGATTTGGTTCCGAGCGGTTCCACAGAACGGCAGACACACCAGCTTCAAAAGCCTGCGGCACAAAAGTGTGGCCGTTAAAATGTTCCCCTTTCAGCGGGATGAAAAGCTGATTGCTTTCCAGCTTTCTTGTATCTGTAGCAACTCCATGAATGACTGTATTTTCATATTGCGGGTTTGTCAGTGTGCCTTTGACCATTTCGGCAATTTTTTTTACGGTTCGCTTAATCAAGTAAGGTCCCTCTCTTTCTTTTGGTGATATACGGGAAAAGACACTGCCCTTTTACCGGCAGTGTCCGTCTTCATTTAGAATGTATGTTTAATCAATTGTTTTTCAGCGTGGCGTTCTTTAGCCAGCTCTACAAGCTGTTCAATGAGGTCAGCGTATTCAACTCCGGCTTCTTTCCAGAGAAGCGGGAACATGCTGAACGGTGTAAAACCAGGCATCGTGTTTACTTCATTGATCAGCACTTCGCCGTCAGCTGTCAGGAAAAAGTCCGCTCTGACAAGTCCTGAACCGTCAATTGATTTAAACGCTCTGATCGCCATGTCACTGATTTTCGCGTATTCCTCATCTGTTACAGCCGCAGGAATAATCAGGTCAGTGTCTCCATCCTCGTATTTCGCTTTGTAATCGTAGAAATCTGTCTTAGGTGCGATTTCTCCAACTGCAGAGCATTTAGGATCATCATTTCCGAGAACGCCGATTTCAATTTCGCGGCCGTTGATGCCTTCTTCGACTACGACTTTCCGGTCATATTGGAACGCCAGCTCAAACGCTTTTTGCAGTTCTTCACGGTTTCGGCATTTGCTGATTCCGACGCTTGAGCCAAGGTTGGCCGGCTTCACGAAGCAAGGGTAGCCCAATTCTTGTTCTACTTGCTCGCAGCTTTCTTCTGGAGAACGAGTCCAGTCTTTTTTAAGGAAGGCTGTGTATTTCGCCTGTGCAAGGCCGGCTTGCGCAAACAAATGCTTCATGACAACTTTATCCATACCAGCTGAGGAAGCGAGCACACCGTTGCCGACATAAGGAATATTTAAAAGTTCAAGCATTCCCTGAATCGTTCCGTCCTCTCCGTTCGGGCCGTGCAGGAGCGGGAAGACGACATCAATTGCTTCATTTTGTTGTGACACTTCCTGCGGAAACATCTCCTGGTTGAGAGCAGATGGAGAAAAAGCAGTTCCGCCCTGCTCAAGCTGAAGCATTTTTACGTTGGAAACAGGCTCTGTTAAACGTGCGCCTCTTATCCATTCGCCTTTTTCAGTTATATAAATTGGATGTATATCAAACTTCTCAGTATTTAGCGCTTTTGTTACAGCCAGAGCTGTCTGAAGCGAAACATTATGTTCGGCTGACTTACCGCCGTACACTAATCCTAGACTTGTTTTCAATGGATACTCCCCCCACTACAATTCATCTTTACTATCTTATCACTTTCACAAGAAAATGATCTAATTATTTTTGGGCATGCTGAAGCTGAATGCATTTGTATGTAATTCCTTTTTATTTTATATTAAAATGGCATTGAAAAGGAGATGTGACATATGAAAAAAATCACAACAAAAGAACAATTTAATGAATTGATTCAATCTGATAAAGAAATCATTGTAAAGTTTTATGCTGATTGGTGCCCTGACTGCACACGCATGAATATGTTCATCGGCGATATTTTGGAAACGTACAATCAAAACGATTGGTACGAGCTGAATAAGGACGAGCTTCCTGAACTGGCTGAAACATATCAGGTAATGGGTATTCCAAGCCTGCTCATTTTCAAAAATGGAGAAAAAACAGGCCATCTTCACAGCGCCAATGCCAAAACGCCTGAAGAAGTGACTGAATTCTTATCAGAACATATAAGCTAATTCGATAAGCAGCCCTATTTTATGTCGTCGGGCTCTACGTGAACATGAACATGAGTGACATCGTGTTCATGTTTTATTTTGTTTTCTACCTCATCTGCGACCCCATGGCCTTCCTCTACTGTCAGCTTCGGATCCACTGTAATGACCATCTCTATATGTACTGTGCTGCCCAAGTATCGCGCTTTCACGTCCTTAAGACGATGCACATTTTCTATCCGGCCGACAGTCTGTTTATAAGGTTCAAGATCTTTCAAATGGAATCCGTCCGTTAATGAATGCGAAGCGTCTTTGAAGATATCCCAGGCTGTCTTGCAAATGATGATTCCGATAATAAAAGCCGTAACCGGATCTATCCAGGCCAGCTGCAGCTGGGAAGAAAAAACACCGATAAATGCTCCGGCACTGACAAATGCGTCTGACCTGCTGTCCTTCGCCGCCGCCATAAGTGCAGAGCTTTTAATGGATGATGCGAGTCTTTTGTTATATAAATAGATGCCGTACATAAACACTGCACTGCCTAAAGCCGTCCACGCCGCGATAAGGCTTGGCGTTTCTGATGTGCCGCCCGCAATCGCTTTTCCTCCGCCGATTAACACTTCAATTCCAACAGCCATCATAATAAAAGACGCAATAAGGGACGAAATTGTTTCAGCCCGATAATGGCCATATGGATGGTCACTGTCAGCCGGCCTTTGCGAAATACGCAGTCCGATCAGCACCGCTATTGACGCTACAATATCTGTCCCATTGTTTAACCCGTCTGCTCTCAGCGCTTCAGAATGATACAGTATTCCGATTGTCAGCTTTACTGCAGCAAGAATGATATATGCCAAAATATTGAGGAGTGCTCCTTTTTCTCCCTTTTTAAGATTATCTGTCCTCCCCATTGAATACCAGCCTCCATTCTATTACATAGTATGGTTAAAAACATGAAAAATAGCAGCAGCGATTCTCAACGGGGAGGGAAATTTCGACAGCAAATTATTGCCCGGGAAACTTTTTGTCGATATGTTGAAGGTTTGCTTACTTACGAAAGAATAGGACTGTTTTCACCTTTACAGGCTGTGGCGGACATTGTATACTGAGGTTAATTGATAATGATTATCAATATCGTTTGATTGGAGGTTGGTGACACAATGACACCTCAGTCTGCAGAAATCAGAAAAAAGCATCTCATTCATCTGTTAATACAGAATGGTATATACAAAAAGTCCAAGCGTCATTTGTATGAATTGTCGCTGATGGAGCTGGAAAGTGAATACAAAACATTGTCAGGAGGCGCCAGGGCATGCCAAAGCGTAAAATAAAAACCTACCAACAGCTGATCCAGGAAAACAAAGAGGCGATCATGGGCAATCCAAAGCTGATGAACGTCATTTACGACAGAATTGACCGCAAGCATCAGAAGAATCTTCAGGAACAAAACAATACATAAAAAAGAGCCGGCAAAGGCTCTTTTTTATTTAATGAAAGGCTTCTGCGGCCAGCTTTTGAATGACCGCGTCGTCCATCGGCGGGTTATGGAGACCGGCGCGCACATCCCGGTAATAGCGCTGAAGCGGATTGGTGCGTTCGAGGCTTTTGGCCCCTGCAATTCTCATCGCTTTGTCTACAACAGAAAGCGCGGCGTTTGTGACGATATGTTTTGCCGCACCGAGCTCACTCTTCAAGTAAGGGCGGCGCTCCGGATCGTCATACAATTCAGCCGCATGAAAAAGAAAGTGTCTGGCATTCAGCAATTCAAGCTCCATTTCGCCTGTTCTTTGCTGAACGGCCGGAACATCCTTGATCGGCCCCTTCAAACTATTTGGAGAATACTCGGAGGCAAAGCGCACCGCATAGTCTCTAGCAGCTTGAGCCACGCCAAGATAAACCGCCGGAATATGGAGCAGCCAGCCATTTGGCTTTGCTCCCCGCGGCCCTTGAAGCAACTCTACCAGTTTATTGTCCTCCAGCGTTACCTCGTTTAATACAAGATCATGGCTGCCGGTAGCCCGCATCGCCATCATATCCCATGTTTCTTCAATTGATACACCAGGATCATTTTTATGAACCAACACGACACCTGTTGTTTGTTTTTCTTCAATCCATGCCGTCACTAAAAAATAATCAAGCGCTTGCGACATTGTCGTAAACGTTTTTCTTCCATTCACCACCCATTTGCCGTCCTTTTTGACGGCGGCAGTCCCGGGGCGTCCTCCCCTGGTCGGGCTCCCAGTTTTCGCTTCTGTCGCTGCTCTATTGATCACGGCGCCGTTTTGGACTTCCTTTGCGATAAACGCAAACACATCTTCATCCCAGCTGTTTCCTTCTCCGAGCTCTCCCATCACGCTTAAATGCCAGCCGATGCTCAGAGCTGCAGGAGCATCTCCCCGTGCAAGCCGCTCTTGAAAAAGCAGCATGTCGTAAACAGACATTCCTGCTCCTCCATGGGATTTTGGCACGGTTATCGCCGTATATCCCGAATCACGCAGTTTTTGTATTTTTTCGGCAGGAAATCGTCCCTGTTCATCATCCTCAGCGGCTGTTTGCTGAAATTCATCCGCTAGCTGTCCTATTTTCTCTATCCATTGCCGCTGTTTTTCGTTCCGTACAAATAATGACATCCGGCAGCCCCCCATTTTTTCAATTCCGATAAATTTAATATGTATTATAGATTTCCAGCCATGATTCCGCAACTGTTAACAATTTGTCCACGATAGAAAAACACGCCATTCCCGAGGGAACAGCGTGTTTAAACCGGATTTGCATCCCGGTCTTGTTTCATACCGAGATAAATGAGCATATAAGTCAGGTAACCCATTGTCATGACCAATCCGCCGAAGAAAAAGCTTGAGAAAATCGGCTCTTCAAAGGCAGTAACTGCCGCAAGCACAATCCAGCTTGCATACAGATATATGATAAAATAACGGATACCCGTCTTCATTTTATATATCATGTACAGCCCCACGAGAGAAAACAACCCCAGCGCGAGCCTGAAATATACAAGATGTTCAAACTGAAACATGAATGACACAAATGAGAATCCAAGCAGCAATACAATCGGTAAAGCGGTAATAAAGTTCCTCAATTCGAGACACCTCCGTCAGTACCTTTATTATAAACCAAAACATCGAATGATATTGATTTACGTGAGCTTTTTCACAAAAATGTCATTCCTTGCCTTTAGATTCGAACATCCCGTTTGCAGAAACTCCACCAGGCAACGGCAATGAAGAAAACAGCATGAATCACAATAATCCCTACAGAGAACAATGGCGTCATGCCTGAAAACAGAGCCGTTTGTCCGCTTTTGTATTGAGTGAAGTCCGTGTTTGCAAAAAGCAAAAAGCTTCCCCATTTGTTTTCAAACAGCTTCATGATTTGCACAAGTGAACTTGCTCCATATAAAACGACAAAAGAAACAACAACTGAAATGGCACTGTTGCGGAACAGTGATGAACAAAGCAAACCGAATAATCCCATCAGCACCGCTTCAAGCCAGTTTGTGCCGATTAGCTCCAATGTGTTGATGAACAATGTTTTTGATTCAGATGTCACGGACGTGCCAAAAAAGACAAGACCGAATAATAAAGCCAGAATGTAGTATGCCAGATAAAGATAGAAGCTGACCATTACAACTGTCATTAGTTTCGACCAAAAGACCTTTTGCCGCTTGACCGGGCGTATGAGCAGAAATTTGATTGTCTTTTTATCAAATTCATTAGAAATAATCGTCGCTGCAATGACAATGGTTAACGCCTGCAACAGGATATTCAGGCTCGGTGTATAGGAAAAGTAGCCGATGAAATTTTCGTCAGTTCCGGCACTGATAACGATCCGTTTAATGATCAGCGCCATGAAAAATTGAAAAACGGCCATCAATATAAGCGAAACAAATGTAACTTTCCGATTAAAGAGTTTCATATGTTCATTCCATATTAATTTAGACAAGCTCTTCTCCCTCCTCTTGATGAGCGGTTGTCGCTTTAATAAATTCGTCTTCCAGTGACTGCGTATAAGGCATAATTGAAAATACGTTCAGCCCTTGTCCGACTAGCGAGCGGTTCAGCTCTGGTATATTTTCTTTCGCTATATCCACCACGATGGAGCCGTCTTTACGTTCAGCTGAGTACCCATTGCCCATCAGCCAATCGAGCGCTTTTTCCGCCGGCTGCACTTCTATAACGGCTTTCTCCGTTTTCTGACCGGCTCCATTCAGGCTTACTTCTGCTTTGATCTCGCCTTTTTGTATGATGATCACACGGTCACACAGGTCTTCAACTTCACGCAATAAATGAGTAGCGAATAAAACCGCTGTTCCTTCCTCTTCAGCGAGCTCCTTAATATGATCGCGAAAATCCTTCATACCGGCAGGATCAAGACCGTTTGTCGGCTCATCTAAAATGAGAAGCTTCGGCCGGTGAAGAATCGCCTGAGCAATGCCGAGACGCTGGCGCATGCCGAGGGAGTAGGTTTTCACTTTATCATCAATCGCTGATGTCAGCCCGACTCTTTCCACCACTTCGTCCAGTCTTTCATCAGTTATCTTTTTGTGCATATTTGCAAAGTGTTTGAGGTTTTCCCAGCCTGACAGGTACGGGTAAAACTCAGGGTTTTCCACAATCGCGCCGACAGCTTCCATCGCTTGTTCGAACTCAGTATCATGCTTGAATCCGTTGATGGCCACGCTTCCGCTGTTTTGTTTTAACAGTCCGACGATGATGCGGATGAGTGTCGTTTTTCCGGAACCGTTCGGACCGAGAAGACCGATAATCTCTCCCTGCCTGACGTCCATGCTGATCTGTTTTAAAATCTGTTTAGACCCTATTTTTTTATCAAGGCCTTCAATATGTAAAATCGGCTCAGCCATAAAGCCTTCCTCCTTTTTTCGACAAAAATAAACAGTGCCTAAAAATAGGCACTGTTTGTATTATAGCATTTGTTGCTTCCAAATGTTTGGTTAAACCGATAGAGTCGGTGCTTGCTCCGGCTGTTTGTTCTTTTCTGTTTCTGTAATGATGACGGCACAGGCCGCGTCTCCTGTTGTGTTGACCACTGTGCGAAGCATATCGAGCAAGCGGTCTATTCCGAGGATCAATCCGATACCCTCAACAGGCAAGCCGACTGATTGAAGCACCATGGCGAGCATAATCAAACCGACTCCCGGAACACCCGCAGTTCCCACACTTGCTAATACAGCCGTCAATATCACCATCAGCAATTGCGTAAATGTAAGATCATGTCCGAATACCTGTGCAATGAAGATGGTGGCCACCCCTTGCATAATGGCTGTCCCGTCCATGTTAATCGTCGCCCCGAGCGGCTGAACGAAGCTGCTGATCGGCTCAGGCACTTTTAGTTTTTTCTGGGCTACATCCATTGATACCGGAAGCGTTGCATTGCTGCTTGAGGTACTGAACGCAACGACCATAACTTCTGAGAAATCTTTAAAGAATGTAATCGGATTTCTTTTTGCTAAAAGAGCCACTGTTGAACCGTATGTGACGATTGCATGTATGACAAGAGACAGTGTAACAACAATCATGTACAGCCCCATCGCTTTTATTGCACTGAATCCCTGGCTGCCGATAGCTGTCGCAATGAGACCAAACGTGCCGTATGGCGCAAACTTCATGACCAGGTTGACCAGATACATCATCAGTTCATTGCCCTGCTCCACGACTTTCAAAAGCATATCCGCTTTTTTGCCTAGCATCGTAATCCCGAGTCCGACAAAAATGGAAAACACGATAATCTGGAGCATATTTCCTTCGGTCATCGCTTGAACGGGATTGGCCGGAATCATGTTCAGAAGTGTGTCAGCAACACTCGGCGCTTCTTCTGCCTCGAATTTAGCGGATGAGACATCATAAGTGCCGAACTCACCCGGCTTAATGACAAGCGCCAGTATAAGCCCGATCGTAATCGCCACCGCTGTCGTGATGAGAAAATAAGAAATGGCCTTCACACCGATTCTGCCAAGCTTTTTAGGATCGCCAAGCCCGGCAACTCCTAATGTAAGAGAGAAAAAAACAATCGGTACGACAAGCATTTTAATGAGATTTAAAAAGATGGTGCCAAGAGGCCCGAATACAAACTTATTCAAATTTTCAAATAATTCAGGTGATGTTACATTAAGAATAATCCCCGTGACGGCACCCAGTACCAATGCAATGATGATCTTTCTTGCCAGTTTCATCCGCATTCCTCCTTTTTTGAAAAAAAGCCCGCGAGAGACTCCCGCGGGCTTTGGCTGTATCATAAAACCACAGGATTCTCTCTTCACGCTGATGAGGTTAGCTGCCGGGTTCGGACGAAGAGATGTCCGTTTTTCAGATGAAAAATGAACCCCAAACGATTGGGTCCCCCACTCCTTTTAAAAAGGATTAAGCGTGTGGCTTACTTTTGTATGATGTAGTTTTATTTATACAGAAAATATCCAATTTTGTAAACTATTTTTTGTTACTTTTCTCTCGAGGTCTTTTAGGCCTATTTTCCTTGTTGGTTACATCAAGAATATCAAGGAGAAATACAAAGATCGGAATCCCGATAATTAAGCCCCAAATGCCGAGAAAGTGTTCAGAAAAAATCAGGACTGTAAATGTGAAAAAGATCGGCAGCTCTGTTTTCGCTGACATCAGCTTCGGATTGAGGAAATATGTCTCAATCGCATGAATGGCGAAAATGACAAGCACAATGTAAAGCACATACATTCCGCCGCCTGTGCTGTATGCAATAATACTAAGCGGAATCAGGGAGATGACAACGCCTGCTACCGGGATCAATCCGAGAAAGAAAACCATGATGGACAGCCCCAACAGCTGAGGGAAGTGCATAATCCAGAGTGCAATAAAAGTCAGTATGCAGTTCACGAGCGCAATGATAAATTGTGCCTCAAGCACCTTGCCGAATGTTCTCGCGAATTTACCTCCGAAAAAAGCAATCTCATTATAAAAAACAGCAAGCTTGCTCGTTTTAAACTGCTCCATAAATTCAGACAGCCGTTTTTTCTCAAATAAGAAGAACATGCTGAGAATGAGCGCCATCACGATCTGCAAGCCGAATGTGCTGATATCGGCCAGATACGTATATAGTACATTGAAACCCTCTTTGACATACGAACTAATATTAATATCTCCGAAAACACTTGTGATCTCATCAAAGAAAGGAATGCTGCTTGGATGATACGCAATATGTTTAATCTGCTTGATCAGCTGCTGAATCTGTGCGGCAACGACCGGATAAAACACAAACCCTCCGACTGTAAGCAGCACGGCCAGCAAAATGTAGAGAAACGTAATGACAACCCGCTGGCTCACGCGGAAGAACCGGCTTAAAAATTGCCGGACGACAAGCTCCAAACGATCCATAAGAAATGTGAAAATGAAGGTCAGCAATATTAAGTTGATCATGCTCTTAAATAGATATAACACACCAGTTAACACGACAAAGATGGAAAAACGCCTTACTCCCGGGTGCTGAAAAAATTTTACTAAAGCGGCCATTTATACACTCCTGTTAGGACAAACGTCCTTCATTCAATATAGTATCCATTTGTAAATTATATAACAAAAAAATGCTGAGGTCTCTGTCCTCACCTTAATTATTCTTAAACAATTAAAAAAACGGCCCCATAATGGGCCGTTTTTTTCAGACTGCTGCTTTCATTTTTTTCATGCCTTCCACAGCCTCCACGCTTTTTGCTTCATCGAATTCTTTTTCGCTTTTTGCAACGATGATTGTGGCGATTCCGTTTCCGATCAGGTTCACAATCGCTCTTCCTTCACTCATGAAACGGTCGACACCAAGCAGAAGCGCAAGACCCTCAAGCGGAATGACCTGAAGTGCTGACAGCGTTGACGCAAGAACGATAAATCCGCTTCCTGTCACACCGGCTGCCCCCTTCGAAGTCAGCATCAGAACGAGGATAATCGTAATTTGCTGGCCGATGCTGAGATCCACTCCAAACACTTGAGCCAGAAAGACAGTCGCCATTGATAAATAAATGGATGTTCCGTCAAGGTTAAACGAATACCCGGTCGGAATAACGAGCCCGACGACTGATTTAGAACAGCCGTAGCGTTCCATTTTATCCATCATTCTCGGAAGAACCGATTCTGAAGAGCTTGTGCCGAGCACGATGAGAAGCTCATCTTTGATGAAGCGCAGGTAGTTCCACAGGCTGAATCCGTATAGCTTGCAGATGATATTTAAAACAACAAACACGAACAGGAACATTGTGATATACACGGACAGCATTAAGCTGGCAAGCGGCTTGATGGAATCGAGTCCGAAGTGCCCGATCGTATACGCCATCGCTCCGAATGCACCGATTGGAGCGGCACGCATAACATAGCCGATAATTTTGAAAAAGACATGTGAAACTTTATCAAAGAAATCAATGACGCTTTTCCCTTTTTCACCTAATGCCGCTAGACCGACTCCGAAAAGAATGGAAAAGAATAAGACCTGCAAAATATCCCCTTTTGCGAAGGCATCAACCATGTTGGACGGTACGATGTGTGTGACAAATTCAACCCAGTCGATCCCCTGACCGCCATTTTGGGTGTATTGTGAGACATCTCCCTTTTCAAGCTTGCTGTAATCGAGGCCCGCACCCGGCTTCATAATATTGACGACAAATAAACCGATAATGAGTGCAAGGGTCGTAACAACCTCGAAATAGATAAATGCTTTTCCCCCTACTTTTCCAACCTTCTTCATATCGCCCATTTTTGCAATCCCGAGAACGATTGTGAAGAAAATGATTGGAGCGATCACCATTTTCACAGCGTTGATAAAGGTATCGCCAAGCGGTTTCATTTCTTTCCCGACATCCGGCCAAACCAATCCGACAATGACCCCGATGATGACCGCGGTTATGACTTGAACTGTTAAATTTTTAAACAGTTTCATATTCTCCCTCCCCTGTCCTAGTCGCCTTTGTGTCTTTCTTACTAGAATGATAGCGTTTTCATTAGGGGCGGGGAAGTTTATGTTCATAACGGACATTTTGGTCTTTTTGGTCTCGGGTTTACACTTTAAATATGTAGCGGTTGACGGGGCGTCCGACTCCTCCGTACTGAACATCAAGCTGAATCGTTCCGTTCTTTTCGAGATAATCAAGATATCGCCTCGCTGTCACTCTGGCGATGCCGAGAGCCTTGGCAACCTCTTCAGCAGAAAGAGGCGACGTTTGCTGCTTCAAAAAAGCAATGAGCTCATTCATCGTAAAATGATTCAACCCCTTCGGCAGATCCTGTACGGCCTGCTGCGGGATATTGAGGATGGCATCGAGCTGATCCTGGGACAGCGTGTCGTTTTCCTCTATTTTTTGTTTATACCGCTTATATTTCTCAAGCGCCTGTCTCATCCGTTCGAGCTTAAACGGTTTTAAGATATAGTCAACTGCCCCATTTTGCAGCATAAGAGAAATTGTTTCCTTGTCTTTTGCAGCGGATACGACGATGACATCTACCTCAAGCTTTTGCCTTCTGATCTCCTGCAAGGTTTTGATTCCGTCTTTTTTCGGCATGTATACATCCAGAATCACGAGTTCGGGCTGCTGTTCTTTGATCAGCTTGATGCCTTCGTCCCCGTTTCCCGCTTGTGCACAGACGGTAAAGCCTTTAACGGTTGTTATGAAATCCTTATTGACTTCCTGAACCATCGGATCGTCTTCAATGAGCAGAACCTTGATTTCCTTACGAGCCATGCTGCGCTTCCTCCCCCTTCATCGGAAAAACGATTGAAAAAGACGTTCCTTGTCCCGGGTGTGAATCGACCTCTATCGCACCCGACCCTTTGTCTGTTATTTGCTTGACTAAATAGAGGCCATAGCCTGTGCCGCCTGTTTTATTCACTGTAAATCCTTTTTCATAAAGGTACGGCATATGTGTGTGCTTAATCCCGCATCCGTTGTCTTCTATTAAAATCGCAAGGATATCCTCCGTTTGTTCAATGCTGATGTCAATTCGTTTGTCATCAGACTGAACGGTTTCAAACGAGCCGAAGGCATTTTCAATCAGGTTGCCAAGAAGCACGACGATATCATGCTGGTCGACATGCTCGGGAAATTGCTGCAGGCTGCTGTTTTCATCAATATGCACAGCAATGCCGAGCTCTTTTCCCCTTCTGATTTTACTTAACAACAGCCCCGCCGCGGCGTCATTTTGAATGGAGCGATGCAGAAACTCAGTGACGTTTTCCTGCTCGGTTGAAGTCTGAAACGCCAGCTGCAGCGCTTTTTCAGATTTCCCGAGCTGGATCAGGCCTGCGATGGTATGGAGCTTGTTCATATGCTCATGATTTTGGACGCGGAGCGCTTCGACAAAGTTTTTGACACCCGTCAATTCCTCAGCCATCTTGGCCGCTTCCGTTCTGTCCTGAAAAATCGCGACGGCGCCGATGACTTTTTTCTTCATGACGATCGGAATCCTGCTGCTCATGATGACCTTTCCGCTCACACGAATTTCTTCATTATAAACCGCCTTGTTCCGTTCCACGATTTCAGGCAGGCGCGAATCCTTGAGTACATCCCAAATCACCTTTCCGACCAGATCGCCCTGCACCTCAAAAATCTGTTTGGCTTTTTCATTAAATATTGTGATGATATGCCGGTTGTCAATGGCGATCACGCCTTCGTTCATAGAGTGAAAGGTAGCGGTTCGCTCTTCATACATTCTGACAATCTCATGGGGCTCGAGCTGAAACATTTGTTTTTTGATATGACGGGCCAGCAGGAACGAACCCGCCAGGCCGAACCCGAGTGTCAGCACTACGATGAAGGCGATATCCCTTCTTAAATGAAACAAAATATCAGCCATCCCCGGCAGTGTTTTTCCGACGAGTACTACGCCGACCTGATTCAAATCCTGATCCTTTACCGGATAAAAGGCCCGGACAGCCGTCCCGATCTCGCCCGTTGCTTCTGAGAAATAAATGTGCTCCGCAAACGCAGCTTCTTCATCTGCACCCTTTGACTTTTTCCCGATGTTTGTGGTGACAGGATGAGTATAGCGAATGTGATCCATGTCCATGACGACAATGTAGTCTGCTTCATTGATCATCCGGATCTCTTCAACCGCATGCCGGACGGCTTCTGTTTGTTCTTTTCGTGATAACGCCTCTTTCACTTCGGTCATCTCCGACACCGTCCGAGCCGTATTCATCAGCCGTTTTTTCAGCTCCCTTTCCTCTGTATGCTGAATATTGCCTATGAGCACAATGCCGCCGATCAAAAAGGAGAAAATGACGAGTATGTAAGAAAGGATCGTGATTTTCCAGCGGATTGAGAGCTTTTTTTTGTTCATCAGCTTCTCCTTTCAGGTCTTTACGAATCATATCTGCCCCATTATTCTTAACATAAGGGAGGGGGCTTTTCATGAAGAGTTTGCTTGCATGTCTCGGTCTGATGATCGCCGGAATTGCAACCGCTTTATTTATCGGATTCCATGACCGTTCAAACGGCGAAGAGATTGTGTATGATGACGATCAGGAAGGCTTACAGGATCAAATCGTATTCAAATTCAGCCACGTTGTTGCTGAAAACACGCCAAAAGGGCTGGCCGCCAACAAATTCGCCGATCTCGTAAACGAGAAATCAGGCGGGAAAATGAAAATTGAAGTGTTCCCGAATGGAAGCCTGTATTCGGACATTGAAGAAATCGAAGCATTGCAAAATGGCGACGTGCAATTTATCGCCCCCTCCACATCGAAGCTCGGTATGCTCTCTCCTGAATGGGGAGTTCTTGATCTTCCGTATGCATTTACAGACTATGATGCGGTTAAAAAAGGGCTGCACGGAATAATTGGAACACAGCTGTTTGATTCCTTAAAGAAAAATCAATTAAAGGGCCTGGCGTACTGGACAAACGGCTTTAAGCAAATCACCACGAATCAAGGCCCGGTCAAAACCCCGGATGATTTAAAGGGACAAGACCTGCGCATTATGCAAAGTAATGTAATAGAGGACCAGTTCAAGCTGCTTGGTGCAGCACCCCACCAGGAATCTTTCAATGCTACTTTTCAGCTGTTAGAAAGCAATATAGTAGATGGCGAGGAAAATACAATCTCAAACATCTATTCTAAAAAATTTTATAATGTTCAAGACTATTTGACAATAAGCAGCCACGGTTACCTCGGCTACGCTGTGATGACTGATGAGCATTTCTGGAACGCGCAAACACCGGAAACAAGACGCATTCTGACGGAAGCGATGCAGGAAACGACAGAGTGGAATGAAACGTATGCCGAAGAAATGAACAAGGAGCAGCTGGAAGAAATCAAAAAACATTCTTCTATTAAAATCTACGAGCTGTCAGATAAAGAGAAAAAAGATTGGATGAAGCGCCTTGATCCTGTTTACCGGAAGTACGAGCCCATCTTCGGCCGGAAGCTGATTCAGGAGCTTCTGGAGCTGCGCAAGGATTCGTAGAACCCATCTCAATACGCTGCTTTTCGTTTATCTTTGTTCCCATCGGAAATATAGAAAGAGAGACACGAAAAAAGGAGATGGGTACATGTTTAAACATACGAAAATGCTGCAGCATCCTGCTAAGCCAGACCGTCCAGATCCATTATTCGCTAAAAAAATGCAAGAAATTTTAGGCGGGCAATTCGGAGAAATTTCTGTTGCCATGCAGTACTTATTTCAAGGCTGGAATTCAAGAGGAAATGAAAAATACAAGGATTTGCTGATGGATACGGCAACTGAAGAAATCGGGCACGTTGAAATGATCGCTACCATGATCGCCAGACTTCTTGAGGATGCCCCGCTTGATGAACAGGAAAAAGCGGCTGATGACCCAGTCATCGGTTCCATCATGGGAGGCATGAACCCTCACCATGCCATTGTATCAGGACTAGGCGCCATGCCGGAAAGCAGTACAGGCGTACCATGGAGCGGAGGCTACATCGTAGCGAGCGGAAACCTGCTGGCAGACTTCCGCGCCAATCTGAATGCGGAATCACAAGGCCGTCTACAGGTTGCACGCCTGTTTGAAATGACGGATGACAAAGGCGTCAAGGACATGCTCAGCTTCCTGCTGGCGCGTGACACAATGCACCAAAACCAATGGCTGGCCGCTATTAAAGAATTAGAAGCACAGGAAGGTCCGGTTGTCCCGGGTACATTCCCGAAAGCGCTCGAGAAACAGGAATTCTCTCATCAGCTTATCAATTTCTCTGAAGGTGAAGAAAGCGCCGAGCAAAACTGGCTGAAGGAGAAAGCCCCGGACGGAGAAGCGTTTGAATATGTGAACGAAGCAAAAGCTTTTGGAGAAAAGCCGGAATTGAAGCCTGCTCCTCCTTTTGTTCATAATACGCTTCCTGGGCGTGAGTAAGAGGCTATCATAAAAAAGATAGATCACTCTAACTGTGATCTATCTTTTTTTGTGCAATTTTCTGCCGCTCAAGCATCTCCAGACGATTGCCAAATGGATCTGAAATATAGAATCTGTCCGCTCCCGGAAGTTTATTGTCCTCAACTATTCCAATTCCATTGCATTTCAAATGTTCTTTTAAACCTTCTATATTCATAACCTCAAAGGCAGGGTGTGCTTTTTTAGCGGGGACAAAAGGTTCTTCTATCCCGATATGCAATTGTCTATTCCCAAAAGTGAACCAGACTCCGCCCCTAGCTTTTAAATCATCAGGTTTTTCAATTTCCCGAAAGCCTAATATGCCGCCGTAAAATTGTCTTGCAATAGTTTCACAGCCTTTAGGAGCCGCAAGCTGAATATGATCAATTTCATTAAAATGAAAAGTCATCTGAATCAATCCCCCTGATTTCACAATTGAATGCCATTTTCTTCATTCTAATTCAATCAAAATAACAGGAGAATATCTTTATTGTTATTATGAGTGATAAAATCAGCTAATCATCTTTTTTAGGACGACTTCTCTTCACTAAGCTTTTGCCACATTCCATCCAGGCTCGTATTCAATGTCCCTGCTGTCAAATAAACAAGCGGCCTCCTCTGCATCCACCTGAGACAGCGTCACTTCGATAGAGAGAATCGTGCCCTTTTGCTCGATTTCTTTATAGATGATGTCGTGTTCGTTCTCCATAAAACATCATAAGCTTCTCTGTTCTCCCAAACGCTGGTGATTTCTGCGGTGAACAGCCCATCCGCTGTTTTCCGCCATCCGCCGGCCTGTTTGATGAAGCCACTTACATATGATAGTGCTCCTCACTGTGACTGCGCCTTCGAAAATGCTTCAGCGTTTGCCGCGTCCACCCCACATACAATCTTTTTGATCAGCATTTTGATTCCTCTGTTATGACCGTTTCTGCATGAATGTGCTCGACGCAGAGATTCACGGTCCTGACGTAAGAGCGTGTGCGGTGTATGGTGCCTTTTGGGACAAGCAGGCTGTCATTCGCTTTTAACACCGCGGTTTCTTGATCCTTAAAATCAATAAGCAGCTCTCCTTCAAGAACGATAAATAATTCATCTGAGTCAGGGTGATGGTGCCAGTCGTATTCTCCTGTAAACACAGCAAGCCGTACACAATGGTCATTGACCTCTGAAATGGAGAAATTAGCGTGTTTTTCTTTGACTTCATTTGCAATGGCCAGCAGGTTTTGCATCTCAGGCATAAGTGAAAACTCCTTTTTCACCTATTTTACCGCAGAAGCGTCATTGGGAAGGTATATTTTTTTCCATTTCATCATAAAAAGCGATCCAGCTGCTGCGCCGGATCGCTTTTTATCTACAGGTTGTCTGCCTTTTATGCTTTACTTAGTTAGTCGTTGTCGCGGGCGTTTCCGCCTTTTGAGCCAATTTCTTGATAGAATTCCTTATCATGATTTTTGCTTGTCGCTTCTCCGCCTTTACGGCCGATTTCTTGATAGAATTCTTTATCATGATTTTCGCTAGTGGCTTCTCCGCCTTTTTCACCGATTTCTTGATAGAACTCTTTGTCATGGTTCTTACTAGTGGCTTCTCCGCCTTTTTCGCCGATTTCCTGATAGAATTCTTTGTCATGGTTTTTGCTAGTGGCTTCTCCGCCTTTTTGACCAATCTCTTGATAGAATTCTTTATCATGGTTTTTGCTAGTCGTTTCTCCGCCTTTTCTACCTGCTTCTTCTCTGCTCATTTTGTTATCTTGTGCCATTTTGAATTCCTCCTTTAATTGGTGTTGGTTGTTGTATTCCCGCTGTCATTTCTTTTAAACAAACAAAACACATTGAGTGTGTTTTGACTGAAAAAGCAGACGGAATGCGGTGCCCGTCTGCTTTTCTTCTATTCATGATTCTGTTCTGTTTCTATGAGCCGCTCAAGGATGCGCCGCTTTTTATAAAGCATCATGCCTGTTTCGGTAATGTCATTTAAGGTCGAGCGATTGGCCGCCGCGCCAAAGACCATTCCCGCGACCGGCACCATTTGAAAAAGCTTTTTCCAGCCAAAGGTGTCACGGTAGCCTAAAACCACTTCCCTCCAGCCTTGAATTTGGGAAGCGACATTCTTATATGTACGGTCCTGATCATAATCTTTTAATTCTTTCAGAATGGATTTTTTACCGACAACATCTGCTGAAGTAAGCTGCAAACATTTTACGATAAAGACCCGCTCTTTTTTCTCCTTTGGATCATAGCCATAGGCCACTGCGATATCCTGCAGTGTTTTTAATGATAAACCGAGCACAGCCGGAATGTCTGCCGCCAGTGTAAATACGCCGCCCACACCCGTGGTCGCTCCCTGAACGGTTGCAGCGTTGATTCGGTTTTTGCCCATCGCTTCAGCAACATCATCCATAACAGCCAGAGGCGCTTTCTGTACGTCCTCCAGTGATTCAAAGGTTTGCTCGGGCAGTTTCTTTTGAAACGTTTTGATAATCTGTTTTTCCGATGTCAGGTACTGTCCTCCAGTTTGAACAAAGCTGCCCACCTCATCCAAAAGCTTGCCGATCTTTTTCTGGATGAATTCCGGCGTCAGCTTGTCCAGCAGCTGAAACGGGAGACGGCTGAGTTTTTCCCAAAACCAGACTTTTTGCTGCTCCTTTTCCCATTTCTCTATTTCTTTTAATTGCTGATGTAAGTCTTCTTTTCGTTCTGTTGTCACCCAACTCGCACTTCCCTTCCGTTTTTTTCTACTATATAGTATACCTTCATTTTTCTCTAAAACGTTTTTATTTTTCACCTGCGGGTACCATTTTTATAAAAGCAGAAGGAGTGATGGATATGCCTTGGTCTATGAAGGATTACCCCGCTTCACTGAAAAATCTCGAGAAGCCTGTGAAGAAAAAGGCGATTGAAATTGCGAATGCCATGATTGATGAAGGCTATGAGGACGGACGCGCCATTCCGATTGCGACGAGCAAAGCAAAGGAATGGGCGGAAAACGCCTCAAAAAAGGAAATTGACGACTTCCTCAAACATGATGATGAAACAGAACGCGATGAGGAGGCAAACGATGACGCCAGACCTGAGCTAATGAATAAAGCGGAGCATGTCATCAAACATAAAAGTGGCTGGGCCGTCAAAGCTGAGGATGCCAAACGTGTATCTGAAATCAAGAATACGAAAAAGGAAGCGATTGAACGGGTGAAGGAAATTGCGGAACATAAAGGCACAGAAGTAATTGTTCATTTGGCTGACGGCAGTGTGCAGAGAAAGATAAAAACAGGATCATAACCAAATATGCTTTTGTACGTTTCGGATCTGTCTAGAACGGTAATTGATATATAAATCATTAAGGAGAGGTGAATATGATGCTTAGCTTTTTGGTTTCATTAGTTATTGCTATCTTAATTGGACTAATCGGAAGCGCCATCGTCGGCAATCGCATGCCTGGAGGAATCTTCGGTTCGATGATTGCAGGGCTGATCGGCGCATGGATCGGGCATGGCTTACTCGGAACTTGGGGACCAAGCCTTGCAGGATTTGCCATTATTCCGGCAATTATCGGGGCAGCGATCTTCGTATTCTTACTGAGCCTCGTATTCCGCGGACTGCGCAAGGAAGCCTAGATATTAGATGATTCAGGAGGCATCGTTTCATACTGAAACGATGTCTTTTTATGTATGGACCTTATCAGATGCCCTACATATCATGTTACATAACAGGGAAAAATTTGAGTGTCATTTTTGAACATCATTGGTTGACAAGAAATCGTGATGGTCATATGATGTAGATAAAATAATTTGGTTTAAGGAAACTCTTTGTTGTATGGCAAAAACAATTAGAATTCAGGTGAGTACATGATGAATAAGGACATCACAGCACAATCTCCCCGTTCCAAAGCAGTCCAAGATGCGCTTGACGGGAAAAGCAGAGGATTCAGAGGACTGCTGCCTTTTTTAGGCCCGGCGTTTATTGCAGCCATTGCCTATATCGATCCCGGTAACTTCGCAACAAATATATCAGCAGGTTCTAAATATGGATATATGCTGCTATGGGTGATTTTATTTTCTAATATCATGGCGCTCTTGATCCAATCACTCTCCGCCAAACTCGGTATCGCGACAGGCAAAAACCTGCCTGAGGTCGCTCGTGAGGAATTTCCTAAGCCTGTCTCTATCGGCTTATGGATTCAAGGCGAGCTCGTCATTATCGCGACTGATCTGGCGGAATTTATCGGAGCGGCATTGGGACTGTATTTGCTGTTCGGCATCCCGATGCTCGAAGCGTCTATTATTGCGGCGATCGGCTCTTTCGCGATTTTGGAGCTTCAGCGCCGCGGATATCGCTCACTTGAAGCCGGTATTGCCGGCATGCTGTTTGTAGTGGTCATCGCCTTTGCACTGCAGACCTTTTTTGCAAAGCCTGATGCCGTCTCAGTGATGAAAGGACTTTTCGTGCCGACATTTCATGGCACCGACAGCGTGCTTCTTGCAGCAGGTATTCTCGGCGCAACCGTTATGCCGCACGCCATTTATTTACACTCTGCCCTCACACAGCGGCGGGTGGTCGGCAAAACAGATGCTGAACGGAAGAAAATCTTCAGATTCGAATTTATTGATATTTTAATAGCGATGCTGATTGCAGGGGCTATTAATGCGAGTATGCTGATTGTGGCTGCCGCATTATTCTTCAAAAACGGGCTGTTTGTCGAGGACCTTGATGTCGCGTTTCAGCAGTTCGGTCATCTTGTCAGTCCTGTTTCAGCCGCGTTATTCGGAATCGGCCTGCTGGTAGCGGGCCTGTCCAGCTCGTCTGTCGGAACACTTTCAGGCGATGTGATTATGCAGGGATTTATCAACTACCGCATCCCGCTGTATGTACGGCGGTTCATCACCATCATTCCGCCGATCTTGATCATTGCATCAGGCGTCAATCCGACGTCGGCTCTTGTGCTGAGCCAGGTGGTTCTTTCCTTCGGCATTGCCTTTGCCTTAATCCCGCTTATTATGTTCACAAGCAACAAGCGGATTATGGGTTCGCTGATCAATGCCAAATGGGTAACAGTGGTTTCTTGGCTGATCGCTGTGCTGATTGTTGCTTTGAATGTGTTTTTGATCGTCGATACGTTCCGTTAGAAAAAAACCGGCTGAAAGAGCCGGTTTTTTATTTTGGCTTAAAAGCTCATTGATATCATTTTTTACAGAAATTTGTTATGATAGAAGAAAAAATCGGAGTTTTGATAATGTCAGTATTTATTCTGTTTTATTTATGGATTGTCCCTATTGTTATCGGAATTTTATGTTCTGTTATCGCTTATAAATCAACAGGTAAAAAAATGCGAATCGCACCCGGCATTGCCATGGTGGTGCTCAGTATCATTTCCTTGATTACGGCTTTTACGGCTGGAGGCGCTAATTTTCACGTGTTTATCGGCGGAATGTTTTTATTCGGCACTTTATTAGTTGGTTCTGCTTTTCCTTTCTTTTTCGGACTTTCGAAAAAAGGGAAATAAACTTATAAAGACATTCATTTTGTAAGATTTGATAAGAATAAACAGATGAAACAGACAAGGACAAATGCGCTGATCTTTCTGCTTTGAAAGAAGATGCATTTGTCCTTGTGTCTGTTTTGGGCACGGCGAAAATCATGACAGGCTGCATAGATCATTCCTGCTGATCCCAATAAATATACGAGTCATTTTAAAGGTTCAAACAACCGATTTTATGACTCACCCTCCGTAAAATCAAAAAACAGGAGCCTTCACGGGCCCCTGTTTTTTTAGAATAACCGTTTTAAGCTTTGTTTCAATGACGGCATTTCAATTTTTTGGTTTTCGAAGAAGTTTTTCAGCATATATTTGCTGAAGCCTTTTGCCTGTCCGTAGGTGATTTTGCCGGGCAGCGGCGGTTCGTTTCCGATCATGACGTCGACAACGACCGGCTGATCGGAGTGAAGCGCCTCATGGAAAGCCGGTGCAAGTTCTTCCGCTCTCGTCACCTTGATGCCTTTTGCTCCGCAGCTTTCTGCAAATGCGGCATAGTCGACATTCTGAAGTTTTGTGACATAGTCGATGTTCCCTTTGACCTGCTGTTCATATTCAATCATGCCGAGATTTTCATTGTTTAAAATGACAACAGTAATCGGGAGCTTATATTTGACTGCGGTCGGGAGATCCTGCATGACCATGGAAAAGCCCCCGTCACCGCAGACTGCGATGGCTTGGCGCTCCGGTTCAGACAAGCTCGCCGCTATAGCTCCCGGCAGGCCGCATCCCATTGTCGCAAGCCAGCTGGAAACGATGAAATCCTGGTTGACGTTCATTTTGAAATGCCGTGCCATCCAGACGGTGACAGTGCCGACATCTACAGACAGCACCGCGTCTTCCGCTGCTGCCTCCTGAAGACGTGCGATGACCTGCTGAGGTTTAAGCGGTGTTGTCGCCTCAGTTTCATCTTTTTCGATTTCATTCCACCAATGCTGCATATGTTCAGTGCAGGCATTTAGGAATCTTCTGTCTTCCTTCCGTTCAATATACTCCGTCAATTCGCGCAGACCGAGAGCCGAGTCACAGACAAGCCCCGCTGTTACCGGATAGCGTTTGCCGATTTTCGCCGGGTCTGAATCAAGCTGGATGGCCGGTGTGTCTTCCGGCAAGTAATCACGATACGGGAACGAGGTGCCAAGCATAATTAACAAATCGCATTCTTCCATTGCCTCATAGGCCGGCTTTGTCCCAATCTGTCCAAGGTTGCCGAGAAAGTGCGGGTGCTTATCGGGAACAACGCCTTTTGCGGGGAGCGTGACGACGATCGGCGCCGCTGCTTTATCCGCAAATTCCAGTAGCTCCCGCTTCGCCTTCTTCATTCCCTGTCCCGCCAAAATGATCGGCTTTTTCGCATTGTTAATATATTGCGCGCATGTCACAAGCTGTTCTTTTTTCGGTTCAAGATTCCCTTCAATATACAACGGTGATGTATAAACGGGTTCCCGTTTGATTTTCTCCGCAAACAAATCATCTGACACACTTAATACCGCAACGCCTTTTTTGCTGTAGGCAGTGCGGATCGCCTGATTCAACAGATCCGGCAGTGACTCCGCGCTATGTACCTCCCTGTTAAACACTGCCACGTCTTCAAACATTTGCTCAAGCTTAATCTCCTGAAAGTAGTCCCGCCCGACTTCACCTGAGGAAACCTGACCTGCAATCGCAAGCACAGGGGCGCCGTCCGCTTTTGCATCGTATAAACCGTTCAATAAGTGCACCGCACCCGGCCCTGCAATTGACAGGCAGACACCGATCTTGCCGGTGAGTTTTGCCTCAGCCGCGGCTGCCAGCGCTGCCACCTCTTCATGGCGGGTTTGGATGAATTCCAATTGATTTCTTTCGTGTCTCAGTTCCTCAATAAATTCGTTAATGCTGTCTCCGGGGATGCCGTAAACATGATCAACTCCCCAATGTTCAAGCAGTTCTGTCATTGTTTGTCCTGCTGTTTTGTGTGCCATGCCGTATCCTCCTTTTTCCTTTTTCAATACCACAGGGGGAGGCGTTTAAAACCCGGAGGCAACTATCGCTTGCTGTATTTCCTTCTGAACAGGTCTAGGGCCGCCAAAAAGCTCTTGTCCTTGACGGTAATACGGATGCCCGCAGCGCCGTTTAGAAAATCTCTGATTTGCATTTTCCGGTTTGGCACCATCAAAAGCGGCAGACGCTCTGGCGAAAACCACTTCATCCCGGCCGTTTCCATGCCGTTTTCTATCGCTTGTCCGCCTGTTATGTTCCCTGCAAACACATGCTGTTCGTCTTGAAACTTAGGTCTTTGATAGACACCCAATTTCCCGGAAGGCTCTATCAGATATCCCGTTTCTTCCATTACCTCCCGGACCGCCGCTGCCTCCGGGGTTTCTCCTGATTCAACCCGTCCGCCCGGCAAATCCCATAAAGGAACGTCTTTTCGTTTGACCAGCAGAATCTGCCGTTTTGTGTTTGTCACTATGACAAATGCCCCTTCCGTATACATCGCCATTTTCCCCTTTATTTAAAAAAGACCAAGGAGATGTCCCTTGGTCTGAGCTGCTTACTTTTTAAAATGATACGGCAATGTGGCAACGATTATGTCCTTCTTCCAGAACAGCCGGACTCTGAGCAGGAAGGCTGACTGGTTGTGCAGAATGGTGTGCCAGCGTTTTTTTGTGATAAATTGCGGGAACAGCACCATGACAGAAAACTGTTTCTTCTTCGCTTTTGCTTCAACAGTTTCCAAAAACTTATCAAACGGATGGACCAGGCTTCTGTACGAAGAGTGAAGCGTGACGAGACGCACTCCATTATTCAGCTCTTCCCAGCGTTTTTCCACTTTCTTTTCCTGTTCTCTGTCAAACGACACGTGAACGGCAATGACCTGATCTGACAGTGACTTCGCGTATTGAATAGATTTTTGCACGACGGTCGTGACGCCGGCTACAGGCACAATCACGACCGTACCTTTGATTTCTTCCGGCTGTTTGTTTACGATACGAAGCTGTTCACCGACAGCCGTATAGTGATTTTTAATCGCAAAAAACAAAAAAACGACGATCGGCATAAAGATTAAAACAGGCCATACGACATTAAACTTCGTGACAAATAGGATGGACAGAACCATAAACGATATCAATGCGCCGCAGGCGTTAATCAGCATTTTTCCAATCCAGCCTTTTGGTTTTTGTTTGATCCATTTGATGCACATCCCTGTTTGTGAAAGGGTAAATGGAATAAACACACCGACCGCGTATAGCGGGATTAAGTGCTCCGTCAGCCCTCCAAATAACAGAATCAGCACAATTGAGGCAACACCTAAAAAGATAATCCCGTTTGAGAAGCCTAAGCGGTCGCCTCTTACTGTAAACATGCGCGGCATGTATTGGTCTCTCGCCAAGTTGAAGGCAAGCTGCGGGAAGGCTGAAAAGCCCGTATTCGCCGCAAGGACCAAAATTAACGATGTCACACCCTGAATGACATAGTAGAACACATTTCTGCCGAAGGTATCCGATGCGATTTGTGAAATGACCGTTTCATTCGGTTTCGGAGCCGTCCCGTAACCGTATGCAAGTACCGTAATGCCGGCAAACAGAACCGCAAGCAAGATCCCCATCATAGCCAACGTTCTCGCCGCGTTTCGCGCAGGCGGGTTTTTGAAGGCTGGAATCGCGTTGGAGATCGCTTCAACTCCGGTGAGCGCGGAACAGCCGGATGAAAAAGCCTTAAGCAGCAAAAACAGCGTAATGCCGGCTACCGGTGTGCCGATCGGTGTATGATGGACTGGCTGATCAATTTGTCCTGTCATAAGCTTAAAAAGACCGACGGCAATCAGGATGAAAAGCGCCGCCACAAACAGATAGACCGGGTAAGCAAGAATCGATGCTGATTCTGACAGCCCCCGCAGATTTAAAATCATAATCACTAAAACAAGTAAAACAGCAATCGGTATATGATAATCATGCAGTGCCGGGAACGCCGACGTGATGGCGTCCGTCCCTGCGGAAATACTTACTGCTACAGTTAATATATAATCGACAAGCAATGAACCGCCTGCAATCAGCCCGGGCTTTTCGCCGAGGTTTTCTTTTGATACAACATACGCCCCGCCGCCCTGCGGATAAGCGTAAATAATTTGCCTGTATGAGAGAATCAGCGCGAGCAGCAAAATGAGTACGCCGACCGCTATCGGAATGGAATACCAAAATGCAGCAGCGCTTACCGCCGCCAATATGATAAGAATTTGTTCCGTTCCGTAAGCGACAGATGATAAAGCATCTGAGGAGAGCATGGCAAGCGCCTTTAATTTCGTCAGTTTTTGTTCTCCTGCGGCTTGTGATTTTAACGGTTTCCCAATCAAAAAACGTTTGATTGAATGATACATCGATGTCTTCCCCTTTTAATTTCATTTTTCATTAAAACAATAAAACATCCGCATCTGTTCTCACATTTTGTAATAGTCCCTTTCTGCTATGATGTCTCTGTATGCGATTTACATCCTGAAAATTGAACAGCAAAAAACACAGAGGCAAACGGATGCCCCTGTGCCTTAACATCGAACACAGGTTTCATTCATCTCCTCTCATGAACGCTTACGAGGTTAGCTGACGGATTCGGGCATATGAGAGTTTGCCCTACCTAAAAAGGATTCACCCCGAGCGGCAAAATGCCGCTAAAATGGGTCCCCCGCTCTGTTTACAGATTAAGCGATTTGTTTTCTAAAAGAGATCATACTCCCGTTTACGTATGTTGTAAAGAGGCTTATCGGCCGGGAGAAAAAAATAAAATGACAGGTTCCACAAATGGAAAATTTAAACCAAAAACAAAAAAACAGAGGCTGATAACAGCCTCTGCCTTATTCTCTGTCTGTCTTTCTCTTTCTTCGTCTAACGGTTACCCAAATGAAGGCTGCCGCAATTACCATCATGAGAGCCAGCACGCCGATATACAGCAGTTGTTGCCCATGATCTTGTGCTGTTTTTTCTGTTTCAGAACTGTTTGTTTCCGATTTGAGCTGCTGGTGGTTTGTAAACACCTGCTGGCTGTTTGTTTCATTGATGACGGTCGCCGTGTCATCATTGCTGTTCAAAAAGCTGATGATTTCTTTTGTGACGGCCGCGCCATTTCCTTTCAGCGGCGCAAAAACAGCCATCGTATAATTTGAATCCCATAAAGACGCTTGGGTAAATGCCACTTGTTTCGTCGTCTCGTTCAGCATTTCAAAGCCCGACACGTCAAACGAGCCGTTTTTCGCTTGAGGCACGAGCAGATCAGAAGATTTCTCTTTCAAAAGAGAGAACTGGCTAATGCCGCCGATGAAAATTAAGTTCCGGCCTTTCGCGTCCTCCGCTTTAACTTCAGATGCTTTCCTTACTGTGAAAGATTGCTGGGCTTCGCTTCCAAAGGAATCAGTAACGAGAGAAAGCTCCTTAAGCTTGGATTTGCTCACGCTGTCAGGTAGCACAATCAGTGTTGTCTGTTCCTGATTTCCGGCGTATGGAAGCGGCCATTCTTGAAAATCGGCTGACGGAGATGTGCCTTTGATCGTGTAAGACAATGTGCTGCTTTTATCAATGAAGACCCATTTCTCTTCGTCCGTTGTGTTGCAAGGGTTGTTTTCCTTTAAGCCCGTGGTGATAAACTGTATATCAATGTAGCGGTTTTTCTGCAGCAGCTCAGGGTCTACTTTCAGCGTGACATGATAGTATCCGTTTTTATCTTCTTTCCCTAATTCATCAAGGCGAACTGAATGCGGCTGACCGTTGATGAGGACCTTCAGCTCTGCTGCTTGAGAGGCTGAACCGCTTTCTGCCGCGGCTGCTTGAATCGTTTCCGATTTCTTTAGTTTAAGCGACAGCTTGGCTGATTGATTTTGGTCTATCATCGCAGAAGCCGGATAAAAATAATGTGCTGAAGATGTTTTGTCAGCTCCGATTGTCATATCTTCTGCCCCGAATTTCTCAAGGGTCAGCTTATTGCTTACCTGCTTTTCAGCCTTCTGAAGCTTGCCAATTGAAAGTGTTTCCCCGCTTAGCTGGCCGGTGTAAGTCTGATCGGCGATGGCGCTGATTTTTTCTGAGAGCACATCATCAGATGCCGCTTGTGCAAACAGAACCGGCTGCTGCTTGCCCTGTGCTTTCAGCACGCGCTCCGCAAGCAGAAGTTTTTCTCCTTTTGCCTGTAAGCCGGCTTGTTTGATCAGCTTCTTCACCTTGCCGTTCCAATGCTTATCCACTCCGATGAAAATGGTCGGCTTGTCGATTTGCTTCACTTCAGATTCCTTCACAAACGAAATGCTGACACTGCTGTCCGCAGTTTTCAGGTATCCTTCTGTCTTGACAGCCGCTTCAATTTCTGCCGAGCTCGGGTTATCCGGAATGACAATAGCAGTCTCTTCCGCTGTATTTCCCGATTGGGCAAATGGGTATGGGTAATGTTCAAGTGATGTTCCCTTCGCTTCGCTGCTGTCCGCCAGTGTCAGGCGGCTGTCCGGATAAATTTTGATCCAGTTGCCGGACGTATCCTGTCTGACGCAGACGCCCTCTTTCAAGACGCCGTAAAATTTCAGTGATACGCTGTGATAGCCTGGAGCGGACTGGCTTTTGTTCAAGTTCAGCTTCAGTGTTTTCCGTTTTGGATCGCCGTTTAGCTTTAACGTTTTTACCGGTTCATTGTCAATTACAGCCGTTAACGATGAAGGAGAAATTAAAAGATCTGATGCCTCATATTCAATCACCAATTGCTGGCTGCCGGAAGAGGCGCCTGCCGGAATCTGATACGTCAGTTCCGCGCTGTCTTTTGATCCGTACAATGTCATAAGATCGTTTGTCAGCACCTGCTGTTTGGCTTGTTCACGGCTGCTTTTGCCCAGAAGCGAGCCATCAACCTGCATCTCTTGGGCAAAGGCCGATTGTCCGGTCATTGCCAGCAGCAGAAAGCTTGTAAGAAAAATAAGTAGTTGTTTCAAAAAGGTCACCCGCTTTTATGTTGATTGTATCGTTCTGTTTTGTACCATTTGACCTCTTGCTTGAATAAACGGTGCTTGATTTCTACGAATAAAGAATAGATCACGAGCACAATCCATGCCTGCGAGTACGTAAAGTACATAAGAAATACGATAAAGAAGTTTTGCCTGTTCATTTCTGTTTTTTCGATGCTTAACGTAATCATGACCTCCGTCATAAATAAGAAAAACGCCAAAATCCAAAGGATCATTGCCAAAAACCCGACCGACAAATGCAAATCATAAAACAGATTGACCACAAATATCGTGTTTGACATGATCACGCCAAAGAAAAACAGGAAATACGTAAAGAAAAAGTAAAACAAGTCAAAGATAATCCGTTTTCGTTTCAGTTTGAAAAACTGCGCCAAAAACTTCAGGACGACATATTGGTTGCCGCGCGCCCATCTCGTCCGCTGGCGCCACCACACCTTCCACGTTTCCGGCTCCTGCTCCCAAGTAATAGCTGCCGGAAAAAAGCGGATGTGATAGCCGAGGTTATACACCCGGATGGTCAGCTCGGTATCTTCAGCCAGCGCTTTATCATCCCAGCCCCCGAGCTTTTCAATAATACTTCTGCGGATCGCGAAATTGGTTCCGGGAATGGTGGCGATTTTGAACCACTTCCATCTGCCTCCCTGTGCCATCCACTGAAAACAGATCGTTTCAATATTGATAAACTTCGTCAGCAGCGTTTTTGCCGCATTGATGACGCGGAATTTCCCCACCACTGCGCCTGCCTTCTCGTCATTCATCAGACCGAGAACAAGATAATACACGGCCATTTTTTCAGGCGTGTTGTCGGCGTCATATACACAAATGACATCGCCGTTCGATTCAGCAAAACCGGAGTTGAGCGCCGAGGATTTGCCTTTTCCGGCGTTAGGCGGTTTTGTGATCACCATTTTGATAAAATCGTATTTCTCGGAAAATTCATTGACGATATCACCCGTCCCGTCTGAAGAATTATCGTTTACCACAATAATCTCCAGCCGGTCCTTCGGATAATAAAGATTCACCATTGCCTTCAGCGTCTGCCGAATGACAACTTCTTCATTATGGGCCGGGATGAGCACACTGACCTTCGGCAATTCCTTCATATTTTCTCTCCACTTCGGAATGTTCCGCTCGAAGGTCATGTAGTGGCGGAATCCGCCTTGCATGAGAAACATGTGATAGAGAAGCATCACCCATATTAAACTTAGCGAGATAAAGAACAGCGTATTACCCAAGGCTTCTTCTCTCCTTAAACATTCGTTTTTTCAATGTGGCTCTCAAGTAAAACGTATAGCTGACAAACATCACGACAAACAAGAGCACAACGGCGGAGAGAACCCATAACGCCTTTTCCAGCGGGGTTTGCCGATGGTGGTCGAAAAACTCGCCAATGGCACTTACATTGTTTTTTACGTGAACCGTTCCGTCACCGCTTGTATGGATTTCCACTTTGTCCGTTTTGACGGTTTGTTGCGTTTTCTTCAAATCAAGCCATTCACTGTCCGGAATGCGTTCCATCCGGTCAACGAGCTCCGGCAAATATTTCATCCCGAGATACGGATGATAAAACCCTCCGGCCACTCCGCCTTCAAAATCAATCATCTGGGAAATGTGTTCCTCCATATCGCCGAGCGGGTTTTGCTTTGATGTATCGACAAAACCGATTGTTTCCGGATACAGCGTCATCCCATGCAGCATAGCTGGTTTGGTCAAAAAAGGGGATGCGCCGGAAGTCTTCCATGTTGTATCGCTGAGCTGCACCTGCCCGAAAATGCTTGAGAAATACTGTGAAGCCATTTGATAGCCGTACTCAGACATCGTATAGTGCGGGGCTTCAAATGCCAGCGGATAAAGCCCTGCCGAGGTTAAATCCTCAATGGCGTGCGTCAGCTTTTGCCTTGTATATGTTTCTTCCTTTTCCTGAAACGGCTTCAAATAGCTCTTATAGGCCTGTTCGTTCGGAAAAGCCTGTTCCTTTTCCAAAATGGACGGGGTGTCATCGGCATTTTCCGAAGTGATCGGCTGGTCCGCCTTGGCATCCCAAAATTCGAAGCCCTCTCCTGTTTCACTGTGGCGATAGGCGTGTGTGTAGCCGTGAACAATGATACTGCCGCCCATGCTTTGCAGTTTTTTTAATACCTTGACCATCTTCGGTTTATCAGACAAATACACTTTATCGCCTGTTTCCGGATTCAGATACACCGGAATGACTGACAGGATAAAAGGCACATGTCTCTTGTACAGATATGTACCGGCTTGAAGCAGCAATGTTTCATCAGACATCGGGCTGATATCCTCCAGCCGCAAATATAAAAGCGCGGTTCCGGCCTTCTCTCCAAATGCTGCTCGAAGCTCTTTCGCCACAATCAGATTGTCATTTAACAGATTGGTTAAGCCGATGTACACATTTGATTTATCCGTTTTCCATATAAACGGACTCGTTTTGCCGTCATCAGATGTAAAGGTATACAGCCCCTTTCCTTTCAGGCCTGATACGCTCAGCACGTTAAGCCCGCTCTCTAAGGAGACATCGTTTTTTTCCGTGCTGCTGTGAATCTGATAGACATGTTCTTTTCGGGTTAAGGAAAGACCGGAAAATTGGCTGATTTGTCCGGCGTTATAGCCGATGGCGACGACGGGTTTTTTTACGCCGCTGATAAGAGACACCAGTTTTTTGCTGAGCTTTCTTTTCGTTTGCCCGTAATAGATGACATGTTCTTTGCCTTTCACATCAGATGCTGTAACATCCGAATCTTTTCTGACCGTGACATGAGTTGCAAAATGGCCGGCCAATAAATCGAGCATTTTGACTTGAGGCGACTCTTTGCCGTCCAAGGTTGAATAGATGATGAGAATGCCGTCATCCTTCTCCTTCGCTTGGGCAGAAATAGGAAAAGAAGCAATAGCTGTCAGCATCAGAACGGACACGCAGAGTAGCGTTATTCTTTTAAAGTTCATTCATCATCATCTCGTTTTCCAGTTCTTCTAAAAATTGATCAGCTGTCCTTATATCTCTTCGATAAGGTAAATAACAGACATGGAACGTAAGCGACACATACTTTCCGTTTGTCAGCTGATACGTGTCCAGCTGTTTTTTCAGCTTTGTCAGGACGGCCGGCATATGTTCAGCCGGCGTGTGTGTCAGCACAATGCCGAAGCGCTCATCAGAGGGGCGGAATTTTTTATCCGTTTCCCGAACGCTTGACCTGATTTGCCGGCTGACGAATTGAAAGAGAAGGTCGGTCTCTTTCTCCCCGTACAAAGACTTAAATTCCTTGAAATAATGCATATGAAGCAGCAAAAAGACAAAGGAATTGCCGTAGCGCTCCGCCCGTTTGATTTCCTCTGACAGTTCCAGTTTCATTCTTTGCTTATTATCAAAGCCCGTCACTCTATCGACAGCCACGAAGCTTTTGATTTCAGATTGAAGACGTTTGACTGAATGGCGCAGCTCTGCTGCGATATCATGAATTCTTCCTGATATAAAGGAAAACAGCAAAAGCGCAATTCCCCACACGATAAGCATGCGCAGCCCGTCTTCAGCCGAAAACATCACAGCCTGTCCAGTCTGAAAAAACATCATGAGCGTGCCGAGAACAAAGAGAACGATTAAGGTGACCGCCAGCGCGTAAATCGGACCGAACCAAATGCCGGCCCCGATCACGACAAATGTAATGCAAATGATCAGAAAGCCCTCCGACTGCTCGGCGGACACATAAAAAATAAACAGAGACAGGGCTGCGATGAGCCCTGAAAGATAAGCATATAATTTTTGTGATTCATTGAATGATCGTTTCATTAAAAAGCTTCCTTTCGGCTAACAGCGGCAGCAGATTGTCGAACGAGTGCGTGTCGGAGCCGCTCATGTAACCCCCATAATACGGTTTCGCCGGATCAAGAATTTCAAAGTCATTCATTCTATCATAAATCGCTTTGATGACCGAGCTGTCTTCATGCTGTTTTGTTAAAAATAAAACAGCTAACGCGTATACGGACGGCGACTCATATTGGACGGCAGGCTCCTTCGTATCTGCCACATATCGTCCGTACAGCTTTCCGTTTGCCTGAAATTCCTTTTTGACCCACTCTGCTATCACAGCGGCTTTCTCATCCCCTTCCGGCAAATGCCACGCGGCGTACAGCTGGTCAATGATGTTTACTTCACTGTCATATTTGTACTGCTTCGACTCTGCGCTGTACGTCTTTGGCAGGAAACCATTCTTTAAAGGGGCTAGATAGAGAACATCGGCATTTCGCTGTTCTGTTTCTTCGTCTATGATTCCATACTTTTTCAAAACAGCTAGTGCATCGGGCATGACATACGAAAGCGTCACGTCCTTTGAAGCGGCATGAGAGGCTGAATCGTAAAAGTCTGTAAACATCCCGTTGTACATGTTGTAAGTCTTTAAAGCCGTGCCAATATCACGGGCAGTTTTTTCATATTGGCTGCTCCCCCAAAGAGCAGCTGCCTGATCGAGAGACACCATGATTCTCATATCATCAATCAGCGCGTTTGTCCCGCTCGCTTGACCGTTTTGTATCTTCCATGTCACCAACTGATGATTCAGAAGAAAAGAATCCCTCAGATGCTGATATTGCTCCTGAAAATGCGAGGCATCTTGTCTGCTGACCAAAAACTCCATCCACAGGCCAATCGATTCTGATAAATAGGAGGGCTGATCTGAGAAATCCGTTTTGATAAGCCCTTGGTCATTCATAAGATTGTGATAGATGAAATACTCCGCCGGCTGAAGCGGGCGGGTATTCATATCTGCCTCAGACTGATATAGGGTTTTATTCCCAGCTTCAGCACACCCTGCGGAAAGTCCGATAGATAAGCAAAATAAGATAGCAGCGACCAACACATGCCGCACAGGCAAGTCCCCCTTTGTCGTCCGAAGCGAATCAGACGCACCAATATATGATGAAATTATTACTGCCATGTTACAAATTATATTAACTATAAAAGAAAAAAACGAAGATTACTAGCTTTTTTTCCCCTTTTTGAACTTTCAAAAAACAGGACCTAAGTCCAATAAAAAACCTGTGCGAATCGCACAGGTTTCTTTTTATTGATCCAAACCGAGTTTCTTCAGCTGTTCCGCCAGCGCATTGTTAATCGGTTCGTCTTTATTTTGTTTTTTCATATAAGAAGAGACGTCCCGCTTTGTAGCGCGCCCTTTGTCTTTGTTTTTCCGTTTTTCAAATACAGAAAGCTTCTCACGGTGCCCGCAAACACACGCGAAGGTCTGGCCTTCTCCTTGGCCGCGAAGCTCCATTCTTTTATGGCAGTTCGGGCAGCGCGCGTTTGTTTTTCTGGCAAGCGTTTTTCTGCTTCCGCATTCCCGGTCCTGGCACACGAGCATGGTGCCGCGCTTGCCGTTGACCTTCAGCATCATTTTGCCACACTCCGGACATGCCGTTCCCGTGATGTTATCATGTCTGAAGGTTTGGCTGCTGTTTTTGATTTCTGTTACCGTTTGCTTAGCATAAGCCTTCATGTCTTTAATAAAGACAGCGGATTTTAATTTTCCGGCCGCAATGGCGGACAGCTTTTGTTCCCACTCTGCCGTTAAGGCAGGTGATTTCAAATCCCCAGGAACGAGCTGCAGGAGCTGTTTTCCTTTTGAGGTGATAAAAATGTCTTTGTCTTTTTTCTCAATTAAAAAGCTGTTGAACAGTTTTTCGATAATATCGGCACGCGTTGCAACCGTGCCGAGACCGCCTGTTTCGCCAAGCGTTTTGACAAGGCCTTTTTCTTCTCCCTGCATAAAGGCGCTTGGGTTCTCCATAGCTGACAGCAGCGTCCCTTCATTAAAACGGGCCGGCGGTTTGGTTTGGCCGCTTGTTTCAGTTAATGTGCGAACAGTGAGCGAGGCGCCTTTTTGCAGAGCCGGCAGCGTCTGATCTCTGTCGTCCTCCTGCTCGTCATCCTCGTCAGCCATATCATAAACAGCTTTCCAGCCTTGTAACTGTACGGTTTTTCCCTTCGCCGTAAAGGTTTCTCCGCCGATTTCTGCCATGACCTTTGTTTCTTCATATTCGAAAGCCGGCATCAGCACAGCCAAGAAACGTTTGGCAATCAGGTCATACAGCTTGCGTTCTTTATCGCTGAGACTGCTGAGAACAAGCGGCTCTTCAGTCGGGATAATCGCATGGTGGTCTGACACCTTAGCATCATTGACGTAGCCTTTGTGCGATTTGATGCCGCGCTTTTTAATTTGAGTGACATATTGGGCATACGGTTTCACTTCCATGCCCTCCAGCCGGTCTTTTAAGGTTGGGACAATGTCACTGGATAAAAACCGTGAGTCTGTCCGCGGATATGTGACAAGCTTGTGCTGCTCATACAGCTTCTGCAGAACTGAGAGCGTTTCTTTGGCGGAAAATCCGAAGCGTTTGTGGGCGTCCCGCTGGAGTTCCGTCAAGTCGTAAAGCGCAGGAGCAAAGCTTTTTTTCGCTGTTTTTTTCAGTTCAGCGACCACCGCCTGTTTTCCATCAAGTTCTTTTAGCAAACGGCTTGTCACGCCTTGATCGAATGTTCTCGTCTGCTTCGATTTTTTGTCCTGCCACGTCAGCGTCATTCCATCGACTGCTGCGCGAATGCCGTAATACGGTACAGGCTTAAAGGCTTGGATGTCCGCTTCGCGCTTGGCAATCATGGCTAGCGTCGGCGTCTGCACACGTCCGCATGAAAGCTGGGCATTGAATTTTGTGGTGAGCGCACGGGTCGCGTTAATGCCGACAATCCAATCCGCTTCTGCTCTGGCAACGGCTGAGTGGTACAGATTTTCATACTCTTTGCCGCTGCGCAGCTTTTGAAAACCTTCCTTGATCGCTTTGTCCGTTACAGATGAAATCCACAGCCGTTTGATCGGTTTGCGGACGTTCGCTTTTTCAATGATCCAGCGTGCGACGAGCTCACCTTCCCGGCCGGCATCAGTGGCGATGACGATCTGATTGACGTCCTTGCGGGTAAGCTGCGCTTTCACCGCATTGAACTGCTTTCCGGTTTTTTTGATGACCACTAGCTTTAGTGGTTCAGGGATAATCGGCAGATCCTCAAGCCGCCATGATTGAAATTCTTTTCCGTAGCCTTCCGGATCAGCAAGTGTCACCAAATGGCCTAAAGCCCATGTGACAATATATTGATCTCCTTCGAGATAACCGTTCCCTTTTTTATGGCACTTCAGCACCCGGGCCAAATCGCGGCCGACTGAAGGTTTTTCAGCTAATACAACTGTTTTTGACATGCTTGATCACTTCTCTTTCTTTCACGCTCATCCTTTTATTATAACAGACTTGACCAAGCACTCTCTAACCGCGCCCGTTTTTTGTATCAATTTCTGAGAAAATGACGTGAGTGACGGTTTGGGCGTAAGGTGTTGTTTTGTTGATGAAAGCTTCTACTGCTTCAAGGCTCTCCGCGTTGATTTTCAGTATATAGCAGGCCGCTCCCGCAATCCGGTAGCAAAATTCAATATTCGGCAGCGTTTGAATGTAGCTTTTGAATCGATCGTAATCCCCGTTTTTGACGGTTGCCTCGACAATACAGGAAACCGGAAGGCCAAGTTTTTTCTGATCAACCTCCAGCGTATATTGCTTAATGATGCCAAACGATTCCAGCTGTCTCACCCGTTCGGTGACCGATGGCGGGGACAGCTTAATTTTCCTTCCTAACTCCCTCATGGACAAACGGCTGTCTTTTTTCAGTTCCGCAATGATATTCAAATCAATTTGGTCAAGTTTCATATCAAAATCCTTCTTTTATTTTTGTTCACATTATCTCGGGAATTTGTGTAAATGACAAGACTGAGGCCCAAGATAGATTTTTTAAATATGAATGTTTTCCGAACATTTTCTGAAACTTGTCATATATGCCCGCCGGATTGTTTATAGTATAGATGAAAACGTGTCCACAAGGAGGGCGATTTATGCTGCAAACGCCGATCGGAAGACTTCGCACGATGGGTTTTATTGAAGGAATGTCACTCTTAATCCTGCTTTTCGTCGCCATGCCGCTCAAATATTGGGCAGGCCTTTCGCTTGCGGTAACAATAGTCGGTTCTGTTCACGGCGGATTGTTTATTTTGTATTTGCTTGTGTTGGCCTATGTGACGTTCTCTGTGAAATGGTCGCTGAAATGGTCAGCCGCCGGTTTCGTCGCCGCATTCGTCCCATTCGGAAACTTTTTGTACGACCGCGGATTAAGAAACTTTAAATAAACGATAAAGCGGCATGATGTGCGCCGCACTGTTAAGAAAACTGCTTGGATCTGCTTCAGGCTGTTTTCTTTTTTAACCCAATCTTCATGTGATAATGATACAGCAGTTAAAGGAGATGGAATGATGACGAAGAGGATTCCCTACGACCAAATAGCACCTGATGGGTTACATATCATGATGAATATGGAGGCATACACGAAAACATCCGGCATTAACCGGACAACAAGAGAGCTAATGAAAATAAGAGCATCACAATTGAACGGCTGCGCCTACTGCATTAACATTCATACGAAAGATGCCCGAAAAATGGGAGAAACCGAACAGCGCATTTACGGATTAAACGCTTGGGAAGAGTGCAGTTTTTATACACCTGAAGAAAAAGCAGCATTATTGCTGACGGAGCATGTCACTTTTATTTCTAACAAGCGTATGCCTGATGATGTTTATCAAGAGGTGCGTAAATTTTATAATGAAAAAGAATATGTTGATCTCATCCTCATCATTAATCAGATTAACAGCTGGAACCGACTCGCCATCTCTATGGGCAACATCGCCGAATAAATAAAAAGCTGACCTTTTACCAGGTCAGCTTTTCGCTATCAAAACCATTTTGTCAGCCACGCGATATAATATGCGCCAGGGATAAACATAAGCTGGGCAAGAAGTGTGCCCGCCACCCTTGACGTCACCATTGTCACAGAGGTCCATTTCAAATAAATATAGCTTCGTTTTCCTTTTGCCACATCATCGGCAAGAACAGACACTTTCGGGTCAACAAAAATGGCCAGCAGCATCGTCGCAATCCCGTTGATTAAGCCTGATGCCATAACCGCCGTCGTGCTCCGCTCGGGTGCAAGCAGCCCTGCGTACAATGCGGAGAGCACGCCAATTGTATAAATGGACGTAATCAGCATGTTGATGACAAACAGCCGTTTTGGAATCAAGCGCATGTGAAATCCCTTCAAATACGAAGCAGACGGCAGACGCAAATAGGAGCAGGCATTTTTAAATCCATTCTTAGAAAATCCTTTCCGAAAAACTTGTAAAACGGAGCCGCCCCCGCCCGCCAAGTGGATGATCGCACGTGAAAACAGGGCGACAAACGACGGGAGCAGGATAATGCCCACAATAGTCCCAACCGTCGAGCCAAAGATCAGGAACCGGAACTGCTCGCCTACGAGTGTCAGCGCGTTTTTTCCGGCATCGTCAATTAAGCGCCCCGTGAAGGGCTGCTGCACCATGTTCGACATCCTTGACACGATTACCATGACATTAAACAAGGAAAGCGCGGATGCAATAAACCCTACCCGGGCCCCTGAAAGCCTTGTGGCATAGGCAAGGGTCTCTATTGAGTGAATCAATAACAAAAAACAGAAAATAAAAACGACTTGTGTTGTAATGACATGCACGGTATTCTTTCCTCCAGTTTCATCCTAGTGATAAGACTGAAGGAAACAACGAGAAGTTTCATGTGTGATTTGTTTTTTTCACAATAAAAAACCGCCGGCTTACGCCGAGCGGTTTGTCTTATTCTTTTCTATACGCAAATAAAGATTATATTATCCGCCGATTCGGGCGGGTTCGATTCATGTAGCATTGTTCCGAAGAATCATTCTGGAAAGTAAACACCATGGAAATTTCTTGAACACAAGACAACGAAAGCCCTACCTCTCAATCGTCACTGCGGCTCCGAAGCCGCGCCGGTGTGAATTGTAAAACAAAAAAGTCTTTTTTCCATCTCATCGTTAGGGGCGATTTGTTATGAAGGAAAAGAATAAGGGCAGCTGGTTTGCTGCTTGTGAAGCGGTAAAAGCTTCTCTCTCAAAACAGAAAAAAGAAGTTTACTTTCTTTTTTATTTGCTTATTTTTCTTGCTTAGCTATTCATGATAACATATCGCCCCTGCAAATACAAACTTTTATTATAATTCGAGTGAGACTGGTGTTTTCTCTCCCGCATTCATTAGCCTGATATCTTCCGGTTCGATTTCAAGAATCACCAGATTCGGGTCATCCTTGCCGTCGAACCAGCGCTCCAATTTAGAACTCCAGATTTTGTCTTTCAATTCTGATGAATTGTTTATTTTTGCTTTTCCTGTGACTTCGACATACGCATCGCCAAAGCCTTCACAATCATAACCTAATAAAATGTGCACATTAGGGTTATTCTCAATTTCTTCAGCTTTATGAGTTTCTTTGCTTGTCGGTGTATAAATCGTCAGCCCGTCATGGAAAAAAGTCATGTAGCGGGAATGCGGTTTGCCCTTTTGAACCGTTGCGAGCGAACCTACTTTATGGTGATCTAGAACATCAAGCACTTTTTGTTTAATATCTTGCTGATTCATCTCGAATCACTCCTTTTTAACGTCTCCGCTGTTACTTTTCCACATCCGGGAACGATTTAAACAAGAAAATGCGCTCTTTATTTTTCTGCTTCCCATTCACGCTTTAACAGACTGTAATAGACGAGGTCGTGGAACTTGCCTTTAATGAATATACCTTCCCTTGCTGTTCTTTCCTCTTGAAAGCCGAGGCGCTCCGGGATCGCTCTGCTTTTGTGATTTCCGACAGCCGCGCAGATGGCAACCCGATTCAATTCCAGGTCCTGAAAAGCATATGTGATGAGTGCACGGCAGGCGGCAGTGATAATGCCTTTTCCTTCGTATTCCCCGTCAATCCAATAGCCAATTTCCGCTTTTTTATTCACTTGGTCAAGGTTATGCAGGCCAATCATGCCGCACAAGCTGCCGTCATACAGAATCCCCGCTTCGATTCCGTTCAGGTCAGCATACTGACGCCGCCAATCCGGAATGAGGGTTTCCCTGTACGTTTCGGCATCACTTGGATTTTCAGCCCAGAATAGCCATTGGCTGATTCGCTGTTGGTTCTCATGAATGATCGCTGCCAGCCGATCCGCATCCTTTGGCTCCAATAACCGGATGGTAATGTGCTCGTTTACACTGCAGGTGAACATCTCCTTCGCCCTCTTTCCTTTTTTACCCATTATAACGGTGTTTCCGTTTTTTTCAATATAAAAAAAGGATGGGCTTTTTAAGCCTCATCCTTAAATTCTAGGATCGGTAAAGATATCGTGTTTGTCTGTGCTAGTTGAAGACATTTCCGTTACGACTGCGCCTTCCTCCCCGGCCTGGAACCAATGCTTCGTGTTCGGCGGAATTGTATATTGCCCGCCGGGTTCAAGCTCGATCTCATGCCAGACTGTATAGTATTCTCTATCCTCTTGAGGAGGAAGAACCTTTGGAAGCTGCGTTTTTTCTCCTTCAACATAAAGATACACTTTTCCGTAGCGGCAGCGGAAGGTCTCCTGCTTGCCTTCCTGCCCGTCAACCGGCGGATGGCGATGCTCCGGGCAAGTCTGTCCCGGAAACAGCACCAGTTCCTTTGAACAATAACGGTCTGTATTCACATAGACAAAGAGCTGGAGCCCGGATTTTCGTTCTTTTCCCAAGCCGTAGTCCATGAGCTGAATTTGTTCTACTTCATCATCCGTTAAGACAATACCGGCTTTTTGATAGTAGCTGTTTACTTCTTCTTTCATGATGCTCATTTCCTCACTCCCTCTTACGTCGTCACAAAATCTCCGCCATTTACATGCAGCGTTTGTCCTGTCATATAGGATGATTCATCTGATGCCAGCAGCACATAGCAGCCGACATGCTCAACAGGCTGACCCGGACGGCCCATCGGCGTATTTTGCCCAAATTGAGCGACTGTATCTTCTGAGAATGTAGACGGAATTAACGGTGTCCAGATTGGTCCCGGCGCTACCGCATTTACACGGATACCGTCTTTGACAAGTGCCTGCGCCATTGTTCTTGTAAAGGCATTGATCGCGCCTTTCGTTGCCGTATAATCAATCAGCGTCGGATTACCGCGATAAGGGTTAATGGAAGTCGTATTGATGATCGCGCTGCCTGGTTTCATATAATCAATTGCTTTTTTAGTCAAATAAAATTGTGAATAAAAGTTTGTTTTGAATGTGCGGTGAAGCTGTTCGCTTGAAATATCTTTGATGCTTTCCTTCGGATGCTGCTCACCGGCATTGTTCACAAGGATATCCAGACGGCCGAGTTCATTGACTGTTTTTTCAACCGCTTCATTACAGAACTCCTCTTCGCCCACATCTCCGGGGATTAAGAGACATTTCACGCCTTCTTGTTCAACGCGTTTTTTTGTATCTTCAGCATCTCCCTGCTCATCCTTATATACAATGGCGATGTCAGCGCCTTCCTTTGCGTAAGCGACAGATACCGCACGTCCGATTCCGCTGTCACCGCCTGTAATGAGTGCGACTTTTCCTTTTAATTTATCCGCACCTTTATAATGCTCGTATTCATATACCGGACTTGGATTCATTTCGCTTTCGATTCCCGGCTGGCGATTTTGGGTTTGTGCCGGCAGTTCTTTCGGATAGTTTGCCATGATGATTCTCCTCCTTTGTTTTTCATGTCTATTTGTTGTGTACCTCGTGCATACTCTGGGTAAACATGGATGAGCACCTTCGGAATGCTTTATCAGAAAAATGTTTCACATGAAACGCAAGGAGGAAAATGATGTGAAAAGGAGGTTGCTGAATGATTAACATGCTTTCTAAAAAATTCAGCAGACCGAAGGGGATGTTCGGCATACTTGCCGGATACATCATGGCTGCTGAAAATAAAACACTGAATCAGTGGACAATAGATCAGCTTGGCTTAACACGCGGAGACCGCATTCTAGAAGTCGGTTTTGGACCGGGATACTGCATGAAGCAGATGCTGAAACGCGAAAAGAGCGTTCATATTCATGGGATTGATATATCAGAAACTATGCTGAAGCTGGCTGCACACAGATTAAAAACAGACCGTGTTCGCCTGATACAGGGCAGCATTGAAACGTTCCCCCTCCCCGCCGCGTATTACGATAAAGTCATTTCCGTTAACAACTATACGATTTGGAAAGACCAGCAAGAAGGCATCAAACAGATTTTTCAAGCATTAAAACCTGGCGGCAAAGCAGCCATTACGATGCAGCCCCGGGAAGCAGATGCCGGTCCCGAGAAAACTGAATCGTTCGGTAAACAGATGCTCGCTGACCTGAAAGCGGCAGGCTTCAAAGATATTGATATCCAATATAAAGATATTAAACCTGAGCTTTCAGTCTGTGCAACCGCAAAAAAGCCCGTCACATAAATGACGGGCTTTTTCTTTTATGAATGTACGGCTTGCTTGCGCAAGACGTCTTTTTTCACTTTGCCGAGATTATTTTTCGGAAGTTCCTTTACGAATTCGATTTCAGGAATTTTGTATGCGGACAAGCGTTCTTTACAAAATGCAATGACATCCGCTTCTGTTATTTCCTGAGTGCTGTTAGTGACGATAAAGGCTTTTGGTTTTTCTCCGTACAGCTGATCCGGTATCCCGACCACTGCTGTTTCAAGGATGCCCGGGATCTGCTGGATGACTTCTTCAACCTGATCAGGATAGACATTGTCGCCTCCGTAAATAATGACATCCTTGTAGCGTCCGGTGATGAAGATAAAGCCGTCCTCATCCACGTAGCCTGAATCTCCGGTTCTGAACCAGCCGTTTTGCAGCACTTTTGCTGTCGCTTCAGGGTTTTCCTCATAGCCTTTAAATAAGAATGGGCTGTGCACCACGATTTCTCCGATTTCACCTTGCGGCAGCTCTTCTCTCGTCTCAGGATCTTCTACCTTGACTTGAACATCAGCAACGGGTTTACCGGCAGAGGCCGCTTTATCCATTCCCATTTCAGGAACCCATGTGCTGATTCCCCAAGCTTCTGTGCTTCCATAACCGTGAGCGAGCTGGATGCCGATATCAAGATACCGCTGAATCAGGCTGCTAGGCACTTTTGTTCCGCCTGTCATCAAAATGATGAGCGAGGACAGATCGGTTTGATGTTCTTCCCACGCCTCAAGCAAATATGTGTAAAACACAGGAAGGGCCATAATCGTTTGAATTTTTTCTTCTTCAATGACCTTCAGCATACGAACGGGATCTTGATCCTTTGTAAAAATAAACGTGGTTCCCGCAAACGTTCCAAGCATGATACAAATAAGCGCGCTTGTATGATAAATCGGGTGGCACGCAAGAAAACGCAGATTTTTCATTCGTGCGCTTGAGCTATTTGACTTTGATACGTAATTATATATACCGCCATGGGTGATCATGCATCTTTTCGGGTTTCCTGTTGTCCCTGACGTAAACATCAGAAGCGCTGTATCATCCGGAGAAACCGTTTCTGCTTTTGGTAAATGATCAGGTCCTGCAAAAAGCGCTTCAAACACTGGAGACGTCTCATACGCTGTTCCTGTTTCCATGATCAAACGCACAGAAGACAGCTCAGGCAGCACTTCATCCATTATCTCTTTAAATTCCGTTCCGTAAAACAATGCTTTCGGTTCACTTGCTTTTAAAATGCCTGTCATCTCGTATGGTTTCAGCTGCCAGCTGACGGGCACTACAACGGCCCCGATTTCAAGTGCGGCAAACATAATGGTTGATGCGGGGTGGCCATTTTTGCAAAGTAAAGCCACACGGTCGCCTTTTTGAATTCCTTTTTGAAGCAGAGCATTCGCCAGCTGATTGATCCGTTTGTGATATGCTGCATATGTCAGTGTGTGGGCTCCGCTTTTTACAGCTTCTATTTCTTCGCTATCCGGCATGTCATGCAGAATCAGATGCTGTAATGTTTCCATATTGTCATCTCCTATATTCTCTTGAATCTTCAATAATTTGTTAGATTATCTTCCTTACCTCACCCATTTTAACCCAAAAAAGATAACTTGTAAAACTATTTCATTTTGGAATTATTCCATTACAGAATGATAAAATAGTCCCGCATTTTTTTATTTTGTGCTGCATCCATACAAAAACACACGCCTTTTTTTGGCGTGTGAAATAGGTGATTACGGGATGTTTTTTTCTTTCATCCATGTGAAAAAGATGCGGTTTAAACGCTGATACAGTTCTCGTTCCCCTTCCTCCTGAAAGCCCGCCATGCTTTCTCCGCTTTCAATAATGGCAGAGCTGATCGCACTCAAAATCTCTGAGCCTTCAGCTGATAATGTGGCCGGTGCCATCATGACGAGAATTCTTGTCATATCGAGGGTATTTCCGTCCATGCCATTAACTTCAAAAGATGTGCTGAGGTCATACATTTTGAAAAAAGGCAGGACGATATGATCATTTTTGAGATGATAAAGCGCCATGTTTGTACCCGGTATGCCCAATCCCCCTTGTTTTTCGCGTTCTGCAAGGCAATCCGCCGCTTTTTTCGGATCTCGGATGAGGCCATCCTCTTTCAGCTGTTGAAAAAGCTCAAACAGCAGCATGCCGTGATCCGGCTTTGTTTTCATTTCAGTGAGTGAAAAATGGCGCAAGACGTCTTGAATCACCGCCATGTATCGTCCCACGCTTTCCGCCGCTGCCAGCATGTCAGGGATGTCGGCTTGCCGCGTTTCTTCCTTCGGGCTTCTTTTTTTCTCAAGAATGAGCGGGATTTTCCGCTTGATATACTGCTTCACCTGGTTTGCGTCTTCCTCATTTAAAAGCGGGCTGACCATAATATAGTCGATGTTTTGATAAGGGATCGGCACAGTGGACACAATCATATCATAGGCATGAGTGTCGCGGTCCTTCAGCTCGATCAGTGATGACATATCAAACGATTCAATTTCAGGCAGCTCTTTCTTCAATCTCGAAGCAAGCATTTTCGAAGAACCGATTCCGCTTGAGCAGACAACAAGCGCTTTCACTTTTGCTTCTTCTTTTTTGATTTCAAGCGCTGAACCGAAGTGAAGAACGATAAAGGCGATTTCATCATCAGAAAAGGACATGTCCGGGAAAAATTTTTCCACGCCCTCTTCTATCGCCATATACAGCAGAAAATAATCGCGCTTGATCTGTTCCTTCATTGGATTATAGATGTCGATGTTTTCTTTCATGCGGCTGATGGCCGGCTCCAAATGGGCAATCAAACCTTCATATAAAGAGTAGTTTTTCGTCAGATCCATTCTGATTTTTTCTGAAATAAAAGCGATCAGCCGTTTTGTTTGCAAGGCTGTTTCAAGCTCTATTTCCTGCGCTCTGTATTCTGTTTTGTATTTGCGGTTGGCGCTTCGCAGATGGATCGTAATATAGCCGACCTCCGCTTCCGGGATCGTTACGCCGAAAGCACGTTCAAGCTCGCCCGCGATTTCCAGAGCGGAGCTGTATTCTTTTGCACTCTTGAGTTCATCAAGCTCGCTCTCTTCCATGCTGATCGTCTCGCCAAGTTTAATGCGTTCGATCGCAAACGTCAGATGAACGACAAGCGCTATATAGGAGCTGTCAGATAGAGAAAATGCGATTTTTTCTTTCAGCTGGAATAAAATCCGCTCCATTTTTAACAGCTCGCCTTTGCTGACAACCCCGAACATCTTCTCGGAGGAATCGGCTTTTCCTTTAATGTTTAATTCAACCGCTTCCAAAAACATTTGGATATCGAGGCGGTTCACAATCAGATTGCCGACAATTTTTCGTTTCGCGTTCTCTGGCCCCATGAGCTGGATGCCAAAGCCTCTTTTTCGGATCAGTGTTAACCCGAACGGAGAAATCCATTTCTCCAGCTCATCTAAATCGTAGCTGACCGTAGCATTGGTGACCTGCAGATCATGAGCGAGCGTGTACAGCTTCACCGGTTCTTGGGACTCTAATAGCGAACAGAGAATCAGCAGTTTTCGTTCGTCGGCGCTGTATTCATGCTGTTCATGTGACAGCTCGGTGAGCAGCTTTTGTTTATCTTCGGGACTTCCTACCGCCTTCAAGCCTTTGCCGGGCTGTTTATCGAGCTTGAGCCCCACAGTCTCCATCAGCGGCTTGATTGATTTCAGCTCCCTGTGAATGGTTCTGGTGCTCACTTCCATCAGCTCAGCCAGCTCCGTTACGGTTACATATCGGTTCAGTAGTAATAAATGCTTTAAAAGCTTTTGTTCTCTTGCAGTCATATACATAAAAAGGCCTCCAGACATTCGTGATGTGCGGATGAAGTCGCATGGAGATATAGGAAGAGGAAAAAAAGAGGGTTTCTATATTAATATAAAACGCTTTCAAACAGGATTCAATCACTTATAAATGGGAATTTGGCACTAAGCGGTGTGACAATATTGAAAAAGCATCAGCCGTTATGCTGATGCTTTTTCTTTATGGTATATCGTGGCCTTGTACGGCTGTATAAATACGGAACCACTGATCCTGATCAAGCTTATACGCCAAGGCGTTTACCGCGGCGGAAATACGCTCGCGTTTTCCGCTTCCGACAATCGGCATGATGCCGGCCGGATGCGTGAACAGCCATGCGTACATCACCTCGTCCAATGAGGCAGCACCGATTTCAGCCTGAACAGTTTCAAGCGCCGTGCGAATGCGCCGATCTTTTTCCGTGTTTCCGGCGAATACTTTACCGCCTGCAAGCGGCGACCAGGCCATCGGAGAAATCCGTTTTTCCTGACACAGGTTCAATGTGCCGTCCTGAATATTTTCTAATTCATATGCGGAAAGCTCAATCTGATTGGTGACAAGCTTTTCAGGCAGATACGATTCCAGCATCCGATATTGATGGCCTTTAAAGTTCGACACACCGAAATATCTGACCTTCCCGGAGCTTTTCAGCGCATGAAACGCCTCAGCCACTCCTTCCGGGTCCATGAGCGGGTCCGGTCTGTGAATCAGCAGCACATCGATATAATCCGTTCTGAGATTCAAAAGCGACTGTTCAACAGACGCGAGAATGTGTGTTTTGCTTGTATTATAATGGTGCGATCTGTGAGCAGGGCGTTCAGGTGATTCAAGAACGATGCCGCATTTTGTGACCAGCTCTATGTTTTCCCTTAATCCGGGTGAAAGGGCAAGAGCATTTCCAAACCCTTTTTCGCACGTGTAGCCCCCGTAAATATCCGCATGATCAAAGGTGGTAATGCCTTGATCGACACACCACTCAATGAGACTGAGCAGCTCAGCGTCTGAATAGTTCCATTCATTCAGACGCCAAAGCCCGTGTATCACTCTTGAAAATTGAAGATCCTCCGCCAAATGAATACGCTGCATGCAAAATCCCTCTTTTCTTTATAAACCGGGTTTTTGCCCCTTACTAGATCATTCGGCCTCAGACGCCCTTTTTCCTTTCACTCCCGTTAAAAAGGTTTTATTTCGATTGAAATTGCTTTTTTGCTTTTTCGACTACGTAGTGGCTGCCGCCGTGATCTTGAACATTTTGAATCATCATCGCGACAAGCAGGTCTTTGTTTTTATAGTCATAGCCGACGAACCAGCCATTTTCGGTGCCGTCTTTATCATCCTTTGATTTTTTCAGCTCGGCTGTTCCCGTTTTTCCAGCCACAGTGATTCCTTTTACGACAGGCTGATACGCTGACCCGCGCTCATCTTCGACTACGCCTTTCAACCCTTTTGTAATATCGGCGGCTCCTTCTTTTGTGAGCACTTGTTTGTGCCAGACATCAGCGGTTTGTGAGTCTTTCTTGATAAGCGTCGGTTTCACGAGGTCTCCATTATCGACAAATGGCGTGTAAGCTGCCGCTAGGTGAAGCGGAGACATCTGCATTTGTCCCTGTCCGTAGCCTGTATCCGCAAGCAAAATGTCTGAGTCAAGCTTGTCGTTTGCGATTGACGATTGCTGGACTGGGAATTCAAATGGAATATCCTCTGCAAACCCAAATGTTTTCATGCCTTTTGTAAAGGTGTCCGCTCCCATATCAAGCGCGTTTTGCGCAAAGTAAATATTGTCTGACGTGATCAGGGCATGTTCCAAATCCACTTGCTCTAAGCTGTCAGACACTCGTGTAACAGAATAGCCGCCCCAGCTTGAATCTTTCTGCCACTGTTTCCCTTTGATAGTTTTCTTCTCTGCGGCTTTAAGCGTGCCGTTTTTCAGGCCGATAGCAGCAGCGATCGGTTTAATCGTGGATCCTGGTGCATATGTTTTGTTGAATTTCGCCGAAAACGGATTGTTTTTGTCTTCGTTTAGTTTTTTCCATTCTTTATCGCTCCATCCGAAGATAAATCCGTTTGGATCGTAAGAAGGCGCGCTGACAAGAGCCAGTGTTTCACCTGTCTGCGGCTGCAGTGCGACTGCCGCCCCGCTGTCATCCTTCAGCTCGTCATAAAGCTTTGTTTGCGTTTTGATATCAATTGTGAGATGTAAATCCTCACCGTCTTTCGCTTTCGTTTCAGCGATGACTTCGCCGGTTTGCGGAACGTAGATTTTCCATCCTGTTGTGCCTCTGAGCTTATCTTCATACACATTTTCAAGACCTGCGATTCCGATGTTTGACGTATCGCTGTATGTTCCGTCTTTCTTTTTCTTCAGTTCTTCCGCCGTAATCGCGCGAACGTAGCCTGTCAGATGGGCTGTTTTTTCGCCATACGGATAATAGCGCGAGCTGACATTTGTTCTTGTGACGCCTTTTAATGACGTCACCTCAGACACTAACTTTTCTTCGTCCGGTTTTACTTTTTTGACCGGCACGAATGAATCATCTTTGACCCAGCTTTGTTTCAGCTTCTGGTTGATGTCATCTTCAGTTACATCCAGTTTTTTCGCGAGCTCTTTTATGACTTTCTCTTTTTTATCGCCAAGTTCTCCGGGAATAATTCCGATTTCTGGAACATCTGTGTTGACGGCTAAGCCTTTCCCGTTTTTATCGTAGATTTGGCCGCGTTTCGGTTCAATGCTGGCGATTTGAACGGTTTTGTCATCAGCCAGCTGCTTGAAAATAAACGATGGGTCCCAATCTATATTCCATGACTCCTCATCATCTGTTTTTTCTTTTTTCAGCACAGCGGTATTTTTAAAGCTGACTTTGCCCGCATTTGTGTCCATGCTGACTTTGTATGGGATGTGCTTCATCGTTTTATTGTCTTTATCATCCTCGTCCACTTTTCCCGCAGTGACTTTCAGATTTTTTACGCCTGCCTGCTCATAGATGGTTTTATATCTGCTGACGAAATCCTTTTTGGAGATTTCTTTTTTTACATCTTTGGTCAGGCTTTGATACATGTCATCGAATTGCTGATCGTTCCACTGTTTTACGAATGCTTCCATTCGGTCCTCTGGTGAATCTGTTTTGGAGCATCCGATTAATCCGATCAGCCCGATACATAGAAATAATAGTAGAATACACTTTTTACACATGACTTTCCCCTGCCTTCCACTTGTTATTTTCTCTTAAATGAATTAGTACGTGCAAGATTTTTTTGAAAATGAAGGAAAAGGTTCATCGATTTTGCAGAAATCTCCTTTCGTTTCCTGTAAACTATTTGAAAAGAGGAAAGAAGGGATCGCATGGTCAGAGAAGCAGCTATGCTTCATATTAAAGAGGGGCTTGAACAAGAATTTGAGGACGCGTTCCGGCTGGCGGCGCCGATCATTGCCGGAATGAAGGGCTATATCACACATTCTTTATCAAAATGTATGGAAGAAACACATAAGTACCTGCTGCTCGTAGAGTGGGAAACGCTTGAGGACCACACTGAAGGCTTTCGCGGGTCTTCCGAGTACAAAGAGTGGAAAGCCTTGCTGCACCGGTTCTATACGCCGTTCCCAACGGTTGAACATTTTCTGGATGTATCATAGATTTATATCATATAAAGCGTAAAACCGATGAGAGAAACAGACCAAACGAAAACGGCAGTATAGATGTTAAATGCTCCTGAGCTGTCGTTTTCTTTTTTGCGTTCTTCAAGCCCCTGAATAAACATGACAGCGCCCAGGAAAACGAGCATGACCGATTGGATAACAGAGGTGTGTTCCGTATAGTTAAAAGCGATAAGCGCCAGTATGATAATGATAACCGCAAAAGACATTTTAAAAATGCGAAACAAAAGGACCATCCTTCCTTATATACGAAATATTGAGCGTTATGCCTATATTTGCCTTTGCCCTCCATTATTCTAGCGCACTTTTTTTGTATATAGAACATGAGACGGGGAAATTTAAGTTTCTTTTAATATTTGAATTCATATAAAAAACGCGCCAGTGATCAGGCGCGTTTTCTATGAAACTGATAATTCTCGATAACCTATTCCTCGGAGCACTTCGGCCATTGCCTGATAGCCGCTGCTATTCGGATGGACACCGTCGAAAGACAGGTATTCCTGCTCTTTCCCTTTAAAGACACTGTAAACATCAGCGATTTTAACATGAGGTGCTGTTGCCAGCGTTTTCAAATGCGAATTAAATGAAGTAATCCATTGATCAGCAATGCCAATGCCGGGAAACGGGTTGTATAAATTAAAAACACGGATGGCGTAAGGTGATGGATCTGACCCTTTGATATTGGCGATTTGGGCAATCATCTTTTCAAAATTCTCATGACAATGCGCGGACGCACGGCTGAAAATCGTTTCATCCTGAGAAGATTGATAGGATAATACAGATTCAATGAGATCATTTCCGCACCCTGTGATCGTAATCATATCAGCGGCTTGAATTTGTTTTTGCACATAGGGATATGACAGGAGCCCGAGGATTTCCTCTGTATCAAGACCGGATTTGGCGAAAACCGATACGGCTGTTTTTGATTTCAGATCGGCTTCCATCATGTCTCTGAAGCGCTGGACAAATCCTGCAGAAAACAGCCCAGAGCCTCTCCCCGTCGTTAAAGAATCTCCGAGCGCTGTATACTGAAGCACCATGATCTTTCCTCCACTCATGAACGTCGATACGTTAATGTACGCAGCAGAGAAAAGATCGGCTACTTATGGATACCCTATTTTTCTGGAAATCTGCAAAGCGGCTTGTTTTACCTTTTCCGTTAAGTATGGCAGCCTGTCTTCTGTAAATCTCGCTTCAAACCCTGCAATACTGATGCCGGCCGCCACCTGGTGATGATGGTTAAAAATCGGCGCGCCAATAGCGGCCGTATAGTTTTCAAGTTCTGAATAGCTGACGGTATAGCCGTTTTGCACCGAGGCCTCAATGGCCTCAAGAAGCTTTGACGGATCTGTAATGGTCCCTGAACCGATCGGAATGAGCTCTGTCTGTTTGATGTACGCTTCAATTTCTTCACGGGGCAGAAAGGACAAAATGCTCCGGGCACATGCCCCGGCGTACAGAGGAGAACGCCGGCCGATTGCAGTGTAGAGGCGAACGGTCTGTGTCCCTTCAATCTTCTCCACGTAGATCGCTTCATTTCCGTCCCTCATGATCAAATGAACGGCTTCATCTACATCGCGGCAAAGCTCTTCCATCACAGGCTTGGCTATTTTTCTGATATCGAGTCTGTCCGCGACAAGCTGTCCGAATTCCAAAAACACCAGTCCCAGCGTATAAACGCCGGATGGGTCTCGATTGAGGAACCCCATTTCTTCCAGTGAGCTGACCATTCGGTGAACAGAGGTTTTCGGCATTCCTGACAGGGAAACGAGTTCGCTTAAAGTAAGGCTTGGTTCATGCAAAAACAAATTGAGCAGCGCCATAGATTTCACTACGGTTTTGTTTTTATTCTGCATCATTCCATCCCCTTTGTTATGTCAGCCATTCCATTTTCATTCTTGTTTTCAGTTCTTTTAGATGCGCTTCCCGTTCAATGAAAAGCGCTTCCGCTTCCTGAAGGGATACAGGCTCAAATTGGACGTGCTCACCCGGCATGATTTGCGAGGCAATCGGAAGATCAGCTGAAATGATGTGAGCGATCCTCGGATAACCTCCCGTCGTCTGCCGGTCTGCAAGCAGGATAATCGGATTGCCGTCAGGCGGCACCTGAACTGTCCCAAATGTAACCGCCTCTGACACCATCTCAAGCGGCGCCTTCAATTCAAGCGGTTCCACTTTGAGCCTGTAGCCCATACGATCGGACTGCGGAGTGACACGAAACGTTTCTTCATAAAACCGCGTTTTCGATTCTTCTGTGAAAAAAGAGAATTGTTTTCCTTCCAGCACTCGGATCACCGGATTCTTTTTTAACGGCAGAAATCTGTATCGGCTGACTGACCAGTTCGGCGCCGCAAATCCTCGCTGGCCAAGGTGTTGGCTCAAGCGGGAGACGATGGTTTTCGAAAGAGATGACATCTCTCCGATCGGCAGTTCATCTTCCTTCTGAAGCGCTCTTCCGTGAAATCCGCCGATGCCCGCTCTGACATACGTGCTTTTGCTTTCCATCACAGCAGGTACATTGAAGCCGCCGGCTGTCGCCAAATAAGCGCGGCTGCCGAGTTTGCAGGGGCCGAAGGTGACCGTGCTGTTTCCCTTAACGAGCACAGGTTTCCAAAGAGGCGCTTCCTCATCATTCACACGCAGGGTAAAGTCCGCTCCTGTTACGGCAATCAGCATTGGTTCTGACACATAAAGCGACGGGCCGGGACCCATCAGCGTAATTTCAAGGCCGGCTTCTTTTTCGCTGTTTCCGATCAGCAGATTTGCGATTCGAAGCGATACCGTGTCCATGGCGCCGCTTGCCAGCACGCCGTATTTTTGATACCCCGTTCTGCCTATATCCTGAACCGTTGTGAGCAGTCCGGGCTTTAACACTTTCATGCTCAATTGGACTCCTCCTTATAGGCGTGATAGTCATCCTCTGAGATGCGGACAAATGTAACAATATCTCCTGCTCTTAATAACGTTGGCGGGTTTTCCTGCGGCCGGAATAGAGCCAGCGGCGTTTTGCCAATCAGCTGCCAGCCGCCCGGTGTCGAAATCGGATAAACGCCTGTTTGCAGTCCCGCAATTCCGACTGAACCGGCGGGAATCGATGGTCTTGGCGATGATTTCCTTGGAGCTGCAATGCGTTTGGACATCCCGCCTAAGAAAGGAAACCCCGGTGCAAAGCCCAGCATATACACCACATATTCACCGCCTGTATGAATCTCAATGACCTCTTCGGGTGTGAGATGATTGATCTTCGCCACCTCTTCTAAATCAGGCCCGAATTCACCGCCATAGCAGACGGGAATTTCAACGATGCGGCGGCTGCTTTCATAATCAGCCGTTAATTCTCCGAGCCGCTTATGAATATCGCGTTTCACCTTCTCAAAAGGCGAGCTGATGCCTTGAGGCAAATGCTTATACACTTCATATATATCATAAAATACGGTAAGACTCGTAAAAGCCGGGATACATTCAATGAATCCCGGAAACGGCTGTTCTTCTATATAAGCGGCAGCGGCATGGACAAGACCGTTTACTTGCTCGCTTATTTCTTCTCCAAATCGGATCATCATTGCAGAATCACCGAGCTGTTCGATTTGTAATCGTTCAGTCATCTTTCTCACCTCGTTTATTTCTCGTTCATCAGGAGGACGAGAGGTTACAGCACCGCAAGCGACTCGTCTCGAATATCTGTGATGAGCATATGCCCCGGCGCATGTGTGATGACCATTTCAGGTTTTACATTCATAGCCACAGCTTGCGGAGTTACCCCGCATGCCCAAAATAGAGGAACCTCGCCTTCACGAACAGAAACGGCATCTCCGAAATCTGGATTGCTCAAATCCTGTATGCCGATCGCTTTTGGATTGCCGATATGAATCGGTCCTCCGTGCACAGCCGGAAAACGCGAGGTCACCTGTGCGGCGCGTACAGCGAGCCGTTCAGGAACCGGTCTCATACTGACAACCATCTGTCCATGAAACGGCCCCGCCGGAACACAATCTATATTCGTTTTGTACATTGGAACGTTCGTCCCCTCGTCGATATGTCTGACGGGTATTCCATGATTGATCAGCGCTTGTTCAAAAGAGAAACTGCATCCGATCAGAAAGCCGACAAAATCGTCCTCCCAGTATGGCGTAATATCAGATACCTCATCTGCCAAAACACCGTGCCTGTATACACGGTATTTTGGAAAATCCGTTCTGATATCCGCATCTGGCGCTGCAAGCGACGGCACAGGCGAACCGGATTCCGTCACATCCAGCACCGGACAGGGTTTTGGATTCCGCTGGCAAAACAGCAGAAAGTCAAATGCCAGATCTTTTTTCAAAATCACAAGGTTCGCTTGAGCATAGCCGCCGGACATTCCGGCGGTCGGCCCGTTTATTTTCCCCTCTCGTATAAGCGCGCGCACATCTCTTGGCGCCATCTTGTTCAAATGATCCACTCTTATCAGCTCCACAATTGAGGAAGTTGTGTAAATAACGTGTAGACGCCCATAATCGCCATGACGATGACAACCAGCGCACCTGAGCCTGTCAGCCAAAGCGGATGCTTATAATCACCGACAATGTTTTTCTTATATGCGGCAATAAGCAGCGTTCCAAGCGCAATCGGCAGAATCAAACCGTTCAGAGATCCGACAAGCACGAGAATTTTTGCCGGCTGGCCGATGGTGACGAAGGCTAATGTAGAAACGACAATAAATCCTATAATAATGCCGCGTGAATTCTTTTCAATTTTTGGAGAAAAGGTTTTAAAAAACGAAACAGATGTATAAGCGGCTCCGATAACAGACGTAATGGCCGCTGACCACATGATCAATCCGAAAATTTTATAACCGACATTTCCCGCTGCCAGCTGGAACACAGAGGCCGCCGGGTTACTTTCATCAATGTGCAGGCCTTTTGAAACAACGCCGAGCACAGCTAAGAAAAGGGCGATCCGCATGATGGATGTAATTAAAATGCCAATAACTGAGCTTTTTGTCACCTGGGGGATGGATTCCTTGCCTTTAATCCCTGCATCAAGCAAACGATGTCCGCCGGCAAATGTGATATATCCCCCGACGGTTCCGCCGACTAATGTGACAATTGCAAATATACTGATATGTTCAGGGACAAACGTGTTAGCCACAGCCTGTCCGACCGGCGGCGCTGTGGTGACCGCAACAAAGACAGTTAAAATAATCATGACAAAACCCGCGATTTGCGTAAAACGGTCCATCGCTTTTCCTGCTTCCTTGATGACAAAAATCAGAATGGCGATGACGGCGCTGATTAAGGCGCCTGTTTCTGGTGTAATACCGAACAAGACTTGAAGTCCGAGCCCAGCCCCTCCGATATTCCCGATATTAAAGGCAAGTCCGCCAAGCACGACGAGAATGGCGATAAAATATCCCAGTCCGGGAAGCACCATATTCGCAATCTCCTGGCCCCTTTTTCCTGAGACCGCAATGATGCGCCATACGTTGGTTTGAGCGAAGATATCCAAAATAATAGAAATGAAAATAACAAAACCGAAGCTTGCTGCGAGTGTGTTTGTGAATGTTGCGGTTTGTGTCAGGAATCCCGGGCCGATTGCTGATGTCGCCATTAAGAAGGCGGCCCCCATCAGCAATGACCAGCTGCCCGTTTTTTTCCCTGCTGTTTTTTTCTGCTGCTCCATCTATTTTCCTCCTTCTGATTACTCCTGCGCTGAAATAGCAGTCACTTCGATTCCGGCCGCTTTAAGCTCTTTTCGTATTTTTTGCGCAAACGTCAGCGCGTGGGCTCCATCTCCATGAATGCAAACTGTATCTGCTTTTAATGACACATCATGTCCTTGCTGAGATTTGACCGTCCCTTCTTTCACCATTTTGATCACCTGAGTGACGGCAGCATCATCGCTTTCAATGAGTGCGTCCGGCTGGGAGCGCGGCGTGAGCGTCCCGTCCGCTTGGTATGTTCTGTCGGCGAACACTTCACTTGCTGTTTGAAGCCCGATCCGTTCTCCCGCTTTTACAAGCTCGCTCTCAGCAAGGCCGAAAAGAATCAGTCCTGGATCTACCTTGCAGACAGCTTTTGCAATGGCGTCCGATAGCTTCTGATCGACTGCGGCCATATTGTACAAAGCGCCGTGCGGCTTGACGTGCTGCATGTGAAGTCCTTCCGCTTTTAAAAACCCTGACAAGGCGCCAATTTGATAAACCACAAGATCATATGCTTCCTCTGGAGAAATCGCCATATTTCGGCGGCCGAAGCCGAGCAAATCCGGGAGTCCCGGGTGAGCGCCGATTTTCACGCCTTTTTCAGCAGCAAGGGCAACTGTTTTCCGCATGACACTTGGATCCCCTGCATGAAATCCGCATGCGACATTCGCTGAAGTAACAAACTCTAAAATATCTTGATCAAGACCTATCGTATAGGCTCCGAAGCTTTCCCCTAAATCACAATTTAAATCAACTTGAAACACAGAATCCCTCCTGCCAAGCAAACGATTGCTTTATGTATTTTATTGTTCCGAAATTCGGAACGACTATTCCGAATTTTTGAACTTTATTTCATTATATTCAATCATATCAGTTTGTGAAATAACTTTGTTAGAAAACCTACCATGGTCCTAGAAGAAAATCTCCCTGATAAAAAAAAAGAAAAGAGTCCTTATCTCAGGACTCTTTTCTTATAGTACCCAATGACGTATCGCTTTAGCGACACCATCTTCTATATTTGTATCAGTGATCCAATCAGCCGTTTCCTTCACGACGTCTTGGGCATTGCCCATCGCTACGCCCAGTCCGGCTTCTTTGATCATCGCGATATCATTCAGGCTGTCGCCCATCGCCATGACATTTTCCATCGTAAAGCCGAGTTTTTCAGAAACCTTCGCAAGGGCTGCGGCTTTGTTGATGCCGAGCGCGTTGACCTCGATGTTTGTCGGGCTTGAGTTTGTGATTTCGAGCTCTTTATTTTTTCTGAGCTCCGCCAGCACTTCGTTTCGGATGTCGTCATCCTCTATGTCAAATCCGAATTTAAGCCATTCATGATCAGTGATGTTTTCCGGGAACTCGCCTCTCCACACTTTGTTAACAGTTGAAGCCCAGAAATTAGTGTTGTGCTTATTCCGCAAATCCCACATCATTTTGATGTGATCCGTGTGGAGCAGCTTGCGTTCCACTAAATTAAAATTCGAGTCCCAGATTTCGCTGCCGTTAGCCGTGATTAAAAAAGACGACAGCTTCAGCGACTCAGCCAGCTCCCGGCACGTCATCAGCGTCCGGCCCGTACTGATGACCACGTAAACACCTTTATCCTCCGCCTCACGAATCGCGTTGCGGTTTTCGTCTGAAATCAGCTGCTCGTCATTCAGCAGTGTTCCGTCCATATCAATAGCAATCAGCTTGATATTCACATCTTCTCTTTGAACAGACATATATGTACCTCTCTTTATCTTTTAGTTGTTCTGGTTCTATTCTAATACATTATACCCAGCGGAACAAAACAGCCATTTCACATGTTTCAAGTGGAGACATTAGAGGAAAACAAATGGTGAGGTGATAAAACATGAAAGAGAGAAAACAGCAGAACCGCCCTAATGAAAACCCCGAACATAATGACTTAACCGATCCGATACCGAATGAAGAGCTGAAGGAAAACATGAATGATGAAAAACAGAAGCGGCAGCAACGAGATGACTCACAAAGCGAACGGGATTACGATACGAAATAATAGAACCCCTCACAAATCGTAGTGAAGGGTTTTTTTCATTTTTCAATATAGATGCCGATTTCCGCTTCAGCAACAGGCTGCCCGCCCACTGACGCCTTGGCATGTCCAAACACAAACCCGCGCCGGTTGCGCGTGACTTCAAACGTAAGATCAAGCCGGTCACCGGGTATGGCCGCGCCCAGCTTTTCCGCTTTCTTCACGGAAGACAATAAGCCCAAGCTGTTTTCATCTGTAATTCCTGTAAAAGCCGCGGTTTGCGCAAGTGCTTCAATCACAAGTGAAAACGGCATTTCTGTTTGCGTGTCAGTGATAAACCAGTCGTTCTCACTGACCAGCTTATAAGCAGCTGCATGCTTGCCGGGCTCGCTTTCCGTCACGCCGTCAATCAATAAAAATGGGTAGCGGTGAGGCAGCATATATGGTTTCATCGTTCTCCACCCTTTCTTTCATTTCATCAAGCATTATCTCTTTTTTGCGTATGTATTCATTTTGCTACTCTTATCTCACTGAACGGATAAAAGACTAGAGTCTCCGTACCAATGATATCTTCATCAGAAGGCATCCCCATTCCATTTCTGCTGTCCACCGAATTGAGACGGTTATCTCCCATTACAAAATATTTGCCGGCAGGAACCTCAGCTTCAAAATCACTCGTGAGATTTTCCCCTGACGCTTGCATTTCTTGTTTATGCTCCTTTAGATACGGTTCGTCGACTTTCTTACCGTTTATGTATAGCTGATCATCCTTCATGATAATTGAGTCGCCAGGCAAACCGATTAACCGTTTTATAAATGAACGGCCGCTCTTTTCGTCATGAATCACGATGATGTCGCCTCTATGAAATCCGCCTGTATATTTGGCTGCTTTGTCAACCAACATTCGTTCTGAGTCTTTTAGCGTCGGAGCCATTGATGAACCTTCAACGAGATAGGGCATATAAAACGCCATTCTGATCATGAAAATGAAAGCTAGAATACATGCAGTACTGAGTACAATCCATTTGGTTTTTGATTTTTTCTTTAATGTGATCGTTTTTGCGTTCAACTTCTTCCACCTGATACCTTCCTAAGAATTCCATGTCATTATACAGCATTTGGATCTTCTTGGTTAGTGATCTGTTGAAATTTTTGTAAACGGCCGGGGCAACCATTCGTCCCGGCCTGCATGTTTATAAGTTTCTTAAACGCACACAAATTTCGTCAGTGACCTCTTCCGTCGTGCTTTGTCCGCCAATGTCGCGTGTTTTAATGCCGTCAGCCGTGACTCGTTCCATCACATTGAGGATCTTTGCCCCCAGTTCTTCCTCTCCGAAATGGTCAAGCATCAGCTTGGCTGTCCAAATCTGGCCGATTGGGTTGGCAAGGCCTTTGCCGGCAATATCCGGAGCTGAGCCATGAACCGGTTCGAACATGGATGGGTACTTGCCAGACGGGTTAATGTTCGCAGACGGCGCAATGCCAATGCTTCCCATCAGGCTCGAGCTGATGTCGGTTAAAATATCACCGAACAGGTTGCTCGCCACAATGACATCAAACGTTTCCGGACGCGTAGCGGCCAACGCATCAATATGCTGGGATGACGTTTCGATTCCGCTATAATCAGCCGCAGTCTGCTGAAAGACTTCATCCCAAAACGGCATCGCGTGATAAATTCCGTTGGACTTTGTTGCGCTTGTCACATGACCGCGCCGTTTTTTCGCCAATTCGAAGGCAAAACGCATGACACGTTCTGTCGCTTTTCTCGTAAACACGGCATTCTGGATGGCGATTTCATCGTCACCCCTGTGAATGCGTCCGCCGATTTCACTGTATTCACCTTCACTGTTCTCGCGAATCACCACTAGATCAAAATCGTTCGGATGCCGCAGCGGCGACGTGATGCCGGCCATTTGTTTGGCTGGTCTCATATTAATGGAAAGCTCAAGCTCTCTCCGGATCTTCAGCAGCAGCCCCCATAAAGAAATATGGTCTGGAACCAGTTTCTGATTTCCGACCGCCCCCAAGAAAACCGCTTCAAATTGAGTGAGCGTATGTATTCCGTTCTCAGGCATCATTTCGCCGTGCTCCATATAATAGTCACAGCTCCATGGAAATGACGTAAATGAGAATGACAAACCTCCGTGAACCTCAGCTGCTGTATGAAGCACTTTCTCAGCAGCAGTCACAACCTCTTTTCCTACTCCGTCTCCCGGTATTGCCGCAATCTCGAATTGTTTCATCGTCATTCTCCTCCCCCTGTTATCGTAAGCGTTTTCTATTATACTAGATTGCGAGATGGTAAAAAAAGCCCGTGACGTATAGTCACGGGTCCGGTTATTGATTCAGTTTTTTTAAAACGATGGCATGCAGCGGTTCATGAGACGGAATACCGCACACCTCGTGAAGCACTCCGCTGTATCCTTTTTCCGCGATCAGCGCTTGCAGCTCGACCGCTTCCGGATCACCGGCAAAGTCGAATCGCAGCGCCGCAGCAATGCCTTCTGCCAGCGCATTCGGCTCTTTGATTTTCTTCGCCGGACCTACAAGCCTGTCATTTTCTCCAAGCTTTCTGAGCGGCGATCTCGCCACACGGGTCACATCGTCGGTGATGAATTCATTTTCAAAGCGGCCGATGATTTTTTTAATATATTGCTCGTGTTCTGATTGCTTAAATCCATACGTTTTAATGAGATAATCACCGGTTTCAAGCAGCGCCGAGTGAACAACACGGCGGATTTCCGGATGATCGATCGCTTCTTTTATCGTTTTTAATCCGCGCTGATAGCCGACATAGGCCGTTACAGCATGCCCGGTATTAACGGTAAACAGCTTTCGTTCGATGTACGGCGTTAAATCATCAACAAACAGCGCCCCTTTTATTGCCGGTGTTTCCCCTATAAAGCCTGATTCGTCGATGACCCATTCAAAGAACGGCTCAACCGACACTTTGAGCGGATCTTCATGATGCTGAATCGGCACGATCCGGTCAACCGCGGAATTTGGGAATCCGACAGTGTTGTCGATAGCCTCCTGCTCCGCCTCTGTTAAGTGGCTGTATACTTCTTTTTTTAAGAAGCTGCTTCCGCCAATCATATTTTCACAGGCAATGATATTCAGTGTGTCGGCAGAGCTTCTTCGTCTTAAGCCTTCTGCGATAGACGGGGCAATCAGCTTTAATACATTCGGGCCGACAGCCGTCGTGATGAGCGCCGCCTCATTGATCAGCCGATACAGCTCCTCCGGCTGGCTGCCGCTGTTGATGGCGCTGACCGGGCCGATCACCTCTGATGAACGCCCTTCTTCTGCGAGTTCAACAGTGTATGCCCGTTTTTCATTAAGGAGGCCGACCATCGTGTCATTTACATCCGCAAACACCACTTCATAGCCGGAGTGGTGAAGCAGCGTACCGATAAAGCCCCTCCCGATATTACCCGCACCGAAATGTAAGGCAATCATGCTAGTTCACCTCGTTAAAAATCGCGATCAAATCTTCTTCGCTTTTCGCAGAAATCAGGCGTTCAATGTTTTCTTCTTCTGAGCAGATGATGGCGATGTTAGACAAAATGTCTAAATGCTCGTTATTTTTTCCGGCAATGCCGAATACGACTTTGGCTGTGTTTCCTTCTCCATACTCTACTCCGCCAGGAATTTGAATGATTGAAATCCCTGAGTGAAGCACTTCGCTTTTGGCATCTTCTGTGCCGTGGGGGATGGCAATAAAATTCCCCATAAAGGTAGAAGATGTTTCTTCCCGTTCAAACATTTTTTCAATATAATCGTCTGTCACGTAGCCGTTGTCAATCAGCGTTTGGCCCGCCAATCTGATCGCTTCTTCTTTTGTTGCAACCGTTTGATTGAGTTTGATGTTTTCTTTTGCGAGTACTTGCATGAGTATCACTCTCTTTCTATGAGATTACTTTTTTAGCTTTTCAATAAGCTCGTCATATTTCGGACTGTTTAAGAAGTTCTCCACTGATATGTGCGTCGCATTTGGCAGCTTTGCCTTTGCTCGATCTGTTAAGTCTTTGTGGGTAATGACAATATCCGCATCGCTCGGCAGATTGTTAATCGCCGTGTTGGTCACACTGATATCCAGGTCTGCTTTTTTGACTTTGTTTCTTAAAATCGAGGCCCCCATCGCGCTTGAGCCCATTCCGGCGTCACATGCGAAAATAATGTTATTGACGCTTTCAGGAGACAGCTCAGACGCTTCCTCAGCTTTTGCTTGTTCTGCCTCTAAAGCAGCGGCAGCTTGGCTTTTCTTCCCCTTCATGGACTGCATTTTTTCTGTTGCCGCTGCGAGATCTTCTTCGCTTGCTTTCGAAGACTTCAGGATCACAGCTGACACGATAAACGAAACGGCTGCAGCGACCAATACGCCTGCCAGCACGCCGAAGTATCCGCCTCTTGGCGTCATGGCCATCAATGCGATAATGCTGCCTGGTGACGATGCTGCAACTAGACCGGCATTAAAGATAGAGAACGTTAGGAGTCCGCTTGCTCCGCCTGCAATCGCTGCCAGAATCAATGCCGGCTTCATTAAAATGTACGGGAAGTAAATTTCGTGAATCCCCCCGAAGAAATGAATGATTGCCGCTCCAGGAGCCGTTGATTTTGAAGATCCTTTTCCAAAGAACATATACGCGAGCAAAATGCCGAGCCCCGGTCCAGGGTTTGCTTCTACTAAAAACAGAATTGACTTTCCGGTATTGGCTGCCTGCTCGATTCCAATCGGGCTTAAGATACCGTGGTTGATCGCGTTATTTAGGAACAAGACCTTCGCCGGTTCCACGAAAACGCTTGCAACAGGCAGTAAGTTAGCGTGTACAATGACCTCTACACCGGCTGCCAGTAATTTATTTAACGTCAGAACGACTGGGCCGATCGCATAAAACGCGAGAATCGTTAAAGCCGCGCCGACAATTCCTGCCGTAAAGTTGTTAATCAGCATCTCAAAGCCTTGTTTTACTTTGTCCTTGAATAATTTATCAGTTTGCTTAATGAGATATCCGCCCAGCGGCCCCATTATCATCGCGCCTAGAAACATCGGAATATCCGACCCGACAATTACCCCGATTGCCGCCGTCGCACCGACGACTCCGCCGCGGTGGTCGTAAATCATTTTTCCGCCTGTATACGCTATCAAAAGCGGCAGTAAATACGTAATCATCGGGCTGACCAGCGTATTCAGCTGCTCATTCGGAAACCATCCCGCCGGAATAAACAAAGCGGTAATGATACCCCACGCGATAAACGCGCCGATATTCGGCATGATCATTCCGCTCAAATAACTGCCAAAGCGCTGAACTTTCACTTTCATGCCGCCTTGCTGGTGTTCTTGCTGCATATATAAACCCTCCCTGTTTTGTTTGTCGCTAAAAGAATGATAATGTCAGAGAATGATGCTTCCCTTTGACTCTATATTAAAACGCTTACAGTGTGTGCACAATTGAAAGTAAAGAGGACTTTGGCACATGGGTGTGACAATTTTTTAAAAATAAAAAGGCTCCTGTTTTAGGAGCCTTTTCTCTTTCCTCTATAAATAATCTTGCCGTTTTGAATCACATGCTTCGCGATCATCCGTTCACTCACAATAAATACAGGATAGGCGCACACAAGCGCAAAAACTGCCATCGGCACATGCTGAACGGCCGGAATCATTGAGCCTGCCGCATTGCGAAGGAGCATCAAAAGATAAATAAGCAGCACGATGAGTGCCAAAGACACAATCATAATCGGAGCTGATACTTTATATTCGTAAAGCCGTTCCCGGCAGTGTCCGCAGCGAAATTGGCACGGGACATTTGACGATCTGACCATGTCGCCTGTCAAAGGTTTGCCGCAGTTCGGGCATACTGTTTCTTTCATATGGTATTTTCACTCTCCATTCATATGTCCATTATACCAGAGACCCTTCTGTTTCGTTTTGTTACTGTTCAACACATTTTCACATTTTTTATCATCAGCATACTTGTCTCGGTCTTTGAAATCCTCTACGCTTAAGAAGATCTTAATGAAGGGGATGTATGAATGCTTCCGATTAATAGACAGCAGCACATACTTGAGTGGCTGAAAAAAGAAGGCGCGCTCAGAATTTCTGATATCAGTCAGCGGTTCGGTGTGTCAGAAATGACAGTATACAGAGATGTGAATCAGCTTGTCCAATCAAACCAGGTGATAAAAACGGCCGGCGGCATCACGCTCCCAGTCCGTGCGCCTCAGGCTGATCACATGTGCAGCTATTGCCTAAAGCCGGCCAATCAGGCTTATTCGGTCCAGCTGATCACGATGACACAAGACATTGAACAGCTGTGCTGCGCACATTGCGCGTTTTTGCGGTATGCAGATAAAACGGAAGAGGTTTCTCATTTGATTTGCAAAGACTTTCTGTTACAAACTACGGTCAGTGCCTCTTCGGCTTATTTTGTTGTAAACGCTGAATTAAATCTGCACTGCTGCCAGCCGCAGGCCATACCGTTTGCGACTCTTGACCATGCTGAACGTTTTCAAAAAGGCTTTGGCGGAGCCGTCCGCACCTTCGATCAAGCGCTGGAAGACATGCTGAGGGACAGAAAAAAGCGCTGCACCTGCACCAAGAAATAACACAACATAATTAGCGGAAGGTGGTGTCTGAGTAATGCAACGAAACAGATGGTGGATCATACTTCTGCTTTTTCTTGTTTTCCTGCCGAAAACAAGCTTTGCTCACGCCTATATTGTCAAATCTTCACCCGGAGAAAACAGTGAATTAAAAAGCGCTCCCGCACAGGTGGACATTGAATTTAATGAACCGGTTGAAGAGGGCTTTCACTACATTAAAGTCTATAATTCAGACGGCGACCGGGTGGATACGGACAAAACAGAGATCAAAAAAGACAACAATCACATCATGACCGTGAAGCTGAAAAAGAATCTGCCTCATGACGTGTACAGAGCGGAATGGAATGCCGTTTCGGCAGACGGGCACCCTGTTTCCGGCGTCATCCCGTTCAGCATCGGAAAAGCGGATGGAGGGTTCAGCAGCCAGAAAACATCAGGCTCAGCCCTGAATCCGGGAACAGCAGCAGACCGCGCCATTCTGTATACAGCCTTTTCTCTGTTTATCGGGACCGTTTTCTTCCATCTCTTCTGGTATAAAGGGGACGGAAAAAAACTCGCCAAACGGACGAAGCGTTTGCTTGTCATCTCAGTCACTGTGCTGGGGCTGGCGCTCCTGCTTCAGCTTCCGATACAGACAAAAGCGAATGCAGGCGGCGGCTGGGGCAATGCCTTTCAGCCGGGGTACATGAAGGAGACGCTGTTTGAAACCGCGGGAGGCACAATTTGGATGATTCAGGCCGTGCTGTATGTACTGCTTGTCCTGTCTGCCATCCCAGTGTTACGCAAAAAGCGTTTTGCGTCCTTCGCATATTGGACGGCGCCGCTCATTTTCTTTTTCGGTCTCCTGCTTGCCAAAGCGTTTACCGGACATGCCGCTGTTGTTGAAGAAAAGACAGTCGGTATCCTGATGGATTTCCTTCATTTATCGGCCGCCTCCATCTGGATCGGCGGAATAGCGGCCATCGTTTTACTGCTGTCACAGGAGTGGAGACAGCCGGACAAAACGCTTGCTTGGGAGACGGTGAAACGGTTCTCTCCATGGGCGCTCACAGCAGTCGGTGTCATTTTGTTCTCGGGCTTGCTCAATGGATTTTTCATCATTCGGTCAATGGATTCACTGTTCCATACGGCGTATGGCCAAGCCTTGTTAGTCAAAAGCGGACTGTTTGTTTTGATGCTGATTCTGGGCGGTATTCATTTTCTGCTCACCAGAAAACGGCAGGGGTCCAAAATCACCCGCACGCTAAAAGCGGAATGGGCAATCGGCATCGCTGTCCTGATCACAGCTGCCGTATTTACAAGTCTGCCAAGTCCGCCTGAGCCCGCACCCGAACCGTTTTATCAAACGAAAGCGATTGAAAACGGGCAAAATGTTTCTCTCAGCATCAGCCCGAACCAGCCCGGCAAAAACGAGTTTGAACTCAGGGTTACCGATCATAACAGAGACCCAGTAAAAAACATTCAGCAAATCACCTTGACCGTTTATAAAACGGGACTGTCAGGCAGCAAAAACAAAAGCACGTTTCAATTGAAGGAAAAAACAGATGGCATCTTCCAGACTGAAAACCTGTCCATTAATGAAAAGGGAAACTGGAAGATCAAAGTCCACGGACTGACCGGCGACTTTAACGAAATCAATATCATGTTTACAAAGACAAATTAAAGGAGTGTTTGAGTTGTTGAAAAAAATCGCATTCACACTATGTCCAGCTGTTATCGGCTCTCTTTTATTCTTTACGGCGCCTGCCAGCGCGCACGTGTCAGTAAAACCGGCTGAATCCGCCGCAGGCTCATGGGAGACCTACACAATGAAGGTTCCTTCCGAAAAAAATCAGCCGACAACAAAGGTTGTTTTAAAAATGCCAAAGAATGTTGAGTTCCAGCAATACGAACCGGTTCCGGGCTGGAAGGTGTCTACTGCCAAACACGACGACAAATCAGTGTCCGTGACGTGGGAAGCCACTGACAGAGGCATTCAGGAAGGCCAATTCCAGCAGTTTACCTTTGTTGCCAAAAACCCTGATAAAGCGGAGGAAGCCGCTTGGGATGCCTATCAATATTACAAAGACGGCAGCATTGTTGAATGGACAGGCGATGAAGATGCGGATACGCCTCATGCCATTACAAAAATCACTACATCCAAAGAAGTAACAGACGAGCACGGCGCCACTCAAACGAAAGATGATTCTGCTTCTGCAGACTCAGGTTCATCGGCTCTTGATATCACAGCGATTGTGCTGTCTGCGGCAGCCATTATTTTATCTGTTGCAGCTCTAGTAAAGAAAAAGCGCGACTAAAGAAAAAGCGATCCAGATGAGTTCTGGGTCGCTTTTTTTTGATTTATCCGCGTCCTGCCTGGAAGGAAGGGTATTGTGTCATACCGCCGTCCGCGAATAACGTAATGCCTGTGACGTAGCTGGCTTCCTTCGAAGCAAGCCAGGCTGCCACTGCCGCAATTTCCTCCGGTTCACCGATATATCCCATCGGAATCATGCTTTCTACATCTGCTCTCTGCTTAGGATCAGCAAATTTTTCAGCATTGATTGGCGTGTTGATCGCGCCTGGCCCGATATTGTTGACACGAATGCCTTTCGGCGCATATTCCAGCGCCAATGTTTCCGTCATCAGCTTGATTCCGCCTTTACTTGCCGCATAGTGAACAAATAATGGCCACGGAATCACTTCATGTACGCTCGACATATTAATGACATTTCCTTTTATATCGTTTTCAACAAAATATTTAATCGCTTCACGGCTTCCTAAAAAGGCGCCCGTTAAGTTCGTGCTGATGACTTTTTCCCAATCCTTGAGCGGCATTTCATGAGACGGCACGGGATTTTCAAGACCGGCATTATTAATCATAATATCGAGTGTGCCGAACTCTTTAATCGCTGTTTGAACGATGTTTTTCACATCTTCCTCTTTCGTTACGTCTCCTTGGACGACAATGGCTTCACCGCCCGCCTTGATGACCTCTTCTTTTACCTCGTTTGGATCCTGTTTATTACTGTAATAGTTGATGACCACTTTCGCCTGCTCCTTGCCGAAGCGAATGGCCATTGCCTTTCCTAATCCTGAAGCAGCTCCTGTGATAGCGACGACTTTTCCTTTTAAATCCGGATACATATTCATCCTCCTTAACTGTTATGAATTCGTTTTGGCGATTCCTAAAAATACGGCAGCCGCAATAATCAGTGCAATCCCGATCGCAATCGCAATCAGCTGGCGTTTTGATTTCTTTTCACGCAGGATGAAAATACCGCCAAGCGTCGAGATGACAATTCCCATTTGAGAGAGAGAAAAGCTTGTGGCAACGCCGACTTTCGGCTGAGAAATAAACAAAAACATATTTCCCCCTGCCCAGATTAAGCCCGGGAGAATATTTCGGATGGCATACTTATTGAAGGGCTTGTGCTTATAGGTTAAAATGACCCCTCCAATGACCATCCCGATCGCCTGCGGCAACAGGGCGGACCATCCAGATACATTAAATAATCTTGCGACAACGACATAAATCAAATAACCCAATGTCGAGACCAGAAGGATTAAAATGCCCTTTTTTAAGTTGCTCGGCTCTCCATCTTTTTTGTCTTTCTTATCTTCTAATGACGTGAGAACGATACCGACAATAATAAAGATAAGAGCGAGGACTCCAAGTGTAATCGAAATCGGTGTTGACCACTCTCGGAAAACAATGACGCCGAACAGTGAGGTAGAAACAAGCTGCATCCCTGTGGATATCGGCATCGTTTTGGACACACCCATTAACTGAATGCTTTTGAGCTGGTTGCTCTGCCCAAGTGACCAAAATAAGCCGGATATAATTCCAACGATAAAAATGCGCATGGACAAGACGGGTTGGACAAACAAATAAATAACGATAGAAACAATTAACGCCCCGATCGTCGTTCCCAGTGTTTGGCTATACGGCCCGCCGCCTAATTTAACATTGAAGAGAACAATGCTCCCCCAAAACAAAGCCGGGAGAAGAGCCAAAAATAAATCCATTGTTGGGGAACCTTCTTTCAAAATGTATTTGCTGTTATTTTGGCTGGAATTGATGTGTTTATTCGCTGAAACAAAAAAAGAGCTGCCGGATCTTCCGGCAGCTCTTCAGGAGCATATCGTTTCGTTTATAAACCGATGGACATATATTTTGTTTCAAGGTATGGTTCGATACCTTCTGAACCGCCTTCACGGCCGATTCCGCTTTCTTTCATTCCGCCGAAAGGAGCTTGAACCGCGGACGGTCCTCCGTCATTCCAGCCGATAATTCCGTAATCAAGGTTCTCGGAAATATATATGCCGCGGCGGTAATTTTCTGTGAAGAAATAAGCAGCCAAGCCGTACGGTGTATCGTTGGCGAGCTCAATTGCTTCATCAATATCTGTAAAAGTGACGATTGGCGCAACAGGGCCAAATGTTTCCTCGTGCATGATATTCATGGACGTATCGACGTCAGCGAGCACTGTCGGATTGACAAAGTAGCAGCCTTTATCATCGTTTCGTTCATAAGTGCCCCCAGCGACAACCTTCGCTCCTTTTTCAACCGCATCATCAATTTGGCTGACGATTTTTTCAAAGCCCCTTTTGTTGATAATCGGACCGACGTCTACGCCTTCCTCAAGTCCGTTTCCTACCTTCAGCTTCGATACTTGCTCGCTCAGTTTCGCAGCAAATTCATCTTTGATGGATTCATGGACGATGAGCCGGTTGGCGCATACGCAAGTCTGACCCGCGTTTCGGTATTTAGACACCATTGCCTGTTCAACAGCAAGATCAATGTTTGCATCTTCATCCACAATCAGCGGGGCATGTCCGCCGAGCTCCATGGATACGTGTTTCACAGTATCGGCGCTGTTTTTCATCAGGATTTTCCCTACAGGTGTTGATCCTGTAAAGGTGATTTTGCGGATTTTCGGACTGCTTGTAAAAACGTTTCCGATCTCCTCGCCATCACCGATGACAACCTGAAGCACGTCTTTTGGAATACCTGCTTCGTATGCGAGGCGTGCAAGTTCATAGGCTGACAGCGGTGTATCAGGCGCCGGCTTGATAATAAACGTACAGCCGGCAGCAAGAGCAGGCGCCGCTTTACGTGTAATCATCGCATTTGGGAAATTCCAAGGCGTAATCGCGGCAACTGGGCCGACTGCCTGGCGCGTCACGACAATTCGTTTTCCGGTTGTCGGAGCCGGAACGGTTCTTCCGTATACACGCTTCGCTTCCTCTGCGAACCATTCGATATAACCGGCGCCGTACAGCACCTCTCCGACAGCTTCCTGGTACGGTTTTCCGTTTTCCTTCGTAATTAAATCTGCAAGTTCTTCTTTATGTTCAACGATTAGCTCATACCACTTTTTCAAAAGAGACGCTCTTTCGTTCGCTGATGTTTTAGACCATGATTTAAACGCTTGATGTGAACGTTCAATGGCTTCTTCTACTTCCTTGGCTGATTGCTGAGGAATCGTTTTGATCGCCTCGCCTGTAGCCGGGTTGTAGACCGTTAATTGATCTGGCATATTGAACATTCCTTTCTATTCTTGGATTTACTTAAAATGATAGCAGACCCGTGTGCGGTCTTTCCAATGATTAAGCTCGCAGACCTGCTTCCACAATGTGGAGCCCTTCATTCAGAAGGTCATCTGAAATAACCAGCGGCGTCAGGAAGCGGATGATATTGCCGTTGATTCCGGCTGTCAGCAGCAGCAATCCGTTTTGATTCGCGTACGCTGCGATGGCTGCCGCTTTCGCTTTATCAGGTTCACGTGTTTCAGGGTCTTTGACGATCTCGATTGCTGCCATCGCCCCAAGTCTGCGGATGTCACCGATAAACGGGTATTCTGTTTTCCATTCAAGCGCTTTTTCTTCAATGATCCTGCCGATTTCCTCAGAACGTTCATTCAGGCCTTCTTCTTCAATAATGTCCAAAACAGCCAATGCCGCCGCGCACCCAAGCGGACTTCCCGCATACGTGCCGCCGAGCTCTCCGGGCGCCGCCGCATCAAGCATTTCCGCGCGTCCGATCACACCGCTTAACGGCAGCCCAGCCGCAAGAGATTTCGAAACCGTGATCAGGTCTGGCACGACATCAAAGTGCTCGATCGCGAAATAAGTGCCCGTTCTGGCAAATCCGGTTTGAATTTCATCGGCTACAAAGACGATGCCGTGTTCTTTACAGAAGGAAGCGACGTGCTGCACAAACCGTTTAGAAGGAATAATGAATCCGCCTTCTCCCTGCACCGGCTCCATCACAACACACGCTACCGTTTCAGGAGCAACTGCTGCGATAAAGAAGTCATTGAACGCTTGAATGACCATATCGTCATATGCATCATCACTCAGTCCGGCAGGCTTCTGATAATAATACGGAAACGGCGCCTGGTATACTTCTGATGCAAATGGGCCGAAACCGAATTTGTACGGCTTTACCTTGCTTGTCATGCTCATTGTCATATTCGTGCGTCCGTGGAACCCGCGTGTAAACGAGACAACGCCTTGGCGCTTGGTATACTTTCTGGCGATTTTCACAGCGTTTTCCACCGCTTCCGCTCCGGAATTGAGGAAAATCGCTTTTTTCTCATGAGTGCCAGGCGCAATGCCGCAAAGCTTTTCAGCTAATTCAATATAAGACGGATACATCATGACGTTAAAGCCCGGATGGATCAGCTCCTCCGCCTGCCGCTTCACAGCTTCTACCACCTTCGGATGCGAGTGTCCGACGTTTAAAGTTCCAATAGCACCCGCAAAATCAATAAATCTCCGGCCGTCCAAATCATACAGCTCTGCTCCCTCTCCTTTTACCGCCAGGCTGCGGTTTCCGTTGCTCACACCTTTTGAGACAAATTGGTCCCGTTTTTGCTGCCACTCTGCTGTAGTGAAAGTTGATGCCGTTGTTTGACTCATGTGAATCCCCCCACTGTCATTATTTTCTTACCATTCTGACTTCTTTTTGGTATGATGAAAAGTACCAATTATAACTTTTTGATGGTACCAGAAGGAGACACCGCAATGGACATCACAATCACTCTCGATCGCTCAGAAAAAGCAGATTATATCTATCAGCAGATTTATCAAAAGCTGAAAAACGAAATCCTCAGCCATAATCTGCTGCCCCACTCGAAGGTTCCCTCCAAACGAGAGCTGGCTGAAAAGCTGAAGGTCAGCGTAAACTCTGTGAATTCAGCCTATCAGCAGCTGCTCGCCGAAGGGTATTTGTACGCTGAAGAAAGAAAGGGTTTTTTCGTCGAACAGCTGGACACATTTCCCTCTGAGGAACAGCCCTCATCTTCACTGCCGGATGATCTGAAAGAGGTTCATATCGATCAAAGCGATTGGATATCTTTTTCACATATGAGTGCCGATACAGATCATTTTCCAATGAAAAGCTGGTTTCGCTGTGAGCAAAAAGCGGCTGCCCGCTCACACCGCACGCTCGGCGACATGTCTCATCCGCAAGGCATATATGAGGTAAGAGCCGCCATTACAAGGCTCATCTCTCTGACGCGGGGTGTGAAATGCCGGCCGGAACAAATCGTCATCGGGGCGGGCACCCAGGTGCTGATGCAGCTGCTGACTGAGCTTTTGCCTCAGGACGCGGTGTATGCGATGGAGGAGCCTGGCTACAGGCGAATGTACCAGCTTTTGCAACATGCCGGAAAACAGGTGAAGACGATTATGCTTGATGAAAAAGGGATATCCATTTCTGAAATCATCAGACAGAAGCCTGATGTATTAATCACTACCCCTTCGCATCAATTCCCGGCCGGGACAATTATGCCTGTGTCCCGGAGAATTCAGCTGCTGAACTGGGCAGCGGAGCAGCCGAGCCGCTATATTATTGAGGATGATTATGACAGCGAATTTAAATATGATGTAGACAGTATCCCGGCGCTCCAAAGCCTTGACCGCTTTCAAAACATCATCTATATGGGCACATTTTCAAAATCACTTCTCCCCGGATTGCGGGTCAGCTACATGGTGCTGCCGCCGAAGCTGTTACGGGTATACAAAAAGCGGGGCTATGACCTGCAGACATGCTCGTCGCTCACCCAGCTCGCCCTGCAGGAATTTATCGAGTCCGGAGAATATCAGAAGCATATAAAAAAAATGAAGCAGCATTATAAAGAAAAGAGAGAACGCCTCATCCGCGCATTAGAATCAGAGTTTGGAGGGGAGATTACAGTAAAAGGGGCAAATGCGGGACTGCATTTCGTCACTGAATTTTACACCTGCCGCACAGAACAAGAGATCCTCGCGCATGCCGCCGCCCAACAGCTTGAAATCTTCGGGATGAGCCGGTTTCGCTTAAAAGAAAGCCGTCCGCAGCCGGACAAACCCGCGCTTATTATCGGCTTTGCACGGCTGAGGGAAGAGGACATTCAGGAAGGTGTGCAAAGACTTCGCCGCGCTGTTTATGGAACATAAAAAAATCCCCTGTTCAGGGGATTGATTTACCAGCGCTCCTGGTCCACGTTCAGCACTGCTTCAAGCAGGCCCGGAAATGCCCTTTCAAGATCTTCTGTGCGAAGCGAATAATAACGGCGCTTTCCTTCTATGCGTACTTGAGCGATGCCCGATTCTCTTAATACTTTAAAATGGTGGGACAAGGTCGACTTTGCAACCTGTACATCAGCACAGGTGCTGCACGTTTTCTCTTTTGCTTCGGCCAATTGCTTCACCAGCTCTAAACGTAGCGGATCACTCAGTGCGTGAAGAACCTTTGTCAGCTGCAATGTTTCTGTTTCTGGATGGTTTGGAATGTTCATGACACAAATGTATCACACAACAATTAGAATGACAATTTTACTATTTGAGGGTTTTTCCTTTACCTGATTTTGATTACATGGTACATTTAGTTCGATCAAATTCGAACAATAAATTTTAAAGACAAATGGAGGAGATTTACATGATCGTATTACAAGCTTATATGAAAGTAAAACCCGAAAAACGCGAAGAATTCTTGAGCGAGGCACAATCGCTCGTTCAACATTCAAGAGCCGAGGAAGGCAACGCCCAATACGACCTTTTTGAAAAAGTAGGCGAAGAAAATACATTCGTGATGCTTGAACAATGGAAAGATGAAGCGGCGATGAAATCACACAATGACACTGCGCATTTCCAAGCATTTGTAGCAAATGCCAAAGAACTGCTGAGCGCTCCTCTTGATGTTGTACGCACAGAGCTCAGCGAGTAAGGAAAGGATGTCTCACATGAACGAAGTAATCAAATCATTAACAGATCACCGCTCCATCCGCAGCTATACGGACGAGCCGGTGTCAGAAGAGCAGCTAGACCACATTATACAAGCGGTGCAATCAGCCCCTACTTCTATCAACGGGCAGCAAGTGACTGTCATCGCGATTCAGGATAAAGAGCGGAAAAAGAAAATCTCCGAACTGGCGGGCGGACAGCCTTGGATTGACCAAGCTCCAGTTTTCTTGCTTTTCTGCGCAGACTTCAACCGGGCAAAAATTGCGCTTGAAGATCTGCATGACTTCAACATGGAAATCACAAACGGGCTAGAATCCGTTCTTGTCGGCGCTGTAGATGCCGGCATCGCACTTGGCACGGCGACAGCGGCAGCTGAATCACTCGGTCTTGGCACTGTTCCGATCGGCGCGGTTCGGGGAAACCCAAATGAATTGATCGAGCTGCTTCAGCTTCCGAAATACGTGTTCCCTGTATCAGGTCTTGTCATCGGCCATCCTGCTGATCGTTCAGCGAAAAAACCTCGTCTTCCAAAGGCAGCGGTTTATCATAAAGAAACGTATTTGCAGCAGGACGAGCTGACATCACACATTCAGTCATATGATGAACAAATGGCCGAATACATGAAAAACCGGACCAACGGAAAAGAAACACGAAACTGGTCACAAGGCATCGCCTCATACTATGAGCGCCTGTACTATCCGCATATTCGTGAAATGCTCGAAAAACAAGGGTTTAAAGTTGAAAAATAAGCCTCACCCGGCCTGTCGGAATTCCGGCAGGCCTTTTTATTTGTCCGGATAAAATCCATTGACTTTCATTTTGTTTATTTGGTAAAATTTTATCAATGTTACTCATTGGTTTTCTGTGAACCAATGGGTTTTCTATTGTTCAAGAAAGAAGGAAGCCATGAGATGCTTGATAAAAAAACAGAAATCTTGTTAGCCGCGCGGAAGCTTTTTTCTGAAAAGGATTTTACGTCGGTTTCCATGCAGGCAATCGCAGAAGAATGTAAGATATCAAAAGCTTCGATATATAAGCTGTTTCAGTCGAAGGAAGATTTGCTTTTGGAGCTGCTGACGTTTAACCAGAAGCAAATGGTGGCCGCGGCATCAAGACTGCAGGAAAATACCGCACTGACACCGGAGGAGCGTTTGATTCAAAAGGTCAAAATGGAGCTGGAAGGATTCAGGCGGAATCAGCAGTTTTTTAATATGCTGACCTACGGAAACCCCAAGCTGCACAATGACCGTGTAAAACAGCATATCCATCAGACCAGATCAACGATTATCTGCTGGCACCGCGATTCGCTGATCCAGGCGTATGGAGAAACCATTCTCCCGTTTGTATGGGATTTAGTGATCATTCTTCACGGCATGATGCGTGAGTTTTTAATGCTGATCAAAATAGAGGAAAAACCGCTTGAGCTTGACCCGATCGCAGCGTTTATCATCAGCACCCTCAATCAGATTGTCAAAAACAGAGAAACACGGCAGTCCCTGATTCCGCCTGAGACCATCGAGCTTTATATCCAATCGGCGTCCTCCTACCAGCCAAAGGATAAATCACTCCTGTTATCAGAAAGCCTGAAAGAATTACATAAAGGCATCTCTTCCCTGCCCGCCGCGGATTATGATATCGATGAGCTGACATCCGCTGCAGCCATGCTGGAAGAGGAAGCAAAAAAGGAAGAGCCCCGCGCCTTTTTACTGAAATCACTGATTGGCTATCTGGAACAAACCGGTGTTTTAACACAGCAAATTTCTATGTTAAAAACACTGCTAATTACTTAAAGAAAAGAAGGGATCTTATTGGACACAAGTATTGAAAAAAAACCGTTTAACCGTTCTGTCATTGTCGGCATTTTGTTAGCCGGGGCGTTTGTCGCCATTTTGAACCAGACACTGTTAATTACCGCTCTCCCCCATATCATGAGGGATTTTCATATAGATGCAAACCAAGCCCAATGGCTGACGACTTCATTTATGTTAACGAACGGTATTTTAATTCCGATTACTGCGTTTTTAATTGAAAAATTCACGAGCCGTACGCTTCTCATTACGGCGATGAGTATTTTCACTGCCGGAACAATCGTCGGCACGTTTGCCCCGAACTTTCCGGTTCTGCTGGCGGCCCGTATCATTCAGGCAGCCGGAGCCGGCATTATGATGCCGCTCATGCAGACAGTATTTTTAACGATCTTTCCGATTGAAAAGCGCGGCCAGGCTATGGGTATGGTCGGATTGGTCATCTCCTTCGCGCCTGCGATCGGACCGACTCTTTCAGGATGGGCAGTAGAAGCTTTCTCATGGAGATCATTGTTTTATATCATTCTTCCGTTTGCCGTGATCGATTTGCTTCTCGCTATCATTCTTATGAAAAACGTGACGACATTAAGAAAAACACAGATTGATATTTTATCAGTTATCCTGTCGACACTTGGATTTGGCGGGCTGCTCTATGGCTTCTCAAGCGTCGGCTCTTACGGATGGACCAGCTCAACGGTTCTGATTTCACTGCTAGTGGGCGTGATCGCGCTGCTCTTATTTATTACAAGACAGATGAAGCTTGAAAAACCGATGCTGGAATTCCGCGTATTTACGTTTGGTATCTTCAGCTTAACAACCCTGCTGGGAACCCTTGTCTTTGCATTATTAATTGGTACAGAAACAATTCTGCCGCTGTATACACAAAACGTCAGAGACGTCACAGCCTTTGATACAGGGCTTATGCTTCTTCCGGGAGCCATTGTAATGGGCTTCATGTCACCGATTATCGGAAGAATTTTTGACCGTGTCGGCGGAAGAGGCCTGGCGATTGCAGGTTTCTGTATCATCTTCCTGACATCACTTCCGTTTATGCAGCTGACTGACCATACGTCACTGGCTTGGATTGTCGTTTTATATACCGTTCGTCTCTTAGGGACAGCGATGATTATGATGCCTGTGACAACAGCCGGAATCAATGCGCTGCCGCGCCACCTGATTCCGCACGGAACAGCGATGAACAATACGGTTCGCCAAGTCGGCGGCTCCATCGGAACTGCTCTCCTGGTATCCGTGATGAGCAACCAGGCGGCACATGCAGGAACCACAAATGTAAAACACGCCGCTCTGCACGGCATGAACGCCGCTTTTATCGTGGCAGCCTGCATCGCGCTTGCCGGCTTACTTCTATCCTTTACATTAAAGAAACCTCAGCGCCCTGCCGAACAGCAGCCGGCACGCTGATCCTATAAAAAAAGAGCCCCGCTTTGAGAGCGGAGGCTCTTTTTGGTTTTACTTCTCTAACCCGTCTTTCACTTCTTTAATCATTTGCGTCATTGACTCAAGTCCGCCTCCTGATAAGTACCAAGTAGCTGAATCAAGGTAAACGACATGATTATTTTTCACGGCGTTTACGTTTTTCACATAGTCATTTTCAACGACTTGTTTTGTAGATGATGTTTCTCCGATTGCTGTACCGCGGTCAATAACAAACAGGTAATCAGGGTTTGTTTTTGAAATGTACTCATATGAAACGCTTTGTCCGTGAGTAGACGCTTTAATATTTTTATCAGCCGGTGTCACCCCGAATACGTCATGGATCAGGCCGTATCTTGATTTAGATCCGAACGCGCTGATTTTTCCGTCGTTCGCCATCATCACAAGGCCGTTTTTGTTTTTCTTTTCAGCTGTTTTCTTAAGATCCGCAATTGAGTTATCAATTGTTGCGAGCTCGTCTTTTACTTCATCTTCTTTATCAAAGATTTTACCGATTGTTTGTGCATCTGATTTAAATGATTCCATGTAGTTCGCTGTATCTACGCCAAGGTAAATGGTCGGTGCAATATTAGAGAATTCTTTGTAGGACTCAGATTGTCTGCCAGAGATAATGATCAGGTCAGGGTCTAAATCCGCTACTTTTTCAAAGTCTGGCTCTTTTAAGCTTCCGACATCAGCATATTTGTCATCTTTGAATTTGGACAGATATTTAGGAAGGGCTTGTTTCGGCAGGCCCGCTACTTTATCATCAAGACCTAATTTATCTAATGTATCTAAGCTTCCTAAATCAAATACAACGACTTTTTTAGGGTTCTTTGTCACTTTTGTGCCGTTTTTGTCCAGCTGGTGTTTCACCGTCATTTGTTCTTTCTTCGTGTCAGAACCTTTGCTGCTTGAGCTTTGGTTTCCGCAAGCGGAAATGACAACAGCCGTCACCAATGCGATGAATAGAATTGCAAACTTTTTCATGCTCTTCACCTCTTCTGTATATTAAGAAAAATAAACACCTATTCTTTGGTTATCAATCGTCTGAATCGGGATGGTCATATCGTAGATTTCTTCGAGCACAGAGGTTTCAATCATCTCCTTCGGCGGCCCCTCTTTTACGATTCGGCCGTTTTTCAAAGCAACGATATGATCGGAGTAGACGGAAGCAAAGTTGATATCGTGAATTACGATCACGATTGTTTTTCCAAGCTCCTCTACCAGCCTCTTCAGAAGCTTCATAATTTCAACTGAATGTTTCATATCCAGGTTGTTCAGCGGCTCATCCAGAAAAATGTAATCCGTGTCCTGGGCAATGACCATTGCGATAAAAGCCCTTTGGCACTGTCCCCCGCTCAGCTGATCCAAGTACTTATCCTGAATCTCCTCCAGCTTCATATAACTGAGCGCCTGGTTGATATGAACCCAGTCTTCCTCTGTCAGCCGGCCCTGTGAATAGGGGAATCTGCCGAAGCTGACAAGGTCTTTGATGGTCAGTCTGATATTGATTTGGTTCGCCTGCTTTAAAATACTCATTTTTTTGGCAAGCTCTTTGCTGTCGCAGGTTCCGATCTCTTCTCCGTCTATGAAAATCTCACCGGAATCCTTTTTGATCAGGCGGCTCATAATAGACAGCAGCGTACTTTTGCCGGCGCCGTTAGGACCGATAAACGAGGTGATTTTGCCTTTTTGAATCGTGACTGACGTCTCTTCAAGGACAACTTTCCCTCCATATTGTTTGCTTACATTTTTGACCTCTACCATGATTTATTCTCCTTTAACAGCAAGTAGATAAAATAAATCCCGCCGGCAAAATTAATAATAACGCTCAGCGTCGTTGAGAAGGTGAATACTTTCTCAACCACAAACTGTCCCCCGACTAACGCAATAATGCTGATTAAAACAGAACCTGCGATTAAGTACGAATGCTGATATGTTTTCAGAAATTCTCTCGCCAGGTTGACGACGAGAAGCCCCAAGAACATAATCGGGCCGACAAGCGCTGTAGAAACAGAAACAAGGATCGCGATCACGATCAGCATCTGTTTGACAACTTTGTCGTAGTTAATGCCCAAATTGACGGCGTGTTCACGGCCGAGTGACAGCACGTCAAAAAATTTCGTGAAACGCCAGACATAGATACCGGTCAGCAGGAAGATGATGAAGGCGAGCCATAACAAATCAGTGTTGATGTTGTTAAAGCTGGCAAACATTTTGTCCTGCACAACCTGAAACTCATTCGGATCAATCAGCATCTGCATAAAGGAAGACAGACTGCTGAACAGCGTGCCGAACACGATTCCGATGAGCAGAAGAAAGAAGATATTTTTCCCCTCACCTTTGAACATGATCTGATAGAGAACAAAAGAAAACAGCACCATCAGCAAAACAGAGATGATGAAGTTGATGTTTTTATTCATGATTACGATATTCATAGAACCGAACAAAAAGATGATGACGGTCTGAATCAGCATATAGAGAGAATCAAGGCCTAAAATGCTGGGCGTCAGGATGCGGTTATTCGAGATGGTTTGGAAGATCATCGTCGAAAACGCAATCGCTCCGCCTGTCAGCATAATGGCAGCGACTTTTTTGATTCTTCTCGGCAGTGTGTAATCCCAATTGCCTAAGTCATAAAACAGAAACAAACCGATACATACAACGGCTATACCAACGAGCAACGCAATTTTCATCTGGTTACGCATACGCTTTTCTCCTTAACAGCATAAACAGGAAAATGCCGCTGCCGATGATTCCGACCATCAGACCAATCGAGATTTCATATGGGAAGATAATGACTCTGCCCAATATATCGCAAAACAGAACAAAAACCGCTCCCAGCAGCGCAGTGTGCGGCAGGCTGTTTTTCAGGTTGTCTCCTCTGTAGATCGATACAATGTTCGGGATGATTAAACCGAGAAACGGAAGCATACCGACAGTCAAAATAACAAGTGACGTAATCAGGGATACGATAATGAGCCCGATGTTCACAACCCGTTTATACTTGAGGCCGAGGTTGACAGAAAAGCTTTCTCCCATACCCGCCACTGTAAATTTATCCGCATAAACATAGGCAATGATGACAAGCGGAATACTCAGATAGAGAAGCTCGTATCTCCCTTTCACAACTAAGGAGAAATCCCCCTGAAGCCATGATGACACGTTCTGGATCAGGTCATATTTATACGCGATAAACGTCGCGATTGAGCTGACGATATTCCCGAGCATTAAACCGACTAGCGGAATAAAGATGGTGTCGTTAAACTTGATTCTTTCAAGAATTTTCATAAACAGAAAATTGCCGACTAAAGCAAAGACAAAAGCAATCAGCATTTTCATTAAAGGACTTGCCGATGTAAACAGAAGCAAGGATATTAAGATTCCCAGCCTCGCCCAGTCCATCGTGCCGGCCGTTGTCGGTGACACGAATTTGTTTCTGGTGATCTGCTGCATAATCAGCCCGCAGATGCTCATGCTCATGCCCGCGATTAGAATACTGATCAGCCGCGGCAAACGGCTGGCAAAGAGCGTTGACGCCTCTTCTTTGCTTAAATCAAAGAGATCAAGCGGCGACAGATCTTCTACGCCGATAAATACAGAAGTGACTGCTAATATGATAAGTAGAAAAAATAAGTAACGTAGCTTCATGCTGCCTCCTTACATCCTCACAGCAAAAAGAACGTATCTCCTACTCCGCAAGGACTCAAAACGATATGGCCATATAGTAATTGATTATCATTATCATTTACATATTACCATTTTTCTAGTGTTAGTCAATATTCTTTAAAAATATTAACTTCGTTATCTATTCAATTTTACTAATCATTCAAACCATTTCCCATCACAAATCGTTAGTCTGTTTACCATATTTATCTTCACTATGCTTCAGGTTCGTCATCAGACCTGACACAATTCCTCTCTATAAATACAAATGTTCATTCCACAAAGAAATTTCTCCTTGATTTACAGAACTGAAAGAGGGATAATAAATACTAAATTTGTGTGAAAATTTTAAACATTAGGAGATGTAAACATGAAGGTCGTTAAATTCGGAGGCAGCTCACTCGCTTCAGGCGCACAGCTTGAAAAGGTGTTTCAAATCGTAACCTCAGATCCCGCACGCAAAGCTGTAGTGGTTTCGGCTCCGGGCAAACGCTATTCAGAGGATACGAAAGTGACTGATCTCTTAATCGCATGTGCTGAACAGTATTTATCATCCGGCAGCGCCCCTGAACTGGCGGAAGCGGTCATTGAACGGTATGCTCTGATCGCAAATGAGCTTCAGCTTGAGCCGTGTATTATAGAAAAAATCCGTGATGATTTGTTTACGCTTTTAGAAGGAGATAAAAGCAATCCCGTACAATATTTGGACGCAGTCAAAGCAAGCGGTGAGGATAACAACGCTAAGCTGATTGCCGCTTATTTCCGCCACAAAGGCGTGAAAGCGGAATATGTGAACCCGAAGGATGCCGGCCTTTTTGTAACAAACGAACCCGGCAACGCGCAGGTGCTGCCTGAATCGTATCAAAATCTCTTTCAGCTGAGAGAGCGTGAAGGCCTCATCATATTCCCCGGCTTTTTCGGGTTCAGCAAGGATGGCGATGTGATGACATTCTCACGGAGCGGTTCTGATATTACAGGCTCCATTTTGGCCAACGGTCTTCAGGCCGATCTGTACGAAAACTTTACTGATGTAGATGCCGTGTACTCTGTTAATCCTTCCATTGTTGAGAACCCGAAGGAAATCCACGAGCTGACATACAGAGAGATGCGCGAGCTGTCGTACGCAGGCTTTTCAGTGTTTCATGATGAAGCGCTCATTCCGGCCTTCAGAGCGGGCATTCCCGTACAGATCAAAAATACGAACAACCCGTCGGCGAACGGAACACGCGTCGTCAGCAAACGCGATAACACTAACGGCCCTGTCGTCGGCATTGCCAGCGATACCGGCTTTTGCAGCATTTATATCAGCAAGTATTTAATGAACAGAGAAATCGGGTTTGGCCGCAGAGCCCTTCAAATCCTAGAAGAACACGGTTTGACGTATGAGCATGTTCCATCGGGAATTGATGACATGACGATCATCTTAAGACAGGGCCAAATGGATGCTTCGGCCGAACGAAGCGTAATGAAGCAGATTAAAGAGAACCTTCATGCCGATGAAGTCATTGTCGAGCACAATCTGGCGCTGATTATGGTTGTAGGAGAAGCAATGCGCCATAATGTCGGCACAACGGCAAGAGCGGCCAAAGCCTTATCAGAGGCGAAAGTAAATATCGAAATGATTAACCAAGGATCTTCTGAAGTGAGCATGATGTTCGGCGTAAAGGAAGCCGAAGAAAGAAAAGCCGTCCAAGCATTATACCGGGAGTTTTTCGCGGGTGTGCTGGTCTCTTAATCTATACATAAAAGCGGGCGGCAGGGCCCGCTTTTTATATTGTCCGCCTTGATAGCCGAATTGTTCATTCTTTGCCTTGTCCACTATTATCCCTATCAATCCGGCCATGTCCGCACATTTTGTAGTATCCATCATAGGGAGGTGAAAGCCTTATGTCAGGATATTCTAATGGCGGCGGTTACGGCATCGGTTCTTTCGCTTTGATCGTTGTATTGTTTATTCTATTGATTATCGTAGGTACTGCATTTACAAGAGGCTTCTAAGTCTGCAGTACAGCGCCGTAAGACAATATCATTGTCATGCGGCGTTTTTTAGTTGTTTTCTTTATTTTTCAATCTATATCCTGAAAGCCCTGTCCGCCGCGTTTATGCAGCATATCATAAAGTAATCTCACAAGGAGGTGGCACAGATGTCTGGTTACGGAAACTCTTTTGCTTTGATTGTTGTGTTATTTATCCTCTTAATTATCGTGGGAACTGCGTTTTTTAACGGAGGCTACTAAGAAAAAGGAATCTCCATGAATCAGGCGGCGCCGTAAGGTCCATATCCTGCGTTGCTGTTTCTTTAAAAGAAAACCCCTTCTCTTATTGAGAAGGGGCCTGGTTCTTACGTCATTCCTCTTTCTGTGACATGAAAGTCGGATGCTTCAGCATGTGCAGAGACGCCAACCGCTGTAAAAACAGCTGCTGCAGCCAAACAAATAACAAATAACTTAGATTTCAATTTCATACAAACCTTCACTCCTTTGTATTTGTTTTCTTGCCTCTTCAACTCTAAGAAAGTAGGAAGCAGACAGTTCAAACCATTTTTGTTCATAGTAATATTTTGCTACTTCTAGGCCTAAATCCTCTATATCAGCATACATATTTTTATTTTTTAAATATCGGAAACATCGTTCGATTCCTTCTGTATTGGGCTGTGCCTGATATAGGGATTGTAAAAACTCAAATTTTACCGCGTAATCTGCATCGTCTGTTTCTTTAGCATATTCATAGCCCCTCTTGTGATATTCCGAGGCCTTCTCATGTTTTCCGCGTTTATAATAAATAAGTGTTATTAAAAAATATGCTTGAGGCAGAGAATTGGTGATTCTGCTGTTTTCAAAAGTGGAAACCGCTTTCTCAAAATGTTCAATGGCAGGGTCGAGGAGGTCTTGATTGTAATAACACAGCCCTAAATTATAAAATGCTCTTCCGACCAATTGGGCTTTTTGTTCCGCTTCCGCCATCTCCAGCGCCAATTTGAAATGCCGTGCGGCTTGTTCAAAATTTCTCTCATCCATAAGGTTAACCCCGAACACGAAATGGCATTGGATTATCCGAACATTATAGGTTTCCTGCTCTACATAAATTTCATATGCATTTTTGATATGAATCAATGAAAAGTACGTTTGCTTCATATAATAATAAGCTTCCGCAATTTTAAAATAAAATTCAGCCCGTTCAATATGATCGGAAACAAAAGAAAGTTTTTTCTCCGCCTGTTTGTAATATGTAATGGCAGAAATAAATTCCCGCTTATCAAACTCATACATTCCGCGGAAAAAATTCACATAATAATCGAGAAGCCCTTTCAGATCAGCTTGGTTGCTGTCTATATTTCGTGATAATTCAGACAGGCTTGGCTGGTCTTCGATATTTAATTTCTCCAGCGGCTCGAGATAATCAAGCATAAGCTGGTGGCGAAATTCCATTAGTGAGTAATATAACAGCAAGTTGGAATCATGCTGCATGTGTTTCAGTTCCTGCTGGATTTCAGCTTTTAGCACCTCGGCATCCGGCACGCTGAAGGTCCGGATATATTTGTACCACTCGTTAATTTTTTGACCGACCGCTGAAGAAGGAATTACCCCGCTCTTCATTCCTTCACCCTCTCCCATCAAAAACTGTTTATGTCATATTTTATCATGTTTACAGACTGTCCTAACCCGAAAAACACGCAATCTTTATTTCGGGAGCACGCAATAAAAAAAGGAATACCGAAGCGCTGTTAGAAAGAAGGCGGCAGCATCTGACGATATGCCGCCGCCTTACATGATTGATTGCTGTTTTGCAGGTAAAGGAAGGCGGATAATGAATGTTGTGCCTTTCCCTTGTTCACTCTTAATGTCTATTGTACCTTGATGCATTTCAACAAGCTGCTTGACGATGGAGAGGCCGAGGCCGTATTCTCCGTACGCCGTGTTCGTTCTTGAAATATCAGCTTTGTAGAACCGCTCCCAAATATGCTCGATATCCTCTTTTGAAATGCCGATTCCCGTATCTTCAATTTCGATAATGGTCTCTTTATATCCTTCTGTTCCCCGCAGCCAAATGTCACCTTGCTGCGTAAATTGGATGCTGTTTTTTGTAATGTTCACGAGGATTTGAATTAACCGGTCATAGTCGGCATGAACGATCACGCTGTCCTCCACCTGAATCATCAGCTTATTTTGCTTTTCTTCCGCCTGCTGTTCAAGGTGCTCTTTCATGATTTCGAATACTTCAATCAGCGGAACGTCAAGCTTGTTCAGGGTGATTTGCTGTGATCTGATTTTTTCGTAATCGAGATTTTCTTTTACGAGACGCAGCATTCGCTTCGTTTCCTCACTGATGAGCGAGAAGCATTTTTCTTTATTCTCCTCTGGAATCGTATTGCTGTCCAGCCCTTCAACCAAACCGTTAATGGTTGTCAGCGGCGTTCTTAATTCATGGGATACATCGGCAATAAACTGCCTTCTCCGCTTCTCAAGCCGGTCGATTTCATCCCTCGACTGCTTTAATTTTTTCGCCATGATATTAAAGTCAGACGCCAGCACCCCGATTTCATCCCGGTAGCCGTTTTCCAAGTGGATGTCATAGTCGCCGGAAGCTACTTTATCCGTTGCTTCTCTCAGCTTTTGAATGCGTTTCACATGGAATTTGGAAAGCAGCCAGCTGACGAGAATGGTAATGACAAGCGTGCTGATTATCGCGTAAAACATATAGAGGTTGACCTGGTTAATCATTTGCTCTACGCCGCTGATTGGAGAAATCAGCAGTACCGCGCCTTTAAATTCATTGTTAACAAAAATCGGCTGTGCAACAAGGGAAACCTCATCGTTAAAACGGCCATCCGCTCTGTTCATGACCACCTGCCCTTTTTTCAGCTTCTCCCACTCCGCTTTCTTCAGCTTTTCCCGTGGGTGAAAGTCTTCAGGGTGAAAATAAGGCTGCTGTGCTTCATTAAAGATGATAAACTGTGTCTTTCTTGTGCGTAATATATCCTGATATGGGTACAGCCGGCGCATATCAACCTGGCCGGTTTGAAATTCGCTTGCAATCTGCACCGCATATGACGTCAGTTCCTCTACTTTATTTTGGTAGGCAAACTCTTTCACAAAGTGAGAAAAAAGAGAAATAATGATAACAAATGCTAAAATTAATATGCTGACATGGCTCAGCAGCAGCTGATATAAATATTTAATCCTCATCAAATTTATACCCTACTCCCCATACAGTATATAGGAAAGGCCTGTCCTCACTTGCAAGCTTTTTCCGCAGCCGTTTAATATGAACATCGACAGTCCGTTCGTCTCCGTAGAACTGATAGCCCCATACCTGCTCAAGCAGCTGCTCTCTGGAAAACACCTGCCGCGGGTTCTGCACAAGGTAATAAAGCAGGTCAAACTCCTTAGGCGTGAGGTTTTCAACAGGCTCCCCATTTAAAAATACTTCTCTCGTCTTTTTATTAATTTTAAAGCATTCCGATTCAATCGTATCTTCTTCCGCTGCCGCCTTGCCCGTCGCCTGATATCTTCTGTTCACGGCTTTGATGCGGGCAACCAATGTCAGCGGGCTGAATGGCTTCGTCACATAATCGTCCGCACCCATCTCAAAGCCGATCACCTGATCTGATTCGGTGTCTCTGGCAGTCAGCATGATAATCGGAACCGTGCTTGTCTCTCTTATTTTTCTGCAGATGGTTACGCCGTCCATAGACGGAAGCATAATATCCAGAATCACCAAATCCCAATTCTCTTCAGCAAAGCGCTGATACCCCTCTAAACCGTTATGAACAAATTCAGCTTCAAAACCTTCTTTAAAAAAGAACATCTCTGTCATCGTACAAACACTTACGTTATCTTCTATCATTAAAATTTTCATTGGATCCTCCGATTGTTTTGATGCTTTTCTATATAATAGCACCATTTTATACAGAGAATTTTGGGTTTCACAATTGTTAGTTTTTATTTCATCAACTAGAAATAGATTGTTCATATTTTTTTCATACCTTTGGACTACTATAAATTTATCAACAAGCGGGCCTGCCTCACAGGCGGTCTTATCTATAAAAATACCTATACGGAGGAACATAAATGAATTTTATCAAACGGGCTTTTTGGAACATGAAGGCCAAAAAAGGAAAAACGTTTTTGCAGTTATTTGTGTTTACAGTGATTTGTATATTTGTTCTGTCTGGCCTCACGATCCAGTCAGCAGCTCAAAAATCCAGCGACCTTGCCAGACAGGAGCTGGGCGGAAGCGTTACGCTTCAAGTTGACCGCCAAAAACAAATGGAGAAGCAGCAGGACAGCGGTGAAAAACGCAGCTTCGAATCTACACCGATAAAAGTGTCTGATGCCAATAAGCTGACAGCGCTTGATCATGTGAAGAGCTACAACTTCATTACGTCAGCTTCAGCCAACGCCGGAAACTTCGATGCGATTGAAAGCTCAAGCTCTAGTGATTCGAGCACAGACTCAAGCTCAAGCGATACAAAAGGCGCTCCAATGCAAGGCGGAAAACAAATGGTTCAAGCCGATCTTTCGATTGAAGGTGTTATCAGCACGTCGCTGTTAGAGGAATTCTCAGACGGAGATTCAAAAATCACAGACGGGCGCGCGATTACAAAATCTGATGTCGGCAAAAACGTCACAGTGATCAATGAAACATTAGCAGAAGAAAATGATGTAATCGTTGGGGATTCCATCACAATAGAATCAGCAACAGACGAAGATACAACAGTCAAACTGAAGATTGTCGGTATTTATAAAACAACGTCTTCAGGCGATGACCAAGCCCAGAATTTCTCATTCTTAAATCCTTACAATAAGCTTTACACACCTTACACAGCAACAGCGGCTCTGAAAGGTGACGATTATAAAAACACGATTGATTCAGCTGTTTATGATATGGACGATGCTGAACATATTGATGCATTCGTTACAGCAGCGAAGAAAACGTCAATCGACTTTGATACGTTTACTTTAAATACAAACGATCAGCTTTACCAGCAAATGGTCGGCCCGATCGAAAATGTAGCTTCTTTCTCTAAAAACGTTGTGTACCTTGTATCAGTGGCAGGCGCTGTCATTCTTGGCCTCATTGTCATGATGTCAATCAGAGAGCGCAAATATGAGATGGGTGTGTTAATGGCTATCGGTGAAAAACGGTGGAAGCTGATTGGCCAGTTCTTAACTGAGATTCTGATCGTGGCAGTTGTGGCCATCGGCATTGCATCAGTGACTGGAAATCTGGTCGCCAACCAGCTCGGCAATCAGCTCTTATCCCAGCAGATCAGTTCATCAACTGATTCAACACAAACTGCAAGCGCCCAAATGCCCGGCGGCGGGGGCGGCATGGGCCACGGAATGTTCGGCCAAAGCTCTTCAAACGCGGACGTCATTGATTCACTGAATGTGGCAGTTTCGATGAACGATATGCTTGTTCTCGGCGGAATCGGAATGTTAATCGCTGTCATTGCAACGCTGCTGCCGTCTATTTCAGTACTGCGGCTCCACCCGAAAACGATATTGACAAAACAGGAATAGAAAGAGGCGAAACGAATGAGCTTATTAGAATTTCAACAAGTCGGCTACTGGTATAAAGACAAAAGCCAGCCCTTGTTTCAGGATATTAATATCAGCTTTGAAAAAGGTAAATTTTATACAATCGTCGGCACCTCAGGGACAGGAAAAACGACCTTCCTGTCTCTGGCAGGCGGACTTGACGCACCTAAAGAAGGACATATCCTTTATGGCGGAAAAGCTGTTTCTAAAATCGGATTGACGAATTTCAGAAATAAATACGTATCAATTGTCTTTCAGGCGTACAACCTGCTTCCATATATGACAGCTCTTCAAAATGTGACAACCGCCATGGAAATCACAGGTTCAAAGGAAAAGAATAAAGAAGCATATGCTTTGGAGATGCTGGAGAAGGTCGGCATCAATGAAAAACAAGCCCGGCAAAAGGTGCTGACATTAAGCGGCGGACAGCAGCAGCGTGTTTCCATTACAAGAGCGTTTTGCTGTGACACGGACTTGATCGTTGCCGATGAACCGACCGGAAACCTTGACGAGGATACGTCAAAAGAAATTGTGCGGCTCTTTCAGGATTTGGCGCACAAAGAAAATAAATGCATCATCATGGTGACGCATGATGAACAAATTGCAAAGGTATCTGACATTACCATCAGACTTTCACGAGGAAGCTTTACTGTGACGGAAAACGCCGCAGTCGTATAACAAAAACGCGCCTCTGCCAGTGCAGACAGGGGCGCAACCTAAATCCCCCTTTTATATAGAAGTGAACGTAAAAAGAGCGGCGGCTGCATCCCCCCGCTCTTTTTATTGTTTCTGTTTTTCAGCCTGCTTTGATTTCTCTCTTCTCTTCTTTTTCCAAACAGCGAGGATAAACAGAAATAATGGAAACAGCACTTGAAAGGGCAAATGAATGTACAGCGGCACTACTTTCAGCCCTTCATTTAAATGCTCTGAAAAGTTGGTGGCAATTGCGATAGAGAGGATGAGTATGCCCAGTCCCATTGGATATGCCAACTGTGAAGGATTTTTTTCCTTAAAAAGAGTGGACGCACCCACCACCACCGCATACAGATAGAGGCTGACTTTGAAGAAGCCGCCGATAATCAGTGCCAGCATAAAAAAGATATCAAGCCGGTCCAGAAATTCTTCCACTTTGATTGTCTGAATCGTACTTAAAAGCGGAAACTGCGATCGCAATGTCAGATCAACATCAAGCACACTGATATTAATCGCTACGGTAAGCGCCACAACCAATCCGCTGATGACCATAGCGAGCATCCCCACTTTTTTGACATTCTTGCGATCATTGAGATTAGGGAAAATCATTACAAATAAAACAATTTCACCGAACGGAACGTACATGGTTTGTGTAAAAACAGAATGAATAACAGGGAAAATCCCGTCTGCTAAAACCGGTTTTAAATTTTTCAGATCTATGGAACCCGATACAATGATCAGCACGAGACCGAGCGCACCCAATAGATACATTGCCCCGAAGAGAAGCTCACCCGCCCGCGCCAGCACTTCAATTCCTTTTCTGACGGCATATATGCTGACCACCATTAGTAAAGCATTCACGATGATAATCGGAGTATCATGGTAAGCAAACGTCAGCAGCATTTCTCCGAAATCACGCAGCACCCGGGCGGCAATATATGCAAAATACAAGATATAAAGAAACGAAAAGAACCAGCTCAGCTTTTTGCCGAGCATATCATCCATGTATTCTTTCGGAGAGAACTCCGGATAGCATTGATAGATCCCCTGATACAAGTAAAAAAGAAATAAACCAACTGCACAGCCTAATAGCACTGCTATCCAGGCATCCCGGCCCGCCATCGTTCCCGGTGTAATCAATAAGGAGCTGCCCAGCTCAAAAATGATCATCATGACAAACAGCTGCCTAATGCTGATTTTGGCTTTTTCCATCTGTCACTACTCCTTTCTTGACCTATTTATGATTAAGCTGGTTTCTGAGCGGATTATTTCGCAGCCCCGTTCTTCTGATAGACGTCTCCGCCTTTACATCGACAGGCAGATCAGGCAAATATTCTTTGTCCCATGTATCCCTCATTTTTTTCCACTGCTTCGGATACTTCCTGTATATCGTGTCTCCGAATCCGATAAAGTCGATTTTATGTTCCTTTATCTTTTCAACTGCATGGCTGATTTCCTTTTCCAGCTGTTTGTTGAGTGCTTTTTCGATATCGGCTAACACCTTTGGGTCAGACAAATGAAATGGATACTTTACTGCGTCTATTATGCCTTCAACCGTTACGTGAACATGAATGCGGGGACGGCCGTTTCGTATTTCCGGGTTAAGCTTTGTTGTCTGATGCGTGACCTGTAAGCTTACCGCATCTTTTGTCTTCTTCCAATCGGCATTAATAAACGTATGCTGGATTTGATTCTTAAGCCAGACAACCCCAGCTTTGTCCTTATCTTCAATCCAATATTTTAAATGGCCTCTTTTATCGAATACCGCCAAACCGTCCGCCTGAAGAATGGCTTGCGGGTCAGTCGCCTGTGTGTTTTCCAGGCTGACTCCTTTTTTATCATCCCCGATCATCCTGTATCCGGGGATCACCGGCGCTTCTGTGGTGAGGGCAAGTGTTTTCAAGACATCTTGGATATTGGTTTTAATCACCCGCCCATATTGCGCTTGCGTGAAGTCGAGTGTTTTATTGACTTTATTGGATGGTATTTTATCAATCGGCGTAAGCGTTTTGACGATATTTTCGGCTTTCGTTTTATGGGCGATGACAATCGTTGCCGTGGTCCTGAATTCCGTATCGCGGTCAAGGTTATCTAACACAAAATTCAAACCTTCCTCTCTCGCCAGCTTTTCACTGATCACGACCAGGTTGGTATGGGCAAAATAAAGCCGCCTGGATACTTTCATAGAGGCTTTTCTGAGCGCTTCCGTCATGTTGTCGCCTACTATGGAATAGACGGATACAGGCGGCCTGTCTCCCGCACCGCCGCCCTGAAGCCCTCCGGCAACGTTTCCGGGATTGATAATCTGAAAGTGCAGTACGTAATTCCCTTGATTTGTCCGATCAATGCCGATTGCCGATATAATCGCAAGATCTGTCAGCTCGCGCTTATCCCAGCAGCCGGGCAGCACAATGATGCTCAAAAGCATGATAACGGCTAGTACACGTTTACGTATCATCTTGATCTCCTTCTCTCAACTCTTTGTTCACCATTCCGCGTGAACCATCCGGCTGAGGACGCTGGTCTTTCCCCTGACGGACCTTATCTTTTTTGCTGATGGATTCAGGTCTTTTCTGATCGGCCCACCAAGGAACACGGAACAGCGTGTCCTTCACGCCTTGTGAAGAAAAGGGCGCAAGCGGCGACATATAAGGAACACCAAAGGAACGCAGACTGCATAAATGAACAAACATCATAATAATCCCTAATACCAGCCCGTAAAAACCCATTACGGCAGAAGCAATGATAAACATAAACCGAATGAGGCGGGCAGATATCGCCATGGCAAACGCCGGCGTTGCGAAGCTGGCAATGGCCGTTATGGCAACGATGATGACCATAGCCGGAGACACGATACCAGCCTGAACAGCAGCTTGGCCGATAACAAGCGCGCCTACAATGGAAACAGCCGATCCTACAACCCTCGGCAGTCTGACCCCAGCTTCCCTGAGAATCTCAAAAGCAACCTCCATTGTGATGGCTTCAACAACGGCCGGAAAAGGAACGATTTCCCGCTGGGCAGCAATGACGATTAACAGCTGTGTCGGAATCATTTCCTGATGAAACGTCGTGGCTGCCACATAAACAGCCGGTGCGACAAGTGAAATAAAAAAGATAAATATCCGCAGAATCCGTATACTTGTCGCAATGTCAAAGCGTGAATAATAATCTTCAACCGACTGAAAAAATTGAATAAATAAGGCTGGGGCAATCAGAACAAACGGTGTTCCGTCCACAACGATTGCAAATCTTCCTTCTAATAGATTTCCTGCGACGACGTCAGGGCGTTCCGTGTGATACATGGTCGGAAACGTCGTAAACGTTTCGTCTTCGATCAGCTGCTCGATGTATCCGGATTCTAAAATACTGTCAATGTCTATTTTTTTCAGGCGCTGCCTCACTTCCTTCAGCACCTTTTCATCACAAATGCCGTGAATGTACATCAGCGCGATATCCGTATTTGTCACAGAACCGATTTTCATTTTTTCGACCCATACATTGGGATTTTTAATGTATCGCCGAATCATGGAAATATTGGTTTGCAAAGACTCTGTAAACCCTTGGCGCGGGCCCCGGAATGACACCTGGGTGCTCGGCTCTTGTATGGAACGGTGCTCTCCCCCCTGGGTGCTGCAGATAAGCGCCTCATCAGAACCGTCCGCAAAAACCAGCGCATTTCCAAGCATCAATTCAGTGAACAGCTTGTCCCAGCTCTTTTCAGCTTTTACTCCGCCCAGCGGAAGCGTTTTTTCAAGGATCTGCTTTAGCGCATGGGCATTTTGGATGGTTTGATCCTGAATCAAAGGCTCGATTAACGATTCATGTATCGTGTTATTATCGACCAAACCCGCGATATAAATAATGGCCAGGTGAACTTCATCCTGTTCCCCTGCTTTCACTTCCCGAATAATGACATCAGAGCTGCTTCCGACTTTCTTCTTCATGTCCGCCACATTTTTCGCCAAACTTGAAGAAGCCAGAATCGGCCCTTCTTCTTTCTTCTGCTGATTCTTATCTTCTTGTTTCTGGCTGTCTTTCGTTTCGGTATTTTTCTTTTGCTTAAAAAATGACGGCATACACAAAATACCTTTCCTTATCGTTTTCTCATATTCTTCCTGTCAGCCTTAAGATTATGCATGTGACTGGCGAGCGGGTATAACTCTCTCATAAAGATAGACACTAAAAGCGGAGGGTGATGAAGGATGAAAATATTAGGCATAACGGCTGTTTTATTAATTTGTTTGTTGGTGATTTCAGTTTTCATGGACATGCTTCAAGGATTCAGTTTGGGAAAAGCCATTTATAATAATATGTCCAGCTTCAAGATGACATCGTTTGCGGAATGGATGATGCTTTTATTTTTTGTTTTGCTATTGGTGAGAGAGATATTCGTGATCTATAAATCGAACAAAAAAAGCCCCTAGAGCGAGGCGCTTTTGTTCAGACGATCATATTGCCGTTTACCTTATCTCCGCTGTTGTTGGTGATGGTTCCTTTGATGATTCGATTTCCGATGATGGTGGAATTGGTTGAGGTGTCCGTTTGAATGGCCACCGCCGTGCTTGCGGAGAGATTATTGATGGTGTTTCCTGAAATGATAGAGCCTGAGGAGCCGTTGAGATAAATCACAATCGGTCTGCCGGCTGTTCTATTGACTGAAAGGGTGTTATCAAAAATGTCATGAACGCCGGTGCTGATATAGATGGTCACTAAAAGAGGAGATCTTTCAAAGTGGTTTCCGATAATAGAGGTTTTTGCACTTGTCGTACAGTAAATCGGGTAATTTTTAAAGTTCTTAAATGTATTGTTTTTAATGATTGCGCCAGCATTGTTTGTGACAGAAACGGCATACGATTCAAGGGCCGCTTCAAACGCGTCGGGGTTAAGCGTATTTCCTTCGATCAACGCGCTTCCTTGAGCGATCCAAATGCCGCGGCTGAATTTTCTCAGCACATTGTCTTTAATGATCATATCGCCTCCTGAAATGTTCACCCCGTCGATGACTTGAATAAGACAGTTATTCAGAAATGCGGTATTATCAGACAGCACCGCTCGAAGGCCGGTACTGCGCCTTGTTTCAGACAGCCCGTTTTGAATCTGGTTGCCGTCTACCTTTACGTCGGAAGACTGATAAACCAATATCCCTGTGTTTTCAAAATTGCTGATTTTGTTGTTCGTGACAAGAACGCTCTTTCCTCTGACATCAATTCCGGTTGAAAATCCGGTAATGAGGTTGCCGGCGATCACTGCATCACTGCTTTCTTTTCCTTGTGAAACACCCAATCCGGTAATCCCGACTCTAGGCGCCGCAGCCGCGTCTTCCGCCCTTCTGAGAATATTCCCCTTAATGACCGTTTGAGTGCCGTACCCATAGCTGATCGTATTGTCTGAGTGGTTTCCTTCTATTGAAATGCCGTACCCGTTAAAATTAGTCACAGAACTTGAAACGTTTCCATTAAAATAGTTATTTCGAATCGAGACATTGAGCGGTTCCTCATAATCAATATTTCCTTCACCATATCCTTCAATGTCAATTCCGAATTTCGGCGCTGTTCCATTTCCCGTTCCGGCATCTTCAATCACGCAGCCCTCCACCGTGACTGTGTCACATCCGGTAATCGAAATGTTATTTCTCCTCGATCGCCGAACCTTACAGCGGCGGATGGTAATGTGCTCTGATGTTCGATAATCGTTATTTGTCTTTAAGCCCCGCGGACTGATAATGATCCCATCTCCAGTAAAATCAGAAATGTTGACATCATCAATAACAACATTCGAACACCCTTCAATACAAATGCCGAAGCCCCATTCATGGGTTGACCTTATCCCCGCGGACGCATACGTATGCTCGTCGCGCTCGCCGATAATTTGTCCACCGGAAATGGTTATATTCTCTTGCTTGCCTACATAAAATGCAGAATACCCCCAGGAGCTGTTCGGAATGACTTTGATGATACACTCAGGGTCCATGACGATATTAAGATTGCCGGGAACAATAATCCCAGCGTTGCGAAACACCTGGTTCGCATCCCCTCCAAGCGTCCCGTCAATTAAATATGTTCCTTTCGGGAACCAGACTGTATGGTACCCCTTTGAAACAGCCGCGCTGAGGCATTGATTAATCAGTTCTGTCGAATCCGTTTTTCCGTCCCCTGAAATACCGAAATCTGCTGCATTCAAGATGAATTCAGCCAATGATCCAACCTCCTCCCGCATGATTGTTACCATGATATTCGCGGCAGCCCGATCTGCTTGTACATTTCTCTAAAATTTTATTAAAAAAGTATAAAGAAATACTATCGTTAGAAAATGTAACAAAACGAAACATAAGAAACAGGAAAAACTCACTACTTTCTACCTTTATAGTTTTTCCATTCTGGAACTTCTTGAAATGAGTATAATTTATATTGACACAAGTATTATATAAGAATATGATTTTTATAATACACTTTTTTAAGAAAGGGTTTGGCTGACATGGCTTCGATTGATAACGAAAGTATCATTAAAAGCGTCCCGCAAAAAGGGTTCTTTGGTCACCCGCGAGGACTATTTACACTATTTTTCACCGAATTTTGGGAGCGTTTCTCTTACTATGGAATGAGAGCAATCTTGCTTTACTATTTGTATACAGAGACGGTAAACGGAGGGCTTGGCTTTGACAAAGGCACTGCGGTTGCCATTATGTCGATTTACGGATCACTCGTATACATGTCCACTATTATTGGCGGATGGCTCGCTGATCGGGTATTCGGTACCGCAAACACCGTGTTTTACGGCGGCATATTTATTATGTTCGGCCACATTGCACTCGCCTATCCGGGCAGCGCGATAGCATTCTATATCAGCATGGTGCTTATCATTATCGGAACAGGCTTATTAAAACCAAACGTTTCGAGCGTCGTTGGAGATCTTTACACGAAAGAAGACCCGCGCCGCGACTCAGGTTTCAGTATTTTCTACATGGGGATTAACCTCGGCGGTTTACTCGCGCCGTTAATTGTCGGAACACTCGGACAGAAGTACAACTATCATCTCGGCTTCGGAGCTGCCGCGGTCGGAATGCTTCTTGGACTTATCGTATTTGCTTTGACAAGAAAGAAAAACCTCGGACCTGCAGGTTCAAATGTGCCGAATCCGCTGTCTAAAAAATCTGCAATTGGCACCGGAATCGGTGTTATCATTGTGGCGATCGCAGTGATGATCTCTGTACAAACAGGCGTGCTGACGATCAACCGTTTCATCGACCTTGTAAGTATTCTCGGTATTTTGATTCCTGTTATTTATTTCATCATCATGTTTACAAGCAAAAAAGCGGACAAAACAGAAAAATCTCGTCTTGCCGCTTACGTTCCTTTGTTTATCGGTGCTGTCATGTTCTGGGCCATTCAGGAACAAGGAGCGACCATTCTTGCGGTATACGCTGATGAACGCATAAGACTTTCATTGGGCGGAATAGAACTTCAGTCATCTTGGTTCCAATCATTAAACCCCTTGTTTATCGTCATTTTTGCGCCAATTTTCGCATGGCTTTGGATGAAGCTTGGCAAACGCCAGCCATCTACACCAGTTAAATTCTCAATCGGAATTATTTTAGCCGGATTGTCATTTATCATTATGGTATTCCCGGCTATGCAAGGGAAAGAAGCACTCGTAAGCCCGCTGTGGCTCGTTCTCAGCTTCCTGCTTGTCGTGCTTGGAGAGCTGTGCCTGTCACCAGTCGGTTTATCCGTGACAACAAAACTGGCGCCAGCTGCATTCTCTGCACAGACAATGAGTATGTGGTTTCTGACTAACGCAGCAGCCCAAGCGATCAATGCCCAAGTAGCCGGGTTGTTTGATAAAATACCTGAAACAACGTACTTCGGTACCATCGGCTTGATTTCTATCATACTCGGCGGCATTCTGCTGCTGATCTCACCGATCATCAAACGTGCGATGAAAGGTATCTTATAATAAAGAAAATCCCGCAGATCAGCTCTGCGGGATTTTTATTTTTCTATCCATTCCATTAAGCTTTGCCCGAAGGTCTGCGGTTCCTCCAGCATCGGCTGGTGCCCGCTCTTTTCAAAGATGACCTTCTTCACATGCGGATATATACCGTCAATGGCATCCCACAATGATACAGGAGCAACCAAATAGTCATATCTGCCTAAACCGATATAGACAGGAACCTGAACGTCTGCTAACCGCTGTATGAGGTTCATCTGCGCGAATGTATGTCCCCATAATTCATCTATGATCGGCATATTGGTGTCAACACCTTCCCATAAAGCTGCCGCATTCGGCCTCTCTTTATAAAAGCTTTTCGCTTCAGCGCGAATGCACATGTGCACGAAACGCCTTTCAGGATCTTTTTCTATGTCACCTGCTAAACTTGCAATATCTTTTTCGAAACGTTTCTTTCTCTCAGGGCTGGCTGTTTCCCTAAAAAACGCTTCACTGTCTCGCTGTCTCTTTTGACTGTTATCAGGCGCTGAATTGAGGAGCACGGCCTTTCGCACATGCTCAGGGTACTTTCTGGCGTATTCTAATGCCATAAACGCATGCCCCGAATGTCCCATGATGATAAAATCCTTAAGCTGAAGATAGCGTCTTATCGCTTCAATATCGTCCAAAACTGCATCCAGGCTTTGATCTTCCGGCCGCAGCGCCCGCGCCGGCTTGGCAAAACCCCTGTGATCGGCAAATATCCATTGATATTTCTGTTTGATATCCTGATGAAATAGACGCGGGTAGTAAACCGCACTGCCGATCACGAGAATCGGCGCGCCCTCTCCTTCAATACAATAAGATAAATCAAAACCGTCTGAATAACAGATCCCCTTTGTGCCCATTCCTCACGCCCCCTTTGTCTTTATATGGTTCATTATACTAATAAAAGCCTGACGCATGGCGTCAGGCTCTTTCATTTATCGTTTTAATTCCTCAAGCGTTACTTCCCATCTGTTCAGCACCTCTTCAGCATTGTGAAGCTGTATCCTGACACCGGAAGTTATATCAGCGTACTTTGCAACATCCTCCTTAGCTGAAGCGATACGGCAGGCAAAGCGTTCCCTGTCATAAACCGCATCGTTCAGCGGCGGGAGCGGCTCACATTGCAGTTTTACGTAATGAGCGGCTCCTTTCCACCATGCAGTAAGCTGGGCTTGTCCCGTTCGAAGGATATTTCCCGCGGTCTCTGTGTTTTTCCACAGGGCGATCCGGATATCCGTCCGATTCAGGGCGATGATTTCTCCGGCGCTGATCATAGCGGCATGCGGCCAGCCGTCCTCCGATACCGTTTGCAGAACGAAGGCTTCATGCTGCTTTTCTTTCAGACGTTCCCCGTCAAGCAGCTCAAAGAGACGGTCTGATAGTTGGTTCACGCCAATCAGGCCTTTCGTTCCGGAACAGCGGGAACTTCAACCGCTGTTTCTGTTTCTTTTGGATCGATTTTAAAGGCCGGATTATATTTTTCCGGATTTGTAATACTTTCCGGTTCACATGATCTCCATGTAAAAAAACATGTTTGGCATTGATAGACTTCCCATGCTCCTTCTACAGGCGATTTGCTCATGACTTCTCCTTTTTTTGAATCGCATCGAGGACATGTATGCATGTCGAATCATCCTTTCCTTATTTATTCATCAAGTCCATTAGTTTTTGTTCCCATTCTTTTGTTGTTAATGGAGAATCAAGCGGCTGTGAATAATGGCCTCTTGTTTCCGGCGCAACAGGTGTTGTGGCATCAAGAATCATTTTGTGCGTGATTCCTGATGGATTTGATCCCGGGTCAAGCGGCAGGACTGATAAATCCGGAATAATGACCGCATCGTGTTTCGGGTGCATTTTTGTAGAGAGCGCCCACATGACCTGCGGCAGATTGAATGGATCGACATCCTCGTCGACAACGATAACCATTTTGCAGTAGCCTAGTCCGTGCGGGGTTGTGAGCGCGCGCATGCCGACCGCTTTCGCAAATCCGCCGTAGCGGTTTTTTGTTGATACAATCGCGATTAAACCGTGTGTGTACATGGCGTTCACAGCCACAATTTCATTCGGATACGCTTCTTTTAGCTGCTGATACAGCGGCACACAAGTATTAATGCCGATCATGTAATCACATTCTGTCCACGGCATGCCTAAGTATAAATGTTCAAAAATCGGGTTGTTTCTGTGATACACGCGGTTAATTTTGATAATCGGCATGCTGCGTCCGCCGGAATAGTGCCCTGTAAATTCACCGAATGGCCCTTCATATTCACGTTCTCCGGCAATGATTTCTCCCTCGAGCACAACTTCTGCTCCCCATGGAATATCAAGGTCAGACAGCTTTGATTTTACGATGCGGTACGGTTCTCCTTGGATTGCTCCCGCCATTTCGTATTCGGATTGGTCATAGAGAAGCGGAGTGGATGCCGCAGTTGTAATGACCGGTTCACATCCGAGCGCAATCGTGACCGGAAGATTAATGCCGCGTTCTTCCGCTTGGCGCAGATGGATCGCAATATCGTGCTGCGGCACAGGCTGTATGCCAAGGCGGTCTTTTCCCTTTACCTGCATTCTGTATATGCCGACATTCTGTTTGCCGAAGTTTTCAGGGTCCTCAAGATCACGAGAGATGACGCATGCTTTGTCTAAATAGTAACCGCCGTCTCCTTGGTTAATCCTGAAAAGAGGCAGGATATCGAACAGATTGATGTCCTCTGTGATTTCATTTTCATGAAATGGCGCTGTTTCTTCGCGTTTGACCTCCATCGGAAACTGTTCATATCGCTTCGCGAATTCAAAAAACTGCTCTTTCACCGGTGTATCTTTCGGCAGTCCGAGCATCATTGCGTGGTTCGGCCAAGAGCCGATGACATTCATCGCGATTTGCGCATTGTTGTAGCCGTAAATATTGTTAAATAGCAGTGCAGGGCTTTTATCGCCGAGGTTGCTGGCTGCCCGTGCAGCTGCTCCCAGATCAGGCTCAGGCTTTACCTCTTCATTCACCGTTAACAATTGTCCCTCTTTTTCAAGGGCAGCGAGAAATTCTCTGAAATCTTGATAAGCCATCATCAAGCTCCTCCTTTTTGTTTTTCAATTCCATTCCAGCGCTTTGCCTCAGAAAGGCGCAGGCCGAATTGGTCCAACGTTCTGAATACAATATGGTCGACCATTTCTTCTAAGCTGCTCGGCTGATTATAAAACGCCGGCATCGGCGGAAGAATAATCGTCCCCATTTTTGTGAGTGCAAGCATATTTTCGAGATGAATCTGGTTCAAAGGTGTCTCTCTTGTTAAGAGAACGAGCTTTTTCCGCTCTTTCAGCATGACATCCGCCGAGCGAGTCAGCAGATTATCCGCCATCCCGGTGCGGATGCTCGCAAGCGATTTCATACTGCACGGCGCCACAATCATGCCATCGGTATCAAACGAGCCGCTGGAGATGGCCGCCGCCTGGTCCTTGTGCGAGTATGTGTATGTGGCCAGCTTTTCAACTTCTTTTAACGTGTAGCCTGTTTCATGTTTGATGGTAACGTTAGCCCAAGGAGACACAACGAGATGGGTTTCCACTTCCGCCGCCTTCAGCCATTCTAATAGCCTGACACCGAAGATAGCCCCTGTTGCCCCTGTCATTCCGACAACGAGTTTCAAATTTCGCCCCTCCTTTACGCTTGAATTCTGTCTTCATTTCAATCATACTCCTGATATATCCATATGAAAAATATTCGTTAAATCTATAATCAATACCTAAAAGGTATATAAAAGGAGGCCCTTCTTTGGACATTCGTCAGCTGCGATATTTCATTACCATTGCCCAAGAACAAAAGATCACCTCTGCCGCCAAAAAGCTCCATATGGCGCAGCCGCCGCTAAGCAGGCAGCTCAAACAGCTGGAGGATGAGCTGGGTGTTGTATTGTTTGACCGCAATAAGAAAAAACAAATGACTCTTACATATGAAGGAAGCATTTTTCTCAAAAGAGCCAAAGAGATTCTGCACAGGTTTGAAGATGCGGTCATTGAGGTACAAGAGCTGAGGGAGGAGGTTGCCGGCACGCTGGCTGTGGGTTCGACGATTTATTGCGCCGCTCTTATGCTTGAGAAAGTGACGCAAATGAAAGATAGATATCCGCACCTCACCTTTAATATTTGGGAGAACGAACCGGCAACGCTGTTAGAGCTGCTGGAAAGCCGGCAAATCGACGCCGCTGTCACGACAACCATGATAAAAAGCGATACCGTCCAATTTAAAAAGCTTGACGAAATTCCATGTGTGCTCGTTCTTTCTGATGATGCCGGGTATACATGCGGAGACACCATTCAAATGGAGGATATCCCTTCTTTCCCGCTGATTCTGCTGCGGCCTGTGAACGGAAAAGGCGTTTATAACCAGGTCATGAATGAATTTCAGCGTCTTCAGCTGGAGCCGCGTATTGTTTGTGAATGCCACGATTCAGTAACACTGCTCAGTCTCGTCTCATCAGGATTTGGCGCGTCCATTCTGCCCGTCACCATGATTCCTGTTCATATGAGAAACCACATTCACACAGTTAAAATCGAAAACAATCCCTTCGTTATGACACCGGCTGTCATGTGGAGAACTGACAGTTATTTGCCAAAACCGGTACAGCAATTTTTGAATTTATTTTAAGTGTTTTTGTCTCATGAAAACCAAATACTTGACTCATACTAAAAAAAAGTTATCCTTTAGATTTGTAAGCTATTTTTTCATTTCAACAAAATTAATCAGAAAAGTGGGGAATAGAATGAAAAAAGCACTTTTAGCTTTATTCATGGTCGTAAGCATTGCAGTTCTCGCAGCTTGCGGAGCAGGAAATGACAATCAGTCAAAAGATAACGGAAAAAACGGCGATCTTTGGGCTTCAATTAAGAAAAAAGGCGTACTGACAGTCGGTACAGAAGGAACGTACGAACCGTTCACTTATCATGACAAAGACACTGACAAGCTGACTGGCTATGACGTGGAAGTCATCACAGAAGTCGCAAAACGCCTTGGACTGAAAGCCGAATTCAAGGAAACACAGTGGGACAGTATGTTTGCCGGCCTGAATTCCAAACGGTTTGACGTCGTTGCCAACCAAGTCGGAAAAACAGATCGTGAAAACCAATATGACTTCTCAGACAAATACACAACATCAAGAGCCGTTGTCGTGACGAAAAAAGACAACAACGATATTAAGTCTGAAAAAGACGTAAAAGGAAAAACGTCAGCTCAATCACTGACAAGCAACTATAACAAACTAGCTACAAATGCCGGCGCGAAAGTAGAAGGCGTTGAAGGCATGGCGCAGGCCCTTCAAATGATCCAGCAAGGCCGCGTCGACATGACGTACAACGATAAGCTTGCCGTTTTAAACTATTTAAAAACATCAGGCAACAAAAACGTAAAAATCGCGTTTGAAACAGGCGATCCGCAGGAAACGTATTTCACGTTCCGTAAAGGAAGCGGCGAGGTTGTCGACCAAGTCAACAAAGCATTAAAAGAAATGAAAGAGGACGGGACTCTTTCTAAAATCTCTAAAAAATGGTTCGGCGAAGATGTTTCTAAATAATATACCGGCACTGACGCTTGGCACGGCGATCCCGTGGGATCTGGTGCAGCAGTCATTCTGGCCGATACTTTCAGGGGGAATCTACTATACGATTCCCCTTACGATTCTTTCCTTTATATTCGGAATGATACTGGCGCTGATTACGGCGCTTGCCAGAATGTCGAAAGTGAGACCTTTGAGATGGGTGTTCAGCGTATACGTATCCGCCGTACGCGGCACTCCACTTCTCGTTCAATTGTTCATCATTTTCTATCTGTTCCCGGCCTTTAACATTACACTAGATCCATTTCCAAGCGCAGTCATTGCCTTTTCCTTAAACGTCGGCGCCTATGCATCTGAAATCATCAGGGCATCTATTTTATCCGTGCCGAAGGGGCAATGGGAAGCTGGCTATACCATCGGCATGACACACCAGAAGACGCTGTTCCGCGTCATTTTACCGCAGGCGTTTCGTGTGTCAATCCCGCCATTATCCAATACCTTTATCAGCCTGATCAAAGATACATCTCTTGCATCTCAGATTCTCGTCGCTGAGCTGTTCAGAAAAGCTCAGGAAATCGGCGCGCGCAATCTCGACCAGATTTTAGTCATTTATATTGAAGCGGCCTTTATTTATTGGATTATCTGCTTCTTGCTTTCGCTCGTCCAGCATGTCATCGAACGGCGTCTTGACCGCTACGTGGCCAAATAAGGAGGTTCCGAGTATGCTTTCCGTTAAAGGATTAAATAAATCATTCGGTCAAAATGAAATTTTAAAAAAGATAGATATGAAGATAGAAAAAGGAAAAGTCATCGCTATACTTGGGCCTTCCGGTTCAGGGAAAACGACGCTGCTTCGCTGTCTGAACGCGCTGGAGATCCCGAATCGCGGGGAGCTTGCATTTGATGATTTCTCCATCGATTTTTCAAAGAAAGTGAAGCAGTCGGATATCCTTCAGCTCCGCCGGAAATCGGGAATGGTGTTTCAGGCGTATCACCTCTTCCCTCACCGCACAGCCCTTGAAAACGTGATGGAAGGCCCTGTTCAGGTGCAAAAACGAAACAAAGAGGAAGTCAGAAAAGAAGCGATTCAGCTTCTTGATAAAGTCGGATTGAAGGACAAAATGGATTTATATCCGTTCCAGCTTTCCGGAGGCCAGCAGCAGCGCGTCGGCATCGCCCGTGCACTGGCAATTCAGCCTGAGCTGATGCTGTTTGACGAACCGACCTCAGCGCTTGACCCTGAGCTTGTGGGTGACGTACTGAAGGTTATCAAGGATTTAGCCAATGAAGGCTGGACCATGGTCGTTGTTACCCACGAAATCAAATTCGCCCAGGAAGTGGCGGACGAAGTCGTCTTCATTGACGGCGGCGTCATCGTGGAGCAGGGGCCGCCTGAGGAAATTTTCTCTGCTCCAAAAGAAGAACGAACCCAGCGGTTTTTGAATCGGATTTTGAACCCGTTGTAAAACCCAAAACAGGGCGCCTGCCGGCGGCCCTGTTTTTTGTTGAGCCCCTTTCGCCTATTCCGCCCTTTTGTCAGATATGCTACAATGACAATCGATTGATTTTTACGAAAGAAGGGACTTCACGTGAAGCGAGAACTTGTTCTGCGCTGGACATTTTATTTTGCCGGTCTGCTTATTTTGTCTTTTGGTGTATCCCTTACGATAGAAGGAAAAACGCTGGGGATCAGTCCGTGGGATGCATTTCATTACAGCCTGTTTCAGCACTTCGGGCTTACCGTCGGCCAGTGGTCCATCATTATTGGAGCGCTCATCGTCGGATTCACGTCATTGTTTACGAGGGCTTGGCCAAAAATTGGGGCGATCCTGAACATGGTGCTCATTGGTGTTTTTATAGATTTTTTCAATTTTCTTCTGCCTGCCCCCTCCACCTACACAGGCTCCGTCATCGTCTTCTCTCTCGGCGTGCTGCTGATCGGCTACGGCGTCGGTGTTTATGTATCAGCGGGCCTTGGCGCGGGGCCGCGTGATTCACTGATGATGCTGATTACAGAAAAAACCGGCTGGAATGTGCAATGGGTGCGGAACGGCATGGAAATAACAATTTTGTTTGCAGCATGGGGCATGGGCGGTCCGATCGGTTTAGGTACAATTTTGACCGCCATCCTCACCGGTATCATTTTGCGCTTTTCGTTGCCGCAGTCAATCCAGCTGCTGAATTATGCTGTGGCAAGGCGGACAGCCGCTGTGAAAGCAACTCCGCCTATACACTAAAACAAAGCCGCTTCGGCTTTGTTTTTTTATTTTCTCCTCTATATGAGTCTTGTTGAAGTATGATAGGATGGTTTTGACAATCTTTTGCAGACGGAGGATCTAGAATGAAAATTTACGGAATTTATATGGACCGCCCGCTTTCACAGGAAGAAACGGATCGGCTGATGTCTTTCGTTTCCGCTGAAAAACGGGAGAAATGCCGGAGATTTTATCATAAAGAAGATGCTCACCGCACCCTCCTGGGAGATGTGCTTGTTCGCTCTGTCATCAGCGAGCAGTACCAGCTGAATAAAGCCGATATCCGATTCAGCGCGCAGGAATACGGGAAGCCTTGTATCCCTGACCTCCCCAATGCCCACTTTAACATTTCCCACTCCGGCCATTGGGTCATCGGCGCGTTTGATTCAGATCCGATCGGCGTCGATATTGAAAAAATGAAGCCAATCAGCCTCGGGATTGCCGAACGTTTCTTTTCGAAGAACGAGTACAGCGATCTTTTATCCAAACATAAAGACGAGCAAAACGATTATTTTTATCATCTATGGTCTATGAAAGAGAGCTTTATCAAGCAGGAAGGCAAAGGCCTGTCGCTGCCGCTTGACTCCTTCTCCGTGCGCCTGCATGAGGATGGCCGAGTATCCGTCGAGCTTCCGGAACACCATACGCCTTGCTTTATCAAAACGTATGAGGTAGACCCCGGCTATAAAATGGCCGTGTGCGCCGCCCGCCCTGATTTCCCGGAGGACATCACGATGATCTCGTACGAAGCGCTTTTATAAATGGCTCATCAGCAGCTTAATGCCGCGTTCAATATCTTCAGTCTTCACATTGGAAAGATTGATTTTTAATAGATTTTCTTTCGGATAATCTGATAAATAATGGCGGTCAATCGTTTCAAGAAGGACCTCTTGTTTTTTCATCTTTTGAATCACTCTTGATGCCGGCAGATCCTCAGGAAGCACCAGATGGGTATGCATGCACGGGGCCTGGCCGCTGGAAAATAGAAAGCTGCCGCGGCTCGATTGTCCGTGTGTTTGAATGGCTTCATGAAGCCTGAGAGACCGTTCCTTATAGGAATTTCTGATTTTCTCCTTGTGCCTGCCGAACATTCCGCTTTTAATGTAAATTTCTAACGCGGCTTGGGAAATCATCGAGCAGTCAATGTCGTTCAGCTTTTTGTACGTAAGAAATGTGTCAGTCAGCGCATCTGGCAAAACGGCGGCTCCCACGCGAAGGCCGGGAAATATCATTTTTGAAAAGCTTTTTAAATAAATCACATGTGAGGACAGATCATATGCGTACAGCGGATCTGCCTTTTTATTTTCCTCGAGATCACCGAGATAGTCATCCTCAACAAGGTAGACGTCATAGGCTTCCGCCAATCTTACCAGCTCTTGTTTGTCCCGTTCGGCCAGTGAGCTCCCAAGCGGGTTATGGAAGCGTGGCATCGTATAAAAAAATTTGATCGGTTCTGTTTGAAACAGCCGCTCGACTTCCGCTAAATCAAGCCCCTGCTCCGTTCTTTTTATCCCGATTGCGGGGATGCCCAGTGTCTCCACTTGTTCAATCATCAAATGATAGCCTGGCTGTTCAATGGCGATCTTCTCTTTCCCATTAGGAAACGGCATTGCACATAGCAGGGATAGCGCCTGCTGGACACCGGATGTGATAAACATATGCCGCTCGTCCGCAAATACCTGCTGATCAGCAAACAGCTTTCGCAATACACGGATGAGCGACGGGAGGCCCTTCGGCGTTCCGTAGAGAAACAAATCATGCTTGTATGTATCAATCGCTTTGTTGATGCAATGCTGAAAATCCACATACGGAAAAATATCAGGGTCCGGCGCAGACGTTGCAAAGTCGATTGGGCCTGACTTGCCGTGATGCGGCTTCCTCGTCTTTTTCACAAGATAATAGCCGCTTTTCGGAACAGAATAGATGAGATGGCGTTTTTCCAGCTCTTGCAGCGCGCGGATCACCGTGCTTTTGCTGACTTGATAGCGGGCGGACAGCTGCCTGATGGAAGGCAGCCTGTCTCCTTCTTGATAGACACTGCTTTGCATCATTTCCTCTATCTGTATGAAGAGACTGATATACTTCTCCATTCTTTCTCCCCCTGTTTTGTACCGGTACAGTTCATTGTTTTTCTTATTGTACCGTTCCTATCCACCCCATACAATAAAAGGGAGCGGCCGGCTCTATTATTTATTTAAAGGAGCACTTCCTGTATGTATAAAAACCAGCAAACCTCAGCTTATCTTGCAGCTATGTTAAACGCATTGATTATCGGGTTATCCTTTCTTTTCGTGAAAATCGCGCTGCAATCGGCAGAACCATTTGATATTCTTGCACACCGGTTCACCCTTGCGTTTGTAGCGGCTACTATACCTGTCTTATTCGGATGGGTGAAGCTGTCCATCCGTTTAAAAGATGTAATGGCCATTTTGCCGCTCGCCTTGCTGTATCCGGCGCTGTTTTTCAGCTTTCAGGCATTCGGCCTGGTGTACTCGTCATCCTCTGAAGCCGGGATCATTCAGGCATCAATTCCGATTTTTACAATGGTCTTTGCCGCTTATTTTTTAAAAGAGCGATCGACGTGGGCTCAAAAAGGGTTCACTGTGTTATCAGTTGCGGGCGTCATGTTTATTTTTGTGATGAAGGGTGTGAACGTTGAATCGGCCAGCCTAAAAGGATCTTTACTTATTCTCTTGTCCGCTCTGTCTTCAGCTATGTACAATACCGCCGCAAGAAAAATGACACAGCGTTTCCGGCTGATGGAGCTCACCTACATCATGTCAGCGATCGGATTTGTCGTCTTCAATGCCATCGCCTTGGTGCGGCACGGCGCTTCCGGAACGGTCGGCACTTACTTCCATCCATTCCGGGAGCCCGGCTTTATTCTCGCGATAGTGTATTTGGGCGTGTTATCTTCGCTCGTGACTTCGTTTATGTCCAACTATGCGCTGTCCCGGATTGAGGCGTTTAAAATGAGCGCCTTTAATCATTTGTCCACCATCGTGACGATGATTGCCGGAGTTGTGGTTTTGCACGAAAGCCTAGCCTGGTATCACCTTGCCGGTGCGGTTTGTATTATCATCGGCGTGCTGGGAAGCAATGCCGGTCTCCGAAAAAGAAAGCAAACCAAAAAATCCATTTCTATGAACAAATGAGATGTTATGTTAGAGTTGAAGAAAAAATGGTTTGAGGTGCAGTGTAAGAATGATTCAACACAGTGTCTTCCTAGAGGGAGCCATTTCATTACAAGATATGAGATGTTACTTTTTATCCCGGCAAAGAATATCAGCATTGTTTTATTTTATTTATATTTTTCTTCTATCTTTATTGGTGTATTCGCTTTATGGATTTCCGATTACCGTTTATGACAGCGAAACACTCGAAGTGATATATAATGGTATTTTCATAGCGATTCTATCCTTGATCTGTACATTGCTTTTGATTGCTTTTCATTATATACGGCTGCGTACCAGCTATAAGAACAATAAACGGCTAAAACGTAAAAGGACATATACCATGAACCGGCAAGGCATTCAAATTCAATCCAAAAACGATAATGCATTGTTTGAATGGGATGAAATAAGGGCAGTTGCAGAATATAAACACTTTTTCTCTATCAAAACTTCTAGTCACCAGGTCATCTTAGTTCCTAAACGTTTTTTTGTATTCGAAAATGAGCTCCACTCATTCAGACAGCTTGTAAAAGAACATGTACGTGCCAAAAAAGTAAAATGACAAATTTAAAAAGAGGGTTTTCCCTCTTTTTTTATGTTAATGAGATATGCCGCTTCATTGAGTAACATTCTCTTCAGCTAATGGAGATTTACCCCTCAACACTCTCTTCGTTATGAACATGATTGTTTTTTTTGATTGGCGCCAGCTCCAATAATGCTGATAAACTTACAAGCACCAAACACACAACAGTAACCAGCAAATAATTATGATTCATGTCAAAAAACAATCCGCCCACATACACACTGAGAGCGCCGGCGATTTGATGGATAAAGAAATTGATGCCTAGGAGCGAGCCGATAAGCCCGGTTTGAAAGCTTTCAGAAATGGACGCAGCAGTCAGCGGGATCACGCCTGTGTAGCTGAGCCCGAATAACAGCGTAAAGCACAAGTACCAGAGCTCACTGTTATGAATGCCGAGTGCGGGAACGAGCAGGCAGATCAAGCTGATGAGACGAATGAAAAACAAAATGGAGAGCATCACGCTTCTGCTGCCAAGCAAATCTGACAGCCAGCCTGCCAATAATCCCCCGATGATAATAAACGCCCCGAATGCAGCCATCATTCCGTTGATATGAGAGACATGCGCATCCTCCAGCATTGGTACGAGATGAGCATCAATGATTCCCATCGTAAATCCGCACGTAAATACGCCGAAGTACAGGATATGAATGAGGCGGGACTGCTTTAACACCTTCCAAAATCCCTGCCAGTCATAAGATTTTTTCACGGACTGCCCTTGGACATTTGGCGGGTGCTTCATTCCGAAGGCCAAAAGAGGCAGCAGGACAGCCGCTAAGAAAATGCCCAATATTGTATACGCAGTTTGCCAGCCTGCATAGTAAGGAGCCGCAGCCCAAATCGGTGACAGCAGCAGCAAACCGGCTGAATTTGCATTGGTCAAAATGGCGAGCGCCAAGCCTTTATGCGTGTCAAACCAGCGGCTGATAAAATACTGTGTCGTCACGCCAACCGCGCAGGAATAGCCGATTCCGCCCAGCACTCCGTAGATCACAGAAAATATATGGACATTCGGCGAATGCGGGAGCGCCAAAAAGCTTGCGCTGATACAAATGGCGCCGATCCCCATAATCTTTCTGACGCTGAACCGGTCAATCAAAAAGCCGACAAAAAACTGAACGACTCCCGTTGTGATCATAAAAACGCTGACGGAAGCCGAAATCAGCGACCGATCGGCGTGAAAGGTCTCTGCCATCGGGAGCATAAAAAATTGAAAGGAATTTCTGAATGAGTTCATTCCGATGGCGAAGACAAACGTGAACAGCAATACTAACCATTTCATCTTAGGAGACACGCGAAGGATGTGCCGAGACATTTTTTCCTGACCTGCCTTTATTTTGAGTATTGCGACTATTATATCATGAAAAAATTTACATTCTATATAAAAAAAGCGAACAGCACAGCGCTGTCCGCTTTTTCATTAGGAACTGGAAATCGGATGCTGATTCAAAATCGCAAAAATCCGTTCCGCCACTTCCTCCGTATTTGACAGCAGAAACATATGCCCGCCGTCAAATTCATGGAACATGATGTGTTTCGCCCACTTCTTCCAGCCTTCCGCATCCCGGATGCATTTTTCGTCATTCAGTCCGTTAAAGACGTGGACCGGCGATTGGATCGGCGTCATGTCGGTAAGCTCGAATTGTTCAAGAGCCCGGTAATCCGATCTGAACGAAGGAAGGAAAAATGACATAACTTCTTTATTTTCAACGAGCTCTGCGGGCATTCCGCCTAATTTGATAATATGATCGAGAAATTGATCATCAGGCAAATGCGATACTTTTTTCCGCTGAATATGCGGCGGCTGAATCGCAGAAATAATCACAGCCTGCGGAAAAATGCCTTCACGCTCCAGTTTTTGCGCCAGCCTGAAGGTAATCATGCCGCCCATGCTGTGCCCAAACAGCACAAACGGCCGATCTGGATGCAAATGTAATTCTTGCTTGTACAAATCAGTCAGCTGCTCGAGATCCTCAATTGCTGACGTCTGATTCGTGCCGTGCCCGGGCGGTTCAGCTGCAAGCATTTCACACTCCCCCTGCAAAAAAGCATGGAGAGGGCGAAATGACGCCGAGTAGCCGCCGGCAAACGGAAAACAGATGAGCTGCGTCTTTTCCGATGCATCAAATGATCTGAAGAGTTGGCTCATTGGCCGGCTCCCCCTTTCATCGCTTCCTTAAGAAAGCGTTATGGTTTGTTTATTAAGAAATTCGCGCAAAATCCCGGCATTCCTATCAAGACATTCGCCCTGCAGCATTTCGGCGTGTGTACCGAAGCCTTTTTTCACACGATAAGCGCCCGTTGTCGCCTCTTCCCACGGCGAAAGCCATTCAGGCATTTCAAAGTCAATATCAGAGGTCAGCAAATCAATGTCCGCTTTCACTTGCCCTGAGCTGATCAGGTTGACATAGTATGAGTAGAAGGCATGTGTTTTTTTCTTGAGCCCCTGCTTGACGGCTTCGCTATTGAGGGCTTCATTGTCTCGATTTACATTCATCAGCGCCTCTACATCGTTTTCGACCGTGCGTCCGTCCAGATCACTGACGCCTTGTTTTTTATAGGAATCCACCATGATAATCCGCTGTACAGTGCGTCCCTGCTCTTCAAGTTTTTTAGCGGCTTCAAACGCCAGGCTGCATCCTGCTGAATAACCGAACAGTGTCACAGGACCTTCCGGCTGAAGTTCCTTGATCAGAGCGGCATAACGGTCAAGACGGTTTTCCTCTTCAATAAAGTCAAAGGCGCACAGCTTGTATGACGGCAATTGCTTGGCCAGATTCTGATACATTAAGCCATATCCCAATACCGGCGGGAATGCGAAAATGATGTCATCCTGATCCGGATTCATGATTGTAACGTCCTGAAGTCCTTCTGAGCCTCCGTTTTTCAGATATGCTGAAATGCCGGCAATCGTCGGCGCTTCAAACAATAGCTTCACCGGAAGGTCCATTCCGAGCTCTTTTTTGATGCGAGAAGCGGCTGTCATTGCCTTTAAGGAATGGCCGCCAAGCTCGAAGAAATCGTCATGGATGCTGACTTGCTTTCTGCCGAGAATCTCGGACCAGATTTGCGCGATTGTTTCTTCCGTTTCATTTCGAGGCCCAATCCATTCTTGCGATATCTGATCTTGCTCCGGTTTTGGCAGCAGACGTTTATTGACTTTTCCGTTTGTTGTTAAAGGAAGCTCGTCCAAGAACGTAAATGTCTGCGGCACCATATAAGCAGGAAGCTGTTTTTTCAGGTGTGCCTTAACGTCTCCTGCTGAAAGCTGTGTCCGGTTCACAAGGTAGGCGTTAATTGATGCGTCCCCAGACTCGCGGCGGTCCACCACGACGACCGCGTCTTTTACTCCGGGATATTCCTGCAGCTGCTTTTCGATTTCTTCCAGCTCGATCCGGTGCCCCCGTATTTTCACTTGATCATCAATGCGGCCGGCGTATTCAATCGTACCGTCAGGCAGCCAGCGAGCGAGATCCCCGGTGCGGTAAAGTGTTTCTCCCGGTTTGAACGGGTTGGCGGTAAATTTCTGCTTCGTCAGCTCATCACGGTTTACATAGCCTTTTGATACACCCATTCCGCTGATGCATAGTTCACCGACCGCTCCGAATGGCTGGAGCTGATTTGATTCATTGAGAATATAAATACTTGCATTGCTGATCGGCTTTCCGATCGGCAGTGAGGAGATAGACTCCGGAATCTCGTGCACGACGTGAGCCGTTGCAAACACCGTGCCCTCAGTCGGACCGTAGCAGTTAATCAGCTTGCCCGGCCCCATGATCCGCATCGCTTTCCTGACGTGAGGCACAGACGCGCGTTCCCCGCCGAATAACACACAGCGAAGCCCCTTCAGCCAATCCTCTCCCGCATCTGTGAGAAGATTAAATAAAGCTGTGGTCGCAAACATGACGCTGACATTCTCTTGACGGATGAGGCTCGTGAGACGGTCTGTATCAAGCAGTGTATTTTCATCTGCGATAATCAGCCTTGCTCCATTCAAAATGGAAGCGTAGAAATCAAAGGTAAATGCGTCAAAAGCGTAATTCGATACAGATAAGAACGTGTCTTTTTCAGAAAACGTCATGTAGTCAACGTGCTTCACTAATCCTTGAATATTGGCATGCGTCGTGATATTTCCCTTTGGCTTTCCGGTTGTGCCTGATGTATACATGATATACGCCGCATCATCTGGTTCAATCGCGGTTTCAGGATCGCTTGCCTCTTCTTCAAAACGGATGGGATCATCAATGATAAGCGTTTGGCCTGTAAACGGCAGCTGACTCGCTTGCTCTTTCATCTCTTGATGTGTAAGCAGACATGCCGCCCCGCTGTCGGTCAGCATATATGAAATTCGGTCATCCGGCAGCTTAGAATCAACCGGCACATAAGCAGCTCCCGCTTTTAACACACCGAGAATCCCAATCACCAGTTCCAGCGAGCGCTTCGTGTACAATGCAACAACTGAGCCTTTGCCTGCCCCTTGCTTTTGCAAACGGCGTGCGAGGCGGTTCGTTTCCTCGTCTAATTCGTGATAGGACAGCGTTCGGCCTGCAAATGTGAGCGCCGGTGCACTTGGATTGACGTCCACCGCCTCCTTGAACCAATCCGTCAGAGGTTTTGGCTCACACATTTGAGGTGCCGGATTTAAGCCGTTAAGCAAGTACTCTTTTTCTTTTTCGTCAATGAAATCAATGGTGCTGACAGGCTGATCCGGATGCTGAATAAGCTGCTGAATCGCTGTGAGAAGCTGGGATTTTAAGCGCAGCATAAACGCTTCATCAAACACATTCTCATTATAGGCAAGCTTGATCAGCATTTCTTCACCCGGGGAGGCCATCAAATTGAGATCGTAATTTGACTTCTCAAATACATGGACATCCTCCATATCGAATCCGTTTTGTCCGCTTTCTTCATTGCTTGCATCCTGAAGCGGATAATTTTCAAACACGATGATGTGGTCAATCAATTTCGGCTGGTTGGCTTGGCTTTGGATGTCATAAAGCGGCACATATTGATGCGGTTCTGACTCAAGTGACTGCTCCTGAAGCTGCTTGAGCAAACCGTTGAATGTCATGTTTTCAGCCAATTTCACTCTTCTTGGAACAACGTTGATAAACAGGCCGACCATATGTTCAACGCCTTTGATTTCCGCGGGACGCCCGGAAACGACTGTACCGAAAGCCAAATCGTCAGACCGCTGATAACGGCTGATCAGTACGCTCCAGACTGCCTGCAAAGCGGTACTCAAAGTGGTGTGCTGAGATTTCGCAAGCTCTGTAAAAGCTTTTGTTTCCGCTTCCGGCAGTGAGAAGAGAAGTTCTTTCGGTTCGTACCCTTCCTTTTGTTTCTTTCTTTGTTCCGCAAACGTCGCCTGTCCTTCAAAGTCTTCCAAGTACTCGCGCCAGTAGCGGAGCGATGCTTGTTTATCCTGCTTTTCAAGCCACTTGATGTATTCCTTATACGGTTTGACAGGCGGCAGACTGTACGGCTTTTGTTCGCGCAGGGCGTTGTATACCTTAAACAGATCCTGCACGACGATGCCGAAGCACCATCCGTCCAAAATAATGTGGTGGTAGCTCCACACCCATTCAAAGCTGTTGTCAGCTTTTTTGAAGATGGCTGCCCTCATCGGAATATCCCGCGTTAAATCAAAGCCTTTGATCTTATCCTGTGCTTTGTATTCATTGATTTTGTCCGTTTGCTCACTTTCGGATAAACGTGTCAGATCCATTTCTTCTATATGAAATTGACGTTTTTTTAATACGACTTGAACGGGCCTTTTTACTTTTTCGTGAATGAACACGGTACGAAATACATCGTACCGGTCCATGATGACATTCATGCTTTCTTCAAGGCATTTGATATTGAAGTCGCCCTTTACTTTCATCGTAATTTGTTCAAGGTAAAAGCTCTGGCCTGGATTAAGGATGGTATGAAACAGCATCCCCTCCTGCATCGGCGATAGGTAATACATATCTTGAACCTGATCTTTGCTAAATTGACTCATATGTTTCGCTCCCGCCTTCTGTAATTCCCTTGCGTTTTTATTTCAAATTCTCCTCAAGCATGTCAAAGATATCGCCCATCTCATCCATTTCAAGGTCTCCCGCACTGAAGTCGCTCGGTGTGAATTCCTTGTCCTCTTTTTCCGTACAATGGCGGATGATCAGGAGGAGATTTTCTTTAAACCGCTCCATTTGTGCTTCGACCGTTGCTCTTTCATATTCCTTCTCATTGTAGGAGCAAGAAAGGACAAAACGTCCGTTTCGGATCATGCCGCTGAAGCTTAAAGCGTACAGGGCTTCTGATTCTTCGCTCACTTGGCGTCCCATATCGAAAGCGGACGGTTCAAAGAAATCCGTTTTCACTTCACTGTCGAATTGGCCTAAATAGTTAAAGCTGATTTCCGGTGTGAAGCCTTGCGCTTCCGCTTGTTCTGTAAAGTAGCGGAGAATGCCGTATCCGACACCTTTGTCCGGAACGCGGCGCAGGTTTTCTTTGACTGCTTTGATGACCGCTGAGACATCTGTTTCAGACATGTCGAGCACAACAGGATATTGTGCCGTAAACCAGCCAACCGTTCTGGAGATGTTCACATTCGGGATGATGTCTTCCCGTCCGTGCCCCTCAAGATTGATGCCGATTTTGACACCGTCTGTCCATTCTTTCATCGTTAATCCGAGCGCACTGAGGAGAATATCATTGATCTCGGTTCCATATGGCTGATGAACATCTGTTAAGAGATGTTTAGTGTCTTCTTCATTTAATTCGCAGATGACGGATGATGTATGTTTGACAACCCGCTCCTCTGTTTCATCATCCTTCGGTACAGCAGAAACCTCTTCAGCGTCAATTTGCGCCCAGTATTCAGCCTGCTGCAAAAGGTGTGCTGATTGGCTGAATGCCGCCAATTCTTCCGCCCAATCCTTGAAGGAGTTCGTTTTTTGCGGGAAGACGATTTTCTCTTCGTTCTCAGCCTGCACGTAGCCTGATGCAAAGTCCTCAAGTAAAATCCGCCATGATACGCCGTCGACCACGAGATGGTGTACAGCGATGAGCAGATGATCCCCTGCTTCCGTGCGGTACAGCTCCCCTTTCAGAAGCGGACCGTTTTGCAGGTCGAGACTGCTTTGCAGACTGTCAGCGAGAACCTTAATCTGGCTTTTCAGCATATCTTCATCTGAGCCGTACAGATCAACGATTTCGAAGCTGACCTCGCATTCGTCTATCCGTTTATACGCTTGAATGATGTCGCCGTTTTCTTCACGGTAGACCATGCGAAGCGCGTCATGATGCTCAATCAGTGCCTGTAATGTCTTTTCAACCCGTTCAGGATCGAAGCCCTTCGCAGAATGAAGCATGACCGACTGATTCCAGTGGTGTTTGTTCGTGAAATTCTTTTCAAAGAACCAGCGCTGAATCGGCGTCAGGATAACTTCGCCCTCCACCGGGCCTTGGTTTGCCTGTTTGCCTTCGGCACGCTCCACGTATTGTGTCAGTTCTTCAATCGTCGGGTGCTGGAAGAGATCCTTCATTTCCAGCTTCCAGCCGTGCTGGTTCAAGCGGCTCGCCATCTGGATTCCTTTAATAGAATCTCCGCCGAGCGAGAAGAAATTGTCGCCGACACCGACTTCAGAAATACCGAGCACGTCCTGCCAAATGCCGGCAAGCAGCTCTTCCATGTCGGTGGACGGTGCTTTGTATTCTCCGCTTCCTGCTTCGATGTCCGGCTCCGGAAGTGCTTTGCGGTCTACTTTTCCGTTTGCGGTAACCGGAAGCTCGTTTAATGTCACCCAGAACGCCGGGATCATGTAGTCTGGCAGAGTTTCCTTGAGCGCCGACTTCAGCGCTTCTATGTCAGCTGTTTCCGGTGTGACATACGCCGCGATCGCTGTATTGCCGCCTTTATCTTTTACAGCTGTCACTGCCGCATCCTGCACCTCAGAAAGCTGGGCCAGCTGCACTTCAATTTCTGACAGCTCGATTCGGTAGCCGCGGACTTTGACCTGCTGGTCGATCCGGCCGATGTATTCGATGCCGCCGCCCGTCCATTTCACCAAATCGCCTGTTTTGTACATGCGTTCACCCGGCACGAACGGATCGGCGACAAACCGCTTCGCGGTTTCGTCTTCCCTGTTCAGATAGCCGCGCGCCAGTCCGCGTCCCGCCACACAAAGCTCTCCGGCCACGCCTTCCGGCTGAACCTGATGGCTTTCGCTGAGAATGTACACTCTCGTATTGGCGATCGCGCGCCCGATGGAAAGCGAGCCTTCCTCCGGATTGATTTCTGTGCTCGTCGCAACGACAGTGTTTTCGGTCGGCCCGTAGTTGTTGACAATCGTGTACGGCTGCTTAACCGCACGCTTCAGCTTGTCCCCTCCGGTCAAAAGCACGCGGAGTGACGTGTTCTCAAGCTCCATGAACTGTTCCGCCAGCTGAGTCGGCAGGAACGTGATTGTGACGTTATGCGTTTCGAAATAGTCATTCAGGCGGGTGATATCAAGGCGAATCGCTTCATCAATGACATGAAGCTCGGCGCCGATCGTCCAGGTCGGGAACATCTCCCAAATGGAAGCGTCGAACCCGAAGCCCGCGTACTTCGCACTGCGGTCCTCCGCCGTCATGCCGAACGCGTCATGATGCCAGAAGCACAGGTTCACAAGCGCATGGTGCTCGATCATAACACCCTTCGGCTGTCCGGTTGTTCCTGACGTATAAATCATATAAGCAAGGTGATCCGCGGTTGTGTCGGTCTGCGGATTTTCCTCATCGTTTTCATCAAGCGGCAGACTCAGGATCGTGCGGTTGCCGTCAAGAAGAATGACCTCGCCCGTGTAGCTGTCCGGCACTGTGATGCCTTCCTGTTTCAAGAGAAGCGTCGCGCCGCTGTCCTGTAGGATATATTCAATCCGCTGATCCGGATAGTCAGGGTCAATCGGCACAAATGCCGCTCCTGCCTTCAGGACACCGAGCACCGCAGCGGACATTTCAAGCGACGGCTTCGTGAGAATACCCACGCGTTCATCCGCGCCGATGCCGCAGTCGATCAGAATCCGCGCCAGACGGTTTGCCTTCGCATTCAGCTCACCGTACGTCCATGATTGCCCGTTATACGTAACAGCCGGTTGGTCTTTGTGGCGCTGAGCCGTTTCTTCAAACAGCTGATGAACCGTTTTGTCTGTCGGCACAGGCAGTGTTTTCCCTCTCCATGCCTCCAGAAGCGTTTGTTTTTCTGTTTCGTTGACGAGTGACAGGCCGGAAAGCGGCTGGTTTGGATTTTCCGCCACAGCCCGCAATAATCGCAGGACGTATTCGCTCCATTGCTCAGCAGTTTCTCTTGAGAATAAGTCAGTCGCATATTCCAGCTGCAGACCGATGCCGTTTTCGTCAGCGAAACCGCCTAATGTGAGGTCAAACTTGGATGTTCCTTGATGTGCCTCATAAGGTGAAATCGTGAGATCTTGCAGCTCAAGCTGTTCTTTATCAGGGTTTTCTGTCGTAACCATCACGTTAAACAAAGGATTCCGGCTCATATCCCGAGGGAGGTCTAACTGGTTGACCAAGTCTTCAAACGGATACTCCTGATGCTCAAGTGCTGACAGATTTGTCTCCTTCGCTTGCTCCAGAAGCTCTGCAAACGTCTGCTCTTCCCTTGCTTCCATTCTCAGTGCGAGCGTATTGACGAACATCCCCGGCATGTTTTGCACGTCGGCATTCGTGCGGCCTGCTGTAACCGAGCCGATCACGATATCCCGCTGTCCGGAGATTTTGCTTAAAAAGACATGGAAGACGGTGTGAAGCACCATATGCAAAGTCGTTCCCGTTTCTGCTAGCAGTTTCTCAATCGCCTTTGCCGTTCCGCTTTCCGTACGGAAACGGACGGTATCCCCTTCAAAGCTTTGAACAGGCGGTCGGGTGTAATCGAGCGGAAGGTCAAGCTCCGGCAGTTCGCCTGAGAGAACTGAAAGCCAGTATTGCTCATGCTCCTTCATCCGTTCTTTCTGTCCGGCTTCATTTTGCCAAACAGCGAAATCTTTATAATGAAGCTTCGGCTCCGGAAGCTGTTCGCCTTTATAAAGCAGTGCCAATTCTTTAACAAAAATACCTCTTGATACACCATCCGCGATAATATGATGCATATCCAATAGAAGCAGATGTTTTTGGTCTGCGATTCGGAGTAATGCCGCGCGAATGAGCGGAGCGCCGCTTAAGTCGAATGGCCGGATAAATTCTTTAATCTTCTGTTCCGCCTCGCCCTCTTCTGCATCAAACACGTGAAGATCAATTGAAGCCTCCTCAACAATGCGCTGGACAGGCTCTCCGTCTGCTTCCGTAAATGACGTGCGCAATGATTCATGACGGTTTACGAGCTGGTTGAGTGATTCCCGCAGGCGCGAAATATGAAGCTCGCCTTCCATAAGAAGAACCGATGGCATATTATAGCTGATCGTCTGCCGGTCAAGCTGATTGAGCACGTACATCCGTTTCTGCGCGGATGACAATGGATACACATCCTGTTTGTCAGCAGGCTTCAGCATGTGATAGCCGCCTGATGCTGCCGATTCCTCCATATAAGCCGCCAGCTGGCGTACAGTCGGTTGCTCGAACAGCGCTTTAAGCGGCACGGTTTTCTCCAATTCTGCCTGTATATTGGCGATGAGCATCATTCCTTTTAGTGAATGGCCGCCTAAATCGAAGAAGTTGTCATCGATTCCGATCGCTTCAATGCCGAGTGTTTTCTGCCAGATGCGGCAAAGGCTTTCTTCAAGCGCTGTTTCCGGAGCAGCTGACGCTTCATATCCGGATTGCGCTGCGTTCGGCTTCGGCAATGCGTTTCTGTCGGTTTTCCCATTTGCCGTGAGCGGGATAGCGTCCACCTGCACAAAGAAGGCAGGGATCATATGAGACGGCAGTATTTGTGAAAGCTGTTTCCGGAGCTCTGCTTTTTCAATGGCTTGATCCGACGTATAATACGCGCAAAGCTCCTGAAGCCCGCCCTCAGAAACCGCAAGCACAACCGCTTCCTGAACTTCGCTGAGGCTGAGCATGATCGTTTCAATTTCTTTCGGCTCTATGCGGTAGCCGCGGATTTTCACCTGATCATCAGCCCGGCCGATAAATTCAATCGTGCCGTCAGCCAGTCTCCGGACGACATCTCCGGTCTTGTACATCAGGCTGCCCGGCGCATACGGGTTTTCCACAAATTTCTCGGATGTGAGCTGAGGACGGCTGAGATATCCTCTGGCAAGCCCCTGCCCCGTGATATATAGCTGGCCGCTTGCTCCCGAAGGCACAAGCTTCAATGATTCATTTAAGACAAGTGCGCCGGTATTGGCAATCGGCCGTCCGATTGTCGGCCGTTTCGCGAATGTGTCAGGTTCACTCAGGTCAACCCGTCCGGCAATGGCGCCGATCGTTGCTTCGGTCGGACCGTAGTGATTGATAAATTCGGTATGCTGATATACCTTGCTGAAAGCTAAAACATCAGCCGGAATGATCTTTTCTCCTCCCAACACAATCAAGCGCAGGGATTCAAAGTGCGGCTCCTTTGTAAAGCTGGCTGTGTTCACCATCGTATGGAACAGGGACGGTGTCAGCTTGATATACGTGATGCCGTGCTCCTTGATATAACGGCCAATCTGATCGGGCGCCGTATATGTTTCTTTCGGCACAATGTGAAGCTCACCGCCTGCTTGAAGCACAGGGAAAATGCTTGTATACCCCAAGTCGAATGCGTAAGACGAAAGCAAGACAGACTTATCCGTTTCAGCCAGCCCTGCCTCTTTGCTAAACCAAGAAACATAGTTTGTCAGATTGCGATGCTCAATCTGCACACCCTTCGGCTTCCCGGTCGTGCCGGATGTGTAAATGATATATGCAAGATTCTTAGGCCCAGAAATCGGTTCCGGACGCTCCTTGCTTTCGTTCCGCCAATCCGCTTGATCGATGTTGATGACGGTTCCTTGATATTGCCCTATGGCAGTCATATTTCTTTCATTCACGACTGTAAATCTCGCACCGCTGTCTTCTAATGAATAGCGGATTCGTTCCTCAGGCGTATCTGGATCAATCGGAAGGAAAGCTGCTCCCGCCTTCATGACACCAAGAACAGCTGTCATTAGGTCAGCTGAACGATCCATGACGACGGCTACGATGTCTTCACTTCCTGCCCCGTGCGCGCGCAAATGATGCGCCAGCTGGTTCGCCTGTTCATCGAGTTCACGATAGCTCAGCTGGTTTCCGCCAGAAATCACAGCCGGATGATCAGGTGTTTGCTGCACCTGTTTTTCGAAAAGTGACGCAAACGTGTCATTGCCAGAATGAGTGGTTTGTTTTTTCTCTTCAAGCAAAGCTGCCGTTTCAACTGGTGAAAGAATCTCCAAATCAGACAGCCGTACGTTCGGATTAACCGCAGCTGCTTTGATCAAATTGACGAAGTGGCTGCTCCAGCGGCGGATCGTCTCGTCTTTAAACAAGGCAGTTGCGTAGTCAAAGCTTAAACTGATTTCTTCTTCCCGTTCGACAGCTTCCAAGGACAGATCAAATTTCGCCACGTGATGAAGCATGGAATAGGAAGAAATCTTCAAATCTCCTAATTTCAAAGAAGGAATCTCCATGTTCTGCATGTTGAACATGACGCTGAACAGCGGGCTTCGGCTTGTGTCCCTTGTGAGCGGCAGTTTTTCAATCAGTTCCTCAAGCGGATAGCTTTGGTGCTCGAATGCTTGCAGACTGACCGTTTTGACTTCGTCTAGGAATTGTGCAAAGGTTTTATCCCCCGCAGGCGCTGTCCGTAATGCCACCGTGTTGACAAACATACCCGGCACACCTTGCAGATCAGGATGCGTTCTGCCCGCAGTCGGTGAGCCGACGATGATGTCATCCTGTGACGCGTACTTAGAGAGCAGTACATGAAATGCGGCTAAAAGGAACATGTACATTGTTGTGTCTGTTTCTGACAGCAGCGATTTGATTTGAGCTGTGATTTGTTTATCCAGCCCGAACATGACGCGCTCCCCGGAAAAGCTCCGTTCTGCAGGCCGCGGGAAATCCGCCGGAAGATCAAGAACCGGCAGCTCGCCTTTAAACGTATCCAGCCAGTATGCTTCATCCTTTTGATGATCCGCATGTTCTTTTTGCCAGACAGCGTAATCTTTATAGTGAATCTGCGGGAGCTCCAGATCTGCGCCTTGATAGATTTTGGCGAGATCGCCGATGAGAATGCCTGTCGAGCTGCCGTCTGTAATGATATGGTGCATATCAATGAGCAGCAGATGGCGTTCTTCTTCAAGCTGGATAAGCTTCGAACGGACGAGCGGCGCGCGGTTTAACTCAAACGGCTGAATAAACGATTTGATCAGCTCTTCCGCGTCTTCTTCCCGTCCCTTGGCAGCCTCCAGCTGGAACGATATGTTTTTATGAACGGTCTGTACGACTTCTCCGTCTATCATGTCAAACGACGTACGGAGAATTTCGTGCCGGCTGATTAATTGCTGAATCGCATGTTCAAGCCGGTCTTTGTTTACTTCTCCCTCCAGCAAAAGTACAGCAGGGACGTTGTAGCTTGTGCTTGCTTGTCCAAGCTGATTGAGGATGTACATTCTCCGCTGGGCCGGGGAAACAGGATAATGCTGCTGATAAGGTGCTTGCCTGATCGGTTCAAACGTCTGCTCCTCCTTGCTTTCGCTCTCTTCCAAATACAGTGCCAGTTCTTGAATGGTCGGCTTTTCAAAAAGCACTTTAATCGGTACTTCCTTGTGGAAATGCTCTTGAATTTTCGCAGTCATCATCATGGCTTTCAGAGAATGTCCGCCGATCATAAAGAAGTTATCTGTAACGCCTGCTTTAACGCCGAGTATCCCTTCCCAAATCTTCGCTAATTTCTTTTCACTCTCTGTTTTGGGTGCTGCATATTCAGACTGCACAGCGTCTGATTGAGGCGCAGGCAGTTCTTTTTTATTGATTTTTCCGTTTGGCGTGAGCGGCAGGCTGTCCATCTGGATCAAATGGGCAGGAACCATATAGTCAGGCAATGATTGAGACAGCGTTTTTCTCAGCCCGCTCACAGACACTTCGCGATCCGCTGTAAAGTACGCGCAGATTTCATTTTCATCCGCTTTGTTTTTGCGAATGATCACGGCAGCCTCTGTCACATGTTCGGCCATGTTCAATTTGGTTTCGATCTCCCCAAGCTCAATCCGGAACCCGCGCACCTTCACCTGGTTATCAATTCTTCCTAAAAACTCGATATTCCCGTCCGGAAGCCATCTCGCCAAGTCGCCAGTTCGATACATTTTTTCACCCGGTCTGAATGGATCTTCGAGAAATTGCTTCTTCGTCAGCTCTGGGAGGTTGACGTAGCCCCGTGCCACGCCGCTTCCCCCGACACACAGTTCACCGGGCGCGCCGATGGGCTGCAGGCGCTGCTGCTCATCCATGATGTATGCAGTGGAATTTCCGATTGGCTTCCCGATTGGAATTGAACCGCTGTACTCGCGATCAATCAGAAAGCTTGTAGAAAATGTCGTATTTTCTGTCGGGCCGTACCCGTTCCACAGAGAAAGCGACGGCGATGCCTGTTTCACTTTACTTACAATATGCGGCACGAGCGCGTCTCCGCCGATGATTAAATGGCGCAGTGTGCCGAACATGCCGGCATCCTTTGCAGCCAGCTGGTTGAATAATGGCGAGGTCAGCCACATCGTCGTAATTCTCTGTTCACGGAGGAACGCTGAAAACCGTGTCGCGTCAAGCAGTGTCTCTTTTTTCACCGGATAAAGCGCAGCGCCGTTCAGCAGCGCGCCAAAGACCTCAAATGTACCGGCATCAAAGCTGACAGCTCCCGTTTGCGCCATGCGGTCTTCTTCATGAACAGGAACGTATCCTGCATTTTTAACGAGACGCAGAATGCTTTTATGTTCGATCATGACGCCTTTCGGTTTTCCGGTCGAACCTGACGTGTACATGATGTAAGCCAGGTCAGACGGATCGGCGGGCAGATTCAGATTGTCTGCCGTTTCATTCCCTTCAAAGACGCCTTCCAGCGGGAGAACCGGTACTTGCAGCTGATTTGCCTGTTTTGTATATGCCTCTCCAGCTAAAGCGATCCGAATTGAGCTGTCCTCCGCCATGAAACGGAGCCGATCCTCCGGAAGTGCGGGATCAAGCGGCACATATGCGGCGCCTGCTTTTAAAACAGCCAGCATGGCGGCAACAGTGTCTGCCGAACGGTCATTCATAATGGCTGCTGTTTCACCCTTTTGAAGACCTTGCCCGATGAGCTTTCTCGCCAGGCGGTTCGCTGCTTCGTTCAGCTCGCGGTATGTCAGCTCGGCTCCTTCACATACGAGGGCAGTACTTGCCGGTGTCCGCTTTGCTTGTTCTTCAAATACTTGATGAACAGCCATTCCTTCAGGGAGTTCTGATGAAGTGCTGTTAAAGGTCTCCACAATTTGCCGCTGCTCTTCTTCTCCCACAAGCCCGTGCTCACGCACAAAAGCGTCCGGCCGCTCAACAGCGGCTGTCATCATGCGGGTGAGATGTCCTGCTGTCCGTTCAATAAAAGCAGAATCAAATGCAGCGCTGTTATATTTGATTTTGACGGTCCAGGTTTTACCCGGGTAAACAATGAGGTTGAAATCAAAGCTTGTTTGTTCAAATGCGCTCTCAACCTTAATAGAGAACCCGAGCCGGTCTTCCATGCTGCCGTTTTCAAGCTCTTGATCAAGCGGATAATTTTCAAAAGCGACGAGATGGTTCAAAAGACTGCTGTCCAAGGCTGAACGTTTTTGAATCTCGTAAAGCGGCACGTAATCGTAGCGCTCCGCCTCCACCGCATGCTGCTGAACGTCTGTAAAAATATCAGCGAATGTAGACTGCTGATCAACCTTTACACGCACCGGAATGGTATTGATAAAGAGCCCCGCCATTGTTTCAATTCCGTTGATTTCAGACGGCCGTCCCGATACGACCGTGCCGAAGACAACATCATTCGTAAAGTTATATTTGCTGAGGACGATTCCCCAGATCGCCTGAAACAGGTTAGGCCCCGTCACTTGATGGCGGTTCGCCGTTTGCTGAATGCGTGCAACCAGTTCCTCATCCCATGTAAATGAGTATTCTCTGTTCACATACTCGTCTTTTTTCTCCGGCAAGCGGCCCGGGAGCACGCTTGGCTGTTCAAAATCCGCCAAGCGTTCGCTCCAGTAGTCTTCCGCTTCTTCATTATCCTGTTTTCCAAGCCACTTAATATAGTCGGAATATGGCTTACCCTGCCCGTTTGCAGGTGTGCGGCCTGCTCTGAGCGCTTCGTAGTTTTGGAACAGGCTTTTCATCAGCACGCCCATGCTCCAGCCGTCCATCATAATATGGTGATTGCTCCAGACAAGATACAGCTGATCTGCATCAAGGCGGAAAACTGCCACCTTGAACAAAATGTCTTTGGCCAGGTTAAAGCCTTGGCGCTGAACGTCTTGTTTGTAACGCTCGATGTGGTCTTTCTGGCGATCCTCGTCTGCATGACTGATATCTTCATAGTGCACCTTTGTCTTGCGTTCCGCTAACACAACCTGACGCGGCTTTTGCAGCTGCTGGTGCACAAATACCGTACGGAGAATATCGTATGACCGGATCAGTTCATTGACGCTTTTCTCAAAGATTTCTAGATCAAAAACACCTTGAATGCCAAGCTCTAATTGTGTGAAGTAAGAGGAAGAATGCGGATCAAGCATCGCATGATACAGCATTCCTTCCTGCATCGGTGTAAGTGCATACACCTTTTGAATCGATTTTTTGCTCATATGCCACCTCTATTAAAAAATTTCCATTAATTTATCAAGCTCATCCAGCGTCAAATCGTCGTCGCCAAGGTCACTCGGCGTCAGTTCCGTGCCATCTTGAGATAGGCAATGTTCAATGATTCTAAGAAGATGGGCCTTAAAGCTGTCACTGAATGTCTGTATCGTTTTTTCATGAAATTCGAGAGAGTGATAGGCCAGTGACATCGTCAGTTTTCCGTTTTCAATATATCCGACAACATCAAGCGCGTTCGGTTTTTCCGTTTCCGGGCTTAATGACTGTCCTGACGGCAGCTCTGATCTCGTGAATAAACCTGCATCCGACATTTCATCGAACTGACCTAAATAGTTAAAGCTGACATCCGGCTGAATGGAGAACGCCACACCTTCTTTATGCTCCGGCGCCGTCAAATAGCGCAAAATGCCGTAGCCCACTCCCTTATTCGGGATATGTCTGATGTCTTCTTTCATTTGCTTCAGCTGATAAGCCAGATCATCCGCGTGCTTCATATCCAGCACCATCGGGAACATACTCGTAAACCAGCCGACTGTCCGGGAAATGGTCAGGCCTTCTACTATATCTTCACGTCCATGCCCCTCTAAATGAACACTCACTTGCTCCTGACCTGTCCACTCCTTCATCGCCAATCCGAATGCCGTCAGCAAAATATCATTCATTTCTGTATGATAAGCCTCATGCACCTTGGTGGTAAGCTGTTCTGTCTCTTCAGCAGTCAGCGAAAATTCGATTGTCTTTGTATGTTTCATTCGCTGATCACTAGATTCGCGATCCTTCGGAAGCTTCACCGGGACAGTCTGTTCTTCAAGCTGTTTCCAATACTCTTTTTCTTTCAAAAAGGCCTTAGAATTTGCGAAGTCTTGTAATCTCTCCGCATACTCCGCAAACGAATGGGTTTTCTGCGGAAGAACCGGCTCGTTCCCTTGCTCCAGCTGTGTATAAACCGCGGCGAAATCCTCCAGTAAAATCCGCCACGATATACCGTCAACCACTAAGTGGTGAATCACAAGCAGCAAGTGATCTCCGTCTTCTGCTTGGAACAAGCCTGCTTTTAACAAGCCGCCTTCATTCAAATCGATGCTGCTTTGCAGACGCTCCGCTTCTCTCTCTATGCGGTCTTCATGATCTATAGCCTGCCCCTCAAGCTTGGCGATCTCCAAGTGGACAGACACAGCATCAAGCCCTTTATTAAACTGAACGATCTCCCCTTGTTCCTCGCGGTAGACCATGCGCAGCGTGTCATGATGCTCAATCAGTGCCTGCAATGTCTTTTCAACCCGTTCAGGATCGAAGCCCTTCGCAGAATGAAGCATGACCGACTGATTCCAATGGTGTTTGTTCGTGAATTTCTTTTCAAAGAACCAGCGCTGAATCGGCGTCAGGATAACTTCGCCCTCCACCGGGCCTTGGTCTGCCTGTTTGCCTTCGGCACGCTCCACATATTGTGTCAGTTCTTCAATCGTCGGGTGCTGGAAGAGATCCTTCATTTCCAGCTTCCAGCCGTGCTGGTTCAAGCGGCTCGCCATCTGGATTCCTTTAATAGAATCTCCGCCGAGCGAGAAGAAATTGTCACCGACACCGACTTCAGAAATACCGAGCACGTCCTGCCAAATGCCGGCAAGCAGCTCTTCCATGTCAGTGGACGGCGCTTTGTATTCTCCGCCCCCTGCTTCGATGTCCGGCTCCGGCAGCGCTTTGCGGTCTACTTTGCCGTTTGCGGTAACCGGAAGCTCGTTTAATGTCACCCAGAACGCCGGGATCATGTAGTCCGGCAGAGTTTCCTTCAGAGCTGACTTCAGCGCTTCTATGTCAGCTGTTTCCGGTGTGACATACGCCGCGATCGCTGTATTGCCGCCTTTATCTTTTACAGCTGTCACTGCCGCATCCTGCACCTCAGATAGTTGGGCCAGCTGCACTTCAATTTCTGACAGCTCAATTCGGTAGCCGCGGACTTTGACCTGCTGGTCGATACGGCCGATGTATTCAATGCCGCCGTTCGTCCATTTCACCAAATCGCCTGTTTTGTACATGCGTTCACCCGGCACGAACGGATCGGGGACAAACCGCTTCGCGGTTTCGTCTTCCCTGTTCAGATAGCCGCGCGCCAGTCCGCGTCCCGCCACACAAAGCTCTCCGGCCACGCCTTCCGGCTGAACCTGATGGCTTTCGCTGAGAATGTACACTCTCGTATTGGCGATCGCGCGACCGATGGAAAGCGAGCCTTCCTCCGGATGAATTTCTGTGCTTGTGGCAACGACCGTGTTTTCTGTCGGCCCGTAGTTGTTGATGAGCTTGTACGGCTTTTTCACTGCGCGCTTCAGCTTGTCTCCTCCGGTCAAGAGGACGCGAAGTGATGTGTTCTCAAGCTCCATGAACTGTTCCGCCAGCTGTGTCGGCAGGAAAGTGATCGTTACGCCGTTTGTTTCGAAATAATCATTCAGGCGGGTGATATCAAGGCGGATCGCTTCATCAATGACATGAAGCTCGGCGCCGATCGTCCAGGTCGGGAACATCTCCCAAATGGAAGCGTCGAACCCGAAGCCCGCGTACTTCGCACTGCGGTCCTCCGCCGTCATGCCGAACGCGTCATGATGCCAGAAGCACAGGTTCACAAGCGCATGGTGCTCGATCATAACACCCTTCGGCTGTCCGGTCGTTCCTGACGTGTAAATCATATAAGCAAGGTGATCCGCGGTTGTGTCGGTCTGCGGATTCTCCTCATCGTTTTCGTCAAGCGGCAGACTCAGGATTGTGCGGTTGCCGTCAAGAAGAATGACCTCGCCCGTGTAGCTGTCCGGCACTGAGATGCCTTCCTGTTTCAAGAGAAGCGTCGCGCCGCTGTCCTGTAGGATATATTCAATCCGCTGATCCGGATAGTCAGGGTCAATCGGCACAAATGCCGCTCCTGCCTTCAGGACACCGAGCACCGCAGCTGACATTTCAAGCGACGGCTTTGTGAGAATGCCGACGCGCTCATCCGCGCTAATGCCGCAGTCAATCAAAATCCGCGCCAGACGGTTCGCCTTCGCATTCAGCTCACCGTACGTCCATGACTGCCCGTTATACGTAACAGCCGGTTGGTCTTTGTGGCGCTGAGCCGTTTCTTCAAACAGCTGATGAACCGTTTTGTCTGTCGGCACAGGCAGTGTTTTTCCTTTCCATGCCTCCAAAAGTGTTTGTTTTTCTGTTTCGTTGACGAGTGACAGGCTGGAAAGCGGCTGGTTTGGATTTTCTGTTACTGCTCCTAAAAGCTGAATCCAGTATTGCTTCCATCGTTCAATCGTTTCCGTTGTAAACAGCGCCGTATTGTATTCAAGAACAAATGTGAGCCCTTCGCCGGTTTCGTCAGCTGTCAGCGTGATATCAAACTTGGCCGTTTTCCGCTCAAACGGATGCGGTTCAAGCTCGACCCCTTTCATCGTTAAATCTTTAATGTTCGCATTTTGCATAGAAAATACTGCGTCAAATAAAGGGTTTCTGCTTGTGTCACGGTGAACCTGAACTTTTCCGATCAGTTCCTCAAGCGGGTAATCCTGCGCTTCAAATGCGCTAAGTGCTGTTTCTTTCACTTCGCCAAGATAATCCGCAAACGTCTTATCGCCCTTCGGATACGTGCGCAGCGCCAGCGTATTGACAAACATGCCGATGACGCGGCTGATGTCTGCTTGAGAGCGTCCGGCTACCGGCGAGCCAACAATGATATCGTTTTGCCCGCTCAATTTTGATAAAAACGCACTGTAAGATGCCAGAAGAACCATATACAATGTGGAATCCGTTTCCTTCGCAAGCTTGCGAAGAGCATCTGCTTTTCTTGCATCTAATGAAAATGCAATCCGGTCTCCCTCAAACGTTTGAACCGCAGGACGGCTGTAATCAGTTGGAAGAGTCAGCACCGGCAGCTCTCCTTCAAGCTCCTTCAGCCAATGCTCCTCTTGCTTCCGGTAAAGCTCGGACTGAATAAACTGCTGCTGCCACACGGCATAATCCTTATATTGAATATGAAGCGGCTCAAGGCTTTCTCCGTCGTACAGCTTCGAGAGTTCATCAATCAGCACGCCGACAGACGCTCCGTCAGAAATAATATGGTGCATATCAAACAGCAGCAGATGCTCAGTTTCTGAAAGCTTGATCAGCCCCATTCTGAACAGCGGCAGCCGGTCAAGTGTGAACGGACGGATAAACTCAGAAACGAGCCGCTCGGTCTCTTCTTCTGGAGCTTCGAAATATGCCATATCAAACGCTGCTTCATCCCAGATTCGCTGCACCGTTTCTCCGTCTTTTATTTCAAAGGTTGTTCTGAAGGCTTCATGGCGCTCCATTAACTGATTCATTACGCATTTGAGCCTTTCAGCATCCAAATGACCCTTCAGGCGCAGAACCGATGGCATGTTGTAGCTTGTGTCCGCTCCTTCAAGCTGCTGGAGCACGTACATCCGTTTTTGCGGAGAAGAAACAGGATAAGTCTCTTGTTTCTTTGCCGGTCTGATACTGATCGCTGTTCCTTTTTCAGCGGCGGCAATAGCCTGCGCTAAGCTTTCAACGGTCGGTGATTGGAAAAGATCCTTCAGAGAAAGCTCGGCGCCCAGTTCCTGATGAATCAAGGCAAGCATCTTCATGCCCGCTAACGAGTGTCCGCCGATATCAAAGAATTGGTCATAGATGCCGATCTGTTCAACCTGAAGCACCTGTGCCCAAATGTCTGCCACTTTTTGTTCTATTTCATTGCGCGGCGCAACATATGAAACACCATTTGAGATGTTGGCGTCAGGAAGCGGAAGCGCCCGACGGTCGATTTTTCCGTTTCCGGTCAGAGGCAGCTCATCCATTTGGATAAATACCGCAGGAATCATGTAAGCCGGCAGATCCTTTGCCGTATGCTCTCTCAGCTCTTGCGCTGTAATTTCACCCTGTCCGACAAAATACGCGCAAAGCAGTTTGTCTCCCGCACCTTGATCGACGGCAAGCACAACGCTCTCCTGCACACGATCGTGGCTTTGCAGCTGGTGCTCAATTTCTCCGAGCTCAATGCGCTGTCCTCGGATTTTCACCTGGTGGTCGATCCTTCCGATAAATTCGATATCGCCATTCGGCAGCCATCTTGCCAAGTCACCTGTTTTATACATGCGTTCGCCTTTTTTAAACGGATGCGGCACAAATTTCTCCTCAGTCAGTTCAGGTCGGTTGTAATAGCCTTTCACGAGGCCCTCCCCGCTGACACACAGTTCTCCGGCGATGCCGGCAGGCTGAACATGTCCCGCGCGGTCAAGAATGTATACTTCCGTATTGCTGACCGGTTTTCCAATCGGAACGGACATCGTGTGCTCATCCAATTCATCAACCGGATGATACGTCGCGAAAACCGTGCTTTCAGATGGGCCGTACATGTGAAGCAGCTTGCCTTTTCCAACGGTCTGCAGCGCTTTTTTCACATGATCTACAGAAGCCCGTTCTCCTCCAAACATAATCTTGCGCAAAGTCGACAAGCATGTCGGATTCAAGTCCACAAGAAGGTGGAACAGAGCTGTCGTGATCATGAGAATGCTGATGTTCTCCCGCTCAATGACACGAGAAAGACGAGCCATGTCCAGAACTGTTTCTTTCGGAACGATGACAAGCTTCGCGCCGTTTAAAAGAGAACCGAACACATCAAACATAAATGCGTCAAATACATAGTTTGAGAGGCCGAGTATCGTATCCTGTTCCGTAATGCTGAGATAATTCGTCTGCTTAACCGTGCGCATAATATTGGCATGTGTCACGATATTCCCCTTTGGCGTTCCTGTCGTTCCGGATGTATACGTCAGGTTGGCCATAGCCGCCGAATCAAACGGCAGAGCGAGGTTTTGCGCATCGTCGTGATAGCTATCATCCTCATCAGCGAGCGCGATGACGCCTTCGAATTCCGCTTTTTCCGCTAACGCCTTTAATTTCTTCTGGGTGAGAAGCACTTTCGCTCCGCTGTCTTGGAAGAAATGCTGCATCCGCTGAATCGGGTGTTCCGGATCAATCGGTACATAAGCCGAACCGGATTTTAATACCGCCAGGATTGACACAATCATATCCATTGACCGTTCACATAGGACGGCCGCTGTCCTGCTTTCGCCTGCTCCCATTGAAAGAATGCCGCGCGCTAAACGGTTGGCCCGTTCATTCAGCTCACGATATGTGAGCGATTGTCCTTCATATTGAAGTGCCGGACGATCCGGCGTTTTGGCAGCCTGCTCCTCAAACAGCTGAACAATCGTTTTGTCTTTCGGATAAGGCGTTCTTTCCGGGTTAAACTGCTGAACTTGTGAAGTGGCTTCCTCTTTAGATAGAAGATTGTATTCAGAAATCTGTTTCTCAGGCTCAGCCGCTACATCTTCAAGCAACCGCGCAAAATGCGTGAGCAGCCTGTCTGCCGTGCTTCGTTTAAACAGTTTGGTGCTGTAGTCTAAATCAAGATCAATGCCTTGGTCCGTTTCTCTTGCCTGAACCGTTACATCAAATTTGGCAATGTTGAAATTGGTCTCATGAATCGACAATGTCAAATCACCGACAGCCGGAATGCCCGCCGTTGCGTTTTGGAGACTGAACATCGTGTCAAACAATGGATGCCTGCTGATATCACGCGGTATATTCAGGTCTTCAACAAGCCATTCAAATGGATAATCCTGATGAGAAAAAGCATTCAGGACCTGCTGGCGCACACGTGTGAGCAGGCTGTTAAAGGTCTCATCCTGCTTCACCTCGCTGCGAATCGCGAGCGTATTGACGAACATGCCGACAATGCCCTCTGTATCAGAATGATGTCTGCCCGCTGAAGGAGTGCCGACAATGATGTCATCCTGCCCGGTATATTTAGACAGGAGCGTATAGTAGGCTGACAGCATGACCATATAAAGTGTGGCTCCATTTTTTTCAGCTAAACGATACAGGCGATTCTTTAACTCCGCATCCAGCTTGATGGAAACCCGGTCTCCTTCAAAGCTTTGGACAGGCGGTCTCGGATAATCGGATAGAAGCTGAAGCACTGGAAGCTCACCCGCAAAGGCTTCCTTCCAATACGCCTGATCCTCCTGGTATCCTTCAGCAGCCTGCGCGCTTTGCCAGACGGCGTAATCTTTATACTGAAGACGGAGCTCAGGAAGCTGTTCACCGCGGTAAATCTGTGCCAGTTCCTCCAAAATAATGCCGATGGAAACACCGTCAGAAATCAAATGGTGCATATCAAACAGAAGCATATGACGGTTTTCTTCAAGCTCCATCAATCCGATTCTCAACAGCGGCGCTTTCGATAAGTCAAACCGGCGGACAAAAGAAGTCATAACCTCCTCATTTGAGCGGCCGCTTCTTTCAATCATCTCGATGTTGAACTGAACACTGTCATGAATTTGCTGTCTCGGCGTACTGCCTTCAAGCACAAATGACGTCCTCAGCGACTCGTGGCGGCTGATTAATCCGTCAAATGCGCGTTCCAGTTTTAGAATGTCTAAAGGCCCCTCTAAAATAGCTGCCGCCGGCATGTTATATCCGACTCCCGCATCTTCGAATTGGCTGACAATATACGTCCGCTGCTGCGCCAAAGAAAGCGGGTAATGTTCCTGTTTTTCAGCTGGCTCAATTGCCGCAAACGTCCTGCCTTCTTTACACTCGGCCGCCTCAGCAAGAGCGGCGATGGTCGGATGCTCAAACACATATTGCAGCGGGATGTCAGCGCCCGTCTCCTTATGAATCTTTGTTAAAAGCGTCATGGCCTTCAATGAATGACCGCCCGTTTCAAAGAAATTGTCAAAGACCCCGGCTTTCTCAACGTTCAGCACATCCTGCCAAATCTCAGCGATTGCTTTTTCCATTTCGTTTCGAGGTGCGGTATAAGCTGTTCCGCTTACCGCTTTTACCTCAAGCGCAAACAGCTTGCGGCGGTCAACTTTACCGCTTGGTGTGAGCGGGATTTCTGTGATTTCTGTGATGTAAGCCGGCACCATATAGTCAGGAAGCTGTTTTGCCGCGTGTTCCCGCAAACGTGCTGGAGCAAATTCGCTTCCCCCCTTTTGCACAACATACGCACAAACCTCAAGATTCCCTTGGTCGTCAGGCCTCGCCAAGACGACAGCTTTGGCAACATCAGGCGCCTGCTGAAGCACGGCTTCAATTTCTCCAAGCTCAATGCGGTATCCGCGAACTTTGACCTGATCATCTTCTCTTCCTAAATATTCGATCGTTCCATCTGGAAGCCAGCGCACCACATCTCCGGTACGATACATGCTGTCACCGGGCACAAACGGGTCTTGTGAAAATTTCTCAGCTGTCAATTCCGGAAGGTTTAAGTAGCCTCGTCCTACACCGTCACCCGCGATATAAAGCTCGCCCGCCACGCCTTCCGGCTGCAGACGGCCTTTTGGATCCAAAATATACAAGCGGTTATTCCCAAGTGCTTTACCGATTGGCACATACGCTGATTGAACTGAACTGTCCGGGTGGACCGGATGAACGGAAGCATCCACACACGTTTCAGTCGGCCCGTACACATTGGTCAAACGAGGAACGGCACCCGCTTCTTTGAACAATGTCAGAAGCTTGTCCGCCACAACAGAAGAAAGACCTTCCCCGCCAATCAGTAAGTGTTTGAGCTTAAGACCAGTCAAATCTCCCGCAGCAATCAGCATTTGCAGATGGGCCGGTGTTCCGTCCGTCGCCTCAATCCCGTATCTGCGGTAATACTCAGCAAGAGCAGCGCCATTCGTCACCGTGTTCTTCGGTACAATATAAAGGGTCTGTCCCAAAAGGAGCGACGCGAAAATCTGTTTCACTGACGCATCAAAGTGGAACGGCGCAAGCAATGCCATCCGCAGGGTCTGGCTCTCACTCTGATAAATGGTCTGCTGCAGAGATTCAACCAAATGATGAACCTGGCGATGCTCGATCATCACTCCTTTTGGACGTCCGGTTGTTCCCGACGTATAAATAATGTAGGCAAGATCACCAGCGTTCAGATTGACATCCGAAATAGCATCTGTACCGCCTGCAATCGCCTGATCAAAGTCAATAAGCTCAGCAGATGCACTTGGAGACGCAACCTTCGATTCAGTCAAGACGAAATCCGCACCGCAGTCCTCCAAAATAAATTGGATGCGCTCTGCCGGAAACTCGGGGTCAATCGGCACATAGGCTCCGCCGGCTTTTAAAATCCCCATAATGGCCGTGATCATTCGTTCAGAGCGTTCGAGCAAAACGGCAACCGGGCTGTCTGCACGGACACCCTTCTCTTTCAGCACACTGGCAATGCGTGATGATTGTTCATGTAACGTTCGATAGGACAATGCTCGATTTTCAAACACAACCGCAGGCTGATCAGCAAGCGATTCAGCCTTTTCTTGAAACAGCGCCGGAATCGTCATGTTCTTGCGGTAATTGACCGGTTCACCGCCAGCCCGCAATAGCAGCCGCTCTTTCTCCGTCTCAGAAATCAGCGTCAATTCATCAATCGTATGATTCGGGTGCGTAAGTGCGTTTTCAAGCAATGTCATCATGCGTTCACAAACAATTTTGATTTCTTCGCGCGTCATTAAATCAGTACGGTAGTCAAAGTCAATTGTAAGTTTCCCAGTATCCCATCGATCCTTCACATGAATCGAAACATCATTTAATCCGCTTCCGCTGAAAATGGGCTCAGTCAAAAAGGCAAGATTTTCTTCTTTCTGCCACTGCATCACCTGATACTCAAGAGAAACCGTAAACAGCTTTGTCACAGAGCTTTTTGTTTCACGAAGATCATTGATGAGAAGATTATACGGGTACTTTTGATGGCGAAGAGTTTTCATTAAATCCTTCATCCGGTCTTTAACAAAATCAAAAAACGCCTGTCCGCCGTCAATGTTTGCCCGAAGCGGAACCGTAGAAACAAACATGCCGAGCATCTGCTTCTCTTTCGCATTTGTCCGGTTGCCCATAAATGTACCAGTTACCACATCATTCTGCCCGCTGACTCTGTACAAGTAGGCGGCAAGCACCGATTGAAATACCGATAAAACGCTGACCTTGTGCTCCTCACAAAAGGATAAAATTTGCTGATGCAGCGCCTCAGGCACATCTTGAGAGAATCTCTCAGCATCTAAACTTCCGCCTGCAGGAGCATTCCGTTTCAGGGAAACGAGTTCAGGCACCGTTTCGAATTGCTTGTTCCAGAACGCTTTATCTTTTTCAAACCGCTTCGATTGAGCATAGTCCTGTTCAGACAAAACATGATCGATAAATGAATGCGAGATTCCTTTTTTTGTTTCTGATCCGCCTGCTAATTCCAAGTAAATGTGCATAATGGCGTTTCCGAGGATGTTCATGGAGATCCCGTCAGAAATCACATGATGAACATTTGCGTAAAACCATACTTCATTTTCTTTGATGGTAAACAGGGAAAAACGGAATAAATCACAATCGTACAGAGGCAGAGGTTTTTTCGTTTCCTCCCGGCCCCATTGTGAAATAGATTCTATCGCATTCGGATCTCCGGTGGTGTCAGTATGTTTTATATCAACAGGCCGATACTCGCTTATATATTGAACGGGCTTTCCATTTTCATCGAGACGCAAACGAAGGCGCATTGCGTCATTTCTGCGGACAAACTCTTGAATCGCTTGCTCCACAAGCTTCCAGTCAATTTTTTCAGTTGAAACCAGCTTACCAATCCCCGCAAGATTTGAAATACTCGTATGAGGATAAAATTTTTCTGTATACCAAATTCGTTTTTGAGCATCCGTTAAAGGATAAAAAGTTATTTCCATATTATCTTACCTCCCCTAATCTTCAATAATCTGTAACATGTGCAGGATTATTTCTATTTCGTATCCTTTGACAGCTTTTGAATCTAATGAACTAACTGCTCAAAAAGCCAAAAGTACCACTCCTCAAAAGCGTTGCATCTAAACAAAAAACACAAAGCGACCTAAAAATAGCCAGCCGTAAGCATTGATTGCGGTGTCAGGCACAGGCAGATAAAGACCGCAAGCCCTCTTGCCCTAAAGTGAAACATTTTTGCCTATTTCTTCATTGTTTTCAATATTTTTAACCTTTCTAACGTTCACTTTAAATGAAAAAAATGTTTTTATCACCGAAAAATGGGTGAAAAGTTTCATGCGGGATACCGAAAAGATTCCAGTTTATTAACTGGGAAATTATTGCGGGATACCGCAATAATTTCCACTAAACATTATTTACAGAAAAATAAAAATTTTTAAAATGCTATCTCACGCTATTTCCCATTTATTGTTGAAAGCCATTTACAATCTTTACATCCCATATGTTTACCGCGCAAAAACCGAAAAACAGGCAAAAAAAAAGACACCCTTAGCCAAGAGCGCCTTACAACGATTCCTTAATGACATTTTTGTCGATATCAATCAATTCCATATAGCCTTTCCCCCACTCATACATGGCATCAAGAATAGGCATCAGGCTTTCTCCTTGCGGGGTCAAGGAATATTCAACCTTCGGCGGGACAACCGGATACACTTCCCTGTGAACAATCATATCCTGCTCAAGCTCTCTCAGCTGATTCACGAGGATCTTCTGCGTAATATCAGGAATCAAAGCTTTCAATTCATTAAAACGTTTTGTGCCTTCTTTTCCTAAATGCCACAAAATGAGCATTTTCCATTTGCCGCCGATCACCGCAAGCGTTAATTCCTTCTCACAATTAAACCTTTTGTCGTCCATCCGGCTCAAAAGAAATCCCCCCTTAGTATCCTTTTTGTATGTTAGATACGTATCATCACTTACTTACTTTTTGGCAGACTCTTTTTCATTATACTCACTCATAAAACCAAGCGAAAGAAATCTGATTGCCTCTTCTCACAGTATCCTCCAAGTAACTAGTTGACTTCAAAGTGCCTACTTCTCAGCTAAAGAGGGAACCTATAGAATGAAAAATAATTCGAATAAGGGAGTGGATCAACAATGGAATTACAGCTGGCATTAGACCTAGTAAATATCCCGGAAGCCATCGAGCTTGTCAAAGAAGTGGAACAATACATCGACGTGGTTGAGATCGGAACACCGGTTGTCATTAATGAAGGCCTTAGAGCCGTTAAAGAAATAAAAGAAACATTTCCGCAATTGAAGGTCCTGGCAGACCTGAAAATCATGGATGCCGGCGGATACGAAATTATGAAAGCGTCGGAAGCTGGAGCTGACATCATCACCGTTTTAGGGGCTACAGACGATGCAACAATTAAAGGCGCAGTAGAAGAAGCCAAAAAACAGAAGAAGAAAATCTTAGTGGACATGATTAACGTGAAAGATATTGAATCCCGTGCGAAAGAAATTGACGCACTCGGTGTTGACTACATCTGCGTCCACACTGGTTATGATCTTCAAGCAGAGGGCAAAAACTCTTTCGAAGAATTAACGACCATCAAAAATACCGTAAAAAACGCAAAAACCGCAATTGCGGGCGGCATCAAACTTGATACACTGCCAGAAGTGATCAAACAAAACCCTGACCTTGTCATTGTTGGGGGCGGAATTACAAGCGCAGCCGATAAAGCAGAAACAGCTTCAAAAATGAAACAGCTTATTGCCCAAGGATAAATAAAATGAAAACGACTGAATACGTAACGGAAATTCTCAATGAATTACACCGTTCAGCGGCTTATATTTCTAATGAAGAAGCTGATCAGCTTGCCGATCACATTCTTTCGTCCAATCAAATTTTCACTGCGGGCGCGGGGCGGTCTGGCCTGATGGCAAAATCCTTCGCGATGAGATTGATGCACATGGGCTTTAACGCTCATATTGCCGGTGAGGTTCTCACTCCGCCGCTCCGCAAAGGAGACCTCGTCATTATCGGCTCAGGATCAGGCGAGACAAAGAGCCTGATCAATACAGCAGCCAAAGCAAAAAGCTTACACGGAATTGTTGCCGCTTTAACCATCAATCCGGATTCGAGCATTGGAAAACAATCGGATCTCATCGTCAAAATGCCTGGCTCTCCTAAAGACCAGTCAAACGGAAGCTATAAAACGATGCAACCAATGGGTTCATTATTTGAGCAAACATTGCTGCTGTTCTATGATGCAATAATTTTAAAACTCATGGAGAAAAAAGGACTCGATTCTGAAACCATGTTCACTTACCACGCAAACCTTGAATAGCGTCACACAGCCGGCCTGGAGATCAGGCCGGTTTTAATATCCCCTAAAATAAAACTTTACACCCAAAAACCCGATAAGTAATATGACCTACAAACAAACAGAGGGAGGAATTATGTTGAAAAAACAAATAAAGCTGAAGCTTGGAACTAAAATTCTCAGCTTGGTCTTCGCAGTTATTCTATTGTTTTCTCTATCAGTCGGCGCCGTAATGCTAAAAGACATTACAAGCAGCATGAAAAAAATGGCCACTGAAAAAGCCAAAGGCGATCTTGCTTTAAGCAGCACGTATATTGATGACGTGATTTTAGGGAACTGGGAGGTAAAAAACGATAAGCTGTATAAAGGCGAGACACAAATAAACGGAAATGAAGAAATTGTTGATCTGCTTGGCAAAAAAACAGGTGATACCGTAACGATTTTCCAAGGAGATACTCGGGTCGCAACCAACGTAATGAAAGACGGCGAAAGAGCTGTCGACACTCAAGCTTCTGCTGAGGTCACTGACGCTGTTTTAAAAAACGGGAAGCAATTCTACGGACAAGCAGATGTGGCAGGCTCCTCTTATCAAACAGCATATATGCCCTTAAAAGATAAGGAAGGCAACATTATCGGTATGCTGTATACAGGAGCCAATCAAAGCATTTTAGCATCGCTTACCCAATCGCTGTTCACTCAATTCGCTATCGTTCTTGCTGTAGTTATTATTATATCTGTCATCCTTGTTTTGCTTTTCACCAGAAGAATCAACCGGCGGCTGAACGTATTAAAATACGCCTTTGAAAGCGCCGGAAACGGAGATATGACAATAGAAGTTTCAGACAAGTCCGCTGATGAGTTAGCAGAACTGAGTGTCTACTATAATAAGATGAGAATGAAGCTGAATCAGACAATCCAAACGGTACAGCAATCCGCCCTTCAGCTTGCATCAGCCTCTCAGCAGCTTTCAGCCGGAGCAGAAGAAACCAATCAAGCCTCCGAAAAGATCACAGAAGCTGTTCAGCAAATTGCAAACGGTGCCAAGCATCAAATCACACGAATCGAAAACAGTGAAAAATCACTGGAGCAAACAACAGCTGACATACGGCATATTTCTTCAAATACTGCTGCCATTGCTGAGAAAGGACAGCTTGCGCAATCAAAAGCAGACATTGGCCAAAATGAAATTTCAAATGTTCAGGCACAAATGGATACCATTCACCATTCGATTGAAAAAAGCGGAGAGATCATTCAGCAGCTGGACGGCCGTTCTAAACAAATTGAACAAATTTTATCCGTTATCACCCAAATTGCCGATCAGACAAACCTGCTTGCTCTTAATGCAGCAATTGAAGCTGCCCGAGCCGGAGAACACGGTAAAGGCTTTGCCGTTGTTGCTGATGAAGTTCGCAAATTAGCAGAGGAATCTCAACGGTCTGTCGGACAGATTTCCAAATTAATCGCTGAGATAAAAAATGATATGACTGAATCTGCGCAGTCTGTTGAACATGTGAAAACAGAAGCTGCTGAAGGTGTAAACATGATTCACCGCACCAGAGACGCATTTAAAGAAATTGCAGCCGCAACAGATGAAATCACTGCGGAAATCAGCGATTTATCAGCATCTGTTACCAACATTTCAGCAAGTACGCAAAAAATCAATGAATCCTTTGCCGCCAATACAACAGACATTAAAGAATCAACAGAGAGTACCCGGCAGGCGGCAGCTTTAACAGAAGAGCAATTTGCCGCTATGGAAGAGATTACTGCAGCCTCAGAAACGTTATCTCAATTGGCTGAAGAGCTTACCGGTATCATAAGCCAATTTAAAATGATTGATCAACCTTAAAACAGCCTATAATCTAGTATCAATATTTCAATTTGATAACGTTATTTTTTTAAAAATGAATATTTCGATCTGCTAAAATTACGATTTCTGCAATAAACCTAAGGCAAAACAAAAAATTTTAATCTTTACACCCAGCCCTTTCTGCATTACTCTTGGAGCAGTTTTAAAGTTGCTGACGCGGGAGGTGATCATCACGAATGGACATTATAAAAACTTTACTTCTCGTAATAGTCGTCATAGCAGCTGCAGCTGTTGGCCTGATTAAGGGAGACTTTTTCTCAGACGATCAAAAAACGTCTCAAACAGAAGAATATGACGAAACACTGGCCTTCCCTTCTGAGCGTTACCCTGAGACAGCAAATCATATCAAGGACGCAATAAGTGAGGGGCATTCAGATGTGTGCACCATAGACAGAGACGGAGCTGAGGAACGCCGCGAACAATCATTAAAAGACGTACCTTCCAAAACAGGGTATGACCGAGATGAATGGCCAATGGCCATGTGCAAAGAAGGCGGTGAAGGGGCTTCTGTAGAATATATTTCTCCCGCTGACAATCGCGGCGCAGGCTCCTGGGTCGGGCATCAGCTGACCGATTACCCTGACGGCACAAAGGTTTTATTTACGATTCAGTAAACAGTTAAAAGAGGAGGAACAGCACATTGATCAAATCATGGAAGCCGCAAGAACTGACGATTTCATATCATCAATTTACTGTATTTCAAAAGGGTTCCGCACCGCCAGTCATCGATTGGACAGATGAAGCAATTGAAAAAGGATATGCGGAAGCGGACGAAGCCATTTCGTTTGAGGCACAGCGAAATTCAAAGGTATATATTCTTTTGCGCCTTAACAGTTCAGAAACAGTAGCATCCTATGAAAAAAAAGTGACTGTTCCTTTTCACGTCACAAATGACGGAATTGAAGTTGAAAGCATCATGTCCAAACGGCTCTCCTTTGACCTTCCTAAAGGGGACTATCAATTTACATGCTACACTGTACCGGCTGAGCTGTCAGATCTGCATGCTGACACTTACATCATTGATGCTGTTTCAGTCTAATGAAAAGCCCTGAGAGGAATACTCTCAGGGACTCTTTATATATTTGCTCCATTTTTCTTAATAACGTCCTGATACCAATAAAAGCTTTTTTTCTTCAATCGGTTCAAGTCATGTTCATTCTCTTCGTCACGATTCACATAAACAAAGCCGTATCTTTTTTGATAACCGTTCAGCCAGCTTAACAGATCAGTAAATGACCAGCTGCAATATCCAATCAAATCGACTCCATCACTAATGGCCTGTCTGCATTGCTCAAGATGCGATTGCAAATAATCAATTCTATAATCATCATGTATAGTGCCGTCTTCAACTTTATCGAATTCTCCTAAACCGTTTTCTGTAATAAACACAGGAAGCTGATAACGTGTCGTAATACGGCGAAGCCCGATACGCAATCCTACCGGATCAATCGTCCAATCCCAGTTGCTCGTTGTTAGGTTCGGGTTTTTCTTAGTTTTAAATAGTCCCGGCATCCCTGTTTCCTGATTGGTCCCTTTTTGTCCCGTCGTATTCATTTTCCCTTCTGAGACACCGTCGAGCGGATTTCGTTCGTAAGTAATCGTTTGATAATAGTTGACACCTACAAAATCCGGCTTCCCTTTGGCAAGCAGCTCCATATCACCCGGTTCGACTGTCGGCGCCCACCCCTGTTTTTCTAAATAGCGGAAAGGAATTTGCGGGTAGGTTCCCCAGCAGTACATGTCCAGCCACCAATTATTCATAAATTCTTCAGCATTTTCAAATGCCGTAATGTCCTCTGGATGACTGGTTAAAGGGTATGCGGGAGAATAAGCAAAGCTTGGTCCTATTTTGCCTTCGGGCACATATTTTCTGAAGGACTCAATGGCTTTCGCATTTGCCAGAAACGCAATATGATTTGCTTCGTAAAATCGTTTTCTGTCCTTCACGCCAGGCGGATGCATAGCTGTTAGAAAGCCGTGATTAAAATTGTAGTTTTGTTCATTTAACGTTACCCAATATTTCACTTTCTGCCCAAAGCGTTTATAAAGAGTAATGCAGTAATGATTAAAATCCTCTATGATGTTTCTCGACTCAAATCCGCCATACTCGTCCATAAGCGCCTGAGGCAAATCCCAGTGATATAAAGTCAAAACCGGCTCAATGTTATGAGAAAGCAATTCATCAATCAGGTTATCGTAAAATGCCAGACCGGCTTCATTGATTTCTCCTTTTCCTTTTGGAAAAATACGCGGCCAGCTGACAGAGAATCGATATGCCTTCAGCCCCATCTCAGCCATCAGAGCGACATCTTCCTTATAACGGTGATAATGGTCAACTGCAACATCACCATTGGTGCCCTTAAACGTTTTGCCGGGGATTTTCGTAAACACGTCCCATACAGAAGGGCCTTTGCCATCTTCGTTCCAAGCTCCTTCAACCTGGTAAGCTGCTGAAGCCGAGCCCCATAAAAAATGTTTCGGAAAAGATTCTGGATGTTGATGGATCATTGTGTTAATCACTCCTGAAATATTTGATAAGCCTATCATAGGCTATGAAACGCGTTTCATAGCAACACGATGTTAATCCCGGAACAGCTCAGCTAATATTTTCTCTCTTTGTTCAAGAAAATATCTGGTTAACTGGACGTGTTCAGTGCTTTCGTATTCTGTATGATGAATACTGCCCCCGTCAAAGCTGAAAATGTCAGCATTCGGATAACCCAGCAAAATTGGAGAGTGAGTGGCAATGATGAACTGTACATTTCCGCCTTTCACTAAATCGTGTATGACTCTCAAAAAAGCTAACTGCCGTGAGGGAGAAAGAGCAGCTTCAGGCTCATCTAAAAGATAAATGGCTTTTCCTTTAAAACGATGTTGGAACAGCGACATAAAAGACTCACCATGCGATTGCTTGTGCAGCGGCCTTCCGCCAAAGGAGAGATATGGCTGCGGAGCATCCCGTTCCACTTCATCAAGATGAAGAGAAAGCTGATAAAACGATTCTGCTCTTAAGAAAAAACCATTTGTGATCTTAGGTAGCCATGATAAACGTATGTAATCTCCCAAATGAGAGTCTGACTCCTGCAATTCATAGATATTATTACGGCTGCCGCCCGCTGTATTAAATTCACACTTATCAGCAATTGCTTCAAGCAACGTTGATTTCCCCGAGCCATTTTCCCCGACAAAAAAAGTCACTTCTCTGGTAAATGAAATGTCGTGTAATTGACTTACAGCAGGGATAGTGAATGGGTATCTGTTAAAGGACGGGATCTTATCTCTAAGGAGTGTTACTCTTTTTAAAAACATAGCTTCTCCTCTCGCGTTAAATGAATATATGAAGTAAAATCTTTTGATCCATAAGAATGCGTTCTCATATTCCAAATTATATATTATATTGTCAGTATATTCTTTTTAACGGTAATGAAAAAGCACCCAACCTTAATTGGATGCTTACAGCCTAATGTCTCTTTTCAAATTTATGCGGATGAGGATGAGGCTTCGGAACAAAGCCGTTTTGTTTCATCATTTCAAAGTGTTTGACCATGTGATTTTTGATGTGATCTCCTCTTTCTTTAGGCAGAACTCCGTATTCTACATACTTTGAGATGACATCCTTGCGTTTTTTTAATATGTCTGCTTCCAGTTGTTCAATTTCTTTCTTTTGCTGTTCAGTCAGTGTAACGTTTGCAGGCGGCTGCTGATTCTGTTTTTCCGCTGCTTCAGCTGTGCCAGTTAAAGAAATAACAGCCGCGGCAATGAGCATTCCGATGATATTGACTTTCACTTTTTTCATCCAGTTTATTCCTCCTAGCTTTTTTCATATATTTTGCTTCTTTTTGGTTTTTTATGTATACAAAATAAAAAGAGCGAACCACTATTCGCTCTTTCTGATCTGTTCGTCCGTATATAGTTCTTCTTCTCCCGGTGATGCGTAAGTCACGTATGTTCCTGCGATAAAATCATGCAGCGTCCGTTTGTCTTCTCTCAGCCCAATCATAAAAAGGCTGACAATTAAGCCAAGCCCGAAGGTTATGCCGTAAACCAGTCCGGCAATGATGACTCGCATAATCATGGTTACCAGGCCGACCTGTGACCCGTCTTTTTTTACGATTCTGATTCCGCAAATCCTTTTTCCGATGAGATAGCCTTGCCAAAATACCGGCAGCAAAATAGAGTACAGCAAAACGACCAGGCTGATGATCATGCTGTCGTTCGGGTCTTTTCCTGTGATCAGCCAATAGATCAACAAAAGGGGCACCGAGACAATAATGTAATCCAGTAATGAAGCTCCTAGTCTGATCTAAAATCCGGCCGGTTTATAGTTCTTCATGTAACTCCCCCATTATGGTTTCAATATGACTTTGATGTTGCCGTCTTCTTTCTTATCGAATATATCATATGCTCTAGGGGCATCAGCAAGACTTAATTTGTGCGTAATGATATCAGTAGGATCAATTTCTTGCTGATCAACCATTTGATACAGCATCGGCATCAGATGAATGACCGGTGCCTGTCCCATTTTGACAGAGACATTGCGGGTGAAGAAATCGCCGAGCGGAAAACCGTCCGCTTGAGAAATATATGCCCCTGTCAGCTGAACTGTGCCGAACTTTCTGACTGCTTCAGACGCGGTGAGAATCGGGCTGATGGTTCCGAATTGGTTCGGTTTTTCAGACGCTTTTTCTTTCGAAAGCGGGGTCCCGTCCATTCCGACACAATCAATAACGACATCCGCTCCGCCGTCCGTTTCATCATAAAGAAGCTTCCCGATCTCATCATGTTCTGTAAAGTTGAACGTTTCCACGCTGTTTGTCCGTTTTGCATGCTCCAGTCGATGAGGAACTTGATCAACGGAGATGACGCGTTTCGCTCCCTTCATCCAAGCGAATTTTTGCGCCATTAATCCAATCGGCCCCGCTCCCAGAATCAAGACGGTATCGCCTTTTTTCACTCCGCTGTGCTCCACGCTCCAATATGCTGTCGGCATCACGTCGGATAGAAACAAGACCTGTTCATCCTTAAGCTCACTGTCGGCAGGAACTTTGAAGGATGAAAAATCAGCAAACGGCACCCGCAAGTATTCAGCCTGTCCTCCGGGAAAATTGCCGTTATCTTCAGAGAAACCAAATAAACCGCCGGCATCGGTATGCGGGTTTGGATTTGATTCGTCGCACTGGCTCTCCATTTGATGCTTGCAATAAAAGCATTCGCCGCACCCAATGTTAAACGGAATCACGACACGATCGCCTTTTTTTAGTGATTGAACCTCGCTTCCGGTCTCTTCAACTACTCCCATCGGTTCATGTCCGATAATATAATCCGGCGCAGCCGGAATCCCGTTTTTATACAAATGTAGATCAGAGCCGCAAATACCTGTTGCCGTAATGCGGATAATAGCATCTCTTGCATCCTGAATCCGGGGAGCTTCAACCTCTTTCACTACCACATGCTCTTTCCCTTGGTATGTCAGTGCTTTCATCCTTGGCCAACTCCTTTTTTATGACTCCTTCCCTTCCCGGCTGCTTTTAAACTCGCAGCTTCATTTGTATACACAATTCGAACTTTTTGAAAACGCCATCAACATATTGCAACCCCTTATGTTCAATGCTATCTTTTTAGTTGATTAACAGATTGGGGGAAACATAGGTGAAATCATGTAAACAATCAAAAGCCGTTATCTTTAGCTTTACAATGGCTTTCTTTCTTATATTGGCAGCCTGTTCCGGCAAAGATGAAGCCGGTTCCAAGGATACAGGCTGGGAGCAGATCAAAGAAAAAGGAAAAATCGTCGTTGCTACGTCCGGCACACTTTATCCTACGTCCTATCATGATACCGATTCAGGTAAGGATCAACTGACAGGCTATGAGGTTGAAGTTGTTCGAGAAGCGGCTAAGCGTCTCGGGCTCAAAGTCGAGTTCAAGGAAATGGGCATCGACGGGATGCTGACAGCGGTGAACAGCGGCCAGGTTGACGCTGCCGCCAATGATATAGATGTGACAAAGGACCGCGAGAAGAAGTTCGCGTTTTCTTCTCCTTATAAATATTCATATGGCACAGCCATTGTCCGAAAAGATGATTTATCAGGGATTAAAACACTGAAAGATTTAAAAGGGAAAAAAGCGGCTGGCGCAGCGACAACTGTCTATATGGACGTTGCCAGAAAATACGGCGCCCAAGAAGTCATTTATGATAACGCGACCAACGAGCAGTATTTAAAAGATGTTGCCAACGGCCGCACTGATGTCATCTTAAATGACTATTACCTGCAGACACTGGCACTCGCGGCATTTCCGGATCTTAACATCACGATCCATCCTGACATCAAGTACATGCCGAACAAACAGGCCCTTGTCATGAAAAAAAGCAATACTGAGCTTCAGAAACAAATGAACGAGACGCTGAAAAAGATGAGCAAGGACGGCACTTTGACAAAGCTGTCGAAACAATTCTTTAATAAAGCGGATGTATCAAAGAAACTGGATATCGACGTTCAAGACGTTGACCTGTAATCAGACGCCATGATGTACAGCATTCAGTGGGAATATATTTTCAACACACAGCTGGCGATTGAATCGTTTCCTTATGTCATAAAGGGTATAGGGTACACGTTGCTTATTTCTTTTGTCAGCATGTTTGCGGGAACGGTAATCGGGCTGTTTATATCGCTCGCCAGAATGTCTAAGATTGCCCTGCTGAGATGGCCGGCGCGTCTCTACATTTCTTTTATGCGCGGCGTTCCGATTTTGGTGATCCTGTTTATCCTTTATTTTGGAATCCCTTATATCGGCATTGAATTTTCTGCCGTTACGGCCGCCTTGATCGGCTTTAGCCTCAACAGCGCCGCTTATATTGCGGAAATTAACCGTTCAGCCATTTCATCCGTTGAAAAAGGGCAGTGGGAAGCCGCATCCTCGCTCGGTCTTTCCTATTGGCAGACGATGAGGGGCATCATTTTGCCGCAATCGATCCGTATTGCGCTGCCTCCGCTCGCCAATGTATTGCTCGATTTGATCAAGGCATCCTCGCTCGCCGCGATGATTACGGTGCCGGAATTGCTCCAGCATGCGAAAATTATTGGGGGCCGAGAGTTTGATTACATGACCATGTATATTCTGACCGCGCTCATTTATTGGGCCATCTGCTCCGTTGCGGCGGCTTTTCAGAATATCCTTGAGAAGAAATACGCACATTATCTTTAAACAAACGTTTCATTAAAAAAAGCCGCTCCGCAGGAGACGGCTTTTTCCTATTGATTCAGCTTCCATTTAAATGGATCTTCAAACAGCGACCAATCGGAATCAAACTCATATTCAGTCAGCAAACATTGATCCAGCTCCTTCGTAATGGCGTCTTCATCCAAGTCTGTTCCGATAAACACCAGCTGCGTCAGACGATCGCCGAATTCCGGGTCCCAATCCTCTAATATTTCCGGCTCCTGCTGTTTGATTTGCTCCTGCTCAAGCTTCGGCATTGCCGCCACCCAATAAGATACCGGCTCAATCGTTACGGACGGGCCGGCTTGGGACATCAGAAGAGCGAGGCTGTTATGCGATGCGCACCAGACAATACCTTTGGCGCGGACAACATTTTTAGGCATTTGATCCATCCAGTGATAAAAGCGCGTTGAATGAAATGGCAGCCGTCTTTTATAAACAAATGAAGAAATGCCGTATTCCTCGGTTTCCGGGGTATGGGCTGCATGGCCTGCCGTCAGCTCTCTTATCCAGCCGGCAGATCCGCTCGCTTCCTCGAAGTTAAATAGCCCCGTATGTAAAATCTCCTGCGGCTTGACGTTCCCTTTGACAGCACGAATGAATGTAGCCCTTGGCTGCAGGGTGCGAAGGACTTTCTCAAGCTGTTCAAGCTCTTGCTCGCTGACTAAATCACATTTATTTAAGATCAGAACATCGCAAAACTCAATTTGATCGATTAACAGGTCGGCAATTTCTCTTTCGTCTTCTTCCCCAAGTGCTTCTTTGCGGTCCAGAAGGCTGTCACCCGACTGATAGTCATGCCAAAAACGGTTCGCATCGACCACTGTCACCATCGTATCTAACTCACAAAACTTGGTGAGATCGATTCCCAGCTCTTCGTCAATATAAGAAAATGTCTGGGCCACCGGGATCGGTTCGCTGATTCCCGTCGATTCGATTACGATATAATCAAACCGTCCGTCTTTTGCCAGCTTCTCCACTTCGACTAACAAATCCTCGCGAAGTGTGCAGCAAATGCAGCCGTTTGACATTTCCACTAGCTTTTCATCTGTTCTGGAAAGCCCGCCTTCCTGCTTGACCAGCCCCGCGTCAATGTTTACCTCGCTCATGTCATTTACAATAACGGCTATTTTTAAGCCTTCGCGATTTTGCAAAATGCTGTTGAGCAGTGTTGTTTTTCCCGCGCCAAGATAGCCGCTTAGTACTGTAACCGGAATTTTTTTCATTGTGATCACACCCTCTCAAAATAGAATCATTACGATTTAAATGCCGTATGTGTAATGGTGAATGCCGCTTTTCGCGCCCCAGAAATATTTCTCGCTGTCGGCCCGATTTCAAGTTCCGCAAAGGCACCCATCACTTATAACCCGTTCCCCCATTGCAAATCCTTGCCGACAATCGGAAAGCCGCAGCCGGCAAAAGGCAATTGCTCTGCTTGCGCTGCTTTTTGAACCCACTCGAATCGGCTGATGTCAGAGGCAAAGCCTGTTGCCAGCGCGATATGATCGAATGTGTATGACGATTCATTTTTCTTCAGCTGTATCTGCAGCCGGCCGTCAGCTGTTTTTTGACATGATATCACTTCATCCTGAATGACCTTTATTCTGCCCTCTTCTCTATAAACAGCAAGCTTTCTTGAGATGTCCTTCGGGAAGGAGCCGCGATGTCTGGCGTTTATGATCCATTGCCTTCTCTTTTGGTAGTCTGGCGTTTTGCTGAATCTTTTCATATACTTCGGGCCAAGCCAGCCCGGATCACTGTCAAAATCATAGGTGCGGAACGGATGCCTCACGAACATCGTCACGTCGTGCCCGTCATCTGAGAGCTTTATGGCGTAATGAGCCGCCGTGATCCCTCCGCCCACAACTGCCGCTTTTACGCCTTCCTGTTTTAACCCTTGCACATCCCTGTCAAACACATGATAAATGCCGTCATTCTGAAATGGCTGTGCCCACTCCGGCCAGCAAGGCTGTTGTGAAAAACTCATGGCTAGCACAACTCTTTCGCCCCTGATTGTTTCGGAGGGATCTGTCCTCACTTCCCACAATCCGTTTTTTCTTCTCAAGTCTGTCACCATGCCTGTCTTCCACGCCTGATCAATATGGATCTCATCCAATACAGTTTCACAATGCTGATTAAAAAGCGATAAAGAGGGACTCTTATACCTCCCGAAAAATACCTCCGGCCACTGGCTTTTATCCGCATACGTTTGCAGGCTGAACGGCTCGGTATCCATGTGATGGACCGATGGAGAGCGTAAATCATTCATCCGAATGCGGGCCGTATTTCGCTTCCAGCACTCAAGGGGCTGTTCATGAGGATCAATGACCGCAAGATCCTGGATAGGCACCTTTCCGCTCTTCACCAGATGCACAGCCAAGGTCGACCCTTGAATTCCGCCGCCGATGATAAGCTATTTATACATAGGAGTAACTCCTTTCCGAACAAAACGTAATTATTACGATTTAAATCGTATGTTCTTTTTTCCTTTTTGTCAACTGCTTTCTATTCAGCTGATCACAACTTTTGTGTGTTCAGGTATGTTTTCCTATATCCATTTCGCATCTGGAATGGATAGTCTGATACAGCCATGGGATGCTTTTGTCCCTAATTTTTTTGCTTCCTTTTCAATGACTTTTTTGTCCTTTGTCATGGGTACGCTGTGAAAAAGAAATTCTCCATGGTTTTTCCATGAGACCCAGTATTCCGCCCCTTCCTGATATCCTTCAGAGAAAAACCATTCTCCCCGTTCAGGCTCGATATGAAATGTGCCTTTCGGTGTGGAATCATCATGGGTTTGATCGAGTCCTGATGAAACGATCATGGTATAGATGGTTTTGCTTCCGGCATTGATATAAGCCTTCTGCTGTTTCACGTCCACATCAATCCAGACATTTTTCAGCTGCTTGATATCGGGGTATTCTCCGCCGGAAGGCTTTGTCCAATCAATGCTTGTTTTCTCTGCCGCTATGTGTTTGTCTGTTTTCTTCATTTGAGATTCTGCTATCTCTTCCGCATGATAAGAACAGGCTGACAGCAGAATTGCCGGCGCAAAAACAGCAATTAATAAGAATGACAGTTTCATAGACATTCCTCCTGTTTCGAAAACCTAAGCTTCGCATAGGCATCGTGCAGATGAATTGATTCTTCATTTCTGCATTCAATATCAAAGGCCGACACCCATTCAAGCTCATATAAGTCTGCTGCAATGAGACGGGCCAGATCCTCAACAAATCTGGGATTTTCATATGCGGTTTCCGTTACGGCCTTTTCATCCGGCCGCTTTAGCACCGGGTGCAGTCTCGCGCTGGCATTTGATTCTGCAACGTGAAGCAAATCGGCTTTTACATCGACTGGGAGCAGTGCCGTTGGATGAATATCGGCCAAAATGCTGACCGTTCCCCTCTGATTGTGGGCACTGTATTCACTGATTTCCTTAGAGCAAGGGCAAAGAGTCGTTACTTTCGCCGAGATACCGGCCCGCTGTTTAAACGGCTGATCTTCGTGATAGGTGACAGACATCAACATCTCAGCATGCATCAGCCCCGCTTTCCCAAGCATTGGACTCTTTCTTTCGAAATACCATGGAAACCGCACTTCGACGCAAGCCGAGATTTGATCCATGTTTTCTGCAAGCTCTTTCGTAAATTGCTGAAGAGAAGAAAATGTGAGAATCCAGCCGTTTTGATGATAGCGTTGGAGCTGCTCTGTTAATCGGCTCATATTGATGCCTTTCTGATTCCGCTGCAGGCTGGCGGTCATGGTAAAATTCGCTGCTGTCGTTTGCTGACAAGGCTTCATCGCTGAGGCAACAGTGACCGGGTGAGACACATTGGTGACACCTACTTGCTGAATATCAAAAAAATAGTCTTTTCTGATATTCTGAAGATCCTTCATGTTCTCCTTTTCCACAGGCTTTTGCCCTTTCACGGGACTGACCGACCCAAAATATTGAAGACGCTCCGTTTTTTCCGGGAGCAGAATGTGTTGTTCCAATCAGAAAACTCCTTCCGTTTTAAATCGTAATAATTACTATTTATTCTGATCGGTTCACGAGTTAAAATCAAGAGAAAGTTGAAAACAGCAAAAAAAGACACGCGCAAGCGCGTGTCTCCCATCCAACATCAAACATCCGCCGGGCTGCTTTCCGCGCTCCAGCTTTTTCTCCAGTAATATCCTGCGGCAATCACAAGCACAAACGCCAGCAATGCGATACAGGAAAACGTGATAAATCCGATGGCATATGTGCCTGTCATCTGTTTTAATGACCCTAAAATGTTTGGCAGAAAGAAACCTCCGATGCCTCCTGCTGCGCCGACGATTCCCGTCACCATTCCGATTTCTTTCCGGAAGCGCTGCGGGACGAGCTGAAACACTGCTCCGTTGCCCATTCCGAGTCCCATCATTCCGACAAATAAAAGGATGATAACCATTGAAAGAGACGGCAGACTGCTGACTCCGGCCATGCAAAGAGCCACGATGACAAACAGAACAGAAAGAACCTTCGTGCCCCCGACTCGATCGGAAATCCAGCCCCCTACAGGCCGGAAAAAACTGCCCGCTGCTACACATAATGTGACGAAATCTCCCGCGTGAATTTTTGACAGCTGATATTGATCAACGAAGAATATCGCCAAAAAGCTGGACAGCCCGACAAACCCTCCAAAAGTAACGCTGTACAGCAGACAGAAAAACCACGTTTCCTTCTGTCCGAACACCTGCAAGTAGTTTTTGAGCGGCTGCGGCGCCGGTTGTTCAGGAGAATTCTTCGCCATGAAAACAAACAGAATAAAGACGATGATCAGAGGAAGAAGCGCAATTCCCATCACACTGTGCCAGCCGAACTGCTCTGCAAGCCGGGGGCCAAACAGTGTCGCAAACAAGGTGCCGCTGTTACCCGCACCCGCTATTCCCATCGCCAGTCCCTGCAAATGAGGCGGATACCACCGGCTTGCCATAGGAAGCGCAACAGCAAAGCTCGCGCCGGCCACGCCAAGCAGAATGCCGATCGCGTAAAGCTCAGTCAGCGTACGGCCGCCAAAAGTTCCCCAAAGCAGCGGGATCATCGTCACCAGCATTCCGGTCACAGCTGTTTTTTTCGGCCCGATTCTGTCCGTTAATACGCCTAATATGATCCGAAACACAGATCCCGATAAAATCGGCACAGCCACGATAAGCCCTTTTTCAAAGGGAGACAGGCCAAAATCCTGAGAAATATAAACACCAAGCGCCCCAAGCATAACCCATATCATAAAACTTACATCAAAGTATAAAAACGAGCAGAGCAAAGTGGACGGGTGACCGCTTGTTTTCAGTTCCAACAGCTTCATAACATTCCCCTTTCTTGACTCTATAAAAATTTCAATTTTCTGAATCAAGAATATATGACCTTATTTTTTCGGAAAAGACATGTGTAAGCTAATGTGACACGTTTAATGCGTTAACTGAGCATTGTGCCATAATTTTTGATAGGAGAAAAACTTACAAGCTGAGGCAAAGGAGGTCTGGCAAATGAAGAAACAAAGATTAATTGTAGCAGGGAACGGAATGGCCGGAATTCGCTGTATTGAAGAAATATTAAAGCTTCATCGTGACATGTTTGAGATTGTCATTTTCGGCAGCGAACCGCATCCCAACTATAATCGCATTCTCTTATCCTCCGTTTTACAGGGGGAGGCATCGCTCAATGACATTGTGCTGAACAGCAGTGAATGGTACGCCAAGCAAGGCATAACACTTTACACAGGAGAAACAGTCGTTCAAATCAACACAGACTTGCAGCAAGTCATCACAGATCAAAAACGCAGCCTGTCCTACGACAAATTGATTCTGGCAACAGGCTCCTCCCCTCATATACTCCCCATACCCGGGACAGACAAAGAAGGTGTTTACGGCTTTCGGACAATAGAAGACTGCCAAGCTTTTATCAGCATGGCGGAACGTTATCAAAAAGCAGCGGTCATCGGCGCCGGCTTATTAGGCCTTGAGGCGGCTGTCGGCCTGCGGCATTTGGGCATGGATGTCAGCGTCATTCACCACTCTCCCAGCATTATGCAAAAACAGCTCGATCAAACAGCGTCTCGTCTGCTTCAGTCTGAGCTTGAACGAAAAGGCTTAACCTTTCTTTTAGAGAAAGACACAGCAACCATTACAGGAGGCCCACGGGCAGATGGTATCCGGTTTAGCGACGGCTCTTCGATAAAAGCAGACTTGATTGTGATGGCGGCTGGTGTAAGACCCAATATCCAATTGGCTGCATCAGCAGGAATCGCCGCAAACCGCGGCTTCATCGTCAATCAATTCATGCAGACGAGCAAACCGAATGTGTATGCCGTCGGGGAATGCGCCGAGCACAACGGAATGGTATACGGATTGGTCGCGCCTCTTTATGAACAAGGAAAAGTCCTCGCACAACACATCTGCGGCGCTCCATGTGAAGGATATCGTGGCTCTGCCCAATCTGCAGCCTTAAAAATAGCGGGAATTGATGTGTGGTCGGCAGGAAAGGTGCACGAAGACGCAGGCACGACGAGCATTAAGCTTCATGATGAACATGCCGGCTGCTACAAAAAAGTCCTCTTTGAGAACGACAAACTGGCTGGTGTAATTTTATTCGGAGACACATGTGATAAACAGCGGCTTCTCGACAGCCTGCTTAAACAAAGAGACATTTCCATTGTCAAAAAGCAGCTGATCGAACCGGATCAAAGCGGCATTTCATTTGCATCTATGCCTTCCGCTGAACCCATTTGCCAATGCAACTCGGTGACAAAAGGTTTGATTGAAGAAGCGGTGCACACGAAAGGCTTAACAACGGTCGAAGAAGTTAAGCAGTGCACAAAAGCATCCGGCTCTTGCGGAGGCTGCAAGCCGCTCGTTGAAGACCTTCTGAAATACATGGAAAGCAGCGAATATACAGAACCAGCCGGCCAGCCTTCGTTTTGCGGCTGCACTGATTTGACGGAAGATGAAGTCATCGCCGAACTGCACCGATGTCATTTCCCCGATCCTGCTGAGGCAATGAATCAGCTTGGCTGGAAAACGAAAAACGGCTGCCGCGTTTGTGTTCCGGCGCTTCACTATTACATGGAATTGTTGCAGCCTGGGTATATCCAGTCTCCTGAAACATCGCCCAAGGATACATGCACCCTCATTCCGCAAATGTACGGCGGGCTGACAAATGCAAAGGAACTCAGAAACATCGCAAACATCATCGAGACATACGGCATCCCCAATGTTTCAATAACTCACGGCCAGAGGCTGAAGCTTTCCGGAATCCGGCCGAATGACCTTGCAAACATCAGAAAAGAACTGCACATGCCAGTTTTCACTCATCAGCACCGCCGCTCGCTGCAAAGTGTCATAGCATGTACGTGCGGGGATGATCGCTCTATTCAAAAGCTGGCAAGCCACATCGAAAGACATACTGACGTGCTTTCCATGCCTGATCACATATCCATCAGCTTGTCGTGTGAAAAAGACTGCACCGCCGCAGCTATACAGGATATCGGCGCCATTCGAACACAAGAGGGCTGGGACATTTACACTGGCGGCATCCGGGGAGCGCATGCCCGTGCCGGAATGCTGTTTTGTGTGACGGATAGCGAAGAAAATACTGCCATTATGATGAAAGGCCTTCTTCAATATTATCGCGAAACGGCTCACTACGCGGAAGCGGTTCATCAGTGGATTGACCGCCTCGGCATCATTCATATCAGAGAGGTATTATTTGAACAGGATTTGCGTACGCAGCTGCTGGAAAACCTTCAAACTGACCTGTCATTGATACAAGATCAGCCTATACAGGCTGGCGCACTTAAGAAAGGATGAGGCATTTTGACTGAACGACTGCTTAGATATTTCCGCGAAAAACAGCAAGACGTCCAATCAGAAAAAACATACGACACCCAATGTCCGTTTTGCAGCATGCAATGCAAAATGCAGCTTGTGGAACAAACCGTCGTCACACGGAAAAAGTATACAGCCATCGGCATCGACAATCCCACGACACAAGGTCGTTTATGCATGAAAGGGATGAACGCCCACCAGCATGCCCTGCACTCCTCCCGCATCACCCGGCCGCTGCTCAAAAAAAACGGTGAGTTTGTGCCTGTTTCCTGGGCTGAAGCGCTGAACTATATAAAAGAGCAAGTCACCCTGATCCAAGACAAACACGGTCATGATGCGATGGCTGTCTACGGAAGCGCCTCGATTACGAATGAAGAGGCTTATCTGTTAGGAAAGTTCGCACGAGTCGGCTTACAGACAAAATACATCGATTACAACGGCCGGCTCTGTATGTCCGCCTCAGCAACCGGAGCCAACCAAACATTCGGAGCAGACAGAGGCTTGACGAATCCCTTAGCGGAAATCCCCCACACCCGAGTGATCATTTTGGCCGGCACCAATATCGCGGAATGCCAGCCGACCATCATGCCGTATTTTGAACAAGCGAAAGAAAACGGTGCTTATCTCATTGCCATTGACCCCCGGGAAACAGCGACGACCAAAATAGCCGACCTTCATCTGAAAATCAAACCCGGAACAGACGCAGCCCTTGCCAACGGTTTAGTCAAAATCATCATAGACGAACAGCTGATAAACGAAGACTTCATTCGCACGCGCACAAACGGATTTGATGAGCTCAAACAGCATACCGGCGCTTTAAATCTGGAAGACATCGCCGAGCAGACAAGTGTTCCTTTAGAGCAAATACGAAAGGCCGCTATGAAGTTTGCCAAGGAAACGTCCGGCATGCTGTTTACAGCCCGCGGCATTGAACAGCAAACCGACGGAACCGCAGCTGTGAAAGGCTTCTTAAATGTGGTGCTGATCACAGGAAAAATCGGCAAGCCTTACTCGGGCTACGGAGCGATCACCGGACAGGGCAATGGGCAAGGCGCCCGAGAGCATGGCCAAAAAGCAGATCAGCTTCCCGGCTACCGTTCCATCGAAAACGAAGAACATCGGGCTTATATTGCAAAAGTGTGGGGAGTCGATCCGGATGAGCTCCCGCGAAAAGGCGTCTCAGCCTATGAAATGATGGAAAAAATCAACGATGGAGACATTAAAGGGCTGTTTCTAATGTGTTCCAATCCAGCAGTCTCCAGCCCAAATGCCAACCTTGTCAAACAGGCGCTGTCGAAACTGACATTCTTTGTTGCGATCGACTTGTTTCTATCTGAAACTGCGAAATTCGCTGATGTCATTTTGCCCGCATCCTCTTACTTAGAAGACGAAGGCACGATGACAAATGTCGAAGGCCGCGTGACATTGAGGGAAGCGAGCCGCCCCTGCCCGGGAGAAGCAAAGCATGATTGGCAGATCATTTGCGAAATCGCGTCCGTTCTCGGAAAAGGCCGTTATTTTTCCTACACGTCTGCGGAGGATATCTTTAACGAATTGAGAGAAGCGAGCCGCGGCGGAATCGCCGATTATTCCGGCATCACATATGACAGGCTCAGACAAGAAGGCGGGATTCACTGGCCGTGTCCGGAGCCTGATCATCCCGGAACCGGGCGCTTATTTGAGGACTCATTTGCACATCCGGATCAAAAAGCGGCATTAAGTGTGATCCCAAACGAACCCGTTGTTCCAAAAGATAAGCCGACCGCCGAATATCCGTTGTTTTTAACGACCGGAAGGGTCATGTCTCATTATTTAACAGGTGTCCAAACGAGAAAAAGCGCCTCTTTGGCCGCAAGACATTTTGAATCATTTATGGAAATCCATCCGAAAACAGCAGCAGCCTACAATATCGAAGACCGCGTTCTCGTGAACATCGAATCTCCTCGCGGAAGCATCACCGTCCGCAGCAAATGGTCAGAACACATCAGAAAAGACACAGTATTTGTTCCCATCCACTGGGCGGATGCCCAAAACGTAAATGATTTGATTGGCGACAGCCTAGATCCAGCGTGTAAAATGCCCGGTTTTAAGGTATGCGCCGTCCGAGTCAGACCTATTTAAAATTTTCATAAAATTTTTAGAAATTTTCGTATTTTTTGTTACATTTTATAACATGCATCTTAAATATTTCTTTTTGCTGTGCTACGCTGAAAAAAACATTGATAAGGAGCGGATCATCTGATGGGAAAAAAACAGCTAGTTCTTGTTGGTAATGGAATGGCCGGGGTAAGGGCGATTGAAGAGATACTGAATGTTTCAAAAGACGAATTTCAAATCACAATTTTTGGTTCCGAACCGCATCCCAACTACAACCGAATCCTTTTGTCAAAAGTGCTGCAAGGCGATACAGATATCAAAGATATTACGTTAAACGATTGGAACTGGTACGAAGAAAACAATATACAATTGTATACCAATGAAACAGTTATTAAAGTGGACACCGAAAACAAAACCGTCATCACCGATGCAGACAGAATACAGCCTTATGATGAACTGATCCTGGCTACGGGTTCTGTCCCTTTTATCCTGCCGATTCCAGGTGCAGACAAAAAAGGCGTCACAGCTTTCCGGGACATAAAAGACACAGACACGATGCTCGCCGCGTCAAAACAATATAAAAAAGCAGCCGTCATTGGCGGAGGCTTGCTTGGCTTAGAAGCTGCGCGCGGTTTGCTGAATCTCGGTATGGAAGTCTCCGTTATCCATCTCGCTCCCTTCCTGATGGAACGCCAGCTTGACGCAACGGCCGGACGCCTGCTGCAAAACGAATTAGAAAAACAAGGAATGACCTTTCTGCTTGAAAAGCAAACAGAAGAAATTCTCGGAGATGACCGGGTCGAGGGCGTCAGATTCAAAGACGGCACAAGTGTTGAAGCCGATTTAGTCGTCATGGCCGTCGGCATCCGTCCGAATACAGCGCTTGGGGCCGAAAGCGGAATTCCAGTCAACCGCGGCATCATTGTCAACGATTATATGCAAACCGAAATCCCGCACGTTTATGCGGTCGGTGAATGCGCCGAGCACCGAGGAATCGCATACGGACTCGTGGCGCCGCTCTATGAACAGGCGAAAGTGCTCGCTAAACATATCTGCGGTGTTGAAACGAAACCTTATGAAGGCTCCGTTCTCTCCACTCAACTGAAAGTATCAGGAGTCGAGGTCTTTTCTGCCGGTGACTTTAACGAATCAGACGAGAAAAAAGCGATTAAGGTTTTTGATGAACAGGATGGCATTTATAAAAAAGTCGTGCTGCGAGGCAATCAGATTGTCGGAGCCGTTTTATTCGGCGACAGCAGTGAGGGCAACCGCCTGTTTTCGATGATTCAAAAAGAAGCAGATATCTCTGAAACCTCTAAAATCTCAATTTTACAGCCTCTCAACCAAGAAGCCGGCACAAGTCTGACCGCTGCCATGAGCAATGATGAAATCATCTGCGGCTGTAACGGCGTGTCAAAAGGAGCAATTATTCAGGCCATCCAGGAACAGGGCTGTTCATCAACAGATGAAATCAAAGCATGCACCGGCGCGTCCCGCTCATGCGGAGGCTGTAAGCCGCTCGTAGAAGACATCCTTCAGTATACGCTGGGATCAGACTTTGACGCATCAGCCCAAAAAGAAGCGATTTGCGGCTGTACCTCATTGTCGAGAGACGAGGTAGTCGAAGAAATCAAAGCCAAAGGGCTGTCACATACAAGAGAAGTCATGAACGTGCTCGGCTGGAAAACGCCAGAAGGCTGTTCCAAATGCCGTCCGGCTCTGAACTACTACTTAGGCATGATCAATCCGTCCAAATATGAGGATGACAGAACATCCCGCTTTGTTAATGAACGGATGCACGCCAATATTCAAAAAGACGGAACCTACTCTGTCGTACCGCGGATGTACGGCGGTGTAACCAACTCTCAAGATCTTCGCAAAATCGCTGATGTCGTCGACAAATACGAGATCCCGCTCGTCAAAATGACAGGCGGCCAGCGAATTGACTTGATCGGCGTGAAAAAAGAAGACCTGCCAAAGGTATGGGCCGATCTTGATATGCCGTCAGGCTACGCGTACGGAAAAACACTCCGCACGGTAAAAACATGTGTAGGCGAACAATTCTGCCGCTTCGGCACACAAGACTCCATGGCCTTAGGCATCGACCTTGAGAAAAAATTTGAAGGACTCAACACGCCTCATAAAGTGAAAATGGCCGTATCTGCCTGCCCGCGAAACTGTGCAGAGTCCGGCATTAAAGATCTTGGCGTTGTCGGCATCGACGGAGGCTGGGAGCTTTACGTCGGCGGAAACGGCGGAACCCATCTGCGTGCCGGCGACTTGCTGATGAAGGTGAAAACAAATGAAGAAGTCTTGGAATACGCAGGCGCTTATCTTCAATACTACCGGGAAACGGCAAACTACTTAGAACGCACGTCCGCATGGCTAGAGCGCGTCGGTTTATCCCATGTCCAAGATATTTTAAACGATCCGGAAAAACGGCAGGAGCTGAACGACCGAATGAATGAAACGCTCTCTGTCCGCAAAGATCCGTGGAAGGACTTCCTGGAAGATAAACAAACCTCTAAAGAATTATTTGAAAATGTCGTGACCACATCATAATGACAGAAACAAACATTGAGGAGGAATGGACATGGTGAACAAAGACGTCACAAAAGTATGTATCGGAAAAATCGAAGAATTGCCTGAACAATTAGGAAAAACAGTGTATATTGAAGATAAGGAGCTTGCGGTCTTTAAGCTTTCAAACGGGAGCATCCGCGCCATTGAAAACCGCTGTCCCCATAAGGGCGGCGTCCTTGCAGAAGGTATCGTCAGCGGCGAATATGTCTTCTGTCCGATGCACGACTGGAAAATCTCCTTGGAAGACGGAATCGTTCAAGAGCCGGATCACGGCTGTGTCAAAACATACGAAACGCTGATCGAAGGAGAATATGTTTATCTCGTATATTGATCAAAGACCGGATCACTTTCAAAGTGATCCTTCATTTTTTACAGTGACGGAAGGATGACATGATCATGAAAAACGGAATCGTATATTTTGTGGGCGCCGGACCTGGAGATCCAGGGCTCATCACCATAAAAGGAAAACAGGCGCTGGAGGAAGCGGATGTCATTTTGTATGACCGGCTCGCAAACCCTAAGCTGCTCGAATACGCATCACCAGACTGCCAGTTCATTTATTGCGGAAAACTGCCGGACCGCCATTTTATGAAACAAGCAGAGATCAATGCCCTGCTGATTGAAAAAGCGTCGGAGGGATTAACCGTTGTCCGTTTAAAGGGCGGAGATCCCAGCGTGTTTGGCAGAGTCGGCGAGGAAGCAGACGCTCTCCACCAGCATGGCATCCGCTATGAAATGGTGCCGGGCATCACCTCGGGAATCGCAGCGCCGCTGTATGCGGGAATCCCCGTCACGCACCGGGATTTCGCTTCGTCTTTCGCCATGATTACCGCACATGATAAATCCTTAAAAGGAACGCCGAACCTTGACTGGGAAGGGCTTGCCCGAAGCGTTCAAACGCTTGTGTTTTACATGGGTGTCAAAAACCTTACATTTATTTGCCAGCAGCTCATCACGTACGGAAAATCTCCTTCTGTCCCTGTCATCGTGATTCAATGGGGAACGTGGGGCCGCCAGCGGAGCGTAAAAGGAACGCTGCAGGATATCCATCAAAAAATACAGGAACAGCAAATCACAAATCCCGCCATTATCGTCATCGGTGATATTGTAAACGTTCAAACACACAGCTGGTTTGAAAGCAAACCATTCATCGGGCAGCATATGATGATAGTCACTCATGGCGAAGATGAGCATACGCTGGCAGACAAGCTGCGCGATTATGGTGCCGATGTCATCGAATGGCCAAAATGGCGGACTGAAAAAATGCCTGCCAACGAGGATATTCTAGGACAGATCAGCACCTTTGAGGATATTTTCTTCACATCACGCCGTGCGGTTAGCGAATTTTTTCAAGCGCTCGCGTCCAAACGAATCGACATTCGCCAGCTGACCGCACGCCTGAGTGCAGCGTCAGAAGCAGGAAAGGCAGAGCTTATAAAACGCGGCTTCATCATATCCGAGCACCATCACAATTCACCTAAAAAGCTGATTGTCGGCAGCCGTCATTCAGTAGAAGAAATGCAGAAATCAGAGTCCTGTTTGTGCTATATCACCCATGAAAACGTCATAGATGAGCGATTCACCAGAATGACCGAACGGACGATCAGTGAGTCTCCTCTGCACATGATCATTTGCCCCGGCAAGCAGTCCGCTCAGCAATTGATCAGCGCAGGAGAAGAAATCGGCATTTCACCAGAACCGTCAGCAAGCCGCCCCCCTGTCATCTGTATAGGCGATGGCGCGGCCGCCGCTGCATATGGGTTTACTGCCGTACAAGACCAAGAGCAATTATTTGCGTTTATACAAAATGAGCAAGTGGAGAAAAAGCTCCTCCACAGCTGATGATACAGCCCTTTTCCAAAGGGCTTTTTTATTTATGAACCAATTTTTTGTGGTGGGTGGAATACATCGCCATATTTTCCGCCTGAGGGTCCAGATAAGATTTCGCACTGTTGACGGCAGTCGGGCCTTCCGTAAAACCGCCGGCAATCAATCTGAGCTTGCTTTCATAATACGCCGCGTCCCCCGCAACAAACACGCCCGGAAGATTCGTCCGCATATGTCTGTCAGCTTTAATCCGGCCTTCTTCAATCTCGAGACCCCAATCCTTCATCGGGCCGAGATCAATTTTAAACCCGTGATTAATAATGAGCTCATCAAGCTCGATTTCCTCGGTATGTCCAGACTCAGCATGACAAACGGTGACGCTTTCGATGCGTTCTTCAGTGCCGCTGAGATGTTCCAGCCGATAAGGAGTAAGCACCCGCACAGATGACTGCTTCATTTTCGTCACGCTGCTTTCCAGTCCGCCGAATTCCTCCCTGCGGTGCACGACAGTAACAGACGCCGCAATCGGTTCCAGCTCATTAGCCCAATCGACCGCAGTATCTCCCCCGCCAGAAATCACGACCCGTTTGCCTCTAAACGCATCAAGCTTTTCCACTTTATAATGAAGATTTTTTCCTGCATATCGACTCGCATCCTGGCTGTCAAACTCATTGACCTCCAGCGTGCCCATGCCGACAGCCAAAATAACGGTTCTTGTATAGTGCTTCTCCCCCTCAGAGCTAGTCAGCACCATGGTTCCGTCATCCAGACGCTCAAATCCAGTCACTCGCTGATTCAGCACAATATCAGGGTCAAACGTCGCCGCCTGCTCCTTCAGCTGTTCGATCAGCTGCTCCCCGGCAATCCCCGGTATCCCGCCAATATCGCGAATGATTTTCTCAGGGAAAAATAAAGACACCTTGCCCCCGAGCCGCGGCAAATACTCGATCACTTTCGTTTTCAGCTCCCGCATGCCGCAGTAAAAAGCCGTAAACAGCCCGATCGGTCCCCCGCCTACAATCGTGACGTCATACACCTCTTGATTTTCAGCCATCCGTCCTGCCTCCCATTCCAAATCTATCATTAACGTTATATCGTTTAATTGAGAATGAATATCAATACAAAGTATATCATATTTCCAGAGTCCGTGTTCAACCATTTTGCCGGCCCTGAATAATAATTCCCGCGCAGGATGTTTGCTGCATCACTGGATTTCTTAGAATCCTAACCAAAGTGAAACGATCCTTCCTCCTCTTCCGTCAAACAATCAGTGCCTTTTTTCGTGATATAATCAGAGGCAGCTTACCATGAGCGGAGGTTTTATTGTGACAGCACAATCGTCTTTTCTTCAGCTGAATTCTATTTTTATCAGTATTTTAATAGAAGCCATTCCGTTTATTCTGATTGGCGTCATTTTGTCCGGAATCATTCAAATGTTTGTTTCTGAAGAAATGATTGCAAGGATCATGCCGAAAAACCGGTTTCTCGCAGTCTTATTTGGTGCGCTTGCCGGCATCTTATTTCCCGCCTGCGAATGCGGCATTATCCCGATTACGAGGCGGCTTCTGCTAAAAGGGGTTCCTCTTCATGCAGGTGTTGCTTTTATGCTGACTGCTCCTATCATCAATCCCATTGTTTTGTTTTCTACGTATATTGCGTTCGGGAATAGATGGAGCGTTGTCTTTTACCGGGGCGGACTGGCGCTCGCCGTTTCGGTGATCATCGGCATCATCTTATCCTATCAATTTAAGGATAACCAGCTTTTAAAGCCTGATGAACCCGGGCATCGCCATCATCATCACCACACCCTGCTGCAAAAGCTGGGAGGGACCTTGCGTCACGCCATTGATGAATTTTTCTCCGTGGGGAAATATTTAATCATCGGCGCCTTTATCGCAGCTGCGATGCAGACGTACGTCAAAACATCCACTCTGCTTGCGATCGGACAGAATGATGTATCATCTTCCCTCGTGATGATGGGCCTGGCGTTTGTCTTGTCGCTTTGTTCAGAAGTGGATGCATTTATTGCGTCTTCCTTCAGCAGCACATTTTCTTTAGGCTCGCTCATCGCCTTTCTCGTCTTCGGTGCGATGGTTGATATTAAGAATCTCTTGATGATGCTCGCGGCCTTCAAAAAACGATTTGTTTTCCTGCTGATTACGTATATTGTCGTGATCGTCTTAGCGGGATCACTACTGGTAAAGGGGTGATTGGATGTTTCGTCTATTGGTGCTGATGGGATTTACGTTTTTCTTTTATCATCTGCACACCTCAGGAAATCTAACAAAATATATCAATATGAAATATGCCTATCTGTCCTTTATTGCGATCTTCCTGCTGGCCATTTTGACAGCTGTTCAAGCCTATTTGTTTATCAAATCGCCTGAAAAAGGCGGGCATCATCATGACGATGATTGCGGCTGCGGCCATGATCACGAGCATGATCATGAACAAAACAAACCATTTTATCAGCGGTATTTTATTTATCTTGTTTTTATTTTCCCTTTGGTGTCAGGCATCTTTTTTCCGATTGCGACGCTTGACTCATCCATCGTCAAAACGAAAGGATTCTCGTTTAAGGCCATGGAAAGCGGAGATCACTACTCCCAAACCCAGTATCTGCGGCCTGATGCCAGCCTTTATTATGCGCAAGACAGCTATGACAAGCAGATGAAACAGCTGTATAAAAAATATTCTGGTAAAAAAGAGATTTCTCTGACCGATGATGATTTCTTAAAGGGTATGGAAACCATTTATAACTATCCGGGCGAATTTCTCGGCCGTACGATTGAATTTCATGGATTTGCGTATAAAGGAAACGCAATTAACAAAAACCAGCTCTTCGTATTGCGGTTTGGCATTATTCACTGTATCGCTGATTCCGGCGTTTACGGGATGCTAGTGGAATTTCCGAAGGACATGGATATTAAGGATGATGAATGGATTCATATCAAAGGCACTTTGTCCTCAGAATACTATCAGCCATTCAAATCCACCCTCCCTGTCGTGAAAGTGACGGACTGGAACACCATTAAAAAACCTGATGATCCGTATGTTTACAGAGGATTTTAATTGAAGACGAAACCAGTACAAGTACTGGTTTCTTTTTTTATTTCTTTTTCATCAGCATCAAATCAAGATAGAGCTGGCATCGCGTTCTGAAATCGCTTAAATCGATGGATGTCATTTCAAGAATCTGCTTGATGCGGTAATTTAATGTGTTTTGGTGAATAAACAGCTGTTCTGCGGCTGGTTTTGTTTTGCAATTGTTGAGGAGATAGATTTCCAGCGTCTTCAGCAGCTCGGTGCTGCTTTCTTGGTCTTTCGCTTTTAGTAAAGCCAAATCCTTATTCTCGTATTCCAAAAAGTCATTTTTCTGTTCAATGCTTTCTAAATAACGATAAATACCGAGCTTCTCATATTCATATGGAATGTTTTCCTGGTTGCCGGTTATTTCTGCGGCTTTAATGACTTCCAATGCTTCTGTATAGCTTTTTCCGAGCTTTAAGATGTGATCATATTCGTTTCCGATACCGATATAGATAGGGGTAGGAATTTTTTGAAAGTGAAAATGTGTTAACAGCTTGTTAATGAATTCAGCAGCTGCTGAGGAGGCGGAGCTTTTTTGGGAAAAACTCGCTACGACGATGACAATATTGGATTCTATCGTTAAGACATGACTGACTTTATCCCGCAAATTCAGGTAAGACCTGATATTTTCCTTTAAATCTTCCACCGCTTCCCCATCCCCATTCGCGGCGTGCAGGATGACAACTGAAAACACAGAAGGCAGCACGGTGTTGATTCTCTCAGCTTCGCGCCTGAGCTCCTTTTCAGAAATAAATTGCTGATAGATAGCCCGTTTGATGAGGTCCTCAGCTCTTTCTTCCTTTTCCTGTTTCAGCTTGTTCGCTTTATAAATTATTTTTCCGACATGGAAGGAGGTCTCGTACAAAAAATCGAGCTCTTCGTCTGTCAGATCACGATCCAGTTCCTGAATCCAGATGTAGCCCATGACTTCCCCTTTATGCTTCGCACTCACGACTACTCTCTGATTTAACCCAATGCTCTCAATTTTATTGACGCGAAAAGGCTCAGGTTCTGTTTTCAGCTTTTCAATGATCCCGTCCTTCAAAAACCTCTCAAAAATCTGAACCGGACATTTTTTTGAAAAAATAGTCTGCTGGTTCGCAGAATCAAAATGGTTAATATAGTAAGAATTGTAGGCTAACAAAAAGAAATCCGCGCTTTCCAGTATCACTGGTTTTTGCAGTTCATAGCTGATAAAGTCAATCAGCTTATCAACATCTGAAAATGAAAAAACTCTCTCTAAAAGCTCTTCCATACCTTTTTTCTCCTATACTTTTTTTACTTTAATCATATCCATACGGGGTCTTTTTGTATAGAAAAAAATACGTTTGTTTCCAAAAGAAAAAACAGCGGTCTTAAAAGGAGAAAAGAGGAAAAAGGGATATCCCCTTCCTCCTCCTTTCGATCTTTATTGTGACATCGTATCTTGGTAGTCTTTAAACTGGTCTGTCACATCTTGTGACGGAGCCTGCGTCAATACGCTGACGATATAGACAGATAATAGACTCGCAGCAAAACCAGGTATGATTTCATACAGAAAGCCCGAAAGACCGGCATTCGCCCAAATGATTACAGTCGCTGCCCCTACAATCATGCCGGCGAGTGCCCCCCATTTGGTCATTCGTTTCCAAAATAAACTGAGCAGTACAACTGGTCCAAAAGATGCACCGAAGCCCGCCCACGCGTAGCTGACCAATCCAAGGATGGTATTGTTTTTCTCCCATGCCAGAACTAACGCGACAATTGAAACAGCCAGCACAGCCAGACGCCCTAAAAACACCAGTTCTTTATCAGAAGCTGAGCGCCGGAACATCGACTTATACAAATCCTCTACCAAAGAGCTTGATGTGACAAGCAGCTGGGAAGAGATCGTACTCATGATGGCCGCTAAAATCGCAGAAATCAGAAAACCTGTGATAATTGGGTGGAACAAAATGTTTCCTAATTGAATAAAAATCGTCTCCGGGTCCTTCAATGTCATGCCCCGCTGATGGTAATAAGCGATTCCGCCCAAACCTGTCAGCACTGCGCCGGCTGCCGAAAGAATCATCCATCCCATTCCGATTCTGCGCGCTCTTTTGATCTCTTTGACAGACGTAATCGCCATAAAGCGCACAATGATATGCGGCTGGCCGAAGTAGCCCAAGCCCCAGGCAAACAATGAAATGATGCCAAGAACACTGGTTCCTTTAAAAATATTAAACATATCAGGGTCCACAGAGCGGATCTCAGCAGTTGTTTCACCTATTCCCCCGGTGTGGAAAAACGTAACGATAGGAACGAGAATAAGTGCTGCAAACATAATGATCCCCTGAACAAAATCTGTCCAGCTGACAGCCAGAAAGCCCCCAAACAGGGTGTACGCGACAACAACACCAGTCACAATCCACAAGCCGGTGTGATAATTCATCCCCAAGATGCTGTTGAATAAGACGCCGCCGGACACCATTCCGGACGATACATAAAATGTGAAAAAGACTAAAATGACAATTCCTGAAAACAGTCTGAGGAGCTTTGTTTGATCTCCGAAACGATTTTCAAGGAATCCGGGAATCGTAATCGAATTCCCCGCTTTTTCTGTATATGTTCTCAGCCGCGGCGCGACGTAGAGCCAGTTTGCCCATGCTCCAAGGCAAAGCCCGAACACAATCCAAACGCCGCTTAGTCCAGTTGAAAACATGGCGCCCGGAAGCCCCATCAGCAGCCAGCCGCTCATATCGGCAGCTCCCGCACTGAGAGCGGTTACAGCCGGACCTAAGGAACGTCCTCCCAGCATGTAATCCGTCAGGTTTGACGTACGTTTGTAGGCAAAGTAGCCGATCAGCAGCATCCCCGCCATATAAATACAAATTGAAATAATCAGCTGTGTGTTTTCTATGGCACTTCCTCCTCTTTTTTATAGTATATGGATGAAATGGACACCCCCGCAGGGAGGATGCCCATTTAGTCCCGCTTTAGAACATTTCACTGATTGTTTTTGCCTGCATGTGCAGTGCCAGGTAATCAGGACCGCCGGCTTTTGAATCTGTGCCGGACATTTTGAAGCCGCCGAACGGATGGTAGCCGACGATGGCTCCTGTACAGTTGCGGTTAAAGTACAGATTTCCAACATGGAATTCTTGTTTTGCACGCTCAATGTGCTTGCGGTTGTTTGTGATCACCGCTCCCGTTAAACCGTACTCAGTATTGTTGGCCACTTCTAATGCTTCATCAAAGCTTGATACTTTAGAGAAAGCGACAACAGGCCCGAAAATTTCTTCCTGCATGAGTCTTGCTTTCGGTTCAAGGTCAGCGAAGATCGTCGGTTTGATGAAGAATCCTTTTGAATCATCACCAGTGCCGCCGCTTACTAATCGGCCTTCCTCTTTTCCGATCTCAATATAACTCATAATTTTATCATAAGAACCCTGGTCAATGACAGGTCCCATGTAAACATCTGCGCTGTCAGGGCTAGCCGTTACTTTAGATTCTGTAATTTCAATAACGCGCTCTAATACTTGATCATACACTTTTTCATGGACAACAGCACGTGAACCCGCAGAACATTTTTGGCCCGCAAAGCCGAATGCAGATGTAAAGATGGATTGAGCCGCCAATTCAATGTCCGCATCCTCATCCACTACAACTGTATCCTTACCGCCCATTTCAGCAATAACACGTTTTAAGTGCTGCTGGCCTGGCTGAACTTTTGCCGCACGTTCGAAGATTCTCGTACCGACTTCTCTTGATCCCGTAAACGTGATAAGGCTTGTTTTTGGATGGTCAACAAGGTAGTCACCGACTTCCGCTCCGCTTCCAGGAACAAAGTTGACAACGCCTTTTGGCAGACCGGATTCTTCAAGAACCTCAACGAATTTCGCAGCAATGACAGGCGTTGCGCTCGCAGGTTTAAGAACAACTGTGTTACCGGTAACGATCGGTGCTACTGTTGTTCCCGCCATAATCGCGAACAAGAAGTTCCAAGGCGGAATAACGACTGTTACGCCAGTCGGCGTGTATACATATTGGTTTTTCTCGCCTTCACGGCTGTTGACCGGTTTTCCTTTTGCCAGTTCAATCATTTGGCGTGCATAATATTCCATGAAGTCAATCGCTTCAGCCGTATCGGCATCTGCCTCGTTCCAAGGCTTCCCTGCTTCTTTTACGAGCAAAGCGGAGAATTCATGCTTTCTGTTGCGGACTTTGGCAGCCGCGCGGAACAGGACAGCCGCTCTTTCTTCCGGAGACGTGTATCTCCACTCTTCAAAGGCTTTAGCCGCAGCTTCAATTGCTTGCTCAGCGTGCTCTTGAGAAGCTTTTGAGACTCTGCCGACTACCTCTTCTTTATTAGCCGGGTTAATTGAAACGATCTTCGCTTCTGTTTCCACTCTTTCACCGTTGATGACAAGAGGATGGTCTTTTCCTAAATATTCGTTTACTGTCGCAAGCGCTTTTTTAAACGCTTCTACGTTGTTTTGGTCTTGGAAATTTGTGAATGGTTCATGTTTGTAAGGTGTTGTCATTGTAATCTCTCCTTTTTTACTTCTTCGTCATTCCTTTGAAAGCAAATGCAATGTTTGACGGACGTTCTGCCAGGCGTCTCATAAAGTAGCCGTACCAATCCTCTCCGTAAGGCAGGTAGACTCTCATGTTATAACCTTCATTTACGAGGCTGAGCTGGGTTTGCGACCGCATGCCGTACAGCATCTGGAATTCAAACATGTCATTGGAAATGCCGTTTTCCCTGGCAAGCTGCTTTGTATAATCGATCATTTTATCGTCATGTGTCGCAATCGCTGTGTAGTGACCATTTAAGAGCTGCTTTCGGATGATTTTTTTGTAGTTCTCATCGACATCGCTTTTTTCCGGAAAAGCCACTTTTTCTGATTCCTTATATGCTCCTTTTACAAGACGAAGGAACGGTTTCAAAGAATCCAAATCGTCAATATCGTTTTCCGTCCGGTACAGATAGGCCTGCAACACCGTGCTTACATACTCGTATTTCCTTCTGAAATCCTTGAATATATCAAGCGTTTTCTGGCATCTGACCTCGTCTTCCATGTCTATGGTGACCATGACTTTATGCTTCTCGGCCGTCTGGACGATTTTCGTCATATTTTCATACACCAGATCCATATCTATATCGAGACCTAAAGACGTCATCTTTAAAGAAACGTGTGAGTTCAGCTGCTGATCCGCAATGGTCTCAATGGTTTGGATGCATTCTTCCGTGCGTTCCCTTGCGACCTCGGCGCTGTTCACAAACTCGCCTAAATGATCGACAGTAACTGACAAGCCTTGGCTGTTAAGCTGTCGAATTGTCGGGATTGAACTGTTAAAATCATTCCCGCCGATAATTTTACCCGCTGCTACCCGGCTTCCCCAGTTTCTCGCCATCTTATTGAGAAAGCCGCTTTTGGATAAAAATAAGAAAAAATCTCTTGTGATCACTTCCAATCTCAACACCCCGCAATCTAAGAAGTATTTGTATGAGTTTATTGTAAATGGACAAAACCTCCGTTCACAATATTCTCAAAATACAAAGATTCTGATTATTTTTGTGGGTTTCTCACAATTAGATAGTTAGAAAGTCGGGGGACTTCCTGTCGAAATATGGAGAGAGGAAGCGACATGAAACATCAGCTTCCTCCATCATTCCACACTTCTTCAACAGTATTCAAAAGCAAACGATTCAGCTCAGGCGTGATATCTTTTTTGATGATTTTCAGCGTTTTCGCCGCTTCCATAATCCTTTCAATCTCCGTTTCAATGAATTGGTGAATCACATGAATTCTTGCTTCTAGATCCAGTTCTTCACCTTTTCTTTTGCGCTCAAGCAAGGTTTCCATCTCTGCTCTCAGTTCGGGTTCCGTAATCAATTCATTCATCAAAACAGTAAAATCCATCGGCGGAATGGTTCCGTGCTTTTCAATCCACTTACACGCCAGTATCGGCCGCAGCACGTAAAAATACTTTTTGATTTTCACCTCTTGCCCTTGCAGGTAATCCTTGACGTTTCTTTTTGCCATATTGATATAGTGATACACACTGGCTTCAGGCTTAAACGCTGTGCTTCGCAGCTTTCTCAGCTGCTCTGCGGTCGTAAAGGCTTCGTAATACACAATGTCTGAGGACAGCCACTCAAGCAGCGGAGGGTTTGATTTTTTGAAAAGACGCAGCGTTTTTCTCAGTTCCCAGCCGCTGATATCCAGCAAATCGTGGATCGGCTCTTCAATGACATCCCGCTCCTGCTCAATTGAAAAATACCACTCCTTTTTCGGCACATAAATAAAGCGGACATCATAATCGCTGTCTTGCGACGGGAATCCCCAAGCACGGCTCCCTGATTCAACGGCATACACGATTTTAACGCTGTATTCCTGCTCAATTCGTTTTAGTTCATCAATGATTCTTTGTTTCATATATATTCGTCTCCCGTCTTTTCTCATTCCGGCTGTCTGCAGAAAAAAACCGCCCGATGATGCGGCGGCTCTTCACGTCTGTCAGCCTTTAAGATGCTGCTTAAAGAAGGCAAGCTTTTCCGTTTGAAAGGCAGGGATATACTCATGCCCAAAGTAGCGGTACACCTTCAGCTCTTTTTCTGTCTCCAGATGGTTATATGCCGCAAACACAGTAGAAGGCGGCGTAATCTTGTCAATCAGCCCGATCGACATCATTACAGGCACCTTCACCCTGTCAGCCAGATTCATAATATCGAAATACGTTAGTGTATTCATAGCCCGCTCTTCTGTTTCCGGTCTGCCATTTCTTCTGAAAAAGGAATTGATTTCGAGATACGGCTGTTCAAGCGCCACATCGATGGCTCGCTCGAAATTGCTTAAATAAGGATAATCAGCAACAGCGGCTTTCGGAATATCTGACAGAGCAGCGGCCGCAATGGTTATGCCTCCGCCCTGGCTTCCGCCTGTCACGCCGATTCTTGTTTCGTCGACTTCATCAAAGCTGCTGATGACTTCAAGCGCGCGGACGGCGTCCAAATAAACTCCCCGGTAGTAGTATGTATCTTTATCAAGAATTCCTTTCGTCATCCAGCCCAATGCGTGTCCGTGCGGAGAAATACTGGTGTCCTCGCTGCCCTGCTGGCCGCGGACAAGCATGCCGAACGTAGCGTATCCGTGCAGCGCCCAATTGACCATTTCATGAATGTCTCCGTCATAGCTTGCATTGTAGCCGTGATATTTGACGATCGCCGGATGCGGGCCTTCTTTGTCAGGCACCGTATACCATCCGGCAATGCTGGCATTTCCAAAACTTTTATATGTGAGGCGGTATACCTTCACCCCGTCAGCAGGATAATCAACCGGCTGTAAGTCAGGAACTGCTTGAACTTTGGCAAGCTCATTCAAAGAGGATTTCCAAAACTCAGAAAAATCTTTTTGGGCAGTTTTGTCAGGCTTATACGTTTGCAATTGGTCGAGCGGCATATCGAATAGTTGCATTTCCGATTATTCTCCTTTGTTTAATAAGATTTAGTTTATTCTATACTATCACGTTTTGAATCTATTTTCTAAATTTTTTAACATCTGTTTCTGATTCAATCCCTCGACGTGCATTCGTTCTTGTGATGAATATCCTTCTATCCTTGACACCATATTCACTCTTCTTGATCAAACGTTTGTTTAACCGATTCCCGGCTCAGTTCCATAAAGGCCTGAGCGGTCAGACTGACATAGCGGTTCTTTAAAAATACAAAAACCAGAGTGCGTGAAGGCGCAGATTGAAGAGATAAATAGATGACACCCGGGTCTTTGTCTCTTTTGACCATATTTGGCGCCAGTGTTACCCCCAAACCGTTTGCCACAAGGGATTGCGCGGTTTCGATGTGGCTCGTTTTAAACGCGGCGTTTGGCTTAAAGCCGCTTTCCGCACATAGGTCAAGTACCGTCCGGCGAAAACCGTAGCCCTCCTTCAGCAAAATAAAAGGAACGTGCTTTGCCATCTCAAGCGGCACGCACGGCGGCCGGCTCCCCTCTCCTTCCAGCGCTTTATCAATCAGTGCAGTCATGTCGGGCGGCATCCACCTTTGTTTTTCCTTTGGTACGGCAAGAACGATCGGCTCCGTCAGCAAGGGTTCGATGGAGAGTCTCTCATCCTCGATCGGCAAGGATAAAACAGAAAGATCAACCTCACCCTTTGCCGTCATCTCCTCTAAGGCAGCTGGGTCTTTTTCGATAAGCTGAACCTCCATATGGGGATAACGCGCTAAAAACTGCTTCAGCAGCGGAGGAAAAATATATCTCCCTGTTACAGCCGGAATCCCGATCGAAAGCTTGTGTCCCAGTCCTTGAGAACGCTCCTGCATCTCCCGCAGCAAGTCATCCCTTGATCGAATGATGTCCTCAGCCTTTTCAATAAAACGGCGGCCGTGCGGTGTCAGCGTAACAGAGCCGTGTGACCTGTGAAAAAGAGTAAGCCCAAGTTCCATCTCCAGCTTTTTGATTTGCTGGCTGAGAGAAGGCTGGGCGATATGAAGGTGCTTCGCCGCTTTTGTAAAGCTCTGTCGGCGGGCAATTTCCGCAGCATATTCCATCACTTTAATATCCATTTCAGCCTCCATAGGTTGAAACTATCGAATTCATCATTTTTATATCTTGGACGAATCATAACAGACATTGCTAACATAATCCATATCACCACCAAAAATGAAGGAGCTGGTTCACTTGCCAAATGAAACTCCGTTTTCGAAAAATGCTGAGATGTACCGTGATGAGAAGGTATTTGCTGAGGGTGAAGATTTAGCGATGCTGATCAAAACTGCGGAATGCCGTGCAGAGCAGCGAGTGCTTGATGTCGGAGCGGGAGCGGGCCATACAGCGCTGGCTTTTTCCCCTTACGTCCAAGAATGCATCGGCATTGATGCGACGCAAGAAATGGTTGACGTTGCTTTATCTTTTGCGGAAGAAAAAGGCGCTTTCAATGTACACTTTCAGAAAGGAACGGCAGAGGAGCTTCCTTTCCCTGACGATTCATTTGATGTCATCACCTGCCGATATGCGGCTCACCACTTTTCCAATGTTCATCAAGCCGTCAGTGAAGTTGCACGCGTGATGAAAAAGAACGGACGGTTTTTCCTGGTCGATCACTACGCGCCTGAAGCTCCTGATCTTGATGAGTTTGTCAATCATTTGAACCGGCTCAGAGATCCTTCTCACGTACGCGAAAGTTCATTATCGGAATGGCAGTCAATGTTTACGGCCAACCAGCTCGGCTATGAAGAAATCCAAAAGTGGAATTTGCCGATTGAATACAACAGCTGGATCAAACGAGGCGGAACCCCCGCCGATCGGGAACAGCGTATCATCAGCCATTTGAACAACGCGTCTGACGAAGCCCGTGACACCTTTTGCCTCGAATTGAATCAAAACGGAAAGCCTGAATCCTTTTGCTTAAAAGCGATATTGATCCAAGGCGTGAAGCGATAAAAAAAGCCGTGCATACCGCACGGCTTTTACATTGGCTGATAAAGATCCCAACCGATTTTTAACGTCTCCACAATGTAATCTGCAATCTCTTCAGGAGCAAGGTTGTCTGTTTCCACTTTTGAATTGTGCTTGTCATAGATGACTTTTCTTTCGTTAAACAGCTGCTCCATTTCATCCATTGACCGGTTATGCAGCACCGGGCGGCTTTCGATCAGCAAATTCGCGCGCTGCTTCCAGTTCTCCCAAGACAGATCGAGGTGAAGCACCAGACAATGTTCGAGACAGCATTTTCTGATTTCCTCTTGTTTAAAAGAGCCTCCGCCAAGTGAGACAATTTTAAATCTTGTATGGTGGCATAGATTCAGGATATATTCTTTTTCTGTTTTCCGGAAAAAGTCCTCACCTTTTTTTTCAAACATCTCAGGGATCGACATGTTGAAATCCTTTTCGATTTCTTGGTCAATATCGATAAAATCTCTATATAATTTCTTAGCGACCAATTGGCCGATTGTCGTTTTTCCTACACCCATGAATCCAATCAGGACGATATTTCTTTCTCTTACTGGGATGGCTCGTTTAGCGTTCATCTTCGGCGAAATCCTCCTAAGGAATGAAAGTTTATCTTCATTATATGCTGATTTTGCGAATATTTATATAGATACCGGCTCAGGCGTCCTCTATTTCATTAAGCTTTCCTACAATAAAACATAAGAAAACGCAATGGCCTCCGTGATGCAGAATAAAAGATGTAACATGACGAAACGTCGTTTTTGAGCAGTCGGCTCCGTTTCTTTTTTGCGTTCAATAACCTTCTTGTCCGGATGACATTCATTGTACAACATTTTCAGAAATAATTTAATACTTCGACGCAAAAAAGCATTAAATGATTAAACGTCCTTCCTCTCTCTGCGTTTATCCGTTTTTCATCAGGGAAAAAGATGACGGGAGGGATGTGAGATGAAAATAAGCTTTTGTACAACCGGGTGTAAAAAGCAAAATGTAATGGACGTCATTTCCTTTGCGAAGGAGCAGTCCTTTGACGGGATTGATTTGTGGTACGGCCACATCGAACAGTATGAACAGGACTTCGGGCCGCTGGACAGCCTTTATACCCTGCTGCAGCAGCATAAACTGAAGGTGCCCGCGGTCAGCTTATACACCGATTTTGTGACACAAGGAGAAGAAGAAACAAAAGAAGCAGTGAGAAAAGGGCTTCGGGCTGCGAGACAGCTTCACAGCCCGCTTATTCGCGTATTTGCCGGCAATCAGGCGTCAAACAGAACGTCACCGGAAAAATGGCTGCGTGCGGTTGAACAATTCCAGCAGGCTGCGCAAATGGCAGACGGCTATGAGGTGAATATCGGTCTGGAAATTCACTATGATACGTATGCCGATACACCTGAAGCTGCTTTAACATTTTTGAAGGCTGTCGGCCATCCGAGACTCCGAACGATTTTTGACGGGTCAAATCTGCACGCGAACCGAATTGACCAGCTGCCCGCTTTAGAAAAAACCTTTCATACGATCAGCCATATCCATTTGAAAAACTACCGCTGGAACTTTGATATCTGGTATCTGAGCGAGCCAACTCCGATTTTTCAAGGAGATCTCGATCAAAAAGCATTTTTAAAAGAGCTGATGAACAGACAATATGATGGTTTTGTTTCTCTTGAGTATTTTGGAGAACATGCCTTTACGCATATAAAGGAATCGCTCCGCGAATATACGTCTGTTTTTTCCCGCTGACTCTTCGATCGAAGGGTCTTTTTTTGTATCATAAACAAAAAGGGGGATATCATGATGATCATTTGGATAAATGGGGCTTTCGGTTCCGGAAAAACACAAACAGCGTTTGAACTGCACAGAAGGCTGAAACCGTCTTACGTATATGATCCTGAAAAGATGGGGTTTGCGATGCGTTCGATGATACCGCCGGATATCGCTGAAGATGACTTTCAAAGCTACCATCTGTGGCGGGAATTCAATTACAGCATGCTTTCCTATTTATCAGATACATATCAGGGCATCATCATTGTGCCCATGACCATTACGAATGATCAATACTTCGATGACATTATCGGCAGGCTGAGACAGGATGGCCGGACCATTCACCACTTTACCCTGCTGGCTTCAAAGGAAACATTGCTGAAACGCCTGCGCACCAGAGCGGAAGGAAAAAACTCCTGGGCCGCAAAACAAATCGACCGCTGCATCAACAGCCTGTCTGATAGCCTCTTCACAGAACATCTCCATACAGACCAAATGTCTATTCAGCAGGTCGCAGAAACGATCGCTGCCCAAGCAAATCTGCCGCTTGAGCCTGATTCGAGAGGCAGCCTGCGAAGATTCACTGACAGATTGATGGTGAAGCTGAATCATATCCGTATCAAATAAAAGACGTTTTGAAAGCATGTCCCTGATACATGCAAATGGATCAATAAATAAAAAGCCCACTCCAAGAGTGGGCTTTTATCATATTATTTCCACCAGTCATCAAACATAGAAGCTGGGACCTGGCGCTTATGCTCCGTCACGCTGTAGCGTTTCTCCAGCGCTTCTGACGCCTTCGCCGATACTTCTTTTCCTTCGAGATAATCATCAATCTCATCGTAGGAAATGCCAAGCTCAGTTTCATCAGACTGCTGCGGCTTTTCATCCAGCAGATCGGCAGTCGGTTCTTTTAAGTATAAGCGTTCCGGTGCATCCAGCTCTTTCAGCAGGCTTCTTCCCTGACGCTTTGTTAAACCTGTCAGCGGCAGGAGATCTGCGCCTCCGTCACCGTATTTCGTAAAGAAACCAGTCACGGCTTCGGCCGCATGGTCTGTTCCAATCACAAGAAGGCCTTCTTGGCCGCCGATCGCGTATTGAGCAATCATTCTCGTTCTCGCTTTTACGTTTCCTTTATTAAAGTCTGTCAGCTTATCGCCTGTCTCTTGCTGATATTGATCCGCAAAAGCGCTGACTGTTGATTGAATGTCAAATTTCCATGATTTATCCGGCTTGATGAATTTCAGAGCGAGCTGGGCGTCATCTTCATCCTGCTGTGTGCCGTGCGGAAGACGGACCGCGATAAATTGAGCGTCTCCGCCCTCCTCGCGAATGTTTTCCACCGCAAGCTGAGCAAGTCTTCCCGCAAGTGTTGAATCCTGTCCGCCGCTGATGCCAAGCACAAGTCCTTTAGCGCCGGTTTTCTTTACATATTGTTTTAAAAAATTGACTCTGTCCTCAATTTCTTGCTTTGGATCAATTGAGGGCTTCACATGTAATTCACGCATAATCTTTTCCTGCATGCTCATCCCAATCATTCCTCCTGTACATTTTCGCTTGTTTCTTACTGTTCATTTCCCCGAATCAATGAAAATGAATCATGACTGTTATGTATCCATATTAACTATAGCACAGGTCTTATTTCATAGTGAATAAGAGAGATCAGCTGACTTCAACCCGTATGGACGTCACACTGTCGCCATTGCACTTTCCTTTTTCAATCGGGCAGGAAGAAAACGCGACAACCAAATCCATCTCCGCTCTGAGTCTGACGTAATCCCCGGCATTTGACAGCGGCGTTTCCACAGACAGGTTCCCTTTCTCATCCAGAACGGTATTCATAAAAATCGCAAACGGATAATGCATATGCGGCTTCGGCACGCCGAACTGCTCAAGCGCCCGGTTCATATTGTCATAACACGTATCCTGGAACTCGTCCTTTTGTTTTCCGTATAACAGCCGGTTCATATCAGGCCGGCAGGCGGGCAGAAGCAGGTCATGCTTGCCGACTGTATCCTCAATGAGCGTTAGCATCGGTTTATACAAATTAGAGTAAATATGATCGTTTACCTTCACATGAATGGAATGATTGGCATCAATGGTCGCTCCCTGATCAAGATGCTCATAAAAATCCTTTGCGTGGTACGCCACAAAATCAGCAACCTGCTGCCCCTCTACATCAACCACCTTCAAAATCTGGCCCTTTTTCAGCTTCAGGCCGAGCCCTTTCTTCGGCTGAACGATATATTGCTGTGTCATCCGCTTCGCTCCTTTTTCTATTAGTATGAGCGTTTACCATCGCCTCCATGTAAAAAGAGGCAAAAATCCGATGCATATAAGCCTTGCGCGGGTTGCAATCTAACCTTAGATAAAAGGGGTTGAATGTAAATGAGTCAAACAAAAAAAGACCAAGAAAAAGGAAATCTGGCTTGGTGGCAGCTTTCATTAATCGGGATAGGATGCACAATCGGAACAGGTTTTTTTCTCGGTTCCAGCATCGCAATTGTGAAAAGCGGATTTTCCGTTCTGCTTTCATTTCTAATTGGAGCGATCGGCACTTATTTTGTATTCGAACAGCTTGCCAAACTTTCGGCAAAACACCCTGAAAAGGGCTCGTTCTGTTCATATGCGAGAAAAGCGTTCGGCAGGTGGGCCGGCTTCAGCAACGGCTGGGTGTACTGGTCATCTGAAATGCTGATTACCGGAAGCCAGCTGACAGCCATTTCGTTATTTACGAAGCATTGGTTTCCTCAAGTACCGCTGTGGGTATTTGCTTCCATCTATGCTGTACTTGGGCTTCTCATTATTTTTACCGGACTTTCTGTTTTTGAAAAAACAGAAAACGTGCTGGCAGTTATCAAAACAGCCGCTATCTTCATGTTTATCGTGATTGCCATTCTGGCTTTGTGCGGCATATTATCAGGCGGAAAGCCGGAGGTGCAGATTCCGAATGAGACGAAAGAATTTTTCCCATTCGGAGCTATGGGGCTGTGGACAGGCCTGATTTATGCATTTTACGCGTTTGGCGGCATTGAAGTCATGGGGCTCATGACGGTTCATTTAAAGAAGCCGGAGGAAGCCTCAAAATCAGGAAAGCTGATGCTGGCAACGCTGGCGATTATTTATATCATTTCAATCGGGCTCGCTTTGCTACTAGTTCCTTTACACAAGTTTACAGAACAGGACAGCCCGTTTATTACGTCTTTAAAAGGATTTCATCTCGAAGTGATCCTTGATATTTTTAACGGCATTTTTATTATCGCGGGCTTCTCGACCCTTGTCGCTTCACTCTTTGCCGTGACAACATTGCTTTGTACGATGGCCGATGACGGCGACGCGCCGAAATGCTTTACTCTAAAAGAAGGCAAAAAAATATGCTGGCCCGCGCTCGGATTAACATTTGCGGGGCTTATCGTGTCTATCGTACTGTCTTTAGTGCTGCCTAAAAATATATATGAGCACATGACAACAGCGGCCGGGCTTATGCTTTTATACACTTGGCTGTTTATCCTGTTCTCCAGCAAAAAGCTGACCGATCCGGCAGCCATGGCGAAAACGCAAATTTATTTGGCGACAATTCTGATCGCGGCGGCTGTGTCCGGCACGCTGTTTGAAAAATCAAGCCGACCCGGATTTTTTGTCAGCTTGGGATTTCTAGCTGTCATTGCCGTTGTCACCTTGATCTATCAAAAAAAGCAGGGACACAAAGACCGCCCTGCCAGCTCGTGAACTATTTCATTTTGTTAAACATGTTCTTTAAATATGAAAACGGGCATTTTGATACCTGTTTTTCATCATCCCTGAGAAAATACTGTTTCCATTCCCGATTATCCTTTCCTCCGTACCAGCCTAAATGCGGATGAATCGGGGCTTGATCATAAGCCTGTAAACGGGATCGGATCAGCCTGCTCATGTTTCGGCCAGATGCGGTTGAACCATTTAGATCTTCAAACACCCATCTTGGCTGGAACGTGATCATAAAATAAGGAAAGCTTCGGCTTCTCCTCGCATCATGAGCCGGCGTTGCACACAGAATAAAATACGGCTCGCCGTCAAAACAAAACTCCCATTTATAATGCTCTGGATCGGCCGGAATATCTGCCGGCCACTCTTTTTCATCTTGTTCGCTCAGTCTATTTAAAAAGCGCCAAAACAGCTCTTCATATGCTTCAATGGAATAATGCTCAGCCAAATCCTCCGGTGTATCAAATAACACAACCAATGACGTATACTTCCCGGAGTCTCGCGAGATATTCCCATACTCCGCAAGCAGCGGCGCCAGTTCCTCCACCGTACCGTTTTCCCTGGGATCTCCTGCAAAGGCAATGCGAAGCTGATCAGTCAGAAATGCCTGACGGCCGGGAATACACGGGAACTTATCCGCGTCATCCGCCAAAGTTTCTGCTAATAGCTCAAAAGCGATCCTTTGCCATTCCGGGAACTCAGCTTGATTCCGTTCCAGAAAACTTTTGGTGTAAATCCCTTTCACCATTGATCCACCTCCAGTATCATCTGAATACTATATTAAAACGGAAGGCGGCAGGTGACTGTCCTTTTTGAATCAGCCCAATAACTCTTTAATGCCTTGATAACCGAAGTAAAAACCGAATACAAGCAAGGATATGCCAGCAATCGCGGTGAATCCCCGCAACAGCTTTTCGTGAAGCAGGTTCCTGAATGTACTGGCTGCGATCGCCATGCAAAAATCCCAGATTAAAATGCCAATCATAATGCCGGAACTATAGATGAGAAGCTGACTCATATTGTAAGCCTCCGCCGTTTTTGCAAGAATACTCCCGTAAATCCCAAGCCAAAAGAGGATACTCAATGGATTTGACAATGAGATGAGAAAACCCGAGGCAAATGTTTTTCTGTAGGACGGCTTCCCCTTCGAGCTGCGTACGTCTATCGCTTCCCTGATATTCTTCAGCGTTTCAATACCGGTATAGGTCAGTACAAAAAAGCCAAAGAGCCACAAAAACGTTTTCACAAACGGAGCGGTCAAAAACTGTGACAGACCGAAATAGATGAAAAGCATGTACAGTCCGTCAGCTGTCATGGCGCCTAAACCAAAAATCCACGCATGCCAAAACCCGTTTTTAATGCCTTTATCAATTTGCGCCGCATTGACAGGTCCCACAGGCGCAGACAAGGACAGCCCCAGCACAATATAACTCAAAAAAATGTTCACCGGCCCGTACTCCCCTCTCTTACTCAACTTGTACAATTTATTCGGGAACGGGCCAAGCTATGCACAAAACTCACCTATTGTTTCAAGCGGTCAAGCTCTTCCTCTATAATATCGGAGGCTTTGCCGATAAAACCGAAAATCAGTTCCAATTCCTCCTCCGTATACTCGCGGCACAGATCCATCGTCGACTCTGACAGTGATCGGAACAAATCCTTCACATGCTGTTTAGAAGCGGTAAGAGGCACGATAATCACTCTTCTGCGGTCGTTCGGGTCCCTTTCACGGGCCACATACCCCGCTTTTTCCAGCCGGTCAACGAGCGCCGTAACCGAACCCGTGCTGAGTCCCGTCTTTCTCCCCAGTTCGCCGGCCGTCATTGGCCCCGCTTCATTTAAGATGTCAGCTGATTTCAAATCGGTGGGAAACAGACCGAGAGCCTGAGCGGCTGCCTGATGAAACAGAACCGTTCTTGTGCCCAATTTCCGAAAAAGCTGAACGGAAGTCTTTTCCAACTCACTTCTGGAATCTCTTGTTGACAACTGACAGTCCTCCCTATAAAATCAAATTTATCTTGATAATCGAGATAATTAATAATCAAACTATTATCATGATATCAAACCTTACTTAGAAAAGGTAGAGGAGGTAGAATAAATGGATACAACAGCCGCAAAATATCCTTCCACTAAATTTGTGGTTCTCGGTCTTTTGCTGGGCATTTTAATGTCGGCAATGGACAATACAATTGTTGCCACAGCGATGGGCAGCATCGTGGCTGATCTTGGAAGCTTTGATAAATTTGCATGGGTAACTGCATCCTACATGGTAGCGGTGATGGCTGGAATGCCGATTTACGGCAAGCTTTCCGACATGTACGGCCGAAAACGTTTTTTCCTGTTTGGACTTATCTTTTTCTTAATCGGGTCGGCATTATGCGGAATCGCACAAACAATGAACCAGCTGATCATCTACCGGGCCATTCAGGGGATTGGGGGCGGAGCGCTCCTGCCGATTGCCTTCACGATTATCTTTGATTTGTTTCCGCCGGAAAAACGCGGAAAAATGTCAGGCATGTTCGGCGCTGTATTTGGATTATCAAGTGTTCTCGGCCCGCTGTTAGGCGCTATTATCACAGACTCTATCAGCTGGCACTGGGTGTTTTACATCAACGTCCCTATCGGTGCACTGTCATTGTTTTTCATCATTCGCTATTACAAAGAATCGCTGGAGCATAAAAAGCAGAAAATTGATTGGGGCGGCGCGATTACTTTAGTCGTATCCATTGTGTGCCTGATGTTCGCGCTTGAGCTCGGCGGCAAAACATACGACTGGAATTCGATTCAAATCATTGGCCTGTTTATCATTTTCGCTGTTTTCTTTATTGCCTTTTTTATTGTGGAGAGAAAAGCGGAAGAACCGATTATCTCCTTCTGGATGTTTAAGAACCGCTTGTTTGCCACAGCGCAGATTCTCGCTTTTCTTTATGGCGGAACATTCATTATTTTAGCAGTGTTTATTCCGATTTTCGTACAGGCGGTATACGGCAGCTCAGCGACAAGCGCAGGCTTCATTCTGACACCGATGATGATCGGATCAGTGATCGGAAGTATGATCGGCGGAATCTTCCAAACGAAGGCAAGCTTCCGCAATCTGATGCTGATTTCCGTCATATCTTTCTTTATCGGCATGCTGCTGCTTTCCAATATGACGCCGGACACAGCGCGCGTATGGCTGACTGTCTTTATGATGATTTCAGGCTTCGGCGTAGGCTTTAACTTCTCGCTTCTCCCGGCAGCATCCATGAATGATCTTGAACCTCGTTTTCGGGGAACGGCCAACTCCACGAATTCATTTTTACGATCATTCGGCATGACGCTCGGCGTCACGATTTTCGGCACGGTTCAGACGAACGTATTCACAAACCAGCTCAGCGATGCCTTCAGCGGGATGAAAGGCTCCGCCGGCTCAGGCGCTCCGCAGAATATCGGTGATCCACAGGCGATTTTCCAAGCCGGCACACGATCACAGATCCCTGCTGCGATTCTGAACCGGATCATCGACGCCATGTCATCAAGCATCACATATGTCTTTTTACTTGCTTTGATTCCAATTGTCCTCGCGGCGATCACCGTTTTGTTCATGGGAAAAACAAGAGTCAAAACAACTGAGGAAATGACGAAGAAAGCAAATTAATACAAAAAGCAGTACACCTCGAGTGTACTGCTTTTTTTCTATTAAACACCTAATCTTGCAAGAATAAACGTCCATATGCAGATGATCAATAGCAGAATCAGACTATACATCACTGTCCGTTTAAACAGCTTTGATTCCTTCCCTGTCTGGCCGACCGCGGCAGCGGCAATGGCGATAGATTGCGGAGAAACGAGCTTCGCCATCACCCCGCCCGCCGTATTTGCGGCTAACAGCAAATCAGAACCGGCACCGATCTGTGCTCCGGTGACAACCTGCAAATGCCCGAACAGAGCGTTATTGCTGACAACTGAGCCAGTAATGAACACGCCGATCCAGCCGAGAACAGGACTCACAAACGGGAACAAATCGCCTGTTTTCGCCAGTGCCAGCCCGATGGAAGAGCTGAGCCCCGCGAAGTTGGCCAGATTGGCAAACGCCATCACAAAGCAGATCGTGACAATCGGCATCCACAGTTCTTTCCCTGTCTCCTTCAAGCAACTGAAGCCATCCCGATAAGAGAAATTTTTGCTGAACAGTCCTGTAACGATGACTGCGGCTAAAATCGCTGTACCTGTCGCTGATAACAAATCGACTTTAAAAATCGCATCAAGCGGCATGGCAGATGGGGCAATGGGCGGCATTTTCATAATTTGCTGATGCAGAAAAGGCATCTTGAACAAAAGCGTTGTCTGATAGAAGAGCCCGCCTTCTTGGAAAAGCGCTTTGAATGCAGGAAGGCTCCAGATGGTGATCGCCGCAGTTAAAATGTAGAAAGGAGACCACGCTTTGGCAATGTCTGCGGCGCTGTATCTCTTTTTCTCACCGGTTTCTTCGGCTCCCTGCTCACGGTAAATCTGTTTCGGCTGCCACTTGCGCAGGAAGAGCGCAAGCCCGCCCATACTGAACAGCGCCGCCAAAATGTTAGCTAATTCCGGTCCGAGCACAGCCATTGTCAGCGTCTGAACCGCTGTATATATACCGCTGACAACCAACAAGGCAGGCCAGGTTTGTTTGATTCCCTTCATCCGGTCTAATAAGAACACGAGTAAAAACGGAATCAGAAAAGTAATCATCGGCAGTGTCCAGATCAATGCCCGAGACAGCTCAAGAGAAGACAAGTCTCCAATTTGCGCGCCTGTAATCACCGGTATCCCGATCGCGCCAAAGGCTCCAGAGGCAGCATTCGCAATCAAACAGAGCGCCGCCGCCTTTAACGGTTTAAAGCCAAGTTCTACGAGCAGCGCCGCACTAATTGCAATCGGAACACCAAAGCCGGCCGCACCTTCCAAAAATGCGTTAAAACAAAAACCGATTAATAATAGCTGTAATCTTTGGTCAGGCGAAATGCCGGCAATGCTGGAACGAATAATGGTAAACTTCCCGGTTTTCACAGCGATTTTATAGAGCCACACTGCCATCAGGACAATGTAGCCGATCGGCCACAAACCGCTTCCGATGCCTAATAAAACAGAAGAAACGGCTTTTTCAACCGGCATATGAAATGCCAATACGGCAACCAAAAAGCTGGCGGCTAGGGTCAGAAATGCCGCAAGAATGCCTTTCATCTTAAAAACGGTTAAAGCTAAGAGAAAAAAGAGAATCGGTGTGAGCGCAACCAGTGCGCTCACATACTCGTTTCCAAACGGATCATACAACTGCTCCCACATTGACAATCAGCCCTTTACTCTATAGTTGCGTTCTAATTGACGTTTTGTTCTGCAAAATGCGGTTTCAAAATGTTTTTGAGCACGTTGGCGCTGTGGTTAAACTGCTCTTTTTCTTTCTCATTTAAGTTCAGCTCAGTGATGCCAGCGACTCCGCCGCGGTTGACGACAGCCGGCACTCCGATGTACACGTCATCTGCTCCGTATTGTCCGTCCAAATATGTGCTGACTGTTAAAATGCTGTTTTCATTATGAAGAATCGCTTTAGTGATTCGCGCAAGGCTCATGGCTACCCCGTAATACGTCGCGCCTTTTTTCTCAATGATATGATAAGCGGCGTTTTTCACGTCATCCACGATCTGGTCAAGCTCTTCTTGTTTGTATGCTTCGTTTTTCTCAACCAGTTCACTGACCGGCACTCCGCCGATATTCGCGTGGCTCCAGACAGGAAGCTCAGTATCACCGTGTTCGCCGATAATATGAGCGTGCACATTGTGTGCCGCTGCACCGAAGTATTCGCTCAGCATGTAACGGAATCTCGCAGAATCAAGTGTTGTGCCGCTTCCGATCACTCGCTCTTTTGGCAGGCCGCTGAATTTCCATGTTGCATAAGTCAGAATATCAACCGGATTTGTCGCGATTAAGAAAATGCCGTCAAATCCGCTCGCCATGACTTCACTGACGATTCCTTTGAAGATCTTTAAGTTCTTTTCTACTAATTCAAGGCGTGTCTCACCAGGCTTTTGGTTTGCGCCGGCGCAGATGCAGACAATATCAGCATCCTTGCAGTCTTCATATGTTCCGAAAGATGTTTTGACCGGATGCGGCGCAAACGCCTTTCCGTGGTTTAAATCCATTACATCGCCCATTGCTTTTTCTTTATTTAAATCAATGACCACAAGTTCATCTGTGATCCCTTGGTTAATTAACGCAAATGCATAACTGCTTCCAACAAAACCCGCTCCGATTAAAGCTACTTTATTTACACGTTCATTCATCATTTATCCTCATCCTCCAGTGTTTGTTTTTCTTTGGTGTTTGTTTGTGAAGTATTTCACATTTATATTGTGCAACATTTCACAAACTTTTGCAAGAGAAAAGATTTGTCTGATTTATGAACAAAAAAAGAAACTATCTATGATAGTTTCTTACCGTTTTCTTGAGTGATTTTCAGCATGAGAATCGCAAGACAAAGAAGGAATGTTTGTTAGTTTCTTTCGCTGCTTTCCTCAAAAAGCATTGTATCCGGCAATGTGAATGCTCATTATTTATCATGATTGTGACGCATCGATCTGACATTGCCGGAGCCTATACATGGTGATCTCCAAACAGATAAAGTAAGCGATTGTTCACTTTAGGGTATTGTTGTTAACGAAATGTCCGGACTAAATGGGGCAAAGAACCATTTAAGCCAGAGTCATTATATAAACCATTTTGCACGTAATCAAAACCAGGTTGATTCTGGCCAGGTACTTGGGCGCTGCCGTTGTTAAAAATCACTTTGGCGTTTTTTGTATCAGTATCCGCCGATAACGTCAGAGTGTAAATGCCGTCTGCATTCTTACTCATTGCTTTTCCCGGCCAAGATCCGGTCAATTCTATTGCCTGCCCCCCATTCTCCTTGTATACATATGCATTAACTTGACTCCAATTATTTAGGTTTTGATAGCCTATTCTTTTCTCAGAAGATGGGTCTGTTTTTACAAAAGTATATTCTTTTGTCCCAGATGCTCCATCACTGTTCGTTCCTGTTAAAGTGACCTTGTATGTTGTATTAAACGGGTCCCCTTTTCCGATCATTAATTGATCCCCGTCCTTAAACTGTGTCTCATCACCATGATTTATTTGATAAGCAGCTTTTGCGGTATGAGCGTCGGCACGCAGAGTTACCGTTAGCTGATCATCATAGAAAGAATGGGTTACACCTGTTTGATAATTCTCGAGGAAGACATTAGGTACATTTGCGGTATCTTCCGCATAAAGCACAACCACACCTCTGCCGCTGATTGTACCTGTCAGTATGCCATCTGTTACTTTAAACGAACCATCCCCGGCTTTATTATCGTAGCTGCCATCAGGTAAATCCGTTGAAGTATGAATGGAAACTGGTGATGAAGATGCATTTGCCAAAACAGCACCTTCAGGGCCGCGCTGATTCATGAATATCTGATTGTTTCCATCCGGGTTAGAGAGTTTCTCAGGCTGTCCGGCCATGGCATTATGAAATGTATTGACTGCAGCGATGGCTTGATCTTTAAATAAAGCACTCCCGCGATCACCTAATTGACTTTTCCCAGGGAATCTTACACCATTTCCGCCGCCCTCAGGTCTGGAGAAAAACAAGGGTGTACTTCCTGAACGAGAAGCAATAATCGCCCAGCCTAAACGAATATCATCATCGCTCATCCATGTAGATTCTTCATCATCATTGGCATACGTATCATGCGATTCCACCCATGTGACCAAATCATCCGCAGATACATGAGATGCATAATTGGAGATGTTCGATGCGCTAAAATTGCGATTCTTTAAAGCAGACCTTATGGAATGCCCATAGTTTGATGCTGTAACATTCATATAATTCGCATATGCAGCATCTCTGGAGGCACTGTCTTGTAATATTTCTCCATATTGGAATTCTGCAGATGTATCTGTGATATTCGGCCAAAAATGACTGCCAAAATCACCGTCATCCGGAAGCTCTATATGTTTGGCCGCATCATACCTAAATCCGTCAGCACCGTCATCCAATGCCCTTTCCAGAAAATGTTTCAGATATGACTGTACTTGTGTATTCTGCGTATTCCAATCATAAAGCCCCAGCAATGAATTCTGAGTGACATCCCTTCGATCGGACCAATTTTTAATTTGTGTGTTTCCATGCGTCCAATTTGAAATACTTTTAATTTCATTTGAAATCGCAGCATAGTCACTGGTTGTGTGATTGATGACGGCATCGACAATAACCTTCACGCCATATTCTTCAGCCGTCGCACACATTTCTTTAAACTCTTCCTCGGAACCCAAATACCTGTTGCCAATCTGGTAAGAGGTCGGCTGGTAAAGCCAGTACCAGTTCCCCATGCTTTTATCTCCATTATTTCCTTCCTTTACTTGATTAATAGGAGACGTCTGAATGGCAGTATATCCTGCATCATGGATATCCTTCATATTATTTTTCAAGGTGTTGAACGACCAATTCCAAGCATGAAGAATGGTCCCGCTCTTTATTGATGGCGCTGTATATTCATTTGATTGGTTCGCGGTCTCTGCATTTACAGCCACCGGCCCTGCCAGAATCAAATGAAACAGCAATAATAATCCAGCGAATAACGGCAGTAAAGAGGTATTAAATCGTTTTTTAGACATTCTGGACACTCCTTATTTCATTTTTCATTTCTGAAGACTTACTGCGGAGTCAGAAATCCCTCTTACTCAATCCTTCCACTTCCTCCTTTCAGACGCATGCGAAGACTGGAGAATTTTGTTAAAACTTACATTTTAAACTATCATACTCTCTCTATCAAAACAACTTGATAGAGTCATTTCCCAAACAGACATCTCGAGCCATTTTACATGCTTAAACAGCAAGTGGAGATATTGTCTGATTTATGAACAAAAAAAGAAACCATCTCTATGATGATTTCTTCTTAAACTCCTTTTTTACCGTTCTTCTGTAAGACAGCTTCACGATTCCGAATCGAAGCAGAAACAGAACGCCGCCGCAGACGATAAATAGGAGAATCATTTTCAGCCAAGCGAAGAATGTATGGGGAACTCCCCTGTCATACATCGTAAGCACCACTACCGCAAAGGCGACAGCTATTGATTCTATGAACTGCTGCTTCACCCGTTTATGCAGTTCTTCCTCGGTGTCTATTCTCGGCATCAGCATTCCAGAAGCTGATGCCCTGATGCAGTAATATAAGATGATAATGAACAAAAACACAAGGCTCGAGACCCATTCTTTAAACGGAAATTCAAACATAATGCCGCGGATGATCACATCCAGGAGCGCAAACGCCCCGGCTAACTTGCCGATATCCGACCAGATCTTTTGTTCTTTTTCTTTTACTCTCTTATTTTTCCCATTCACGCCTGAAAGTCTGTTATGCAGATTATTCATGACCTTCCTCCCGCACTTTTACGAATGGCTTATGGCTTACATGTTACAATAACAGCCTGCGCTTCTGCAACGAATAAATGAAAAGCCCGCCGTACAAGCCGGCGGGCAGCAATGTTTAAAACGGCCCCCAATTGATCAGGACACCGATACAAATAAACACAAGCCCGATTAAGAACCAAATCAGAGCGAGCGGCAGCATAAACCGAAGCCACTTGACGTACGGAATTCCGCTGGCGGCAAGCACTGCCATCAAAACGCCGGACGTCGGGTTCACACAGTTGACGACCCCTTCTCCAAGCATAACCGCTTCCACCGCGACCTGTCTCGTGATGCCCATCAAATCAGCGAGCGGCGCCAGAATCGGAATGAACACAACCGCTTCGCCCGATCCTGAAGAGATGAGAAAATGGAGCAGAGCGCTGGCGATATACATGCCGATTGCGCCGGCCATCGGACTGAACCCGTCCAAAACCGAAGCCAAAGCATTGACGACTGTATCCAGCAGCTTCCCATTTTCAAGAATGACAGAAATGCTCCGCGCCATCCCGACAATCAGCGCACCGTATACAAGGCTCTGACAGCCGGTAATAAAAGTTTTGGCAATATCGTTTGCCGCAAGTCCTCCAATGAATCCGGCAAGGACAGAAATAAAAATAAACGTCGCAGCCATTTGGGAATCTGACCAGCCGAGTTTCAATGCGCCGTACAAAAATCCGATCAGCGACAAACCCGCCACTCCCAAAATCAGCTTATGGCGAACGGTAAACGGCACAGACTTATCTTCTTCTTGATTCGCATCGCTCAATCCTGCCGCCGGGAACCAGTTTGTGCCTAACATACTGGCATCCTTTGATTTCTTTAATTTTCTTGTATACCAATAGATATAAATGATAGAAGACACCAAAAAGCATAAGTATATGACCACACGAAGGCCGATCCCCGAAAACAGAGGCAGCTCCGCAATCGATTGCGATAAGCCAAGCGGAGACGGTGATAAAATGGTAGAGTTAAACCCGGCATAGCAGCCAATATAAATAACAGCCGCACCCGCGACCGCATCCCATTTTAAGGAGCGTGCGACGATAAGGCCGATGGGGATGAATCCGATCACTGAATTCACGACAATTCCAGTCGTTCCAAGAATAGAAAACAACGCACCGACAATACAAATAAATAATAATTGCTTTGTGCGGAACTTGCTGATGACATTGTAAATCAGTCCGTTGATGGCACCTGTTTTTTCTAAAATAGCGATCGTGCCGCCTGTGAATAAAATCAGAAAAATAATAGGCGCTGATCCCACCATTCCATCCTGAAGAGAAGTGAAAAAGCTGATCAGGCTGACCGGAGACTGTTCAATTGAATGGTAGCTTCCCGGCACCGCAGTGGTAACCTCCCCTTTCGTCACACGGTCAAATTCTCCCGCCGGCACAATATACGAAGCAACGGCGCAAATGAAAGCGATGATAAATAAGAGGACATAGGCGTCAGGCATGTTAAAGGCGGTGCGTTTCTTCTTTGGCTGTGTTTCGGCTGCTGGCATACTCATATTTCGATCCATCCCCTTTTTTAGAAAATATCTATTATTCTGAAAAATATAAATATGTGCTATATTATAAACAGCCTATCTACCTGTTTCAATATAAAAAAAAGGAATGAAGGAGGTTTTTCTTCCCATGCAAAAACTCTCAGAAGAAATGAAACAAACCGTAATGCACATCTTTGAACATCTTCACGCCAAACCTGAAGTCAGCTGGAAAGAATATGAGACAACTGAATTTCTTAAACAAAAACTCGAAGATGCAGGGTGCCGCACGCGCACGTTTTCAGATTGTACCGGAGTTGTCGGCGAAATAGGTTCGGGTTCGCCTGTTGTAGCTGTCCGCGCTGACATTGATGCATTATGGCAGGAGGTCAACGGCACATTTCGCGCCAATCATTCCTGCGGGCATGATTCGCATATGACAATGGCTTTAGGTACGTTAATGCTGCTGAAAAAACAGCCGCAGCTTCCGAACGGAACGATACGTTTTATCTTTCAGCCCGCAGAAGAAAAAGGCGGAGGCGCTCTGAAAATGATAGAGGAAGGCGTGCTTGATGACGTCGACTATTTGTATGGCGTCCATGTCCGTCCAATTCAGGAAACCCAAAACGGACGCTGCGCCCCATCCATTCTGCACGGGTCAAGCCAGCACATCGAAGGCACAATCATCGGAGAGGAAGCTCATGGCGCACGTCCGCATCTTGGCAAAAACAGCATCGAAATCGCTGCATTCCTCGTACATAAGCTGGGGCTGATTCACATTGATCCGAAAATCCCGCACACAGTCAAAATGACAAAGCTTCAAGCCGGCGGCGACAGCTCCAACATCATTCCCGGAAAAGCGACCTTCAGCCTTGACCTGCGGGCGCAAACAAATGAAGCCATGGAGACGCTGATCGCAGAAACAGAAAGAGCCTGCGAAGCGGCTGCCGCGGCATTCGATGCGAAAATTAAACTTCACAAGGAACACAGCCTTCCGGCGGCAACACAAAATAAAGAAGCTGAAGGCATTATGGCTGAAGCAATCACAGACGTTATCGGAGCTGATCAGCTCGATGAACCGCTTGTGACAACCGGCGGCGAAGACTTTCATTTTTATTCTGTGAAAGTGCCGAACCTTAAAACGACCATGCTTGGCCTCGGCTGCGGACTTCAGCCAGGACTCCATCACCCGCATATGACCTTTGACAGAAACGCGATGTTTACCGGGATTCACATTTTAGCAAACGCCGTGTTAAAAACGTTCCAAAAAGCCGATACACTCGCATCAGCCAACGCTTCTTAAATCAAAAAAGCAGCCTGCGAACAGGCTGCTTTCTTCATTATTTCTTTAGATCTTCAATTGAGTTGACGTTTTTCATATATTGAGGCACAACAAGACCCATCTTCACGCCAGTGATACTGACGCCTACATCATCATATTTGCCTTTATATTTGACAGCGTATGGTTTATGGGTATTCGGCAGCCATGCGGAAAGGGATGCGTCCGCGCTTCCCGTCGCAATCGCCGTCCACATCGGACCAGCTTCTACCTGAGTGAGTTTCACGTCATAGCCCAAGTCTTCTAACACTTTGCCCATAACGTTTGTACTTGCAATCTCACTGTCCCACGCCACATAGGCAAGGTTGATTTTGTCTCCCTTGACCTTTTGCACGCCTTTGGTCCACTCCGCGATTTGATCCTTATGCTTCTTCACATACTCAGCAGCGGCTTTGGAAGGTTTCTCGCCTTCTTCCACCTTGATCATCACTTCACCCATGTCGTCTTGCGTCCATTTAAACTGGCTCAGAAGCTTAACGGCATTCGGCTGTTCTTTGCTGAAGCCTTTTCTGGTGATCGTATGAATCTCCTCAGCACTGCCGTAAGTTTTTTTCGGATCATCGAGATATTTTAATTTATATCTGGAGAACATCCAATGCGGTGTCCATCCTGTGATAATAATTGGTTTCTTACGGTCGTATGACTTTTTGAGCGTAGCAGTCATAGCAGCGCTTGACGATGAAATCAGTGTCCAGTCGTCCAGGTTATAATCCTTCAACGCTTGATCAGTCAGGCTCATAATACCTGAACCGGGGTCAATCCCGATGATCGTCTTATTCACCTGTTCAGCCGCGGACGCATTTTCGTCGTTTTCTTGTCCGCAAGCCGCAAGTGAGAGTGCCAGCATGGCGGAAACACCGATACCGATGATTTTTTTAAACATCAGGCATTCCCCCTGCTTTTCTTCTTCACTTTAATATTTTGTGTAATACGGTCGAGCGTAATCGCAACGATAACGATAGCGATACCTGCTTCTACACCAACCCCTGTTTTCAGCTGTGTAACGGCGCTGTATACTTCTGAACCTAGTCCAGGCGCACCGACCATTGCTGCGATAACAACCATTGATAATGCAAGCATGATACTTTGGTTGATCCCGGCAAGAATGGTTTTTGTTGCAAGCGGAAGCTGAACCTTAAACAAACGCTGAGCTGTTGTAGAACCAAACGCTTCAGTTGCTTCAATCAGATCCGCAGGCACTTGTTTAATACCGAGAACCGTCATACGGATTGTCGGCGGCATTGCGAAGATAACAGACGCAACAACACCCGGCACAACACCGATATTAAAGAAGAAAATTGCCGGCAAAAGATATACGAAAGCAGGCATTGTCTGCATTAAATCAAGGATAGGCGTTACGATACGGCGAACCGTTTCTTTCTGAGATGCCCAAATTCCGATCGGCACACCGACTACAATCGAAATAATGACGGACGTGACAACCAGCGCTAACGTTTGCAGCATGGGGTCCCAATATCCTAAATAATCAATTACGAGAAACCCAATTAAAGTGAACAGCGCAATTCCTCTCGTACTGATCCACCATGCAAGAGCTGCGAAAATAATCGTTAACAAAATAGAAGGTATAAATCCAAGCCCGCTTACAATCCCGTTTACAAAAACGGCCAAGCCATTTGCGATTCCGTCGAGGAACCCGCCGAACGTTATCGTAATCCAGTCAACAAAACGGTCAATGATATCTGCTAAAGGTATTCTAGGCAGTCTATCCAATTTACTTCACCTCCCGTACAGAAGGATCTTGTGTTTGCTCAGCAGTGCCTTCAACATTGATATAATCGTTATTGCCCGCAAGTGCGCCAATCAGCGCGCCTCTTACGACAATCCCTTTCATTCTTTGCTTTTCATCTACAACCGCAATTGGAATATTCGCGTCAGACACAACGTCAAAAATCTCAGTCAGATACGTATTCTCTGGTACAGTCGTAAATTCCGTATTCAAGATATCCTGAAGGGATAAATCAGACTCGGCTGCTTTTTTCGCATCAGCTGCGTAAATGACACCTAACAATTGTTTCTGTTTATCGACTGCATAAATAGATGAAATCCCTAGGTTTTTCATCAGTGTTAACGCAACGCGAGGCCCTTTATCAATCCGCACCGTTTCAGCGCGTTTCATAATGTGGCCGGCAGTTAATACTTTAGACAAATCAACGTCCTCAACGAATTTCTCAACATATTCGTTGGACGGATTCATGAGGATTTCTTCCGGCGTGCCGATCTGAACGATATTTCCGTCCTTCATCAGAGCGATTCTGTCGCCGATGCGAAGCGCTTCGTCCAGGTCGTGCGTAATAAAAATAATCGTTTTTCCGACATTATCATGCAGATCCAGAAGCTCATCCTGCATATCTTTACGGATTAATGGATCAAGCGCACTGAATGCTTCGTCCATCAGAAGGATGTCCGGATTATTCGTCAAAGCGCGGGCAAGGCCGACACGCTGCTGCATTCCGCCCGAAAGCTGATCAGGGTATTGGTGTTCAAATCCTTCAAGTCCGACAAGTTTAAGCGACTCAAGCGCTTTTTGCTGGCGCTCCTGTTTGTCTACACCTTGAAGCTCCAGTCCGTATTCTGTGTTTTCAAGTATCGTTCTGTGCGGGAACAGAGCGAACTTTTGGAAGACCATACTGATTTTTTTCCGGCGGACTTCCCGGAGCTGGTCTTTAGACATATTTGTTATCATGTCACCATCAATGTAAATTTTTCCGGCAGTCGGTTCAATAAGCCGGTTTAACAGCCGTACTAAAGTTGATTTACCGCTCCCTGATAGACCCATGATGACAAATATCTCACCATCATATACATCAAAATCTGCTTGGTTAACCCCAACGGTTGATCCGGTTGCTTTCAGGATCTCTTTTTTATTTTTTCCGTCGGCAAGCATTTGAACTGCTTTCTTGGTTTGTTTCCCAAAAATTTTAGAGACTTTCTCGACTTTTATCTTAATCGGTTTCTCATCTACACTCATATTTTCCCTCCATATTAAGCAATCTTTATTACCGTACCATTTATGTAACAACACACACAAACCGCATATTCTCTTTTATTCTGTACCATTTCATGATAAACATCCCTGTGACCCCAAGACCTTATTTATGCTTCTAAATACTCGGTAATCCTCCTTTATTATTGTATTTTACAGGTAAAATTAAGCCTTTTTAAAATTGAAAACGCTTTTATTGAACCGAAAATCCTTCTTCCTCTTATGACTTCAAGCTCCTTTACTGGAAAAATAAGTTGCTTTTTCATCTCTATGTAATGTATTATAGTTTCATGACTATGAAACAATCAGAAGACCATATCAGAGCTCACATATTCAAAGCATTGTCTGACGAATCCAGGCTTGCAATTATTCGTACGCTTTATTACAGCGGAAAAGAACTCAGCTGCGGTGAAGTAGGTGAAAAATGCAATATCGTCAAAACCACAGCATCTTATCATTTCAAAACGCTGCGTGAAGCGGGATTGACTGCAACGCGAAAAGATTCACGGACAAAATATGTCAGGCTGCGTGAAGACACCTTTCAAACATACCTGCCTGGCTTTCTGGAGACCCTCTAAAAAGGGTTTTCTATATACATATCTGTTTCATAGTTTCATAATTATAAAACTATAGGAGTGTTAAAAGTGAAACTTATTTGGCTTTTTTTCAGTGTAATGTTTGTCATCGGCACAGATACCTTTTTGCTCTCACCGCTTCTCCCGCTTTTGCAGGACCAATTCCATGTCTCCACTGATTTGTCAGGCTGGATGGTCAGTGCTTATGCGCTCGGTTATGCGCTGTTTGCTTTGGCAGCCGGTCCGATCTCTGACCGCTTTAATCGGAAAAGCGTGATGCTGTCGGGGCTTGCGGGCTTTATCCTTTCCACGTTTTTATGCGGCATCGCTCCCTCCTTTGCCGCCATGTGTGCATTCCGTTTTGCCGCCGGTGTCAGCGCCGCGTTTGTGACGCCTCAAATTTGGGCATCCATCCCTGTCATCGTCCATGCCTCAAAAGTGTTAAAAAGCATGGGGATTGCAACAGCAGGATTAGCGGCTTCACAAATGCTCGGGCTTCCGATCGGCGGATTTTTGGCTTCCTTCACTTGGCACACGCCCTTTTTCGTTCTGTCAGCAGGCTCGCTGGTTCTCCTGTTCATTTTGGCGGCGGCCATGCCAGATATTCGTCCTGCAGAAGCGGCAGCACACCGTTCATCTATAGTCAGCCCTTATCGTGAGCTGTTTTCACTGCCAAAAACATCGATGATCCTGCTTGCTTATTTTCTCTTTCAAACAGGAAATTTCGCCACGTTCAGCTTTCTCGGCACCTGGCTTTCTGCAGATTATCATCTAACCGTATCCCAAATCGGCGCTGCGATGCTTGTACTGGGGCTGGGAAATATGCTTGGAAGCCTTATAGGAAGCAAAATTGCATCAAAGCTCGGAACGTTTAAGACATTAATCAGCGGCATGCTGCTGATGGGCGCGCTCTATTTTTCTCTTCCTTTCTTCCCTACCTTATTTATTGTAGAAACCAGCTTTTTTCTGACTTTCTTTATAGCGGGGATCATTTTTCCGTTAATGATGGGGATATTCCAATCCATATCACCGAACGCGCGCGGAACGATTGCATCTCTTTCCAATGCGGCTATGTATGCAGGAACCACTGTCGGCACATGCCTTGCCGGACTCTTATATCAAAACACGCATCATTTTGGGGCTGTCACGGCGTTTACGGCGATTTTATTTGTCCTGTCTATGGCCCTTTATCAAACAAGCAGAAAAAACAAACCGCAAGCTGCCGGTTTCCATGTAAAAAGCACCTCACGATGAGGTGCTTTTGTTATTCAAGCTCAGTTTGTTTCGTTTCTTTTCCCATAATCAAAATACACGCGACCGCCAGTAAAATGGCAATGCAAAAGATTGTAAAAATCACTGAAAACGAAATATGGCGGGCGGCGAGTGTTCCGACGAGCAGCGGGCCGAAAATGCCGCCGATTCTTCCGAACGCCGCTGTGGTTCCTGAACCTGTCGCCCGAATCGATGTTGGATATTGCTCCGGTGTATAGGCATACAGCACGCCCCACGCGCCAAGATTAAAGAAGGACAACAGCATTCCAGCCGTCAGCAGCAGACCTAAGGAATCTGCCGTTCCGAAGAAATACGCGCTTCCCGCTGTTCCGATCAAATAAATGACCAGTATCCATTTCCGGCCCGCCTTTTCGATCAGCCACGCAGCCGAAAAATAGCCCGGAAGCTGAGCAAGCGTCATCAGCAGAACATATTCAAAGCTTTGAATCATGCTGAACCCTTTTAACAGCATCACACTCGGCAGCCACAAAAACATCCCATAATAAGAAAAGACAACGCAGAACCAGACGATCGACAGCATTACCGTCGGCCGTACATACTGTTTCGCCCAAACGCTTTTCACGTTCTCCCACACCGATTTCTTTTTCATAGAAAGCGATTCGTACTTTGGCGAATCAGGCAATCCTGTCCGCAAGTACAGCGCATAAAATGCCGACAGTGCGGTTAAAAGCAAAGCCGCCTGCCAGCCGAAGCTTGGAATGACAAAATAAGAAATAAGCGCCGCTGCCAGCCAGCCCACAGCCCAAAAGCTTTCGAGAAGCACAATGACCCGGCCCCGTTTTTCAGGCACAACCGCTTCCGAAACAAGCGTTGAAGCGACAGGCAGTTCGCCTCCAAGCCCCATCCCAATTACAAAACGCAGAATGAGAAATGCCGATAAGCTTGTGACGAAAGCTGATATACCGCTTCCGATTGAAAAGCATAAAAGAGTAATGATAAATACTTTTTTGCGGCCGATTCGATCAGCCAGCAATCCAAACAAAAACGCACCCACAGCCATGCCGATGGAATTTACGCTTCCGATCCATTTCATTTCTTCAGGCGAAAGATTCCACTCCACGTGGAGCGCGGCGATAATAAACGATAATATTCCGACATCCATTGCATCAAACAGCCACCCTAAACCGGCGACACCCAGCAGCTTACGCTGGGATATAGGCTGTTGTTTTCCCATAGCCAACACCTCTGATATGCAAAATGATTACCGTTTAAGTTTACACCTGTCTTTACACATTGTCATTACCTAATTGATGTCAATCAAAAACCCCGCTTATGATTCACAAGCGGGGGTCTTTTTATTGCTGTAATGCTGCTTTTTTAATATTATCCTGCAGCTGGGCAATTCGTCTTGCGCCCTCTTCTCGAAGGCGTTTGTTTTCTTCTTCGATTTGTTTTGTTTCCTGCATGCCGCTGACAATCGTGTTCCAAGAGGATTCGATCGTTTCTATATCAATGCTTGGTCTGCCGGCCATTCTGGCAATTTCAACACTCTGGTTCGAGATGTTCTCCGCATTGCGTTTCAGCATCTCATTTGTCCGGCGGTCAAGCTCGCTCATAGAGTCAGCCACAAGCTTTTGGCGTTTCACCGTAACAGCCTGAATAATGCCGTTTTTGAAAATCGGAATGGTGATGATAAAAGCGGAGTTAATTTTCCCGATCAGCTTAGCGTTACCGCGCTGGAGCAGTCGGATCTGCGGTGCGGTTTGAAGCGCCACCATTCGCGCCATATCAAGATCATACACGCGTTCCTCAAGCGCCTGAATGCCGTTGCGCAGCGTATCGAGCTGCATTTGCGCAAGCTGGTTTCCGCTTGCCGCTTTTTCTTCATATGAAGGAAGGATTGACTGCATCTCTTCCAGCTTCATTTGACCGGCAACAACGTATTTTTCAAGCTCCATGTAGTAGTTGATATTGTTTTCATACATTTCATCGAGCGTGTAGTTTGTTTTTGTCATCTCATCTTTATATTTGGAAATCTCAACGTTGATTTTTTCAATTTCTCCGCCGAGCGTCTGGTACTTTTTAAAGATTTTCTCAATCATGCTGCCGCCGCGTTTGAAGATTTTGGCCATCAGTCCCTTGGGCTCGTCAAAATCATTTTTGTCAAAGCGGTCCATGATTTTTCCAAGCTGAGTCAGCATTGTGCCTGAGTCTGTCACGCTTGTTGTTTTCATCATTCCTAAGATGCGGTCAGAGAACTTGGAAATTTCAACAGCCGGCTCCTTTCCATACTCCAGCAGCTCCATTTGGTTTTTCACGTCAATTTGCTGGGCGAGGCGCTGCACCTCTGGTTCCTGGCGGAGCTGCAGGCGGATATCGTCTGCCTTTTGCTGAGAAATTTCTTCGTTTTTATCGAGAACAAGCGGATTTTGATTTTCTGTTGTCATGCTTTTCTTCTCTCCTTACTTTTGGGTAATCGTTCTGAACAGCCTTTTCACGAGCGAAGGCTCTTTATAGTCCTGCTGAAACACCATGTCGTCCAGCCAGTGGATATCATACTGATCCTCTTCAATATAATGCTCAATGTCTTGATGTCCGGGAGGATTATAAATGACGATATCAATTCCGATTTCATTCAAAAACAGCAGGGCTGCGGCGTCTGATCGTGTGAGCTCACCGTTCATTTCCGTATGATACAGCACCAGTTTCGGAACAGTCTGCGCATAGTCGAACATTTGAATCAATTTCAGCAGGTTAGCGGGAAGGTTTGTTGTTTGTTTAAACAAGTAGATTTGAACATCCTTGACCTGTTCCTGATGCAATGCCTTCAGCCGCGGGTGTCTGCACATTCTCGAGATCGTTTTGGCGATCGCGGTCTGAATGCCTGCCGGAAGCTGTTTGTACTGCCACACATTGCTTGCGATCAGCTTGTCCGGATCGATGTTTCCTTCATGATCAAGCGCGTGGCTGTAATGAAATTGATAGTTTGATTTGATTTCTTCTGTTAACGGAAAGCTTCGAACCATCTCCGTTTCTGGATAGTCCGCCATTGTATGAAGTCTGTTCCAATATTCTTTATTGTCCTTCGACACACCCATAATTTTGGCAAACACATTCGGAATATCGATCGAATGTTTATCGGCTTTGAAATTCGGGCGAATAAACGCACGTTCTTTCGCAATTAAAAACAGTTCATCATAGGTCGTTTTCAGCGTCACGGAAACCGGTGTGTGGTCTCTGAACTGCCAAGGCTTGTACAGCATGGATTCCTCGTGATTCAGCACATGCTCAATTTCCTTTGTCGATCGATACGCCACCGTTGATTTACGGTCAGGTTTTTCTTTCGGGAATCGCTGAAGATCTGAAACATCCGGAAGCTTTTCCGTGAAGCTTAGCTCCTGCTTAGGGTCAACGAGCGTCAGCTGATCGGTTCCCGCCGGATGGAACAATAGAACATCACAGCCGACAAGCATCAAATAATATAAGAAATACAGCTGGCTTTTCGTCGCGTCTCCATACCAGACCACCTTCGGCATCTCCCGCTCTATATCGGCTTTTTCCAGCCAAGGATTCAGGTGGTTCAAAGAAAACTTTGAAACATCAAGAAGCACTCTGCGAAAATCAGGATGATTCAGCCCCTGCTCATGATTTTCGGCAAAGGTATGTAAAAGCGTCATCAGTGCTTTTCTTAAATGGCGGTGCAGCAATGAATTGGAATGCTTCGCAATCAGCTGTTCCCCGTCCAGAAAGGCGACAAAGCGGCTGACCGAAAGGCCTTTTTCCTTCTGGTTGATGGAATGAATATGCTGAAGCGCCTGAAATGTTTCGGGTGCAATTGTTTTATCAAGTGTTTCGCTCAGGACATAAATATGATCGTTTACAGAAAGTTCATACAGCTCGTTAAAGTAGTCGGTCTCATCAATGGGCGTGCCCAGTATTTGCCCGGCAAGCCTCGAAAAAGCAAGACCTTGTTCATTCTCATAGTGATCCCGCTCCGGCAATGGCTGAAACAGCATGCTTTTCCAATCACCATCGGCCGGAACAGCTTTATGAATGATTAGCTCTTCTTGTCTCATCATATCCTCCTTTCTGGTTTGTTTGTGTATATTACACGTGTTTTAATTTGGATATTTGCGATAAAACTGACGCTGTGATTTCTTCACCCGCCAGCATGCCGCTTGCAATTGTTTTGCGTAGTTCCGGATCGTGACTCAATACCTCTCCGTGCGCGGGTGCGATGCCAAAATCAGCTTCCCGGATCAGTTCAAGATCAAGCAGCGAGTCTCCAGCCGTATAGATTTCATCAAGAGAGAGCCTGGATTTCAGGTATTCAACTGCTTTCCACTTATTAAGCGGATTGGGAATAAAGTAAAGCTTCCGCCCCTGCAGAGATACTTGCCAGCCCTTATCGGCGCCCCACTCTTTCACAGCGGATATATCGATATACGGTATTTTTTCCTCATGTAAAATGAGATACACGAAATAGTGATGGGCGATTCGGGTTCTTTTTACCGCCTCTGATAAAGAGAGACCTGCGATTTCCCTTAGCATGGCCTCGATCGGCAGACACGACGCCAGCTCCTCTTTCATCAGCTCGTCCCACTCTTTCAGAGGCTCGCCGTCTTTTAAGATGCACCCGCCATTTGTTGTCACCGCATATTCCGGCACAATGTCCTGCTGGAAACATCCGATTCTCTTATACTGTTCGTTTGTACGCGTGGTGACGGGGATAAAATAGTGATCCTTCTGAATCTGATTTAAGTGCTCTTTTACGGCTGAGGAAATATAGGAAAGCTCCCGCCCATTTAATGTTTCAATCAGCTCAATCCCGGCTTCCTTATCGGGCGTGCCGATCATGCGCCTTGAATAAATTAATGTTCTGTCTAAATCGCTGGCAAACGCGTTCATAGGCTTTTCTCCGCCGGACGAATCAGCCCGCAGCAGCTGTAAGACATGTTCTCGTATTCTTCTACAGGCACTCCCCGATCCTTTGCCAGTAAAAGAATATGTTTCAGCGTTTCTTCAGCGCCAGGCTGAATCAGTATTTTCCAAGGCACTCTGCGAAGAAGCACACGGGTCGTTTCTCCGACACCAGGTTTAATCAGGTTCGTATTGCTGATGCCAAATTGCTTTCGGATCGTCTCAATGGAAGCCAAGCCGTCCCAAGCCGGTTTCATACGTACGCGCTGCAAGCCAATCGCCAGACGTTCTGCTTCTTTAAAAATAGACGGAAATTGCTCGGCTATCGTTTCAATATAGAATACAGAAACATCCTCTTCGCTCAGCTCACGGTAATATTTCGCCCCGTGAAAATCATCCGGCCCGATCCATTTTTCATTTAAGACCGTGCGGCTGACAAGACCCGAGACCGTAGAGTTCAAGCAGGCACTCGGAATCAGAAAATCCTCCTTCGTTCCGTAGATGTCCGCGCAATCACCCGGATCGGCAAGCACCGCAATTTCTGAGGAAAGTCTCGTATTCCAGCGCTGGTTAAACTGTTCGATGGATCGATTCAGTTCTTTAGTAATAGCGCCTTTGCCTGTCCAGCCGTCGATAAAGGCGATTTTTCCGTCTGGATGATGCTTCAGCATATACTGCATGGCGTTTTCATCAATTCCCCTGTCCCGAATAATCGATATGCTGTAGTGCGGAACTGAGACGTGATACTTCATCTTGATGTACCGTTTGATCAATACACCGATCGGCGTGCCCGCCCTTGCCAGACTGCACAAAACCATATGCTCACCGTGTTTGGCGAAAAGCTGCTCCGCTACAGCTCCGGCCGCTAACGCAACCTTCTGTTTACTATCTTCAAGCGAGGCATAAAACAGTTTCATATATTCATCTGTCGGCTTATATTCGATCGGCAGCATCTCTGAGTAATGGGTGCCACTTTGGATCGAGCGTTCCCGTTCTTCCGTGCTTTTTTCAATCGAAACAGCGGACAAATCTTTTAATAGAAAGGTGACATCCTCCTTCGGATAGCTCCCAATCTGGTCAATTATCTCAGTCAATTCAGATCACACCTTTCCTGAAAGGGTTACAATGTGGATATGCGGCACTTCTTTTTCTTTGAATATATGAAAAATTGGCTGTAACGCCTCATCCGAAACGGTCTTTTCAAGACAGAAAAAGACCTCGTCATACGCTCCGGCGGGGAGGTTATAGATAAAATGGCGAACCGCCTCATCTTCGGGATTCATAAATGAATAACCGTTTTGCACAGCATAGCCCGCTTTGACAACAGGGTGAATCGGGCTGCGGGTAGTAGAGTGATAGGAAATGGAGCCCTGAAGATGCGCTGCGATTTTCATAGGAATGTACATCAGCTCTCCCGTTCCAAGCACAAGCGTTCTTCTCCCCTTCCGATACTGTTCCACATGCTGCGCAGCTAGGCGGCAGGCCTCGTGAACCGCCTGCCTGTCACTCGCCTTTAAGCCAAACCGCCCTGTTTCCTTCACATAAAAATGCTCGTCTGCGAATATGGCCGGCTGATAAGGTAAGGATGCAAAGAAGCCGGACAAGTCGATGTCTGTTCTGTGTATTGCTGATTCCTGCGGCTTCGGTCTGTAATCATAGGAGGACTCTGACAAAAGCTCTCCTTTAAAGGAAATGCGCCCAGACAGTAAAGCTGTTGTTGATATGGTAACCCCTAATTCCCGTTCCGCTTCAGCATAAGCTTGTTTGTGCTCCTCAGTGCACCAATCCAATAAAGACAAAACAGCGTATTCTTTGCGGGGGAACTTCGATTGTATATCCCGAATGATATGCAGTGCGGTTTTTCCTGTCGTGATTTCATCATCCACGAGAATCACCGGGCAATCGTTGTTGATCATATGAGGTTCCGCATAGCATAGCTGGTCGGTCGCATGGGAGTGCTCCTCGACAAAGGTAATGGAAGGCTCGTTGTTCCGTATCAGTTCACGTGTTGTATGGACATACGACGCATTCTCAATGCAGTCATAAACCGCGTGTCCAAGGGCTGTCGCCGTTTCCGCAAACCCGATCACAAGCGGCGCTTCCTCTAGTGCAATACGCTGCTTTTGCAACGTTCGATAAGCAGCCCGAAGCCCGCTGTCCGTTCCTGAAAGAAACCCGTTCAGAATGTCGGCCTTCTCCTTCAGCTCACGGCCCGTTTTTCGTTCAGCGTACTCCAAAGCAAGCAGCCCTGACGCCAAAAGCGGCTTCAGCGGATGAACTGGAATATGCTTTCCCAGCACTTTGCTGACAAATAAAAAACCCCTTTTTTTGTTTACACGCGCCGCCATTTCAAATAAGACTTGCTCCGGAATAGAAAGCGGATTGTCAGTGACCGACAGATCAACCGCCATATTGTCCAATATTTGAAGTGTTTTGCTGTTCGTTGAGCAAATCGGAGAAAGATCGGTTTTCATGATACACCCCATAGATTTCTGATTTTATTATGATGTTCTCAGCCCATTTCATATGGGGCTTCATCTCATTCATTTTGTTGGAAAAATGGCTTTTCATCACACCGATTGAACCGTTTCCGTGATGAATAATGCTTAACGCATCCATATAGTCTTCCTTTGATACAACATACAGGCTGTTTACCGCTTTAAGCTGAGACGGGTGAATGACCGTTTTCCCGTGAATCCCGTTAGCGATATCAAGCTCTGTTTCCTTCACCAAACCTTTGACATGCTCATTCAGCTCAGAAGGCTGGTGCGCTGACAGAAGGTGAGGCTTTTGCGCTGTCTGGAAATATTCCCAGACCGGTCCAGAAACGACAAACGTCCGGCCGAAATAATTGATGACATCCGCCATAAAATCGGAAATCAGGCGAATATCATAGATGGTTTGCCCCGGCTTTCTCCGGATGCCGTATAACCCGCACAAATCAGTAGCACCGATTCGCACATTTAAAATCAAGTCCTGATATTGATGCAGAACCGCACTCAGCTCTCCGAAAGCCTCCGGCCGCGTCTCTTTAGAAAGCAAATCGGGCGTTTCTAAAATCGGCATTCCATAAATCGGCGCTCTCATATCGCGAGAAATGTTTTCCACCGTTTCCGCATAGTCACGGGCGTTCACTCCTGAACATTTCGGAAACACAAAACCGGTTAACAAATGAAGAAAGCGCTTCAAGCGGCCCGCCAGCTCCTGCAGCTGCTTCGGAGAACGCACCCTTACAAACATGAGCGGAAGATTATCCGGTTCAATTTTGTTTTGCTGAATCGCCTGTTCTATGCGCTCAAGCTGAATGTTGAGATTATGTTCAGCCTGCTCGACTTCATGATCCCCAATCGCATCCTCTAAGCAGAAAACAACGGACGTTAGATCCTCGTACTTTTGTTCAGTAATCATAGCGGCTATGTCGTGGCGGGTTGCAGGCATATATAATAGGGCTCCCAGCGCTTGTTCAAGCCATTTTTTAGGCGCCTCTTTCGTGACCTGTTTCGGCACTTGATAAAATACATGCTCTTCTTGACGCGCTGATAAATAGTGGAAATACCGCAAACCAGTCACCCTCTTTTCTGTAACAAAAAAGGAAGGACATGAAACTCCCTCCTTGTTTTGTTTTATTCTTCTTTTGACGCAGCTGTTTGTTCGCGCACTTGCTTTTGTTTGTTGATATAGTGAATGATAAATGTTACCGCAAATGCAGCGATAATGATAATGAAGAATACAGAATGCGGCATTTCATAATGGAAAGCGCTCCCTGCCATTTTCAGCGCGATAATTCCGATTAACACGAATGCTGTGTTTTCAAGCTCAGGGATTTTATCGATCAGCACAAGGAATACTTTTGCGACTGTACGCATCATTAAAATACCCAGCATACCGCCGATCAAAAGAACCCATACTTTTTCAGATACCGCAAACGCGGCCAAGATGCTGTCCACAGAAAAGGCAAGGTCCATCAGTTCAACTGAAATAACAGTTGCCCAGAAGATACCAAATGTACGGACCATCCAAGAGTTTTTCTTAATACCGTCTGCTTCCTCTTCTTTTTCGCCGATCCAGAAGTGCTTAATGACGAGCCAAGCCAGGTAAAGCGCGCCAAGCACTTTGATCCACCAGAATTTAATGAGAAGCATACCGAGTCCGATGAATATAAATCGGAAAATGTACGCTCCGAATAAACCATACGTTAACGCTTTTTTACGCTGTTTTTCCGGAAGATGTTTCACCATAACCGCAAGAACTAACGCGTTATCGGCCGATAAAAGGCCTTCCAGTACAACAAGGGAACCGATCAGACCCCAAGAAACCGGATCAGTCAGAACTTCCCCCCACATTTTCCAATCGAAAAATGAAGCATACGTAGACATGATGTGATGTAAAAATTCCAAGTTTTTTCCTCCTATTAATTGAAAACGGTGACTGCTTTATTTGTCACTCGCTTACACCTGCAAACCGTAGTTCCGGCATAATGAAGCAAGGCCGCCGGAAAAACCGCTGCCGATCGCATTGAACTTCCACTCGTTTCCGTGTCTGTACAGCTCACATACGACAACGGCTGTTTCAATGGAGAAATCTTCTCCCAAATCGAAGCGAAGAAGCTCATTTTGAGTCTCTTCATCTGCAACGCGTACAAACGCGTTTGACACTTGTCCAAAGTTTTGGCTGCGTGCTTCCGCGTCATGAATTGTAACTGTGATGCCGATTTTCTCAATGTGAGCAGGGATTTTTGAAAAATCAACGATGATCTGCTCATCATCTCCGTCGCCTTCACCGGTGCGGTTGTCACCCGTATGGATGACACCGCCGCTCGGATGCTCAAGGTTATTATAGAAGACGAAATCGAGATCATTCACACAGTTATCATGCGCATCCACTAAAAAGGCTGAAGCATCCAGGTCAAAATCGTGTCCGCCTGAGTACTTATTTGTATCCCAGCCTAAACCGATCACCGCTTTTGTGAGTCCCGGATTTGTTTTCGTTAAGTCAACACGCTGTCCTTTTGCTAATTGAATGGCCATACTGCCTCTCTCCTTTCTGCTCTTCGTAATATGTCTTAACCGACTTGCAAGCCGTAGTCTGTTGCGATGCGGGCAAGACCGCCTTGGTAGCCTGAGCCGATAGCAGAGAATTTCCATTCGCCGTTGTGTCTGTAAAGCTCTCCAGCGATAATTGCCGTTTCAATAGAGAAATCTTCCGCAAGATCGTAACGAATAAGCTCTTCATTTGTTTCTTCATTGACAATGCGTACAAACGCGTTTGACACTTGTCCAAAGTTTTGGCTGCGCGCTTCCGCTTCGTGAATCGTGATAACAAATGAGATTTTGTCGATATTCGCAGGTACGGCGCTGAGATTGACTTTTACATTCTCGTCATCACCCTCGCCAAGACCTGTCAGGTTATCGCCTGAATGAACAACTGAACCGTTTCCGCCTTCAAGCTGGTTATAGAAAATAAAATCATTTTGAGATGCGCATTTTCCAGACGCATCTAAAAGAAATACACTTGAGTCAAGGTCAAAGTCATGACCGCCGTCATACTTATTCGTATCCCAGCCTAAACCGACAACAACCTTTGAAAGACCCGGATTTGTTTTTGTTAAATCTACTTTTTGTCCTTTTGCCAATGAAATTGCCATGTTTCATCCACTCCTTTTTCTTTTATACGTACCGGTTGACAATATCTTCTAATCTCGTATCGTTTGTGCCTTCGCCGACCGCCGCGAATTTCCACTCGCCGTCCTGGCGGTAGATTTCAGCCGTAATCAGGCTTGTTCTGCCGGCATAATTGTCTTTCAAATTGTATTTGAGCATTTCTTCATGATTCGATTGATCAACAACACGGATAAAAGCATTTTGAATCATGCCGAAATCCTGTTTTCTTCTCACGCAATCATAAATATTCACAACAAATACAAGCTTATTAATGTTGGCAGGCACTTTCGCCAAATCAATTAAAATCTGCTCATCATCGCCCGCTCCGTCGCCTGTCAGGTTGTCACCTGTGTGCTTGACACTGCCGCAGCGGCTTTTCAGGTTTCCAAAATAAATGACATTTTTCTTATCAGTGAATTTGCCGTTTTCCAGCATCAGCACTGATGCGTCACAGTCAATATTTGGTCCGCCTCCGCCGAGCAGCTTTCCAAAAAAGCCGCCGCCTGATGAAACCGGGTCCCAGCCGAGACCGACCATCAATTTTGACAGACCCGCTTTTCCTTTTGTTAAATCAATTCGCTGACCTTTTTCTAAAGAAATTGCCACACGATTCACTCCTAATCATCGAAATGTGAATATAGTCACATTTATTTTTACGTACAAACGTAACTTGAGTATGCCGTAAATTATTAATATATACGTTTTTTATTATATCAAAGTTTCGTAAAAGTTAAGAATAATTGACGAAAATCCTCGAAAAAAATCTCCCATATTTGATATATGTTTTGCAAATCATATGAATGGCGGATCTTAAACATACCATTTGACGTGAGCGAGTCATTTTGCCTATTCTTGTATCACATTCTAAAAAGCAACGGAAAGGAAGCGGCCTTTTGATTCATTTAAGCATACTTGATCAGGCACCTGTTTCTAAAGGAGAAAGCCCCGTGACAACCCTTCAGCATTCGGTCGAGCTGGCCGGACGAAGTGAAGAATGGGGCTATAAGCGTTATTGGTTTGCCGAACACCACAGCACGAAAGGACTGGCAAGCACGGCACCGGAAATTATGATCGCCCGTATCGCGGCTCACACAAACAAGATTCGTGTCGGGTCTGGCGGTGTGCTTCTGCCTCAGTACAGCCCGTTTAAGGTGGCCGAGACCTTTCGCCAGCTTGAGGCCTTGTATCCGAACCGGATTGACCTTGGCCTCGGGCGTTCGCCGGGCGGAACGACAAAAACCCGGCTCGCACTAACCGACGGCATCAAAAAAAGCTTAACCGATTTTAACAGACAGCTTCAGGATGTCTCTTATTTTCTGACCGATTCGCTTCCCGCCGGGCATCCGTATGCCGGGATCAAAGCGGCTCCTCTTATTGACACAGCACCGGAGCTTTGGGTGCTTGGATTAGGGGAGAACAGCGCAAGGCGAGCGGCCCATCAGGGAATCGGATATGTGTTTGGGCATTTTATCAACCCTGAACGAGGGGAAAGCGCGTTTCGTATCTATCGTGAAAACTTTCAGCCATCAGCCCATTTCACATCTCCGGCCGCACTGTTTACGATCTTTGTCATTTGCGCAAAAACAGATGAAGAGGCAGAGGAGCTCGCGTTAAGCCAGGATTTGTGGCTTCTTCGCGTCGGGAAAGGCTTGGACAGCAGAGTGCCAAGCATTGAGGAAGCGAAAGCATACCACTATACTGAATCAGACAAAAACCAAATACGAGAAAACAGAAAGCGCATGGTCATCGGTTCTCCAAGCACTGTAAAACAGCAGCTTCTAGAGCTGGCGGACCGCTATGAAACAAATGAAATCATGGTTCTTTGCAATGTGTTTGATTTTGAGGCGAAAAAAGAATCATATGAACGTCTTGCCGGGTTATTTCTATAAAAAAAGCAGCTTTTCCCAAAGGAAAAACTGCTTTTTATTTTTATCTGTGCCCTTTTTTACGCTGGGTTTCTTTTTTGATAAACGTCCATATCCCCTGAACTGCAAATCCGATCAGGAGCAGAACAATTAACAGCAGGGTAATGGAAGGCCCTGGCGGTGTGCCGAGCTGATAAGATGATGTCAGTCCCATAAATACACTGAATAAGGAAATGAGTATGGCTGACATAAATACCATGTTAAAGCCTTTTGCGATTCTAATGGCGAAAGCTGCCGGCAATACGAGCAGTGCCGATACGAGCAGTACGCCGATAATCGGAATAATAACTGAGATCGCAAGACCAGTGACAATGCTGAATGACATCGACAGAATGTTTGTATTGATTCCGGACGTTTTGGCTGTTGCTTCATCAAATGTCAGCAGGTAGAGCGGCCTTTTCAGCACGATAAAATAAAGCAGGATCAACAATGTAATGATGCCGATAATATAGACCTGCTGCTGGTTAACCGTCACGAGCGACCCGAATAAGTACTGATCAATGCTCATATTGGCGGCGCCTTTCGAAAGGCTGATTAAAAACATCGCGAAGGACAAACCCGCCGCCATTAAGATGGCAATGGACACTTCCGAATATGTCCGATATGCCCGCCGCATGTATTCAATTCCGACCGCGCCGACGGTCACAACGACTATGCTCGCCGCGGTAATATTGGTGCTGAGGAAAAAGCCGATGGCAACACCCGACAGTGAAATATGCGAGAGTGTGTCAGCCATTAAGGCCTGCCTTCTAAGCACAAGATATACCCCTAAAATCGGGGCCATGATGGCGATCATACCGCCTGCTAGAAAAGCTCGTCGCATGAATTCCAAGTCAAACATTTCCATCCGCCTTTTTCTCCTCTCTCTAATCGAATCACTTTATCTAAAAATTGCTGTACTTCATTTTGTTCATGAGTGACCATCACAACTGTGCGATTGTGATTTTTCACCAAGTGGTGCATGAATTCGTAAAACCCTTTTCTGCTGTCATAATCAACCGCTGTGGTCGGTTCGTCCAGCATTAAGAGATCGGGATTGCTGGCAAGCATTCTGGCAATACAGATTTTCTGCTTCTGGCCGCCCGACAAGTCACCGATTTTCCGATGGCGAAGCTCCCACATTTCCACCATTTTCAGGGCTTTTTCTACTTCGATATGATCTTCTTCATTCAAACGTTTAAACCATTTCCCTTTTGTGTACCGGCCGGATTGGACAAGCTCAAGCACGGTGCTCGGAAAACCTGCATTAAATGAAGAAATTTGCTGCGGGACATACCCTATAGTCAGACGTTTTCCTTCTGCATTCTTTTTACTGATTGTTACCTTGCCTTCCCACGGTTTCAGCATGCCGAGCATCACTTTTATCAGCGTTGATTTAGAAGCGCCGTTTGGACCTGTGATGCCGACAAACTCGCCGCTTTCAATATCAAGAGATACTTTATCCAACACAGGCGTGTGGGAATAGCCAAAAACGATATCTTTCAATGAGACGAGATTCATGTCAATCTTCCTTTCTCACAAAGAAATAGTGTGCACCCTCCGGCGCACACTATCTTTTTATTTATCCAATAGTGAATCTTTCAGGGCATCGAGGTTTTGCTTCATGATGTCGATGTACCCTATACCTTTATCCTGTTCTTCTTTGCTTAAGCCTTCCAGCGTATTCAGCACTTCTGTTTTCGCGCCGATTTCACTGGCCAGTGTATCTGCAACCTTGGAGGATGCAATTTCTTCAAAATATATAATGTTCACGTCATGCTCTTTGGCATACGTTTTCAGTTTTGCTAAGTCAGCTGCACTCGGCTCTTGTTCAGGAGAAAGCCCTGCAATCGGAACCTGAGTCAGGCCATATTCTTTTGCCAAATAGCCAAAAGCTGTGTGCTGTGTGATAAATTCTTTCTTCGCCGCTTTTTTTACGGTTGTACGATATAGTTTATCAAGATCCTGCAGTTTTGCAATATATTCTTTACTATTTTTCTCATAGTATTCTTTGTTATCCGGGTCTTGCTTCACGATTTGCGCAGTAATATTTTCAACTTCCTTTTGCGCTAAAACAGGGCTGAGCCATACATGAGGGTCCATTTCATGGCTGTGTTCATGCTCTTCGTGATCTCCGTGTTCATGTTCGTGTTCTTCTTCAGAGCCCTCCATTAAATCGATGCCCTTGCTCGCATTTACGAAAACCGCATGGTCTTGGCCCATGCTTTTTTCAGTTGAAGGAACCCAAGTTTCCATGTATTCGCTATTATAAACGAACAAATCTGCGTCCTGAATGCTTGCAATATCCTTCGGCGTCGGCTCCCAGTCGTGCGGTTCGACAGAAGACGGAATTAAAAGATCCACATCGCCCTTATCTTTCACAATTTGTTTCGTAAATTCATACATCGGGTAGAACGTCGTGACAATGTGCAGTTTATCACCCTTTGAATCCGCTGACCCTTTTGTTGATGAGTTGCCGCATGCCGCGACCAATAAGAAGCACGCTGCAATCACAAACAAACCGCTCCATTTTTTAAACATAACGATATCCCCTCTTTTTCACAATGACTTTAAATCAAAATGATAACGATTTTGTAATCCTTAATAATAATAAACCGAAGTCATTACGTTTTGCAAGATTAATTTTATGTTGACGCTATGTTTTTATTCTTCCCGCGTGCAGCGCGGATATATGTACTGAAAAACCCGGCAAACTGCGCCGGGCTGACTTCTTATTCTCTTGTGTTCAAAAGATATACTCTGCTCTCGTAAGGCTGAAACACCATTTCATCAGCAATATCACCGTTGTTTTTATAATTGCTGAGTAAAAGGGACGCCTGATCCTTGCTGCAGCGCTCCGGCCATTGGAATACAGCCTTCTCTTTTGAAAAATTATTCACCGCCAAAAGCTTCTGCCGGCCGTCCTCTCTGACGTATACAAACAGCTGCGGATCATCTGGGAGCAAGAGATCGTAGCTTCCTTTTATGAGATCTGCATACTGCTTTCTCAGGCTAATCACCTTTTTGTAATAGGCTAAAATGGAATCGGGGTCTGCCTCCGCTTCCTCGGCATTGATGGATGTATAGTTCGGATTGACCTTCAGCCATGGCGTTCCGTCCGTGAATCCGGCATTCTTCCCGCTGCTCCATTGCATCGGCGTCCGGGCGTGATCCCGGCTTTTGGCCAAGATAGAAGTCATCACTTCTTCAGGATCATAGCCGTTTTCAAACAACCGTTTATGATACATATTAATCGTTTGGATATCTTTGTAGTCCTCAATTCTCGTAAACGGCGCGTTTGTCATGCCGATTTCTTCTCCTTGATAAATATACGGCGTGCCTTTCATAAAATAAAGGACAGTGGCAAGCATTTTCGCAGATTCTTTGTGATATCTCTCTTCATCTCCGAAACGGGAAACGATCCGCGGCTGGTCGTGGTTGCACCAAAACAGAGTATTCCAGCCTTTATGTTCAAGCGTCTTCTGCCACTTTGTTAATACAGATTTTAAATCAGAAAGCTTTAGGGGCTTCAGATCCCAATGTTCTTTTCCCGGCTGCTGGTCAAGCTCCATATGCTGAAAGTGAAAAATCATATTCAGTTCATGCTTATCCGTTCCCGTATATGTCAAGCCTTCCTCCGGTGTGACAGAGCCAACCTCGCCGACCGACATGACATCGTATTGTGAAAATACTTCGTCTGTCATCTCTTTTAAATAGTCATGGATGCGTTCGCCGTTCGGCTGGAAGGGTTTCGGTTCTGCACACTGATTGACGTAGTCCTCATATGAAGGAAGGAACTCTTTCTTTGAGATCAGATGAAGCTGGTCTATACGCAAGCCGTCGACCCCTTTATCGAGCCAAAACTTCATCATGTCATATACCGCTTGGCGAATGTCAGGGTTTTCCCAGTTTAAATCAGCTTGTTTGACGGCATTCATGTGCAGATAATATTCGCCAGTGTGCTCCTCATATTGCCAAACCGGACGTCCGTAGTCTGACACCCAGTCTGTCGGCGGGCCATCTTCGGTTCCGGGGCGCCAAAAGTAATAACTGCGGTACTTGCTGTTTTTGTCCAGCTCCGCTTCTTTAAACCACGGATGCTCGACTGAGGTGTGATTTAGGACAAAATCCATGACAAGCTTTAAGCCGCGCTGATGCACCTCGTCAAGCAGATCATGAAAATCCTCCATCGTGCCGTAAGACTCCATAATCGTCTTATGGTCAGTCACATCATAACCGTAATCAACATTTGGAGAAGGGTAGATGGGACATATCCAAATCACATCTGCCCCAAGCTCCTTTATGTAGTCCAGCCGGGAAATCATTCCCCGCAAATCCCCGATCCCATCTCCATTACTGTCCTGAAAACTTCTTGGATATATTTGATAAACGACTGCATCCTTCCACCAGTCTTTTTTCATCCCACACTCCCCCTGTTTTTTTCTTTCTACTCGAGCTGAGACGGATAAAGTGTCATTCCGCCATCTACAAACAGTGTTGTGCCAGTGACGTAACTCGCTTCTCCCGATACGAGCCAAGCCGCTGCAGCCGCCACTTCTTCCGGTTTACCGAAGGCTTTCATCGGAATTTTTTTCAATTGCTTTTGTCTGTTTTCTTCTTTTTTCGTGTCGACGTTGGACTCTGTGGCGATGGTGCCCGGTGCTATCGCGTTAACGCGAATTCCCTTGTCTGCATAGTTAAGCGCCAGCGTTTCCGTCATCATCTTGATGCCGCCTTTAGAAGTTGAGTATTGAACATTGACTGGGCGCGGAATCTGCTGATGAACACTTGAGATATTGAGCACGTTTCCTTTGATATTGTTCTTCATCATGTGATTGAGCGCGGCTTTTGCCCCCATAAAGGTTCCCGTTACGTTTACATCAATGACCCTTTGCCAATCTTCAAGGCTCATCTCATGCGGCATGGCTTCTGTGCCGTTGAAGCCTGAATTGTTCACCATTACATCAAGCGTGCCAAAGTGTCCTAAAGCGGCATCCATCAGCGCCTGAATCCCTTCTTCCTTTGACACGTCCGCTTCGACTGCGACGGCTTTCCCTCCATTTTGCTTAATGATGTCCACTGTTTCATCGGCTCCTGACGGGTCATTGTGATAATTCACCACCACATTCATTTTCTCGCGGCCAAAGCGTTCCGCAATGGCTTTCCCGATTCCTTTTGAAGAGCCTGTTACGATGGCTGTTTTTCCAATTAAATCTGTATACATAAATGATGTCCTCCTCTGATTTTCCATTGTGTATCTGGAAAATACCCCATTTTTCCGGGTTGAAAACAGCATAAAAAAAGCAGAGAACCTATTCGGTTCTCTGCCATCTCTTATTGGAAGCGCTGCTCGGCAAGTGTCTTTTTTATGTTCATCAGCCTGCGATAAAAGAAAGCGGCGGACTCATAATTTTGCTGCTGATTGAAGCGTTCTGCCGCGTCCAGCAGCAGCTCCTCTGCATCAGCGAGAAGCTGGCGGGATTCGAGAAGGTCAAAGCATTCTTCGAGTACCTTCCTGTCGCCGCTGCCCAGATAAAGCTCGTGAATAAGGCGGAATTTTGTTAAGTACATGTCATCCGCCCATTCCGCCGCGCTTTTTACCCCGTGTTGATACGTCTCTATTGCTTTGTCGTATTTTCCTTCTTTACAGTAGATATGTGTCAGTGAAAATACAGCTTGAACGGTCTGCTGAAATTTGTGCTCTTCAAAAATGGCGGCGGCCTTCTTGAAATAGCCCTCCGCTTCGCTAAGATCTCCCAAGCTGTACTTACAGTGGCCTACGTTATAATGAGCGGCGGCAATCATATATGCTTCCTCAAGCTGCCTTGCATGATCCAAAGCGCTGCACAGGTGCTTGAGCGCCTTTTCATGATGGTAGACATCCGTCAAATTTCCGGCAATGATAAATTCACACTGCACACGGCGGCGGCCGTACAGTTCGTATTTCGTATAGATATCAAGCGCCTGACTTGCATAATTCATCGAAAAATACGTTTGTTTGATGTGATAATACACTTCTGCGACCTTAAAAAGAAATTCAGCTTTTTCAATCTCATCTTCCACATACTCCAGCTTTTCCTCGGCGTGCTTATAATGATCGATGGCTAAAATGAAATTTTTCTGCTTAAATTCGTACATCCCTCTGAAATAGTAAAAATAATATTCTAATAAGCCCGTCAGTTTTTGCTGATTGCTTTCAATTTCGTTCAGCATGTCAGAGAACGGAGGCTCGGTGTCGCTGTCTTTCACCGGCATCAGCTTGTCCAGCATAATCCGATGCCGAAATTCCATCAAAGAAAAATATAATAGCAAATCCTGATTTTCTTCCATATCTTCTAATTCGTACTCGATCTCCTGCTTTAACGCTTCTGCTTTATCTGCTTCAAACGCACGAATGTGTTTGTACCATTCGTTTAGTTTTACCGCCACTTCTTCAGATGGAATCTTTGCTCTCAATGATCTGCCTCCTTCCTCCTGCTACTATTTATGTTATATTTTATCATAGCTATTCTCTTTTAGAGAGAGTCAATGGCTTAAAACATAACATTCAGCACCTCATGAGAAAGTGAGACCGGTATGAAATTAATAGCAAAAACATCCTTCATCTTATGCCTCCTGTTTGTGGCGGACCTTTGTTTTTCATATGTGCGGCACGCATGGCACGCTCAAACCGCTCTGCAGGACAGGCCTGTTCCTTCCGCTCTTGATCCGATTGTGAAGCAGAATGCCGACACCCTCAAGGCTGCCGCATCAAATAAAGGCATCTCGATCGTGATTACTGAAGGATTCAGATCCTTCAAGGAACAAGACGAATTATATAAGCAAGGACGCACAAAAAAAGGGAATATTGTCACCTACGCAAAAGGAGGGGAATCGTATCATAATTATGGTTTGGCGATTGATTTCGCTCTTCAGAAAAAGGATGGCAGCATCTTATGGGATATGGATTACGACGGCAATCAAAACGGGAAATCAGATTGGCTGGAGGTCGTCACCATCGCTAAAAAACTCGGATTTGAGTGGGGCGGGGATTGGGAACGGTTCAAGGATTACCCTCACTTGCAGATGATTCCTGACTAGACACCTCACAGCCTCTTCTTTTTTCTTTTATGCGCATCAATATATGAAGGATAAATCGGCTTATACACAAGCTTATAATGCTGATGGCTGCCTGCTGAAAAATCAGGCTGCCACTCCAGCTTCACATCAAACGCTGATAAAAATGCTTCTCTCGCTTCGTCAGCTGAAACATCCGGTTTGTGGTTGATTGTTTCTAATTGCTCTGGGTCTATATCCGGAGCCATAAAAGCGTCAACTTTTCCTGTTTCCGGGTTGACGATGATGCGGGCAGCACCGAACCGCAGCGGTATTCCTTTATACCAGACAGAAAAATGATTGCGGACCCTGCCTCTTTCATCGATTCGGATTGGATTCACTCTGAAAAACTCATCAGCTCTCGGATAGAGCGCGTACAAAAACTGAAGCGCTGTCTCTTGGCATTCTTCCATTGAGTAATGTGCAGAACCCTGTAGTTCCATAAATGAAATAGCTGCTTTTAATTTTCCTGTTTTTTTATCAGTCTTCATTTTGATTGTATTTTTATTTCTCGTCGCAAAATAGCTTCCTATGCTTAAATCCTTTCGCTCCGGCGCACTGCCTTTGCGCCAAGTGCTTCCAAGTTCCTCTCCGAAGTCCTTTTCACCGACTTTTTTCATATCAGGGGTAAATCCCAGCATTCCATATATATCGGTTCCTTCTTTTTTTTCAAGCGGCGGGAGAGGCGCCCCGTTTTCCGTTCTTTCATCCGATATATGCTGGTCAGGCACGATTTCATCTACATCCGCTGGATAGCTGTAACCGGGCAAAATCGGTTCATAGACGAGTCTGGGCGACTGTTCATCATCAATGACGTCATACATGAGCCGTAAAGACATGGTATTGACGTAATGGGAAATGACCTTCTCTTTCTCTACGAATTCCTTTGGGATGTCGGCTTTGTTCCCTTCTCCGTAATATAAAAAATGGACAATCTGTCCGCTGCGGGTGATATCTATTAAAAATCCTGAATTAGGAAGTGAGAGGCCCAGCTGTTTTTTTGTATAAACAAACCGGATGTGATGCCCTCGTTCTTCCTTGGCTTGAAAATGAAATTTCATAAATGTGGCCGGATGGTGGGCTGCGGCAAACTGAAGAGCTGTCAGCTTCAGCTCGGCATCTGGGAGCTTTTTGTCCTGCTCGAGGCCGGCGGCTGTTGAAAATGTGAGCAAAGCACCGTCGTTCGAGAGTTCTACGATAATTTGCTTTTCCGGATCTTCGGGGTCCTTCCAAATGAAGTATGCATGCCCCTTCTTCTTTTGTTTTTGAGCATAATCTTCGATCTCAAGCTCATAATGCGGCGGTACATTTCCGATCTCTTGCGCCTTCTTTTTCAGCTGTTTGTTTACCAATGAAGTCATCCTTTCAAAGAGTCTACGACAAAGAGAACCTTGTTTATTATATAAAAAGACCCTTCTTCTTTTAAAGTGAAGAAAGGTCCTTTTCTATTAAGGAAACTGGGTTTCCATATCCTTTCTATTACTTTTTTCATACATCAGCCAGTACACACGCCGAAAATGTGTGACTTTTGACTGTTTTACAATGCACTTATGACAGCCTGACCAGTATGGGCATCAATCAATCTCGGATATACCGGGTTGTAGACGAGCCGGTAGCTGTTTTCTTCATCTTCTTCGTATTCTCTCTCCCAGCCAAGCTCGACTTTAAAATGGCGCCAAAAGATAGACTTGGCTTGTTCCGGTGAAATGGATGGAACAGGGTCAATCGCTTGGAGCACTTCAGGGTCAATGTCCGGTCCCATGTAAACGGTAATAAGTCCTGTCTGGCGGCTGACGCAGATTTTGACCTGCCCAAACCGAAGCGGAACTCCGTTACAGTGCACGTCAAACGTAAAGACGGCTGACGAGCTTTCTTCATCCTGTTCAGCGTATTTGATCTTAAAATATTGATCAGCATTCGGAAACAACGCAAACAGAAAACGAATGGCGATTTTTTCGCACTCTTCCTCGCTTACGGTATACGGCCCTTTTTCGTCTATAAACGACATAACACCTTCAAGTTTTCCGGTTTCTTTGTTATGGATGGTTTTCAGCATTTGGTGAATCCGTCCTCTTAACCAGCTGTCCATGCTTTTATCCGCCGGTTGATACACAGGATTATCCGGATTCCGCCAGACGACCCCGATTCTCCCATCCCCTAGATCCGTTTCCCGCTCTTTGACTAAGCCTTTTTCGACCCCGATCATGCTGCCAGGATCGGCCTTTTCGTGAATGCCCTCGAATAAAGGGAGAGGAAAGCTTTCCCGCTCCCTGTAATCGTCATCATCAAATTCTTTTTCTTCTCGGACCAAATCAGCAGGCACAGCAATGCCCGCGTTTTCAAACTCATACACCAAATGCGGCTGATCGTCTCCGTTTTTGTAGACAGAGCGATGAAGGATCTCAAACAGGAGAGTGACATCTACATCTTTCTTGAAATAAGCCAGTGCTTCTTTTTCATCTGCGACCTGTTCCGGCTTGATTATATTGCACGCTTTCCCGTAATACCGAAAATACACCACCTCCCCTGATAAGGAGACATCAGCCATAAATCCGCTCATAGGAAGCGGCAGCCCGTCTTCCATTTGAACATATGAAAACCTTACTTTATCATCATACGCCTCATCATTTTCTTCACGGACAAATGCAGACGGAACTTCAGGATAATGAGAGTTCACGAACTGAATCAAGATATCCTCTATTTGGTCTTCGGACAGCTTCTCATCGCTTTCAAGCTCAATATCACGAGAAAGCCCTTCCAGCTGTCCGTCCGGTCCAAGCTCTACGATGATCCCTTTGTGTTCATCCTGCGGATCTATCCAGCAAAAATACGACCTTTTCCGTTCATCACCATAATCTTCAATTTCCAGCTTTAAGTGTGTCGGAACACGGCCGATTTCCAGTGCTTTTTGTTTCAATTCCTCTTTTTTCACCAAGGCGGCCCCCTTCTTCGTTCGAATGTCACCCTTCGACTGATCACAAAGTAATAGTCTAATATACACAAATTTCTGTGTTTTCCAGTTTTACCAGAACATTTTTCACCAAAAATAGTATGATGAACCTATTCAATATAAAAGCTAATAATCTTAAAATTAATTCCGTTGCAACTTTTTATAGGTCATCAATCGCAAAGAAGGACGGAGTTTCCAGAAATCTGGGTAAAACCGTGAGAAAAGAACCGATTTTTTTGGCTGCATGATGTCAATCCATTCAAAAAGATCCAATTCTCAAAGACAAAAGGCTCCCCTTTCCTAAAACCATTTGAGGAGGAAAAATGAATGTTTCAGAAAAAAACGTACGCTGTTTTCCTTGTTCTCCTGCTGATGCTGTTTACAGCTGCTTGTTCCGGAAGTAAAACAAGCGCGGAGAAGAAAAATTCAGAAACAGAAAAAAGCGCAGATATAGCTCAAGTTAAGATCAAAGATGTCTCTTATACACTTCCGTCTCAGTATGATAAGTCAACTTCAGATGATCAGCTCGTGTTAAAGGTAAATGTCGCTGTGAAAAACACAGGGAAAGAACCGCTTAATGTAGACAATATGGATTTCACTTTGTATCAGGGTGATACCAAAATGTCTGACACAGATCCTGAAGACTATAACGAAAAGCTGCAGGGCAGCACGATTAACACTGACAAATCCGTTGAAGGAAATCTTTTCTTCGTTGTAGATAAAGGCGAAAAATACGAGCTGAATTATACACCGGAATCTTACGGTGATAAGAAGCCAAAATCAGTTACATTCAAAATTGATGGAAAAGACAAAAAAATCCTTGCGACAGCAGATCAGCTCCAAGACTCTGCGAAAGCTTTATCGGCATATATAGATGTCCTTCTTTTCGGTAAAGATAACAAAGATTTCGAAAAAATCACCGGCGCTAACAAAAATGAGATTGTGAACGACTTTAACGAGTCAGCAAAAGACGGCTACCTCTCAGCATCAGGCCTTTCAAGCACATATGCGGACAGCAAAGCGCTTGATAATATCGTGAACGGCATTAAAGCGGGATTAAGCAAAAACTCATCGATTCAAGCGAAAACAACTTCTATCTCAAAAGATGAAGCCATTGTAGAAGCTACAATTAAACCAGTCGACGCTTCTTCTCTCTCCGACCGCATCGAGGACAGAATGAAAGACTACTACAGCAAGAATTCAGGTGCGAGCTATGAAGATGCTGTAAAATATGCGCTTCAAGTCTATCCAGAAGAGTTCAAAAAGCTTGGCCCGGCTTCAAGTGAAAAAACAGTTGAAGTGAAAATGAAGAAAAATGACATCGACCAGTGGCAGCTTGATATGGACGATTACAGAGCAGCAGAATTAGTTGAAGCATTCATTAAAGAATAAACATCAAAAGGAAATAGCCCTGTGGCTATTTCCTTTTTTATTTAAAAATCCTGCTGATGAAATCTGCTTCATCATCCGTCAGTTCAACATCTAAGGTTTTCAGGTTAGCCTTCAGCTGTTCCGGGCGCTTAGCACCTGGGATGATGGCGTCTACAGCCGGTCTCGTTAACAGCCAAGCCAAGGCGACATGAGCCGTTTCCGCATTCTTTTCCTCAGCTACCGCTTTGAGCTTGTCCACTTTTTTCAGGTTTTGAATAAAGGTGTCTCCCTGGAATTGCGGCTTGTCCTTTCGAGTGTCGTCAAAGGCTTCATCTATTGTAAACTTTCCGGTCAGCAGCCCGGATGCGAGCGGGAAGTACGGAATAAAGGAAATCCCGTGTTTTTCACAGTATGGGAGCAGCTCCTTCTCAGCATCACGCTGAATTAAAGAGTATTCTGATTGAAAGACCTCCAAATAGCCGTCCGCATTAAATTCCTGCAATTGCTGATAATTGAGATTCGAAGCCCCGATCGCTTTGATTTTCCCTTCATCCTTCAGTTCCTTCAGCGTGCCCGCGACTTCCGCAAGAGGTGTCTTGCCATCCGGAAAATGAACATAATATAGATCGATGTAATCTGTCTTCAGCCGCTTTAGGCTCTTTTCCACCTCGCCGCGAAGAAAGTCCCGGCTGTTGTCTAATTCAATGCGGCCGTTTACTTCTTTATGGGCTCCTTTAGAGGCGATAATGAGCTGATCCCGGACACCGCGTTCATGAACGACCTCACCGATTAATTCTTCGGATCGCCCCAATCCATATATAAAGGCGGTATCGATAAAGTTCACGCCGCCGTCCAATGCCGTGCGAACCAAGTCCTTGCCAGTTTCATCATTCAGATTCGGAAACAGATTATGCCCGCCGACCGCATTTGCGCCGAATCCGATCCGTTTCACCTGTAAATTCGTTTGCCCAAGTGCACGTGTTTGATCCATTGTCCCTTCTCCTTCCGAAATGATTTGATGAAAAATAGCGCAGGTTCCACTTTCTGTATTAGATATCCTTTTTCTATTTTCCTTCTTTTTTCAGCATACACAAAAAGGAGAAAGTGTATTTCTCCTTTTGCAAGTTTATTTTGGCAGAACCCATTTGTCTTTTAAGAAGCAGGCTCTGGCCAGTAAAAAGAAAATGGCGATGAGCACGACGATGGTTCCGCACGTGTATAGAATGGCAGCCGGACTTATCATCCCGAATAACAGCTGTTTAAATAAGGCGTGCAGGTTTAGGAATGGGATGAAAAAGTAGGATAGATCGATTTGATTCGGCGCCTTATTGAAGATGAAAAACATCGGGAATATAGGCAGAAAGACGACAAGAGACATATAGCTCTGCGCTTCTTTTACCGTGCCGGAAATGATGCTGATCATAAGCTCCATTGCGGCGATCAGCATTGCAGAAAGCACGATGATCAAGGCTGAAGCTCCGATAATGACCCATAAGTGATCTCCCAGCTGAAAGGCTGTTCTTAACTTTTCCGTAAATAAGACGGTGCACAGAATCAGAAAGATCAGTGACAATACGCCAGAGGCTATCCCGAAGGTAGAAACCGCAAGCCACTTGCCGACTAACACTTTGTTTCTGCTGACCGGGGTTAACAGCAGCGCTTCTATGGATTTCCGGTCCTTTTCTCCGGCAATAATATCAAGAGCGATCGGCATGGCACCGGAAACGATTGATGTTAAAAGCAGCATCGGAAGAATGGCGGAAAGCATGATTGCGGAAACGCCCTGCTCCTCATCTGCTTCTTTTTGCTGAACCGAAAACGGCTGGATCACCGAGTGGTCAATATGTTTACTCGTTAAACGTTCTTGCACAATTTCATTTTTGTACTGCTCTAAGGCAGATTGCACAAGCTGCATAGCATTTGATGAACCTTGATCGACCGAGCTGCCATAAACGTCAACCTCAAAAGATGTCATACTGGTGATATAAGAATCAAACTCTTTCGGGACGTTCAGATACACATCCGCTTTGCCGTCATCGACCGCCTGTTCAGGTTTTGCGAATGTCTTTACACTGATTTCGTCAATCGCATTCAGCTTATGTTCCAGCTCAGACGGCAGGGGCTGGCCGACAGCGATCGTGTACTGCTCCCCTTTGTCCGAAAGCATGCTTTCGTAGAAAAACACAAGGCCCAGCATCGTAATCATCGGAACCAAGATCGTCAGTAAAATTGTTTTTCTGTCCCGTAATGCATCGATCATCTCTTTTTTATAAATCTGTCCTACCATTTATGAAATCCCCCTGACCAGCTTAGACATAAAGATGTAGTTCAAATCGTCGCTGCGTTCGCTCTCGTATAGTGTTTCAAGTGCTCCTCTGTAAATGACCTCTCCGCTGTGCATCATAATGACACTGTCACAGAGCGCCTGTACCTCCTCCATAATGTGGCTGGAGAACAGGATGGTTTTGTGTTCTCTTTTCAGCTGCTGAATAAATTCACGGAAGATATTGCTTGACGTAATATCTAGTCCTGTCGTCGGCTCGTCAAATAAAATGATATCCGGATCGTGAATCAGCGCCCTGGCAATGGCGACTTTCTGCCTCATTCCTTTTGAAAACCCGCCCACTCTCCGGTCCATATAATCACGCATGCCGAACCGTTTTGATAAATCTTCAATTCTCGCTTTGATTTCGTGGCGGTTCAGCCCGTACAGCCGGCCAAAGTACTGTAAATTTTCTTTTGCAGTCATCCGGTCATAGAGTCCTGTTTCTCCCCCGAATAAGACGCCGATTCGTTTCTTGACCTCCGCCGGCTGCTTGGCCGTGTCAAAGCCGTCTACTGCGATCGTGCCCTGTGTCGGTTCAAGCAGGGTCGCGATCATTCTCAGCATCGTTGTTTTGCCGGCTCCGTTTTCTCCGAGAATGCCGACGACTTCTCCTTTTTGAATCGTTAAGCTTACATCACGCACAGCTTTGACTACTTTTTTCTTATCTGTAAACCTGCGGCTGCAATCCGTCAGTGTAATCATGTCACAATCTCCCTTTTCGTTATTTCTAGTAATGACTATATACGAAAAGCTGGATTTGTTGGATAAAGTTGTCGCGAAGAGTTCTTTTTATGTCGCGAAATGGGATAAAATAAAGATGATTCTATTTAACTAGGGGAATGATAATGGTAAAAGTCGGACTAGTCGATGATTATCGAGTAGATTTAGAGAAGCTGGAAGCAATCGTGTCCAGAATGCAGGATGTCGAAATTGTCTTTGCAACCGATTCGGCGGAGGAAGCTTACAGCCGGGTGAAGAACGGGGACATTGATCTTCTGCTTGCCGATATTGAGATGCCTCACATGTCAGGCTACGAGCTGGCGGATTTAATCAGATCTCATTCGCTGGATGTGGATGTGATTTTCGTCACCGGCAACAGCGGCTATGCGGTTCACGCATTTGATCTGAACGTCCACGACTATATTATGAAGCCGTACCACGCCGATCGTCTCAGCTCTTCCTTCGAACGTTATTTCAAAAAGAAAACGGAAACGAGCTTGAACGGGCGGATTTTGATTAAACAAAAATCTAAAATGCATGTGCTGCAAAAGAAGGATATCATTTTCGCCGAACGCACAGGACGGTCGACAACGATTGTGACAACAGCTGAAGAAGTGCAAACGTATCAAACATTAAACGATATTAAAGGCGATCTGCCGGAGAAGGATTTTCTTCGTTCGCACCGCTCCTTTATTATCAACATTCATTACATTAAGCATTTTTCCGCTTATACGAAGCATTCGTTTACGGTTTCGTTTGAGGGAACATCTAAAAAAGCGATGATTACCAAGCAGCAGCTTGATTATTTTCAAAACTATTATTTTTGAGGAGCGCAGGTTGTGATAACTCTGTTTCAATGTCTTTATTTGTTTTTATTCAGTTTCCTATTTTATCAGTCGGCTGCCATTCTATCGAACAGCACAGCCGTTTCTTGGCTCGCCGCTGCTTTAGGCGCGGCGGCAGCGGTTTTATACATATGGAAAACGAAGCCTATGCGGGATCGCTGTCCGCTTCAGCTCTATTCATGTATCGCCGTGATTCACATTCTGTCGGCGGCGTTTTTGCTGATCGCCCCCTCTGGATTGGCACTGCTGCTTGTGATTGTGATATTCGCAACGTGTGAATGGCTCCGCATCGGGCTGTGCCGCTCGCTGACAAAGCTTTTTGAACAAATCGATCGGCTGACTCAGGCTGAACAGCACGCCAATCGAATGCTGATGGATGTCAGGAGCCGGAATCACGATACAATGAAGCATATCACAGCGCTCAGCTCGGCGCAGTCAGAGCCGGACACACAAACATACATAAAACATTGGGCGGGCCAGTACAGTCAATATGACCGGTTTTTGAAAGGAGAGAGTGCGTACATCGCAGGGGTGCTGTATGACTTTCTGGAAAAAGCAAACGCTTCGAATGTGAACGTTTCACTGCATTTGCATACACCGCTTTCTTCCCTCCCTTTCTCTCCCGCTGATCAGGTCAGCCTGGCCGGCAACATATTAGAAAATGCGCTCGACAGCGCTGCAGAGGCCCCTGAGAAAGCGGAGATCAAGCTGGAGACAACACTGCGAAGCGGGCTTTATGTGCTGATTTGTGAAAATACGACACCCGGCATGGAACCGAAAGTGCTCGATACACTGTATCAGTCATTCGGCCATACGACGAAAAGCGGCACTCATGAAGGAATCGGCACTTATGTGATCCAAAAGCTGGTGAACCAAGCTTTTGGCAAGCTTGATTTCACATATCGCCACCCTGTCTTCCGTTTAGAAATCAAAATTCCGTTCCAAAAATAAAAAACCTTGAAAAGCTTGGCTTTTCAAGGTTTTTTGTTCGTCATTAAGATGTTAATGATTGTGCAAAGCGATCCGCTTCATCTTGAAGCGTGCTTTCAATTTCTTTGTAGCGGCTTGAAATCGTTGATGCGCTTACGCCGTATTTTTTCGCCAGTTTGGCTTGGGAAACGGTTGCGCCGTTAAGTGAGATTGCATTCACATAATATTCAACTGCCGCCGCAAAAGCTTCCGGCTTTCTGATGACAGGTGATTTTTTCTCGCAGAACGATTTCCAAATGTCAATGACTGCCGGAATCAGCTCATTCGGATATTCATCTCCGCTCATGCCTTTTTCGATCGCCGCCGCTGTTTCTTTCTCCATGTCGTTTGCCCACTCAACGCTGCTTTCTTGAACAGGCTCCGCTTGCTGCGGCTGTTCATCTTTTTCAGCTAACAGCGCGAAAAGTACGTTGTTGAACTCCTGCTTCATGAAGTCCTCCGGCGTTTTGCCGTTTTTCACTGCAGCATCCGCATATGTCTTCACCTTGCTGATCAGCTCTTCCGTTCTCTTCACTGGGAAGATTGTGAACTGCATGAAAAATTCCGCTTTTTCCGCTTCGTGAATCGGATAGCCGAGAATCAAGCTTCCCACTGGAGGGAGGTCTTGACTTGTGACGTCCATTTCCACGTCGAATTGTTTTTTCGTAATGACATCTTCAAAATGAATAACTGCTTCTTTCATATCCTTCAGCAGCAATAAAGCAGGCGTCATGCTCTTCCAAGATTCAACGATCTCACGTGTTTTCGGGCGGGTGATCGAATCGCCTTTTTTCTGAAGGTACTCTTCAAAGATCGTTTTGTCACCAGCGAGCGGGTGGAAGAAGATTCCCCAGATTCCTAAATTAAAAACACTGATGTCCTTTGTCTGCCTGTCCATAGTAGAAAGAAAATCATGCTGGTTGATAAAACCTGAAATGCTTTCTCTATGTACTGTGAAGGCATACTCCACTAAGTCTTCCTGAATTTGTTTTGCTTCTTTTGCCGCTAATTCTGTCGGGAAGTCGACAACTTTATTTCCGCAGCATTTTTTATATTTCTTACCGCTGCCGCATGGGCAAGGGGCATTTCTTTTCACTTTTCCCACAATAAACCCTCCGAATTCTGTTGTAACTTTTCTATTTTAACAAAAATAACTTCTGAGGGCTTGGTTTCGGGCTAAAAAAGAATTTGGTAATGTGACAGCCTGGTTCATTATGTAAATTTACCTATGACTTTTTCATCAACTTTTGTGATTTAAGACTTATAACCTATTCCCACTTTAGGCCCTTCTTTTTTACAATCGTTAGGTGTTTATCTAAAATTTTTAAGGAAGTGTTTATGTTGGAACTAGCTGGTTTTATGCTGCGTGCCTGCGCTCTTGTGCTTGACGTGATCATTGCGGCCGCAGTGATTTTAGCATCCGGATTTATGTTTGGCGACGGGTCCGCTGGCGTCATCGCTGTCGCCATATTGATGCTGCTTGTGTATCCTTTGCTGATGCCGCTGACAAATTGGAAGGGTACGCTGGGCAAAAAAATCATCGGGCTGCAAATCGTGAGAGATGAAACACACGAGAAAATCTCCCTCCCTCAGGCCATTGTCCGTTACCTGATAGCGTGGGTGCATGTGTTTTCCCGCCTGATCTATTTAACAGCCGCATTTACAAAGAAAAAACAAACCGTTCATGATATGGCTGCGAAAACAATTGTGCTGAAAGCAGAATAACCTTGAAGAATAGGATTCTTCAAGGTTATGTTTCTCATTAGTTCGTATTTTGTCCGCCGCCGTTCAGCCCTTCTTTAATCAGGCTGTTGACTTGGCTGCTGTACAGAAGGCCGATATGTCCGACACCGTTGATACGAACATTTTTTGCCCCTTCTAAATTAGACAGATAGTTCATAACAATCATGTCCGCCGAGCTGTAAATAGACGTATATAAAATCTTTTGATTTGGGTCCGTTCCCGGAAGCGCCTTGTTTGAAACGAGACGGTTCGCGCCGCCAAGCGTTACGACGTTTTCAATTTTATTACCGCCGTCCAGTTTTTTTATGTAATAAAGCGTGTTGGCGCCCCCCATGCTGTGAGCGACAATGTCCACTTTTTTCGCACCGGTTTCATCTAATACCTTTTGCACAAAACGTGATAATACTGGGCCGTTGTTTAGGTTATTGCCTGTCTTGTCCCAAAAATCTACAGCATACAGCTTGTCCCGTGACCAGCCTTGTGATGCCAAATACGTTTTAATACCGGCAAAGTTAAAAGAAGCTCCGCCAATTCCGTGAACCATCACCACCGGATTATGTTCAGCGGCTTTTGCTGACGGCTGCATCGCAAACATGGATGTAACTGACAGCGCAACAATTGTTACAAGTGCAATGATCTTACCTCTTAAAAGTTTCATATTTTCCTCCTTTTTTTGTAACAAATTCTTAAATTATATTACTTTGCCAAATTAATTAAGTAAAGGGTAAATTTGACTTATTTTTGAAGAATTTTTAAGGTTGAGAGAACATTTCAGCTGTTTATGATCCCGAAAATGCAAAAAAAGAAGGCTTTTTCGCCTTCTTCTCTTTAATATTCATTAAAATAGTCTTGGATTTTTTTAGGATCATCTGTTTTGGTGAGCGCGAGCATTAACAATATCCGGGCTTTTTGCGGATTTAAGGAGTTTGATGCCAAAAGGCCGTTTTTCACATAGTCGCCGTTCGGTGTGACGACACCATTTCCCGTACGGGTTGAGCGAACCACTGTGACGCCTTTTTTGACCGCACTGACTGCTCCTTTTTCGGCTGCGTCAGATAAAGATCCGTTGCCTGATCCTGCGAAGACTATGCCTTTTGCTCCGGCTTTCACAGCCGCATCAAACAGATAGCTTCCGTCATTTTGGTAGCCGTACAGAATGTCTACTTGCGGCAGTTTATCAAGGCCGGAAATCGAGAACTCGGTATCCTTTGTATGCTTGCGTGTCATTTCATTATGAAAATAAATGTCATCGGCAATCGTTCCGACGTATCCCATTTCTTCTGATTTAAAGGTGTCTGTTGCGGTTGTGTTGGTTTTTGTAACGTACCGTGCTGAAGCAATGCGGTCATTGAGAACGACGAGCGTCCCTTTCCCTTTTGCATCAGGTGCGCCTGCCACTTTAACTGCGTTATACAAGTTGGACGGGCCGTCAGCACTGATGGCTGTGGACGGCCTCATCGAACCGGCAACAACAACCGGTTTATCGCTTTTTACAATGAGGTTCAGAAAATAAGCCGTTTCTTCTAATGTATCTGTTCCGTGGGTCACGACAATACCGTCAACATCATCTGAAGAAAGCAGTTTGTTGACTCGTTTTCCGAGCTTCAGCAATGTTTTGTTATCAATGTTTGTGCTTCCGACGTTAACCACTTGCTCGCCGCTGACATTCGCAATGTCCTTCATCTCTGGCACCGCTTTGATCAGAGACTCAACACCGACGACACCTGCTTTGTATTCAGTTGTAGAGGTTTTTGATTTATCGGCTCCGGCAATCGTACCTCCTGTCGCCAATATTTTGATATTTGGAAGGTCATTTTTTTTTGAAGCAGCAGCTGAAGAAACTTTTTGTGTCTGCGTTTTTTCTTTTGGGGATTCTTTTGCTTCAGGAGATTGTGAGCATCCGGTAAAAGCAAGCAATAGTGCGGTAAAAAGGGTCAGTAAGAGGAATCGTTGTGTTTTCATGTTTTCTCTCCTTTTGTTTGGTAACGTCTTTACACCTTTTAATAATTGAATATTTCATTTATTCAGTCAAAATGTGCGTCAGGTTATCTCTCAGCTTTTTTATATGCTCATTTTATTTTCTTATTCGAGTTCCTTTATCTTGACATTCGATGGGTGAATCATGATAATAGACCAGTCACTATATTTTATGATCGCAATCAGTAAGGTGGGAATGTTATGAGCTATGGAGATTCTCGTGAGAAAATCCTTTCTGCAGCTACCCGGCTTTTTCAGCTGCAAGGGTATTACGGCACGGGACTGAACCAGATTATTAAAGAAAGCGGTGCACCTAAAGGCTCTCTTTACTACCACTTTCCCGGGGGTAAAGAACAGCTGGCAATTGAAGCCGTGAATGAAATGAAGGAATACATCCGCCAGAAAATCACAGACTGCATGGACGTGAGCACTGATCCCGCAGAAGGCATTCAAGCCTTTCTGAAGGAGCTCTCATGTCAATTCTCATGCACAGAGGACATTGAAGGCCTGCCCGTCGGCTTGCTTGCGGCAGAGACATCATTAAAAAGCGAGCCTTTGCGAAAAGCCTGTGATGAAGCCTACAAAGCGTGGTCCCTTGTGTTTGAGGAAAAATTGCAGCTGTCGGGTTACAGCGAGAGCCATGCCAAGGAATCAAGCATCATCATTAACGCGATGATTGAAGGCGGCATTCTTTTATCATTAACGGCAAAAGACAGCACACCGCTTCTTCATATCTCCAGCCGCATTCCCGCTCTGTTGAAGAAATAAAAAAAGAGACATACTACTACAAGCTGAGTGAATACATTCAGATGAACGAGAGGAGAAATAGATTTGGAAACAGCAGCTAAAGCATCTCAGCAATATAAAGTGATGCCAATTATGATATCTTTGCTGACGGCCGGTTTTATCGGTATGTTCAGTGAAACAGCGCTGAATATCGCGTTAACCGATCTTATGAAGGAATTGAACATTACAGCGGCAACCGTTCAATGGTTAACAACAGGCTATTTGCTTGTGCTCGGTATTCTTGTTCCTGTTTCAGGTCTGCTATTGCAATGGTTTACAACTAGACAGCTTTTTACTGTGTCACTGATTTTTTCAATCATAGGCACCTTGATTGCGGCGCTTGCGCCTAGCTTCTCATTTTTATTAGCGGCGAGAATCGTTCAGGCACTTGGAACAGGACTCTTATTACCGCTCATGTTTAATACGATTTTGGTGATTTTCCCGCCCCATAAACGGGGAGCGGCCATGGGAACAATCGGACTTGTCATTATGTTTGCGCCGGCAATCGGCCCTACATTTTCCGGGTTGGTTCTTGAGCACCTTAACTGGCACTGGATTTTCTGGATCTCTCTTCCGTTCCTTGTGCTTGCGCTCATTTTCGGTATCCTGTACATGCAAAATGTGTCTGACATCACAAAACCGAAAATTGATGTCCTGTCTATTATTTTGTCGACGATCGGCTTCGGCGGCATTGTGTTTGGATTCAGCAACGCGGGTGAAGGCTCTGGCGGATGGTCCAGCCCGACTGTGATCGTTTCACTTATTGTCGGTGTTATCGCCCTTATTCTATTTTCAATCCGTCAGCTGACGATGAAGCAGCCGATGATGAACCTGCGTGCATTCAGATACCCGATGTTTATTTTGGGCGTCATTATGGTCTTTATTTGCATGATGGTCATCCTGTCATCCATGCTGCTTCTGCCGATGTATCTGCAAGGCGGCTTAGTCTTAACAGCATTTGCCTCAGGACTTATTCTCTTGCCGGGCGGTATTTTAAACGGATTTATGTCACCTGTCACAGGCCGTCTGTTTGATAAATACGGACCGAAGTGGCTTGTTATTCCGGGATTTTTGATTGTGACTATTGTTCTGTGGCTCTTCTCAAATCTCACGACAGCTTCAACAGCAGTGCTGATTATCGTGCTGCATACGTGCTTGATGATTGGGATCTCCATGATTATGATGCCTGCTCAGACAAACGGTTTAAACCAGCTTCCGCGTGAGTTTTATCCGGACGGCACTGCCATTATGAACACACTTCAGCAAATGGCGGGCGCGATCGGGACAGCGGTTGCGGTCAGCATCATGGCTGCCGGTCAGCATGACTACATGAGCAGCGTAAAAAATCCAGCCGATCCGGCAGTCATTCCGCAAGCATTGACAGCTGGCGTTCAGCATGCATTTGTCTTTGCGATGATTGTTGCGATTATCGGTTTAATTGCCGCTTTCTTTTTGAAGCGAGTAAAGGTTGATCATCAATAAGAAAACCCCCTGATCTTGAGGTCAGGGGGTTTTTTATACCTATATCGGACAACACACTCAAGCAAGACGCGAGCGGCGCCGAAGGAGGTGAACATCTATTTTTAGGCGATCGCTTTTAACGCGTGGATAAAATCGCCGCCATTTCATCAATCACATAACGCAGTTCGCCCTTCGTATTATAAAAGTGAGGAGCGAGACGGATGACATTGTCCCGCGGAGCGCAAATCACGTTTTTCTTCTTTAGTAACGCCGCCGTTTCAGATGCCCGTTCATCCCGAATGGAAACCATGCCCGGCTGCTGTACCGATGGCGCCCCCGCAAGCTCCAGCCCTTTTTCAGCTGCATATTGAAACGCATCGGCACTCACTGCTTTTATATGATCGCGGATACGGGACATTCCGATATGATTCAGCAGCGATAAAGCCGCAGCCGCTGCATACACGCTTATAAAAGCAGGGGTTCCTGTTTGAAAACGCCTCGCGCCTTCTGCATAAGACGACGCCCCAAACCCGTTTTCCCGCCCGAACCAAGCAGATGCTTTGGGCTTCAGCTCGTTCGCCAGCTCTTTTCTCACATAAAGAAACGCCATGCCCGGTATGCCGAGCATATACTTTCTGGTGCCTGCCGCCAGCATATCTATGCCCCATTCTTTCACATCAATAGGAATATGCCCGGCAGATTGATATGCATCTACAAATACCATCGATCCCTTTCTCTTGGCGATGGCAGCGATGGCTTTTATATCCTGAATGCAGCCGTCACGATAATGAACGTGCGGAACACAGGTCAGCACCGTCTCTTCCGTGATATACCTTTCATATTGTTCGAGCGGCAGCTCATTGTCTATTGAAGGGATCACAGATACATTATAATCAGATTGTGCCTGCCAAATATGAGACACCGCCGGAAAATCCATCTCCGTGTATACAACATGTTTCTTTTTAACAGCAGACAAGGATGATGCCACGGAAATCATCGCATCAGAAACTGACGGCACAATCGCAATCTCATCCGGCTCAGCCCCTACCAGCCTCGCAAACTCGTTTCTGGCACTCTCTGTCTTTTCAATCGCTTCATTCCAGTTCGCCCCCCTATGCAGCAAGCTGTCATGATAATCTTGTATCGCCTTTGACACCGGCTCTGCCAACGCGCTCTGTGAGCAGCTGGCAAGCATGATGCGGCTCTGCACGGTTGGGAACAGATGTCGGTACTGCTGCGGCAAATGTTCCATTCTGATTCACTCCTTTTTATTATTTTGATGAAAAATCCAGAAATAAACAATAGAATAATAGAAAAAAGGAGATGGTTACCATGAGAAAAAAAGTGCTCTTCACAGGTTTTGACCCTTTTGATCAGGAAACTGTCAATCCATCGTGGGAAGCGGTGAAACGGCTGAATGGCTTTGAAACGGATCAGGTGATTATCGCTTCGGCACAAATTCCGACTGTGTTCAGAACCGCTCTCGACACTTTGCGGCAAGCGATTCATAAACATCAGCCGGACATCGTGATCTGCGTCGGGCAAGCCGGCGGCCGGATGCAGGTGACACCGGAACGGGTCGCGATCAATCTTGCAGACGCGCGTATCCCGGATAATGAGGTAAACCAGCCGATTGATGAGGAGATTTCTCCCGGCGGGCCTGCCGCTTACTGGACAGGGCTTCCGATTAAGCGCATCACATCTCAAATGAAGGAAAACGGCATTCCGGCGGCTGTTTCCTTTACGGCCGGCACATTTGTATGCAACTATCTGTTCTACGGGTTAATGGATCACATTCACCGTACGTCTCCGCACATTCACGGCGGGTTTATCCACATTCCGTACATTCCGGAACAAACAATCGACAAAACAGCGCCGAGCCTCAGCCTCGACATGATCGTCAAAGCATTGAGGATCGCCGCTGTTACGGCCGCACAATATGATCAGGATACGAAGTCACACGGCGGCGCGCTGCACTAAGCGGCGGCCGCTTCACTGGTCAGTCTCTTTTTGTATACAAACGCTGATAGTGTGACACTCACTTCGAACAGGACAAGCAGCGGAATCATCACGAGAAAATCAGAAATAAAGTCTGGCGGGGTAATCAATATGGACACCACGATCAGCAGAAAATAGGACAGCTTTCTCGCTTTGGCCAGCCGGTATGGATTTAAGATGCCTAACCTTGTCAAAAACATCACCACAAGGGGCATTTCAAACAGAAAACCGAACGGCAGGCTCAAATTCACCATAAACCTGAAATAGCGGTCAGCGGTGAACATCGTTTCAAAATGGCCGGCAGACAAATGTGTCAAAAAGCCGAGAACGATCGGAAACAACACAAAATATCCGAACGAGATGCCGGCCAAAAACAGGGCGAATAATCCCGGTATGTACATCAGTGTCACGTTGCGCTCCGTTTTTGTCAGCGCCGGCGCTACAAAACGCCAAAGCTGATAGGCGGCAACGGGGATGGAAGCGGCAATCGCACAAATGCCGGCAAGCATCATATATACCCAGAGAATTTCACTCGGTCCGAGAACAGCTAATTTTCCGTCAAAATCTCTGATCAGCCAATCATAAATGTCCTCCACAAACAAAAAAGCCGTAATTAAAAACAGAAGAAAAGCCGCAAGTGTGAAGATGATCCGACGGCGAAGCTCTTCTAAATGTCCGATCAGATGAGTTTCTTTTTTATCCATTCAAAAAAGCCCTCCCTTTCATGAGAAAAAGAGGCAGACCATGCGTCTGCCTCATCAGCACTCAGCCTGCGTTTTTGTCCTGCTTGACCGCTGACAGCTCAGCTGATTTTTCTTCTTTTTCATCACCAGACACAAGTGATTTTGTGGCGCTTTTGAATTCCAGCAGAGTCCGACCGGCGGCTCGCCCGATTTCCGGAAGCTTTGAAGGGCCAAAAATAATGAGGGCGATGACAAAGATCAGAATCAAGCCTGGTATTCCAATGTTTGAAAACATTATGTTTCACTCCTTAATGCGTAATTTTTGCCCGTTTTTTGATCATTTGTTTTTCATGGGCTTTGTTGTGCTCAAAGAAACGATCCTCTTCGACTTCATTGGATTGTTTCACTCCGCCTTGAACCATTGTCGAGGATACCTTTCTCAATCCGGTTTGGTCTTTTTGATAAACGAATGAAGCCCGTGTGGAAATGGCTGCTCCCGGCTCTGTCACAAATGGCATTACCCGATAATCAGCTTTCCACTGATGAGGCGTTACTGTACAGCGGACATATCCGCGGTAATCGTTAAAGAACTTAATATGTGGATTTTCCTTTAAAATTTGATCGGTATCCGCCCGCTTATCCGCTCCGTTTCCTCCGGATGTGATGGAGGTGCCGACAAATTCAGCCCCGAAAATTTTTGAGCTTGTTTTATTAAAATCGACATGCAGATTCGATGCCCAGCTTGCGTGTACATCTCCTGTCAGCACGACAACATTGTTTAAATTTTTGCTGTTAATGTAATTGACGACCCGTTCGCGCTGAGCCGGATAACCGTCCCATGAATCCATGCTGTAGATCGGGCTTGAGCTTGTCCCGAAATTCCACTTCGCAAAGAAGATTTGCTGTGCCAGCACATTCCAATATGCAGTCGAGCTGCTCAAATTGTTAAAAAGCCACTGCTCCTGTTCTTTTCCTAACAAAGTCCGATTCGGATTGAGCGATTCATCAGAAGGCGGCTTATTGCCGTCGTTATTGGCTTGGTCATCTCTGTACTGGCGTGTATCCAGTACATTAAATGATGCCAGATTTCCATACGTAAAGTGGCGGTACAGCTGCATATCCGGGCCATTCGGCAGAGAGGAGATGCGGAGCGGCATATGCTCATAATAAGCCTGATACGCCGCCGCACGGCGCAATACAAACGCGTCAACCGACTGCCCTTTTTCCGGGATTTTATTGGCATAGTTATTTTCAACTTCATGGTCATCCCATGTGACAACCCAAGGAAACGCCGCATGCGCCGCTTTTAAATTAGCGTCTGAACGGTATTGGGCATGGCGGTTTCGATAGTCCTGCAGCGTAATGATTTCTGCGCTGTTGTGCGTGCGGACATTGCCCGTTTTCGATACATATTCATTCGGCCCGTACTCATATATGTAATCACCGAGATGGAAGACAAGATCAAGCTTTTCCTTCGCCATATGCTTGTAGGCTGTATAATAGCCATGCTCATATTGCTGGCAGGAAGCGAAGGCAAAGGTCATTTTCGGCACATTGGCACCTGGGGCCGGCAGTGTTTTTGTTTTTCCGACAGGACTTAGCTCATGTCCGGTTTTGAATCGGTAGTAGTACACTTTGTTCGGCTCAAGCCCGTCCGCTTCCACGTGGACAGAATGGGCGAGGCTCGGTTTGGCCATTTCTGTGCCCTTTCTTACGATCTTGCGGAAGTGCTCATCCTTTGCCACTTCCCATTTGACAGGCACAACCTGGTTCGGCATCCCCCCGCCGTTCAGCGGATCTGGCGCCAAACGCGTCCAGAGCACGACGCTGTCAGAAAGCGGATCTCCTGAAGCGACGCCGAGCGTAAACGGATAACTAGAGAACTTAGGCGCAGCATTTACTTCAAATGCTCCGACTGACTGAGCAATGGTTAACCCAAGAGAAAGCCCCGCAATTTTTCCAGCCCCCTGAATAAATTTGCGGCGGTCAAACGTATTATTCTGAAAGCTTTCGTCTTTCAATTTCTGTACCCATTCGTCAAAACGACTGTCATTTGCCATTCCAGATCCCCTCTCTTCTCATTGATCGCTTTCATTATAGGAAACCATTGTTAATTAGCTGTGAAGAAGTGTGAAGGGATTGTAAGCACTGAACATGGGAAACAGGACTTCATTCACAGCCCTTTCGCCGAAACATGCCGACAGCTGGCAAAACGGCGTGTTTTCTGCATATCCTGTCGTTTGCAAGCCGCCCTTTTTACCCATTTTTCTTCACATGATCTTAAAAAAACAAAAACACCGAGCGATTTTGCAAAATCACTCAGTGTTCGGAAAAGCTGTCTGTTATTTAGAAAACAATCTGCTGAAAAAGCCCTTCTTTTCCGGTTTTGCAGCTTCAGGCTCTTGTTCTATTAAAATTCCTTTTTCCTTCACTTCTTGCAGCCAAAATGGAAATTCAGTAAGCAACGCATCATAAAGCTCATCATCAGAGATGCGTTCAATGTCTTCGATATGCAGGAAGTTTGCGTTATCAACAACACGCCCTTCTAGCGTATCCAGTTTATTAAGAAAATCGAAGTTGCCGTTTCCGATGCCGACAAACTGCCAAAACACCGGTTTATCAGAGGCAGCTTCAATAATAGGTTTGATGGATTTTTTACACCCTCCATCATTAATAAAAACGATAAAAGCGGGATATGAACTCGGTTCTTCCACAACATATTTATGTAACACATCTTTTATGACCGGCGGCTCATCATTTCTCCCGAATTTATGCAAGAGTTCATTATTCAAAATTTCGCGATCAACATAGCCTGAAAAATCGATTTCATTGACTGGCTTTAACCGGGAGAATTCATTATCATAAACCCATACATCAAGCAGGCCGTTATCATCAAACTGATCAGCCACAGCCAAAATCCGCTCCACCACTTTTTGAACCGTTCCGTTTTTATACAGCGTTCTCATTGAACCGGTAATATCCAGCACCAGCCCGACACGAGCCGTCACCTTGGTTAACTGCTTTTTCTCCAGTACGATTTTTACGCTCTTCTTTTGCAGGTCAATTGTCGCCATTTTGTCATCTCCTGTAGTTCTTTTATCCGATTATCTCACAGAAATATTTACCATTGGTATAACTTTTTAAAGAAAAAACACCGTTCAGATGTGAACGGCGTCTCCCCTTAAAATGTGTTATATACATTTTCACATGTTTCGCCCGTCGGCTGATAAAAACAATGTGATTTGAATCTGGCTACAAACGGCTGGTTATACCAGGTCGGCGGGCAGTTTCCTCCCGGCTTGAAATACCACAAGCTGAATTTTGCCGGCCAGAACCTCTCCCCGTTTATCGTCCGGCGTGCCAAGGCCCGCTCGCTTTCCCGCGGTCTTTGATAAAAGTATCCATGGGTCACCGCTTCAAACGCATGCGGCTGAAAAATCATCTGCCTGATGGTGCGGAGGCCTTTAAAATCAGAGCAATTGGCCCTCAGCCGATTAATCCCAACATTTCCGACAAGCAGCATCCCCTGCTTTCCTTCACCTTCCGCTTCCGCTCTGAGCAGCCGTGCCATCAAGTTGACATCAGCGCTTGTTGCTCTCACAACCGCCATCACGTCACCTCCCCTTTTTCTCCTTTCATCATATTGCAATACCCAAAGAGTGATGACGGAGAGACAGGAGAAGTTTTAAAATTTATTCTCCCGGTGCTGTCACAAACCATAAAGATCGGTAATTGCAGAAGAAAAATGGACATCTGGCCGTCAAGGAAATCTCCGGTAAAATCCCGGATTCCACGGGCATGGCAGCTGCCGCTTCATCCCCTGATTCATAACAGTTCTTCAGCCTTTTTCCACCTGTAGCCGAAAACGCTTTGTAAAGAACACAAAGTAATGTTTAACTTTCCGTATTTGAGGAATCATACATAACAAATCAGATAAAAGAAGGAGGAACCTTATCATGACACATGTGAAAGCGCTCGCGATTAAAGGTATTATGACGATTATTGTTTTGTATTTGGTGCTGGGTCTTGGCTTTGGTTTCACGTTTGGTGATACGCTGCTGATGACGGTTGTGTTAGGGGTCATTTCTTATTTGCTTGGGGACCTTTATGTATTGCCCCGATGGAACAATATGATCGCCACTTTGGCTGATTTCGGTTTGGCATTTCTCGTGATTTGGCTGATGGGCATGCCGCTTTCTATGGGAATGACTGGCGGAGAAATTGCGCTGGCGGCTCTATTTGGAGCAATCGCCATGGCCATCGGTGAATATTGCTTCCATTTCTATATGATGAGCAAAGAAATTGGCAAAAAGCATTATCTTGAAACAAGAACAGATTCATAATCAAAAGGCCGGTGCTGACAGCATCGGCCTTCTATCATAAAGCATCTTCCCGGTCTATGTTTCGGACAGACCAAATCGCTATCAAGATGCCGATCGCACCTAAAGAAAGCGGAATGTAGATAATCGTTGCCAGCGATAACTCGGGGCTTTGCTGGCTGATCAGTATCGTCAATATAACCGATGAAATGATAGCAGCCGGAACAGAGCGTTTCCTCATCCCAAAATATAAAGGAATAAAACTCAAGCACGCAGCCGAAGCGGCATATATCGCCATACTGCCGACCTCTTGCCCGATAGTCTGGACTGATAACATCGCAGGTGTAAGTTGATAATATTGATTGATTTGCGCAAAGATGAATGAAAGCGCAATTTCAGACACCATAATGGTGATAAACGTCAGTCCGCCTGTAATCAGCAGCTTGGCAGCAATCAGTTTTTTCCGGCTGATGGGATATGTAAACATGACGGTAATCGTTTTATTTTTGTACTCGCTAATAATCAATTTGGCAATCAGCACACTGGCGAAAACAACAAATACAGATCTTACAAACGTTCCAAGCAAAAATAGCGTGGATGCCGCATCAGTCATCACCTCCGGCTGCGGGAGTTTTTTTTCTTCTGATGCGATCAAGCATATAAATCCGAGAATACATAGATTTGCAATAACGGCGCCTCTGTAATACCAGCCTAATTTCATTTTTTTTAATTCAAGTTTCATTAAATTCAACATGTTGTTTCAACTCCGTATTTAAGCATCTTGCCGGTCTGCTTTCCTGACTGCCATGTATGAAAAAAACAAACCGACAGCAGCTAGAGATAATGGAATATATACAATGGAAGAAATGGACAGGCCCGGGCTTGTTGAACTCATCAGCATGACGATCACGACAGATGAAATGATGGTTGCCGAGACAGAGTGCTTACGCATCCCAAAAAAGATGGGAACTAAACTGGTGCCAGCGGCGCCAAAAGCGAAAACCGCCATTTTTACCGAATGCTGAGAAATGACATCGGCGCTCAATTCTCCCGGAATGACATGGTAGATCGAATTCAGCATATAGAAAGCGGCTGCTACGAACGCATTTGAGACTAAAATAGTGATAAACGTCAGCCCGCCTGAGATGCTAAGCTTAGCAGCAAGCAGTTTTTTCCGGCTGATCGGGTACGTAAACATCACTTGAATCGTTTTGTTTTTATATTCCGATATGACTAATTTGGCGATCAGTACAGCGCCAAAAACGATAAACACCGCTCTGACAAAAGTGCCAATGACGAGAAATGCATCATCCATGCTTTGGAACGATTCAGTGCCCTCCGCTTTTTCTATGTAACTGACCAACCACATAAAGCCAAGGATAATCAGGTTAGCAATGATAACTCCTCTCACATACCATCCCATCTTCATTTTCCTTAATTCGATTCTGATCAAATTCAGCAACGGTCTCGCCTCCTCTACGCACTGATGTGATTGCCGTTGATCAAGCTGATGAAGTAGTCCTCCAGTGAAGTATACTTTTTATTCATTGATTCAATGTCTACATCATTTAAAATAAGCGCTTTTGATATGGCACCCTGTGATCGTTGAGCATCATAAATCCGAATGGTTTTATCATTTAAGATTTTAAAGTTGGCAATGTGAAGTTCTTTCTCAAGCACAAAGCAGGCTTTTGTCTGATTCGATGTAACGAGTTCGATGTATTCTGTGTTTTGTCCCCTTACATCTTCCATCGACACCTCTTCCAGCAGCCTGCCGTCACGAATGACGCCGATTGTGTCCGCAATTTGTTCGATTTCACTCAGCATATGGCTGGAGATCAGCAGTGTCATTCCATACTCTTTGCTTAATACTTGAAATAAGTTTCTGATCTTTTTAATGCCGACAGGATCAAGGCCGTTTACCGGCTCATCCAATATAAGCAGATCAGGTTTGGTGAGGATGGCGCGCGCTATGCCGAGGCGCTGCTTCATTCCAAGCGAAAATGTTTTGACGGGTTTCTTGTCGATCTGTTTTAAATTCACCATATCGAGCACTTCTTGAATGGCTTTTTTATTGTGGTATCCCATGTATGCACAATGCAGCTCTAAATTTTCGATAGCCGTCAGATTTTCATAGAAAATTGGATATTCAATCATGCTGCCGATCTTGCCAAGCACCTCATATGACGTATGAGTGAGATTGTTTCCGAGGATATTGATTTCACCGCTTGTCGGTTTTACAAGACTTGTCAGCATTTTCATGATGGTTGTTTTCCCTGCTCCGTTCGGGCCGAGAAAGCCGTAAATTTCACCTTTTTTGATATGCATGCTGACATCTGATACGACTTCTTTGCCTTGAAACGTTTTGGTCAGTCCGTTTGTTTGTACGATGTAAGTCAACGTTGTTGCTCCTTTCCTCTTTTTCCTGTTTTCTATTGTAGCGGCGGGCCCTGTCATTTTTATTTCTTCATTCTTAAGAAATTCTTACGATTGTTAATAGGTCATTCGTTTTAATGTAATCGTAAACGCTGTCCGTTCATACGGCTTGCTTTGAAGAGAGATGGAGCCCCCCATTTTTTCCACAAGCCTTTTCGTGATCGTCAAACCGAGACCGCTCCCTTGGAATGCTTTGTTTCTTGATTCTTCAAGTGTGTACAGCCTCTCAAATACCCGCTGCTGGTCTGTTTCACTGATTCCTTTTCCGCGGTCCCATACGGAGATGGCAATGCTTGTCTCATCATAAGAAAGTGATAATCCGATAAACTTGCCAACCGCGCCATATTGAATCGCATTGGATAATAAATTTTGCAGGATACGGTCCAGCGCCTCTTCATTTGCATGCGCGTATACCGGTGTATCCGGAATATCAATCTCCGCGTTAAAACCTTTTGCCTGAACGGCATCATAGTAATGCAGGATATTTCGTTTGCATACTTCGTTGATATGTATTTTTGTGATCGGGATTTGTTTGTCTTCAGATTCCAATTTGGCTAAATCAAAAAAAGAGTGGATCATTTGGATGAGTTCATTTGTTTTTTGGTGCAGCTTCTCAAGCAGTCTTTCCCGCTCGCTGTCCGGCATATCCCGGTCACTTTGGATGGCTTCGATATAACCGAGAATGACCGTCAGAGGTGTTTTGAGATCGTGTGACATATTGGTCAGCATCCGTCTCATGGATTGCTCTGTTTTTGCAAACCGGGCGTTGATATGCTGATGGTCCTCAGCGAGCAGATTGATGTTGACGAGCAGGTCCCTGAGCGCACGGTCATCTGTATGAAGTAAAACCTGATCGGCCGATTCGTTGTCAAGCATGGCGCTAAGCTTTTCTGCCGTATACGTCAAATTCCTGTCCCGGTTCTTTTTCATCATATATTGAATGACATTCAGACACGCCAAAGCGATGATAGCAGCAATCGTTAATACTGCCATTCTAAAACTCTCCCCATTTATAGCCGATGCCCCATAATGTTTTGATATATTGAGGAGACGATGGATCATCTTCAATCTTTTCTCTCAGCCGTCTCATATGTACATTAATGATGTTTTGGTCGCCAAAGTACTCCTCATTCCATACGGAACGATAGATTTGTTCTTTCGTAAACACCTTTTTAGGATTTGCTGCAAATAGTGTCAGCAGCTGCCATTCGGTTGACGTCAGCTGAAGCGGTTCGCCGTTTTTCAGAACGGATACATTGTCTATATCGATCGTAAGCTGGTGAACACGAATCACCTGATGTTCAGCCGGTTCACTCGACGAATATTGCGTCGCCCTCCGTATCGCTGCTTTGACTCTGGCTGTCAGTTCAATCATCGAAAACGGTTTGGCGATATAATCATCCGCCCCGAATCCCAACCCCAGTGCTTTATCAACATCTCCGTCTTTTGCTGAAATCATTAAAACAGGAATCTTGCTTTTTTCCCGAATGATTTTTAAAACATCCATTCCATTCAGCTCCGGAAGCATAATATCAAGCAGAATGAGGTCGTACGCCTGCTCTTGAAACCTCCGAATGCCCTCTTCACCGTCGAAAGCATGCACGATTTCAAAGCCTTCTTTTGTTAAATAATGGTCCACCATTTCACTGATGGAATGGTCATCCTCCACAAGCAATATGCGCTGCATCCTCTCACCTAACCTTTTTCATAGTCAAAAAAAACACACATGTCATTACGCTTATTGTAATTGAAAAACATGTGTGTTTTACAAAATTTATTCTTTTTTTCCTGTTTTCAGCTTTTACCTGCAGCCGCTCAGCTCAGTTTTTCTCCTTTACTTGTTCATATGTTTTTGGATAAAATCCAAAAGCGTATTTCCTTGTGCGGTAAGAATGATGCCCTTCCCGCTGCATGCCGGGCAAGGTTTGCCTTCTATTTCTCCGGCTCTTTCACAATGCGGACAAGCAACCTCCAGATCATCAGTTGCGATCACCATTTGAATTCCTCCTTTCCCATTGATTAAACATGGACCACCAGCCTTCTTCCATTGGCCGTCACCTCCTTTAAGAAACACAAAAACCCCCGTCTTATCAAAGGACGAGGGTCTCGCGGTACCACCTTTATTAACAGCTAAAAAGCCATTCGCTCATCAGTACAGAAAACGTCAGTTTCGATACTCCTCTCTTGGTAACGGGGAGAGCATCCCGGCATTGTCTACTATCTATTCAGCAAAGCAATTCAGAAGCCCATTCGGCATCAGGGGAGGATCGGTTCACACCTGCCACCGACTCTCTGAACCCCGCTCACTGATGCTTACTTGCTCTTCCTCACAATTGTTAATCCGTTCTTTCGTTTGTAAAATTTATAATACTCCGTCAATTTACAGAAGTCAATTCTTAATCCAATTTAGATTCGCCAAGTGCTTCCAGAGCCATATTTACGTGCTCCTCCTGCTGTGTCTGAAGAGCGAACTTGGCAATTTCCAGCGGATACGCCGCCTTCATCTCTGAGATGTGATCCTGCATTTTTGACCATACACGGCCGCCTGCTTGATCATAGCATTCAAGCAAACGGGCTGTTTCTTTTTCTCCGAAAATCATGTGGTAAAAGACAAAATCCTTGGCTGGATCGGCGACTTTCGCTTCTGTCCAATCCAGAAGGCCTGTGACGTGTTCATTTTGATCAATAAGGATATGCGGCGGATGGAGATCGCCGTGTATCAGCGCGGAGAAACCGGGCCAGTATGCATCATCATTGATCCACGTTTGCCATCTTTCCCAAAGCTGCTTAGATACGCCAAACTTATTCTTCACATCAGCCATAGATTCAGCTGTCATTTTCCTGAAATCTTCTGGCATCACCACTTCTATTCCGGATTGGCCGGCAGATGTTTGATTCATGCCATGCAATTCTGCCAGTATTTCGGCAAGTGTATGAACAAAATCGTCTGACGGCGGCTGATGATTCATATTCCATACATATTGTTTCTGTTCCAAATCAATTCCAGCAGCAGGCGTTCCGCTAAGCTTCGGGTAAGCGATCAATTCCGGCGTATGAATTTTCCAATCCGGCACATCAGCTGTGAGGTTCGCGCGGAGAAAGGCAAGCGTTCTGCCTTCTGAAGCTGCTCTTTCAACAACATCGCTTCGCCGCGGTTTTCGCAGTACCCATGGCATACCTGTATCATCCTCGGCAAATACAACTTGAAAATCCATTCCCATTTCATTCAATTGAGCGTTATCAGAGTGAACCGTCAAACATTGATTGCGTGCAAGCGCGACAATCTCAGTGATTAGCTGCCTTTCGTTCGGGTTTGTCATCTCTTTTCCCCTTTCTCATATTCCGCCTGTCGTTAGAGAGAAGGGATGTTTTTAAGGAACAAAAAAAGAGGGCAGCATCGCCACCCTCTTTTCATTACAATATTAGGGTACATACATAGGCAGATTCATCCCGATTCCCCGCATCCAGGCGAGTGTCGTTCACTATTGAATTCGTGTTAATCGGAATCTATTGAATGCCATGTCGGAACCCCTCCGTTCATTGTAGTTGATCTCCATTTTACATCATATTCCAGTTTTGATCTACTATAAAAAATGAATCAAGTCACAGGCGCGGGGTTAAACAAACACAAATCATTATGAAGGCCCCAATGGTCCGCCCATGTTTGTTTCCTGCCGCTCGCTACATCTAAGACCATCCGAAAAATCTCCCAGCCGACTTCTTCGATACTGGCCTCTCCGGTAGCAATTCGCCCGGCATTGATATCGATTAAATCCGCCCAATGCTCTGTTAATGAATGGCGTGTAGATACTTTCAGCACCGGCGCAGCAGCCAATCCATACGGTGTTCCTCTGCCTGTCGTAAAGACCTGCAGATTCATGCCTGCCGCCAGCTGAAGGGTTCCGCACACAAAGTCGCTTGCCGGCGTCGCTGCAAACAGCAAACCCTTTTTCTCCGCCTTCTCCCCAGGCCCGAGCACACCGGAAATGGGGCTTGTGCCTGACTTTGCTACCGATCCTAACGCTTTTTCCACCACATTGGATAAACCGCCTTTTTTATTGCCAGGTGACGGATTGGCGCTTCTGTCTGCTTCCCCCCGCCTCAGATAGCTGTCATACCACTTCATCTCATCGATCAGCGAACGTCCGACCTCTTCGCTGACAGCTCGCGGCGTTAATAAGTGAATCGCATCCCGCACCTCAGTCACTTCAGAAAACAAGACCGTTGCGCCTGCCCGAACCAATAAATCAGCCGCATATCCCACTGCCGGATTCGCCGTCACGCCGGAAAAGGCATCACTGCCGCCGCATTGAAGGCCAATTACCAGATCAGAAACAGGGCAGGTTACACGGACTCTGCTATTGAGTCTGATTAACCGCTCCTCCGCCATTTCCATCATCGATTGAATCATATTCGCAAAGCCTTGATGATCTTGAAGTGAAATGATGTGATCTTTTTTCTCAGGTGCAATCCGTGCCGGGAGGAGCTTTTCACAGCCTAATCCGACCACCATCACTTCTCCGCCGAAGTTCGGATGCTTTGCCAGATTTTGAATCGTGCGGATGGGAATCACGGCGTCTGGGGCATTGATGGCCACGCCGCATCCATATTGATGATGAAGCGGCACGACATCATCGACATTTGGATATTTCGGAAGAAGCTCTTCTTTTATCCGTTTTACCGCATAATCCAGCACGCCGACGACACATTGAACACTTGTGGTGATACCGAGAATATTTTTTGTTCCCGCACTGCTGTCAGCATTTCGATATCCTTCAAACGTATAGCCTTCAAGAGGCGGCAGCGGTTCAGGCACTTTGTTTGCGATAGGAAGGTCCTGGAGTTCCGGAGGGGCGGGCATTCTCACCAAAGCTTCCCGCACCCAGCTTCCGCGTTTGATCGGCTGATCTGCAAATCCGATCACTTCTCCATAACGCACGATGGCATCCCCCTGATTCAAATCGGTTAGGGCCACTTTATGGCCTTGAGGAACATCTTCTTCAAGCATCAGCCCGCATGGAAAAACAGTGCCCTTTTTCAGTCCGCCGTCATTTACAATAATCGCCGTGTTATCTTTTACATTCACTTTAATGTAAAGAGGCGCTTGATTCTGTCTGAGGTTCATCACCATAGGAATATCACTCCTCAACATTGTAAACGCTTTCCGATTTTGATTTAAAAAAAGCCGCAAATCCCAATTTCAAACTGCGGCTGTCATAACAATTATGTTTCGTCTATCCCATTCAAAATTTTGTCACGGACAAATTTCAAATGCTCATACATGTGGTAATGAGCCTGGTAAGGATCTCTTTTGGCAAGGGCGTCGTAGATTTTTTTGTGGTATTCAACCGTAACATCCCTTTCCCTGTACGGAATCTGGCTGTCGATTTTCGCATGTGTGATCAGCAAAGATTGAATCATTCCTTCAACAACGGGATTATTAGCGCTTAATGCAATAATTCGGTGAAATTCTTTATCTGCTTCTCCATAATTGTTGTCAGTGCTGCTGGCGATGTCGTCGATTGTTTTCTGTAAACGCTCAAGCTCTTCTTCATTTATCTTTTCCGCGGCAATCGTCACCAGCCCGAGTTCTAACGCCATCCGCGCTTCAATAATGGCCGGAAGATTATCAGTCGCCAAAGCAAGCATGACGGAAAAAGGCTGCATCCCGATTTTGTCATTGAAATACGTGCCGCCGCGGGTTTTTCTCGTGATAACGCCCAGCGTCTCTAGTGAGCTAAGCGCTTCGCGAAGCACCGGTCTGCTGACATGTAAGATATCCATTAGCTCCATTTCTGTCGGCAATTTGTCTCCGGCCTTTAATTGTCCGCTTGACAGTAAATGGACAATCCGTTCAATGACCTGCTTAGCTAATGTTTTCCGATTGACTGTATCCACCTTCAGATCTTCTAAACCTTCGTACACGAACAACTCTCCCTTCAGTTGTTCAATTGTAAGACAAAATGTTCGTTATGACAATATTTAGAATAAAACTTATCGCACCAGACACGGGCGCTTGCGGTCAAACTCCCAATTGCTGATCAGAAACTGCATAGGGATTGCATCGTTCCGTGCGCCTAAATTCATTTTTCGATAGAGATCATGCGCTTTTTCCACTTGTTCCATATCAATTTCAATGCCAAGCCCAGGCTTATCAGGCACCTTCACACAGCCATCAGCAATTTCTAAAGGCTGTTTGGTTAAACGCTGTCCGTCCTGCCAGATCCAATGGGTATCAATCGCCGTGATGCGTCCCGGAGCTGCGGCCGCGACATGGGTAAACATGGCAAGGGAGATGTCAAAATGATTATTGGAGTGCGAGCCCCACGTCAGCCCCCAATCATGGCACATCTGTGCAACCCGCACCGAACCCTGCATCGTCCAGAAATGGGGATCAGCCAGCGGAATATCGACCGCGTGCAGCTGAATCGCGTGCCCCATTTCCCGCCAGTCAGTCGCAATCATATTTGTCGCGGTCGGCAGGCCTGTCGCGCGGCGGAACTCAGCAATCACTTCACGTGCGGAATAACCGTTTTCCGCCCCGCACGGATCTTCGGCATAAGCAAGTACATCATGCTTTCCTCTGCATAATGTAACAGCTTCTTCTAGCGGCCAAGCTCCGTTCGGATCAAGGGTAATTCTCGCCTCAGGAAAACGTTTTGATAACGCGGTGACGGCTTCCATTTCTTCCTCGCCCCGCAATACGCCGCCTTTCAGCTTGAAATCTTGGAAGCCGTAGCGCTCTTGTGCCGCTTCTGCAAGACGTACAACGGCCTCAGGAGTCAGCGCTTCCTCATGGCGGAGGCGGAACCACTCGCAATCTGACTGCTGATTGCTTTGATACGGCAATGTCGTCCGCTTTCGGTCACCAATGTAAAATAGATAACCGAGCATCTTGACTTCATCCCGCTGCTGTCCTTCTCCAAGCAAAGCCGCAACCGGTTCATTGAGAAATTTGCCGAGCACATCTAACAAAGCGGCTTCCAAGGCTGTGACCACATGCACCGCAGTGCGCAAATCAAATGTCTGGATTCCGCGGCCTCCCCTGTCCTGGTCCCCAAACTGCTTTCTGACTGTTTGCAAAATCGACTGGTACGCGCCGATCGATTTTCCGACAACAAGCGGCTCTGCAAGCTCCAGTGTGCGGCGGATCGCTTCCCCGCCCGGCACCTCGCCGACACCCTGATTCCCGCTGCTGTCCGTTAAGACGACAAGATTTCGGGTAAAAAACGGGCTGTGGGCGCCGCTTAAATTCAGCAGCATACTGTCATGACCCGCGACTGGAATTACTCTCATTTCAGTAATTGATGGAATATTCGATCTTTTTTCTTTTTGAACCTGTTCCTGTATTGGTGAACTCATCTGTCATCCTCCTTTGATAAAGCGCTTTCATAAGTATTAGACAGGTAGTGATTGATCGGGGTCTTGCTCTTGTTTCTTTAGTACGACTCGTTTGATCGGCCCGACCAGCAGCAAATAGCTGAGGACTGCTGCAATCGCATTAGCGCCGACAAAAACGAGGGCGCCATTAAAAGATCCTGTGGCATTCACGATGTAGCCGATAATAATCGGAGTCGTAATCGAGGCGATGTTTCCGAATGTGTTGAACAAACCGCCGCTTAATCCCGCACACTCTTTTGGCGACGTGTCCGACACGACAGCCCAGCCCAAGGCGCCAAAGCCTTTTCCGAAGAACGCGAGTGACATGATTACAACGACGAGCCACGCTGAATCTGTATAGTTGCAGATAATCATGCTGCAAGACAGCAGCATGCCGACAATGATCGGTCCTTTTCTCGCGAAGGTGAGAGAACGGCCTTTTTTCAGTAAAAAATCAGACACGATGCCTCCAAGCACGCCGCCCGCAAATCCGCACAGCGCCGGGAGGGAAGCCACAAACCCCGCTTCAAGAATGGACATTCCGCGGGCCTGAACCAAATATACCGGAAACCATGTGAGAAAGAAATAGGTGAGAGTCGTAATGCAATATTGCGCGATGTACACGCCAATCAGCATGCGGTTGGTTAATAACTGTTTGATATACGGCCATTTTGATTCTTTTTCCTGCTTGCTTTGACTGTCATCCATTGAAATCAGCCCGCCACCTTCTTCAATGTACGCAAGCTCGGCTTTGTTGACCTTCGGATGTTTTTTCGGTTCATATACCGTTTTTAACCAGATAAAAGCCAGTAGGATTCCCGCGGCCCCCATCACTACGAAGACGGAATGCCAGCCAAAAGAGTGGGTGAGCCAGCCCATTAAAGGAGAAAAAATGACGATTGCGAAGTATTGAGCTGAGTTAAAAAAGGCTGAAGCTGTACCGCGTTCGGAGCTCGGGAACCAGGAAGCAACCACTCTGCCGTTTCCGGGAAATGAAGGCGCCTCAGAAAGCCCGACTAAAAAGCGCAGCGCAAACAGCAGGATAATCGCTGTGCCAGCGGTAAAAAATCCAATCGCCCCTTGCAGCAGCGTAAAAAATGACCAGAAAAAGATGCTTAACGCAATAACCGTTTTTGATCCAAATCGATCCAGCAGCCAGCCTCCGGGAAGCTGTCCGATGACATAGGCCCAGCCGAATGCAGAAAAAACATACCCCATGGCAACCGAATCCAGTCCAAGGTCATGCTGGACGGAATCACCTGTAATCGAAAGCGTCGCACGATCTGCGTAGTTAATAGACGTCACAAGAAACAGCATAAATACGATGAACCAGCGTACAGATGTTTTTTTGCCCGCCGGCGAAACATTCGCATGGTCTTTTTTCATAATATCTTCTCCTTTGTCAAAGTAGAGAATCATATGCTGGCTGGTGATAAGGCTTGGAAAGAGACAAGCGCCTCTTTCCAGCACCTTTACTGCTTCACAAATACGGTTTTGATCGCCGTGAAGAAGTCCTTCGCGGCCTCACCCTGTTCGCGGGAGTGGGAGCTTGATTGCTTCATGCCGCCAAATGGCGCCTGAAGCTCAACCCCTGCGCTTTCCGCGTTGACCCTGACAAGCCCGGCTTCAATCTCATCAACGAATGAAAGCATACGGCCGATGTTTTGCGTAAAAATAGATGCACTTAATCCGAACTTCACATCATTGGAGATGTCTAAAGCCTCCTCCATCGTGTCCACCTTTGACAGAGCGATGACCGGTCCGAAAATTTCCTCCTGGGCAATCGTCATGTCAGATGTCACGTTGTCAAAAATGGCAGGCTGCACATAATATCCGTTTTGATACTTTCCATCCTCCAGCTTTTCTCCTCCGATCAAAAGAGAAGCGCCTTCCTGCTTGCCTTTTTCAATATACGATAGACAGTTATCAAGCTGATTTTTGCTTGCGATCGGTCCCATCCAAACGTTTTCTTTCAAGCTGTCTCCGATCGTGATCTCCTTTGTGCGCTGCAGCAGTTTTTCTTTAAAGCGGTCGTAAATTCCGCTTTGGACAATGACACGGCTCGTTGCGGTGCACTTCTGGCCCGTTGAACGGAAAGCGCCTGTCACCACGGCTTCCGCTGCCGCTTCAAGATCAGCATCATCCGCTACGATCACCGGGTTTTTCCCGCCCATTTCAAGCTGATATTTGGCGCCTCTCGCTAAAGCGGCTTGCCCGATGATTTTCCCAACCTGATTCGAACCCGTGAACGTAATGGCATTGACCCCGTCATGTTCTGCAATACCTTGGCCGACAACTGACCCTTGGCCAGTCACCAAATTGATGACTCCCGCCGGAAATCCCGCTTCTTCAAAACAAGCGATGATCTTCGCACATGTAACGGCAGTTTCTGTTGCGGGTTTGATGACAACAGTATTGCCGTACACCAGTGCCGGCGCCATTTTCCAAATCGGGATCGCTATCGGGAAGTTCCACGGCGAAATCACGCCGACGACACCAAGCGGGACACGAGTTGTAAACATCAGTGCGTCTTTGTCAGTAGACGGAATAACATCGCCTGTTTTGCGCATGCCCTCGCCGGCGTAATAGCGAAGAATCGCAATGCCGCGAGCGGTTTCTCCTTTTGCTTCCGGCAGGGTTTTTCCCATTTCACGCGTCGCACATGCGGCGATGTCCTCTAAGCGCTGCTCCATGATATCAGCGGTTTTATACAGCAGTTGGCCCCGTTCTGCACCCGTCAGCTTTCTCCATCCCGTTTTTGCCTCATTAGCGGCGGCGACGGCCCGGTCCACATCATCAGCCGTTGATCTCTGCACATAGCCGACGATGTCGTTCACATCGGCAGGATTTTCCGATTTGATCATATCGCCTGATTGAGCTTTGACCCACTCTCCATTAATAAAATTGAGATATGTGTTTTTTTCCGTGATTACAGACATGCCCATTGCCCCTTTCATGCTTTTTATGTTTATCAAACCGTCGCGGCCTTCTTCGGGAAACGATCCGCCGCTTGCTTCAAAATGGCTTCTAATTCCTGATAGTGTTCTTTTTCAACCGGCCCGACAGGCGGTCTGGCTGTATTTCTCACATTCATCCCCATAATCTCCATTCCGGCTTTGATCAAGGACACCGCGTACCCTTTCCGTTGCTTCCGGATGTCGTTGATCGGCAGAATGACATGCTGATAGAGCTCCTTCACTGCATCGTTGTTTCCGTTTTTCAAAGCTTCATAAAACATCCGAGAAATATGCGGAATATAATTCGAAATGGCTGAAGAATAAGAGTGGAAACCGATTGGCAGGTAGGACGGCATCGTCACTTCAGCCATCGGCATTCCGTTAAGCCATCCCAAGCGGTCACCGATTGTATAGGCGAGGTTGATATTCAAATCCATGTTCCCCACCCCGTCTTTCACACCAACAAGCTGTTCAAGCTCCGTCAGCCGCTTGATCTGTTCAAGAGAAAATACGGCATTGTCGCGCTGATATAGAATGGCATTCAAGTCTGTGCTTTCAATAATCGTTTTGGCGTACTGATACAGCCCCTCCTGTTCGCCATGCACCAAATACGGAGGAAGGATCAAATAGCCGTCAGCGCCTTTTTTCTCCGATATACGCGCCCAATCAAGCGCGGTGCTGAGATTGCCGCCCACTCCCGTATAGACCGGGACCTTTCCTCCCGCAGCCGAAACCGCGACTTCGACCATGTTTTCGTATTCTTTCTGGCTAAGGGACTGGAATTCCCCTGACCCGCAGGCGATAAAAATCGCTTCCAAGCCTTCTTCGAGCAAAAACTCGATATTTTGAAACAGAGCTTCTTCCTCCAGCTTTCCTTGTGTATTAAAAGGCGCAACCGGAAAACCTAAAATCCCTTCAGGTGCTTTTCTTATACGGCTCATGTACAAAACCTCCTGTCATTTGTGTAAACAGCTCATTTGAAAGCGCTTTAAAATCATGTGGTTGCATATCCTCTCCTTTCAACATATCCTTTTGTTTAATTGTAAGACAAATAAACAATAAGTCAATAACTTTATTTTCAGACTTTTCACAAAAACGCTGAAAGCCTCCGTTTTTCCGCATAAAAAAACAGCCGCTGCTAGCCGGCTGTTTTTTCACATACTTCTTTCTTTCATCGTTTCGTTCAAAAGCTTCGCTTCCAAAAAAAATACGTGTATAAATTTTTTCATATTCACTCTGGCAGGTGCGAGGGGTTTTGCCTCTTTGGATTGAATTTCTTTCATTTTTTGGCTGACGACCGGAAAATCAAAGAATTTTGATGCGTAGGTTTCGAATTTAGGATTCGAAAAATCAGTTGTGCCCAATGAGGCAAAATGGTCCAGCGAATGAATAATGGCTCTGCGGATTCGCTGTTCCGAGGCTTTCACTTCGCGGTTGATTTCCGTTTGTGATGCCGCAGCTCCAAGCTTTCGTTCCGCTACTTGTGTGAAGATTTGTTTTAAAGAAGGGATATTTTTTTCGTAAGGCTCAGATTGTTCATGCTCAGTTAAATACTGAAGGACCGCCATCATATCATGAGCGCCGCCTTCCCCCATCATACCGAGCTCGGATAGCAAAAATGTTCCCGCTTCTTTTAAGCTGTTGTCATTTTTATACTGAGACCGTGCTTTCCGTTCGGTTCGGTTGACCAGCCGGCTTAAAGAGTTTTGGATATCTCCGATCGAGTTTTCAAGCTCGATTCGTTCCTTCACCTTTTGCAGAACAGTCACAATTTCAATACGGTTAATTGGTTTATGAATAAAATATTCAATGCCGAGAGAATACGCTTCTCCGACCATTTCTTTAGCTTCCACTTGTGAGATCATAACGATTTTCCCGGAATAAGAGTCCTTGATCCGGCGTATGGTCTCAATTCCGTCCCGCCCGGGCATTAATAAATCGATTAACAAAATATCAATCTGCTTAAATTGCAATATATGCCCTTCCACTTGGCTTCCGTCTTCCGCTTCACCCGCAGCCTCTCCAAGGTCCTCATCCTCTATGATCTGCCTTAAAATCGACCGCACCGCGCGGTCATCATCAGCGATAAAAAAACGCATATTATCCGTTCATCCTTTCTGAATCAAATGTCTGGCAGGCAGCCTGATGGTAAAGACCACTCCTTGCTGCTGGTTGTGAAACTTGATGTCTCCCTCAAGCTCTGTCACGATTTCCTTGACGTAGGAAAGCCCAATTCCGGTTGAGGGCGTGCCAAACTTGTCATACGTTGAGGTAAAGCCCGGATCAAACACAATATCTCCTATTTTCTCCGAAATGCCGGGACCATTGTCTTCCACCTGAAATTCTATCATACTCTCATCTGGCTTACGGAGCCTCAGGCTGACCGTTCCCTCATCCCCCATCGCCTCCACCGCGTTTGCCGTCAAATTATTAATGATAGAAAGAACAATAAATACATGATAATCGTCATGCTCGCCCTCTATTGAACAATGAAAATTGATCTGTTTGCCCAATGATTCAGCGTACTTTTCATTCATTCGAATGACAAGCCGGAAAAGGTCCGAGGCATTCATATAATCTTTAAAACTTTCATTAGAAATCAGTTTCGAAAGCCCGGCATATATCCTCTGGTTGTCCTTTTTCACTTCATGAATTTCCCCTGCCAGCCTTAAAATCCTGCCGCCGAGCTGATCGTCCTTGCCCTTCACTTCCCGGTAGAGCTGATAGGATTCATTTGTCACGTGCTCTGTCGTTTTCAGCGTCTTTTTTAAATGCACTGTTTCTTCATATAAATTCGACACAATCATCAGCATGTGCTCATTTTGCCGCCTTGTCTGCTTTTCTCTGGACTGCGTTTCATACAGCTTCAGCACGTTAAAAAAGCTGATGACAATAAATGTATGAGAAATCGCAACGACCGCGATATCCGTTATTTTCTCAGGCGTCACCACCGTATGAAAAATAAGAAACTGAACGGCCAGCTCGACGCTATCGGAAGCAATTTCAATCATAAATCCATAAAAACCGAGCATTACCGGCCGATCACGATAGCGGTTCGCCTGCAACACATAAAACAGACATGCAAACGTCATGTAAAAGAAAAAGCCGGACGCTTGATCATACAGGATTGGAATCAGCCCTGCGTGTCTTCCGTCCCATAATTCCAATAAAACACGAAATACGAAAACCGATGTTCCAGTCAAAAATCCCGGCAATACAGCGGACACATGCCGCAGCAGCACTAAGAAAAAGAAAAAAGCCGGCGCGCCGAAGCTGATTCGGAACTCTTCATTGAGGGGATAAAATTTCAGTTCGCCTGCAAGCGGCACAGTAACGAGCATAAGCGCCATTATATATGCGTCTTTCTCAAAAAAACGTTCCAGTTTGATTATGATCACATCCTCATTTTTTATTTTGAGGAAAGGACAAAAAACCTGCAAATTTCTTTCGACCCAGTATGTAAGCTTTTTATAAAACCAACGGCTTATTTTCAAAAAATTTTTGTCGTATTTTGTATGATTCTGTAGTCTCCATTATACAGTTATGATACCTTTCCGCATTCTTGAAAGCGTTTAACGCCTCGCCTGTCTTCGATTTTACTCCGCCTCAGTCCCCAATAGCAAAAACAGATAGGAGGAATTTGATGAAAGAACTGATAAAAGAACGCCCGGAAGAAAAGAATTCGGCGTCACAGCTGTATGAATGGGTAGAACATTACCGCCCCTTTGCCGCCAATGGACAAAGCGCAAATTATATCCCCGCGTTAGGAAAAGTTAATGACTCACAGCTCGGCATTTGTATATTGGAGCCTAATGGAGCAATGATACATGCCGGCGATTGGAACGTCCCTTTTACCCTGCAAAGCATTTCAAAAGTCATCAGCTTTATCGCTGCGTGCATGAGCCGCGGCATTCCCTATGTGCTTGACCGCGTCGATGTCGAGCCGACAGGTGACGCCTTTAATTCAATTATCCGTCTTGAAATGCACAAGCCCGGAAAACCGTTTAACCCTATGATTAACGCTGGCGCCATTACAATCGCCTCGCTTCTTCCGGGAGAGACAGCCCGCGATAGGCTGGAGTATCTGTACTCTGTCATTGAAACATTAATAGGGAAACGGCCCAGAATACATGAGGAAGTTTTCCGGTCTGAATGGGAAACCGCCCACCGTAACAGAGCACTGGCTTACTACTTAAAAGAGACAAACTTTTTAGAAGCCGATGTGGAAGAAACGCTGGAGGTTTACCTGAAGCAATGCGCTATGGAAGGCACGACAGAAGACATTGCATTGATCGGCCTGATCCTTGCTCATGACGGTTATCACCCGATTCACCGCCAGCAGGTGATTCCAAAGGATGTGGCAAAGCTCGCCAAGGCTTTAATGCTGACATGCGGCATGTATAACGCCTCCGGAAAATATGCGGCGTTTGTCGGGGTACCGGCCAAAAGCGGTGTCTCCGGCGGCATCATGGCGCTGGTTCCTCCAAGCGCCAGAAGAGAGCAGCCTTTCCAAAACGGATGCGGCATCGGCATTTACGGGCCTGCCATTGATGAATACGGCAACAGCCTGACTGGCGGCATGCTGCTGAAGCACATCGCGCAGGAGTGGGAACTCAGCATTTTTTAAAATAAAAAACGAGGTGATTGTATGCAGCAATTCCTGGAACATATCGTCGGTTTCGCTAATGATTTTTTGTGGTCAAAGCTATTAATTGTATTGCTTCTTTCTTTGGGAATCTATTTTACGTTCAGGCTCAAATTTTTGCAGGTTCGCATGCTGAAGGAAATGGTCAGGGTATTAAAGGAAGGCGCTGCATCCCGGTCGAAAAACAGCATCTCTCCGTTTCAAGCATTTTGTATCAGCATGGCAGCCCGTGTCGGCACCGGAAACATTACGGGTATTGCCATTGCGATTGCGCTGGGCGGGCCCGGTGCGATTTTCTGGATGTGGATTATTGCCATTATCGGGTCAGCGTCAAGCTTTGTCGAAAGTACACTGGCTCAAATTTATAAGGTGAAAGATGCAAACGGCTTCCGCGGCGGTCCTGCTTATTATATGGAAAAAGGACTGAACAAAAGATGGATGGGCGCCTTGTTCGCCGTTTTAATCACGCTGTCGTTCGGTATCGTCTTTAACTCGGTTCAATCAAATACGGTCAGTCTCGCGTTTGAAAACGCGTTCGGCACAAACCGCCTGACACTTGGACTCATTTTAATTGCTGTGTTTGGAACGATTATCTTTGGCGGAGTCAAACGCATCGCAAAACTGGCTGAATATATTGTTGTTGTTTTGGCTGTCCTGTATATCGGAGTCGCTTTTTTCGTGATTCTCACAAACATCACCCAGCTGCCTGCCGTTTTTGCGCTTATTGTCAAAAACGCGTTTGGATTTGACCAGGCGGCCGGCGGCGCTTTGGGAGCGGCTTTAATGCAAGGTGTCAGACGGGGGATTTTTTCAAACGAAGCGGGAATGGGAAGCGCACCGAATGCCGCTGCCACCGCGACGACAAGCCATCCTGTAAAACAAGGGCTGATCCAGGCATTTGGTGTGCTTACTGATACGCTGGTCATTTGTACAAGCACGGCCTTTATCATCCTGTTTTCAGACGCCTATCATACACCGGGACTGAGCGGAATCGCATTAACTCAAGCCTCTCTCAGCTCCCATATCGGACCATGGGCGTCAGGCTTTCTCGCCATCCTGATCCTCTTATTTGGATTCTGTGCCTTGATCGGCAACTATTATTATGGCGAAACCAATATCGGCTTTTTGAACAAAAGCAAAAAACTGATCTTCGTTTACCGCATCGGCGTGCTTGCAATGATCGTGTTTGGCTGTGTAGCCAAGGTGCAACTTGTATGGGATTTGGCCGATTTGTTTATGGGCTTGATGGTCGTCGTCAACTTAATCGCCATTTTCTTATTGTCGAAGGTGGTTTTTGCGGCTCTCAAGGACTACACCCGGCAGAAAAAAGCGGGCAAAGATCCCGTTTTTTATAAAAATGTCATAAAAGATCATGAGCGGATTGAATGCTGGGAGCTTTCAGAAACATCTGCTGATCCTCATAACAAACAAATATCATAACGCAGAAGGTGTTCAGATCAATGGAATCTGAACACCTTTTATCTTTCGGTTGATTGACAAACATCAAGACGTCCTTTACCATTTTCATATCTTTTCAAAAAATCAGAAAGAAGGAACGGAACAGCCTATGAATCCAATTCAGCATCTATTAGATACATACCCGCTTATCGTGTTAGACGGCGCGATGGCAACCGAGCTTGAACGCAAAGGCTGCGACTTGAATGACAGTCTCTGGTCGGCAAAAATTCTGATGGAGCAGCCAGACCTGATTAAACAAGTTCATACTGATTATTTTGCGGCAGGCGCCGACTGTGCGATCACCGCCAGCTATCAGTCTACGTTTGAAGGCTTTGCCGCACGCGGGCTCAGCGAAGCGGAAGCCCGCCGGCTTATCCAGATGTCCGTCAGCATCGCGGCCGAAGCCCGTGATGAATTTTGGGCACAGAAAGAAAACCGTTTGAATCGGCCAAAACCGATCGTTGCGGCCTCTGTCGGCCCGTATGGCGCCTATCTTGCGGATGGCTCTGAGTATCGCGGAAACTACGGAATCTCTGAGGATGAGCTGGCTGAATTTCACCGCCCCCGTATGAAAGCCCTGATTGACGCCGGTGCGGATGTTTTGGCATGTGAAACGATTCCATGTCTTACTGAGGCAAAAGCAATTGTCCGTCTGCTGAAGGAATTTCCTGAAACATATGCATGGTTCAGCTTCAGCGCGAAAGACGGTCTGCATATCAGTGACGGAACCCCTGCCGCTGAATGCGCGTCATGGCTTGATCAGCACAGCCAAGCGGCGGCGGTCGGGATCAACTGCACTCCGCTTCAGCATATCCCTTCATTGATTGCTGAGCTAAAGAAGAACACTTCTAAACCGATTATCGTCTATCCGAATTCAGGCGAACAGTATGATCCGGACACCAAAACGTGGAACGGCGCAGCATGCGGCGAGCCTTACGGACAAAGCGCCCGCATCTGGTATGAAAACGGAGCAAAGCTGATTGGCGGCTGCTGCCGGACAAAACCGGAGGATATTAAAGAAATCGCCGGCTGGGCCCGGACTTTAAAAACCACTTGACTTATCGGAATAGTTTGTATATTCTAACCTAAAAGCCGGCTTGCCGGAATCTCGTGTCACCCGCTGACATGAGATTTTTTATTAGGAAGCCATCAAATCGCCGTATAGAAAGTTGGAAAAAGATGAAATCCGCTCACAACAAGAATGAGACAAACTTTCAGAGAAGTATGAAAAGCAGACACCTCTTTATGCTTTCATTAGGAGGCGTCATCGGAACCGGTCTGTTCTTAAGTTCAGGCTATACCATACAGCAAGCAGGCCCTGCCGGAACCATCCTTGCGTACTTAGTCGGCGCGGGAATTGTCTATTTGGTCATGCTGTGCCTTGGCGAATTGTCTGTAGCCATGCCAGTGACAGGCGCGTTTCATACCTATGCAGCAACATACATAGGGCCGGGCACAGGTTTTACGGTCGCCTGGCTGTACTGGCTCACATGGGCCGTTGCATTGGGATCTGAGTTCACAGCGGCAGGCCTGCTAATGCAGCGCTGGTTCCCCGATACGTCTGTTTGGATGTGGAGCGCCGTTTTTGCTTTGTTGATTTTCTTGCTCAACGCGTTTTCAGTCAAGTTTTTCGCTGAATCAGAGTTTTGGTTTTCCAGCATTAAAGTATTAGCCATTGTATTATTTATTCTTTTAGGCGGCGCCGCTATGTTCGGCATCATCCCGATCAAAGACGGGGGCGCTGCTCCGATGCTGTCAAACTTCACAGCGGAAGGCGGGCTCTTTCCGAATGGATTTGTCCCCATTTTCATGACCATGCTGTCTGTCAACTTTGCCTTCTCGGGAACTGAGCTGATCGGAATTGCCGCGGGTGAAAGCGTCGATCCCGACAAGACCATACCAAAAGCGATTAAAACAACGGTCTGGCGCCTCTCACTCTTTTTTATCGGAACCATTTTTGTACTCTCAGGGCTGATTCCGATTCAAGAAGCGGGCGTTATCAAAAGCCCATTCGTTGCAGTCTTTGACAGAGTCGGTGTACCATACGCAGCTGACATCATGAACTTTGTCATTCTGACAGCCATCCTGTCAGCCGCTAATTCCGGACTTTACGCTTCGTCCCGTATGCTTTGGTCACTGTCAAAAGAACAGACGCTTCACCCAACATTTGCAAAGCTGACATCAAAGGGAATCCCGCTAAACGCGCTGGTGTTCAGCATGATTGGCGGCATCCTGTCATTACTGTCCAGCGTATTTGCGCCAGACACGGTGTACGTTATACTCGTGTCGATTTCCGGCTTTGCCGTCGTTGTCGTTTGGATGGGCATCGCCGCTTCTCAATTCATGTTCAGAAAACGTTATCTGGAAGCGGGAAACAAGGTCACGGATTTGAAATACCGAACGCCTTGGTACCCATTTGTGCCGATTGCCGCATTTCTTTTATGTCTGGCATCCGTAATTGGCATTGCCTTTGATCCAAATCAAAGAATCGCGTTATATTGCGGTGTGCCGTTTATGGCCATCTGCTATGCGGTGTATTACGCGAAAAAACGCAAAAGCCGTCCGGCCGCTGATATGACCCATTCAAAATAAAAGAACCTGCCCCAAGGCAGGTTCTTTTTCTATCCTCATACTTCCACTGTCCAATGAAACGGGTCTTTCACTTTTCCAAGCTGAATGTCAGTTATCGTTTGATACAGCTTTTTTGAGATTTCTCCTATTTGCCTGTCGTTCACAATCACCGTTCTTCCATGAATATTGAGTTCGCCGACAGGCGTAACAACCGCAGCCGTACCTGTGCCGAATACCTCTGTCAATTCCCCTCGTGCGGAGGCTGCATAAATATCATCGATCGATATCTTTTCTTCCCGGACCGGGATGCCCCAGCTTCTGATCAGCTCAATAGCAGAAGCTCGTGTAATCCCGCTCAAAATGCTTCCGCTTAATGCAGGAGTCACAACTTCTCCATTTATGACGAAAAAGATATTCATGCTCCCTACTTCTTCCGCGTATTTCTTTTCAATGGCATCCAGCCATAGCACCTGATCATAGCCTAATTCATTCGCCTTCTGCTGCGCCTGAAGACTCGCCGCGTAATTTCCTGACGTCTTGGCATTTCCGACTCCGCCATTAACTGCCCGCACAAACTCATCTTCCACATAGATGTTAATCGGCTGCAGCTGATCGCCATAGTAAGAGCCGACAGGCGAAAGCACGATCATAAATGTATAGTTTTTTGACGCCTTTACACCGAGACTCGGTTCAGTGGCAATAACAAACGGACGAATATACAGCGACGTTCCCTTTTCCCTCGGAACCCACTCTTTTTCCAGCTCGACCAATTGCGTCAGTGCCTCCAGCACCAGCTCTTCGTCTACAGGAGGCATACTCATTCGCTGACATGATCTGTTCAGCCTTTTAATATTTTGCTCCGGCCTGAACAGCAGCACCCTGCCATCTTCAGTTCTGTATGCTTTCAAACCTTCAAAAACAGCCTGGCCGTAATGGAAAACAGAAGAGGACGGATCGAGCATAATCGGTGCATAAGGAGTAAGTCTTGGACGATGCCAGCCCTTTTCCTCCTCATAATCCATCACAAACATATAATCTGTAAAGTATTTGCCGAACCCTAAGGATGAAGGGTCTGGTTTTTCCTTCTTTGATGTGATTTTCTCTCGTTCAATAAGCTTGTTCACTGATAAGCACACCTTTCTAGATGAATTTGTTTAAATTTTCTGTCAATTTTGAGCTGCAAATCGGTAATGCCTTTCTTTTTTACAGGCGGTTTTCCGTTCTCATTTGATATAAGAGGGCTCAAATATAAATGTCAGAATATTCTTTATCGTCTTCGGCTATTATACACTACATTTAGTGTAAGATGAAGGTGAAGTTAAAGAAAAAACAGCCAGAGATTTTTCCGGCTGTTTTCGTTAAACTGCTAAAAACAAAATGACGGCATGACCAATCAGCAGAATATAAACCGCGATCCCTAACTGCCAGTTGACCTTCCGCGCCAATGCAAAAACAATCATCAAGGCCGGCAAAATAGCTGTTCCAGCCAGCTTGTTGACCGTCAAATCCGGGCTGTTCGTTACATCATAATGAATCGGCATATCTGCCGGAAGAAAAGGATAAAACACCATAGAGAGTATGACAGCCGCAATGACAGACCCCCACACTACTTTCTCATTCATCAATAGAAACATAGAACCAGTCCTCCTCATCACTTCCTAAAACAATAAAGCGTTTTCTTTATCTCCCATTGCTTTACGATTGATATGACTGTTCTACGGTGAATTTCGTTCGGTCTCCTCGTGTAATAATTTGTGCATATTCTACTACTTCTTCATTTTTGTCATAGGTGAGGGATTCCGATAAAAATGCAGGCGCTCCAACATTGGTTAACAGGTGCCCGCTGATCGTTTCATCCGTTAAAATCGGTTCGATCGATTCCGTCCCCCTGCTGATTTCGATATTGTATTTTGTTCTTAATAATTCAAACAGAGATCCGGTGCACTCTTCCTGCGCTAATCCCGGTGCCGCTTTCCAAGGTATATATGAGGTATGGTACTGCAAAGGTTCACCCTCGGCGTACCTGACTCTGACAAGCTTGTTAACAGGCTCATTCTCTTTCATTTTCAGCAGCTCGGCTATGGAATGATCGGCAGGGATCACCACAAGTTCAAGCACTTTTGACTCAGAACGCAGCCCCCTCATCTGTTCTGCAAAACTCGTAATCTTATGCGGAATCGGCGTTTGGATTTTAGCTGCCGATACAAATGTTCCTTTTCCTTGGATTCTCTGAATATATCCTTCAAGCTCAAGCTGCTGCAAAGCCAGCCTTACAGTTGTTCTGCTGACATCATATTGCTCGCAAAACTCGCTCTCTGTCGGCAGCTGATCATTCGCCTGATATTTGCCCGACTTGATTAATTCAATGATTTTAAATTTGATAACAGAATATAAAGCTGCCATTTCATCCTCCCCATTCTGTATGTAAACCGATCTTTTTGAATGAAACCATAATACCATCTGCATTCCTATTTTGAAAGATTTGTACTTCCTTTTGTAACAAATTTTCAGAAAATAACGTTGACAATTTTATGGCGATGGTGCTAAATTCGTAATGACAAATATCATAAATTGATCATAACAAATATGATGCTTGTCTATTTCATTGAGGGGGTGTCAGATGAAGATCATCGTTGCTGATCATTATGAAGATCTCTGTAAGTTAAGCGCTAACATGATTAAGGAATATGTACAGGCAAAGAAAGATGCCGTTCTTGGTCTGGCTACCGGCAGCACGCCGATCGGCTTATACAAACAGCTCATTTCAGACTATCAGGCAGGCGAAATTGATTTTTCAAAGGTTATAACATTTAATTTGGATGAATACGCAGGCCTGTCTCCATCTCATCCACAAAGTTATAACAAATTTATGCACGAGCATCTTTTTCAGCATATCAATGTTCAGCCTGACCATATTCATATCCCGCAAGGAGACAATCCCCAGCTTGAGGCTGAGTGCAAAGTGTATGAGGAACTTATCCGCCAGGCGGGAGGCATTGATGTGCAAATCCTTGGCATCGGCTCGAATGGCCATATTGGTTTTAATGAACCCGGCTCTGATTTTGAGGACCGGACACGAATCGTCAGGCTGTCTGAAAGCACGATACAGGCAAATGCCAGATTTTTCGGCGGCGATCCTGTACTTGTGCCGAGGCTTGCTGTTTCAATGGGCATAAAAACGATCATGGAATTCAGTAAACACATTGTGTTATTAGCAAATGGCGAGGAAAAAGCGGACGCGATCCGAAAAATGGCTGAAGGGCCTGTGACGCCGGACGTACCGGCCTCGATTCTTCAAAAACACAATCATGTAACCGTTATTGCCGATCAAAAAGCAGCTCAAAAACTGAAGAACTTATAAAACAAATAGAAGGAGACTGTTATGTTTAAAAAGGCATTTCAAATTCTGCAACAGCTCGGCCGCGCTTTGATGACTCCGGTTGCCGTCCTGCCGGCAGCCGGTCTGCTGCTCCGTTTCGGTGACAAGGATTTACTTAACATTCCTATTATAAAGGATGCGGGCGGCGTTGTATTCGATAACCTGCCGCTGATTTTTGCCGTAGGTGTCGCGATTGGTTTAGCTGGCGGCGAAGGAGTAGCCGGACTTGCCGCTGTCATCGGATACTTGATTTTAACCGTCACCCTGGATAACATGGGAAAACTACTCGGCCTTCAGCCTCCTTATGAAGGGGCCGAGCATCTGATTGATATGGGGGTATTCGGCGGCATTATCATCGGGCTGCTTGCCGCATATCTGTACAAGCGTTTTTCATCAATAGAGCTGCACCCCGTCCTTGGATTTTTCTCAGGAAAACGGTTTGTCCCGATTATTACTTCGGTCAGTTCATTGGTCATCGGCGTTATTTTCTCATTTGTTTGGCCGCTAATTCAAAACGGAATTAACGCCGCCAGCAGCTTAATTGCCGATTCAACGGTCGGCCTGTTCTTTTATGCAACAATCTATCGCTTACTGATTCCTTTTGGACTGCATCATATTTTTTATACACCTTTCTATTTTATGATGGGCGAATACACAGATCCATCGACAGGCAATACCGTAACCGGCGATCTGACAAGGTTTTTCGCCGGAGACCCGACTGCGGGACGTTTTATGATGGGCGATTTCCCTTACATGATTTTCTGTCTGCCGGCAATCGCGCTTGCCATCATCCATACCGCGCGGCCCGAAAAAAAGAAAATGATTTCCGGCGTCATGATTTCAGCAGCGCTTACGTCTATGCTCACTGGAATTACAGAGCCAGTTGAATTTGCTTTCTTGTTCGTCGCGCCTGTGCTTTATTTAATAAACTCTATTCTTGCCGGCATCATCTTTGTCGTGTGTGATCTATTCCATGTCCGTCACGGCTACACCTTCTCCGGCGGCGGCATTGACTATGTGCTGAATTACGGGCTTTCGACAAACGGCTGGGTCGTCATTCCTGTCGGGATCGTCTTCGCCTTCATTTATTACTATTTGTTCCGTTATGCGATTTTGAAATGGAATCTGAAAACACCCGGCCGTGAAGCAGATGAAGATGATCAAAGTGAAGCCAAATCTCCTGTTTCAAAAGACCAGCTCGCCTTCCACGTATTGCAGGCGCTGGGCGGCCAGCAAAATATCGCCAACCTCGACGCATGTATTACAAGGCTGCGTGTCACCGTTCATCAGCCAAGCCAAGTAAACAAAGACGAACTAAAGCAGCTTGGGGCGGTAGGTGTGTTAGAAGTGAACAACAACTTCCAAGCGATTTTCGGCACAAAGTCAGATGCTTTAAAAGATGATATCAAAACGATTATAGCTGGAGGTGTCCCGGCTGCCGCCGCGGCGCTTGATGCTGAAGCCGAGACCCAGCAGGAGCCTCCTGCCGAAGAGTCTTTTATATATCCGGTACAAGGAGAAAAACTCTCCCTATCCGACGTGCCTGACCAAGTATTTTCAGAAAAAATGATGGGTGAGGGTTTCGCGATTGATCCAACAGAAGGAAAAGTCGTTGCCCCCGCTGACGGCGAGATTGTATCGATATTTCCGACAAAGCACGCCATTGGCTTTACAAGCGCTGGCGGCACGGAAATGTTGATTCATGTCGGCATTGATACGGTGAAGCTGAAGGGAGAAGGCTTTGAAGCTCATGTCACGAGCGGCCAAACCGTCAAACAAGGCGAACTGCTTCTAACCTTTGATCTCAATTACATTAAACAGCATGCCGCTTCCGCCATAACGCCTATTATTTTCACAAATGTATCTGAGGAACAAATGAACCGTATGAACATGAAGTAAAAAAGTCCCCCTGACGCGGGGGACTTTTTATCCAACATAATGAAAGCGCTATCAAAATAAATTTTTAAAAAAGGGGTTTGCATTTGATTCACGAATGGTATGAATAAGCCTCATCATATCATTCTAAAGGGGGATTCATTTGAAAAAATTTATCGCGTTTCAAATTTTAATCGCATTGGCTATCGGCGCAGTAATCGGCCACTTTTTTCCTGATTTCGGAATGGCGCTCAGGCCTGTCGGTGACGGATTTATCCGCTTGATTAAAATGATTGTCGTGCCGATTGTATTTTCTACCATTGTCATCGGAGCTGCTGGAAGCGGAAGTATGAAAAAGATGGGCAGCCTCGGCGTAAAGACCATTATCTGGTTTGAAGTGATCACCACTTTGGTGCTGGGCCTGGGACTTTTATTGGCAAATGTCTTAAAACCGGGCGTCGGGCTGGATCTTTCTCACTTAGCGAAAAAAGATATTCATGAACTTTCGGGCTATACAGAGAAAGTCGTGGATATCAAACAAATGATCCTCGATATTATCCCGACAAACATTATTGATGTCATGGCCAGAAACGATTTACTCGCTGTCATTTTCTTTGCGATTTTATTCGGTGTTGCCGCCGCTGGCATCGGCAAAGCCTCTGAACCAGTGATGAATTTTTTTGAATCGGTCGCTCAGATTATGTTTAAACTGACGCAAATCGTCATGGTGACCGCTCCTATCGGCGTGCTTGCCCTGATGGCCGCCTCTGTAGGCCAATATGGCATCGAGCTCCTCCTCCCCATGTTTAAATTGGTCGGTACTGTTTTTCTTGGTCTGTTTCTGATCCTCTTTGTCCTCTTTCCGCTTGTTGGTCTCATCTTTCACATTAAGTATTTTGAAGTGCTGAAAATGATATGGGATCTGTTTCTGATTGCGTTTTCCACAACCAGCACCGAAACCGTTCTTCCTCAGCTTATGGATCGAATGGAGAAATACGGCTGTCCGAAACGGGTGGTATCATTTGTCGTTCCCTCCGGCTTATCGCTGAATTGTGACGGATCAAGCCTATACTTATCGGTTTCCTGTATTTTCTTGGCACAGGCCTTCAATGTAGACATGACGCTGTCACAGCAGCTTCTCATGATGCTTGTGCTTGTCATGACCAGCAAAGGCATCGCCGCTGTTCCGTCGGGCTCCCTTGTCGTTCTTTTGGCGACTGCAAACGCTGTGGGGCTGCCTGCCGAAGGCGTCGCCATTATTGCAGGCGTGGACCGCATCATGGATATGGCCCGAACAGGTGTTAATGTACCGGGACACGCGGTCGCCTGCATCGTGGTTTCTAAATGGGAAAAGGCCTTCCGCCAAAAAGAATGGGCCGCCGCAAACGGACAAACGGAAAGCATGTAAAAAAAGAACACCTCTCTGCATGAGAGGTGTTCTTTCCATATTATTCAGCAGCAGCGTGCTCTTCTTTTTCAATCGCTGCAAGTCTGGCGCTAACTTCTTCCGCAGTCATATTGTGTTCTTGTACATATAAGTTTCTTGGGTTCGTGCGGCATTCGTGGCTGCAGCTGCGCATATATTTGTATTCATTTTCCGGTGTGCATATGATTTTCTTATTGCATGATGGATTTGCACAGTTGACATACCGTTCACACGGTTCACCTGTAAAGTAGTCTTTTCCGACAATGACATGCTCGACACGGTTGACCGGCACGCTGATTCTTTCATCGAATACGTAGCATTGGCCGTCCCAAAGCTTTCCTTGCACCTCAGGATCTTTTCCGTATGTGACGATTCCGCCGTCAAGCTGTGATACATCTTCAAAGCCTTGTTTCATCAGCCAGCCTGAGAATTTTTCACAGCGCACGCCGCCCGTGCAGTATGTCAAAATCTTTTTGCCTTCAAGCATCTCTTTATTTTCTTCGATCCACTCTGGCAATTCACGGAACGCCTCGATGTCAGGACGGACAGCTCCTCTAAAATGGCCGAGATCATATTCATAATCATTACGCGCATCAAGGACGACTGTATCAGGATCCTGCATCTTTTCAAAGAATTCTTTAGGCTTCAAATGCTTTCCTGTTGTTTCATTTGGATCCACATCATCCTCAAGGCGAAGCGTCACAAGCTCTTTTTTATGACGGACGAACATTTTCTTGAACGCATGATTTTCTTCTTCATCAATCTTGAACACCATATCCGCAAAACGAGGATCAGCTTTCATCGCTTGCATATATTGTTCAGTCTGCTCAAACGTACCTGATACCGTACCGTTAATTCCTTCAGCTGATACAAGAATACGGCCTAACAAACCAAGCTCCTTACAAAAAGCCAGATGCTGCTCTCTAAACACCTCCGGCTCTTCAATCGGAACATATTTATAGTAAAGTAATACTCTGTATTGTTTTTCCATGATATAAACACCCTGTTCAATGATATAGTTAGTTGTTATGCACACTCTTACTATATCATACAGGAAAACATCTCAAAGATGAACACATCCGCCCAGACTGATAAAAATATCCAAACTCTTACAAACCCAGGAGGCGAGCGGGTTTGAGGAAAACAATAGTATTTTCCATTCATTTACTAATAAAATCACATGTATTTTTCAGATAACTATACTTATAATTCTTCCTCAAACGATAAATTAACAGGCTCATCTAAAAGCTCTCCCGGCATTTCAAGATTTGTTGAAGGAACGCTCTCATCTACCTCTTCAAAAACAACATGATCCATCCACACTTGGCCTGATCCCGATAACTGAACGCCGAATGAAATGACAGCACTATTTTCAGGAACATCCAAAACAACAGCGTAATGATTCCAATTGGTTGTTCCTGTAATTGGCCTGTTGCTCATATTATCAAATTGAAGAACATCTTCAGCCGCACTGTCAACCCGCATCCAAAGCGATGCGAAATGCTTTACGCCTTTTGTTTTGATAAAACATGATAGACGCAATCTTTTCCCGAGATAACGGTCCGCCTTAAATTGCTGCATCATCGTCGCAAATTCCCCGATGTCCTGCACCATTGTTGATTTTAAATACCCCGACGCCTTGCCCTGATGCACATTTTCTCGATCAACCCCTATTTCAAATTGAAATGGATGACTACCGCTTAATACCCAGCCCTTCATTTTTTTCTCCATCCAAGATTCCTCCTTTTTTGCAGTAAAACGTTTCATAAATGTTCGATATGCTCCCGGCGGCATGTGATACATTTTTTTAAATGCCCGAGTAAACGCCTCTTGAGATTCAAACTGATAATGCAAGGCAATGTCGATAATGCGAACATCTGTATAAAGCAAAGCAGCTGCCGCATTCGCAAGGCGTCTTAAACGTATATAAGAGGCAACCGACATGCCTACTTCTTTTTGAAAAATCCAATGAAAATGAAATTTAGAAAAGCCTGATACGTTTACAATATCCTTGCCAGATATCGGCTCATGCAAATGTGATTCAAGCCAATCAATGGTTTGCTGAACAGCTTTTTCATAATACATGGAACACTTTAATCTCCTTTCTGTTTCAGAATAAAAGATCCCGCCTTAAATGTTTTGATTATTTTTGCGATATGTAAAAATCCCCTGTGTGTTTACACAGGGGATTTTCTTTCCTCACTTTATAATAACAGAAGGCGTTATATGCTCCAGCCAAATCACACCGTCATATTGTTCCTTCAATATCATTTGCTCCTCCTTGAAACCCCAATACAGCGCTGTACGCGGCGTATACATCCAAGAAGTTCCTTTGCTTTTTTTGGTATGGAGAAAATCAACAAAGACCGATGGATGGTTCGCAGCTTTCAGCAAGTCTTCAAGACTTCCAGCCGGCGGCGGGCTTGTTACCGGATTAACGGTCTTATTATCGGAGCTATCCAGACTGGCTCCAGAGTACGCATAGATTCCAATGGTATAGGTCTGTTTTTTCAGCCGCTCAGGCAAATAATCACCCATGTTAGGTCCGTTTAGCTGTACCCAGTCCTTTATCATTTTGGTATTCTGTTTGCGAAGATGGTAATTGTGCCCCCAGACGATAATCTTCTTTTTTGGATAAAGCGTTTCTGCAACCCACTGAAATTGTTCAGCCATCATGCGGTCTCTCATAAAGAATGAAAAATCCTCCATATTCTCCGGATAATCCATTAGCTTTTCTTTCATTTCTTCCAGCATGTATGTTTCCATTACGTCAATTCTCAGCTGAAGGGAATGCACAAAGATCTCATAAGCTTTCGGCTCTTTCGGAAGGTGCGCTTTTAGCGTTGAAGCATGTGTGTCAGCGAACTTGATAAGCTCCCTGTAGTTTGTCACAAGCGCTTCTTTCTTTTGCGTAAATTCTTCCATCGTTTTGCTGTTTGACACTAAGCTGAAAAAATCATTTTCTGATTGGGAAAGCAGCTCGGCTTTTTCAGGGTCCACCGCCTTTATCCATTGATTCGCAGCACCGTCGAATGAATTCTTCAGGCTTTGAATATCAAATCCAGTGAGAATAAGCGGATCACCTTTCTCTTTTTGCTCTTTCATATAATCAAACAGTTCAACCACATCTTCTGTGTGCCATACGGGGTAAATGGATTGTTTCATCATGCTCTTCGGGGTTAATTGATCCATGTGAAGGTAGGATGCATTTGCTTCGGGAAAGCCAGACTCAAAGGCCAGTACATCATATCCCAGTTCTTCGTGGAGGTATTTGATCATGCGGACCTTTGTTGCATTCATCTCACCTGAGCCATGTGTGGTTTCTCCTAACTGGACGATTCGTTTTCCTTTCAGCACTTTCTTCAGAAATCGAAGATCTTTGTTTGAAGCATCGGAAGAATCCAGCGGATGGGCATTCCGTTCAATCCAGCGATCCCAATGTTTTTCTTCAGAAGCAGCACGGGCGGGCGCCGCAAAAGAAGAAAACGCCAGACAGACGATCAGCAGCGGCAAAGTCATTTTTACTAACTTATGTTTCAATTCTATCTCTCCTTTTCTGCTAGGTTCTCTAGTGGTTACGAGATGGTTATAGAAAAAGTTTCCTTTTTAGTTATAAAAAAAAAAGCTTCTGCTGATAGAAGCCATTTTTTTAAGAGCCTTTCATTGCCTGATGAAAATAAAACCGATACGTATTTCTCAAAAACGTTTCAACCGGAAGCTGCACATCCGATTGGTATTTGCTGATGATGAATGGAAACCGCTCCAATCCTTTTTGGCGCAAATCGTTCACTTGCTCTGCATCAGTTGCCGCCTCTTGCAGAACTGTTTCCACAATCGGCCAGCACGCTTCCTGCACCTTGTGAAGAGCCGCTCCATCTCCGGTTTGCTGATAATGTGTGATCCAGCTGACGATTTGTTTTTCCATCACTCTCACCTTTCTTCAAAAAAAGAGGCGCCGCTTCCATTTGCGAGCTCCTCTTCTTTACTCTCCATAACCTATCAGTTGCCCGACTTGGACTTCTTGGCCTTCTGTTACATCAGCAGACGGCCGGAACGCGTCTTTTTCAAAGATCAAAATGACGGTTGAACCAAATGAAAAGTACCCCAGCTCCTCGCAGATCTTCAATTGATCACCTGTGCTGGTCTGCACGATGGAGTTAATATTCATCGCGCCGACAGGAATCATCAGCACGTTTCGATTGCCGCTATTCAACTCATAAACAACTCGGTAATTTTTCGACAGTACATCTTTTCCGTATTTTAATCCTAACTGATTCACCGGGTATGAACGGTTCCCGAGTTCTGCCAGCTTTTGATATGTGCAGCTGATCGGGGAATGAAAACGGTGGTAATGCCGCGGGCTTAAGTACAGCACGACGAAATATCCACCGTTGTATTGATGATCAGCGCTTTTACAGCCGGTCAATTCAGCAAATGAGTAGTCTTTTCCCTTTACCGTAAAGGTTTGATTATGATTGATAGTCCCTATCGTCTGAACGACACCGTCAACGGGGCTGACCACAGCATGCGCCTCTTTTGAAACAGGGCGCCGCTCCAAATTAATATTCCGAATAAACAATTCGGAAAGCGAACCGTAGTCAGCGGCCGTTCCGTCTACATCATTCCAGTTAATCTGAAAGTGTTTAGAGAAGAGCGGAATGACCGGCTTACTGATTTTCGATTCGCAAAATCCTTTGATCAGGCAGGATGATAATCGATGGTTTGTCAGTTCTATCAATGATCGGTACAGAATCTTTACAGCCGTATTAAACATGAATAATCCCTATAACCCTTCCGATTGTAATAAAAATAAAGCACCACAAAAAGGCGCCGATCGCCGCGTACGCGATATACGTTTTCAGCTCCATTTTGCCGATTCCCGAAAAGTAACACGTCACATGCCGGACGCCTGGAATAAAATAACCTAATATAAGAGAATACGGTCCGTATTTCTTCATCCATTTTTCTACTTTCAGCATTCTCTTTTCTTTCAAACCGACCCATTTGCCATACTTATCGATAAACGGACGCCCGGCCTTTCTGCCGATCATGTAGCTGATCATCATCCCTAACAGGGCTCCGACAAAGCTGATAAAAATGGCAAGCTCATAATTCAGCACATCAATATGCGTAAAATAACCGACGATTGTCATCATGACTTCGTCGGGTATCGGCAATCCAATAATTCCAAGAACAAGCATTAAAAAAATAGCGAGATAACCATAATCCGCTATCAGCTGCTGCACTAATTCCATCTTTCGGACTCCAGATTTTCTGCTGCGTGTTTTTTAAAATGAGGAAATTTCACTTTGCTCACCATTAAATAAGACAGCCCGCATGTGCCGAGCGCCAGCAGAATCGGGTTATTCACAAAGCATAAAATGACGAGACACATTGCCGCAAATGGAATCGGCATTCCGATAAACGTCGGAAGCTTGCTTTGTTCAACATTAAATTTAGAGAGCCGAAGCATTCCGCAAATACTGTAAGCCAGCGCGCATAGTATCCCGATAAACGGCAAGGCATATAAAGCGACACTGTAGGCGAGCATGGATGGCGCCACACCAAATGTAACCAGATCCGCAAATGAATCCAGTTCTTTCCCCATATCCGATACAGCATTCAGCTTACGAGCAGCCATTCCATCGAAGAAATCGAGAAACATGCCGGTAAAAATGAAAATCACTGCTGAATGGATGTTGTGAAATATTAAGGAATGAACCGCCAAAAGCCCGCAAATAAAGTTTCCTATCGTAATCATACTGGGTATATAATTCACAGTGTAACCAAACCTCCAATTGAAAAAAACCTTATATCAACACGACGTTGTATATCGAATCAGCGTTACAGGAAAAATCTCTCTATTAAACATGATAACATAGACTGCCAGAAAAAAAGCAGCACTCAAATTCTATTATTATACAACATTTGTTACCTTTTGAACAATGAATGCCAGTCTTTTCAATTTATGTACTCTTTTCATTTTCGCCTAAAAATGACATTACACGTTTATTGACATAGTCCGGCTGCTCCAGAGGTAACAGGTGTCCCGCATTCTTGACCATTTCCGTCTGAATCCCCGCGACTAATACAGAAGCTCTTTCTAAAGCCATTTGCTGATGGTACATCACCTCATGCTCACCGAACATCACCAGCATCGGAACCGTGATCGACTTTAACTCCGCGTCTGTGAACACGTACGGGAAGCCATTTTCTCTCGGTGTCAGGCTTCTTTTCTCATCCTGCCACTTGACTCCAGCCTTTATCTGCTTTTGCAGCATGGGATGAAGCTGATAGCGGTCAGCTGTCAGCCACTTGATGTAAGCATCAGCCCCGCTCGGCTCACTAAGGCCTGCGGCATATTTATAGACATCCGGATGAAATGATATAAACGCTTCAGCAGGACTCATGACAACCGCTCGTTCCACTCTTTCAGGCATATCAAGCAGAAAGTTCACTGTATGAAGCCCGCCAAGGGAAAATCCGGCCAGATGTGCTGTCTCCAGTCCAAGCGAATCAAAAACATCTTTCAGCCAGTGAGCGCAATCAGCTCTCGTATTCAGAGAGGCTGATGGTATACTTTTATTTTTGTCTCCTATTATATCGACTGCATATGTACGATATTGACCGCTCCACTCGGCGATATTCGGATACCACATGACAGAGCTGAAGAGCCCCCCGTGAAGCAGTACAAGCGAAGGTGCGTCCTTTGGCCCACTTGCCATGATATGTGTTTTTCCAAAACGAGTAGAAACATAGAAAGCTTCCGAATCAATCGGCCACAAAGAAAGGCTTTCATCATAAGCCTGGTAAAAGCATGTACCGCCTTCAGCCGCGGCAAGCTGCATCGAATCCTGTTTCATCTTTTTCTTTTTCCTCCGACTTTCATTTATATATAGAGAAAGGAGACTGCCCTTTCTTGTAAGAAAAAATACCCATTCTTATTATCTCATATAACAATTTTCCAGTATATAGTTTGATCATATACGAAGATCAATAAAAAAAAGACGCTCTTCCTAAACTTGAAGGAAAACCGTCTATTCTTTAAAGACTAATGGAATAACCTTATCTTTTTTGTCCTTTGTTAATGACACTTGATGTGTCACAGACGTTTCATTCTTCGTCAAGGCGATGGAATAGTCACCCTTTTTCCCGGTATCCCATGTGATGTCTCCGTTTTTGTCTGTCAAACCGAGAATCTCACCGATCTCTGTATTCGGCTCCTGATCTGATGCCGGCGCTTTGACAATCGTCACTTGAACGCCTTCCATCGGTAACCCGGCATCGTCTTCCACATGAAGGGTCACAGGAATCGTTGTTTCTTTCTGAGCAGAATCTGAATGCGCCTGAGAGCTGCATCCGCATAAAAACAAAATAGAAATGAAAACGGCCAGTTTACCGTATTTATTGCTTTGCCCAATATTGAATATTGTTGAATACATCATTCGTCACCCTTGTTCCCAAGTTATATGACGATCCTCCGTTGGTATGGATTGCAATGGCCGTCTGCCCCGTATCACTATAATTGCGGTAAACAGGCGAGCCGCTTTGGCAGCCGTACGTATCAGTTGTATAGGTCAGCTTATACGTTTCCGCAGAGCGAATCGGCTTTGTATCAGACCACATGGTGCCGAAAGTCTTGTCACACGGAAATCCTGTAACTGATGTAGAGAGGCCGACGGGGCTGCTGCTGTTTGTTGTTCTATAACCATACCAGCCAACCGTGTTGCCAGGAGAACCATTTAGTTTTATTGCACCGTAATCATAATTGGTATCTTTGCTTTCCGTCCATCCTTTAACGGAGTAAAACATCGTGCCGGAATAAGTGCCGTATGGATAGGATGAACCATTGCGGCCCGGCGCAGCAGTGATCGAAGAAGCCCACCCGTGATCCTGGCTGTACACACAATGTCCGGCCGTTACCACAGTATTCGGGTTCACTAAAAAGCCTGTGCATCCATAAGTGCTTGAGGTATTGGGATATTTGACAGATAGCTGAACCGTTGCTCTGTAAGGAAATGACGTAGTGCCTGAAATTCTGACGCGTTCATCAGATCCAATTACACTTGAAGGCTTTAAGGATTTAATGTTTTTTTCTGATTCTATGAGCTCGTGTAATGTTTTGCTTGTTTTTCCGGTTCCTTCATAAGGATCAGAAACCAATTCCGCTTTCGACGTCTGGTTATTGCTGACTTCAGCTTCCTTTCCCGTATTGGAGACAGAGGTTTGCGGGTTCTCCGCCGCTTCTGCCGGCGTTCCGAAAGATACCGCCGCTGCCGTTGCCAAACACAAAATCATAAACCCTGCAAAGCATTTTTTTCTGAATCTTGAGACTACTCTCATTTTAGTCATCCCCCTCCTTTTGTGTCAACCAGCCTTTTCATTGGAAGACTTTTACATTATAATCAAGAATTTGATTCTTATGATACAATTTTTGGCGGGATGATAAAAAAACGGGCCATGTATCAAGACAGTGCCCGTCTGTTTCATGTTTATTGAATCGATAGTTGATCCAGCGCTTTCTTTGCGTTCTCTCGCGCTTTTCCAACAGTGTCAGCCGCAGAAAGCGCAACCGCCATACGGCGTCCGACCTTCGTTATCGGCTTTCCAAATACGCGCACTTGCGTCTTTGGCACTGCCAGCGCGTTTTCCAAACCTTCAACAGTGTAATCCGCTGACTCTTCCGGTGCTTTGAGGGGCCGGCTGGCGCCTGGAGAAAGCTGTGTGATTTCTGTAATCGGAAAGCCGAGAATCGCCCGGACATGCAGCGCGAATTCCGACAAATTTTGCGTCACCAGCGTCACAAGACCTGTATCATGCGGTCGAGGAGACACCTCACTGAAATACACCTTGTCTTTCGCAAGGAAAAGCTCAACACCAAACAGACCGTACCCGCCAAGCTCATCAGTAATGGCTTTCGCAATATGCTTCGCCTCTTCAATTTGCTGCTCTGTCATATGATGAGGCTGCCATGATTCGATATAGTCTCCATCCTTTTGCTCATGGCCGATCGGCGCACAAAATACCGTACCGTTCACTGCACGCACAGTTAAGAGTGTAATCTCTGATTCAAACGGGATAAACTCCTCGACGATCACGCGTCCGTTCTTCACTCGTCCGCCTTCCATCGCCGTCTCCCAGCAGCTCTCCAAGTCCGCTTCTGAGCGGCATACGCTTTGGCCTTTTCCCGAAGAACTCATCAACGGTTTGACGACACAAGGGAAGCCGATATGAGCTGCAGCCTGTACAAATTCTTCATATGTATTCGCAAATTCATAGTCTGCCGTCGCAAGATCGAGCGTTTCTGCCGCAAGCCGCCTGATGCCTTCCCGATCCATCGTCAGCTTTGCTGCACGCGCATTTGGGATCACGTGAAATCCTTCCTCTTCAAGCTTCAGCAATTCATCCGTCGCGATTGCCTCAACCTCAGGCACAATCAAATCAGGTTTTTCTTTCTCAATAATGTGTCTGATCTGCTCACGATCCAGCATGTCAATGACATAGCTTTTATGCGCCACCTGCATCGCCGGAGCATGCTCGTAGCTGTCTACCGCCACCGTCTCTACCCCGAGACGCTGGGCTTCAATCACAACCTCTTTCCCCAGTTCACCTGAGCCTAACAATAAAACCTTCTTTGATTGATACATCTTTGCCCCTCCTATCTGTTCAAAAACCATTATAACTGAAATATTCAAAAAATAAATTTCGCAATAAAAAAGCTAAAATAAGAAAACCCTTATTTTAGCTTATGATTCCAATACATTAATTGCCGCCACAACATCCGCTTCACAAAAAGAACCCATCAAACATAACGATTCTTCCGGCTTGCACGCATGAGCCGCAAGGACTTTCTTCGCTTGCTCTTGATCCTTATGAATGCCTAAATCACTCAGTTTCACCGGGAAGCCAAGCTGCTGATAAAACGGAATCAGCTCTTCAATTTCCTGATTTCTCTTCTCAAGCGCAAGCTGAATCAGTATGCCGTACGCCACCTTTTGTCCGTGCAGTACATGATGGGTTTCCGGGATAAAACTCAGACCGTTGTGAACCGCATGGGCACCCGCCATCCTGCCGAAGCGTCCGGCATAACCGCCTACAGTTCCTGCCAAAGTAATAATGGTTTCTGCTACAGCTGTGAAAGAAGCCGAGGCTTCCCCTCTCTCAAGGCTTTCAACAGCCTTAAGGCTTTCCTGCAACAAAAGATCACGAATATAGACAGACTGCCTAAGCCCTGCTTCGACCATTAATGAAACAGGCTCCTTCGTATTTCTGATAATGGCTTCCGCTTCATACCACTTCGCAAGCGTGTCGCCAATTCCGCTTTTGACATATTCGATAGGAGAAGAAAGCAGCAATAACGGATCGACGAGTGTCAAATAGCTGGAACGTTTATGATAATCAACTCGGATAAAGTTGCCTTCTTGATCATAGATCACGCTCAGCGGCGTGCTTGCCGCGCAAGTTCCAGGGATTGTCGGAACAGTTATGACTTCGATATCCATATGATCTGCAACAGCTTTTGCCGTGTCTAACACTGTTCCGCCGCCAATCCCGATAATGAGATCAGCAGATGCCGCTTGTTCCGCAATCTCCCTTATTGCTTCAGGCGAGCTGTACCCTTTATGCTGAATCACTCTCCACTCTGGCGGAATCGCAGCATACTTTTGAAACGCCTCATACGACTTGATGCCCGTTACAACAACAGGATGCTTCCATTCCTTCACAAATGCCGGCAGCTCTTTTACAATTCCTTGTTTGCATATGTATTGATTCGGACCGCTTCGGACAATATCTTCTGGCTGCATCTCTCATCTCTCCTCCATTTTTTCATCAATCATCTCACTCTCCTTCAAATGGTGTCAATCCGCTTTCCCCGCAAACCACCCGCCAATGGCATAAACGCTGAAAAATGGTTCATCCCCTTTAATCCCGCCTAATAGAGCAGTTTCCCTTCTTGTGATGCGGGAACCGGATGAGTACTGACGCGCAAATGTCTCCTACCTGCTCTCTCTTTTAGCGCTTATATTTACATGATGCCGATTATCACAATCATCTCTTCTATCTTGATTCTGCAGGAAAAAATGACACGGATTGCTCTTCTGGAGGGGCGCTTACACTAGGACTCTACTTTTCAGAGCTGAAAGCGAAATGGAAAGAGGAACGGGTTTTAAAGATGCCGTATTGGCATCCTTTTTTAAACTCGTCCTACGTTTGCCACCTATAAATGAACGCGATCTAAAGAAGGAGGAATCGAAATGGATGAAATGGTTTTAATCACACAGCAGTGGCTGAACGAGACGTACAGGGGCAAACATGGGTATAACCCAGTAGAAGAAAGCGGGAAAACTGGGTGGGATACGATCTACGGTCTGACTCGGGCGCTTCAAATTGAACTAGGTATCTCAGAGCCAGCTGATAACTTCGGGCCGACAACACAGCGCTTATTTAAGCCTCTTAAACGCCAAGCTCCAGATTCAAAACCAAGCAACATGAATTTTATTTTACAGGGGGCTTTATGGTGCAAAGGCTTTAATCCCGGCGGTTTTACAGGCGTCTTTTACGAAAAAACAGAAAATGCGGTGAAGGAGTTTCAGAAAGCTGCAGGACTGACAACTCAGGACGGAATTGTCACCACCTTGATTATGAAAGCCTTATTGGACATGAGCGCTTTTAAACTAGTGTCTGGGGGCGATTCAAGAATCCGTCAGATACAACAAAACTTAAACCGGGACTACAATGACTATATCGGCCTAATGCCTTGTGACGGACTGTATGCCCGCGATACCAACAAGGCCCTTATTTATGCTTTGCAAAAAGAAGAAGGTATGAGCACAAGTGTCGCCAATGGATTTTTCGGAAACGGCACAACAAGCTTATGCCCTACTTTAACTCCCGGTGATTCAAGAACAGGCTTTATTTTAATTGTTCAGTACGCCCTTTATTGCAACGGAAAATCATTCGACCCTGGTGAGTTTGACGGCAAATATGGCGTCGGTGTTGTTTCAGCCGTTAAAGCATTTCAAGAGTTCATGTGCCTGCCGCAAACAGGTTATGCAGATATGCCGACCATTAAAGCTTTATTATCAAGCTCAGGAGACACAACACGCGCCGCTTCAGCTTGTGACACCGCTACTATTATTACTGCAGAAAAAGCCCAAACACTGCGGAATAACGGTTATAAAACAGTTGGCAGATATTTAACCGGAAATGTGCGGACAAGCAGCGGCCTCACATCAAAAGCCCTGACATCTCAAGAACTTGCAGTTATTTTTGATGCCGGATTAAACATCTTTCCGATTTATCAAGACGGCGGCTATCAATCTTCTTATTTTGTAAAAGACCAAGGCACAAGAGATGCGTACAGTGCTGCTTCAGCGGCTCGAAGATTAGGTTTCCCGTCAGGCACGACCATTTATTTTGCTGTCGATTTTGATGCCTACGATTATGAAGTAACAGATAAAATTATTCCTTATTTCCAGGAAATCAAGTCAGCTTTTGCGAAAATGCAGACGTTTTCTACTGCGCCTAAATACGAAATAGGCGTATACGGACCAAGAAATATTTGTATCCGAACCCAAGAAGCAGGACTCACAAAGTATAGTTTTGTGGCAAATATGTCAACTGGCTTCAGCGGCAATCTCGGCTATCCGATGCCAAATAACTGGGCCTTTGATCAATTTTATGAAGTAACAATCGGAAGCGGTTCTGGAAGCATCGGGATTGATAAAGACGGCTTTTCAGGAAAAGACTCTGGAGTAAGCCATGTAAATCCACCGTCTGATCCGGTATATGATGCAAGACTGCGTACACTGACAGACATTTTATCTACCATTCCAGCTTTAGAAAATCTATCAGGTCTCGCAAACGCGATGTTTGAATTTGATACGACAGAAACCATTTTCACATCACCAGAGTTGGATATTATTCTATCCACATCACTTCTGGCAACCATACCAAGTGAAGGCTCACCAAACACAATTACCATTACAAATGGTAAACCAGGTGCCTATATCACGGGTTTATTGGGCGATACCCAAACGTCTCTCACTGCGTCACAAATTGATTCTTATCAAAACCTTTTAAACAGTCTCAGCTTGTCAGTACGTAATGGTTATCTGGAGGTTTATGTAAATCCAACTGCTCAATCATTAAATATTCAATTTAAAATCTATACGCCTGATATTCCAGTAGGTGACAGTGCTACAACTGGACTTACGACTACGATTACGTTTAAAATAAAACAGAAGCACTTTAGATTACCAGATTCGGAAGAAGAAGTATACACACCAAATTGGGATACTATTGTAAACAACATGCTGCTGGTAGGTACAGGTATTATTGTAGTTGTAGGTATTGGTGCTTTAGTACTCTTAGCACCTGAGGCAGGAGCAGCGGCAGTACTGTTCGGTTCGTTATTAGCAGCTTTTAGATAGTTTTATAATCCATGAATACTCTATGAGTATTCATGGATTTATTTTCAAGGAGGATTCTACATGAAAGTTGATATGCAAACTTATAGGAAAACAGTCAAAAAAATTGAAACTGAATTGTTTCCTGTCAGAAATAATGATAATGAATTATTGACATATCTTATGAAACAAGATTCATTGACATTAAATCAAATGAAAATGTGCTTAACTGAACCTGAACTCACATTCAAGCATTCTATTAAAATCGTATTTTCAGTCACATTAATAACACTATATATATTTTTTTTCAGCACTCATTATAATGACTTAATAGCCATGTCTATACAAATGTTGTTTGCGTTAATCGGCTTGTTTTGGATTGTTGCATCTTTTGCAAATGCTAAAAGAATTCAAATCTCCCAAAACTTCAAACAAAAATCCGAAAACACCCGCATTGTCGGTATGATCGACTTCGTATTAGAACAAAAATACAAAAAAAGCATCTCTGAATAATCCTCGCCAGAGATGCTTTTTCTCTCTTATACCTTCTCCATCACAGCCGCACTGTCACGATTCATCGCCGCAGGCTCCCTCAGCATCACGTTCATCACGCTTGCAAGCACAAGCATTCCAATCGATAAATAAAAAGCCAGCGTATACTCACCTGTTACGGTATAAATGACGCCGGGCACATACGCTCCGAGGGCAGAGCCAATTTGATGGGCAAGTGACAGCCAGCCGATCATGAGGCCGATCGAGTAATTCTGAAAGTACTGGGTGGCAAGCATTTGCGTCGGCGCTACCGTTGCAAAGTCCACCAATCCAAACAGAACCGCAAAGCCTAAAAGCAAGTAGGGTTCGTGGCTGTAAATCAGAATTACAATCGACAGCGCGCGCACCGCATATAAAAAACAGAGGATTTTCCGGCTGCTCCACCGATCCGCTATGATTCCGGACAGTAAGATACCAGCGATATTAAAACCGGCCAGCAGACTGACAGCGGCGCTCGTAACAGTCGTAGAAAAACCGTGATCATGAGAAAAGGGAATCAAATGGGTATCCATCAGCCCGACGGTCGTAAAGCCGCAGATTAAAAATGGAAGGATCAACAGCCAAAACTGCTTCATACGAAACATCGCGGTTACTGAGCCTGCTTTGGTTTTTGATCCTGTTTCTAACTCCTCCTCAGCAGTCCCGCCGATCGGCTCTTCATTTTTTTCTGAAGGATGATTTCGCAGCAATAAAAGGGCTGCCGGAAGGACAATGACCATTAACAGCAACCCCAATGCCACAACCGTCAGCTTCCAGCTAAACCAATGGATCAGCATAAGCGAGCCGGGAACCAGCAGCATTTGCCCCGCTCCAAAGCCCGCTTCCATGATTCCAAAGGCAAGGCCGCGCTTTTTGCTGAACCAATTCACCACCAGCACACTTGTTGCTACATTCGACGCTCCGCCAACTCCGAGTGACACCCCCAACCCGTAAAGCAGAAAGAGCTGCCACGGTGAAGTGATAAAACATGTCGAGAAAATGCTGATCCCGGTCAGTAACGTGCTCCATGATAAAACTGCCCGTGCGCCCCATCTGTCCACAAGCCGCCCGATCACAGGCTGGGATATCCCGTAAACGATAAAGCTCAGCGTTGAAATCAGCGAGATAGTGCCCCTATCCAGCGAAAACTCCCGCTCCCAAGGCTCGACAAACGCACCAAACGACAGGCGCACACCTTGTACGGCCAATAAAATCAAAAAGGTGATAAAAACGATGATCCAAGCATAGTGGAGTCTTTTCATGACAGCTCTAAATCCCATCGTTCTTCTGTCAGATGCTGTCCCCATAATGGCGTTTCTTCTTTCACTTCACTCAGTCTGAATCCAAATTTCTCGTAAAGCGGACGGGCTTCAGCCATACTGCTCACTGTCCAAAGAAAAATCCGTTCAAACTTCCTCTCTCTGCTATATGTAACGAGATGCTCAAGCAGTTGTGTGCCCAGCCCTCTGCCTCGAAACGCGGCATCAACCAAGAACCATCTCAGCTGCACCGTCTTTTTATCTAGTTTGACCAATCCCACACAGCCTGCAAATTTTCCGCCGCTTTCCGCAATCCATATCTTCTCAATTTCCGCATCAAATGTCTCATGGAGATAAGCTAAAAATGTATCATCCCAGCCATGAGTCTCTGCATAAAATTGCCTTTGCTTTTCAATGAGAAGGTGAATATCATCCGAAAGATAATAATCTCTGATTGAAATGCCTGATGACCTGGATGAGAGCGACTGAGACAATATGGCTTCAATCTCCTCCATAGCCGTCGCAAGCTTGTGCTGCTCTTTGTCATCGATTTCCTTCAGCATCAGCTCAACCTGTTCATTCGCTTTCTTCTCAAGCTTTTTATAAATGGCTTCCCCCGTTTCCGTCACATATATATAATGATGGCGGGCATCAGCTTTGCTCTTCTCTTTATAAATCAAATCTTCTTTTTCAAACTGTTTCAGTATTCTGCTGACATATCCCCGGTCAAGCCCCAGCTTATCCTGAAGATCTTTCGCCGTACAATTTGGCGTATTGTAAATCTCAAACAAAATCCGTGTCTCCGTTAAGGAAAACGGGCTGTCATAAATGTGTTCGTTAAGGAAGCCAAGAACATTCGTGTAAAAACGATTGAACTTTCTGAATTTTAAGCCCGTTGCTGATTCATTGGTTTTCAAACTTCTCCCCACTTTCTTATATCGTTGATTAAAGCAATTATAATCACATATAGTTGCTATAGTCAACGATATGTCAAAAAAGCGGAGGAAAATTTCATTTTCCAGATGCCTTCCTCTTCCTCAACACCATCAATGTAATATACGATAAAATCAGCGAAAACAAGCTATAGACAACGGCCCATCCCAAAAAAGATTGATTAAAAACCGTAAACGTAAGCACGAGAGAAATGATCAAACTAACTAACGGCATCATATATACATTTTTACAAACATAAGTCCCGGCGACCGATAACACAATAATTGCTAACGGTAAAATGCCGAATGCGATATCTAATTTATCCACCTGCAACAGCCTCCCCCCAGATTTTTATGTTATTTGTAAAAAAACATAACTACCAAAAGGATAACATTTACTTTTTCACACAATTTAAAATTACCCGTTTACATTCACTCCAGACTATGATAATTTAAGAAAGCGCTATCACGATAAGTTAATAGCTTGGATGGAGATGAGGAGAGCCAGGAATTCCACCCCTTTTGACAAGGGGGTGTTTTCTGGCTCTTTTTGTTTTTCAGAAGGAGGGCACGCCACACATCCAACACAAACAGCAAAGGGGATGATTTGATGTTTCACTTATTTAAACCGGCTCCGCACATTGAGAGACTGGATGATTCAAAGACGGATGCAGCATATAAACGGCTCAGGCTGCAAGTATTCTTAGGTATTTTTATCGGCTACGCAGGCTATTACCTGCTGCGGAAAAACTTTGCTTTTGCCATTCCTTATCTGCAGGAACAAGGTTTTTCAAAAACCGAGCTTGGATTGGTGCTGGCCGCCGTATCCATTGCATACGGCTTTAGTAAATTTATTATGGGCATGGTGTCCGACCGCTGCAACCCGAGGTATTTTCTCGCGACAGGCTTATTTTTATCTGCAATTGTTAATATTCTTTTTGTTTCTATGCCCTGGGTAACTTCGAGCGTCACCATCATGTTTATTTTTATGTTTATCAATGGATGGTTCCAAGGAATGGGCTGGCCTCCATGCGGCAGAACGATGGCCCATTGGTTTTCTATTAGTGAACGCGGCACGAAGATGTCGATTTGGAATGTCGCTCACAACATTGGCGGCGGGATCCTGGCTCCGCTTGTCACTCTTGGAATTGCTATGTTTGTCACTTGGAAAAGCGTGTTTTTCTTCCCTGCCATTATTGCGATTCTGATTTCATTTTTAATTGTCCTTTTGGTGCGGGATACCCCTCAATCTTGCGGGCTTCCGCCAATTGAAGAGTACCGGAACGACTATCCAAAACACGCTTTCAAAGATCAAGAAAAAGAATTAACGACAAAAGAAATCCTTTTTCAATATGTACTTAATAATAAGTTTCTTTGGTACATCGCATTTGCAAATGTATTTGTTTACTTTGTGCGGTACGGCGTAGTGGACTGGGCGCCTACTTACTTAACAGAAGCCAAAGGGTTCTCTCCTGAAGACTCCCGGTGGTCGTATTTCCTTTACGAATACGCCGGCATACCGGGAACGATCCTGTGCGGCTGGATCAGCGATCGCTTCTTTAAGAGCCGCCGCGCACCGGCAGGCGTTCTGTTTATGGCAGGTGTTTTCATTGCCGTATTGGTGTACTGGCTGAATCCGGCCGGCCATCCGCTGGTAGACAACATCGCTCTGATCAGTATCGGCTTCTTAATCTATGGACCTGTGATGCTCATCGGTCTGCAAGCCATTGATCTTGCTCCGAAAAAAGCAGCCGGAACTGCAGCTGGTTTGACCGGGTTTTTCGGATACATCGGCGGGTCTGCTTTCGCAAACGCGATTATGGGATTTGTCGTTGACCGATTTGATTGGAACGGCGGCTTCATCATGCTGATCTCATCTTGTATACTGGCCATCGTGTTCTTGGCTTTGACATGGAATACGGGAAAACGGGCGGAGCATGTTTAAGAAAAGATTATAAAAGATTAATATTTTTCCAACATGCCATTTACATCCGTTTTCTAACATAAAAGCTGTTACTGCTTGTTCATAAGGAGGAAGAAAAGATGAGAAAAAATAGATTACTAGCTTTGGTTCTGCTATCTTTTGGTTTGCTGTCGTTTATGGTTACACCAGTTTCAGCAGCCTCAAAAGGAAACCTGCTGTCTCCTGACCGTATCCTGACAGTCGCGCACAGAGGGGCTTCCGGATATGTGCCTGAGCACACGATCCTATCTTACGAAACCGCTCAGAAAATGAAAGCCGATTATATTGAGTTGGATTTACAGATGACAAAAGACGGGCAACTCATTGTTATGCACGATGAAAAACTGGACCGCACCACAAACGGCACGGGCTGGGTGAAAGATCATACGCTCGCGGAGATTAAGAAACTTGATGCCGGCTCTTGGTTTAATGAAGCTTACCCGGCAAAAGCGAAGCCGCAGTACGCCGGCCTTAAAGTTCCTACATTAGAAGAGGTATTAAACCGTTTTGGCAAACATGCGAACTATTACATTGAAACAAAATCGCCTGACACCTATCCAGGCATGGAGGAAAAACTGATCGCTTCCTTACAGAAGCATAAACTGCTAAGCAAGCATTCCAAGCGCGGCCAAGTGATCATCCAATCGTTCAGCAAAGAAAGCCTGTTAAAAATTCATCAATTACAGCCTAACTTGCCGACTGTTCAATTGATGGAAGCAAAGCAAATAGCTTCAATGACAGATGCTGATTTGGAGGAAATCAAAACCTACGCTGTCGGCGCAGGTCCGGATTATAAAGCGTTGAATGCAGAAAATGTCCGCATGATCCGCAGCCACGGTCTGCTTTTGCATCCTTACACAGTCAATACAGAAGCAGATATGCGCCGCCTGCTGGACTGGGGAGTGACAGGAGTGTTCACCAACTATCCTGACCTTTTCCACAAAGTAAAAAAGGGTTATTGAAAGAAAAAACCTTGCGCCCACAGCGCAAGGTTTTTTCTTTTATTCTTTTCCCGCAGCAGCTTCTGACTGTGCGCTTACCAGCTGGCTATTAATCTCCTTCGCATCTTTCAAATACTCTGTCTTGAATCCGCTCTTCAGCGCCCACACATAGAAACCGAGCGATACAAAGGCAATCAAGGCCATATCCCAGCCATACGTAATGACGTTCAGACCGCCGAATTTGTCACTGCCCAAATAGGAAATCATCATCATGACAAGCAGGTAAAACACCATCCATATGCCACCTTTAAAGTTTTGGCCAAATCCTTTCCATTTCGCCTTGGCCTGGTAATAGAAATAAATCGGAAGTCCGATCAAAATAATAAACAGAACTTGCCCTGTTAACGGCCAGCGCGCCCAATACAGCACGAGCGACGCAAAGATAAATCCAAGCGGCGCAATCACGCTTAAGCCTTTTAATCGAAGAGGCCTGTACAAATCCTTCCCTGTCCGTCTCAATGTCATCACTGTAACCGGGCCGGTGATATAAGAAATTAACGTGGCTACAGAAATAATTTCCGCTAACACACCCCACCCCCTGAACAGGAACAAAAAGATAAACGAAACAATCAAGTTAAAAAACATCGCTTGGCGCGGAACGCCGTAAATCGGATGAAGCTTGCCAAACACGCTCGGCATGTATTTGTTCTTCTCCATTCCGTAAATCATGCGGGAAGTCGTCGCCGTATACGTAATACCTGTTCCGGAAGGTGACACAAAAGCATCCGCATATAATACGATGACAAGCCAGTTAATATTTAATGCAATCGCCAAATCAGCAAAAGGAGAATTAAAATTAAGATGGCTCCAGCCGTGAGCGATATCAGACGGATTCACCGCTCCGATGAAAGCAATCTGCAGCAGCACATAAATGACTGTCGCAACTAACAGAGAACCGACAACCGCAATCGGGATCGATTTCCCGGGATTTTTGGCTTCTCCCGCCATATTGATCGGGCTTTGAAATCCGTTAAACGCAAACACGATACCTGAAGTCGCAACCGCAGTCAGAACACTTGCCCAGCCATTCGGTGCAATGCTTTGGCCCGCTGTAAAGTTTTCTCCATGAAATCCGACAAAGAGCAAAGCGCCAATTGTCAGGCCTGGAATAATGATTTTAAAAATCGTAATTAATGAATTCGCTTTCGAAAACAAATTGACTGTCCAGTAGTTCAGCAGAAAATAAATCAGCAGCAAAACAGAAGCGAACACCAATCCTTCTCCTGTCAGCGTTCCGTTTTTCACCAAACCGCTTGTCCATTTCGCCCATTCCCATGGCCACGAACTCATATATTGAACAGAGGCTACAGCTTCAACAGGAATAACGGATACAATTGCAATCCAGTTGGCCCAGCCTGCAATAAATCCGATAAACGAACCGTGTGAATATTGCGTATATTTCACCATTCCTCCTGCCTCAGGGAACATAGAACCTAATTCACTGTAAGAAAGAGCAATAAATAAAATAACAATCATGCCGATAACCCATGAAATAATAGCAGCAGGCCCCGCAATTTGGGCAGCGCGCCACGCCCCAAATAACCAGCCTGATCCGATCATCGACCCGAGCCCGACCATCATAAGGGCAAACGTTCCCATTCTTCGATGTAACTGATTCATATCGTAAACACCTTTCATGTATGATGACATTCTGTTGCTAAGTTATATTATTATTCTGATTACTTTACTTTGTCAATATTTATCGAATGATAGCTAAAATAATAAAAAATCAATGTATCTCGCCTTCCAATATAGGAATTAAGTAACTAACTTTACCTAAAATAGAATTTTCTATAAAACAATTGATAAAATACACAGAGGTTTAGCCTTAAGCAGAACGGGAATGATACAGGAAACATTATTTTTAAAATAGAAAGGAGTTATTACCATGAAACAAAAGCTGTTACTTTCCGGTCTCGCTGTTTCAACTGTCGGCATCACTTCTTATCTATTAAAAGACCCGTCAAACCGCCAAAAGGCAAGAGAATTCATTCACAGCATGAAAATGAAGATAACAAAACAACCAGATATGGAAACGTTCCCAGTCGATAAAGCCGGTCACCCGCACCCGCATGACATTGAGGACAACAAAATGGTATCCGAAGGCTCCATGTATCCTGTTCAATACTACGATGAAAAAAAGAAGTAATCAAAAAGCTCTCTTCGAAAAGGAAGAGAGCTTTTATATTTAGCTTTTCCGTCTAATGCTGCTCATCACAAATCCGCTTTCAGGCAATGACGGCATTCTGGCAAGACTGTAATGCAGCGATTGTTCTGGCACGTCATATTCAACCTGATTCACGAGAAAATCCAGGCTCGCTTTCATCACTTCAATGGTAATCCCTTCCCCAGGACAGCGGTGGCCCTTCTCCGCATTGCCCCCGCCTTGAGGGATGAAATCAAACGGATTGTCCTCCCGCTCTTTAAATCGCTCAGGCCGGAACTCATCAGGCTTGTCCCACATACGGGGATCATGATTCGTTCCATACACATCAAGCAGCACTGATGCACCCTTTTTAAACTCACAATCATTCCATATAAAATCCTTTTTGACAACGGCTCCTAAAAACGGCCCAAAGGGATAAAATCTGCGCACCTCCTGCACAAACATTTCTCTTTCCTGACTGCCTCCAGAACGAAGCCATTCCTTATACTTCGGGTGTTCATGCAGCGCCAACGCTGAAAACGAAATAAAGTAAGCTATCGCTATAATCGGACGCAGCACATTAATGAGCTCGATGGCTGCCATGCGGGCATCAAGCCGGCTCCCATTCTCTTGCGTATAAAAAGCCATTTCATGCAGCGCTGAACCATTTTCAGTTTTCAGCCTGCCGCCGCGGACCTCTTCAATCATTTTTTCAATCCACTCTTCTGTTCGGGGTCTCGCTCTTCTTCCCTTCCAATGCCGCGGTCCCACAGCACCGAACGCGTCTACCATGTCGATAAAATCGTCCGCTCTCTCTTTCACTTCCGTTTCCTTCAGCGGAACACCCGCCCAATAGCAAGCCACCCGGCATAAGATTTCTTTTGCCTCATCAAACAACAAAACCTGATCCGCCATTTCCCATCTTGTAACAGCCGCTTCCCACTGCTCTGTCATCAGCTCAGCCAGCCGTTTTTGATGGGGCGGTGTCATTAATGACAGAAAAAGCAGCTTCCGATGAATATGAGCGTCGCCATCCATTGTCTGGATTGCATTGACGCCAAACAGCGATTTCTGCACTCGTTTCGGGAGAGCACCCTGCCGCTGAAACCGTTCGGTATCATAAAATACCTTCGCAGCCTCCGCGCCGCTCATACAAATAAATGTTTTTCCAAGCAAGCGTGCCTGAAACAAATCCGAATGGTAATGCTCTTTTCTATTCTTTATAAACAAATATCCTTCCCGCATCAAAGCCACACTGTTATCGAGGCTTTTGTCATGTGGAATCTGCTCATTCATCCCGCAACCCTGCCTTCCTTTTTTACTTCTGTTTTCACGTTATCTCACGAAGATAAACCCCATTACAGTATTTGTCTCCAAGCATTTTTTCATTACTTTTAAAGGTAGAAAAGCAGAAATGGAGAAAAGATAGATGATCAAAACAAAGGGGAGATCAAAGTGAAGAAATGGATATATGCTTTTCTTGTGCTCGTCATTGCCGTGACAGGAGGTTTGTCCGTTCATGCAAAAGCGCCCGCCAATGAAACAAAAAAACACCTGAATGTCAGCCGAATGGATGTGGATAAGGAGTTCAAGGATACTGACAGAACCTTCATCCTTCATGATTTAGAAAAGGATAAGACATTTGTCTACAACAAGGAACGGGCCAACAAAAGACAAACTCCGCAATCTACCTTTAAAGTGACCAATGCCTTAATCGGCTTGGTAAAAGCCGTCCGGGATGAATACGATGTCAAACGCTGGGATGGCGTCAAACGCGAATTCGAATCATGGAACCGCGACCATACACTTGGCTCAGCCATGCGGGAATCTGCCATATGGTATTACCAAGCATTAGCGAGGGACATCGGCGAGGAAAGAATGAAAACATGGCTTCATACCCTGTCATACGGAAACGAAGATATCAGCGGCGGAATCGACCAGTTTTGGCTGCAAAGCTCTCTGACAATTTCTCCGTTGGAACAAGAAGCCTTTATGGAGAAGCTTTACAAAGAGAAGCTCCCGTTTGACAAAACGGTCATGAAAACGGTCAAACGCATGATGATTCAAGAAGAAGGAGATCATTATACGCTTTACGGTAAAACCGGAACCCGCCTGACAGACATGGAATTAGGATGGTTTGTCGGATTCATCAAAACAGAGCACGGCTCCTATACGTTTGTCACAAATGTTGATGACTCCGGTACAACAGCCAAAAACATCACAATTGATATTCTAAAAAAATATGGCCTGATCACTTCATAAATGAATGAGCCCTGCAAACGTACAGGGCTCTTAAATGTCATGCTCAAAGCAATAATGATTCACAAGCTCTTCAATCAAATCATGACCCGGGTAATTTCCGTTAAACTCGAATTCAATTTCTTCAACAAATTCTCCATGATGATACACGTGGATCGCCCCATTTTGCCGGACGACACTAAACTCCGGCTGAACGTATATCCGCTTCGTTCAATCGCACCCAATTTCATTCCCGCCTTTCTCAAAGCAGTAATTCATACACCTCATTTAATTCCTTGGCCCGTTTTTGATCCTGTTCGTCTTGGGCATACTTAATTTCCTTTTCCAGCACCTGATTCAAATATGACATCTCATCGTCATCCAAATCCTTTACAAACTCCTCTTCATTGGCATAGCGCTTCGCCAGCATCTTCTTGCAAATCCGCAGACAGACTTCGTTTTCAAGATGATTTGAAAGTGACTCGCGCAAATAACCGAGTGTAACATCCATAGTATAAGCACCTTTCCTTTGCGTTCTATATCCTATAGGTTGCTGAAATGAGAAAAATCCATACGTAAAAAATGAAAAAAGAGACATCAGTCAATGTCTCTTTTTCCTGTATTATTCAGCTGCTTGATTTCTTTTTGTAAGATCCGCCTGCACGCGCTTCCCAATTCCAAAAGCATAATAACTGATGACCACAAGAGCTAAGAAAATAACCCCTACAATTAGAGATATCCGAGTATCATCATTAAACCACATGCCGACAAGAACCATCAGCAAGAAAGCAATCGTCAAATAATTTGTGAAAGGTGCAAACGGCATTTTGAACGGATGTTTATCTAACGCCGCGCCCTTCGCTTTTCTGAATCCGAGGTGGCTGATCAAAATGATAAACCAAGGAATCATCCCCGGCAGCACGCTTGCGCTGTATACATAAACGAAAATCTTCGGCGGCGCAACATAGTTCAGCACAACGCCGACAGCTAATCCGATCAGCACCGCGATTGTGCCATACAGCGGCACACCATTGCGAGAAATTTTCGCAAAGAATTTCGGTGCCTGTCCATTGACACCTAATGTATAAAGCATACGTCCCGCGCTGAATATCCCGCTGTTGCAGCCTGACATCGCCGCCGTGATAACGACAAAGTTAATAATGCCGGCCGCTGCTGTAATTCCAACTTTAGAAAACGTAGACACAAACGGGCTTCCAAGTGAATTCAGCTCATCCCAAGGATATACCGTCACGATCACAAAAATAGCACCGATATAGAAAATCAAAATACGCCAGATAATGCTTTGAATCGCGTTGCGCAGCGTGTTTTGCGGGTCCTTTGCTTCTCCGGCAGTAATCCCGATCAGCTCAACCCCTTGATAAGCCGCAATAACCAGAGACAATGCAAAGAAAAATCCTGAGAAACCGCCCGCAAAGAAGCCTCCGTGAGACCACAGATTAGACAAACCGATAGCATCTCCGCCGTTGCCAAAGCCAAAGAAGATAATCCCGATTCCGGCAATAATCATTAAGATAATCGTCACGATTTTAATCATCGCAAACCAAAACTCAAACTCGCCAAACGACTTAACAGAAATTAAGTTCGCCGCACCGAGAATTGCCATAGCTACGATACCAGGTATCCAAGCAGGCAAATCCGGGAACCAATATTTCATATAAGAACCGACTGCGATAATTTCTGACATGCCGACGATAATCCACTGGAACCAGTTGCTCCACGCCGTCATATAACCAGCAAGGGGATGAATGTATTTATGGCCGAATGTTGCAAAAGAACCGGTACTCGGCTCCACATACAGCATTTCACCCATTGCACGCATGATAAAAAAGATAAAAATTCCGCAAATCGCATAAGCCAGAAGGACAGAAGGGCCAGTCCATGAAATCGTGCTGGCAGAACCCATAAATAAACCAACACCGATCGTACCGCCCAAGGCAATCATCTGAATATGACGGGCGCTCAAACCCCTCTTCAATTCTTTATTTTCCACTCCGCTTCCTCCTCTTAAAAACGAATACATGTACAGCTCAACCGAAATAGGATCAAGGCCGACCAGCCTCCAAAACGTTCTTCATTTCTTATTAAGCTACAAATATCAGAAAATTCAATCATAAAATTGTTAGATAATCTCCAAAATTACTTATTTTATCATAATAAATTTCTCTGGAAAATACAATTGTTTTTTTCAGGTAAACACTTTCATTCAATGGGTTTGATCTATCACTTTAATTAAAATCTTTTATATGAATATAATGAAATCATGACAATATTGAAAACGATGCATGATACAGCTGCTTTCAAGAGATGGGCATAAAAAAATAAGCTGTTCACGATGAACAGCTTACCTAATAATTCACGCCGGTTTGACGTTTTAATGTTTCAAGCCACTCTGTATCACCTGTCCCATAGCCCTTGCTTTGCCCCAAATCTCTCAATGACCCATTCCTGTAGCCAATTGACAGAATGAAATCAGGGATAGCATCATACCCGATTTCCGCAATGTTACTGAGCTGTGAACCATAGTGAGATATAGCATAGGAAGCAGTTTGTTTTTGCATAGGATCATTCTCAAGTTTTTCTTTATATACCTCTAAAAGATCTCGTCCGTCAGGTGTGATGTATCGGCCATCGACAACTTCTAAATCCTTCAAATGGTAGCCTGTGACTTCGTACATCTCACGAACTGCTTGGTACTTTTGATACGCCGCTTCGGAATATTGTGCTGAATCGCTGGTCTGGCTTTTCAAGATATGTAAAAACAGCTCTTTGCTGTTGTCTCCAGATTGCAGCAATCGCTCAATTTGACCGATGAGCTCCTTGTCGTCTGTTCCGCTCACCTTTACCTTATAATCGATGGGTGTAATGGTAAACGTAAGTTCTGTACCCGCCGGGATTTGAATATGGTTCCGATTCAGGAGCACTTGAAGCTGTTGGTTAACTTGGCTTCGCTGGAACACCTTTGCATTCTCGGACTCCACTTCCCCATTAAACGTAAGATTGCGAAACGCTGCATCCTGGAGGTTATAGTTTTGCGCCTTTCCTTTGAATAGCCATTCTGTTTCATTATCGTAAGCAGCCTGTCTTTCTGCAGCTGACAGATCACTTCTGAAATAAGGAGACTTCGAATTTTGATACTTATCCTTTATATAACCTAAAGGATCGGACTTCGTTTTGTTTATCGCATTCATCCGGCTGTACTTTTCATCTAGAATTTTGATTCGAATATCGCTCTCAGATTCATAAGGATTATTGGATCGAATCACAGTTTCTTCCCCTGTGTCTGTCACTGTTCGGTCATTTGCTGATTGAAACACTTTGCTGAAAGTCCCGTTGTTCCCCGCTACACTGGTTTTTGAGTAATTGAGCCGATCGATTCCCTTCTCAGAGGACCGTGTCTCAAGCCGGCTGTATGCCTTTTCCAGCACCTCTGCAGATGTACTCCTGCCTTTATCAGCCGAAACCTTTTTTGTGATATTCTGTGCCATGAGCTGGGTGCGGATATATTGACGATCCAGACGCATTCGATTCCCTCCTGAATAATTCTCTCTTCTCTATTTATCGGCAAATTCTTTGTATATATTAACCTCTTAAAACATTTATTTACACTTGAAACTTTATTATGTATGATGGAAAAAAAAGGAGGTTTTCTCATGGCTAAAAAATGGATCATTCAATTCGCTATCATGCTGTCAGTTCTATTTACTTGTACTTATTCTGCTTCCGCAGCCGGAATCACTGCCATTGCAGGGAACAATTCATTTGATACAGCAGCCCCAATCGGATATTGGAAATATAAGAATATAGACACAACGATACTGGAAGCCGGACAAGATGAAGCCTATTTCACATTTACAGCCAATAAGGGAGAAAAAGTATACGTAAGAAGTACATACCAGAGTGCGTACACAGGGATGAAAATCGAAATTTACGATAAGAACAGAGTACCTGTTTCGCAAGGCACAGAAGTCATTAATCCTAATACATTTTCTTCTTTTATTTATGCAAATGCCGACGCCCAAAACACCACTGATACATTCTATGTGAAAGTGTCCCGCGGCACCTATACTGGAAACATGTATTTCACACTTTCAATTGAAGACCGGATCAAATCCGGCAGCGGAACGTTCCAATTCAGCGGCGTGGCTGAAAATAAAGGAAATACAAGCCTTAGCCCCTCAGGTTCTGACTCCAGCGTCATCAAGCTTGACTTAACAAACCAATCAGGAATTCCTCGTGATGCCACTGTAACAAGAGTCCAAACAACCGCTACTCAAACACCAAGCCAGGGAAATACACGACATATCATCATGACGAGTGAAAACAGCGAATGGCGCCGTGCTCTTGTGAATAGCTCAACTTCGGGATCTTATGATATATCCTTAACAGACCAACTCAGTGCGGCAAAGGTATGGAGTTTTAAATACAATACATTAGCGACTGCGAAATCAACGATGAGTAATGTAAAGGCAAAAATAGATTATCAATACGATGTCACAAAGCAGTTTTAATGTCATACTGAGCTGGCTCAGATTCCATGATCCGGCTCTTTTTTATGCTAAGCTTCCATAGAATAGACTTAGCCCAAGATGCAATTGTTTTGATAAACTATAATCAGTACAACCAAGGGAAGTGCAGCGCGAATGGCATTAAAACAGTTAAAAAAGCTATTATTTGACCGCCCACTGAAGAATGGCGTCATACTGAACAACCAATACAAAATCGAAGAATGCCTCGGCATGGGCGGCTACGGCTTGGTTTATGTGTGCACCGATATCCATACGCAAACACCGTACGTCTTAAAACAGCTCCGTCCGACAAAAGCCAAAAAACAAAAGGAAAGAGTCCGATTTCAGCAGGAAATTGGTCTGCTCAAAAGCATCAGCCACCCGCAAATCCCGGCCTTCATAGAAGACTTCATCATAGACGGACAAGCCTACTATGTCATGCAGCTGGTCGAGGGCGATAATATAGAGGAATTGTTATTTTTTCAAAAACAGCCGTTTACAGAGCTGATGGCATTACAGCTGATGTCTCAGCTGCTGGACATTGTAGAATACCTGCATGAACGTCTCATTTTTCACACTGACATCAGAACGCCAAACATTATGATGAATCACGGTAACGTATGTCTCATCGATTTCGGCCTTGCCAAACAGTTATCTCATGAAGAAGATGAGGAATTAAAGCTCAGAAAACAGGATGACTTCTTCGATCTCGGAGAAACCCTATTGTTCCTGCTGTACTCTCAATATAAAGGGAAAAAGAAGAAAAACGCCACTTGGCTGGAGGAATTAACGCTGACAAAAGAAGTAACCCTGCTGCTGAAAAAATTATTGGGCATTGATGAAGAGTATCAGCACACGGCTTCCATTCGCGAAGACCTGAAGCGTGCGATTCAATCAGTGACATAAAAAAACCCTTGTCCCAATGCGGAACAAGAACTTTTTTTGCGATTAACTGCTGCTGTAGCTCCGGCGTTTGTAGCGGTGGCTGCCGCCATAACGATCATAATGTCTTCTTCTGCCAGAGCTGCTGCTGTAGCTCCGGTAATGGCGGCGCCGGCTGCTGCTGTAATGCCGGTGTCTGCGATGGCGATCACTCGAGCTGCTTGAGAGGTACTTGATCGTTTTGATGATTTTTTTAAACATATGCTGTTCACCCCTTTTCTGCTTCCTATTATATATAATTGTTCGGAAGAAAGAAAAACATAGCCGGATCACTTTTTTGAAAACAAAAACGCAGTCCCATTTTCATTTGTCTGCAGCTCATAGCTAATATGAAGCAACCGGCATATATCCTCAATAATCTTCAACCCAAGCCCGTTACTATCTTGATCTCTATCAAATCCAATGCCATCATCGCGAATCGAAACAGCTCCTTTTTCTATCGTGACTTCCAGCTTTTCAGCTTTCGAATGCTTTAGCGTATTTTGAAAAATGTTATCGAATAACCTTTGGATCCATAAACTGTTGCTCATCCATATCAAACTTTGACCTGACGGCTTAAATTGCAATTCAATGCCATTGATACTGTATAAATAATCCCACTTTTTCACTGTGGTTTCTAATAGATCAGAAATATTGACTTCGTCATTTACAATATAAGAACTCTCTAACGTTTCGGCTGAGTAATGATTGAATTCATTCGTTAATTCCGCAATATATTCAATTTGCTGGTACAAAGATTCAAATGCGGTTTGATCCTGGCACTGGCTCTCCAAATAAAATAACTGCAGCCTGAGAGCTGTTAAAGGTGTATTGATATCATGCCTTAGTTTTTGCAGCAGCTCCTTTTTTATTTCCTCTCGCTGTCTTAGTTCCAGTTCCCGGTACGTTGTCCGTTCAATTAACAAGTTGACCGACTTGATCAATTCGCCAATTTCATCAGCGCGTTTCACTTCTATTTTATCGGGCACCTTTTGATCACTCGCCAGATGCCGAATGGTTTGATTCAATAGATTGATTTTACGCAGCAGAGAATGGATCGATTTTGAAAATAAAAAAGCTAACAATAAAAGTGATAATAAAAATACGGCCAGCATTGCCGGATACGCAAAAGACCTGTGAAAGGGCATGCCATGATTGATCGGTTTAAACATGCTGTCATAAATCACCGACATCAAAATGCTAACCGCCAGCAACAGTACCGGGACACTAATGACGGCCGTACATAATAACAGCTGATATTTTGTCTTTAGCTTCATTTCTTCACAACGGTATTCAGCCGATACCCTTCTCCATAGATATTTTCAATGATCTCACCCGCTACATCATTAATTTTCGCTCTGATTTTTTTAATGTGCACATTCACGATATTCGGATTTCTGTCTTCAAGCTGCCATAGATAATCAAAGAAATGTTCCTTTGTTAAAATATTGTTTCTGTTTTCATACAGATAAAAGAATATTTTCCGCTCAATCGCGGTAAACAGCACTTCATGGTGCAAACTCCCATTGAATACCTTTTTGGTGTCTGCATCAATATACAAATGTTTGATTTGCGTAAAGGTGCCATAATGATGCTCAAGCATATTTTTCATTCTCAGCAGCAGCTCTCTCGGATCAAAAGGCTTTACCATGTAATCCTCGCCAATTTTCAACCCTTGAAGCTTGCTGTCCATGTCATTGCGGGCGGACAGAAAAATAATAGGAAGGTTTAACCCTAAATCTTTTATTTTCTTAGACATTTGATACCCGTCCTCACCCGGCAGCATCACATCCATAATGACCAAATCAGCCTTCTGAATGACCGAAAGCACATCCGCTCCATCTGTTTTCCACATCACATGATATCCCTCACGCTGCAAAATCTTCTGCAGCAGATCACCAATCATGACATCGTCTTCCACGATTAAAATATGATAACCCTTCATCTTAGCGAACCTTTCTAATAAACTCCATGGAAAGTTTATATATTTGATCGGGCTGATATAAATAAATACTGTGTGTTCCCCTTAGTTCCTTTATATCGGCTGTATTAAATTGAGCCGCAAACGCTTCATAATCTTTTCGGTTTTGTATGGCATACTTTGAATTTCTATTTTGGTCAGAGACCGCATCTAAAATGAGGACGGGAGTTTCTTTTGGCGCCGGCAAATTTACAGATTTGCTGCCATTTTGGTCAGACTGTAACAGCTCATGCTCCATATCAGCATTGAAAAATTGCTTAAAATTAATGGCTTTATAGATTTCTTTTTCTTCATCAGTTAAAAATGACTGACGAATCACCTCAGGATTGTATACTGCGGAAGGCATAAATCGATGAAAACCAATCGAGGTTAACAGATGAAACCCTCTCACTTTCAGTCTGTCAATCTCGCTCATTTTATACGTGACATACTGCTGAGGCAATCCAATATCCATCGCAACAATCGCCTTAATTTCCTCAGGATATTTCTGCGCCCAATAAATCGCTTCAATCCCGGATATGGAATGAGGCATTAAAATATAAGGAGGCTTATTCCCGCTTTGCAGAAGCGCTTTTCTCGTCTGTTCTAATATTGTATCAATATCTCTGTCATCATCATACACGTCGCTGTAGCCATAGCCCGCACGATCCACTACAGCAATCTTGTTTTCTTTTGAAAACTTGCTGTACAACCCCTTCATCTCATAAGCAGGCGCAGCAATCCCCGAACCAGACATAAACACAAACGTATCCTTCCCGCTTCCCTCTTGATACACATTCATCTTTTTACCGTCAACATCGACTAATGTGCCTTTTTCTTTAAGGAGTGCTGCTTCCTTATTTAGCTGGTAATGGTGGTAGATAAAGACCGAGACGGCTGCAAGCAAAATCAAAGCACCTATGCTGCCAAAAAAGATTTTTACGACTTTCCATAACGTTTTCATATGATGCTCCTTTCACGTGATACTGAAAGGATACGATATGAAAATAAATAACTGATTAACTTTGGAACAGTTTTATTTTCATATTTGACTTTGCCCTTACGGAAAGGTGTACATTTGGAGCATAGCAGAACATTTGATGAATATACCCACTAATAAAAAAATATTTCATGATTAAAAAAACCTTCCTGCTTATAGGAAGGACCGTTTGCCATACATACTGACAAGAATGTCAAATCATTCTGTGATTGATTCAACCAGGGCAAATGAATTGGCCATTCTTTTATTATTTGTTCAGCTTTCATCCTTTCAATCCTCCTTATCTTTAAGCTGAAAAGCAATCAGCTTTCCTAATGCCTCTTCAGCCGCAAACGGAGCAACCATTCCTGAAGGATGTTCATGCTCATGTTTTAGGCATTCATACATCTTCGGTTCAATGTAAGAAGGATCGATCCATGCAATACACCAGGATGCCCAAAAACGAGATTGTCCTTCACTTTCTTGAGCGATTTTGATGACAAAGGGCAGACTGGCCTTCCCGATTCTCATAAGTGAAATGGCCGCAGCCATCCTTGTATCTTCGGCATGACTTTTTAATAAACATGACAGTTCCTCCGCTGCTTCACCCGCACCTTCCCCAAACTCGCCTAAAACGGCCGCCGCAATATTACGCAAAGAACCTTCCTCTTTTAAGGCCTCAACCAAAACAGGTATTGCATCTTGTCCTGATTTCTTTAGCTCCCCTATCGCTTGAACAATTGTGATCTCATTTGTATTCGCTAAATTCTGAACAGACAACGACAATTCATCACCATTTGATTTCATAAAAGAGCCCCTCTCTCGTTTGATAACAGATACTCAGCATATTTTCCACAAAGATATATCAGTAAGCGCCTTAACTTCCAATTAACTTATAAATACCACAAACACTGTAAATACTCCTGTGAGGAGCTAATAAAACGACTAACAAACTGACCATTTTGACATCATATATACTACTGTTAACTTGTTTGTCAGTTAGTATCATTAATACTACTATAAGAATCTCGGCTGCCCTTTGAGTGAGATGATGCAAGTGTTTACTCCCCAAGTGGCAACTTCCTTGACATTTACGCGGATGTTGAGGTTTACATGCTCTTGTGTTTCCAGTTTTCGAGCAAGGCAATCGTGCCGTACTTCACCTCGCCGTCGGCAAAGCCTTAAGAAATCTCTTTCAGTTTCAGTGCGCCTTCGACACATACAGAACGATGTTGGCCCTTGGAAGGCTTATGGACTGTTTTGAACAGCTTATAAAAAAACACCCGCTTGATAACAAGCGGATGTTAGATCTTTCGAAATGAACCCATTGAATTTTAAGCGGTAAAACAAAGCAGTATATTATTGATTGATATCTTTTAGCGCTTGTTTCGGTTGCGAATTGAAAATCATCAATGATGCAATAATTGCAATCATAACCCCTAATGCACCAATCCAGGTAATCGAGGCCAATGATACGTTTTCTACAAAAACCCCTCCTATCCCTGCGCCGACTGCCATGGCGAATTGCATCATTGACTGATTCATGCTAAGCAAAACACCTGACATTCCCGGTTCTATTGTAGCCAGGTGAAATTGCTGTGTCGGACCGGTAGACCATGCGGCAAACGACCATAATATCAGAATCACCAACACTCCGATATGGGAATGGGTGACAAGTGACAACAGAATCAGTGTGACGATATGCAATGTCATCCCGCCAACGAGTGTAAAGGGCACTCCCCATTTATCGGTGCTATATCCCCCAAACTTTGATCCAACCAAACTGGCAATTCCAAATATAAGCAAAACACCGCTAAGCAGCTTGCCGCTTATTCCTGAAATGTTCAAGAGATACGGTGACAGATAGGTATAAGCAACAGAATATCCCCCAAGCCAGAAGAAAGTGATTGATAAGCCCATCGCCACTTTCCGTTTTTTGAAAAGAGCAAGCTGTTGAAGCAAAGGTACAGGTTTATCCCCTTCAGTATGCGGAAGAGTAAAAAATATAACGGCCATTGCGATCAATCCCAACAAAGCAATTGCACCAAATACAGACTTCCAGCCTAATGCTACTGCTATCATTCTTCCAAGCGGAACACCAATGATTAAAGAAGCGGTAAATCCCATAACGACCGTAGCGATGGCACTGCCCTGCTTCCCTTCCGGCGCAATCTTAGCGGCAATCGTTAATGCGGTGACAACAACCACACCCGCTCCCATCGCCATAATGATCCGTGCTGCAATAAACCAACCATAACCAGGCAGAACAAAGGCCAAGATATTGCCGAACACAAACAAACCGAGAGCATAAATCATCAATCTGCGTCTATCCATACTTGCTGTCAACGCCATGAGTACGGGTGTTAAAAGAGCATATACAAGTGAAAAGATCGTAATGAGCTGGCCCGCGGCGGCCAAGGTGATCCCGAGTGTATGCGCAATGTGATCCAAAATACCGGAAATGATGTACTCTGAAGTTCCGACTAAAAAGCTGACAATGGCTAACATATAAATTTTCCAGGTGTTAGACATAAACATTCACTCCTTAATTTTTATTAAAACAACATATCACGAATTATCGATATGTTAATTTAAAAAATAAACACATCGTAATATGTCGATATGTATGGCGTAAAAATAAACATCTTTTGATGTTTATTTTTATATCTCTGTTTTAAGAAAGTCCGCAAGTTTCCCAATGGCTTCTTCATCTCTTTTGTAATAAGTGTACTTTCCGATTCGTTGAGCCTTAATCAGGCCGGCTCTTAAAAGGATGGTGAGATATTGGGAAGCCGTTGATTGCGTCATTTTCAATTTGTCTGTTATTTGACTGACACATACCCCGATTGTGTTCATATCAATCCCTTCATGGGGTGAAAAATGACGATCAGGTTCCTTCAGCCATTGCAAAATTTGCAGCCTTGATTCATTTGATAAGGCTTTGAATACTTCAATTGGTTCCATATCGTTTATTATATCGTTATATTCCGATATGTCAATTCGTTTTTTCGTTTTTGATGACTGACTTCTTTTTAGACATTAAAAATCTGAAGACTTATTTCAGTTCAGTTGGAGGTATTACAGAACTTAACTTTCGCATATCTACTGTTAGATTGACCATTAGAAAGCGCTGCTTTATATATACTTTGCTCTCATTCTGCTTTTTTATTTCTCCAAATATTATAGATTTTTCTCCAGATCATTACATAATTTAAATACCATCACTCGTTCGCCTGTCCGAGAGCTTAAATCGGTATGAAAACTTTTCACTTCTTCTCCAGTTATCGTTAGGATAATATCCTTTAGACCCTCTATCCCTGATTCAACTAGCTCCGAACGAGTTTGTTTGATAGATAACATACCCTCTTTTGATCCACAAACTGCATATTCTGCTGGTGTTAAAATTCCTTTTAAATTAACGATGATCATATCCCGCAGTATATCAGTTTTAACAGATACAGACCCACGCCCAAGATAATCCTTCTCCCATTGCGTAATGGACTTACTGATCTCTGATTCAATAGAACCTTTCGTTTTTTTCATATATAACACATCTCCTGGCAAAATAATTGGCATATTCTATTAGTTATTTCGTCTCATTAATATTCTCTTACAACATATCCTTCATATACACCTTCAATATCCAAATCAGTTGTGCCGTTTCTTGTGACCGCTACAATTTTGGATAACATATTTTCTTCCATCATAGAGTGTACATGCAAAAATCGAACGCTCCCTAAATGGGTTTCCTCAACTTCTTCATAAGATTTTAAATGATAAAAATGAATTGCTTTTCTTATTACTTTTTTCATACATTCCCTATTTTCACGATCAAACAGAGTCATTTCCTCTATTGTTTTCGTGACAAAATCAGTTATATTAGCGCCCATTACATTCTCCTTAAAACTGCTTTCTCCCCATATATGGGTGTAGAAGCTGACCACTTCACTCCATCATGACAAGCAATGATCAGGTAAGGCTTGACCGGAAGGAACCTCCACAATTGAGGATTCCCCATCCTTATGATCAACGATTAAACCTCTGACTTTAACATATGACGGCACAAGTGGATGTTGACGAATGATATCAACACTTTTTTCAACAGCGCCACTGCTATCTTCATTTAGCCATTCATCGACTGTACCGCCTAAAAATTCAGGCTTGCAATTTTGAAAGAGATAATCCAATGTCTGTATTTTATCTTTCATTGTTTCAAGTTGAGTTAGTCCATGATCTGTTGAAGTCTGCTTATCTTTTGTTCCTACTACAAAGACCTCCTCAACATCTTCCTGGTAAATCGCAAAAATAACAGACCTCATGATTTCTCCATAAGGATGTGAGATAGCGGCACCATAGCTTTGGATAGTCAGCATATTTTCTGCTGGAGTGTTAGTCACTTCTTGTAAAATAGGCTCCAAGCCGTTTTCCATGTCCGTCAAGAATAATACTTTTTTATTTACATTCATATAACACACCTCTTCCTTATATTTATCATTTTTATATTAAGTAACAAATCCATTTGAGAAATGTTTAGATTCATAATTACCAGCTTTCCCAACATCCTTCTGGATCAATACTAGCCAGTCGAACCCATCCATTTTGAACTTTTTGCAGAAATACTGGGTCATTATTTAATAACCGTTCTACATGTTGTCTAGGCGCTTGGATGACAATCAACAAACGAAGAGGAGAATGATAAGCCTCATGGTCTGATTGCATGACGGATTGCCAAGGCAGTCCGGCTAACAAGTCACTTGCATTCCCCTGCATCACTCCGAGACCTGCAGTAACGGTTTGAGTTGCTTTATTTCCGCTGCCATAATAATGGGGTGCTACTGTTGATGCGTAATATTGTAAATTAATCCATTGGGCCACAGTTCCAGGTCCTGCAATAATATTTGCTAGGAGTTCACCGCTTTCATCCTGCTTCCAATCATAATTATGAAGAAAGGATCTTCCTTCCAAATCACAATCCTGAGTGAGTTCACGTTGGCCGATAATAAAAGCGGCATTACGAGCCAGTCCCCATTCCGGACGTATCTCACTCCAATCTTCCGCAAACCGGTGTGCCTCAGCCTTCGGATTTTTAAGTTTCGATTGGACATTCGGTAATTGGGCCAGTCGTTCTGCATTTGCATGATGTTTTACTTTCGGCATAACAGCTTCAATATGATCAAATGCTTCCTGTGCAGCTTCGGAAAGCTCTGGCACATAAAGCCAATGTAATTCATCCACCGTTGTATTATGTTCAGCAGCGGCAAAAACTGTATCCTCAGGGATTTTCATTCCTTCAGTTAATAGAGCTTCTCTTACCTCTGAAAGATTACATAAAGCAGCTAAAACTCTTGCATTGAATCCGCCGGCCGCTCCACCGCAGGCACCACAATCAAGAGCCGCGGCATAAGGATTATTGGTGCTTTGACTGCCATGTCCGCAAATCACGACTAAGGGTGCAAAATTCTCTGTTAATCCCATCATTTTTAGTGCTTGCCGAGCATGGTTCACTTTTTCTTCTTCAGTAAAACCCACAGGTATCTCTGCCTCTGTGTCATTAACATGATGAAGCGAGAGTTTTGTATCAGGTTTCCGTAACCAAGTCTCACGAAGATTACGAATAAAACGATCTGCTCTTCTTGGCGCAAAGCTGCGTGCCACCATTTGCAAACTAAGCCAAGGTCCACTTAGCTCAGGTAGAAGTAAGCTCGCAAGTACATTCTGTTTCATCTTTTTAAATGTATAGCTTAAGGAATGAACTGCCTGCTTGCGTTGGTTGTATTTTTCGAGTACATCTTCATCTGCGAACTCTTTTATTTTGTTTTGCGGTTTTTGTATGACCGGCAAAGAGGCATGACTGTGTTTACTGCCAAGTTCACAAGTTGCAATTGGCACCCCGAAGAAACCAGCCATACCAATCGTTTCAAACGGCCCTTCTTTTTCCAGTTGACGACGAAAAGGTTCTGACCGGACATCGATGCAGAATGCTAATTGAGCTAATGCAGATTTTTTACCGTTGGTTTCACGTTGCTTCGAGATGATCTTCTGACTTAATCGATCAGTGTGTGTTTGTTCCCAAGCTTCTAGCCAAAGTTTCCTGCGAAGTTTCTCATCAAAGCTGTAGGCAAATGATAAATATTCGTTTTGTTCATTGGCCGGCATCTGTGACCATTCCTCTAATGTAAGGCCCCCCCAATGAATCCAAGCTGCTATAAGGGGAGTAATTGAAATTTTATTCTCAAATCGTTCATTATTAATAGGTAAATATGGCTTTATAAGAGCCCACTCCATGGATATCCGAACTGCTAAATATTCTGTTAGAAGTGCATGTTCATGGCTCGATTGTTGGGAGCGCCAAAGCATCATCCCTGCCCATCCGGGTAAGGAAAGTAAATGGCCTTCAAGATAACACTGGATTTCTGATTCTGGGATTTCTAGTGCGAATAACGCTTCTTGTAAAGCCACATGTGCCTCTTGCGGCCAACCTTTTAACCTTTCACGCTGCTTTTTACTAAGTGCTGGATCATACTGAATGAGATGCTGCCAGGCACGATAGAAACCTTCCTCACGGTTGGGCATTGTCCAACCTGCTTGAGAGTCATCAAGATATAATTTACACCACTTAATGACATGATGATCTAGGATATTGATTAACCTTTCACCATCTTGATTTTCTATATACGAACTGATTGGCTGCATAAAAACATTCTCGATATGATCCACTCCACTGCATTCATTCACCAATTTCTCCAGCTTATGTGATGATAAAAGGTCGGAAGGCAGTGGTTCTAATTTTAATCCAGCATGACAAAATCGCTCTGCCGCGTCCTGCGGGATGGTAAAGGAATGTGAATCAAGCCAGCGCTGCAGCCCCATTTCCACAAAATCTTCATCAATCTCACCTTTATTCTTTGCTGAACGAATCATAGACGCACTAGGATATATATCAACATCACGAGTATTTTTCAGCCAACTTGCAACCTGATCAAAAGGTTGGTTTTCAAGTCCCATCCACGGGTTACGTGCAGCGAATGTTGAAATAGGCCAAAGTGGTGCAATGACTCGGCTGGCAGATTCAATTAAAACGTTAATATCTCTTTCTTGAACATCAATATCTGTCTCTTTCTTTTTTACATTTTCTTTCGTTAATACGGATGTAATGCCCAACACTATTACCTCCTTATGATAAATATTGTTTAAGGTAGTCTGGATGACTCTCTACTGTCTTGGGTTTTGCTTCACCTAATCGTACTAACCAAAGATAGAGTACTGCGAAGAAAACTGAAGAACGATGACGAGCAACCCACGTACTCAAAACACCGCCAAATAGCAATAGACATACGACAATGATGACAGCTGACATTGGAGGTTGAACACTTTGAAAAACGCTTGTATGCAGCCACTTATAGAAGAGGTTATGAATGATAAAATATACAAAGGCTGCTCCTCCTAAACATGTTAAGCCGGCAATTCGGCCCATTTTCCCCTCTCCAAAAGCCACGAGCTGAGTCCAAGAAACGGACAATGACCACCCTAAGATTAAGGCACTAATGAATTGATATCCCTCTCCAGGAGCAGCGAGCCAAAAAGCAACGCCTATAACTAAGGATAAAATCCGACCAGCCATGACCCATAAATAGGATGTTCTTTCATTAGTACGATCCGATACTTCATGACGCCCTACTGCTGAACCAGCTTGTAGAAACAACGTAGCTTTGAATAAACCATGTAAAATAAGATGAATAATGGCTGCTGTATAAGCCCCTAGTGCACACTGAATGAGCATAAATCCCATTTGTCCAATCGTGGAGCCTACTAGCTGGCGTTTATAGTCAACCTGGACCAAACTAATACCCGTTCCAATCAATACAGAGATGCCAGCAAGCAGAAGTAAAATAATCGATGCTATACCACCATTAAATAGAGGTGAAAATCGAGTTAGTATAATCCCGCCTGCATTTACTAAACCTGCGTGCATAATCGCAGAAACAGGAGTTGGAGCAACAATAGACTCAATTAACCATCTGTGGAATGGCCATTGAGCCGCAGGAATGATCACTGCTAATACAATCAATAGATTAATCCCTGTTCTCTCCCATGCCCCCAGTTGAGCTAAGCTTTCATTTGTTAAAACCAATGATAACTGCCATTGACCTGTGACTTGAAAAAGCCAAACTATCGCGAAAAACAAAGAAAGCCAGCTTAACAAAAATAATCGGCCAGTAACCTTGGCTGCTTCACTAGCGACTTGCCAAGCACTGTTTAACCTGATAAGCAGGGTTAAACCGACAAGAGTTGCTCCCCAAGAAATAACCATCAAGCGGAGGTCACCACTTAACCACGCAATTGAAGCAGCACCTGTAGTGAAAGTAAAAAGCGTAAAATATTTTCGATAAGATCGATCACCCATTAAGTAACGTACAGAAAATCGCTGAATGATTAGGCCAATTGTCAAAACAAAGAAAGTCATTAACCAAGCTAATGAATCGAAGTGCCAAGGGCCAACATTTCCATTCACACTCCTATTGGCAAGAATCACTAAGGAAACCAACGGCGGTAAAGCCAAGATACCAATATGAATGCGAACAAAACTCAAGGGTACGCGCGGATGTAAAAACAAAAGTCCACTTATCCCAGAAGCAATAAGCGTAATAAAAAATAATGTTAATAATGATGACAAACTCAGCGAAACTAACATTTCAAATTCTCCCTTTTTAAAAGTCGTTATTGCTCAAAAGACCTTTAGATCAGATCATATTTTCTATAATTTAATACAAATTTTATATATCTCTATTTTTTTCCAATAAAAAAGCCGACAATTTCAAAATTTCAATGATGTTTTTAATCATTGAATCTTGAAAATTGTCGGCTTCACTTCAACTAACTTCTGCGAAGTTTTTTGAAGAGCTACCTTATTATTGGTCATTTTACTATATGCTATGTTTTAACTTCCTTCTAAAGGAATGAAATCATCGCTACATTTTAATATAGTGCTTAATTATCAAATAAAATCGACTTATGTTTCTCCTCCATTTAAATTAGGATACTTTTTCATCCTGTCAAGATTAGTTGAAAGAATGCTAAAGACCTAATAATTTAACAAACGAAAATAAACATCTGGGCCGATTATTAAGTTAAGTATAAGATATGCTAAATTTTAAGCATTGTCAAGATGTTGGAATACAGAGAAAGAAGTATCAAATCCTTCTTTCCCTTTAAATATACATCCTGAATCTTTATCCAAGGCTTATGATATCTATCACTTTAATTTTTTGTAGAAATACAAGAAGAATTTTATAATCATTTTTCTATTTTCTTGTTTAGTAAATAACTGAGTTCAATTAGGAACTATAAATGAATACTGGTTCCTACTTTATTTTCAACAGCCTTAACAACCAAGAAATTGAACTAGCTGTTGTGGATATTGTTATAGCTAGAATTCCCCAATTTCTCCGTAGATGTCACTTTCCTTAAAAATACCTTCTTTAATATTTTCATATTCTTATGGCAATCCTAAATATCTGAAAAATTAAACATAGCCATCTTTAAAACAAAAAACCCCTTTGGCTAAAACTGTAGCTTTAAAATATAGGTTGATCAAAAATAACACATGAACCTTCAGTTTACGGCAAATTTAAAGAATCGATAGATCAAAATGGATTCTACAGCTTTGAATACAGGTGGAATCTTTATAAAAGAGTTTATCATTTTAGGGTTACGATTTTTTGAACATTAGCACCCGATTGTTGAATAAATCTAAAGGTTTTTTGACTTGTTTTCCTTTCTTTTGAAGCGATAAAGAAGTATGTTTTCACATTTTTCATAAATTTTCATGGTAGTTTGAGTAATATTTAGTTTAGGGAATGTTAAATATATAAAAGTTGAAACTGCTAGGCTTATTAATACTCCTGCTAAAACATCAAAAGGATAATGAACCCCAACCCATATACGGGAGACTCCCACAAGAACAGCTAACAGTACCCATAAAATTGACCAGCCTCTCTTAAAGAGCCAGAATGAAATACAATATGAGAAGAATAAAATTGTATGGTCACTTGGAAAAGAATTGTCTTTTTCTTTATGTATCAGTTTATTAACCTCTCCCAATTCAACAAAAGGTTGATAATTCGAGTGAAATACCCCTGAAACCTTCCCTATCGTAAAGGCACAAATGAAAGCGATAGATGCACAAAGAATCATAATTCTATTATCCGTATCTCTTGTAAACCAAATAAAAAGAACACTTAGTGCAAGTAAAAAAACCATATATTCAGCAATAAAACTAAATACAGGATTCAAAAAGGGATGTTCTTTTCCTAAGTCATTAACTAGTCTAAACAGTGATATATTAACTTCTGAAATATCCAAACCTAACACCATCCAATCTCTTTTTAGAACATAATAAAAGAAAATTAGATGACCTGCCATCGAATCAAATTACATTATTTGAGATTAAAGTTACATTTTTGTAAGATTAGTGTCACATCATTTATGTAAAAAGGGGGTCCAAAATCAATTGGAATCCCCTTATAATTTTTAGTTACCTGCCTCTTTAGTTAAAATAGAAAAATACCCTTAGACAAAAATTATCTAAGGGAAAAAGCATCGCAACATTTTTATAAACGTCGTAACTTTATTTTAAAGTCGGCAAAAACAACCAAAGGGGTTAAACATTTTACTCCACAGTAACACTCTTCGCAAGGTTACGCGGCTTATCAACATCACAGCCGCGATGCAGTGCAGCATAGTAAGCGATCAGCTGCAATGGAACAACAGATACCAATGGAGCAAGCGCTGGGTTTACTTCCGGTAATACGAATCTGTCATCCGCATCGTCTAGGCCTTTCAGTGAGATGATGCATGTGTTGGCTCCGCGAGCGGCAACTTCTTTGACGTTTCCGCGGATGCTTAGGTTTACGTGCTCTTGTGTTGCCAGTGCGAATACTGGTGTTCCTTGTTCGATCAAGGCGATGGTGCCGTGCTTCAGTTCGCCGCCGGCAAAGCCTTCTGCCTGGATGTAAGAAATCTCTTTCAGCTTCAATGCGCCTTCGACACATACGAAGTAGTCGAGGCCGCGTCCGATGAAGAAAGCGTTTCTGGATACAGTCAGGTATTCACGAGCGATCATTTCCATTTCGTCTTTCTGGTCGCAAAGGGCTTCCATTGCGTTTGCTGCAATACCGAGTTCTTTGACAAGATCAAACCCGATATCGATGCCGTTTTTGTCAGCAGCTACTGATGCAAGAACCGCAAGAACTGCGATTTGTGCTGTGTATGCTTTTGTTGACGCAACAGCAATTTCAGGGCCTGCATGAAGCAACAATGTATAGTCAGCTTCACGGGAAAGCGTTGATCCCGGTACGTTTGTGATCGTCAGCGCTTTGTGTCCGAGTGCTTTGACTTGAACAAGAACCGCGCGGCTGTCTGCTGTTTCTCCGCTTTGAGAAAGGAAAATGAAGAGCGGTTTCTTAGACAGAAGCGGCATGTTGTAAGAGAATTCACTCGCTACATGCACTTCAACCGGCACGTTTGCCCACATTTCAATGTATTGTTTACCGACAAGTCCTGCGTGATAGCTAGTTCCGCAGCCAATGATATAGATGCGGTCCGCTTCCGCTACAGCCTCAGCGATATCGCCAGGCACAGACAGTTTGCCGTTTTCGTCTTGGTACGTTTGGATGATTTTGCGCATCACAACTGGCTGCTCATCCGTTTCTTTCAACATGTAGTGAGGGTACGTGCCTTTTTCGATATCACTGGCATCCAGCTCAGCGATATAAGACGCACGTGAAATAACGTCGCCATCAAGGTTTTTGATAACAACTTGATCATCAGTCACGATGACCATTTCTTTATCCATCAGCTCTACATATTCGTTTGTAACTTGAAGCATTGCCATCGCGTCAGACGCCACGACGTTGAATGTATCTCCAAGTCCAACTAATAGAGGGCTTTTGTTTTTCGCTACAAAAATCGTTTCTTTGTTATCGTTATCGAATAAAGCAATTGCGTAAGAGCCTTTTAACAGTGTAAGTGTTTTGCGGAACGCTTCTTCTGTATCAAGTCCTCCGTTGACAAATTGCTCGATTACTTGAACGACTACCTCTGTATCGGTATCACTTTTGAGCTCTACATCTTGTAAATAGTCCTGTTTCAGCTGAACATAGTTCTCGATCACGCCGTTATGAACAAGTGTAAAGCGGCCCAGTGCGCTTTGATGCGGGTGAGCGTTCAGATAGCTTGGTTCGCCGTGTGTTGCCCAGCGAGTATGGCCAATTCCTGCTTTTGCTCCTACATTGGCATCCACAACTTCACGAAGATCGGCAATGCGTCCTTTTTCTTTAAACACATGGATCCCCTGTTCGTTGGCAACTGCGATACCCGCAGAGTCATAGCCGCGGTACTCAAGCTTCTCCAATCCTTTTAACAAAATTTCCTTCGCATCAAGCTGACCGATATAACCTACGATTCCACACATAATTTCTTCCTCCTAAGATTGTAAAAGGAGACGAAGAAAGTCATTTTTCAAGGGGACTTTCAATCGTCCCCTCCTACATGTTTTATGGAAGATCATGTGATTTCCCTTTGTTCAAGGAGTCGCCTCCTTGGTTTGAAGAAATCCTTACGGCTGTGATCTGCATACTCAGCCGGGAGGCATCCGCCGAAAAATCGATAACCTCCATCCTCGTCAACTAAGCCTTTTTTCGGGCGCTTAGTTCGGGCGCTATAATTATAAGTGAAACAAAATCCCGTCTTTCCTGCCTCTAGAAAACAAGAACAAGACAAGCTTGATTTTACAGCATGTGCCAAGAATGGTCAATTGTTTTTTAAACAACTTTGCCGCCTGTCTCATAATTATTATATGTGAGTCGCACTTGTCTTGTTCGCTCTCTGTTTATAGATTTCGTTACTCTAATCCCATTTCTGACCGGACGACTTCAACAATGCGATTAACATATTCATCGCACAGTTCTTTCGTCTTCGCTTCAGCCATCACACGAACGAGCGGTTCAGTGCCAGATGGGCGCACTAAAATCCGGCCGTCGCCGTTCATTTCTTTTTCAACCTCAGAAATAACGGCTTTTACTTTTTCGTTTTCTTCGACTTTATATTTATCAGTTACTCTCACATTGACTAAAAGCTGCGGAAACTTCTGCATTTCAGCCGCAAGCTCTGACAGCGGCTTGCCTGTCGCTTTTAATGTATTCATCAGCATAATGGCGGACAATAATCCGTCACCTGTTGTGTTGTAATCAAGGAAAATTAAGTGGCCGGACTGTTCACCGCCGACATTGTAGCCGTCTTTTTTCATCGCCTCTACCACGTAGCGGTCGCCGACAGCCGTCTGCACGCTCTTTATCCCTTCTTTTTCAAGCGCTTTATAGAAACCGAGGTTGCTCATGACTGTGGAAACAACCGTATCATCCTTTAAGCGGCCCTCTGATTTCAGGTATTTTGAGCATATGTACATAATTTGGTCGCCGTCAACGATAATTCCTTTTTCGTCGACTGCGATCAGGCGGTCGCCGTCACCATCGAACGCAAGGCCGATATCAGCATTTTTCTCTTTTACAAACGCACTGAGCGCTTCGGGATGAGTCGATCCAACTCCGTCATTGATGTTTAATCCGTTCGGAGAAGTTCCCATTGTCGACACGTCTGCGTCTAAATCGGCAAACAAGTGTGTCGCAAGCGATGACGTCGCTCCGTGTGCGCAGTCAAGCGCAACATGAATGCCTGTAAAATCTTCGTCGGCAGTCTGTTTTAAGAATTGCAGGTACTTTTGGCCGCCTTCAAAATAGTCGTTTACAAGTCCCAGGTCAGCTCCAACCGGTCTTGGCAGCTTATCCTCCGGTTCATCCATCAGACGCTCAATTTCAGCCTCCTGTTCATCAGAAAGCTTAAATCCGTCTCCTCCAAAGAACTTGATTCCGTTATCCTGCACTGGGTTATGAGAAGCAGAAATCATGACGCCCGCCTCTGCATCCATCGCTTTTGTTAAATAGGAAACACCAGGTGTAGAAATGACTCCCAGACGCATGACTTCTGCGCCAATTGATAAAAGTCCGGCGACAAGGGCTCCCTCCAGCATATGGCCGGAGATGCGTGTATCGCGGCCTATCAGCACTTTTGGACGTTGTTTGTCTTTTGTCAGCACATACCCGCCGAAACGTCCGACTTTAAAGGCCAGCTCAGGCGTAAGCTCGCTGTTGGCAACACCTCTTACACCATCTGTTCCAAAATACTTGCCCATTTTATAATCGCTCCTTTTTTATTCTGATGAAGATTGTGAACCTGTATTTGATTCATCTTCATCCTGATCCTGATTTTGATCTTGGTTTTCGTCTTGATTTTGATCATCATTGTTTTTATCGCTGTTCGTTGTATCTTCTCGCTGATTATTCTCTTTGTCATTCGTCTTGTCATCAGTGTCATCCTGGTTCCCTGACGTCGTATTGCTGTTATCTTTTGTTGTCGTATTCGTTTTTTTAGACGTAAGCTTGATTTTTGCATTTTTCTGCCCCAAGGACCAGGTTACATTTTGAGGCCCGTTTACTTCAAGCTTCACACTGTGCTCTCCGTCATCTAAATCAGATACATTCACATACAATTCTATGTCTGATTTCTGCAGTTTTTTTATGTTGCCGGGAGAGCCTTTGGCCGTAACATCTATCGTTTGTGATTCCGGATCCAGAAATTCAATGTTCTGTGAGCTGCTCAGCCCTACAGTCTTAATAGGGACATTCTCAAACGTCTGATCCGCTTCACTATCTACTTCTATATGCAACGTCACCTTTGACGGCGAGATTTTTTTGACGCCGTCAGGAAGCGGAATATCTGCCTCGATATCAGAATCCTTTTTGATTTTGCTTAAATCTAAGCTGACACCATCTATAAATTCAAGAGAATCCAAGACATCCTGCGAGCCGTAAACCGTCACCTCACTGGGACTTGATTCGATATTCGCTATGCTGACCCCGTCAGGAAGGCTTCCTGTCCGCTCAATTTTAAAGGGCACTTTTTTACTCGGACTTGTCACCGGAACGGTAATTTTGATGACCGAGGGCTCCACATCGACAGGAAGCGCGTTTCCGTCTTTATCATAGACAGTCACTTTCGCTTCCTTTTCAATCGTTTCATCTGCATTTTCCAGGTTTATCGAAGCTTTCACAAGAGAAATATTATCAATCACGGCTTTAGAACCGGTAATCTGTACATTTTTAGGACTGACAATCGGCTGCTCCGGAGAATAGCCTTTTTTCATCTTGCTTTTGTTGTAGTACTCCACTTCAACAGGAAAGCTTTCTGTCGTGCGTTCTTGAATGGTGACGGTCGTCACGGACGGATTAATGGATATCGTCAGCCCATCCGACACGTTTTTGGCCTTAAGCTCGACCTTATGCGTGCCGGTTTTCAGCTTCTCCATATCCGCGTATATCTCAAAATTCTTTGTCTGTCTCGCCTTCTTCACGGCGCTTGTCGGACCTTTTATCGTGACATTCACCGTTTGCGGAACGCCCGTCACGACATAATTTTCATCATCGTAATATGCTTTAACCGGTATATCAGTCAGTGTTGCCTCATCAGTTGTAGATGTTGGAAAAAATGATTCACCTGGTTTTTTCGGAGTTGGTGCTTGGTTGCTGTTAACCGCTACATAAAGCAAGAGCGCGAAAAGCAGCGCAATGACTTTCACAGCCCAGCGGTTGTTTAAGAATTTATCCATTTTTCTTGCCCCTCCAATACCAACGGTTAGAAGAAGTCTCTCTGGTGTTCTTCTTAAACTCTGCTTCAAGCATTTCTTTCAGCGCTTCTTCCGTCAGCTCTCTGTGAAGGTCGCCATTCCTCGCCACACTGACGCCGCCGGTCTCTTCAGACACGATAATCGTCAAACTGTCTGTAACTTCACTGATTCCGACAGCCGCTCTGTGCCGCGTTCCCAGTTCTTTTGAAATGAACGGGCTTTCAGAAAGCGGCAAATAACAGGCGGCAGCGGCAATTTCATTATTTTTCATAATGACCGCTCCGTCATGAAGCGGTGTATTCGGGATAAAAATATTGATCAAGAGCTCAGAGCTGACCTTTGCATTCAAAGGAATGCCCGTTTCAATATAATCCCCCATACCCGTATCCCGCTCAATGGTTAAAAGGGCGCCGATCCGGCGTTTCGCCATATAATTGATCGCTTTCGTTATAGCCTCAATTGTTTTCTGCTGCGCTTCCTCAACCGGCGTGCCGCTCCTCGAGAAGAAACGGCCCCGTCCAAGCTGTTCAAGCGCTCTTCTCAGCTCAGGCTGAAAGATAATAATAATTGCTAAAAATCCCCATGTTATCGCTTGGTCCATCAGCCACTGAAGCGTGCTGAGGCCCAAATATTGACTGGCCATACGGACAAGCACGATCACAACGATTCCTTTTAAGAGCTGAACCGCCTTCGTGCCGCGTATCACCATAATCAGTTTATATATCACATACCAAACAAGGAGAATATCAACGGCATTGCCGAGGTACTGCAAAAAAGGGATATCCTCAAAAGCCATTTCCTCGTCCTCCAAGAATTCAGTCATTTCGTATTTTGAAGTTTAATGTGTTACGCATATGTACTTTACATAGCGAGCCCATTATACCACATTTCGTTTTGGCAAGTGAAATATGCCAGCCGTTTGAGAACCTAAAAAAAGAGTAAAGCGCACAACACGCTTTACTCTTCTCCGTTCGGGTCTAATGCATTGAATACACTTTTCCCCGCAGACTTCATTTTATACCATGTCCAGTCGAATAATTGATTAATCTCCTCAATTTGACCGGTGACTTGTCCAGCAGAGGCCATATACTTTTCTCCGTTTACAACGGTTACATCCCCGTCTATTTTCCCTTTAATAATCAGCTTGCCGTTTTTGACGGTGACATCACCTTTGACCGTCTCACCTTCAGGCACGATCACAGTGTTGTTTTGCACGACCAGATTCGGCTGCTTCGACACGCTGAAGTTGTGGTCATTGTGCCAGCTGTTTAACAATCCTCCGCCCATCAAAATGATGAATACCGCAGCAGCCGCGATAACCGGATGGGATCTGAACCATCTTTTCACAGAAGCTCTTTTCTTCTCCTTAGGCAATTTTGCCATGACGTTAGCGGTAAAATCGGCGGGGGCTTCGACATGCGATGTGCTCCGGACGAGCGCAATGGATTTTTCCATCTCATAAAAATGCTTTCTGCATTCCTCGCATGCCTCCAGATGTTCTTTTAATACTTGTTCATCTTTCGGAAGGATATCTCCATCAAGATGCATATGCATAAGCTGCACAATTTGTTCAGGACAGCTCATTTCATCACCCCACTTAAAGATCCCTTAATTGTTTTCTAAGAGCCTCTCTGCCTCTGTGAATCCGCGTTTTTACAGTCCCCACAGGAATGTTCAGAATCTCGCCGATTTCAATTAATGAGAGTTCATCAATATACTTTAATACAATGACAGTTCTGTATTTGTCAGGAAGCTTTAATATTTTCTGCTGAATCGTGTGTGAAAGCTCCAGCGATACGACTGCATCTTCAGGCAAAACTCCATCTGCGGCGATTTGGGAATACATCGTCAAGCCTTCTGTACCCGCCACTTCTGCATCGAGGTAATAATCCGGCTTCTTTTTGCGAATGCGGTCAATGGTCAAGTTGGTCGCAATTCGATAAAGCCAAGTTGAAAATTTCCGGTTGATATCAAAACTGTCGATATTGACGTACGCTCTGATGAAAGCCTCTTGTGCGATATCTTCCGCCTCATGCACATTGCCAAGCATACGGTAGCAAAGCTGATAAATTTTATCCTTGTAAATATCTACGATGTCCGCAAATGCATTTTGATCGCCTTTTTTGACTTGCTTAATTCTCTTTTTAATCATCATTTCCATATTTATCTAACCTCTGCCTTCACCGGTCTGTATGTATACGAGCTTCGTTTCTAAAGGTTTCAATTTTTTTATAAAATAAGTTTAACAAATTTTTGGCAGGGTGTAGATGGCAATTTGTGAATAAACTACCTTAACATATTTTTAAAATTATTATACAGACTGAACAGTTAGAAGTTGGAATGATTTTTTCAAAAAGAAAAAAGACACCTTTGATCAAAAGGTGTCTGTGACTGGGCTAGCTGGATTCGAACCAACGCATGACGGAGTCAAAGTCCGTTGCCTTACCGCTTGGCTATAGCCCAATGATGGTGGAGGGGGGCAGATTCGAACTGCCGAACCCTGAGGGAGCGGATTTACAGTCCGCCGCGTTTAGCCACTTCGCTACCCCTCCATATTTTTAAGAAAAACAGTGCCGGCAAGAGGACTTGAACCCCCAACCTACTGATTACAAGTCAGTTGCTCTACCAATTGAGCTACACCGGCAAGATGGTGGAGGATGACGGGCTCGAACCGCCGACCCTCTGCTTGTAAGGCAGATGCTCTCCCAGCTGAGCTAATCCTCCAAATGGTGACCCGTACGGGATTCGAACCCGTGTTACCGCCGTGAAAGGGCGGTGTCTTAACCGCTTGACCAACGGGCCGTTTGTGTTCTCGTCGAGCTGACAAAAGTTATTATATACAGGTTCCCCCCCTTTTGTAAAGAGGAAATTTAAATTTTTTATTTTCAAACTTTTTAACCCCTTTTTTAACTGAAAAAGCCTCCTAACATTTATCATTTATTTTAAGATAGATATAGATCGAATTAAGAGAGGAGAAACCAATATGATACTAGTCAGCTCTTGCCTCGGCGGCATTGAATGCAGATACAACGGTTCGCATGCCGCATCAGAGAAAATCCGAAAACTGATTGAAGAAAAACAAGCAGTGATGGCTTGCCCTGAACTTCTCGGCGGCTTCTCCACTCCCCGAGAACCAGCAGAAATCATCGGAGGCACTGGTGAGGATGTTCTTAGTGGAGCCGCGAAAATCATAACGTCTTCAGGAGAAGATGTAACAGATTTATATATGAAGGGCGCGGCCCAAACATTGGCCTACGCAAAAGAAATCAACGCCTCTGCCGTCATATTGAAAGAAAACAGCCCATCATGCGGAAGCAATTTCATCTATAATGGCTCATTTTCAGGCAAAAAAATCGCTGGAAACGGAGTAACCGCCGCGCTATTAAAACAAGCGGGGTACCGTGTAATTTCTGAAAACCAGTTAGACGACATATTGTAAGGAGGCTCATCATGATGCAAGATATCTCTTTATCCTTCTATAAGCCTGAGCATTTGCCGGAGCTTTACGCATTTACTTTACACGATGATGACAAACGCTTTACCGCTCTCCCTAAAGAGGTGCTGACCCAGGCCCTAAGCATTCAGGAGCGCTATCCGGTTGTCATCTTAAAAGGTGATCTGCCAATAGGCTTTTTCATTCTACATACGTCAAAAGAAACCATTGCTCCCTATTCCAACAATCCATTTGCTTTATTGCTCAGTTCCTTATCATTAAACTCTGCCCACCACGGACAAGGCTATGCGAAAAAAGCCATGCTTCAGCTCCCCTCTTTTGTTAACGGGTATTTCCCATGGTGCGATGAAATCATTTTAGCCGTCAATCACCTGAACACCCGTGCAAAGCAGCTTTATATGAAAACCGGATTTCTTGATAAAGGACGCCGAAAAATCGGGCCGCTTGGCGAACAGCTGATACTTCATTATTTCTTATAGCCTCTTTTGAAATAAAGTTTCAAAAATTAAAAATGATAGTTGAAATATCATAACAGAAATGAATATACTGAATATTGAGATATATTTATTTTTACACAGGGGGCATCCTCATGTCAGAACAATTGAATCTTCACAATCTTACAACGGAATCACGCAATAGCCAAACATCGAAAATACACAAAGCTAATACCCTCGATATCTTAAAAATGATTAACAATGAAGATATCAAAGTCGCTGCCGCCGTTCAGCGTGTCCTTCCCGATATCGAAGCAGCCGTCGAATGCGCGTATGAATCCTTTCAAAATGGCGGACGGCTCATTTACGCAGGTGCAGGCACTAGCGGCCGACTCGGTGTGATGGACGCAGTTGAATGTCCTCCGACCTACAGCGTCAGTCCTGATCAGGTAATCGGATTAATGGCCGGCGGTCCCAACGCATTTTTGCAGGCGGCTGAGGGGATTGAAGATCATGAAGAAGCAGGGGCCGAGGATTTACGATCCATCCATCTCACCTCAGCCGATACAGTGATCGCGATTGCAGCAAGCGGCCGTACGCCTTATGCAGCAGGTGCGCTGAAATACGCCCGCAAAATCGGAGCAAACACCGTCTCCCTTACCTGTAACAGTCAATCTGCCATCAGCAAACACGCTGATCACAGCATTGAAGTCGTCGTCGGGCCAGAAGTCATTACAGGCTCGACACGTATGAAAGCCGCAACCGCTCATAAAATGATTCTAAACATGATATCCACCGCTGTAATGGTCAAAATCGGCAAGGTCTACGAAAACTTGATGGTGGATGTCAATGTCAGCAACAAAAAACTAAAAGAACGCGCCATCAGCATCATTCAAAGCCTTACAGACGTTTCTTATGAGAAAGCGCAATACACACTTGAACAGGCGAATCTTCATGTCAAAACAGCAATTGTTATGCTCAAAACCAGCACAGATCAAAACAAAGCGAAGACATTGCTTGATGAAGCGAACGGTTTTATAGACAAAGCAATTGAAAACTACCATTCATGATAAGGAGAGACAGTAATGGCGACAGGCGGTTTAGCTATCATTCAATCAATGAAACACAAGCTGCCACAATCAGAGCGTAAGCTTGCGGACTACATATTAGCCCATCCCCACAAAGCGATAGAAAGCACAGTCAGCGAAATCAGCGCCTTAGCTAATTCAAGTGACGCTGCCGTCATCAGGCTCTGCAAATCACTGGGACTAAAAGGATTTCAGGATTTAAAAATGAGGGTAGCGGGCGATCTGGCAAAACCTGCTGTTCAAGGCTACCGGGACATCGCTCCTCATGAATCGCTGCCTTCCATCTCTGAAAAAGCAGCCGGCAATGCTATTCAAGCAATTCAAGACACCTCAGATCTCATGGATTATCAAGAGCTTGAGCGCGCCGTTTCTCTGCTGCTTCAAGCGAACACTGTACATTTTTTCGGTCTGGGCGCCTCGGGAATTGTCGCCAAGGATGCCCAGCAAAAATGGCTTCGAATTCATAAACAGGCGACTGCTTTCACGGACACTCATCTTGTGGCATCTTTAATCGCAAATGCAGATAAGAAAGACATTGTATTTGCCATTTCATTTTCAGGTGAGACACAGGAAATCATCGAGCTGCTTTCGATGGCAAAGGAAAAAGGCGTCACAATCATCAGCCTCACACAATTCAGCCAAACCTCCGTCACTGCATTATCCGACGTTTCATTATATACAGCCCATTCCAACGAGGCCCTGATTCGAAGCGCAGCCACTTCCTCCCGTCTCGCCCAGCTTTTTATGATTGATGTTTTGTTTTTAAGCATGGCGGCCGAGCAGTATGAAGAAACGGTCGGCTGCATTGATAAAACGAGAGAAGCAATCAAATCTATGAGAAAGACATAAGGCATCTTGAAAGGGAGGGGTTTGTATGAGCAAAGAAAAACACTACAATACTCTGGCGGAAAAAATCCTTGAGCTATGCGGGGGGAAATCCAATATTTCTTCCTATACGCATTGCATGACCCGCTTGCGCATTACGCCTTACGATGTCAGCAAAACGGATAGTAAGGCGTTAAGAGAACTTGATGGCGTCCTTGGAGTCGTCGAAGCTGAAACCCTGCAGATTATCCTCGGCACTGGTGTCGTTAATCATGTCACCGCCGCTTTTTCGAAGCTGGTATCATCAGAAGAAGATTTTAATCTAAAAGAGGCCGCAGCCAAAAAGAAATCCGATATCAATCGTAAGAACGCCACCCCGTTTAAGCTTTTTTTACGTAAAATAGCCAGCATCTTCATACCTCTCATTCCCGCACTCGTCGCTTCAGGCTTAATTACCGGAATTACCAAAGCGATAATCCAAGCCGGCTGGCTCTCTGCTGAATCACAAACAGCAATTGTATTGACAGTCATCGGATCAGGCCTGTTCACTTATCTCGGCATTCTCGTCGGCATTAACGCGTCAAAAGAATTTGGCGGGACGCCCGCTCTCGGCGCTCTTGCAGGGATTCTGATCATTAACCCGGAAATCGCAAAGATCAGCTTATTCGGAGAACAGCTTCTTCCCGGCAGGGGAGGGCTCATCGGCGTTCTATTCGCAGCTATATTCATTGCTTACACAGAACAATTCGTCCGCCGCTTTATTCCTCAATCACTCGATATTATCGTAACTCCAACAGTTTCGCTTTTGATCACTGGAATATTGACGTACGTCGTTTTCATGCCTTTAGGGGGGTTCATTTCAGATGTCATCACATCCGGTCTTCTGTCCATCTTAGACATCGGCGGAATCGCTGCAGGCTTTATTCTGGGCGCGACCTTCCTCCCTCTTGTTGTCACCGGGCTACATCAAGGCCTGACGCCGGTGCACATGGAACTCATCAATTCGATCGGTGATGACCCGCTTCTCCCTATCCTTGCTATGGGAGGCGCGGGACAAGTGGGCGCAGCCTTCGCCATCTTCGTTAAAACAAAGAAAAAAACGCTGAGAAAAGCGATCACAGGGGGTCTTCCTTCAGGACTGCTCGGCATCGGTGAACCGCTTATATTCGGTGTAACGCTGCCGCTTGGCCGTCCGTTTTTGACAGCATGCTTAGGGGCGGGTATCGGCGGAGCTTTTCAAGCTTATTTTCAGGTAGCCACAGTTGCGCTCGGCGTCTCCGGATTGCCGCTCTCTTTTCTGGTGCTGCCTTCACAAATCATCTTATATATCATTGGTCTCTTTATTTCCTATGCGGCAGGCTTTTTATTGACCTACGCTTTCGGATATAAAGATGAAATGGCTGCCCAGTTCGATTAAATGATGACGTTTTAGGAATAGTAACGGCATAGAAACACGGAAAGGAGCAAGCTTGTGAGAACGAAGACATTAGCATTACTCAGCGCTATTTTAACCGTGTCCATTCTGACGCCGAACGAAGCCTTCGCACAAACCGCCCTTCATCAAGCAGACAACCAGGTTGAGCCGAAAACAATAAATCCAGAAACTGCACAGTTTTCGTCGAAGAAACTAAGGAAGGTTGATCAGATGATTGAACGGGACATTGCAGCAGGATTCCCCGGCGCCGTTCTGGTCGTCGTGAAGGACGGCCGTATGATCAAAAAAGAAGCATACGGCTACAGTAAAAAATATGACGGGGCTGAACTGTTGCGCCGTCCGGCAAAAATGAAAACCCGCACGATGTTTGACTTGGCATCAAATACAAAAATGTATGCGGCCAATTTTGCTTTACAGCGCTTAGTCAGCCAAGGCAAACTCGACGTTTATGAAAAGGTATCTGCTTATTTGCCTGATTTCAAGGATCAGCCTACAGATCGCATCAAAGGGAAAGATAACATTCGTGTCATTGATGTCCTGCAGCACCAATCAGGGCTTCCATCCAGCTTCTACTTTTACAGCCCGGAAAAAGCCGGAATGTATTATTCGCAAGAGCGGGAGAAAACCATTGAATACTTGATGAAAATCCCGCTGGATTATGAAACAGGAACAAAACACGTATACAGTGACATTGGATACATGCTTCTCGGCTGTATTGTCGAAAAACTCACTGGCAAACCGCTTGATGTCTATACGGAACAAGAGCTCTACAAACCGCTGAAGCTGAAACATACGTTGTACAATCCGCTGCAAAAGGGCTTTAAAGCAAAACAGTTCGCAGCCACTGAACGTATGGGCAATACACGAGACGGTGTTATCCATTTCCCTCATATCCGCATAGACACGCTGCAAGGAGAAGTACATGACGAAAAAGCATTCTATTCGATGGAAGGCGTTTCAGGCCACGCCGGACTGTTTTCAAACGCTGATGATATGGCGATTCTGCTTCAAGTCATGTTAAACAAAGGAACGTACCGAAACGTTTCATTATTCGATCAGAAAACAGCTGACCTATTTACGGCGCCATCAGCAACAGATCCGACATTCGGCCTTGGATGGCGGCGAAACGGCAGTAAAAGCATGGAATGGATGTTTGGCCCTTATGCAAGCGAAAATGCGTACGGACATACTGGCTGGACAGGAACGGTTACCATCATTGATCCGGCATACAATTTAGGCATCGCTTTGTTAACAAATAAAAAGCATTCACCTGTCGCTGATCCAGCGGAAAATCCGAACGTGTTTGAGGGTGACCAATTTTCAACAGGCAGTTACGGAAGCGTCATTACCGCGATTTATGAAGCAATGAAATAATCGACGATAGGAGGAAGTTGTTATGAAACCTGTCATTTCGCTTATCCTTTCCACCGTCCTTTTTCTTTCATGTTTTCTCGGCGTCAGTCAGACAGCTGTAGCAAAACCCCGCAGCTCAGATGATGCCAAGCAGATCGTTGATCGTATGACGTTAGATGAAAAACTTGGCCAGATGCTGATGCCGGATTTCAGAAACTGGAAAAAGGAAGGTGAGTCTTCTCCGCAAGCCTTCACAAAAATGAATGAGGAAGTCGCTGGCCTCATCAAGAAATATCAATTCGGCGGCGTCATACTTTTTGCAGAAAATGTAAAAACAACTGAGCAAACGGTACGGCTGACAGACGCATATCAAAAGGCCAGCCCTAAGATTCCGCTCTTACTCAGCATTGATCAAGAAGGCGGGATCGTGACGAGATTAGGGGAGGGCACTAATTTCCCAGGCAATATGGCGCTTGGCGCAACAAGAAGCAGAATCAATGCATATCAGACCGGCAGCATGATTGGAAAAGAGCTTTCTGTCTTAGGCATCAATACAGATTTCAGCCCAGTCTTGGACATTAATAATAACCCTGATAATCCCGTGATCGGTGTGAGATCATTCAGTTCTGATCGTGAACTGACAGCACGACTCGGTTTATATTCTATGAAAGGTTTGCAACGGCAAAATATCGCCTCTGCTCTTAAACATTTCCCGGGACATGGAGACACTGACGTTGACAGCCATTATGGACTGCCGCTCGTTTCTCATAACCAGGAACGGCTTCGTGAGGTTGAACTCTATCCTTTTCAAAAAGCGATTGATGCCGGAGCAGATATGGTGATGACAGCTCATGTTCAATTCCCAGCCTTTGATGACACCACATATAAAAGCAAGCTTGATGGATCAGATATTATGGTTCCCGCTACACTTTCAAAGAAAGTAATGACCGGGCTGCTTCGGGAGGAAATGGGATTTGGCGGTGTAATCGTCACTGATGCTCTCAATATGAAAGCCATAGCAGATCATTTCGGTCATGAAGAGGCGGTCGTCATGGCCATAAAGGCCGGTGTTGATATCGCGTTAATGCCTGTCTCAGTTACATCTTTGAAAGATGAACAAAAATTGGCAAGCGTGATTGACTCCTTAAAAGAAGCTGTTAAAAATGGAGACATTCCCTTACAGCAAATCAACAAATCGGTGGAAAGAATCATTTCCCTGAAAATAAAGCGCGGTATTTACCCCGCTCAGCATGACAGCAACATAGATAAAAAGGTGAAGAAAGCACTCAAAACAGTGGGAAGCAAACACCATACGAAGACAGAGCAAAAAATCGCTGAAAAGGCAGTGACAGTATTAAAAAATGATCAGCATACCTTGCCGTTCAAACCCAAAAAAGGCAGCCGAATCTTAATTGCCGCACCTTACGAGGAACAAACAGCATCCATTGAAAAAACCATTCACGATTTAATGCAGCGAAAAAAAATCAAATCTGTTTCTCTTAACAAAATCAACTTTGCAGAAAAGGTATTTAATGCTGAGCATGAAAAACAAGTAAAAGAAGCTGATTATATTATTACAGGCTCTTACGTTGTAAAAAATGACCCTGTCGTCAACGACGGTGTCATCGACGACACGGTAACAGATTCAAGCAAATGGGCCACCGCTTTTCCGAGAGCTGTCATGAATGCCGCACTGCAGCACAAAAAGCAATTTGTCTTAATGAGTCTGCGCAATCCATATGATGCCGCCAATTTCGAAGAAGCAAGAGCTTTGATTGCCGTCTATGGTTTTAAAGGATATGCAAACGGGCGTTATCTTCAGCCGAATATTCCGGCCGGCGTTAAAGCGATCTTCGGACAATCAAAGCCAAAGGGCACGCTGCCAGTCGACATTCCATCCGTCACAAAACCGGGAGACATCCTTTATCCATTTGGCTATGGAGTAAACATCAAAACGGGAAAACCGCTTTAATAAGGAGGAGCATATGAAGAAAACGGTATTGGTTCTTCTCGCAGGGCTTATGATGTTCGGGACAATGACGGCTGCCTCAGCTTCGCCTGATTCAGAAAAACAAACAGCAAAAAAACCTAAAGTCCAGACCGGCATTGATATCCTCTTGTCACGACACAAAAAGCAGCTAATGGGAAAAAGAGTTGGACTGATTACCAATCCAACAGGTGTGAGTGCATCCCTTAAAAGCAGCGTAGATATTCTTTTCGAAGACCCCGATATACAGCTGACAGCTTTATTCGGGCCCGAGCACGGCGTTCGCGGCGACGCTCAGGCAGGAGACGAAGTAGGCTCTTACATTGACGAAAAAACCGGGGTTCCCGTATACAGCCTTTACGGAAAAACGAAAAAACCCACTCCTGATATGCTGAAAAATGTCGATGTTCTTCTATTTGACATCCAGGACGTCGGGACTCGTTACTATACGTACATTTATACAATGGCTTATGCAATGGAAGCCGCTAAAGAAAACGGAATTCCTTTTATCGTGCTGGACCGTCCGAATCCCCAAGGCGGAAAAAAGGTTGAAGGACCAGTGCTGGAGCCCGAGTACGCATCCTTTGTCGGACTCTATCCTATTCCGTTAAAGCACGGGATGACCATTGGAGAATTGGCTTTACTATTCAACAAGGAATTTAATATTAATGCTGATGTGTCAGTCGTAAAAATGAAACACTGGAAACGCTCTATGGATTTTGACGAAACCAGACTGCCTTTCGTCCTCCCTTCACCGAACATGCCAACCGCAGAGAGCACATTTGTATACCCTGCAACAGGGTTAATTGAAGGAACAAATGTATCTGAAGGGCGGGGAACGACTAAGCCATTCGAGTTGATCGGAGCTCCCTTTATCACAAGCACAGAGCTTGCAGAAAAAATGAACAGTCTTGCTCTGCCTGGCGTTACATTCAGAGCTTCCTCCTTCACTCCAACGTTCTCTAAACATCAAGGAACACTTTGCCACGGCGTGCAGCTCTATATTACGGACAGAGAAAAATTTGAAGCGGTTAAAACAGGACTGTCGCTTATTAAAATGATACATGATCTCTATCCTGATGATTTTCAGTTCCTAGCGTCTGGCTCATTTGATAAATTGGCAGGCAACGGCTGGATTAGAACGAAAATCAAGAACGGTGCTTCAATTGATGAAATCATTGACACCTATCAAAAACAGCTGAAGCAATTCAATAAAACCAGAAAACAATATCTCCTATATTAAGACTTAAGAATGGTATGTTACACGTGTAACATTTTCTTACCCAACAAAAGCATGATCATTTTCCCTTGCCCGCACATTGCGGCAAGGGTTTTTTAAATCCAAAAACAACACGCTTTATATAGGAAAACTTTCATTTATTTGGTACAATCTTATTGAAAATGATTATCATTTAAGCGAGCGTTTCTGAAAAGGTGGTCTTCTCCTTGCAAAACTCAATGATTTATCATCCGGTACAAATTGAATATATGAAGAAAACGAGTGATCTCTTCTCAGAACAGCAATTGACCGACTCATTCGTGCTGATCTTTCATTTAAAAGGAGATGGACATATTTCTATCGGAACAAGAACCGCTCCTCTCCAAAAAAAGACACTGTATGTTTGTCCGCCTCATGAGACATTCGGCATTACACCTGCAGAAGAGAGAAATATAGATGTGTGTCTGATCAGGCTTCACTGCTATACAGCGGAAACCCGGCAAGATCTCTTAAAACCATGCACTGAAACTGATTTATCCAGTCTAAACCTTGTGAATGTTTCACATATCGAAAACCTTTCAGCCCGGCTTCAAGAACTTGCAGAAATATGGACAGAATCAGCTCAGCTTTCTCAATTAAAATGTGTGATAGAGGTTCAAAGCCTGATTTATGATCTATTCACAGCTCATGTATCCGATCAAAACGATACACAATCTGCGATTGAAAAAACAATACATTACATTGAAACTCATGCCGATACAAAAATTACACTTGCCCAGCTCTCAAAAATTGCAGGAATCAGCGCCAAGCATTACAGCGAAACCTTTAAAAAATGGACAGGCCAGAGCGTAACAGAATTCATTACAAAAACTCGGATTACCCGAGCAAAGCGGCTTATGGCAAGATCCAACTGTAAACTGAAAGAAATCGCCCATCAAACCGGCTATCAAGATGAATTTTATTTCAGCAGAATCTTTAAAAAGCACACAGGTTCTTCACCTACAAGCTATATGAAAAAACGCAGGCAAAAACTAGCCGCCTATGGAAAGGGAACAATGGGACAGCTCATTCCTCTGCATCACATACCGTTTGCAGCCGCACTCCATCCAAAATGGACGGCTTACTATTATCAGCATTATTCAGCAGATATTCCAGTACAGCTCAGCGCATACCGGTTTAATGAAAAATGGGAGGAAAACCTGCAGACGTTGTCCCAAGCTGAACCCGATATCATTTTCAGCATGGATTCTGTTTCTTCAGAAGAACAAAAGCGCCTGAACAGCATTGCAGAAGTATGTTACCTTCCTGCAGAAGAAAACTGGAGAGCACACTTTCTGCACACCGCCTCGTTTTTAAAGGAAGAATCGGAAGCTGAAAAGTGGCTCGCAGCCTATGACAAGCAGACGGCTGCCGCTAAAAAGACATTGCTGCACGCTCAAGAGTTTCGTTATCTCTTTCTTCGTCTGCATAAGCAGCGCTTTTATGTGGCGCATAATCGCAGCGTCCGCGAAGTTTTCTTTGAAGATTTAGGATTCAAACCGGCTGACACGCCTTCAGAACAAGCGATTTCATTAGAAGACATCACAAATTGCCAAGCTGACTGTATCATGCTCTTTCTTTTTAAAGAGCCGGAAACCATTGCTTATTATCAGCAATTAAAACAGTCGGAAATATGGCAAAACCTAAGCGCAGTGCGGAACGGACGTGTGTATCACCTCTCTTCAGACCCATGGAATGAGTACTCGGCTTGCGGGCACGAGCGGATTGTTCAGCAAACCATTTCTATGCTATCCGGTGATAGTCCATGATAAATATGGAATTTGTCCATGGTGTTATGTCTGTTCATTCTCTATAATTCCAATTGATAATAGTTATCAATTGAACAGGAGGCACTATAGATGAAAAAGCTATCTCTTACCTTATTAATCTTGCTTCTCGCACTCACGGCGGCAGCTTGCGGCAGCAAGGAAGAATCCTCTGCGAGCAAAGCGAGCGGCACAAAGTCCGAGAAAAAGAAAATCGAGTATTTGGATAAAACGTACGAAGTAAACGTACCGACAGATAAGATTGCCATTACGGGAAGCGTTGAATCCATGGAAGACGCAAAACTGCTGGACGTTCATCCGCAGGGTGCAATCTCATTCTCCGGAAAATTCCCTGAAATGTTCAAGGACATCACAGATAAAGCAACACCTACAGGGGAAAAAATGGAACCAAACATTGAAAAAATTCTTGAGATGCAGCCAGACGTGATCCTGGCATCTACAAAGTTCCCTGAAAAAACCCTGAAAAAAATAAGCACGGCCGGCACGACCATTCCGGTTTCACACATCTCATCAAACTGGAAGGAAAATATGATGCTGCTTGCCCAGCTGACTGGAAAAGAGAAAAAAGCGAAAAAAATCATTGCAGACTATGAACAGGATCTAAAAGAAACAAAAACGAAAATCAGTAAACAAGCAAAAGATTCAAAAACGCTTGTCATCAGAATCAGACAAGGGAATATTTACATTTATCCTGAACAAGTGTACTTCAACTCAACTCTTTATGGCGACTTAGGCCTTAAAGCACCGAATGAAGTCAAAGCCGCAAAAGCGCAAGAGCTGATTTCATTAGAAAAACTCAGTGAAATGAACCCTGACCACATTTTCGTCCAATTTTCTGATGATGAAAATGCGGATAAACCTGATGCATTAAAAGATTTAGAGAAAAATCCAATCTGGAAAAGCCTCACAGCAGTCAAAGAAGATCATGTGTACGTCAATTCAGTTGATCCTCTTGCACAAGGCGGTACGGCTTGGAGCAAAGTCCGCTTCCTGAAAGCGGCATCTGAAAAATTAACACAAGACTAAATTAGAGTAGGTTTTTGTATGTATTCAAAACAGTGGACACGTATCATTTTGATTACTTCTCCATTTGCTATTGCATTATCATTGCTGCTTTCCGTCCTCTATGGCGCAAAGCAGCTTAATGCTGATATTGTCTTTGCATCACTTTTTCATTTTGATCCGGGAAACACAGACCATCAAATCATATGGCATTCCCGGATTCCAAGGGCTGCCGGCGCTCTGCTCATTGGGGCAGCCCTTGCTGTATCTGGAGCGCTCATGCAAGGCATCACACGCAATTATTTGGCATCGCCCTCAATTATGGGTGTTTCAGATGGTTCCGCGTTTATCATCACGCTTTGTATGGTTCTGCTTCCGCAATCATCTTCGCTTGAAATGATTATTTACTCTTTTATCGGCTCCGCATTTGGAGCTGCATTGGTATTCGGCCTGGCAACAATGCTGCCTAACGGGTTTACGCCCGTACAGCTAGCCATCATTGGCACAGTCACAAGCATGCTGCTTAATAGTTTAGCGGCTGCCATATCGATCTATTTTCAAATTTCACAGGATCTGAGTTTCTGGTACAGCGCCAGACTTCATCAAATGAGCCCCGACTTTCTAAAGCTTGCCGTTCCATTTTTCCTTGCGGGTATCGTCATAGCTGTTTCTCTCAGCAAAAAGGTGACCGCTGTATCACTAGGCGACGATATCTCTAAGAGTTTGGGCCAAAAGAAAAAAACGATCAAAATCATGGCAATGATCTCTGTCATCATTTTAACCGGAAGTGCTGTAGCGCTTGCCGGAAAAATTGCGTTTGTCGGTTTAGTCGTCCCGCATATCACGAGATTTCTCGTCGGCTCAGATTATAACAGACTGATTCCTTGTTCCTGCATCTTGGGCGGCGTCTTTTTAACGATGTGCGATCTCGCCAGCAGATTTATCAATTATCCATTTGAAACACCGATTGAGGTTGTGACTTCTATTATCGGCGTTCCTTTCTTCCTTTATTTGATCAAACGAAAAGGAGGAGAGCAAAATGGCTAAAAAATATGCAGTGTTAATCGTATTGATTCTCCTCGTCAGTTATTTCAGCATGACCAGCGGATCATTTTCTGTTCGTCCGACAGAGCTGCTCTCCACTCTTTTTCAGATCAATCCCAATCCGCAGTATGAAGTTTTGCTGTTTGACTTAAGACTGCCGCGGATTGTCATGGCAGCCATTATCGGACTCGGACTTGGCATAGCAGGAGCTGTCATTCAGGCCATCACACGAAACGGTCTTGCAGACCCGGGAATATTGGGAATCAATGCGGGAGCAGGGGCAGGTATTGTGGCGTTTATGCTGTTGTTCCAAGGCCAGAAAGAAGTAACTTCGATTGTCGCGGCAATGGGAATGCCGTTTTTCGGCCTGATCGGCGGACTGGCTGCTGCAGTCATGATTTACATATTCGCTTGGAACAGAGGCAATTTAGATTCAGGCAGAATTATTCTGGTAGGAATCGCGATTAATTCAGGATTCAGCGCTTTGTCTTTGTTTCTATCATTAAAAATGGACCCGCAAGATTATGAAATGGCCATGGTATGGAAAAACGGCAGCATCTGGTCGGCAAACTGGACATATATCACAGCTGTTCTTCCGTGGATGCTGCTGTTTATTCCGATTCTTCTGGCCAAGTCTCGTTTGCTCGATACCATCCGCTTTGACGAAGACACAGTCAGAAGCCTTGGCATTTCGTCAAATAAAGAAAAAACCATTCTGCTCGTCGCCTGTGTCGCCATCATTAGCGCCTGTGTCTCTGTAGCGGGAAGCATGGCATTTGTCGGCTTAATCGCGCCTCATATTTCCCGGAGATTGGCCGGTGTCGAACACCGCTATATTTTGCCTTTGAGCGGTTTGATCGGCATGCTGCTTGTATTGAGCGCAGACTTTGCCGGAAAACTGTTTTTCCAGCCCGCAGAAGTGCCAGCCGGCATTATTTTGGCGATACTCGGTGTTCCGTATTTCTTATACCTGCTTTTCAAGCAAAAAAAGGGGGAGAGTGTTTGAACGGATCTTTATCGGAGCATAAGGCGGGCGACAGGATGTTTAAGCTGTATCTCCCTCCTTCCTACAGTACGGACAGCAGGGCATTTCCTTCTGTTTACGTACAGGATGGCGGTTCTTTGTTTCAAGGTCAACTAGAACTGATAGAAAACAGGTTTCATCAAAACAGGGTGCCTGAGCTCGTGCTGATCGGCATAGAGCCTAAAAACCGGCTCGACGAGTACACTCCTTGGCCCGCCGCATCACTCAGTGATCAGTTTCTAGACTTCGGCGGTAAGGGGGCTGACTATCTTTCTGAAATAACAAACCGGCTCATTCCGTTTGTGGAAGAAAATTGGAATGTCTCCAGAAGGGCTCAATCCAGAGGTATGATCGGCGCCTCATTAGGCGGCCTCATCTCAATGTTCGCCTTTCTGAGACATTCATCATTATTTGGAAAAATAGGATCTCTCTCAAGTTCATACTGGTACGAGAACGCAGCAGAAACTATCTATACTTCCTCTGTAAGACCGGGTTCAACGCGTATTTTTATGTCTGTCGGCAGTGAAGAAGGCGCCGGAAAACAATCGATTCAGCAGACGATGCTCCAAAAAACAAAATACGTGCACGAGAGCCTAATAGAAAAAGGGTTCACTCAAGATCAGCTGTGCCTCGTCATTGAAAAAGGGGCGGTGCACCACCGCAAGCATTTCTGCAAACAATTTATCAATGCGCTGGAATGGCTATACGGAAAAAACCGCTCCAACATATGAGCGGTTTTTTCATGCCTTCTGCAAGACCGGTTTTAATTCGAAACGGTTCAGCATATAGCCGAACAAGGCAGCCAGGATTTGCTGAAACAGCATGCCAATCACAACCGGAACAGCCACCTGAGACGGAAAGAAAGTGACGGCAAGAACAGCGCCGGCACTGATATTCCTCATGCCTCCCGTAAAAATAAGAGAGACAATTTCCTCCTGCCGCCTTTTCATCATTTTTCCGATAAACCACGCCGCAGCATACCCGGTTAACGCGATACAAAAAACAGTGACAGCAATCCCTAAAAATCTTAAATCAATCGCTTTGAAATAAGGAGCTATCGCAGAGCTGTTAATCGCAATCACGGCCATCAGGCACAGCTTTGAAAAGGGAGACAGCGTACTGCTCAACGCCGCGGTTCTTTCTGGAGATGACATCTGATTAAACAGCATGCCCAGGAATGAAGGAATCACTACCATCACAATCAGACCCTTCATCATTCCCCAGATATCCATGTGAACCTGGGCACCGGCCAGCACAGAAAGACTCAGCGGAACGATTAACGGCGACAGCACGGTATCAATCAATATGATAGAAAGCGTCAAACCAACATTTCCTTTGTACATTGCAGCCCAAATCAAACTCGTAATTCCTGTAGGAATGACAACTGCTAATGTCAAACCCGTGATCGTTAATGGATCACCTTGAAATATGAGATGTCCGCTGCCCCAGGCGAAAAGCGGCATAAAAATATGAAGAACAAATAATGCAAGAATCATAGGAAGAGGATGCGCCAAGGCGTGTCTTAAAGACTGAAAGTTCGCGCTCAAGCTGCCCGCAAACGTAATAAAAGCAAATATCCAAGGCACTGCGCTTTCATATCCATTTAAAAACTGAGACAGCAGCACGCCAAGCACAACACTAGTCGGTGTCAAAAGCGGCATGACTTTCCCCAATACACGGTTCAGCTTCTGAAGCATCATATACAAGTCCCCTATTAAAAATTTCTTTCTCTCTATTATATCAATGCAGTTCAACCATATGTTATATAAAAAAGCTCAGATCTCATCAATCTGGACTTTCATACTTTTATGCCATCTGTTTCATAAGGGCTTTACTTGCATTATTCAGCCCCTTTAATTCAGCTTCAATTCCTTGCTCTTTAAACTTCGCAACAATTTTATCAAGCGCAGCCGCTCCTGAATCATCCCATACGTGAGCATCGGTCAAGTCAATGACAACTCGCTCGATATCCTCTTGATAGATAAACGCATTCGTAAGATCAGTTACTGACGCAAAAAAGATCTGTCCCTTCACTTGATACGTTCTCAGCTTTTGATCTTCTGCATGAGAAACGATCTTCAGCTTCGAGATTTTGGCTACGAAGAATACGGCACTTAACAGAACACCGACGAATACGCCTTTCGATAAGTCATCCGTCACGACAACCGTAATCACCGTCACAACCATTACAATTGAATCTGTAATCGGCGCTTTTTTCAAGCCTTTTAAAGAAGACCAATCAAATGTGCCGACAGATACCATAACCATAACAGCCACTAACGCAGCCATCGGAATGTTTACAACAACATGACTCAAAACGGCAATTAAAAACATAAGAAAAGCACCGGCAACAAAGGCTGATAACCGTCCGCGGCCGCCCGCTTTTGTATTAATAACAGATTGTCCGATCATAGCGCAGCCCGCCATACCGCCAAAAAATCCAGTGACGATATTCGCGATTCCCTGTCCGCGGCTCTCTTTATTTTTATCACTGTCCGTATCCGTCATTTCATCAATAATCTGTGCTGTCAGCAAAGATTCAAGCAAACCGACAAACGCCAAAGCAATGGAATAAGGAAAAATAATTTTGAGCGTTTCGAAGGTAAATGGAACATCAGGTATTAGAAAATGAGGCAATGAACTAGAGATATTGCCCATATCTCCAACCGTCCGCACATCCACATGGAATGTGACCGCAATAATCGTCATCACAATAATTGCGACAAGCGGAGATGGCACCGCAGTCGTAAACCTAGGCAGTACATAAATAATAACCAATGATCCGGCAAGCATCGCATACATGCTCCAAGATGCACCTTCAAATTGAGGCAGCTGCGCAGAAAAAATCAGAATCGCCAGCGCATTCACAAACCCGATCATCACAGAACGAGGAATGAATTTCATTAATCTCGCAATTTTACTGATGCCTAAGATCACCTGAATAACACCTGTCAAAATGGTGGCCGCAAATAAATACTGAAGCCCGTAATCGGCAACCAGCGACACCATCACAACAGCCATCGAACCAGTCGCAGCCGAAATCATCCCCGGTCTTCCGCCAAAAATAGAAATAATAATGGCAATACAAAATGAAGCATAAAGACCAACCATTGGATCAACGCCGGCAATAATAGAAAAACCAATCGCTTCAGGTATTAAGGCTAACGCCACCAAAATACCAGCAAGAATATCTTTTCGGATATTACCGAACCACTGCTGTTTTAATGTAAAACTATTCAAATATAACGACTCCTTTTTAAAAATAAATCCGCACCGTTTCTGTTGTATTGGGAGCTTAATTATTTTACGGAAGAAAATGAAAAGAAAAACTTTCGGAGAAAAAGGGGAAACGTTGAGTATAGTGTATTGAGGTAAGGAGTTATTATACAAAGAGTATCATAATAAATTTTAATCAAATGTGCAAGGTCAAATGCTGAAGAAAAAAAATGGCTCAACATATTTGAGCCATTTGCCATGATACATCATATCAGGATCAGAAACAAGAATCGTTTTGACTGCTTGAACATTGATACCGGGTCTATGCCCATCAAGTTTTGGATGGCGGACTCGAGTTTTCCAGCGGCGTTTCTTCCGTAAAGAGCTCAGAAAGCTGCGGCCTATCTACAGCGCATGAAACCACCGTTAAATCCTGCGGGTGATAAACATAATCGGTTAACCGGCGTGCCGCTCAGCATGTTGATCATGCTGGCTATTGTATTAGTATTAAAAATACTAGAGAGCTTCAAAAGCCGAAACCTTGAAAAAATGAACATCGAGAAAAACGAATCAGTACAAATATAAAAAAGACCAGTTCAGCTGAACTGGTCTTTACCTTGCTTGGCGGCGTCCTACTCTCACAGGGGGAAACCCCCGACTACCATCGGCGCTGAAGAGCTTAACTTCCGTGTTCGGCATGGGAACGGGTGTGACCTCTTCGCTATCGCCACCAAACAATTGAGAGTGTTCTCTCAAAACTAGATAACAGGTGTGACATCATTAGAAATTAGGTTAAGTCCTCGATCGATTAGTATCTGTCAGCTCCATGTGTCGCCACACTTCCACCTCAGACCTATCAACCTGATCATCTTTCAGGGATCTTACTTCCTTGCGGAATGGGAAATCTCATCTTGAGGGGGGCTTCATGCTTAGATGCTTTCAGCACTTATCCCGTCCGCACATAGCTACCCAGCGATGCCCTTGGCAGAACAACTGGTACACCAGCGGTGCGTCCATCCCGGTCCTCTCGTACTAAGGACAGCTCCTCTCAAATTTCCTGCGCCCGCGACGGATAGGGACCGAACTGTCTCACGACGTTCTGAACCCAGCTCGCGTACCGCTTTAATGGGCGAACAGCCCAACCCTTGGGACCGACTACAGCCCCAGGATGCGATGAGCCGACATCGAGGTGCCAAACCTCCCCGTCGATGTGGACTCTTGGGGGAGATAAGCCTGTTATCCCCGGGGTAGCTTTTATCCGTTGAGCGATGGCCCTTCCATGCGGAACCACCGGATCACTAAGCCCGACTTTCGTCCCTGCTCGACTTGTAGGTCTCGCAGTCAAGCTCCCTTGTGCCTTTACACTCTGCGAATGATTTCCAACCATTCTGAGGGAACCTTTGGGCGCCTCCGTTACCTTTTAGGAGGCGACCGCCCCAGTCAAACTGCCCACCTGACACTGTCTCCCCGCCCGATAAGGGCGGCGGGTTAGAAGGTCAATACAGCCAGGGTAGTATCCCACCGATGCCTCCACCGAAGCTGGCGCTCCGGTTTCCAAGGCTCCTACCTATCCTGTACAAGCTGTACCAACATTCAATATCAGGCTGCAGTAAAGCTCCACGGGGTCTTTCCGTCCTGTCGCGGGTAACCTGCATCTTCACAGGTACTATAATTTCACCGAGTCTCTCGTTGAGACAGTGCCCAGATCGTTGCGCCTTTCGTGCGGGTCGGAACTTACCCGACAAGGAATTTCGCTACCTTAGGACCGTTATAGTTACGGCCGCCGTTTACTGGGGCTTCAATTCGCACCTTCGCTTACGCTAAGCGCTCCTCTTAACCTTCCAGCACCGGGCAGGCGTCAGCCCCTATACTTCGCCTTACGGCTTCGCAGAGACCTGTGTTTTTGCTAAACAGTCGCCTGGGCCTATTCACTGCGGCTCTCTCGGGCTTGCACCCTAACAGAGCACCCCTTCTCCCGAAGTTACGGGGTCATTTTGCCGAGTTCCTTAACGAGAGTTCTCTCGATCACCTTAGGATTCTCTCCTCGCCTACCTGTGTCGGTTTGCGGTACGGGCACCTCTCACCTCGCTAGAGGCTTTTCTTGGCAGTGTGGAATCAGGAACTTCGCTACTATATTTCGCTCGCCATCACAGCTCAGCCTTATGGGAAACGGATTTGCCTATTTCCCAGCCTAACTGCTTGGACGCGGATATCCAATACCGCGCTTACCCTATCCTCCTGCGTCCCCCCATTGCTCAAATGGTGAGGAGGTGGTACAGGAATATCAACCTGTTGTCCATCGCCTACGCCTTTCGGCCTCGGCTTAGGTCCCGACTAACCCTGAGCGGACGAGCCTTCCTCAGGAAACCTTAGGCATTCGGTGGAGGGGATTCTCACCCCTCTTTCGCTACTCATACCGGCATTCTCACTTCTAAGCGCTCCACCAGTCCTTCCGGTCTGGCTTCACAGCCCTTAGAACGCTCTCCTACCACTGTTCGAAGAACAGTCCGCAGCTTCGGTGATAC
>NZ_CP029364.1:1840000-1842500 GCF_004006435.1 Bacillus halotolerans
GATACGTTTAGCCCCGGTACATTTTCGGCGCAGAGTCACTCGACCAGTGAGCTATTACGCACTCTTTAAATGGTGGCTGCTTCTAAGCCAACATCCTGGTTGTCTAAGCAACTCCACATCCTTTTCCACTTAACGTATACTTTGGGACCTTAGCTGGCGGTCTGGGCTGTTTCCCTTTCGACTACGGATCTTATCACTCGCAGTCTGACTCCCAAGGATAAGTCATTGGCATTCGGAGTTTGACTGAATTCGGTAACCCGGTAGGGGCCCCTAGTCCAATCAGTGCTCTACCTCCAAGACTCTTACCTTGAGGCTAGCCCTAAAGCTATTTCGGAGAGAACCAGCTATCTCCAGGTTCGATTGGCATTTCACCCCTACCCACACCTCATCCCCGCACTTTTCAACGTGCGTGGGTTCGGGCCTCCATTCAGTGTTACCTGAACTTCACCCTGGACATGGGTAGATCACCTGGTTTCGGGTCTACGACCACGTACTCATGCGCCCTATTCAGACTCGCTTTCGCTGCGGCTCCGCATCTTCTGCTTAACCTTGCACGGGATCGTAACTCGCCGGTTCATTCTACAAAAGGCACGCCATCACCCGTTAACGGGCTCTGACTACTTGTAGGCACACGGTTTCAGGATCTCTTTCACTCCCCTTCCGGGGTGCTTTTCACCTTTCCCTCACGGTACTGGTTCACTATCGGTCACTAGGGAGTATTTAGCCTTGGGAGATGGTCCTCCCGGATTCCGACGGAATTTCACGTGTTCCGCCGTACTCAGGATCCACTCTGGAGAGAACGAAGTTTTGACTACAGGGCTGTTACCTCCTATGGCGGGCCTTTCCAGACCTCTTCATCTACCTCGTTCCTTTGTAACTCCGTATAGAGTGTCCTACAACCCCAAGAGGCAAGCCTCTTGGTTTGGGCTAATCCCGTTTCGCTCGCCGCTACTCAGGGAATCGCATTTGCTTTCTCTTCCTCCGGGTACTTAGATGTTTCAGTTCCCCGGGTCTGCCTTCTCATATCCTATGAATTCAGATATGGATACCACTCCATTACGAGTGGTGGGTTTCCCCATTCGGAAATCTCCGGATCAAAGCTTGCTTACAGCTCCCCGAAGCATATCGGTGTTCGTCCCGTCCTTCATCGGCTCCTAGTGCCAAGGCATCCACCGTGCGCCCTTTCTAACTTAACCGTTAAAAAGAATCACTATGTGATATCTTGTGTTACTAATTGAATGTGATGTCTACTGTTATCTAGTTTTCAAAGAACACGTTTCGAAGGAATGATCCTTCAAAACTAAACAAGACAGGGAACGTTCTGTTTATAAGACCCAAGGTCTTATATTCCGTAAATATCCTTAGAAAGGAGGTGATCCAGCCGCACCTTCCGATACGGCTACCTTGTTACGACTTCACCCCAATCATCTGTCCCACCTTCGGCGGCTGGCTCCATAAAGGTTACCTCACCGACTTCGGGTGTTACAAACTCTCGTGGTGTGACGGGCGGTGTGTACAAGGCCCGGGAACGTATTCACCGCGGCATGCTGATCCGCGATTACTAGCGATTCCAGCTTCACGCAGTCGAGTTGCAGACTGCGATCCGAACTGAGAACAGATTTGTGGGATTGGCTTAACCTCGCGGTTTCGCTGCCCTTTGTTCTGTCCATTGTAGCACGTGTGTAGCCCAGGTCATAAGGGGCATGATGATTTGACGTCATCCCCACCTTCCTCCGGTTTGTCACCGGCAGTCACCTTAGAGTGCCCAACTGAATGCTGGCAACTAAGATCAAGGGTTGCGCTCGTTGCGGGACTTAACCCAACATCTCACGACACGAGCTGACGACAACCATGCACCACCTGTCACTCTGCCCCCGAAGGGGACGTCCTATCTCTAGGATTGTCAGAGGATGTCAAGACCTGGTAAGGTTCTTCGCGTTGCTTCGAATTAAACCACATGCTCCACCGCTTGTGCGGGCCCCCGTCAATTCCTTTGAGTTTCAGTCTTGCGACCGTACTCCCCAGGCGGAGTGCTTAATGCGTTAGCTGCAGCACTAAGGGGCGGAAACCCCCTAACACTTAGCACTCATCGTTTACGGCGTGGACTACCAGGGTATCTAATCCTGTTCGCTCCCCACGCTTTCGCTCCTCAGCGTCAGTTACAGACCAGAGAGTCGCCTTCGCCACTGGTGTTCCTCCACATCTCTACGCATTTCACCGCTACACGTGGAATTCCACTCTCCTCTTCTGCACTCAAGTTCCCCAGTTTCCAATGACCCTCCCCGGTTGAGCCGGGGGCTTTCACATCAGACTTAAGGAACCGCCTGCGAGCCCTTTACGCCCAATAATTCCGGACAACGCTTGCCACCTACGTATTACCGCGGCTGCTGGCACGTAGTTAGCCGTGGCTTTCTGGTTAGGTACCGTCAAGGTACCGCCCTATTCGAACGGTACTTGTTCTTCCCTAACAACAGAGCTTTACGATCCGAAAACCTTCATC
>NZ_CP029364.1:1847500-1995000 GCF_004006435.1 Bacillus halotolerans
GAAGGGGACGTCCTATCTCTAGGATTGTCAGAGGATGTCAAGACCTGGTAAGGTTCTTCGCGTTGCTTCGAATTAAACCACATGCTCCACCGCTTGTGCGGGCCCCCGTCAATTCCTTTGAGTTTCAGTCTTGCGACCGTACTCCCCAGGCGGAGTGCTTAATGCGTTAGCTGCAGCACTAAGGGGCGGAAACCCCCTAACACTTAGCACTCATCGTTTACGGCGTGGACTACCAGGGTATCTAATCCTGTTCGCTCCCCACGCTTTCGCTCCTCAGCGTCAGTTACAGACCAGAGAGTCGCCTTCGCCACTGGTGTTCCTCCACATCTCTACGCATTTCACCGCTACACGTGGAATTCCACTCTCCTCTTCTGCACTCAAGTTCCCCAGTTTCCAATGACCCTCCCCGGTTGAGCCGGGGGCTTTCACATCAGACTTAAGGAACCGCCTGCGAGCCCTTTACGCCCAATAATTCCGGACAACGCTTGCCACCTACGTATTACCGCGGCTGCTGGCACGTAGTTAGCCGTGGCTTTCTGGTTAGGTACCGTCAAGGTACCGCCCTATTCGAACGGTACTTGTTCTTCCCTAACAACAGAGCTTTACGATCCGAAAACCTTCATCACTCACGCGGCGTTGCTCCGTCAGACTTTCGTCCATTGCGGAAGATTCCCTACTGCTGCCTCCCGTAGGAGTCTGGGCCGTGTCTCAGTCCCAGTGTGGCCGATCACCCTCTCAGGTCGGCTACGCATCGTTGCCTTGGTGAGCCATTACCTCACCAACTAGCTAATGCGCCGCGGGTCCATCTGTAAGTGGTAGCCGAAGCCACCTTTTATGTTTGAACCATGCGGTTCAAACAAGCATCCGGTATTAGCCCCGGTTTCCCGGAGTTATCCCAGTCTTACAGGCAGGTTACCCACGTGTTACTCACCCGTCCGCCGCTAACATCAGGGAGCAAGCTCCCATCTGTCCGCTCGACTTGCATGTATTAGGCACGCCGCCAGCGTTCGTCCTGAGCCAGGATCAAACTCTCCGATAAAGTAGTTTGACTGACTACGCACATCGCTGTGCGATTTATATTAAAACTTGAATTAACAGGTACGTTTTGTCTTGTTTAGTTTTCAAAGATCATTTATGCCGCTTAACGAAGCAGCTTTATTACTATAACATCCAGCTTCTTTTAAGTCAACACCTTTTTAAAAGGTTAATGAAGCTTTTATTTGTTGTCAGCTGTTCATCAGCGACGAATAATAATATAACACGGATATTATCAAATGGTCAATAACTAATTTAATCTGTTTTAAAGAGACTTTTTATCAGTTATATTCGTTTGGCCAGGCACATAAGATGTAACACAAGAAAGATGGACAAGATAAGGAGGCATCATCAGTGAATCACTTCTATGTGTGGCACATAAAACGCGTTAAACAATTTATCATTATACTTATCGCCGCATTTGCTGCAGCCAGCTTTTTTTATATCCAAAGAGCTGTCCCGCTCCCTGTGTTTTCGACTGACAGCGGACCGAAAGCCATTTATAAAGGAGAAACAGATTCAAAAGACATTGCTCTTACCTTTGATATCAGCTGGGGCGATGAGAAAGCCGAGCCTATTCTTAATACCCTGAAAACCAACGGCATCAAAAACGCGACGTTTTTTCTTTCCGCTTCTTGGGCCGAGCGCCACCCGGACACGGTGGCTCGCATTGTAAAGGACGGCCATCAAATAGGAAGTATGGGTTATGCTTATAAAAACTATGCCAATCTAGAGGATAGTGAAATAAAAAAGGACATTAACCGTGCGCGGACTGCCTTTGAAAAATTAGGAATCAAAGACATACGGCTCCTAAGACCTCCTACCGGTCAGTTCAATAAAAATGTCCTATCAATCGCAAAGCAGTATAACTATACAGTCGTTCACTATAGTGTGAACTCCCATGACTGGACGAATCCAGGCGTTGAAAAAATCGTCGATAATGTAAACCGTCAAGTTTCAGGAGGAGACATTATTCTTTTACACGCCTCAGACTCAGCTAAACAAACAGAAGAGGCCCTGCCTGAGATTATCCATCATATGAGAGAAAAAGGTTTAAAAAATGTCAACGTGGGAGATCTCATTGCAAACACAGATGCAAAATCCGCCGAAGTAAAATAAATTATTTCTCTGCAAACTTCGGCAGCATCAGCAATTGAAAAGCATTACACGCCATTAACGGAAAGAGCATTAAGTAAAGCCAGTCCTCATCATTTACTCTGAGCGCAGGAAACCATTCCAATGCAGTGATCACAACCATTAAAAATAATGATGACACAAACGTTTTCTTTGAGGACTGCTTTTGTTTTAAAAACGCGGTAAGCAAACCGAAGATCAATAAAAATAACGGCAGCCACGCATAGCCAGCCATTGACTCTCCTCTATCTCCGAAAAATAAAAACCGCACGTACATTAAATCAAAAGCGACAAACAGGATGAAAAACAGCTGCAATAAATTCCATAATGATGAAGATCTTAATATTTCGAGTGCAAACCGGTGAACTGTTAAAAACACGAAAAAACCCATTTGACTGATGACACTAAAAATCATGCCGACACCGATAAACCAAAATAAAACAGAGAAAATCTGGCCTGCTTCAAAATTCAGAAACAGCTCCTTATATCCCCCCCATTTTAAAGCAAAACCCACAACACTTGTGACAACCGCTCCGACAGCTAAAATAGAAAAGAAAAAACGAACTAAGCCACGGCTTTTCATTTCTTTATTCAACCCCTCAAAAATCGCAGATCGCGATATTTTGTTATGTATAATTCCAACCGGATGAATCATATTAAAAGTAAGATAAGTATGTGAAAGGAGCTTAAGCATGTCAAAAGCCAAAACGCTATTGATGGGCTGTTTTTTGATATTATCTGTAACAGCTTGCGCTCCAAAAGACCAAGCAGCGGATATGGATTATGATCAGACCAAAAAAATGGTTGTTGATATATTAAAAACAGATGATGGAAAGAAAGCAATTAAGGAATTATTAAACGATGATGCGATGAATGAAGCACTGGTGATTGATCAGGATGCCATTAAAGGAACAATAGAAAAAACACTCACCTCTAAAAAAGGTGCGGATTTTTGGAAAAACATCTTTGAAGACACTGAATTTGCGGAAAGCTTTGCTAAAACCCTTCAAACAGAGCATGAAAAAGTAATTAAAAAGCTGATGAAGGATCCGGATTACCAGAAAATGCTGATGAGTGTTATGCAGGACCCGGGAATGAATAAAAAATACAGCGAACTGGCAAAAAGCCAAGAATTCCGCAGTTATTTAGAACAAGTAATTACCGAAACACTTTCTAGTCCGCTTTACAAAAAACAGTTCGAAGATGAACTGAAAAAAGCAGCAGCAGAAACCGCTAAAGAAGGTGAGTAAAGGGAAGCCGGGATCAAAAAATCCCGGTTCGCCTTTTTATATTTGCACTTCCATTTTTTCAACGACTTTTTTTGCAATGTCATGATATATTTCACCGATTGAATGGCTTTCGTCATAAACAGACGGAGCAAATTGGTCTTTATCCCAATCAGGCTGTTTTAACGGTATTCTGCCGAGCAAAGGCACTTTAAGCTCCTCAGCAAGTTTATCTCCGCCGCCTTTGCCAAAGACATATTCTCTTTCCCCGGTCTTTGCACTTTCATAATAAGCCATGTTCTCTATGACGCCAACGACCTCATGATCTGTTTTAATAGCCATAGACCCCGCTCTGGCCGCAACAAAGGCTGCAGTCGGGTGCGGCGTTGATACGATAATTTCTTTACTGCTCGGAAGCATCGTATGTACATCAAGTGCGACGTCCCCTGTTCCAGGCGGAAGATCGAGAACGATATAGTCTACTTCTCCCCATTCTACTTCGTGGAAAAAGTTGTTGAGCATCTTGCCCAGCATTGGCCCTCTCCAGACGACAGGAGCATTTTCTTCAACGAAGAAACCCATCGACATGACCTTTACACCGAAGCGTTCAACAGGAAGCAGTTTGTCTCCTTCAATTGTTGGACGCACTGTAATGCCCATCATATCCGGCACACTAAAGCCGTAGATATCCGCGTCAATTAAACCGACCTTTTTCCCAAGCCGAGCCAGAGAAATAGCAAGGTTCACTGACACAGTTGATTTGCCTACTCCGCCTTTTCCGCTCGCTACAGCAAGGAAAACCGGCGGGTTATCCATATTTAACAATGTTTTGTTCTCTGTTGACGGCGCCCGAAATTTCGCAACTGTTTCTTCAGGCAGCTCTTCAAATCGAAGGCCTACCGTCTCAGCGCCTGCCCCTTTTAAGACATTTACGATTTCTTGCTGAACCTGCATTTGTTCTGCTGTTCCGGTTTTTGCAAGAGCCACTTTTACACTGACATGCCGTTTTTCAGGCTTTATTTTTACTTCCTTAACGGCATCCAATTCTCCCAGAGGTCTTTGAAGAAAAGGTTCGCGCATTTCACCGACTAGTTTTCTTACTTCATCTTCTCTTATCATCGAACCTCACCCTTTTGTGTATTCGTTTACAAACATTATTATATCATACATAAACAGCAGGTGTCTTTTGCTTAGAACCATGAGAAAACCCTCCTTTACTCCGGAGGGTCGCCTTTTTCTGTAAAGTATCTCAATATTCCTTTATATATGGAAGATGCCACTTTGTCCTGATATTTCGGTTTCCCCAGCATCTTTGCTTCTCCAGGATTGGATAAAAAACCGACTTCCACAAGCGCACCTGGTTTTGTGACGTTTTGCATTAAGTAAATACCATGAATTCTCTTTGCTTTTCGGGTTGTATTCTCCAGGTTTGTTCTCAACTCATCCTGAATGTATTTTGCAATTTTCTCGTTTTCCTCGTATTTTCCGTAATAAAAGCTTTGGGCTCCGCTCCATTTTTGTGACGGGATCGCATTAAGATGAATGCTAAGGTAGAGCTCAGCCTCTGAATTGTTAATTAAGTTTACTCGCTGTCTTAAGTCTTCCGCTTTTCGTTTACTATAGCCTCTTGTCCCTTCAGGAGCTAGATCGGTGTCACTTTCTCTAGTCATAATCACTAAGGCCCCTTGTTCCTGAAGATAATCCCTGACTCTGAAAGCCACTTCCAGGGTTATATCCTTCTCTAACAGCTTGCCGCCCACTGCCCCTCCATCAGGCCCGCCATGACCTGGATCAAGATAAATAATTTTTCCGCTCAAAGGCAGACTCCACGGATTCCAAGAATCGTTATTGCTGAATTGATACTTGAATAGAAACAGTAATACGATGAAGCCTAGCATAAAACTGAGCCATTTAAGCTTTTTCCTCATCCCTTCCCCTCCCGCTTGTCCGTTATTACATAAGTATGGGACAGGGTCGGGAAATATGATTAACGCATGCGAAGCTTACATTGTTTTTCTCTTTGGACAAACCCTTCTGTCCACCAGTCTTTGATGAATTTTCGTGCAGCTTCATAAACTGTGTTTTTATCAAACGTTGCGTATTGCTCATGTGTCCAATGATAAAGGTATTCAAAAAACTCCATACGAAGCTCTTCTTCTTCCCTTGCAGAGCGGGCACTAACACTTTGCATAGATTCTCCATAATACCCGAAAACCCCGAAACGCCCGCCTAACAAATAAGCTTCTATCGCAAAATCAATACAGCCTTCACTAATAACGTCCCTTTCATCCTGCAAAAATGGAAATAATGGAGTAAGACATGCCTTTACAGACTGAATGATTTGTCTAAGTGAGAGTTCTTTGAGCAAGTTTTTTTCTAATTCAAAATCCTTTTGGCGTTTCACATCCATAAAAGACAGTACCTCTGCCATACAAATTCACTCTCCTTTTACCGGTTATTTTGAGGTTTGGGAGGTGAAACCATGCCCAAATTCGGTTGGAAATTCGCCCAAATGAAGGTGTCGATAACTTGAACATATTAAAAAGAGTGTAAAAAAAGCAGCTTTCTGCGGAGGTAGGAACTTATGTTCGTTCATGAGAGCAGAGGCAGCACAATAATAAAAGGCAGCTCCCTCTAATAGGTTGCTGCCTTCATACTTTAATGCTTCTTGTTGCAGAATATGTATTAATGTATTGATCCAATACAAAACCGCCTTTATCTTCATAAAAACCAGTGACAATAAAACCGGCATCGAGCTGTCCCTTAATTTGGTCTTCTAAGGAATGCCCGAATTCCAGAGCTTCATTATTTTCAATCAGCTTTTTCACCTTATGTTTTGGAAGATCTTCTGAGTCGGCGTATGGAATAGAGTGCTTTACTTTTAAAACGCCCTGCTCTTCTAATTCAATGTCAAACAGAAAAACAACTGGATTAACAAATCCTGAAATTAAAACGCCATTTCTTTTCAGCACGCGGTGCGCTTCTTTCCAAACCGGCAGGATATCTTCAACAAAAACATTGGCAACTGGATGTACGATGAAATCAAATGATTCATCTTCAAATTGACTGAGATCATCCATACTTCCTTTCACGGTGCGTATGGTCAAGCCGTCGCGATCAGCAACCATTCTGTCCTGTCCAAGCTGCTGTTCTGAGTTATCTAAGACGGTGACATCCGCTCCGGCTGCCGCTAAAACCGGGGCCTGCTGTCCGCCTCCTGAAGCCAAACAAAGCACCTTCAAGCCTTTTACAGGAGGAAACCAATCCTTTGGCACATTTTTAATAGGTGTTAACCTTATATCCCAATTCCCTTTTTTCGCTTGTTCAATGACATGCCGCTCTACAGCAACAGTCCATTCATTGCCTGTCTCTACTTTTTGATCCCAGGCTTTGCTATTATGATCTACTAACGCATTCATGAATCGTTCTCCTTACTTTAATGTTTAGAGTATAACAAATATTTCTAGATTGATACCGCTTTCCCTTTGCATATTCGGAAAAAAATTCATAAAACCGCAATAAATTAACAAAGGAGATATGTGATTTTATTGCTAGTGATTATAATATCACTTTTTCAAATCAAATTAATGACAAAGCACTTGATGCCGGCATTACGCTTTTCATTACCCTATGGCATTTGAACACTTATGTAAGACTCACTTCAGCACTAGACGTTTCTTTCTGCGATGCGAATTGGTATTTGAACGGTTCCGTGTTTCCAAAAACGAGTTGAAAATCCTTCAATTTGTGATAACAAACCATTTTAGCGAATAAATGCGTATGCCATTTGCAAAGGACGTTTGAATGGAGCACGCAGATGCGCTCTATTTATCAAGATGCAGATACACCAGTCATAGAATAGCACGCGCTTGAATTAACAGGGGCTCAAGATAGATCATTGAAGCATTGAATTGAAAGGTGACATATTTTGTGCTGGAGCTGAGGTTAAACTATTCGAAACCTTGTGAGAAAGACCGGCATTTAAAGACGATCGTTTTATAAAGCAAAAAAAGGATGCCTGTTTAATCGCTTCTGCTTTAATTCTTAAAAGAAAATAAAAAAAGCCCCCAACCCATGGTTGAGAGCTTTGTGAAACGTAAAATTAACGTTTTGAGAACTGAGGTGCACGACGAGCGCCTTTAAGACCGTATTTTTTACGTTCTTTCATACGAGCGTCACGAGTCAGAAGACCTGCACGTTTAAGTGTTGCACGGTATTCTGGATCTGCTTCAAGCAAAGCACGAGCGATACCATGACGGATTGCTCCAGCTTGACCAGATAAGCCGCCTCCATGTACGTTTACTAAAACATCATAAGTTCCAGCTGTTTCAGTCAAAGTTAATGGTTGTTTGATATCTTCGATTAGAGCTGGAGATGGGATGTGCTCGCTGATTTCACGATTATTAACGACGATACGACCTTCTCCTGGAACTAAGCGCACACGCGCTACAGAGCTTTTACGACGGCCAGTACCGTAATATTGAACCTGTGCCAAATTGGTAACCTCCTTTTTAATTAACCGCGAAGTTCGTAAACTTCAGGTTTTTGTGCTTCATGTGGATGCTCAGAACCACGGTATACGTTCAATTTTTTGAACATTTGACGACCTAGAGAACCTTTTGGAAGCATGCCTTTGATAGCAAGCTCAAGCATTTTCTCAGGGTAGTTTGTACGCATTTCAAGAGCAGTTCTTGATTTTAATCCGCCTGGATGTTGAGTGTGACGGTAGTAGATTTTGTCAGTTAACTTTTTACCAGTTAACTCGATTTTTTCAGCGTTGATGATGATCACATGATCTCCAGTATCAACGTGTGGTGTGTAAGTTGGTTTGTGTTTTCCGCGAAGGATAGCTGCAACTTCTGAAGAAAGACGACCTAAAGTCTTGCCAGCAGCATCAACAACTAACCACTTGCGTTCAATAGTACTTGCGTTAGCCATAGGTGTTGTACGCATTGAATTTCCCTCCTAAATGATCTGTCATTTTCAATAAACTTCGATTACGTTCTATTTCACAACACAATAAGTTCCGGGGCTTATCGTGGGGTTGAAATACATACCATATGATATCTTATAACTTTATGCAGACTCTGTCAAGAAAATATTATACACCTGGTTTAGTTGTCATAGTAAACGTTCCATAAGTACAGTCCGTGTCCCGGTGCTGTGCGCCCTGCTGCTTCGCGGTCCTTCGCTTCCAGCATGGATTTCACATCATCAGGAGAAATTTTTCCAATACCTGCATCCAGCAAAGTACCCGCAATAATTCTGACCATATTATATAGGAAACCGCTGCCTGTGATCCGCATTTGCAGGCCGTCATCAGTCTCAGTCCAATCGAGTTCGTAAATCGTTCTCACTTTGTCCTGCACTTCCGTTTTAGCCGCACAAAAGCTTGTAAAATCATGTGTTCCTAAAAGATGCTTTGCCGCTTCTCTCATGTTCTGCACATTGAGGCGATATGAAAAATGGTAAGCGTAATGCCGTTTAAATACGTCCGGGTGTTTCTCCGTGTATACAAAGTAGCGATATTCCTTTTTAACTGCGCTAAATCGTGCATGGAACCCATCATCCGCAATTTCTGCCGTTTTGACTGCAATATCATCCGGAAGCAGTGCATTTAAAGCATATGGCCATTTCTCAGCTGGAATAGAGAGCGGTGTATCAAAATGAATCACCTGTCCGGCTGCATGAACCCCGCTGTCCGTCCTTCCAGAGGAAACGACCGGGATTCTGTCTTTTGACTTATGCAGGACAGCCAGCGCCTTCTCCAGCTCATCCTGAACCGTTCTTTTACCCGGCTGTACTTGATATCCTTTAAACAAATGTCCGTCATAAGAAATCGTGCATTTCAGTCTCATAAAGCACCTCTAAGCCCTTAAGAAAAATAACAGAGCAGCCAATATGAACAAGCTGACGATGACAGAAGTATCCTTTGCCGTCCATACAAGCTTTCTGTATTTAGTGCGGCCCTCTCCGCCTTGATAGCCTCTTGCTTCCATTGCAACCGCAAGCTCTTCAGCACGCTTAAACGCACTGACAAAGAGTGGGACTAGCAGCGGCACAATTGCCTTCACTCTGTCTTTAAGCGGTCCGCTTGTAAAATCAACGCCTCTCGCCATCTGAGCCTTCATAATCTTATCTGTCTCCTCCATCAAGGTTGGGATAAACCGTAAAGAGATCGACATCATAAGAGCCAGCTCATGAACAGGAAGCTTCAATTTTTTAAATGGGTTGAGCAGCTGTTCCATCCCATCGGTAATCTCAATAGGTGTTGTTGTCAGCGTTAATAGAGTTGTCATTAAAATCAGATAGACGAACCTAAGGGAAATGAAGATCCCTTGTACCAAACCGCCCTCATAGATCTTGAAAAAGCCAAGTTCAAAAATGATCGGCCCTTCATGTGTCATGATAATATGAAGCAGGAACGTAAAAAGAACAATCCAAATGATCGGCTTTAGCCCTTTCATCAAAAAGGAAAAAGGAACTCTTGTTAAGGAAACAACGCCTGCTGTAAATAAACCAACCACCGCATATGTCTGCACATTATTGGCCAGGAAAACGATACAGACAAACAAAAAGATCGTAACCAATTTTGTTCTTGGATCAAGCCGGTGCACAAGCGATGAACCCGGCACATACTTGCCGATAATCATGCTGTCCATCATAAGGTTTTTCCCCCCTGAAAAAGAGCACGGATTTCAGCAGCGGCATCTTCTATTGTGAGCAGAGGTTCTTTAAATTTGACACCAAGTGCGGCTTCCAGCTGTCTTTGGAATTTAATCGTTTCCGGAATATCCAGCCCCCAGCCGGCCATTTCTTCCCCTTTTGAGAACAGGTCTCGCGGACTGCCTGATGCCTGGATAGTTCCTTTATGCATCACGATCATTTCATCAGCATAGGCAGCCGCATCTTCCATGCTGTGGGTGACAAGAATTGTCGTCAGGTTTCCCCGTTGGTGGAGCTCATAAAACATGTCCATGATCTCTTTTCGCCCTCTTGGATCCAGCCCTGCTGTCGGCTCATCGAGAACAAGCACTTCAGGATCCATTGCAAGCACCCCGGCAATTGCAACCCTGCGCATTTGTCCTCCGCTTAATTCAAAAGGTGATCTGTCCAGAAGCTCTTCAGATAAACCTACAAGCTTCAGCATCTCTCTCGCTTTTTGTTCAGCGTCTTCCTTTTTCACACCAAAGTTCATCGGTCCAAATGAAATATCTTTGAGAACTGTTTCTTCGAATAATTGATGTTCGGGGAATTGGAAAACGATTCCGACTTTTTTTCGGAGGGATTTAAGCTCTTTATTCTTTTTTCCTGCCTGTATAACGGTACTGCCTAATGAAATATGCCCCTTTGTAGGCTTCAGGAGACCATTCAGGTGCTGAAGAAGAGTGGATTTACCGGAGCCTGTATGCCCTATTACGGCCACATAGCTGCCTTCCTTAATCGATGCATTGATATCATACAGGGCAAGGCGCTCAAACGGCGTCTTTATCTGATAGCGATGCTCTACATCTTTGATTGTAATGTCCATAGCTCGTTCACCAGCCCTTCCTGAGTCAAATGATTTTCTTCCAAAGCCAGTCCATTTTCTCTTAAGAGCTGGCTGAGCTGGAATGAGAAGGGTAAATCAAGCCCGATTCGCACAAGTTCCTTATTCAATTTAAAAATTTCTTCAGGCGTACCCTCGGCATATTTCTTACCGCCATTCATGACAATGATTCTGTCAGCTTTTGCTGCCTCATTCAGATCATGTGTAATCGAGATGACAGTTGCCATGCCTTGCTCTTTTAAATGTCTTACCGTTTCAAGCACTTCTTCTCGCCCGATCGGGTCAAGCATGGATGTTGCTTCATCTAAGATAATAATATCAGGACGTGCGGCAATAATCCCTGCTATCGCAACTCTCTGCTTTTGGCCTCCGGAGAGATGGTGCGGCTCTTGATCAAGAAAATCCTGCATGTTGACCTGTTTGACAGCCCAATCTACTCTCTCAATCATTTCTTCCCGCGGTACACCATTGTTTTCTAAACCAAAAGCCACATCATCGCGAACTGTCGTTCCGACAAATTGGTTATCCGGATTTTGAAAGACCATTCCAATCTTCTTACGCACTTCCCACACTGACTTTTCTGTCAGTTGAATTCCAGCAACCTTTATGTCGCCTGATTCAGGAAGGATTAAACCATTCAATGCCCGGGCCAGTGTTGATTTCCCTGAACCGTTATGACCTACAATTGCAAGCCATTCACCCTCATACACCTGCAGGGAGACGCCATCTAGTGCTCGTCTTTCTGCGTCTTTCCGATATCGAAAAACGATATCCTCTACCGATATCAACTGATTTTGATTCACGGACAACCGGCCTCCTCTCAGCTCATACTCTGCTTGTCTCTCTATTGAAAAAGTTGCAGTATCTAAAAAAAGGGCATAGATCCAGTTAGAAACTGTCCCGCCCTTCTTTAGATACACAAAAATATGTGATTAAACCAATTCGATAATTGCCATTGGTGCTCCGTCACCACGGCGAGGACCAAGCTTCATAATACGTGTGTATCCACCTTGGCGCTCCTCGTAACGAGTTGCAATGTCAGAGAATAATTTTTGAAGTGCATCTTGGTTATTTTCTTCGTTAGCAACCTCGTTGCGGATGTATGCAGCAGCTTGACGGCGAGCGTGAAGATCACCGCGTTTGCCAAGCGTGATCATTTTTTCAACTACAGAGCGAAGTTCTTTCGCACGTGTTTCAGTTGTTTCGATTCTTTCGTTGATGATCAAATCAGTTGTAAGATCACGAAGCATAGCCTTACGCTGTGCACTCGTACGTCCTAGTTTTCTGTATGACATGTGATGTCCCCTCCTTTATTGGAATGCTTTTTCTGAATTATAAACACACGAAAATCCTAGTTCACAAGGGAAACTAGTCAATCGTCTTTGCGAAGTCCGAGTCCAAGTTCTTCTAGTTTCGCTTTCACTTCTTCAAGTGATTTACGTCCTAGATTACGAACTTTCATCATATCTTCTTCCGTCTTGTTCGCAAGCTCTTGAACCGTGTTGATACCCGCACGCTTTAAGCAGTTGTAAGAACGAACAGAAAGATCCAATTCTTCAATCGTCATTTCAAGAACTTTCTCTTTTTGATCTTCTTCTTTTTCAACCATGATTTCAGCATGCTGAGCTTCGTCAGTTAAACCAACGAATATATTAAGGTGTTCAGTTAAAATCTTTGAACCAAGCGCAATCGCTTCTTTAGGTCCAGTGCTTCCATCAGTCCAAACATCAAGTGTAAGTTTGTCATAGTTTGCAACCTGGCCTACACGAGTGTTCTCTACTTGATAAGATACACGAGAAACTGGCGTATAGATTGAATCGATCGGAATCACGCCGATAGGCTGATCGTCTCTTTTGTTTGCGTCAGCAGGCGTATACCCACGTCCTCTTTGAGCAGTAAGGCGAACTCGGAAACTCGCATTCTCACCAAGAGTCGCGATATGAAGATCAGGATTTAAGATCTCTACATCACTGTCGTGTGTAATATCAGCTGCTGTTACAGTTCCATCACCCTGTACATCAATTTCTAGCGTCTTCTCTTCATCAGAGTAGATTTTCAATGCAAGCTTTTTAATGTTTAAGATAATCGTTGTAACATCTTCCACAACGCCTTCAATTGTCGAGAATTCGTGCAGTACACCATCTATCTGGATTGATGTTACAGCGGCACCAGGGAGTGAGGATAAGAGGATACGACGTAAGGAGTTACCCAGAGTTGTACCATATCCACGCTCAAGTGGCTCTACGACAAACTTACCAAATTTGGCATCGTCGCTGATTTCAACCGTTTCGATTTTTGGTTTTTCAATCTCGATCATTACTTAAAACCCTCCTTCAAAACGTCGAAACCTCGAATAGAATCATATGAGATTCCATCCGAAATTCCCCATTGTTTAGTCCCGTATGTGCTCAGGCAACGAGTCGGTGCATTCGTTTAATAAATAACTGTATCATAACCCATTATTGACAGGGACACAAAATCTATACAAACAAATTACACGCGGCGACGTTTTGGTGGACGGCATCCGTTATGAGGAACAGGAGTTACGTCTCTGATAGCAGTGACTTCTAATCCAGCAGCTTGAAGCGCACGGATAGCAGCTTCACGACCTGAACCAGGGCCTTTTACAGTAACCTCAAGAGTTTTAAGTCCATGTTCGATTGAACCTTTAGCAGCTGTTTCTGCAGCCATTTGTGCAGCAAAAGGAGTAGATTTACGAGAACCTCTGAATCCTAGAGCTCCGGCACTAGACCAAGAAAGAGCATTACCATGAGTGTCAGTGATCGTAACGATCGTGTTATTGAAAGTTGAACGAATATGAGCAATTCCAGACTCAATATTCTTTTTCACGCGACGTTTACGCGTGTTAGATTTACGAGCAGCAGCCATTGTTTAGGTACCTCCCTTACTTATTTTTTCTTGTTAGCTACAGTACGACGCGGACCTTTACGAGTACGCGCATTGTTTTTAGAGTTTTGTCCGCGAACAGGCAAACCTCTGCGATGACGGATTCCGCGGTAGCTTCCGATTTCGATCAGACGCTTAATGTTAAGAGAAACTTCACGGCGAAGGTCACCTTCTACTTTCAGTTTGTCAATAACATCACGGATTTTACCAAGTTCTTCTTCAGTAAGATCACGCACACGAGTATCTTCTGAAACACCAGCCTCTTTCAAGACTTGCTGAGCCGTTGTGCGGCCAATTCCGAAGACATATGTTAAAGAAATAACAACACGTTTGTCACGTGGGATATCTACACCAGCAATACGAGCCATTCTCTGGGCACCTCCTTATAAATTATCCTTGTTTTTGTTTATGCTTTGGATTTTCACAGATCACCATTACTTTTCCTTTTCTGCGAATAACTTTACATTTTTCGCAGATTGGTTTAACTGATGGTCTCACTTTCATGTGTTTCCAACCTCCTTCAGTTTCCGGAGTGCTTTATTTGTAACGGTACGTAATCCTGCCACGAGTTAAGTCATATGGAGATAATTCTACCGTAACTTTGTCTCCAGGTAAAATGCGAATGAAGTGCATGCGGATTTTACCAGATACGTGAGCCAAAACAGTGTGTCCATTTTCGAGTTCAACTTTGAACATCGCGTTTGGCAATGTTTCGACTATCGTACCTTCCACTTCAATTACATCGTCTTTCGCCATTCAAGTGTTCTCCCTTCTTCAAATCAGTAACTTGCTTTCTGACAAATTTCAAAAGAGAAAATCTCAGTTTTCCGTTTGTCACACGCCCTGTTTCGTTTATACTGTTCTGAACTTCCGGAGATACGCAATCATAAAGGGTTAAATGATTGATATTCTATTTCTTAGGAGAATGAAATGTACGCTTTTCTCCGTCTGCTATTAGTACATGATGATTACAATTCCACCGACAACGGCAAGATGAATTCGCTCCTGCCAATGTTAAACCGAACCTTCTGCCCTATCAAGCCGGAAAAACATCTGCCTTCGGAATGATGTCATCATCTAGACTTTTGTCAGTATATCAAAACCCGTTTCCGTAATCGCAATTGTATGTTCAAAATGAGCACACTTTTTCCCATCTACCGTTACAACCGTCCAGTTATCAGCCAAAGTTTTCACATAGCGGCTGCCAGCGTTCACCATAGGTTCAATAGCGAGAACCATGCCAGGTTTAAGCCGTGGTCCTTTGTTGGGCGGACCGTAATGAGGAATTTGCGGGTCCTCATGCAAGTCTTGACCAACACCATGTCCGACATACTCCCTAACAACTGAAAACTGCTCATTTTCGACATACGTTTGTATTGCGTGGGAAATATTCGACAAACGTTCACCTGGTTTTGCTTCCTGCAAGCCTTTATATAAAGATTCCTCTGTCACTTCCAGAAGTTTTTTATCATCATCACTGATGTTTCCTACCGGATATGTCCATGCAGAGTCACCATGATAACCATTTAATTTAGCACCGATATCAATACTGATGATGTCACCGTCACGCAGCACCCTGCTGCCAGGAATGCCGTGAACGAGCTCTTCATTCACTGATACGCAAATGCTCCCGCGAAACCCATTATACCCCTTAAAAGATGGGATTGCACCCTGCTTCTTAATAAAACGTTCGGCAATTTGATCCAATTCTTTTGTCGAGATTCCTGGTTTAATGTGCTTTTTTAACTCTTCATGAGTCAAAGCCACGATTCGCCCTGCTTCCCGCATGATACCAAGTTCACGTGGGGTTTTACAGATAATCATTTTTTTAATCCTCCAAGAAGATCCTTCACATCTGCATAAACATCTTGAATGTCCTGCTGGCCATTCACGTTTACAAGATAACCTTTCTCAGAATAGAAATCGAGTAAAGGCTGAGTCTGCTTCATGTTTACCTCAAGCCGTTTAGAGACTGTTTCCTCATTATCATCTGCCCGTTGATAGAGTTCGCCTCCGTCTTTATCACAAACACCCGGCGTTTTCGGCGGATTAAAGACTAAATGATAGGTTGTGCCGCAAACACTGCAAATTCTGCGTCCAGTCAGACGTTCCATTAAAGAATCTTTATCAACTTTAATGTTAATGACATAATCAATCGGCTTGCCGTATTCTTCAAGAATTTCTTCAAGAGCTTCGGCTTGAGCGACTGTTCGCGGAAATCCGTCCAGAAGAAAACCTCTTTCACAATCATCTTTGCCAAGTCTTTCTTTGACAATTCCAATTGTGACTTCATCAGGTACGAGCTCTCCCTTATCAATATAAGATTTTGCTTCGAGTCCGAGTGATGTTTCCTCTTTCATAGCAGCACGGAACATATCTCCTGTTGAGATGTGAGGTATTCCATAATCCTCAACAATTCGTTCGCCCTGTGTACCTTTACCGGCACCAGGAAGCCCCATTAAGACTAAGTTCATTCGGATTTCCCCCGTCCTCTCTTAATTAAGAGGGAATGGATAAATCCATTTCCTCTAGTTTTTCATAAATCCACGGTAGTTTCGTTTCACCAACTGGCTTTCTAGTTGTTTCATTGTCTCCAAGGCTACCCCGACAACAATTAACAAAGATGTTCCGCCAATTTGTGCACTTTGAGGCAATCCAGCGAATTGAATGAAAAAGATAGGAAGAATGGAAATCACGGCTAAGAATAAAGCACCCACAAACGTAAGTCGATACAAAATGCTCGTAATTCTATCTTGAGTCATTTTCCCTGGACGAACCCCCGGGATATAGCCACCCTGTTTTTTAAGGTTATCAGCCATTTGTTCAGGATTAACCTGGACAAAAGCATAAAAGTACGTAAAGGCAATAATTAACGCAACATATATAGTCATCCCCACCGGATGTGTATTGTCAAAGTTGGCTTGAATCCACTTTGTCACATCGTTTGTTCCAAAGAATGACGCGATCGTACGCGGTGTTATTAAAAACGCAACCGCAAAGATTACTGGAATAACACCGGCAGGATTCACTTTCAATGGAAGGTGAGTAGACTGACCTCCGCCAGCAGGTGAACGACCTGTGCCTTTAGCATATTGAATCGCAATTTTCCGTACAGCTTGCTGAATGAAAATAACTCCAACAATAACTGCTAAAATCGCAATCACAAGAAGAGCGACTTTCACAATATGAATAAACAGCTGATCGTTGCTGCCGACAAATTGAGTCTCATATATTTGTCCAACCGTTTTCGGAATACTAGACACAATCCCCGCGAAGATAATGATCGATATTCCGTTGCCTACTCCATGAGATGTGATTTGTTCTCCAAGCCACATTAAAAAGGCAGTTCCGCCAGTGAGTACTAAAGCGATGATCAGATATGTGGATACGCCGGATTTTTCAATCAGCAATCCGTTAGCCAAATTGTTAAATCCGTATGACATACCCAACGCTTGGATAAATCCAAGGACAATCGTAAAGTATCTTGTGAACTGAGCCAATTTACGGCGGCCGACTTCACCCTGCTTAGACCACTCAGTAAACTTCGGCACAACATCCATCTGAAGCAGCTGGATGATGATTGAAGCTGTGATGTAAGGAGTAATCCCCATTGCGAAAATAGAGAATTGGTAAAGCGCACCGCCGCCAAATGTATTAAGAAGATCAAATACTCCCATTTGAGACTGTGCCTGTAACACATCAGCGTTAACATACGGCACAGGAATAAACGCACCTATGCGAAAGACGATAAGCATGAGTAAAGTGAATATGATTTTATTCCGGATATCACTCACACGCATAAAGTTGGAGATTGTTTTAAACAAGTTAGATCACCTCAGCTGTACCGCCAGCAGCTTCAACAGCTTCTTTCGCAGAAGCAGAGAATTTATTGGCTTTTACAGTTAATTTTTTCTCTAATTTACCGTTGCCAAGAATCTTTACTCCTGCATTAAGTTTGCTTATAACACCAGTCTCAAGAAGAAGTTCAGGAGTGACTTCCGTTCCTTCTGCAAAACCGTTCAATTTGTCTAGGTTGACTACAGCGTATTCCTTACGGTTAATGTTAGTAAAACCGCGTTTAGGAAGACGTTGGAATAAAGGCATTTGTCCCCCCTCGAACCCTGGGCGTACACCGCCGCCAGAACGAGCGTTTTGACCTTTGTGACCTTTACCAGCTGTTTTACCGTTGCCAGAACCAATACCACGACCTACGCGATTACGCGTTTTGCGTGAACCTTCTGAAGGTTTTAATTCATGAAGTTTCATTAGGACACCTCCTTATCCGATCAATTATTTTTATTGTTCTTTAACAGAAACTAAATGAGATACTTTATTAATCATACCACGAATCGCAGCGTTGTCTTCATGAACAACAGTTTGGTTTGTTTTCTTTAAACCAAGTGTTCTCACAGTAACGCGTTGATCTTCCGGGCGACCGATTACACTTCGTTTGAGGGTAATTTCTAATTTAGCCATTAATATTCCCTCCTTATCCTAACAGTTCTTCTACAGATTTTCCACGAAGCTTCGCAACCTCTTCAGCACGCTTAAGTTCACTTAAGCCTTGAAGTGTTGCACGAATCATGTTGATCGGTGTGTTAGAACCTAAAGACTTAGAAAGGATGTCAGCTACACCAGCAAGCTCAAGTACCGCACGTACAGGGCCTCCAGCGATAACTCCAGTACCTTCAGAAGCAGGTTTTAACAAGATGTTACCTGCACCGAAACGTCCGATGATTTCATGTGGAATTGTAGTTCCAACCATTGGTACTTCAATTAAATTCTTTTTCGCATCTTCAACAGCTTTGCGGATCGCTTCTGGTACTTCTTGTGCTTTACCAGTACCGAATCCTACGTGTCCGTTTTTGTCACCGACAACGACTAGAGCTGCGAAGCGGAAACGACGACCACCTTTAACAACTTTCGCTACGCGGTTAACCGTAACTAAGCGTTCTTCTAACTCTAATTTGCTTGGGTCAATACGACGCATAATCATGTGTCCCTCCTTCTTTTATTAAAATTTAAGTCCAGCTTCACGAGCGGCATCAGCCAAAGCTTTTACACGTCCATGGTATAAGTATCCGCCACGGTCAAATACTACGTCAGAAACGCCTTTTTCAGCAGCGCGTTTTGCAACTAATTCTCCAACTTTAGCAGCAGCTGAAGTATCTCCAGTGCTTTCAACGTTCAAGTCTTTATCGAGAGTAGATGCACTAGCAAGTGTTACACCATTTACATCATCGATGATTTGAGCGTAAATGTGCTTGTTTGAACGGAAAACGTTAAGACGCGGTCTTTCAGCAGTACCAGAAAGTTTAGCGCGAACACGAGCGTGTCTTTTAAGACGAGCAGCATTTTTGCTAGTTTTCGTAATCATCTAGGTCACTCCTTTCTTCACTTTAAGCGATCTTACTTAGCAGATTTACCTTCTTTACGGCGAACAACTTCACCTTCGTAGCGGATTCCTTTACCTTTGTAAGGCTCTGGAGAACGGACAGCGCGAATGTTAGCAGCAATAGCTCCTACACGTTCTTTGTCTGTACCTTTAACGACTACTTTAGTTTGAGAAGGAACTTCGATATCGATGCCTTCTTCAGGGACGATCTCAACAGGGTGAGAGTATCCAACGTTTAAAACAAGTTTATTTCCGGATTTAGACGCACGGTAACCGACACCGACTAATTCCAAACCTCTTTCAAATCCTTTAGATACGCCTTCCACCATGTTGCCAAGCAGACTGCGAGTCGTACCATGCAGGGCACGGTGCTCTTTTTGATCAGAAGGACGAGCGACTGTAAGCACATTGTCCTCTATTTTAATCTCCATATCAGGGTGAAACGTACGAGTTAATTCTCCTTTTGGTCCTTTCACAGCTACAGTATTGTTATCGTTTAACGTTACTGTAACATCAGAAGGAATCTCAAGTAGCTTCTTACCTACACGAGACATACCAAACACCTCCATTCATGTTAAACTTTTTACCAAACGTATGCTAATACTTCTCCACCAGCTTGTTTTGCACGGGCTTCTTTGTCCGTTAAAACGCCATGTGATGTAGAAAGAATTGCGATTCCTAGACCGTTAAGTACACGCGGTACTTCATTAGATTTAGCATAAACACGCAAACCAGGTTTGCTGATTCTTTTAAGACCAGTGATTACGCGCTCGTTATTTTGTCCGTATTTCAAGAAAACGCGGATGATACCTTGTTTACTGTCTTCTACGAACTCAACGTCACGAATGAAACCTTCACGCTTTAAAATTTCAGCAATTTCTCTTTTCAATTTAGAAGCAGGAATTTCAAGCTTCTCATGACGTACCATGTTTGCATTACGAATACGAGTCAGCATATCTGCAATTGGATCTGTCATAACCATTATATAATTACCTCCTTCCCTTTCTTGGGGATTACCAGCTGGCTTTTTTCACGCCAGGAATTTGTCCTTTATATGCAAGCTCACGGAAACAAATACGGCAAAGTTTAAATTTACGAATGACTGAATGCGGACGTCCGCAGCGTTCACAGCGAGTGTACTCTTGTACTTTAAACTTTGGTGTACGTTGTTGTTTCGCAATCATTGACTTCTTAGCCACGATTTCGCCTCCCTTTCATTGATTATTTCTGGAACGGCATACCTACTTGAGTTAATAGCTCACGAGCCTCTTCATCAGAATTAGCAGTCGTTACAATAACGATGTCCATTCCGCGAACCTTTGTTACTTTATCGTAGTCAATTTCAGGGAAGATTAACTGTTCTTTGATACCAAGTGTGTAGTTACCGCGACCGTCGAAAGATTTTTTAGAAACCCCGCGGAAGTCACGTACACGCGGTAAAGATACAGAAATAAGTTTATCAAGGAAATCATACATGCGCTCTCCGCGAAGAGTTACTTTCGCACCGATAGGCATTCCTTCACGAAGACGGAATCCAGCAATTGATTTCTTCGCACGAGTAACGACAGGTTTTTGACCTGCGATAAACGTTAATTCTTCAACAGCACTGTCGATTGCTTTTGCGTTTTGAACAGCGTCACCAACACCCATGTTGATTACGATTTTTTCAATTTTAGGCACTTGCATAACTGAGTCATAGTTGAACTTAGTCATTAAAGCAGGTGCAATTTCTTTATTGTACTTTTCTTTAAGGCGGTTCATGAGATAGACCTCCCTTCCTTTAATACTATTTATCTAGAACTTGCCCAGATTTTTTTGCTACACGAACTTTTTTGCCATCTTCCACTTTGTATCCTACGCGAGTCACTTCACCTGTTTTAGGATCGAGCGGCATAACGTTTGATACATGAATTGGCGCCTCTTGATTAGAAATACCGCCTTGAGGGTTAGCTTGAGTTGGTTTAGAGTGTTTCTTTACCATGTTAACACCTTCAACTAAAACGCGGTCCTTTTTAGGGAAAGCAGCAAGGATTGTTCCTTGTTTACCTTTATCTTTACCAGAGATAACCATAACTTTATCGCCTTTTTTTACATGCATCCTGATCGCACCTCCTTGAATAAGGCATTTATTTCATTAGATAACTTCTGGAGCTAGAGAAACAATTTTCATAAAGTTGTTTTCACGCAATTCACGAGCAACTGGTCCGAAGATACGAGTTCCACGCGGGCTCTTGTCGTCACGGATGATAACACATGCATTCTCATCGAAGCTGATGTATGAACCGTCACTTCTGCGCGCTCCGCTTTTAGTGCGAACGATAACAGCTTTTACGACTTCACCTTTTTTGACAACGCCTCCTGGTGTTGCTTGTTTAACCGTGCAAACAATTACATCACCAATGTTAGCTGTTTTACGACCAGAACCACCAAGAACTTTAATAGTAAGTACTTCACGTGCGCCAGAGTTGTCAGCTACTTTTAAACGAGTCTCTTGTTGAATCATTATTTGTTACCTCCCTTCGGAAAAAAGAATTCCGAACTTTATTAGATAATAACAGCTTCTTCGACAACTTCAACTAGACGGAAACGCTTAGTTGCAGACAATGGACGAGTTTCCATGATCTTTACGATGTCACCGATTTTCGCTTGATTATTTTCATCATGTGCTTTGAATTTCTTTGAGTATTTTACGCGTTTACCGTAAAGTGAATGTTTCTTGTATGTTTCAACAACAACAGTGATGGTTTTATCCATTTTGTCAGAAACAACACGGCCTTGGTAAACTTTGCGTTGGTTACGTTCGCTCATGCTCACGACCTCCCCTCAGTGATTATTTATTAGCAGCAATTTCTCTTTCACGAATCACAGTTTTCATGCGCGCGATAGCTTTGCGCACTTCACGAATGCGAGCAGTATTTTCAAGTTGTCCTGTCGCTAATTGAAAGCGAAGATTGAAAAGTTCTTCTTTAAGAGACTTTACTTTTTGTTCAATTTCAGCAGTGGTAAGGTCACGAATTTCATTAGCTTTCATTTGATTCACCACCAATTTCTTCACGTTTTACGAACTTCGTTTTAATTGGCAATTTGTGAGATGCAAGACGAAGTGCTTCACGAGCAACCTCTTCAGACACACCAGAAATTTCAAATAAAACTTTGCCCGGTTTTACAACAGCTACCCAACCTTCTGGAGCCCCTTTACCGGATCCCATACGTACCTCAAGTGGTTTAGCAGTGTAAGGTTTAGAAGGGAAAATTTTGATCCAAACTTTACCGCCACGTTTCATGTAACGAGTCATCGCAATACGGGCAGCTTCGATTTGACGGTTAGTGATCCAAGAAGCTTCTAGAGCTTGGATACCGAACTCACCGAAATGTACTTCAGTACCGCCTTTCGCACGGCCACGCATTTTTCCGCGATGCTCTCTGCGATATTTAACGCGTTTAGGTAATAACATATTATTTTCCTCCTTCCTCAGTTTTCTTCTTAGTAGGAAGAACCTCTCCACGATAGATCCAGACTTTTACACCAAGCTTACCGTAAGTAGTGTCAGCTTCAGATGTTGCATAGTCAATGTCCGCACGTAATGTGTGCAATGGAACAGTTCCTTCACTGTAGTATTCAGAACGAGCGATATCTGCACCGCCAAGACGACCAGAAACCATTGTTTTCACACCTTGTGCTCCAGCACGCATTGTGCGTTGGATTTGTTGTTTCTGCGCACGGCGGAAAGATACACGGTTTTCTAATTGACGAGCGATGTTGTCAGCAACTAGCTGTGCATCAAGATCTGCTCTTTTGATTTCAAGAATGTTAATGTGTACACGCTTGCCAGTAAGGCTGTTAAGGGCTTTACGAAGTGCTTCAACTTCAGAACCGCCTTTACCGATAACCATACCAGGCTTAGCTGTGTGGATCGTAATGTTAACACGATTTGCTGCGCGTTCGATTTCAACTTTAGAAACAGAAGCGTCAGAAAGTCGTTTGCTAATGTATTCACGAATTCTTAAATCTTCGTGCAGGAAGTCAGCGTAATCTTTACCAGCGTACCACTTAGATTCCCAATCACGAATGACTCCGATACGAAGACCGACTGGATTTACCTTTTGACCCACTACTTATCCCTCCTTCTTTTCTGATACAACGATTGTAATGTGGCTCGTACGTTTGTTGATTTGGCTCGCACGTCCCATAGCACGTGGGCGGAATCTTTTTAACGTAGGGCCTTCGTCAACGAATGCTTGAGAAATAACCAGGTTGTTAGCGTCCATTTCATAGTTATGCTCAGCATTTGCAATAGCGGATTTTAATACTTTCTCGATAATTGGAGAAGCAGCTCTCGGTGTTAGGTTCAAGATTGACACTGCTTCACCTACTTGCTTGCCTCGAATCAGGTCCATTACTAGACGTGCTTTACGAGGAGCAATACGGACTGTTCTTGCAACAGCTTTAGCTTGCATTTAAAAGCCTCCTCTCTTAGCGTCTTGTTTTTTTGTCATCACTAGCATGACCTTTGTACGTACGAGTTGGAGCGAATTCACCCAACTTATGCCCTACCATATCTTCAGAGATGAATACAGGCACGTGTTTACGTCCGTCATAGACTGCGATTGTGTGACCAATAAACTGTGGGAAAATAGTAGAACGACGAGACCAAGTTTTTACGACTTGTTTCTTGTCTGTTTCATTTAATTTCTCGATTTTTGTCATCAAGTGTCCATCGACAAATGGTCCTTTTTTCAAGCTGCGAGCCATTTTGGAACCTCCCTTCGTGATTGCACTACGGTCCGAAGTGAACCGTAGACAACCCCGTTATTTATTTTTGCGACGACGTACGATAAATTTATCAGATTTGTTCTTTTTCTTACGTGTCTTGAATCCAAGAGTTGGTTTGCCCCATGGAGACATTGGTGATTTACGTCCGATTGGCGCACGTCCTTCACCACCACCGTGTGGGTGATCGTTAGGGTTCATTACAGAACCACGAACTGTTGGACGGATGCCTTTCCAGCGAGAACGTCCAGCTTTACCAATGTTGATAAGTTCGTGCTGTTCGTTACCTACTTGACCGATAGAAGCACGGCAAGCAGAAAGAATCATGCGAACTTCTCCAGAGTTAAGACGTACAAGAACGTATTTACCTTCTTTACCAAGAACCTGAGCAGATGTACCAGCTGAACGTACAAGCTGTCCGCCTTTGCCAGGTTTTAATTCAATGTTATGCACAACTGTACCAACAGGGATGTTGATAAGTGGAAGTGCATTACCTACTTTGATGTCAGCTTCTGGACCTGACATGATTTCAGTACCCACTTGAATTCCTTTTGGAGCAAGAATGTAACGTTTTTCTCCGTCTGCATAGTTGATTAGAGCGATGTTAGCTGAACGGTTTGGATCGTATTCAACTGTAGCAACGCGTCCAGGTATACCATCTTTATCGCGTTTGAAGTCGATAACACGGTATTGGCGTTTATGTCCGCCACCTTGGTGACGTACAGTCAATTTACCTTGGTTGTTACGTCCGCCTTTTTTGTGAAGGGGAGCAAGCAAGGATTTTTCCGGCTTGTCAGTCGTGATTTCAGCAAAATCTGAAGTTGTCATGCCACGACGTCCATTAGAGGTCGGTTTATACTTTTTAATCGCCATTTTGAATTTCCCTCCTTCTTTTTACAGATAATTAAGCTTCAAAAATTTCGATTTCTTTGCTGTCTGCAGTAAGTTTTACGATCGCTTTTCTGCGACGGCTAGTCATACCAGTGTAGCGTCCAACACGTTTTGATTTACCTTTGTAGTTCATGATGTTGACTTTGTCAACTTTCACTCCAAAGATGCTTTCAACCGCGTCTTTCACTTCTGTTTTGTTAGCTCTTACATCAACTTCAAAAGTATATTTCTTTTCAGCCATTAAATCAGCAGAACGTTCAGTAATGACGGGGCGCTTTAGAACATCACGAGGATCTTTCATTATGCAAGCACCTCCTCTACTTTTTCAACCGCTGCTTTTGTAATCAGAAGCTTCTCGTGGTTGACAACGTCTAAAACGTTGATTCCGTTAGCTTCAACTACAGTAACTCCAGGAATGTTGCGAGCAGATAAAGCTACTGCTTCGTTAGCATCTGCAGTTACGATTAAAGCTTTTTTCTCAACAGATAATCCTTTAAGGATAGCTGCCATTTCTTTTGTTTTAGCCGTATCAAGAGTAAGATCTTCAAGTACGATGATGTTGTTGTCGTTTACTTTAGAAGACAATACTGATTTGATTGCCAAGCGGCGAACTTTTTTAGGTAATTTATAAGAATAGCTGCGTGGTGTTGGGCCGAATACGACACCACCTCCGCGCCATTGCGGTGAACGGATAGAACCTTGACGGGCACGTCCAGTACCTTTTTGACGCCATGGTTTACGACCTCCGCCGCGTACTTCAGAACGATTTTTTACTTTGTGAGATCCTTGACGTAAGGAAGCTCTTTGCATAAGAATAGCGTCGAATACAACACTTTCATTTGGCTCAATTCCAAATACAGAAGCGTTTAATTCGATGTCACCAGCAGTAGAACCGTTTTGGTTGTATAATGCTACTTTTGGCATGATCAATTTCCTCCTTTCCTAAGAGAGTTATTTAGATTTAACAGCACTTTTAACAGTGATTAAAGATTTTCTCGCACCAGGTACGTTACCTTTGATCAAAAGAAGATTGCGTTCCGCATCAACTTTTACGACTTCAAGGTTTTGAACAGTGATCTGCTCTCCGCCCATACGTCCAGGTAATAATTTACCTTTGAATACACGGTTAGGATCTACAGGTCCCATTGAACCAGGACGACGGTGGTAGCGTGAACCGTGAGACATAGGTCCGCGAGATTGTCCGTGGCGCTTGATCGCACCTTGGAAACCTTTACCTTTAGATACTCCTGTTACATCTACAATTTCTCCAGCAGAGAAAATTTCAACCTTGACTTCCTGACCAACTTCATACGCATCCATTTCCACTCCGCGTAATTCTTTTACGAAGCGCTTAGGAGCAGTTTCCGCTTTAGCAACGTGTCCTTGTTCAGGTTTGTTAGAAAGCTTTTCGCGCTTGTCGTCAAAACCAAGCTGGATTGCTTCGTAGCCGTCGTTTTCAGCTGTTTTCTTTTGGAGAACAACGTTCGGAGCAGCTTCAATAACAGTTACCGGAATAAGATCACCGTTTTCTGCGAATACTTGCGTCATACCAATTTTTCTTCCTAAGATTCCTTTGGTCATTCGTCACACCTCCTATTAAGATCATTCTATATTTTAGAATTAAAGTTTAATTTCGATATCGACACCAGATGGTAAGTCTAATCGCATGAGCGCATCAACAGTTTGTGGTGTTGGGTTCACAATGTCGATTAAACGTTTATGTGTACGCATTTCAAATTGCTCACGAGAATCTTTGTATTTGTGCACCGCACGAAGGATTGTGTAAACTGATTTTTCAGTTGGCAACGGAATCGGACCAGATACGCTGGCACCAGAACGTTTTGCCGTTTCAACAATCTTCTCTGCAGATTGATCAAGGATTCTATGATCATATGCTTTCAAACGAATACGAATTTTTTGTTTTGCCATTATTTTCCCTCCTTTTCGCCTACTTCACGTTAGACAGTTCTCCGTGAGAAAAACCTGAACACCTTGCCATGGCAAAGCGGCCGGGTGTGTCAGCAACCTCTCACTTCATCGCAGTCAAAGACCAACATACACCATTATACAGAAAATAGACGTATGTTGCAAGACTTATTTAGAATATGCATGATTTGCACACTTTTAGTATTATACAGGTGTTTTTCTTATTTATCAAGAAGCGAGTGAATAAGGGAATTTTGTTCTATCATAAGTGGTACACTGCGTGTTTACTCAGAGTATTGGCAAATAATGAAGGCTCCTCGATATGCGGCGTGTGGGCGGAGTTTTTAAAATAATGCCAGCGCTTTTCAGGAGCATCCACAAACAGATAATACTGTTTCGATGTTTCAGCAGGAACGATCAAATCATGTCTCCCCGAAATAAAAAAGCTCGGTACTTTAATAGAAGAAACTGATTTAAATGCATCAAAACGAAATAAATCATCAGTTAAATACTTTGCGCTGAAAAGCTGTCCTCTGATGAAACGAGAGATGTTTTTTATTCCATACTCATTTCCAGCAAGCAACTGACACAATACTGTAAGAATGTGCCGGCGATGATGAGTGAATCCTCCCCTGCTCAGTTCAATACAGACTCGAAAGATGAAGTGCTGAATTTTCTTGTTCCAAGGTGGAGGGCCAAGTAAGCCTAAGGCAACTGAAAGAAAGCGATTTGTCTTGCGCAGAGAATCATAGGCCGTTTTTTCTTCCATCTGAGTATTAGTGACCTGACTGATTCCATAATAAGCGTGAAAAAGATCCGGCCTTTCTTGCAGTACATGAAGAGCCAGCAGCGAACCCCAAGAATGTCCTGCAAGGTACACTTTTGTTTTTGAAAAGTAATTTAAGAGCCATTCAGTAACTTGAATAGTGTCTTTAATGATTTGACTGATTGTCATTGAACTCTGCGGAATCTGTTTAGTATAGGAAAGACCTGAACCCCTTTGATCCCAATTTACAACTGTAAAGTGCTGTTCCAGTTCCTTTTGATAGCTCCTGATAAATCCGATTTGCGATGCTCCGGGTCCACCATGTAAAAAAAGCAGCAATGGGTTCGCTATATCATTTCCATTGATCATGAGCATTTGCTTCGTATTTTCGATCCTCAGTTTTTTCATGAAAGAAATTGATGTGTTTTCACTCATAACCCATAGCTCCTCAAATAAGATAAACCTTATTATACAAGCAAACAAAAAAGTACACAAAAAAACGAGACCCAAAGGGTCTCGTTTTCAATATACTATTACTCAGTGATTGTAGAAACAACGCCTGAACCAACAGTACGTCCGCCTTCACGAATAGAGAAACGAGTTCCTTCTTCGATAGCGATTGTAGAGATAAGCTCAACGTTCATTTCAGTGTTGTCTCCAGGCATAACCATTTCTACGCCTTCTGGAAGATGGATGATACCAGTTACGTCAGTTGTACGGAAGTAGAACTGAGGACGGTAGTTAGAGAAGAATGGAGTATGACGTCCACCCTCTTCTTTAGAAAGAACGTAAACTTCAGCTTTGAATTTGCTGTGTGGAGTGATTGTACCTGGTTTAGCAAGTACTTGACCACGTTGGATATCTTCACGAGCTACACCGCGAAGAAGGGCTCCAATGTTGTCTCCAGCTTCAGCGTAATCAAGAAGCTTACGGAACATTTCAACACCAGTAACAGTTGTTTTGCTGTTTTCTTCTTGAAGACCGATGATTTCAACTTCGTCACCGACTTTAACTTGTCCACGCTCAACACGTCCAGTAGCAACTGTACCACGACCAGTGATTGAGAATACGTCCTCAACTGGCATCATGAATGGTTTTTCAGTGTCACGTTCTGGAGTTGGGATGTACTCATCAACTGCATCCATAAGTTCGAAGATTTTAGCTTCGTACTCAGCATCTCCTTCAAGAGCTTTAAGAGCAGAACCTTTGATAACTGGTACATCATCACCAGGGAAGTCGTATTCGCTAAGAAGATCGCGAACTTCCATTTCAACTAGTTCAAGAAGCTCTTCGTCGTCTACCATGTCGCATTTGTTTAAGAATACAACGATGTATGGTACACCAACGTTTTTAGAAAGAAGGATGTGCTCACGAGTTTGTGGCATTGGGCCATCAGCAGCAGATACTACTAGGATAGCTCCGTCCATTTGCGCAGCACCAGTGATCATGTTTTTAACATAGTCAGCGTGTCCTGGGCAGTCAACGTGTGCATAGTGACGAGTTTCAGTTTCATACTCAACGTGTGCAGTAGAGATTGTGATACCGCGCTCACGTTCTTCTGGTGCACCATCGATTTGATCGTACGCCATAGCTGTACCTTTACCAGATTTCTTATGAAGTACTGTTGTGATAGCAGCAGTTAAAGTTGTTTTACCATGGTCAACGTGTCCAATTGTACCGATATTGGCATGTGATTTGGAACGGTCGAATTTTTCTTTAGCCATTCTAAAATCCTCCTTAAGAGCTTTTAATTAGTAATGTATAGAGTGATAGGAAGTGAAAGAAAGCTTTCACTTCCTCATCTTACAATAGTAGTTATACTTGAGTTAAGAGGCAAAATCAATTATTCGCCTTTATTTTTTTTGATAATTTCTTCAGCAATGCTCTTCGGCACTTCTTCGTAGTGATCCATGTGCATAGTGAACGTACCGCGACCTTGCGTGTTAGAACGAAGGGCAGTAGCGTAACCGAACATTTCAGCAAGAGGAACCATCGCACGAACAACTTGCGCGTTACCGCGAGCTTCCATACCTTCTACGCGTCCGCGACGAGAAGTAACATCACCCATGATGTCTCCCATGTATTCTTCAGGAATAACCACTTCTACTTTCATGATTGGTTCAAGAAGAACTGGGTTACATTTGCTGACTGCATTTTTCAATGCCATAGAAGCAGCAACTTTAAATGCCATTTCGTTTGAGTCAACATCATGGTAAGATCCATCAAAAAGTTTTGCTTTAATGTCGATAAGCGGGAATCCAGCTAATACACCATTTTCAAGTGAATCTTCTAGACCTGCTTGAACAGCTGGGATGTATTCACGAGGAACAACCCCACCGACAATCGCATTTTCGAATTCAAAGCCAGCGCCTTCTTCGTTTGGTTCGAATTCAATCCAAACGTGACCGAACTGACCGCGTCCACCAGACTGACGTACGAATTTACCTTCAACTTTTGCACCGGAACGGAATGTTTCACGGTACGCAACTTGAGGAGCACCAACGTTAGCTTCTACTTTGAATTCACGCTTCATACGATCAACAATGATATCAAGGTGAAGCTCACCCATACCAGAGATGATTGTCTGACCAGTTTCCGGGTTTGTTTGAGTACGGAATGTTGGATCCTCTTCAGCAAGTTTTGCTAAAGCGATACCCATTTTATCTTGGTCAGCTTTTGATTTAGGCTCAATTGCAACGTCGATAACTGGTTCTGGGAATTCCATTGATTCAAGGATAACTAGATCCTTTTCATCACATAGAGTATCTCCAGTAGAAGTATCTTTTAGACCTACAGCAGCTGCGATATCTCCTGCATATACAGTAGAGATTTCTTCACGGCTGTTGGCGTGCATTTGAAGGATACGTCCAACACGCTCACGTTTGCCTTTAGTTGAGTTTTTCACGTATGAACCAGAATCAAGTGTTCCAGAGTACACACGGAAGAACGTCAGCTTACCAACGTAAGGGTCAGTCATAACTTTAAATGCTAATGCAGAGAATGGCTCGTCATCAGAAGAATGACGCTCAATCTCTTCATTTGTATCAGGACGTATACCTTTGATTGCAGCAACGTCTGTTGGTGCAGGAAGGTAGTCAAGAACAGCATCAAGTACTAATTGAACACCTTTGTTTTTGAAGGCAGAACCCACAAGAACTGGGTAGAATTCAACATTTAAAGTACCTTTACGGATACCTGCTTTTAACTCGTCAATAGTGATCTCTTCACCCTCAAGGTATTTGTCCATAAGCTCTTCATCAAGCTCACATACAGCTTCAATGAGGCTGTTGCGAAGCTCTTCAGCTTGCTCTTTGTACTCTTCAGGGATTTCTTTAGCATCAGAACGAGTTCCAAGATCATCTTCGTAGAAATACGCAACGTTTTCTACTAGGTCAATGATACCTTCGAAGTTGTCTTCAGCACCGATCGGCAATTGAATTGCATGCGCGTTAGCTTGAAGACGATCTCTTAAAGTTCCTACAGAGTAAAGGAAGTCTGCACCGATTTTGTCCATTTTGTTGACGAAAACGATACGCGGTACTCCGTAAGTTGTTGCTTGACGCCAAACAGTTTCTGTTTGAGGCTCAACGCCAGACTGTGCGTCAAGTACAGCAACAGCACCATCAAGTACACGAAGAGAACGTTCAACTTCAACTGTGAAGTCTACGTGTCCTGGAGTATCGATGATGTTTACGCGGTATCCTTTCCACTGTGCAGTTGTCGCAGCGGAAGTGATTGTGATACCACGTTCTTGTTCCTGCTCCATCCAGTCCATTTGTGAAGCTCCTTCATGAGTTTCACCAATTTTGTGGATACGACCAGTATAGAACAAGATACGTTCTGTAGTAGTCGTTTTACCGGCATCAATGTGAGCCATGATCCCGATATTACGAGTTTTGTCTAAGGAGAACTCTCTTGCCATTGGGTAATTTCTCCTTCCTTATTGGGAAATTGTGTTTTTTAGTATATAAATCCTACCAACGATAGTGAGCAAATGCTTTGTTTGCTTCAGCCATCTTATGAGTATCTTCACGTTTCTTAACAGCAGCTCCAGTGTTGTTAGCTGCGTCAAGGATTTCGTTAGCTAAACGCTCTTCCATCGTTTTTTCTCCGCGAAGACGAGCATAGTTAACTAACCAGCGAAGTCCAAGAGTAGTACGACGTTCAGGACGAACTTCTACAGGAACTTGGTAGTTCGCACCACCTACACGGCGTGCTTTTACTTCAAGTACAGGCATGATGTTTTTCAATGCTTGTTCGAAAACCTCCATTGCATCATTGCCAGTACGTTCTTTAATGATATCGAATGACTTGTATAGGATTGTTTGAGACTTACCTTTTTTACCGTCGATCATCATTTTGTTGATTAGACGAGATACAAGCTTAGAGTTGTAAATCGGATCAGGTAAAACGTCTCTTTTTGCTACAGGACCTTTACGTGGCATCTGAATATCCTCCCTTCATCAATTATACGTTTATACGTTTATTATTTTGCTTTAGGACGTTTAGTACCGTATTTAGAACGGCCTTGCGCACGGTTTTCAACTCCAGCAGTGTCAAGCGCCCCACGAACGATGTGGTAACGTACCCCTGGTAAGTCTTTTACACGTCCGCCGCGGATAAGTACAACACTGTGCTCTTGCAGGTTGTGACCGATACCAGGAATGTAAGCAGTAACCTCAATTCCGTTAGTCAAACGAACACGAGCATATTTACGAAGTGCTGAGTTCGGTTTTTTCGGTGTCATTGTACCAACACGAGTACATACCCCGCGTTTTTGTGGAGAAGATACATTAGTGTGCTCTTTTTTAAAGCTGTTGTATCCTTTGTTAAGTGCAGGAGACTTTGAGTTTTCTACTTTACTCACGCGTCCTTTGCGAATTAGCTGATTAATTGTAGGCATGTTTTGTTCCTCCCTTCATTACGTTTTATAACCCACATACCCAGGTGGTTCATCAATAGGCAAAAAACAATGTCTTTACACGAGAATAAATCTCACGCAAAAACAAAAAGTACGTTATAACATAATGGCAACAGCTGCTGCTCCTACTTCAATTCCGCAGGCTTTGCCGAGCTTTTTCATGGATTCAACCATCGAGACAGCAATCCCATTATCTTTCGCAAGTGTTATCACACTTGACGTAAGAATAGGATCCGCGTCTTTTGCAACGACTACTTCCTTTACTGAACCTCGTTTTAGAGCTTTCACTGTTTGCTTCGTACCAATAATAATTGATTTGGCCTGTGATACTTTATCATAAGACATAAACATATCCTCCAAAGTAACAGGTTTATTTCGAGCACCTTGGTTATATTATCATTCTAGGAGACGAATGTCAACAAGGTATGACATTTTTTAGTTTCTATCTTCTCATAGAGTGATTTTTTTATTTAAATATGACTGCTGAAAGACTGTTTTGCAGTCTCTCAGCAGCATGATATCAGTTATTCAACCGGAACCATGTCCTCAGTCGGCTGAACATTTGAAACAGGTTTTACTTTTCGGTATTTCATCATTCCAGTACCAGCCGGAACAAGCTTACCGATGATAACATTCTCTTTCAGGCCGAGAAGTTCGTCACGCTTACCTTTGATCGCTGCGTCTGTAAGGACACGTGTTGTTTCCTGGAAGGAAGCAGCAGATAAGAATGAATCAGTTTCAAGAGAAGCTTTGGTAATACCGAGTAAGACAGGACGGCCTGTAGCAGGACGTTTGCCTTCCAGCAATACCTTTTTGTTCGCTTCAGTAAATTGGTGAATATCAAGTAATGAGCCAGGAAGCACATCAGTCTCACCGGCATCAATCACACGTACTTTGCGAAGCATTTGGCGAACCATTACTTCTACGTGTTTATCGCCGATTTCAACACCCTGCATACGGTAAACCTTTTGAACCTCATGAAGAAGATACTCTTGAACAGTAGTCAGGTCAGTCACTTTAAGAAGTTCCTTCGGATCGATTGAACCTTCTGTCAGCACTTGGCCTCGAGTAATTTTATCTCCTTCCGCTACTTTTAAGCGGGAGTTATATGGTGCCGTATAAGAGCGTGTTTCAACTGCGCCTTGAACCACAATTTCCTGCTGTTTGTCGCGAACTTCATTGATTTCAACGACTGTACCGTCGATTTCGGTAATTGTTGCCTGACCTTTTGGATTACGCGCTTCGAAAAGCTCTTGGATACGCGGAAGACCCTGTGTGATATCGTCTCCTGCAACCCCGCCTGTATGGAATGTACGCATTGTTAACTGTGTACCAGGCTCACCGATTGATTGGGCAGCGATGATTCCAACTGCTTCTCCGACTTCTACATCGGTACCAGTCGCAAGGTTTCGGCCATAGCATCGTTTACATACACCATGAGGCGTATTACATGTGAAGGCAGAACGGATCCACACTTCTTCAATGCCGGCTTCAACGATTTCAATCGCTTTATCTTCATCGATCAGTTCGTTTTCGTTTACAAGCACTTCACCTGTTTCAGGGTGTTTCACTTGTTTTCTTGCAAAACGGCCGATTAAGCGTTCTTCTAAGCGCTCAATGATTTCAGTGCCTTCTCTAAGCGGTTGAGCAAGGATGCCACGGTCAGTTCCGCAATCAGTTTCACGGATGATAACATCCTGTGCAACGTCAACAAGACGGCGTGTAAGGTAACCTGAGTCAGCAGTTTTAAGGGCGGTATCGGCAAGACCTTTACGCGCACCGTGAGTGGAGATAAAGTACTCCAATACTGTCAGACCTTCACGGAAACTAGATTTGATCGGTAACTCAATGATACGTCCAGCCGGGTTGGCCATCAGACCGCGCATTCCGGCAAGCTGAGTAAAGTTAGACGCGTTACCACGGGCACCAGAGTCACTCATCATGTAGATCGGGTTGAGCTCATCAAGTGATTTCATCAGTTTGCCTTGGATAACGTCTTTTGCAGAACTCCAGATAGAGATAACTCTCTCATAGCGTTCTTCTTCAGTGATCAGACCGCGGCGGAACTGCTTCATAACGTTATCAACTTTGCCCTGTGCTTCTTCAAGAATTTCTTGTTTATCATCGAGAACGACGATATCAGAAACCCCAACTGTAATACCAGCTTTTGTTGAATATCTGAAACCTAGGTTTTTCATGCGGTCAAGCATTTTAGACGTTTCCGTAATGTGGAATCGTTTAAAGATTTCCGCGATGATTTTACCCAGAATACCTTTTTTAAACGGTGCATTGATTGGCTGCTGTGCGATGGCAGCTTTTACATCGGCACCTTTTTCTAAGAAGAAACGGTCTGGTGTTTTCTCTTCAATGTTGCTCTTCGTTGGTTCATTCATGTAAGGGAATGATTCTGGAAGAATTTCATTGAAGACCAATTTACCGACAGTTGTAATTAACAATTTTGAGCGCTGTTCTTCGGTAAATGTCACGTTCTTAAGGGAGTTCGCTGCAACAGCCACTCTCGTATGAAGGTGAACATATCCGTTTTGATAAGCAAGAAGCGCTTCATCCGTATTCTTGAAGACCATACCTTCACCAACAGCACCAGCACGCTCCAGAGTCAGGTAATAGTTACCCAGTACCATATCCTGAGACGGTGTTACAACTGGTTTACCATCTTTAGGGTTCAAGATGTTTTGAGCGGCAAGCATCAAGATGCGTGCTTCAGCTTGAGCTTCTGCAGATAATGGTACGTGAACCGCCATTTGGTCACCGTCAAAGTCAGCGTTATAAGCTGTACATACGAGCGGGTGAAGACGGATTGCGCGTCCTTCAACAAGTGTCGGTTCAAACGCTTGGATACCTAATCTGTGAAGCGTAGGGGCACGGTTCAGAAGGACCGGGTGCTCCTTGATAACTGATTCTAGTACATCCCATACTTCAGGCTGTACGCGCTCAATTTTACGTTTCGCACTCTTAATGTTGTGAGCAAGACCCTTTTCAACAAGCTCTTTCATAACGAAAGGTTTGAAAAGTTCGAGCGCCATTTCCTTCGGTAATCCGCATTGGTACATTTTCAGATGAGGACCAACGACGATTACAGAACGTCCGGAGTAATCGACACGTTTACCAAGAAGGTTTTGACGGAAACGGCCTTGCTTCCCTTTCAGCATGTGAGAAAGAGATTTTAATGGTCTGTTACCAGGACCTGTTACAGGGCGTCCGCGACGGCCGTTGTCAATTAAAGCATCGACAGCCTCTTGAAGCATACGCTTTTCGTTTTGAACGATAATGCTAGGCGCACCAAGGTCTAAAAGGCGTTTCAAACGATTGTTACGGTTGATGACACGACGATAAAGGTCGTTCAAATCAGAAGTCGCAAAACGTCCGCCATCAAGCTGAACCATCGGTCTGAGCTCAGGAGGAATAACAGGAAGCACATCAAGGATCATCCAAGAAGGCTTGTTTCCTGAGTTACGGAAGGCTTCCAAAACTTCAAGGCGTTTGATCGCACGAGTACGACGCTGTCCTTGAGATGTTTTCAGCTCTTCTTTTAACATATCAACTTCTTTTACAAGATCGATATCTTGAAGAAGTTTATGAATCGCTTCCGCACCCATAGATGCTTGGAACTTATTACCGTACTTATCAAGATACGCACGGTATTCCTTTTCTGATAGAAGCTGTTTCTTTTCAAGCGGTGTGTTTGCCGGATCAGTTACAACGTAAGAAGCAAAGTAAATAACTTCTTCCAGTGCACGAGGCGACATATCTAACACTAGACCCATACGACTTGGGATACCTTTGAAATACCAAATGTGGGAAACTGGGGCAGCCAGTTCAATGTGCCCCATTCTCTCACGACGGACTTTAGCCCGTGTTACTTCAACTCCGCAGCGGTCACAAACTACGCCTTTATAACGAACTCGCTTGTACTTCCCGCAATGACATTCCCAGTCCTTAGTCGGTCCGAAAATGCGTTCGCAGAATAGACCGTCCTTTTCAGGTTTTAACGTACGATAGTTTATCGTTTCAGGCTTTTTCACTTCACCAAAAGACCATGAACGGATTTTATCCGGTGAAGCAAGACCGATGTTCATATACTCAAAATTGTTCACATCTAGCAAGGGGCCTACCTCCCTTTTTATCTTCGGATTAACCGATGTCACTTGCCTTTATAACTAGAGATTATTCTTTTGTTACTACATCGCGTTCAACGTCTGCAGATGCTGTTTCTTCCGGCTCTTCATCACCTGATAACGCCAGGCCGTCAGCTTGTTTTGCATCTTCTTCGTCTTCTAAATCTCTCATTTCTATTTCTTCTTCATCGCTAGAAAGGATTTTCACATCCATACCTAAACTTTGAAGTTCTTTAATTAATACTTTGAATGATTCCGGAACACCAGGTTCAGGAACGTTGTCGCCTTTAACGATGGCTTCGTATGTTTTCACACGTCCAACCACGTCATCAGACTTAACAGTCAGAATCTCTTGAAGAGTGTAAGCTGCACCGTAAGCTTCAAGTGCCCAAACCTCCATCTCACCAAAACGCTGTCCGCCAAATTGAGCTTTACCGCCAAGAGGCTGCTGCGTAACAAGTGAGTAAGGACCTGTAGAGCGTGCATGAAGTTTATCGTCAACCATGTGAGCCAGTTTAATCATGTACATGATACCGACAGATACACGGTTATCAAACGGCTCTCCGGTACGTCCGTCGTAAAGAACGGTTTTAGCGTCACGAGACATTCCGGCTTCTTCAAGTGTTTCCCAAACATCCTCTTCACGCGCTCCGTCAAATACCGGTGACGCAATGTGGATGCCGAGGTAACGAGCGGCCATACCCATGTGAAGCTCTAATACCTGCCCGATGTTCATACGTGATGGTACGCCCAGCGGGTTAAGCATGATATCAATTGGTGTGCCGTCAGGAAGATAAGGCATATCCTCTTCAGGAAGAATCTTAGAAATAACACCTTTGTTACCGTGACGACCGGCCATTTTATCCCCTTCAGAAATTTTACGTTTCTGAACGATATATACGCGTACTAACTGGTTTACACCTGGAGGAAGTTCGTCTCCGTCCTCACGGTTGAAGACTTTAACATCGTGAATAATTCCTCCGCCGCCGTGAGGCACACGAAGAGAAGTATCACGAACCTCGCGGGCTTTTTCACCAAAGATGGCATGAAGAAGGCGTTCTTCTGCAGTAAGTTCTGTTACACCCTTAGGCGTTACTTTACCAACAAGAAGATCTCCGTCTTTTACTTCTGCCCCGATACGGATAATTCCGCGGTCATCAAGATTGCGAAGCGCATCTTCACCGACGTTCGGAATATCACGGGTGATTTCTTCAGGCCCGAGTTTAGTATCACGTGCTTCTGATTCATATTCTTCAATGTGAATAGATGTATAAACATCATCTTTCACAAGACGTTCACTCATGATGATGGCATCCTCATAGTTGTAGCCATCCCATGTCATGAAGCCGACCATTACGTTACGGCCAAGTGCAAGTTCACCAAGCTCCATAGAAGGACCGTCAGCAAGGATTTCTCCTTTTACCACTTCATCGCCGACACTTACGATCGGACGCTGGTTGTAGCAAGTACCTTGGTTAGAGCGGACAAATTTCAGCAAGCTGTATTTATCCAGGTTTCCTTTTACTTTTTGACCGTCTACTTCTTCATAGCGGCGAACCCAAACGTTTTTCGCTTCTACACGTTCAACGATACCAGGGTGTTTACAAATCACAGCGGCACCAGAGTCTTTACCTGATACGTATTCCATACCAGTTCCTACAAATGGCGCTTCCGGCTGCATCAAAGGCACAGCCTGACGCTGCATGTTCGCTCCCATTAGGGCACGGTTCGAGTCATCGTTTTCTAAGAACGGGATACATGCTGTCGCAGCAGATACTACCTGCTTAGGCGATACATCCATGTAATCAACACGGTTTCTAGGAACAACGGTGTTCTCTCCGCGGAAACGGGCTACAATGCTGTCATCCACAAACGCACCTTCGTCATCGAGTCGTGCATTTGCCTGAGCAACAACGTAGTTATCTTCTTCATCAGCAGTTAAGTAATCGATTCTCGGCGTCACTTTTCCTGTTTCAGGATCAACGCGGCGATATGGCGTTTCAATAAAGCCAAAACGGTTTACTTTTGCATATGATGATAGTGAGTTGATCAAACCGATGTTCGGTCCCTCTGGCGTTTCAATCGGACACATACGGCCATAGTGGGAGTAGTGAACGTCACGCACTTCCATTCCGGCACGCTCACGTGTCAATCCGCCCGGTCCAAGAGCCGACAGACGGCGCTTATGTGTTAATTCAGCAAGCGGGTTCGTCTGGTCCATGAATTGAGAAAGCTGAGAGCTTCCAAAGAACTCTTTAATGGACGCAATAACAGGACGAATATTGATCAGCTGCTGAGGTGTAATTGTATTCGTATCTTGAATTGACATTCTCTCACGAACCACACGCTCCATACGGCTTAAACCGATACGGAATTGGTTCTGGAGAAGTTCACCTACAGAACGTAAACGGCGGTTTCCAAGATGGTCAATATCATCTGTGTCGCCTACTCCGTGCAGCAAGTTGAAGAAGTAGCTGATAGAAGAAATAATATCAGCAGGTGTAATGTTTTTAATCTCTTCTTCAACGTAAGCATTGCCGATGACATTAATAACCTGTTCTCCTTCTTGATCAGTAGGAGCAAAGATCTTAATGGATTGAAGCGTTACTTCGTCCTCAACAACACCGCCGTTCGGATACAGCTTTCTGAAACCGATTCCGTTTTCTAAGTATGGCAGTACTTTATCAAGAGTTCTTCTATCAAGAATCTGACCTTTTTCAGCCAGGATTTCTCCTGTTTCAGGATCAACAAGCGTTTCAGCAAGTCTCTGATTAAAGAGGCGATTTTTAATATGAAGCTTTTTATTAATTTTATAGCGTCCTACATTGGCAAGATCGTATCGTTTCGGATCAAAGAAACGAGAATCAAGCAAGCTTTTCGCATTTTCCACTGTAGGCGGCTCTCCAGGACGGAGGCGCTCGTAGATTTCGAGCAGCGCTTTATCGCTGTTTTCTGTGTTATCTTTATCAAGCGTATTTCGCAGGTATTCGTTTTCTCCTACAAGATCAAGAATCTCTTGATCGGAGCCGAAGCCGAGAGCACGCAAAAGAACCGTAACCGGCAACTTACGTGTGCGATCAATGCGTACATAAACAACATCTTTCGCATCAGTTTCGTATTCTAACCATGCGCCACGGTTTGGAATGACAGTTGCGGTAAAACCTTTTTTACCGTTTTTGTCTACTTTACCACTGAAATATACACTTGGAGACCGAACAAGCTGGGAAACGATAACGCGTTCCGCACCGTTTATGATAAAAGTACCTGTATCTGTCATAATAGGGAAATCACCCATGAAGACATCTTGGTCTTTTACCTCTCCAGTTTCTTTGTTAATTAAACGAACCTTCACTCTTAGCGGAGCTGAGTAAGTCACATCACGTTCTTTTGATTCCTCTACAGGATATTTAGGCTCCCCTAAACTGTAATCAATGAACTCAAGAGAGAGGTTACCAGTGAAATCCTCAATTGGCGATATGTCTTGAAACATCTCTCTAAGACCCTCATCAAGAAACCACTGATAAGAAGAGGTTTGAATTTCAATGAGATTTGGTAATTCTAACACTTCGCTAATGCGAGCATAGCTTCTGCGCTGGCGGTGTCGTCCATACTGAACTAGTTGACCTGTCAACTGATTCACCCCTCAAATCATGCGTATTATATGTGTAATAAGCATTTCTTCCAAAGAAAGAAAACACTTTTACAAGACAAAAGAAAAAAGGGTTTCTAATTAAGAAAACCACATCCAAAAACAAATACCGATTTTATTAGCATTTCCATACTTGTATAATTTATACATAGATATTGACATTTCATCATATCAATCTAAATATATACATTGGCATTTTATAATATTAACATAGCCAAAATACCGAGTCAAACTTTTTTTGCTTTTATGATATAATAGCCTTTCTTTTTTTGAACGACAGAAACTTCTTCGAACAGTTCCTCAAGCTTTTCAATGGCAGAAGGCGCACCTTGTTTTTTCTGTATGACGATCCACAATTCACCTGAAGCTTTTAAGTGTTCAGCGCTTTTCTCAAAGATAGCATGGACAACTTTTTTTCCGGCTCGGATTGGGGGATTTGTAAGAATAGAAGCAAATGTTTGAGCAGAGTCAACGTTTGAAAACAAATCGCTTTGGTAAATCTCAACATTTGTTATTCCGTTTCGTTCTGCATTTTCATTTGATAACTCTACGGCTCTTTCATTAACATCAATCATGTGGATGGTCCGGTCTTTAAAGTCGCTGGCCAGCGATAATCCAATCGGGCCATAGCCGCAGCCTGCATCTAGAAAGCCGCCCTCAACTTCAGGCTCTTCAAAAGATTCGACCAGCAGGCGCGAGCCAAAATCGACTTCCTTTTTAGAAAAAACACCGCTGTCGCTGGTAAACGTAAACTCCTTGTTTCGAAGCCTAAAAGACCATGTTTGTTTGTTGCTTTTTACTGAAGGTTTTTCTGAATAATAGTGCTCACTCATTATTAGAACCTCCTTTTTTTCATAACTTAAAGAATGGCAAAGAAAAAGCCCGCCTCATAAAAGCGAGCTTCCCCTACAGGCAAGTGAAGATTACTTAACTTCTACAGAAGCGCCAACTTCTTCAAGTTTAGCTTTAAGCTCTTCAGCTTCTTCTTTAGCAATACCTTCTTTAAGTGGTTTTGGAGTGTTGTCAACAAGTTCTTTAGCTTCTTTCAAGCCAAGACCAGTGATTTCACGTACAACTTTGATAACTTTGATTTTTTGAGAACCTGCACCAGCAAGGATAAGGTCGAATTCGCTTTGCTCTTCAGCAGCTCCGCCTGCAGCAGCTCCGCCAGCTACAGCTACAGGAGCAGCAGCAGTTACGCCAAATTCTTCTTCGATTGCTTTTACTAGGTCGTTCAATTCAAGTACAGTTGCTTCTTTAACGGAAGCAATGATTTCTTCGATATTTAAAGCCATTTGTAATTCCTCCATTTGTTTTGATTTTTAAAAACTGATTAGATTAAGCGCCTTGTTCTTCCTTTTGATCTGCCACAGCTTTTGCAGCAAGAGCAAGGTTGCGAACTGGAGCTTGAAGTACGCTAAGCAACATAGAAAGCAAGCCTTCGCGTGATGGAAGTTCAGCAAGAGCTTTCACTTCTTCAACAGTAGAAACTTTACCTTCGATAACGCCAGCTTTGATTTCAAGAGCTTCATGCTGTTTAGCAAACTCGTTTAGAACTTTAGCTGGAGCGACAACATCCTCAGTACTGAATGCAATTGCATTCGGTCCAGTTAAGACATCATTCAAACCATCAAGTTCAGCTTGTTCAACCGCACGGCGAGTCATTGTGTTTTTGTAAACTTTGAACTCAACGTTAGCTTCACGAAGCTGTTTACGAAGTTCTGTTACTTCAGAAACGTTAAGTCCGCGGTAATCAACGATGATCGTTGATTTGCTTTCTTTTAATTTAGAAGCAATTTCTTCAACAACAACTTTTTTTGTTTCAATTGCGCTGCTCATGGTTACACCTCCTGTAGATTCTTGTGTAACACTTATACCGTCAGGTGATCACGACTGAGAAACGGATTCCATATAAAAAGCCTCCATGAGACATGGAGGCTGTATATACAAGCATACGTAACGTAATAGCTGTGATAATATACACCTCGGTAGGAATATTAAGCTGTTAAGCCCCTACTGTCTACGGTATAAATGATATATTATATTTTACAACATTTTGAATCATATCAGAATGTTGAATTCATGTCAATATTATTTTACGTTGAAAGTTGAAGCGTCTACTTTGACACCAGGTCCCATAGTAGAAGTTACAGCAACGTTTTTCACGTAAACACCTTTTGCTGCAGCAGGTTTTGCTTTCAGGATTGTATCATACATTGTTGTGAAGTTCTCAACAAGTTTTTCATCCTCGAAAGAAACTTTACCGATAGGAACATGGATGTTTCCAGCTTTATCAACGCGGTATTCAACTTTACCAGCTTTGATTTCGCCGATTGCTTTTTCAACTTCGAAAGTAACTGTACCAGTTTTAGGGTTTGGCATTAAACCTTTTGGTCCAAGTACACGACCGATTTTACCAACTTCACCCATCATGTCAGGTGTAGCTACGATTACATCGAAATCGAACCAGCCTTGTTGAATTTTGTTGATGTAGTCAGTATCTCCAACGTAATCTGCACCAGCAGCTTCAGCTTCTTTCGCTTTTTCGCCTTTTGCGAAAACGAGAACGCGCTGAGTTTTACCAGTTCCGTTTGGAAGCACAACTGCTCCGCGGATTTGCTGGTCGTTTTTACGAGGGTCAACCCCTAGACGGAATGCAACTTCAACTGTAGCGTCGAATTTAGCTGTGTTTGTTTTTTTAACGAGAGCTACTGCTTCAGAAACATCGTAAGCTTTCGCACGATCTACAAGCTTAGCAGCTTCTGCGTACTTTTTACCTTTTTTAGCCATTTTAAAATTTCCTCCTTATGTGGTTATAGCGGAATAACCTCCCACGAATAAGGGTTGCGAACTTGTGAAAACTCGCAACCCGACAAGAAACAAATTAATCCTCGATTACAATACCCATACTGCGTGCAGTACCTTCAACCATGCGCATTGCCGCTTCAACGTCTGCTGCGTTTAAGTCAGGCATTTTCGTTTCAGCGATTTCGCGTACTTTATCGCGCTTAACGGTTGCCACTTTATTACGGTTTGGTTCACCAGAACCAGACTCAATTCCAGCTGCTTTTTTAAGCAATACTGCAGCAGGTGGAGTTTTTGTAATAAATGTAAATGAACGGTCTTCGTAAACCGAAATTTCAACAGGAATGATTAAACCAGCTTGGTCAGCTGTACGAGCGTTAAACTCCTTACAGAATCCCATGATATTAACACCGGCTTGACCTAGTGCAGGTCCAACTGGCGGCGCTGGGTTAGCTTTTCCAGCAGGAATTTGCAATTTTACAACTTTTACTACTTTTTTAGCCACGAGACACACCTCCTTAAGTCCGTGATGTGGTAATAGGGTAAACCCTCCCACTCAAGGTTTCATTCTTTATATGAATGATGAAATATCAAGCTAGCTGCCTTGGATAAGTCCAAGACGTACCTTTGCTATATTATCATTTATATATAGCAATTTCAAGTTTTTTCACATTACAATTTGTCGATCTGGGTAAATTCCAGCTCAACCGGCGTTTCACGGCCGAACATATTAACGAAAACTTTAACCTTGCTTTTATCGTAGTCAATCTCTTCAATTGATCCCGTAAAGTTGGCAAAAGGTCCGTCTATCACTTTCACTGTCTCTTTTAATTCAAAGTCAATGTCAGTTTTGCGTTCGTCCATACCCATTCTCTTCAGAATGGTTTCTGCTTCGCCAGGAAGAAGCGCCGTCGGTTTTGAACCAGAGCCGGCAGAACCTACGAATCCAGTAACACCTGGTGTATTGCGGACAACATACCAAGAATCATCCGTCATGACGATTTCAACAAGGACGTAACCAGGGAATACTTTCTTTTTAACGACTTTTTTCTTGCCGTTTTTGATATCTGTCTCTTCTTCTTCAGGTACGACTACACGAAAAATCTTATCCTGCATCCCCATTGATTCAACACGTTTTTCCAGGTTGGCTTTTACTTTGTTCTCATAACCAGAGTACGTGTGAACAACATACCAATTCTTTTCCATTCTCTTCAGGACTGTCCAGTCCTTCCCTCCCCGCATTTGGTTTTAGTGTACTACCATAACGCTTCATGCAAAAAATAGGCGGTAAGCCTATGATAACTTTCATTTTTAACCCACAATAAAAAACCCGCTGAACGGGTTTTGGCAAGTGATATTATGATCTATTATAGCACGTATTGCTGATCATTATTCAACTATTAAACGAATTAATTGAGAAATTCCTGTGTCAAGGAGGGCAAAAAAGATAATAAAAAAGATAACTGTTGAAATAACCGTGATGGTATAGCGAGTTAACTCTTTTCCTTTAGGCCAGCTTACCTTTTTCATTTCTTTCCCAACATCTTTAAAGAATCTCATAATACGCATGTAAAAGACCTCCACAATTTAAAAGCGCAAACACTATTTTGTTTCAAGATGAGCTGTATGTGAATTGCAAGTACTGCAGTATTTCTTTACTTCTAATCGCTCAGCCGCTGATGCAGAGCTCTTCATTGTCGTATAGTTACGGTTTCCGCATGTTTTGCATGCTAACGTAATCTTTTTTCTCATGTCATTACACCTTTTTCTAAATAGACATTAGTTCTTATCTTAAGTAACATATCATAGTCAGAAAAATACTGTCAATATACCATAAATCCCTATTACAAACTGATCTCGCGAATTTCCAGGTACTTCTCCAGCTTGCGTTTGACTCGCTGAAGGGCGTTATCGATCGATTTCACATGGCGGTTCAGCTCATCTGAAATCTCTTGATAGCTTCTTCCGTCTAGATATAATACAAGTACTTTTCTCTCTAAATCACTTAAAAGTTCTCCCATTTTCATTTCAATATCATCAAATTCTTCCTGATTGATAATCATTTCTTCTGGGTTTAACGTTTTCGCTCCCGAAATGACATCAAGCAGCGTTCGGTCTGATTCTTCATCAAAAATCGGTTTATCTAATGAGACGTAGGAATTCAAAGGAATGTGTTTCTGGCGAGTAGCTGTCTTTATTGCGGTAATAATTTGGCGGGTAATACATAATTCTGCGAAAGCTTTGAAAGAGGTAAGCTTGTCCTCTTTGAAGTCACGAATAGACTTATAGAGGCCTATCATTCCTTCCTGAACAATATCTTCTCTGTCCGCACCTATTAAAAAATAGGATCTTGCTTTTGCACGAACAAAGTTTCGGTACTTCGTAATCAAGTAATCTAACGCATCACTGTCCCCAACATGAACCTTTTCAATGACCTGCTCGTCCTCCAACTGGCAAAACTGCTCTTTGTTGAATTTTCCCTTGTTGTTCTGTAGATTCACTCCGATCCCCCCGGCGCACGTAGATAGAAATATTATACATTACTGGACAAAAAAGCGTCAACTTAATCTAAGTCGCCCCTCCGCCATTTTTCAAACGTTTTCAAAACCTCTTCCGATAAAGCAATTTTACCCGCTGGCTTTTCGGAAGTGATCTTTCTTACCCGCCTTTCGATTCGCCTTTCTATCGCTTCTACCTCTCTCAAGAGCTCCCGGGCCGATTTTCGCAATGCCCCTTGTCCGAAAATCGCCCACTGCTCAGTGTAGTCAGAGGTCGCAACATGAATTTGAGTCGCAATGTTATTCAAATCCTGTGCCAGCTTTTCTATCCGCTCATCCGCAGTCTCATTTTCTTTTGTGAAAATCACTTCAACTCTGTGGTTAGTCTGTTTTTTCTCAATTCCCTTCACAAGATGCGCGTCAAATACGACAATAACCCTGTTTCCTGTATACGATTGATATTCCGCCATTTTCTGAATCAGTACGTCTCTCGCCTCTTCAAAACTATTCGCTTTTAAATCCTTCAGCTGCGGCCAGGCTCCAATCATGTTGTATCCGTCTACTAACAGGATATCCATTGATCATTATTCTCCCAGAGGGTTTCGCTTCCGGTAGACTTCATACATCAAAAGCCCCGCCGCTACAGATGCATTGAGTGAAGTAACTTTACCTGCCATCGGGAGTTTAATAAGAAAATCACATTTTTCTTTAATCAGGCGTCCCATTCCTTTTCCTTCACTTCCGATGACGAGAGCCAAAGGCATGCTGCCGTCCATTGTGCGGTAATCCTCCCGCGCGGATGCATCCGTTCCGACAACCCAGATTCCCCGCTCTTTCATTTCCTCTAGCGTTCGCGCCAAATTGGTGACCTTTGCGACTTGAATATGCTCAATTGCGCCTGTTGAAGCCTTTGCCACTGTAGTTGTCAGACCGACAGCTCTGCGTTTTGGAATGACAATGCCATGGGCGCCGACTGCATCAGCTGTTCTCATAATTGAACCGAGATTATGAGGGTCCTCAAGCTCGTCCAGAATGAGAAAGAAAGGCTGTTCATTTCTTTCCTCTGCCGCTTTATATAAGTCGTCCAGTTCCGCGTACTCATACGCTGCGACCTGCGCCACTACACCTTGGTGCTGCCCCGTCACCATTTGGTCGAGTTTTTTTCTAGGGACGTATTGAATGGTAATGCCCTGCTTTTTCGCGAGCTCAATCACCTGCTGTGCTTGTCCCTTTACGGTGTTTTCCGCCATCCACAGCTTATACAGCTTGCGATCTGATTTTAACGTCTCGATCACTGCATTTTTTCCTATGACGTAATCATGTTGCTGACTCATTTGTTTTCCTCCCTGACCGTTCCGAATTGTATAGCTTCAGCAACAAGCTGATTCAGTCTTTCTTCTTTTTTCTCAAGAAAAAGATAGCCCAGCAGTGCTTCAAATGCTGTACTATAGCGGTACGTCTGAACATCTGTATTTTTAGGTATCGTTCCCGACTTGGCATTTCTGCCTCTTTTCAGCACCGCTTCCTCTTCTTCCGTGAAAAAGGATTGATTCCGCAGAAAGAAAAGGATCTCAGCCTGTGACTTTGCCGATACGATCCGGCTTGATTTCTTGTGAAGATCATTTGGTTTGGTAAATCCCTGCTTAAGTAGGTGATGCCTCACATAAACTTCAAAAATGGCATCACCTATATAAGCAAGCGCAAGGCCGTTAAGCTGCTTTGAATCTTTTATCGTTTCAAAATCAAGCATCCGTTATTCTCCCCGTTTCCAGCGAGTGCCTTGAGCCGTATCTTCAAGAATGATATTCATGCTTTTCAGCTGGTCGCGGATCTGATCAGACAGAGCAAAATCACGATTGCGGCGCGCTTCATTTCTTTTTTCAATCAAATCTTCAATCTCTTGATCCAGAAGCTCCTGCTCACCCAGTGAGAAACCGAGGACAGAAACAATTCGGTCAAACATGTCAATAAACGCTTTAATAACGTGATCTGCCGTATGATCTTCCTGAAGATAATAGTTCGCATTCTTCGCCAAATCGAATAAAACAGAAATGGCATTCGCTGTATTAAAATCATCATCCATTGCTTCTTCAAATGCTGTTCGATGTTCTTCAATCTTTGCAAGCCATTTATCATCATCTTCTGTTAAATTCGTGCTGCTGTTTAAACGGTGCTGAAGGTTGCTGTACGCTGTTTTCAACCGGTTAAACGCGCTCTTTGTGTTCTCCAGAAGCTCTTCTGAATAGTTAATTGGGTGACGATAGTGAACAGACAGCATAAAGAATCTGAGCAGCTGCGGATCATGCTGTTTAATAATGTCATGCACAAGCACAAAGTTGCCGAGTGATTTTGACATTTTTTCATTATCGATATTGATATAGCCGTTATGAAGCCAGTATTTCGCAAATGTTTTGCCAGTCAGCGCTTCTGATTGAGCAATTTCATTTTCATGGTGAGGGAATGTTAAATCCTGGCCGCCTGCATGGATATCAATTTGATCACCTAAGTACTTTTTCACCATCGCAGAGCATTCAATGTGCCAGCCCGGACGTCCTTTCCCCCAAGGGCTATCCCAAGAGATTTCTCCTTCTTTAGCCGCTTTCCACAGAGCGAAATCAAGAGCATCTTCTTTTTTCTCGCCAACTCGGATGCGCGCGCCAGATCTCAATTCATCAATCGATTGCTGCGAGAGCTTTCCGTATCCCTCAAATGCTCTTGTTTTGAAATAAACATCTCCTTCAGATTCATAAGCATAGCCCTTTTTCACCAGCTGATCTATGAAATCAATAATCGCGTCCATGTTTTCCATGACGCGCGGATGAAGGTCCGCTTTTCTGCAGCCAAGAGCGCCCACATCTTCAAAGTATGCCTTAATAAAACGCTCAGAAATGGTCGGAACATCTTCACCAAGTTCATTTGCCGCTTTAATTAATTTATCATCTACATCTGTGAAGTTAGAGACATATTGGACATCGTAGCCTTTATACTCCAAATAGTTTCGAACCGTGTCATAAACGATGGCCGGACGGGCATTTCCAATATGAATATAATTGTAAACCGTCGGTCCGCACACGTACATTTTTACTTTTCCCTCTTCAAGAGGAACGAACGTTTCCTTCTGTCTAGTCAATGTATTATAAAGAGTGATTGTCATTTTTGATTAATCCTTTCTTTTCTGTCTTCAAGTTCCGTCTTCAGCTCTAAAATCTGCTGTTCCAAAGACTTAAACCGGTCAGCAACCGGATCGGGTAAATCCTGATGGTTTAAATCCCGTTTGATTTTCTTGCCGTTTTGCACGACAACCCTTCCCGGGATGCCGACAACTGTAGAGTAGTCCGGAACATCGTGCAGCACAACTGAACCAGCCCCTATTTTAGAGCCTTCACCGACAGTTATTGAACCGAGCACTTTAGCACCTGTCGCTATCAATGCGTCATCTTTAATTGTCGGATGCCTTTTTCCCCTTTCTTTCCCCGTTCCTCCGAGGGTAACCCCCTGAAAAACGGTTACGTTATTGCCGATTTCACATGTCTCCCCAATGACAACCCCCATCCCATGGTCTATGAAAAATCTTCTTCCGATCGTAGCCCCTGGGTGGATTTCAATTCCTGTAAAAAATCGGCTCACCTGAGATATAAGGCGTGCAAGGAAATAAAATTTTCGTTTATATAAAGCATGTGCAATCCGATGCGCCCATATAGCATGTAAACCGGAATAAGTTAAAATCACTTCAAAATAACTTCGTGCTGCAGGATCTTGATCGAACACCGTATCAATGTCTTCTTTGAGCATTTTAAAAAACACATGCTTCCCCCCATTCTACCCGCTATCATCTATCTATTTCCTCTAGACCCAATAAAAAAAGCGCCTCTGCATGTAAACATGACAGAGACGCTTTGACCGCGCGGTTCCACTCTGTTTGAAAAGCAGACTCCTGCTCTCCCAACTTCAGCCTGTAACGGCGGCGGCCGCCTTTGAATACTGGTTTCGAAAAACGTTCTTCAAAGGTCTTAAGGGCGCACTTCTAAAACCCGACTCCTGGATCTCTCTCAGCCAATGAAGATCCTTTCTGTATTGGTCTAAAGCTTTATACTCTTCCCTGTCAACAATCATCTATTTAGATATTTTTCAACCGCTGAATTGCAGATTCTTTTCCGATCAGTTCAATTGATTGCGGAAGCTCAGGACCGTGAGTTTGGCCTGTTACAGCAACACGGATCGGCATAAACAGTTTTTTCCCTTTATGACCTGTTTCTTTCTGCACTGCTTTGATAGAAGCTTTGATCTGGTCCGGAGTGAACTCCTCCAGCTCTTCAAGCTTCGCAGCGAATGTGCTGAGTACTTCAGGCACCTGTTCTTCTTCTAGAACAGCTTTTGCTTCTTGATTATACTCGATCTCATCCGTAAAGAACAAATCAGTCAGCTCAACAATTTCCGCACCGTAGCTCAATTGCTCATGATATAGAGAAATCAGTTTGCGAACCCATTCTTGTTCTTCAGGAGATAGTTCATTGCCAACTTTGCCGGCTTTTTGAAGATGCGGAAGCGTAAGCTCAACAACCTGATCAAGATCCAATTTTTTCACATATTGGTTGTTGACCCATTTTAGCTTATGCATATCAAACAGAGCTGGTGATTTAGATAAACGATTTACATCAAAAATTTCAATAAACTCTTCTTTTGTGAAAAGCTCTTCTTCTCCCACCGGCGACCAGCCCAGCAGGCCGATAAAGTTGAACAGCGCCTCCGGCAAGTAGCCAAGCTCTTTATATTGCTCAATGAATTGAATAATCGATTCATCACGTTTGCTGAGCTTTTTACGGCTTTCATTTACAATCAACGTCATGTGGCCGAACTGAGGAATATCCCAGCCGAACGCTTGAAAGATCATGATCTGTTTTGGTGTATTCGAAATATGGTCCTCACCGCGCAGCACGTGCGTCATTTTCATTAGATAGTCATCCACAGCTACTGCAAAGTTATAAGTCGGCGTTCCGTCTTTTTTCACAATAACAAAGTCGCCGATGCCATCAGATTCGAAAGAAATTTCACCTTTTACAATATCATTAAACGCAATGATTTTTCCTTCAGGGACACGGAAACGAATACTCGGCTTTCTGCCCTCTGCAAGGAATTTTTCCTGTTCTTCCTGAGTCAGATCTCTGTGCTTTCCGGAATAACGCGGCATCTCTCCGCGGGCAATCTGCTCTTCACGTTCTTTTTCAAGTTCTTCTTCCGTACAGAAACATTTATAAGCAAGCCCTTTTTCAAGCAGCTCTTCATAGTAAACCTTATAGATATCGTTACGCTCGGACTGACGGTATGGGCCGTACTCTCCGCCGACATCCACACTCTCATCCCAGTCGATGCCAAGCCATTTTAAATAGTTGAGCTGGCTTTGTTCTCCGCCCTCAATGTTGCGTTTTTTATCAGTGTCCTCAACACGAATAATAAACTTGCCGCCTTGGTTGCGGGCAAATAAATAATTAAAAAGCGCCGTTCTGGCATTTCCAATATGCAAATGTCCTGTTGGACTCGGTGCATAACGGACGCGTACTTCGTTTCCCATTTCAAATACTTCCTTTCATCTCATGTATGGCCTCAGGCTAAATGTATGCATCTATTCTACCACCAAATAGACCGGGCATCAAAACAAGTTAGCCTTTTTGTATCAGTACTGTGGCTTGAGCCGCTATTCCTTCCGCTCTTCCTGTAAATCCAAGCTTTTCGGTCGTGGTCGCTTTAACATTCACTTGGGAAACCTCTGCCTCAAGCCCTTCAGCGATTCTTTTTCTCATGTCTTCTATGTACGGCGCCATCTTCGGCATCTGTGCAATGATCGTACAGTCAATATTTCCAAGTACATACCCTTTCTGTTTCACAATCCCCCAGACATGCTGAAGTAATTTAAACGAATCAGCATCCTTGAACTCCGGATCTGTATCAGGGAAATGCTTGCCGATGTCGCCCTCCCCGACAGCTCCGAGACATGCGTCAGCAACGGTGTGCAATAATACATCCGCGTCAGAATGTCCGAGCAATCCTTTTTCATACGGGATTTCAACTCCGCCGATAATAAGAGGCCGGCCCTCTACTAATTGGTGCACATCAAAACCTTGTCCGATTCTAAACATGATTATTCCCACTTTCTGCTTCCATGATAGCTTCAGCTGACGTTAAATCATCAGGAGTCGTCAGCTTAATATTTGTATAGTTACCTTCTACAACACGAACCGAACAGCCCTCCAGCTGTTCGACGAGACTGGCGTCATCCGTTCCTAAAAACCCTCTGCGCTCTGCCTCAGCGTGAGCCTCCATCAATAAAGAAAGACGAAAAGCTTGTGGCGTTTGGACAGCCCACAAGCTTGAACGTTCAATCGTCTCACTGACTTCTAAATCTTGAACGCGTTTAATCGTATCTTTTACCGGAACAGCCAGGATGGCCGCTCCGGTCTGCTCCGCTTCAGCAATCAGTTCATCAATCTGGTCATGCTTTATAAAAGGACGAGCGCCGTCGTGAACGAGGACAATCTTTTCTTGTTTAACGGCTTTGAGCCCTTTATAAACACTGTGCTGGCGTTCATCTCCGCCTGCTACAAACTCGATAGCGGTTTGAAACGGATATTGGTTCAGCAATTGCTTAAAGTCGTCCCGTTCGCGCTCGTTAATCACCAAAATGATTCTGCCACACGGACGATGGCTGTCAAACACCCGTAAAGTGTGAATGATAACCGGGTCTCCTTTCAGCTCGATAAACAGTTTATTTCTCCCTGCCTTCATCCGTTTCCCCTGTCCGGCCGCAAGAATTACCACATCATAATTCATTGTTCTTTCTCCCTTTACAGCGCCTTCTCCAACAGCTTAGGCTTGGCAAAAATCATTCGTCCCGCTGCTGTCTGCAGCACGCTTGTGACGAGAACATCAATGTGTTTGCCGATATAATTCCGTCCTTCTTCAACGACAATCATAGTGCCGTCATCCAAGTAAGCGACTCCCTGATTATGCTCTTTGCCGTCTTTAATGACCTGAACATTCATTTCCTCACCCGGAAGCACAACAGGCTTGACCGCGTTGGCAAGGTCATTAATGTTTAACACTGCTACCTTCTGGAGCTCGCACACTTTATTTAAATTAAAATCATTCGTCACAACGACTCCGGATGTCAGTTTAGCGAGTTTGACCAGCTTGCTGTCAACCTCCTGGATATCTTCAAAGTCACCTTCATAAATTTCAACTTTAATATCTAATTCTTTTTGAATGCGGTTCAGGATATCAAGACCGCGGCGCCCTCTGTTGCGTTTTAACACATCTGAGGAGTCAGCGATATGCTGCAATTCCTCAAGGACAAACTGCGGAATCACGATAATTCCCTCTAAAAAACCAGTCTGACAAATATCTGCAATTCTCCCATCAATAATAACACTTGTGTCCAGGATTTTCAGCTTTTTGTCTTGGACCTCGTGCTCTTCATCAGCTGTTCCTTTTTTCTTTTGCATTCTGGCGGAAATGGAGAATAGGCTGATCAATTCATCCTTTTTCTTAAAGCCCACCTGAAAGCCAAGATAACCGAGAAAGAAAGCTAAAAACACAGGGATGATTGTGCTGAGTATGCGGTAAGGTATATTGTCTAAAGGAATAACGTTTACGATAAGATAAGCAATTATAAGTCCAAATACTAAGCCAAGACTTCCAAATAACAAATCTGGAACCGGCGCTTTTAATAATGAATCCTCTATCCACTTAACCCAGTTCACAACGTAATCTGTACCCCATATACTGATGAGAAAAAAGATAATTGCACCTATTGCCGCAGACGTATATGCGTTTGTTATTAAAGGTATGTCCTGTAAACTTAACAGTACAAACAATTCAGGTATTAAAAATATACCAACAACGCCGCCGAAGATAATGAAGAACGCCTGAACTATTCGTTTTAACATACCCCCACCTCCTTTAAAGAAAATTATTATATTTCACAAGATTTTACGCAACCTACGAATATCAGAATAAACAAAAACCAACAATAATATACCCGTAAAGATATGGTTTTAACCGAAAATCATAGCTGTCTGTCTAAATAATGCTTCTCTTGAAGGCGTTTTAAGCCCTTTTTGATTTTTTGGGCTCGTACTTCACCGATACCCTCTACTTCATCTAATTCTTCTGCGCTGGCCTCAATAATTCTCGGCAGTACGCCAAATGCCTCCACCACATTCTCCACAATCGGCATCGGAAGGCGCGGAATCTTATTTAGCAGCCTGTATCCTCTAGGCAGAACATAGTCATCAAGATTTGTAGAAGCCGGATAACCAAGCAGCTTATAAACAATGGAATCATCAAGCAAATCGTAGCTGGACATATCCTGCAGCTCTTTTAAAAGGACAAATGGATCTTTAATCTTTTCTTTCACATAATCCTTAATAAATAAAGCAGCCTCTTCTTCCATATCAGTAATCAGTTCGATGACCTGCAGCTTAATCAAATGACCTTCTGTTCCCAGTTCCCTGATATACATGTTGATTTCATTTTTGATTCGCAGCACCATTTCATAACGGTGCATCACAGACAGAACATCGCTGAATGTAACGAGTTCCTCAAACTCTAATGCGTTTAGTGCATTAATCGTTTTGTCCAGAATTGTTTTATATTTTTCTAGAGTTTGAATGGCTTGGTTCGCTTTTGTTAAAATAAATCCTATGTCTTTAAGTGTATACTTCATACTTTCCTGATATAACGTTATGACATTTCTTCTCTCAGAAATTGCGATAACGAGACAGCCGGTTTGCTTAGCTACTCTTTCGGCGGTGCGGTGCCGCATTCCTGTTTCTGACGAAGAAATTGTGGCTTCAGGCATCAATTGTGTATTGGCATATAGGATTTTTTGACCAGAATCACTTAAAATAATCGCACCATCCATTTTAGCCAGTTCATATAAATGCGCCGGAGAAAAAGCAGTGTTAATGTGGAAACCGCCATCCACCACTTCTTTTACTTTATCATTATATCCAACAACAATCAGACCGCCTGTATTTGCTCTCAGTACATTTTCTATCCCCGCTCTGAGCGGTGTTCCAGGAGCAACAAACTGCAAAATAGAAGACAGGTCTAACTCATGTTTCGCCCCTTTTTTCTCTTTTTCCATCTATTATCCTCCTAATGAAGTACGAAGTGCCTCTGCAACATTTGCTACTCCGATGACCTCAATCCCTTTTGGTTTCGTCCATCCATCCAGATTTGCCGCAGGTATGATCATGCGTTTAAAACCAAGCTTTGCCGCTTCTTTTACACGCTGTTCAATTCTTGATACCCGGCGGACTTCTCCGGTTAACCCCACTTCTCCTATAAAGCAATCTGCAGGATTTGGAGGTGTGTCTCTAAAGCTTGATGCGATACTGACCGCTATAGCAAGATCAATCGCAGGTTCATCAAGTTTGACGCCGCCCGCTACCTTCAAATATGCATCCTGATTTTGCAGCAGCAGCCCTACTCTTTTTTCTAACACAGCCATTAACAGTGACACCCTGTTATGATCTATCCCTGTTGCCATGCGCCGCGGATTGCCAAAGCTTGTTGGCGAGATGAGCGCCTGAATTTCAACAAGAATCGGCCTTGTACCTTCCATAGAAGCCGTTATGCTCGACCCCGCCGATCCCGCCGAACGCTCTTCTAAGAAGATTTCCGAAGGATTCAGTACCTCAGTAAGCCCTTCTTCCCGCATTTCAAAAATACCCATTTCGTTTGTAGAACCAAAGCGGTTTTTTACAGCCCGTAAGATTCGGAAAGTATGGTGACGCTCTCCTTCAAAGTATAAAACAGTGTCAACCATATGCTCCAGAAGTCTCGGCCCCGCGATGGATCCTTCTTTTGTTACGTGACCTACAATAAATATCGGAATACCTTTTGTCTTTGCAATTTTCATCAGCTCGGCTGTACATTCTCTTACCTGTGACACACTGCCGGGAGCCGATGTAATATCGCTTTGATAGACCGTTTGAATAGAGTCAACAACCACAAACGCTGGATTCATCTCTTCTATAGCAGACGAAATATACTCCATATCGGTTTCGGATAAAACATGCAGTGAGGGATTATTTATGCCCAGACGGTCTGCTCTTAATTTCGTTTGTTTTACCGATTCTTCTCCTGAAATGTACAGAACATGACGTGTTGAACCAGATAACTGAGCGGATACTTGCAGTAATAAGGTCGATTTTCCGATGCCGGGGTCCCCGCCAATTAAAACAAGTGAGCCCTTCACCACACCGCCGCCGAGCACTCTGTTAAACTCGCCGAGCTGTGTTTTAACCCGGGGTTCTTCTGATGTTTCGATTGATGTTATGGGGGAAGGTTTCTGTACGGTTTGAACAGAATGAGAAAAAGCTGCTCTCCGATTGGCCGGTGCTTTTTTAATCATTTCTTCCACCATTGTATTCCAAGCACCGCAGCCCGGACATTTCCCCATCCATTTTGGAGACTCGTAGCCGCAGGATTGGCAGATGAATTTGGATTTTGTTTTAGCCATAAATAGTGTAAGACCTCTCCCTTGTTCTATTTCTTGATACGAAATTGAGGCATACACTTACATGCTGTATGCCTCATTTTCGTCTTCTATATTAATTCGTTTTAGCTGTCGTTTTTACGACAAATTCGCCATCTTCTACATCAAGAACGATATGGTGTCCTTTATGAATGTTACCTCTGAGCAGCTCTTCAGATAATCGGTCCTCCACATGTTTTTGAATGGCTCTTCTGAGCGGGCGGGCACCGTATTCAAGATCTACGCCCTCTTCCGCGACTTTTGCTTTCGCAGCTTCCGTCAATTCAATAGAAAGGTCCTGTTCTTTAAGACGTTTCGTTAATTGATCAGACATCAATGACACGATTTCAGCCAGATGTTTTTTCTCGAGTGAATGGAAGACGATAATTTCATCAATACGGTTGATGAATTCCGGTCTGAACGCACGTTTCAGCTCACCCATCACTTTATCCTTCATGTCTTTATGATTTTGCGTCTCATCCTGAACGTTGAAGCCGACATATTTGTTGCGTTTCAGCTCACTTGCTCCGACGTTTGACGTCATGATCAGAATCGTGTTGCGGAAATCAACTGTACGGCCTTTAGAATCCGTCAATCGTCCGTCCTCAAGTACTTGAAGGAGGATATTGAAGACGTCAGGGTGCGCTTTCTCAATCTCATCAAGAAGCACAACAGAGTATGGTTTTCTTCTTACCTTCTCTGTTAATTGGCCGCCCTCATCGTATCCCACATACCCTGGAGGTGAACCTACAAGTCTAGAAGTCGAGTGTTTTTCCATGTATTCAGACATATCAATTCTGATCATGGCTTCTTCATCACCGAAGATAGACTCAGCAAGTGCCCGTGCAAGCTCCGTTTTACCTACACCTGTAGGGCCTAAGAAAATGAATGAGCCGATTGGGCGTTTAGGGTCTTTTAGCCCTGCTCTTGCACGTCTGACCGCTTTAGCAACGGCTACAACAGCTTCATCTTGGCCGATGACACGGGAATGAAGAATGCTCTCCATATTAAGAAGCTTATCAGTTTCAGTTTGAGCGATTTTTGATACAGGCACCCCAGTCCAGCTGGATACAACCATCGCAATATCATCCACAGAAACCTCTGAGTTTTCCTGTCCCTGCTTCTCTTTCCATGATTTTTTCGTATCTTCCACTTGTTCACGCAAACGCTGTTCCGTATCACGTAAGGAAGCCGCTTTTTCAAACTCTTGGCTTTGCACCGCAGCATCCTTCTCTTTACGAACTTCATCAAGTTTCTGTTCAAGCTCTTTTAAATTAGGAGGCGTTGTAAAGGAACGCAATCTGACCTTTGAACCCGCTTCATCGATCAAGTCAATAGCTTTATCCGGAAGGAAACGGTCAGAGATATATCGGTCAGAAAGCTTAACCGCAGCCTCAATGGCTTCGTCAGTGATAGAAACGCGGTGGTGGGCTTCATATCGGTCACGCAAGCCTTTTAGGATTTGAATGCTTTCGTCTACAGACGGCTGATCAACCTGGATTGGCTGAAAACGGCGTTCCAGAGCTGCATCTTTTTCAATATATTTACGGTACTCATCAAGAGTTGTCGCACCAATGCACTGAAGTTCTCCGCGAGCAAGTGAAGGTTTCAAAATGTTGGATGCATCAATGGCACCTTCTGCTCCGCCCGCTCCGATTAGTGTATGGAGCTCATCAATGAATAGAATGATGTTTCCTGCCTGACGGATTTCATCCATAACTTTCTTCAAACGATCCTCAAATTCACCGCGATATTTTGTACCGGCAACCACTGTTCCCATGTCTAATGTCATAACGCGTTTATCCCGTAAAATTTCGGGAACTTCATTATTGATAATTTGCTGTGCAAGACCTTCTGCGATAGCTGTTTTCCCTACGCCCGGTTCCCCAATCAGAACAGGATTGTTTTTCGTTCTGCGGCTCAGCACTTCAATGACACGCTGAATTTCTTTGCTTCTGCCGATAACCGGATCAAGGCTGTCTTCCTTCGCAATCGCTGTTAAATCTCTTGCCAGGCTATCTAGTGTAGGCGTATTCGCATTGCTGTTTGTTCCAGCCGCTGATGAACCTGTTTCATTACTTCCAAGAAGCTGAAGCACTTGCTGTCTTGCTTTATTTAAGCTGACTCCGAGATTGTTAAGCACTCTCGCAGCCACACCTTCACCTTCGCGAATAAGTCCAAGAAGAATATGCTCTGTTCCCACATAAGAATGGCCGAGTTTTCTGGCCTCATCCATTGATAGCTCAATGACTTTTTTAGCTCTCGGAGTATAATGAATCGTTTGAGACATTTCCTGTCCGCGCCCAATTAAGCTCTCAACTTCTTTTTGGATTTTATCTGAACCAAGTCCAAGCGCTTGAAGTGCTTTAGCAGCGATACCCTCTCCTTCTCGCACCAGTCCTAATAAAATATGCTCAGTGCCGATATTATTATGACCTAAACGAAGTGCTTCTTCCTGTGCAAGCGCCAGTACCTTTTGAGCTCGTTCTGTAAATCTTCCAAACATCATATCGATTCATCCTCCTGTCTATTCCCATTCATTTCTAAGTGAAGCCGTTCTCTGATAAGAGCCGCTCTTCGTATATCTCTTTCGTTCGGACGCAAAGCGCCTCCCGAGTACTGCTGTAAAAATCCCGGCTGTGTTAAAATCATCAGTTCATTAAGTATATTGCTTGAAAGTCCTTTTATAATGCCTAGGTCTATACCCAACCGAACATCTGAAAGACACTTTGCAGTTTCTTTCGATTCTATCATTCGGCAATTGGACAAGACTCCATAGGATCGATACACACGATCCTCAAGCTCAATCTTAGAGGTTTGGTAAAGCGCTTCTCGGGCAGATCGTTCCTGTTCAATCAGTTGGGCAGCTACGCTGTTAAGGTCATCGACAATATCCTGCTCCGACTTTCCAAGCGTGATTTGATTTGAAATTTGAAAGATATTTCCTACTGCTTCGCTGCCTTCCCCATAAATTCCTCTAACAACTAAGCCTAATTGATTAATAGCCGGTATAATTCGATTTATTTGCCTAGTTAAAACCAGTGCCGGAAGATGCATCATGACTGAAGCCCTTAAGCCCGTACCTACATTTGTAGGACAGCTGGTTAAGTAACCCCTTTGCTCACTAAATGCATAATCAACCTTTTCCTCAATCCAGTCATCAACTTGGTTTGCGGCTTTCATTGCTTGCGGAAGCTGAAATCCTGGGAAAAGACACTGAATTCTTATGTGGTCCTCCTCATTCAACATGACGCTTACTTCCTCATTTTCAGAAAGCAAACAGCCGCCAAAAGGAGACTCTGTCAAATTAGGGCTGATGAGATGCTTTTCAACAAGCACCCGTTTTTCTAAAGGCTGTGCGTCGTTCATTCTGATCAAAAGGAATTTGCCGACACCGGGAATTTCTTGTTCTGAAAACTGTTCTTCAAACTGTTGTAAGATGGATGAGGCTTCTTCATTGGAATATCGCGTAGGGAACCGAATATTTTCAAAGTTCCTAGCTAAACGTATGCGGCTGCTGAGTACAATGTCACTTTCAGGGCCTTTCTGCTTCATCCAACTGCTTAATGCGTCCTGAATAAAATGCTTTAGCGACATTACCCCTGTTCCTCCTCACTATCTGTACTTTTGAGTGACTGTTCTAATGAACGAATTTGATCTCTCACATGGGCTGCATTTTCAAATTCTTCTTGTTGTATTAAAGCTTCTAATTCTTTTTTCAGCATTTCGATCTGTCGTCTGACATGCAGGTTGCCGCCTATACGTTTCGGTATTTTCCCGCCATGCACAGTGTTTCCGCTGTGAACTTTGCGTAAGATCGGTGTAATGTTGCTATGAAATGTTTTATAACATTCGGCACAGCCAAATCGGCCGGTTTTTCTAAATTGCTGAAATGTCATTCCGCACTTCGGACAAGCAGATATTTGCTCGGAATGGCTGAACATTTGAGTTCCAGCATTCTGAAATGAAGAATCCATGTTCAGTAAACCTGATAGTAAATTATGAATAGAGAAACCATGACTTGCACTTATACCATATGAATCGCTATGTTCTTTTGCACATTGTTCGCAGATGTGAACCTCTTTTTTCTCTCCGTTAACAACCTTTGTAAAGTGAAAAGTGGCTGGTCTCTCATTGCACTCTTGACAAATCAATCTTTTCACCCGCTTATTTTAATTTTAAAGCGGTCAGCATAGCTTTCATCATTCTCGCTCTTAATTCATCACGTTCAGGCAAATCAATGTACAGTACTGAGCGATCCATCACGCTGACCATCATTTTTGCTTCTCTTTCAGAGATCACCTTGTCTTCTAATAGCCTTAAAATAATGTCATCAGAGGCTGCTTGAGACAAATGGGTATTAATTTGAGAAATAATATTATTGATTAGGACAACTTCATTATTCATTTTAATTTTAATGATTCTGATGTAACCGCCGCCCCCGCGTTTGCTCTCAACAATATATCCTCTCTCGCTTGTAAATCTGGTGTTGATGACATAATTTATTTGGGAAGGAACACATTGAAATTTATCTGCAATTTCACTACGTTTAATTTCTAGAATTTCCTTGCCATTTTGATCTAACACTTGTTTCAAGTACTGTTCAATGATGTCAGAAATATTATGTCCCACTCAACCCCCTCCTTTATTGACTTTGACTATATTTGACTTTAATCTTACTATAAGGTGTTTTTCGAGAATTTTCAACTTTCTCGCTCTATCTTAAGTATTTCCATTTTCTAAATCCATAAAACCTGATTATTCACTTAAAATTTCTCTGTGAAGTTATTATATTATATAACTAAATGAAATTTTATGATACCAATAAGCAGAATGCAAAAAAGGGCAGCTCATATGAGCTGCCCTTTTGTTAATTGCTTGGCGGCGTCCTACTCTCACAGGGGGAAACCCCCGACTACCATCGGCGCTGAAGAGCTTAACTTCCGTGTTCGGCATGGGAACGGGTGTGACCTCTTCGCTATCGCCACCAAACAATTGAGAGTGTTCTCTCAAAACTAGATAACAGGTGTGACATCATTAGAAATTAGGTTAAGTCCTCGATCGATTAGTATCTGTCAGCTCCATGTGTCGCCACACTTCCACCTCAGACCTATCAACCTGATCATCTTTCAGGGATCTTACTTCCTTGCGGAATGGGAAATCTCATCTTGAGGGGGGCTTCATGCTTAGATGCTTTCAGCACTTATCCCGTCCGCACATAGCTACCCAGCGATGCCCTTGGCAGAACAACTGGTACACCAGCGGTGCGTCCATCCCGGTCCTCTCGTACTAAGGACAGCTCCTCTCAAATTTCCTGCGCCCGCGACGGATAGGGACCGAACTGTCTCACGACGTTCTGAACCCAGCTCGCGTACCGCTTTAATGGGCGAACAGCCCAACCCTTGGGACCGACTACAGCCCCAGGATGCGATGAGCCGACATCGAGGTGCCAAACCTCCCCGTCGATGTGGACTCTTGGGGGAGATAAGCCTGTTATCCCCGGGGTAGCTTTTATCCGTTGAGCGATGGCCCTTCCATGCGGAACCACCGGATCACTAAGCCCGACTTTCGTCCCTGCTCGACTTGTAGGTCTCGCAGTCAAGCTCCCTTGTGCCTTTACACTCTGCGAATGATTTCCAACCATTCTGAGGGAACCTTTGGGCGCCTCCGTTACCTTTTAGGAGGCGACCGCCCCAGTCAAACTGCCCACCTGACACTGTCTCCCCGCCCGATAAGGGCGGCGGGTTAGAAGGTCAATACAGCCAGGGTAGTATCCCACCGATGCCTCCACCGAAGCTGGCGCTCCGGTTTCCAAGGCTCCTACCTATCCTGTACAAGCTGTACCAACATTCAATATCAGGCTGCAGTAAAGCTCCACGGGGTCTTTCCGTCCTGTCGCGGGTAACCTGCATCTTCACAGGTACTATAATTTCACCGAGTCTCTCGTTGAGACAGTGCCCAGATCGTTGCGCCTTTCGTGCGGGTCGGAACTTACCCGACAAGGAATTTCGCTACCTTAGGACCGTTATAGTTACGGCCGCCGTTTACTGGGGCTTCAATTCGCACCTTCGCTTACGCTAAGCGCTCCTCTTAACCTTCCAGCACCGGGCAGGCGTCAGCCCCTATACTTCGCCTTACGGCTTCGCAGAGACCTGTGTTTTTGCTAAACAGTCGCCTGGGCCTATTCACTGCGGCTCTCTCGGGCTTGCACCCTAACAGAGCACCCCTTCTCCCGAAGTTACGGGGTCATTTTGCCGAGTTCCTTAACGAGAGTTCTCTCGATCACCTTAGGATTCTCTCCTCGCCTACCTGTGTCGGTTTGCGGTACGGGCACCTCTCACCTCGCTAGAGGCTTTTCTTGGCAGTGTGGAATCAGGAACTTCGCTACTATATTTCGCTCGCCATCACAGCTCAGCCTTATGGGAAACGGATTTGCCTATTTCCCAGCCTAACTGCTTGGACGCGGATATCCAATACCGCGCTTACCCTATCCTCCTGCGTCCCCCCATTGCTCAAATGGTGAGGAGGTGGTACAGGAATATCAACCTGTTGTCCATCGCCTACGCCTTTCGGCCTCGGCTTAGGTCCCGACTAACCCTGAGCGGACGAGCCTTCCTCAGGAAACCTTAGGCATTCGGTGGAGGGGATTCTCACCCCTCTTTCGCTACTCATACCGGCATTCTCACTTCTAAGCGCTCCACCAGTCCTTCCGGTCTGGCTTCACAGCCCTTAGAACGCTCTCCTACCACTGTTCGAAGAACAGTCCGCAGCTTCGGTGATACGTTTAGCCCCGGTACATTTTCGGCGCAGAGTCACTCGACCAGTGAGCTATTACGCACTCTTTAAATGGTGGCTGCTTCTAAGCCAACATCCTGGTTGTCTAAGCAACTCCACATCCTTTTCCACTTAACGTATACTTTGGGACCTTAGCTGGCGGTCTGGGCTGTTTCCCTTTCGACTACGGATCTTATCACTCGCAGTCTGACTCCCAAGGATAAGTCATTGGCATTCGGAGTTTGACTGAATTCGGTAACCCGGTAGGGGCCCCTAGTCCAATCAGTGCTCTACCTCCAAGACTCTTACCTTGAGGCTAGCCCTAAAGCTATTTCGGAGAGAACCAGCTATCTCCAGGTTCGATTGGCATTTCACCCCTACCCACACCTCATCCCCGCACTTTTCAACGTGCGTGGGTTCGGGCCTCCATTCAGTGTTACCTGAACTTCACCCTGGACATGGGTAGATCACCTGGTTTCGGGTCTACGACCACGTACTCATGCGCCCTATTCAGACTCGCTTTCGCTGCGGCTCCGCATCTTCTGCTTAACCTTGCACGGGATCGTAACTCGCCGGTTCATTCTACAAAAGGCACGCCATCACCCGTTAACGGGCTCTGACTACTTGTAGGCACACGGTTTCAGGATCTCTTTCACTCCCCTTCCGGGGTGCTTTTCACCTTTCCCTCACGGTACTGGTTCACTATCGGTCACTAGGGAGTATTTAGCCTTGGGAGATGGTCCTCCCGGATTCCGACGGAATTTCACGTGTTCCGCCGTACTCAGGATCCACTCTGGAGAGAACGAAGTTTTGACTACAGGGCTGTTACCTCCTATGGCGGGCCTTTCCAGACCTCTTCATCTACCTCGTTCCTTTGTAACTCCGTATAGAGTGTCCTACAACCCCAAGAGGCAAGCCTCTTGGTTTGGGCTAATCCCGTTTCGCTCGCCGCTACTCAGGGAATCGCATTTGCTTTCTCTTCCTCCGGGTACTTAGATGTTTCAGTTCCCCGGGTCTGCCTTCTCATATCCTATGAATTCAGATATGGATACCACTCCATTACGAGTGGTGGGTTTCCCCATTCGGAAATCTCCGGATCAAAGCTTGCTTACAGCTCCCCGAAGCATATCGGTGTTCGTCCCGTCCTTCATCGGCTCCTAGTGCCAAGGCATCCACCGTGCGCCCTTTCTAACTTAACCGTTAAAAAGAATCACTATGTGATATCTTGTGTTACTAATTGAATGTGATGTCTACTGTTATCTAGTTTTCAAAGAACACGTTTCGAAGGAATGATCCTTCAAAACTAAACAAGACAGGGAACGTTCTGTTTATAAGACCCAAGGTCTTATATTCCGTAAATATCCTTAGAAAGGAGGTGATCCAGCCGCACCTTCCGATACGGCTACCTTGTTACGACTTCACCCCAATCATCTGTCCCACCTTCGGCGGCTGGCTCCATAAAGGTTACCTCACCGACTTCGGGTGTTACAAACTCTCGTGGTGTGACGGGCGGTGTGTACAAGGCCCGGGAACGTATTCACCGCGGCATGCTGATCCGCGATTACTAGCGATTCCAGCTTCACGCAGTCGAGTTGCAGACTGCGATCCGAACTGAGAACAGATTTGTGGGATTGGCTTAACCTCGCGGTTTCGCTGCCCTTTGTTCTGTCCATTGTAGCACGTGTGTAGCCCAGGTCATAAGGGGCATGATGATTTGACGTCATCCCCACCTTCCTCCGGTTTGTCACCGGCAGTCACCTTAGAGTGCCCAACTGAATGCTGGCAACTAAGATCAAGGGTTGCGCTCGTTGCGGGACTTAACCCAACATCTCACGACACGAGCTGACGACAACCATGCACCACCTGTCACTCTGCCCCCGAAGGGGACGTCCTATCTCTAGGATTGTCAGAGGATGTCAAGACCTGGTAAGGTTCTTCGCGTTGCTTCGAATTAAACCACATGCTCCACCGCTTGTGCGGGCCCCCGTCAATTCCTTTGAGTTTCAGTCTTGCGACCGTACTCCCCAGGCGGAGTGCTTAATGCGTTAGCTGCAGCACTAAGGGGCGGAAACCCCCTAACACTTAGCACTCATCGTTTACGGCGTGGACTACCAGGGTATCTAATCCTGTTCGCTCCCCACGCTTTCGCTCCTCAGCGTCAGTTACAGACCAGAGAGTCGCCTTCGCCACTGGTGTTCCTCCACATCTCTACGCATTTCACCGCTACACGTGGAATTCCACTCTCCTCTTCTGCACTCAAGTTCCCCAGTTTCCAATGACCCTCCCCGGTTGAGCCGGGGGCTTTCACATCAGACTTAAGGAACCGCCTGCGAGCCCTTTACGCCCAATAATTCCGGACAACGCTTGCCACCTACGTATTACCGCGGCTGCTGGCACGTAGTTAGCCGTGGCTTTCTGGTTAGGTACCGTCAAGGTACCGCCCTATTCGAACGGTACTTGTTCTTCCCTAACAACAGAGCTTTACGATCCGAAAACCTTCATCACTCACGCGGCGTTGCTCCGTCAGACTTTCGTCCATTGCGGAAGATTCCCTACTGCTGCCTCCCGTAGGAGTCTGGGCCGTGTCTCAGTCCCAGTGTGGCCGATCACCCTCTCAGGTCGGCTACGCATCGTTGCCTTGGTGAGCCGTTACCTCACCAACTAGCTAATGCGCCGCGGGTCCATCTGTAAGTGGTAGCCGAAGCCACCTTTTATGTTTGAACCATGCGGTTCAAACAAGCATCCGGTATTAGCCCCGGTTTCCCGGAGTTATCCCAGTCTTACAGGCAGGTTACCCACGTGTTACTCACCCGTCCGCCGCTAACATCAGGGAGCAAGCTCCCATCTGTCCGCTCGACTTGCATGTATTAGGCACGCCGCCAGCGTTCGTCCTGAGCCAGGATCAAACTCTCCGATAAAGTAGTTTGACTGACTACGCACATTACTGTGCGATTTTATATTAAAACTTGAATTAACAGGTACGTTTTGTCTTGTTTAGTTTTCAAAGATCATTTTGTTTATCGCTTTGTTCAACTTTATTAGTATACAACGTCGCTTTTTCAAAGTCAACAACATTTTTTAAATCTTTTTTGGTGGAGCCTAGCGGGATCGAACCGCTGACCTCCTGCGTGCAAAGCAGGCGCTCTCCCAGCTGAGCTAAGGCCCCGTAAAAATGGTCGGGAAGACAGGATTCGAACCTGCGACCCCATGGTCCCAAACCATGTGCTCTACCAAGCTGAGCTACTTCCCGATTTCCCATATTGATAAAATATATGGCGCGCCCGAGAGGAGTCGAACCCCTAACCTTTTGATCCGTAGTCAAACGCTCTATCCAATTGAGCTACGGGCGCAAATTATAATGCCGAGGGCCGGACTTGAACCGGCACGGTAGTCACCTACCGCAGGATTTTAAGTCCTGTGTGTCTGCCAATTCCACCACCCCGGCGTGGATGGTATAGTTGGAGCGGAAGACGGGATTCGAACCCGCGACCCCCACCTTGGCAAGGTGGTGTTCTACCACTGAACTACTTCCGCAGACAGGATGTCCAGTTTTTATAAATGTCATCCTATATAATGCGGGTGAAGGGACTTGAACCCCCACGTCATAAAGACACTAGATCCTAAGTCTAGCGCGTCTGCCAATTCCGCCACACCCGCTTAAAAATGGTGAGCCATGAAGGACTCGAACCTTCGACCCTCTGATTAAAAGTCAGATGCTCTACCAACTGAGCTAATGGCTCTTCTTACAAGAGACTTGAATATTATATCATATAAAAGTGGTGCCGGCAAGAGGACTTGAACCCCCAACCTACTGATTACAAGTCAGTTGCTCTACCAATTGAGCTACACCGGCAAATGGTGGAGGATGACGGGCTCGAACCGCCGACCCTCTGCTTGTAAGGCAGATGCTCTCCCAGCTGAGCTAATCCTCCATAATTGCACTAACGTGCAATTGCTTGGCGGCGTCCTACTCTCACAGGGGGAAACCCCCGACTACCATCGGCGCTGAAGAGCTTAACTTCCGTGTTCGGCATGGGAACGGGTGTGACCTCTTCGCTATCGCCACCAAACAATTGAGAGTGTTCTCTCAAAACTAGATAACAGGTGTGACATCATTAGAAATTAGGTTAAGTCCTCGATCGATTAGTATCTGTCAGCTCCATGTGTCGCCACACTTCCACCTCAGACCTATCAACCTGATCATCTTTCAGGGATCTTACTTCCTTGCGGAATGGGAAATCTCATCTTGAGGGGGGCTTCATGCTTAGATGCTTTCAGCACTTATCCCGTCCGCACATAGCTACCCAGCGATGCCCTTGGCAGAACAACTGGTACACCAGCGGTGCGTCCATCCCGGTCCTCTCGTACTAAGGACAGCTCCTCTCAAATTTCCTGCGCCCGCGACGGATAGGGACCGAACTGTCTCACGACGTTCTGAACCCAGCTCGCGTACCGCTTTAATGGGCGAACAGCCCAACCCTTGGGACCGACTACAGCCCCAGGATGCGATGAGCCGACATCGAGGTGCCAAACCTCCCCGTCGATGTGGACTCTTGGGGGAGATAAGCCTGTTATCCCCGGGGTAGCTTTTATCCGTTGAGCGATGGCCCTTCCATGCGGAACCACCGGATCACTAAGCCCGACTTTCGTCCCTGCTCGACTTGTAGGTCTCGCAGTCAAGCTCCCTTGTGCCTTTACACTCTGCGAATGATTTCCAACCATTCTGAGGGAACCTTTGGGCGCCTCCGTTACCTTTTAGGAGGCGACCGCCCCAGTCAAACTGCCCACCTGACACTGTCTCCCCGCCCGATAAGGGCGGCGGGTTAGAAGGTCAATACAGCCAGGGTAGTATCCCACCGATGCCTCCACCGAAGCTGGCGCTCCGGTTTCCAAGGCTCCTACCTATCCTGTACAAGCTGTACCAACATTCAATATCAGGCTGCAGTAAAGCTCCACGGGGTCTTTCCGTCCTGTCGCGGGTAACCTGCATCTTCACAGGTACTATAATTTCACCGAGTCTCTCGTTGAGACAGTGCCCAGATCGTTGCGCCTTTCGTGCGGGTCGGAACTTACCCGACAAGGAATTTCGCTACCTTAGGACCGTTATAGTTACGGCCGCCGTTTACTGGGGCTTCAATTCGCACCTTCGCTTACGCTAAGCGCTCCTCTTAACCTTCCAGCACCGGGCAGGCGTCAGCCCCTATACTTCGCCTTACGGCTTCGCAGAGACCTGTGTTTTTGCTAAACAGTCGCCTGGGCCTATTCACTGCGGCTCTCTCGGGCTTGCACCCTAACAGAGCACCCCTTCTCCCGAAGTTACGGGGTCATTTTGCCGAGTTCCTTAACGAGAGTTCTCTCGATCACCTTAGGATTCTCTCCTCGCCTACCTGTGTCGGTTTGCGGTACGGGCACCTCTCACCTCGCTAGAGGCTTTTCTTGGCAGTGTGGAATCAGGAACTTCGCTACTATATTTCGCTCGCCATCACAGCTCAGCCTTATGGGAAACGGATTTGCCTATTTCCCAGCCTAACTGCTTGGACGCGGATATCCAATACCGCGCTTACCCTATCCTCCTGCGTCCCCCCATTGCTCAAATGGTGAGGAGGTGGTACAGGAATATCAACCTGTTGTCCATCGCCTACGCCTTTCGGCCTCGGCTTAGGTCCCGACTAACCCTGAGCGGACGAGCCTTCCTCAGGAAACCTTAGGCATTCGGTGGAGGGGATTCTCACCCCTCTTTCGCTACTCATACCGGCATTCTCACTTCTAAGCGCTCCACCAGTCCTTCCGGTCTGGCTTCACAGCCCTTAGAACGCTCTCCTACCACTGTTCGAAGAACAGTCCGCAGCTTCGGTGATACGTTTAGCCCCGGTACATTTTCGGCGCAGAGTCACTCGACCAGTGAGCTATTACGCACTCTTTAAATGGTGGCTGCTTCTAAGCCAACATCCTGGTTGTCTAAGCAACTCCACATCCTTTTCCACTTAACGTATACTTTGGGACCTTAGCTGGCGGTCTGGGCTGTTTCCCTTTCGACTACGGATCTTATCACTCGCAGTCTGACTCCCAAGGATAAGTCATTGGCATTCGGAGTTTGACTGAATTCGGTAACCCGGTAGGGGCCCCTAGTCCAATCAGTGCTCTACCTCCAAGACTCTTACCTTGAGGCTAGCCCTAAAGCTATTTCGGAGAGAACCAGCTATCTCCAGGTTCGATTGGCATTTCACCCCTACCCACACCTCATCCCCGCACTTTTCAACGTGCGTGGGTTCGGGCCTCCATTCAGTGTTACCTGAACTTCACCCTGGACATGGGTAGATCACCTGGTTTCGGGTCTACGACCACGTACTCATGCGCCCTATTCAGACTCGCTTTCGCTGCGGCTCCGCATCTTCTGCTTAACCTTGCACGGGATCGTAACTCGCCGGTTCATTCTACAAAAGGCACGCCATCACCCGTTAACGGGCTCTGACTACTTGTAGGCACACGGTTTCAGGATCTCTTTCACTCCCCTTCCGGGGTGCTTTTCACCTTTCCCTCACGGTACTGGTTCACTATCGGTCACTAGGGAGTATTTAGCCTTGGGAGATGGTCCTCCCGGATTCCGACGGAATTTCACGTGTTCCGCCGTACTCAGGATCCACTCTGGAGAGAACGAAGTTTTGACTACAGGGCTGTTACCTCCTATGGCGGGCCTTTCCAGACCTCTTCATCTACCTCGTTCCTTTGTAACTCCGTATAGAGTGTCCTACAACCCCAAGAGGCAAGCCTCTTGGTTTGGGCTAATCCCGTTTCGCTCGCCGCTACTCAGGGAATCGCATTTGCTTTCTCTTCCTCCGGGTACTTAGATGTTTCAGTTCCCCGGGTCTGCCTTCTCATATCCTATGAATTCAGATATGGATACCACTCCATTACGAGTGGTGGGTTTCCCCATTCGGAAATCTCCGGATCAAAGCTTGCTTACAGCTCCCCGAAGCATATCGGTGTTCGTCCCGTCCTTCATCGGCTCCTAGTGCCAAGGCATCCACCGTGCGCCCTTTCTAACTTAACCGTTAAAAAGAATCACTATGTGATATCTTGTGTTACTAATTGAATGTGATGTCTACTGTTATCTAGTTTTCAAAGAACACGTTTCGAAGGAATGATCCTTCAAAACTAAACAAGACAGGGAACGTTCTGTTTATAAGACCCAAGGTCTTATATTCCGTAAATATCCTTAGAAAGGAGGTGATCCAGCCGCACCTTCCGATACGGCTACCTTGTTACGACTTCACCCCAATCATCTGTCCCACCTTCGGCGGCTGGCTCCATAAAGGTTACCTCACCGACTTCGGGTGTTACAAACTCTCGTGGTGTGACGGGCGGTGTGTACAAGGCCCGGGAACGTATTCACCGCGGCATGCTGATCCGCGATTACTAGCGATTCCAGCTTCACGCAGTCGAGTTGCAGACTGCGATCCGAACTGAGAACAGATTTGTGGGATTGGCTTAACCTCGCGGTTTCGCTGCCCTTTGTTCTGTCCATTGTAGCACGTGTGTAGCCCAGGTCATAAGGGGCATGATGATTTGACGTCATCCCCACCTTCCTCCGGTTTGTCACCGGCAGTCACCTTAGAGTGCCCAACTGAATGCTGGCAACTAAGATCAAGGGTTGCGCTCGTTGCGGGACTTAACCCAACATCTCACGACACGAGCTGACGACAACCATGCACCACCTGTCACTCTGCCCCCGAAGGGGACGTCCTATCTCTAGGATTGTCAGAGGATGTCAAGACCTGGTAAGGTTCTTCGCGTTGCTTCGAATTAAACCACATGCTCCACCGCTTGTGCGGGCCCCCGTCAATTCCTTTGAGTTTCAGTCTTGCGACCGTACTCCCCAGGCGGAGTGCTTAATGCGTTAGCTGCAGCACTAAGGGGCGGAAACCCCCTAACACTTAGCACTCATCGTTTACGGCGTGGACTACCAGGGTATCTAATCCTGTTCGCTCCCCACGCTTTCGCTCCTCAGCGTCAGTTACAGACCAGAGAGTCGCCTTCGCCACTGGTGTTCCTCCACATCTCTACGCATTTCACCGCTACACGTGGAATTCCACTCTCCTCTTCTGCACTCAAGTTCCCCAGTTTCCAATGACCCTCCCCGGTTGAGCCGGGGGCTTTCACATCAGACTTAAGGAACCGCCTGCGAGCCCTTTACGCCCAATAATTCCGGACAACGCTTGCCACCTACGTATTACCGCGGCTGCTGGCACGTAGTTAGCCGTGGCTTTCTGGTTAGGTACCGTCAAGGTACCGCCCTATTCGAACGGTACTTGTTCTTCCCTAACAACAGAGCTTTACGATCCGAAAACCTTCATCACTCACGCGGCGTTGCTCCGTCAGACTTTCGTCCATTGCGGAAGATTCCCTACTGCTGCCTCCCGTAGGAGTCTGGGCCGTGTCTCAGTCCCAGTGTGGCCGATCACCCTCTCAGGTCGGCTACGCATCGTTGCCTTGGTGAGCCGTTACCTCACCAACTAGCTAATGCGCCGCGGGTCCATCTGTAAGTGGTAGCCGAAGCCACCTTTTATGTTTGAACCATGCGGTTCAAACAAGCATCCGGTATTAGCCCCGGTTTCCCGGAGTTATCCCAGTCTTACAGGCAGGTTACCCACGTGTTACTCACCCGTCCGCCGCTAACATCAGGGAGCAAGCTCCCATCTGTCCGCTCGACTTGCATGTATTAGGCACGCCGCCAGCGTTCGTCCTGAGCCAGGATCAAACTCTCCGATAAAGTAGTTTGACTGACTACGCACATTACTGTGCGATTTTATATTAAAACTTGAATTAACAGGTACGTTTTGTCTTGTTTAGTTTTCAAAGATCATTTTGTCACTTCGTTTAAGCGACTTTATTATTATAACTCGTTGACTCATTGAAGTCAATAACTTTTTTTGAAGTTATTTTTTTGTCATCGCCTTGTTTAGCGGCAACGAATAATAATATACCACCTTGTAAATAATAGTGCAATAGTTTTTTGAAGAAAAACCTAAGGAATTATAAAAGAGCGTCATCCTTCTATTAGAAAGGTTGACGCTCTTTTAAATTAGCGCTGTCTCATTTGCGGGAATAACAGTACATCTCGGATCGAAGGAGCATTCGTAAGCAGCATGACCAGGCGATCGATCCCGATGCCTAAGCCTCCTGTTGGCGGCATGCCATACTCCAGGGCTTCAACGAAGTCTTCATCCATTAAATGAGCTTCATCATTACCCTCTTCTCGTTCTTTTAATTGGGCTTCAAAGCGTTCTCTTTGATCAATAGGATCATTTAGCTCTGTGAATGCATTTGCGTGCTCACGGCCTACGATAAACAGTTCAAAACGGTCTGTGAAGCGCGGATCCTCTGGATTTTTCTTAGCAAGAGGAGAAATTTCTACTGGATGTCCATAAATAAACGTTGGCTGGATAAGCGTTTCCTCGATTTTTTGTTCGAAGAATTCGTTTATAATATGGCCCACTGTCATAGAGTCTTTAATCTCTACACTATGCTCTTTTGCATATTCACGGGCTTGCTCAACAGTTACATCTTCCCAGAAGTCAACGCCTGTCGCTTCTTTGACTGCGTCAACCATATGGATTCTTTTCCACTCAGGTTTCAGTTCGATTTGCTCTTCCCCGTATTGGATTGTCGTCGTGCCAAGCACCTCTTGTGCGATATGAGCGACAAGGTTTTCAGTTAAACTCATGATATCTTTATAGTCAGCATACGCTTCATATAATTCAATCATTGTAAATTCAGGATTATGGCGTGTAGAGACGCCTTCATTACGGAAAACACGGCCGATTTCATATACTTTTTCTAAACCGCCGACAATCAAGCGTTTCAGATGCAGTTCAATCGCAATACGCATGTAGAGCGGAATATCTAAAGCATTATGATGGGTAATGAACGGACGCGCGGAGGCTCCCCCTGGAATGCTGTGCATAGTTGGTGTTTCTACTTCTAAGTATCCATGATCATCAAGGTATCTTCTCATCGCTTGAATGATCTTGCTGCGTGTAATGAACGTATGTTTGCTGTCTGGATTTACGATAAGATCCAAGTAGCGTTGACGGTAGCGCTGCTCAACGTCTTTTAAACCATGGTATTTATCCGGCAGCGGACGAAGCGCTTTTGTCAGCAAATCAAATGATGTTGCTTTTACAGACAGTTCGCCTACATTTGTTTTGAACACTTTTCCGGTTACGCCGATAAGGTCGCCAAGGTCGGAAGATTTGAAGATTTCATATTGGTCGTCACCAACACTGTCTTTTCTTACGTAGATTTGAATTTGACCTTCTAAATCCTGAAGGTGCGCGAAGCCGGCTTTTCCTTTGCCGCGTTTTGTCATCATACGGCCTGCGATTGTCACTTCAATCGCTTTTTCCTCTAACTCTTCTTTCGTTAGATTTTGATATGCCGCAATAATTTGCTCAGATTGATGAGTTCTTTCAAAACGTGCGCCGAATGGATCTATACCGTTTTCTCTCATCTGATTCATTTTGTCGCGTCTGACTTGCAGCTGGTCGTTCAATTCTTCATGATTATGCTCTTCTTGACTCATTGTTATCACTCCATTACAGATATTGTTTCATGAAAAAAGCAGAAAAACTGCCAGCGTAAAACTGGCAGTGAGCAGCAAATAGAGGTGAGTGTTATCCTACTTTTGCGTCTTGAAGCTCTTTTGCCTCAACTTCAACAGTAAATGCATCTAAAAGCTGTACAAGCTCTTCTCTTGTCTCGCAATGATTGATTCCATTACGAACCTCCGCATTGCCTCTTATGCCTTTCAGATACCATGCAGCGTGTTTTCTCATTTCTCTTACCGCTACATTTTCACCTTTTAAGTTAATCAGGCGGTCAAGATGCAGTTTGCATACCGCCATTTTTTCACGTACTTGCGGCTCTTCTTTTAATTCACCTGTTTCAAGGTATTGAACCGTACGGTAAATCATCCACGGATTGCCTAACGCGGCACGGCCGATCATGACCCCGTCTACTCCTGTTTCATCAAGCATACGCTTAGCATCCTGCGGCGTCTTGACATCGCCGTTCCCGATAACCGGAATCGATACAGATTGTTTTACTTCTTTGATAATATCCCAGTTTGCAGTTCCTTCGTACATCTGCACTCTTGTACGGCCGTGAAGTGCAACTGCTTTTCCGCCCGCACGCTCGACAGCCTGTGCGTTTTTCACCGCGAAAATGTGGTCTTCATCCCAGCCCATTCTCATTTTCACTGTGACTGGTTTATCGACGGCATCCACTACTGCAGAAACCATTTCATAAATCTTATCGGGATCGAGAAGCCATTTTGCTCCCGCATCACATTTTGTAATCTTTGGTACTGGGCATCCCATGTTAATATCAATGATATCAGCAGTTGTGTTCTGGTCTACAAACTTCGCCGCTTCCACAAGGGTTTCCTTTTTTCCTCCGAAGATTTGAAGGCTGAGCGGTTTTTCACGTTCATCAATGTAAAGCATACCCATTGTTTTGGCATTGTTGTAAAGGATCGCTTTGTCACTGATCATTTCAGCGCAGACCAATCCGGCTCCGAATTCCTTTACAGTCAATCTGAATGCTGAGTTGCAGACACCGGCCATAGGGGCCAGCACAACCCGGTTTTTTAATTGAATATCACCGATTTTAAACATTTTTCCCCTCCTTTCATTTGTTATTATTTTCTGGCGGCGCTAATTCGTCCGCGCTTATATTTAAAACATCTGCTGCACTTTGAATGATGGCAGCTGACGGCAATCGGTTTCCGCGTTCAATTTCGCCGAGAATAGAAACTGATATACCTAACGCTTTCGCAAATCCTTCTTGAGTATAACCTTTCAGCTTTCTGAATGCACGAATTCGTCTACCCCAGATTTCTGCTTCCATACTCTTACACCTTCTTGGTCGGTTTCCGCGCTTTTTGCCTCTTTTTCAACCCGCGTGCATATTTCCGCAAGCGGCGCGAGGACAAATAAACGCTCATACATTCTCGGATGCGGAACAATTAGTTGCTCTGTTTCAATATTTTCACGATTAAACAGTAAAATGTCAAGGTCTGCCGTCCGCGGCCCCCATCTGACTTCTCTCGTCCTGCCCAATTCATTTTCTATATGCTGCGTGAGCTCCAGGAGCTGAAACGGATTCAGCGACGTCTCGATTTCAACTGCCATATTTAAAAATTCATCTTGAGCTTCGTATCCGACTGGGTCTGTTTCGTAAATAGAAGACACTTTTGTGACTGTCACTGCCTCATGTTGATGCAGCATCGCCACCGCTCGCCGTAAATACGTTTCTCTATCTCCAATATTAGATCCAAGTGCTATATAAGCTGTATTGTTCATGATTTTTTTCTCGTGATTTCTATTGCTACTGATTTATAGTGGCCGGGAATTGGCGGATCTGGCTTAATCACTTTTACAGTACATTGCTGCACCTGATGAAATTTCTTCAGGACAGTGTCCGCAATACGTTCTGCCAGTGTTTCCACTAGTTTCACAGGCTCACCTTCGACGATATCTTTACATACGTGGTAAAGCTCGGCATAGTTAATGGTTTGCTCAAGGTCGTCTGTTTGTCCCGCTTTGCTTAAATCTAATTCTGCGGTTAAATCGACTTTAAAACGCTGTCCGAGCTTGTTCTCCTCTTTTAACACACCGTGATAGCCGTAAAACTCCATGCCTTCTACGTAGACTTTATCCATGATGCATCCCTCCCTTGTTCAGCATTGCATCCATCATTTTCGCCATTCTGGCTATTTGTTTTACATCATGGACTCTCACAATGTCACAGCCTTTTTGAATGCCTAGACACACGGTTGCGCCTGTGCCCTCAGCCCGCTCCTCAGGCGGAAGATCCAGGACACGGCCGATAAACCTTTTTCGGGAGGTTGCAAGAAGAACCGGATAGCCAAGTCCGCTGAAAACTTCGAGTTTGTTCATGACTGCCAGATTATCGTGATAGTCCTTCGCAAAACCAATACCGGGATCGAGGATAATGTTCTTTTCCTCTACACCTGCTTCAACAGCAATCTTTACACTTTCCATTAAGTCCGACAGCATATCCGGTATTAAGTCGTTGTAGTTTCTCTCTTTGCGGTTATGCATGAGAACGATCGGAACATTGTGTTCAGCTGCGACAGAAGCCATTTTCGGATCGTACTTCGCTCCCCAAATATCATTGATGATTGAAGCGCCGGCTTTAACAGCTTCATCTGCGACAGAGGCCTTGTACGTATCTACAGAGATCGGCACTGCGAGCTCTTTTGTAATCCGCTCAATCACAGGAATCACTCTGGACATTTCTTCGTCCTCGGACACATATTCGGCGCCGGGTCTTGTCGATTCGCCTCCGATATCAATGATATGCGCACCGTCATCAATCATCTCTTTCGCATGCAACAGGGCATTGTCCAGGCTGTCATATTTTCCGCCATCCGAGAAAGAGTCAGGCGTTACGTTTAAAATACCCATCACCAGCGTCTTTTCTCGATATGATAATGCGCTGGGTTTGGTATGGATTACTTGTGTTTGGTCTATCGTTTGCCGCGCCATTCTCTTCCTCCCTGTCATGAATTCATGTTCTTTATTTCTTGGTGGTATAGCGTTTGTAAAGCGGAAGTTATTTCTCCGTTTTGGCCCGGATAGTTCACTTCTTCTATTTTAGAAAACGGAATGATCTCAAGAACCGAGTTGGTCATCCATGCTTCATCTGCCGTCAAAAGGGCTTCAAGCTGGTAGCGGCCTGTTTTGACATCCATCCCTATTTTCTTTGCGTTCTCCATGACAAAACGTCTCGTGACACCGTCAAGAATTCCGGTATCAAGTGATGGTGTATAGATAGAGCTGCCTTTTCTCCAGAAAACATTCGAAATGATGCCCTCTGCTACAGCGCAACCCTCCGTTAAAAAGATCCCTTCAAACCGCGGATCATTTCCGATCTCCCGTTTCGCATACATATTATTTAAATAGTGATGTGATTTTAACCGGAACGGCCCCTCCGGTGTGTTTCTCCGTACCGATAAAACCTTTCCTTCCTTTTGCAAAGGAAGACTTTCTGGTTTTAACTGATTAACAAAACATAAAACAGTCGGGTTATCGTAAGTTTGAGCAGCGAAGCCTTTATCACTGATGCCGGCTGATATGTTCAGCCTGACGCGGGCATTGCCGTCTTTGATATCATTCAGCCCGAGCAGCTTGTCCAGCATTTCAATCATCTCTTGTTTTGTCACAGTGTATTCGATTTGCAGATCCTTAAGTGCGCGTTCAAGCCGTTCTATATGCCAATCAAGCAGGAACGGCCGGCCTTCATAAAGCCTGAAGGTCTCAAAAACACCGATCCCATATAAAAAACCATGGTCAAAAGGAGAAAGAACTGCATCTTTCTCCTCTATAAATCGGCCGTTTACATATATCATCACGCAATGACTTCCTTGCGGTACGTTTCAATAAAATTTCTGAGCATTTCTTTTCCAAAGGAAGTCATAATAGACTCTGGATGAAATTGAACGCCTTCTATCGGAAGGTCATTGTGCCGAATAGCCATGATTTCTCCTTCTTTCGTTTGTGCGGTTACTGTGAAACAGCTTGGCAGCGTCTCAGGTTTTACGATCAGTGAGTGGTATCGTGTCGCCACAAGCGGGTTTTGCAAACCTTTAAAGATCGTCTTGCCGTCATGCTCGATTTCTGAGGTTTTTCCGTGCATCAGCCGCTCTGCTCTGACCACATCTCCGCCAAACACCTGTGCGATAGACTGATGTCCGAGACACACGCCAAAAACGGGAATTTTGCCTGCGAAGTATTTAATTGCTTCAAGGCTGATTCCAGCTTCATCAGGACTGCACGGTCCGGGTGAAATCATTAAGAAATCCGGTGACAGCTCTTCAATTTGCTCTATTGTGATATCGTCATTGCGTTTTACAATCAGCTCTTCTCCAAGCTCGCCCAAATACTGCACTAAGTTGTACGTGAAAGAATCATAGTTATCAATCATTAAAATCATTTCTCCGCTCACCTCATCTAATTTTTGTCTCTGCTTCGCTCAGCTCTAACGCCTTTTGCATCGCAAAAGCTTTTTTGAATGATTCTCTGTATTCATGCTTAGGAACAGAATCAATCACAACTCCTGCTCCGGATTGCATAAACGCCTGCCCTCCGGCTGCATAAATGGTTCGGATCACGATATTAAACTGAAGATCCTGATTATACCCAAACCACCCTATAGATCCAGTATAAAGCCCACGGCGTGTCGGCTCAAGTTCTTCTATAATTTCCATTGTCCTTACTTTAGGAGCACCTGTAATCGTTCCTCCAGGAAATACAGCATGAATAATATCTACAGCGTCGTATCCATCCTGCAGTTCACCTTGGACATTAGACACAATGTGCATGACGTGGGAGTATTTTTCAATTGCCATGAATTCATTAACCCGCACTGATCCGTAACGGGAAACTCTGCCCAGATCATTTCGTTCTAGATCAACCAGCATGACATGCTCAGCGCGTTCTTTTTCATTATGGATTAATTCATTTGCGAGCGCTTCGTCTTCCTCATCCGTTTTCCCTCTGGAACGAGTGCCAGCGATCGGTCTTGTCTCTAACAGTTTGCCCTTTTTGCTGACAAGAAGTTCAGGAGATCCGCAAATAATTTGGAAATCTGGTGTTTCTAAATATGCCATATATGGAGAAGGATTCACTTCTCTCAGCTTTTTGTAGATCTCATACGGGTGAGCAGACAGCGGCTGCGACTGCCTGATCGATAGATTGACTTGAAAAACATCTCCGCTGGCAATGTATTGCTTGATTTTCTCTACAGCCTGAGAAAAGCCTTCTTCAGTAAAAGGCGCTGCAAAGGAACCGTCAGCTGTATATGTCATCTCTTGTAACGGCTCACCGGGAAGCTCAGTCAGCCACATATGTTCGAGCTGGGACAGCTTTTCGTCCGCTGATTCGTTCTCATCATTCACATGAGTGACCAGCCAAAGAGCCTGTTCTTCATGGTCATAGACGGCGATATCATCAAAGACAAGAAAATAGATATCAGGTGTCTCCAGGTCATCTAATGAGAGCATTTTAAAATTTTCAATGTAGCGTGCGTAATCATAGCTAAGAAAGCCGATTGCTCCCCCTTGAAAATCAGGCAATTCTTCATCCGTTTCTGTTTCCAGCGTTTTAAACCAACTGTGGAAGGCGCGTAATGGGTCACCCTCTTTAAACAGTGTCTCATCCCCATGCTTAATGGTTGTAATTCCGTCTTTTCCCTTGACAGCCGCAATTGGATCAAGACCGGCTATACTGTATCTGCCGCCTCTTGCACTTTCAAGAAGCACGTGCTGTTTTCTGGATTGTGAAAGTTTCTCATATTGTTGCAAGAATGAATCTTTTTGAAAAGGTACTTTTTTGCCTGCCGGTCTGCGTTGTGCCATTTATATCATTCCTCTGTTTTCTTTTTCTGCTTTTTTTATTGTAAAGCAATATCATGAGTGAAAAAAGTGAATTTCTCTTCCAAGGATAAGATTCGTCGCGGACACGGCATATTTGATGCACAAATAAAAAAACTCCCGGGCACCGGGAGTTTTTTCGAGCTTTTTAATCGAATTGATACAGCGGCGTACTCAAATAACGTTCGCCGTTACTCGGAATGATAGCTAATACTTTTTTGCCCTTTCCGAGTTTTTTCGCTACTTCAATAGCAGCATAAATGGCCGCACCTGATGAGATGCCTCCGAGAATTCCTTCTTCACGTGCAGCTCTGCGTGCATATTCAAATGCTTCTTCATTCTTCACAGGGAAAATTTCATCGTATACTTCAGTGTTTAAGATGTCGGGCACAAAGCCAGCTCCGATTCCCTGAATTTTGTGAGGGCCTGGTTTTCCTCCTGAAAGCACTGGGGAATCTGACGGTTCAACAGCGTAGATTTTGACGGAAGGATATGCTTCCTTCAGGACTTCACCCGCTCCTGTAATCGTTCCGCCTGTTCCGATTCCGGCTACAAATGCATCAAGCTGGTCATCACCGAATTGCTCAACGATTTCTTTACCTGTTGTTTGGCGATGGATTTCAGGGTTCGATGGATTGTTAAACTGCTGCGGCACGAAGTATCCGTGTTTTTCAGCAAGCTCCTCCGCTTTCTTAATGGCGCCTTTCATGCCTTCCGCACCCGGAGTCAGCACAAGCTCAGCACCATATGCGCGAAGAAGGTTGCGGCGCTCCATGCTCATTGTGTCAGGCATAACCAAAATCGCTTTTAAACCTTTAGCAGCAGCAACCATTGCCAGCCCGATTCCTGTATTTCCGCTTGTCGGTTCAATGATTGTATCGCCAGCTTTTAATTTCCCTTCTTTTTCAGCGGCTTCAATCATCGCTAAACCGATACGGTCTTTTACACTGCTTCCAGGGTTCATGTATTCAAGCTTCAAATATACATCCGCACTGTTTTCATCAACAAGGCGATTTAATTTAACGATTGGCGTGTTCCCAATTAATTCAGTAATGGAGTTTGCTACACGTACCATTCTCGACACCTCAATTTCCGACTATTTGTATTGGTATTATGTATATAATCTATCAATTTCAAAATTTTTTGTCAATCATTTAGTACTTTTTTCCCCATAGAACCAAGACACGTCAGCTTCTTTCCAAAGCGATTTTACAGTTGCTTTATCACCTAACTGATCCATTGCGATCTGGCGTTTAATCTGATTCTTCACTTCATCATATGAGAACGTTCTCGCATTTAACTTTTCTTTCAGTTGAATAATCGCATAGCCGTTGTTTACCTTTATCGGTTCGTTTGACCATTCATCTTGTTTTAGTGTCTTTGCTTCTTCAATGTATGATGACGGAATGTTGTCTGATGCCTCGGTGACAAACCCTAAATCTCCCCCGTACGGTGACGTATGCCTGTCTGTGGACCGTTCCGCCGCAACAGCTTCAAAGCTCGAGCCGCCTTCAAGCTCTTTTAAAACTTGTCTGGCTTCCTCTTCATCCTTTACAACAATATGCCGAATACGATACGAATTATCAAACTGATACAGTTCTTTATTTTGATTATAAAATGATTTCATTTCTGTCTTTGAAATATCAATATCCTTTGTTAATAATTCCTCAAGAAGAATATTATAGCGAATTTGGTCTTTCCACTCTTTTTCAGTTGTATGCTCGTCTTCGTAAAATGAATTATTCACCGCCTTAATCAGCAGAAATTCCCGATCAATTTCGCTTTTAGATACTTTGAGATTGTTCTTTTTGGCAAGCTGCTCTACCACTCGGACATTGATCATATCTTCAAGTGTTGATTTTCCGTATTCATCTTCCATTTCCTTCAGCCATTCTTCTCTTGTGACGCTTTTGCCTCCAATAGTAGCAATGGACTCGTCGGACGGGGAAGCACTGGCTTGAGATTTCGTCAGTGTATATGCCACTGCGATACAGCATACCAGCAGCGCGCCCCAAATGATTGTCCAGATTGTTCTTGATTTCAAATTTACTGTCAGCCCCTTTTCTTAAATTCAAAAAACCCGCTAAAGAGCTTAGCGGGTCGTTTGGTCTCGAAGCTCTTCCAGCTCTTCTTTTGTAAATAAGTACTTTTCATTACAAAAATGGCATACTGCTTCGGCTTGTCCATCTTCTTCTATCATATCTTGAATTTCTTTTTTGCCTAGTCCTAAAACGGCTGTTTCAAAACGCTCTTTTGAACAAGGGCAATGGAATTTAACAGGCATGGTTTCCAAAATCTCAGGCTTTTCTCCTAAGACTTCTTCCAAAATTTCTTCCGGTGCAAGCCCTTTTTGAATCAGTTTAGAAATAGGTTCTACTACAGATAAACGCTGTTCAATTTTTGTAATGGTTTCATCATCTGTTCCCGGAAGGAGCTGAAGAATGAAACCTCCTGCCGCCAAAATGGTGTTGTCTGGGTTAACAAGCACGCCGACACCTACAGAAGAAGGAACCTGCTCCGATGATACAAGATAGTACGTAAAATCTTCCCCCAGTTCTCCGGAAACGATTTCTACTTGCCCTGTGAAGAACTCGCGCAGGCCTAAATCTTTTACAACACTTAATGTTCCATCTGTTCCAACAGCTCGTCTGACATCCAGCTTGCCGTGTTCATTCAAGTCAAAATGAACATGCGGGTTTGAGACATATGCCCTGACTTCCCCTTTAGCATTCGCATCAGCAACAATCGCGCCGATTGGCCCGCCGCCTTCCACTTTCACTGTCAGCTTATCATCACCTTTCAGCATAGAACCAAGCATTAGTGAAGCTGTCATTGTACGGCCCAGTGCAGCGGATGCTGTCGGCCATGTATCATGCCGTCTCTGTCCTTCATTCACCATATCAGTCGTTTTTGCAGCATATGCCCGAACTTTTCCGTCATACGCCAGCGCTTTTACTAAATAATCCATTGCAAAACCTCCTATACACTTCCCACGCGGTTTCGTTCATAAATCAATTCCAGCCCTTTTAGGGTTAAGAATGGATCAACGATGTCTATACAATCTGATTCGTTTGCGATTAATGGCGCAAGACCGCCTGTCGCAATGACTTTCGGTTCTTGTTTTGCCTGCCATTTCATTCGTTTTACGATTCCTTCCACTTGGCCGACATAGCCAAATAAAATCCCTGATTGCATCGCGCTTACAGTGCTTTTTCCGATAATATTGTCAGGCCGGGCGATTTCAATACGCGGAAGCTTCGCCGCACGCGAGTACAGCGCCTCAGTCGAAATTGTAATTCCAGGCGCAATCGCTCCGCCCATATATTGTTTGTTTTCATCGATATAACAGTACGTTGTGGCTGTACCGAAATCAACAACAATCAAAGGATTGCCGTACAAGTGAATGGCCGCAACAGCATTTACGATTCTGTCAGCGCCTACTTCTTTCGGATTGTCGTACTTTATATTTAAACCGGTTTTCATACCAGGACCGACAATTTGCGGTTCGATATGAAAGTATTTTGTGCACATTCTCTCTAACGCAAACATGATTGGCGGCACAACTGAAGAAATAATAATGCCTTCTATTTGTTCAAACATGAGACCTGAATGATCAAATAAAGAGCGCAGAATCATCCCAAACTCATCTTCTGTTTTATGCCTGCTTGTTTCTATACGCCAGTGATATTCTAATTCACCCTCATGATATACACCAAGTACAGTATTGGTGTTCCCCACATCAATAACAAGTAACAACCTCTATCACCACTTTTGAATAGTTTCTCTATCATTACTTTTACAAACATTCTACAATACCATACACGATCGGCGGCTCATTTGTAAACAAATCGATACCATAATTGGATGATTGAAAAGGCGGCAACAGAGGCGGGATTCACATAAAAAAACTGCCAGCGTCAGCCGGCAGTTTTTATCAGAAAGCGTTACTCTTTCGTATCGTCTTTCTTTTCTTCTTCTGTTTTTGACAGAATGTTTACTTTGACATCATCGTTCTTCTCATCATCAGAGAACTTACGCTCAGGCAATGTTCCGTGATCGACAAGATGTTTGATTTGTTCAGCATCCAGTGTTTCAACTTCCAGAAGCGTCTGAGCAATCAATTCAAGCTTGTCACGATTTTCTGTCAGGATTGTTTTCGCACGCTCGTAACACTCTTTGATAATGCGCTGAATTTCCTGATCAATTTCGTAGGCAATTTGATCACTGTAGTTTTGTTCGTTGTTGAAATCACGGCCTAAGAATACCTGGCCACCCTGAGACTGTCCAAATTGCAGCGGTCCCAGTTTTTCTGACATACCGAATTCTGTAACCATTCGTCTTGCAATATTTGTCGCACGCTGGAAGTCATTGTGCGCTCCTGTGCTGACTTCGCCAAAGATAATTTCTTCAGCAACACGCCCGCCCAAGAGACCGACAATTTTATCAAGCAGCTCCGGCTTTGTCTGGAAGTAACGGTCTTCTCTTGGAAGCATAACTGCATAACCGCCAGCCTGACCCCGAGGAACAATCGTTACTTTATGAACCATATCAGCCTCATCTAAAACGAGTCCGATAACGGTGTGTCCGCCTTCGTGATATGCCACGATATTGCGTTCTTTCTTGGAGATGACGCGGCTTTTCTTAGCTGGTCCGGCAATAACACGGTCCGTAGCTTCATCAATGTCGCGAGCATCGATTTTTTTCTTGTTTTGACGAGCCGCCACAAGAGCAGCTTCATTCAATAGGTTTTCTAAGTCAGCGCCTGAGAAACCAGGTGTTCTCATGGCAATCGATTTCAGATTTACCGTTTCATCCAGCGGTTTATTTCTCGCATGGACTTTCAATACAGCTTCACGTCCAATTACATCTGGGCGGTCCACTGTGATTTGACGGTCAAAACGTCCCGGACGAAGTAAGGCTGGGTCCAAGATGTCCGCACGGTTCGTTGCGGCAATGATGATAATTCCTTCATTGGCACTGAATCCGTCCATTTCAACAAGCAATTGGTTGAGCGTCTGTTCACGTTCATCGTGTCCGCCGCCGAGACCCGCTCCACGCTGGCGTCCGACTGCGTCAATTTCATCAATGAAGATCAAACAAGGCGCATTCTTTTTCGCGTTTTCGAACAAGTCACGCACACGGGAAGCACCGACACCTACAAACATTTCAACGAAATCAGATCCGCTGATGCTGAAGAATGGTACACCGGCTTCACCGGCTGATGCTCTTGCAAGAAGTGTTTTACCGGTACCCGGAGGTCCAACTAAAAGCACACCTTTAGGGATTCTTGCGCCAAGCTCGGCAAACTTGCGGGGATCTTTCAGAAATTCAACAACTTCCACAAGTTCTTGTTTCTCCTCGTCTGCCCCTGCAACGTCTTTAAATTTGACGCGTTTCTTTTCCTCTGTATATAGCTTCGCCTTACTCTTACCAAAGTTCATGACACGGCTGCCGCCGCCTTGAGCTTGATTGAGCAGGAAGAAGAACAGAATAAAGATAATGACAAATGGGATGATGGTCGTCAGGAACGTCACCCATCCGCTTGTTTCTTGAGCGGGATCAACCTTTACATCTGTCTTTTTTATAGCATTAAAGATCTGGTCTGCTCCCTTACCTTCAGGAACATGAGTCAAAAAGTATTGATCCTTGTCGTAATTTTTCAGCTGTCCTTTTACCTCATAAACACCTCTGACAGGCTGAACCGACACGCTATCAACTTTCCCGTCATCCAGGTTTTTGATGAACGTGCTGTACGACATATTTTCTGTTTTCGGATTTGAGGTCTGGAAGTAGCTCACAACCCCGATTACTACTAATAAAATAAGTAAATAAAAAATGGTATTACGGAAGACCCGATTCATTCCTTACCTCCTCCCACAGTAAGCACAACTATGTTCAATAGTACCATAGAAAATCATTCCAATACAACCAATAACCATCTCGGAAGCAGGCTGCCGATCAGCTTTCATAAACTGCCGGTTTTAACACTCCGATATAAGGCAGATTGCGATAGCGCTCAGCATAATCAAGTCCGTAACCCACTACAAACGCGTCAGGAACTTTAAAGCCGACGAAGTCTGCTTTAATGTCCGCTTTTCTTCCGCTTGGTTTATCCAAAAGGGTAACAATCTTAATTGATTTTGCTTTACGGTATCGGAAGAGCTCTACTAGATAACTTAAGGTTAACCCACTGTCGATGATATCTTCAATAATTAAGATGTCCCGGCCCTCTACAGATGTATCCAAATCTTTAATGATTTTTACTTCTCCAGATGAAACCGTAGATTTTCCGTAGCTTGATACATCCATGAAATCCATTTCCAAATATGTATCAATATGCTTGATAAGATCCGCCATAAAAGGAAGAGCTCCTTTTAACACACCGATTGCCAACGGAAATTTATCTTGATACTCGCTTGTTAAGTCTGCACCTAACTCTTTTACTTTCTCTTGTATCTCTTCCTCTGAGATCAGAACTGTTTCAATATCATGTTTCATCATGATTATGCTTGCCCCCTACACTTTTCATGCTGTCTATATTGTAATACAATGCGGTCACTGTTTGGAATCACAAGATCTTCAAAAATGGATTTTTTCAAGCCCGGTATCCAGATAATTTCACCGCTTGCATCCGTCACAACCGGCCAGTTGTCTCTTTCTTGCAGAGGCAATTTCTTATCAATAAATATATCCTTTACCTTTTTCGAGCCGTTCATCCCTTTTAGTTTTATCCGATCGCCGGCTTTTCTTGTCCGGATCGTCAAGGGAAATCTCACCTTATCTTGACTTGTAATAAAAACAGAATTCCCATGACCTTCAAGAGATTCCGCGTTACGCTTTGCCTCTATCAGAAATCCGTTTGGGAGCACTGCCGTCTCATCGGCAGCTCCGCTTATTTGATATTCAAAGGGAACATTTTTGCACTGCCATTGTTCAAATGTAAACAAACATGTCTGATATGATTTGACCACCTTCAGTCCTTTCGGAAAGTCCAGTACTCCTGAAGGACCGCCCTTATCCACCCAATCCAAAAACTGCTGAATATGATGAGCGGAAAAGGATGATGGAACGTTTTCATAAAGATAGTTTAATATTAGTTGAACTCCTCTTCTTTGTAAAGGCATCGGGAGGGCAAGCAATTGAGAGGAATTGATTTCAACTGATATTTTAGACTGGCTTGTGATTACTTTATTCATTTCTTCTTTCGTTAATGACTGTAAGAATTGCTCATCTTCAGTCAGTGCTTCGCTTACTTTCTGAAACCTTTTATGCACATCCGGTGATTCCTGTTTCAAAAAAGGGAGCACTGCTTTTCTGAATCTGTTTCTAGTGTAATCATCTTTGGCGTTGCTTTCGTCCGTCCGGTAGCTCAAAGCGTTTTCATGGCAATAATGAAGAATCTCTTCTTTTGTAATGGCTAGAAATGGTCTGATCATCTGTCCCGTTTCAAACCGTCTTAGCGGCTGCATGCCGGCAAGTCCAGCTCCGAGTGTGCCTTTGGCCAGTCTCATAAGCATTGTTTCAACCTGATCATCTCCATGATGAGCAAGTGCAAGATAATCCGCTTGATGCTTGGACATCACTTCCTTAAAAAACTGATATCGGCAATCACGGGCAGCTGCCTGCTTGTTGAGACCGTTTTTCTCAGCATACGCAGTTACATTGATTTGAGCCGTTTCACATTTGATCTGTTCAGCCTCACAATATGCTTGGACAAAACGCATGTCTTCCTCAGATTGTGCCCCTCTGAACCGGTGGTCTACGTGAGCCGCAATCACATTGGCTGAACGGCCGTATAACGCATGAAGCGCGTGAAGGAGAGCCATCGAATCCGGACCGCCGGAAACGCCTACAATAATTGTCGCCCCTTTTAACGTAAGATTGTGTTTGATAAAAAAATCTTTGACACTGTTCACAATGTCCTCCTCACAATGAGCAGGTATTTTAAAGATATTCATATCCTATCACTTTCAATCCTTCCAAGCAAAGAAGAAGCATGGGTATTGCAGATTGCGGCTGTCAAATAAGGAAAAAGATAATGTAAGCGAAATAAAGCGCCAAAACACTGATTACGATAAGAGCGGTTTCGAATAACCCTCCGGACTTAGCGCCCTTCTTTTTAGGTGCATATCTCGTCTGTGTTACTTTTCCCTGGCGCATTTTTTGCTGTCTTTGTCTTGAGATAGGTTGCGCCGAAGTTGGCGTTTTTCCGGCCTGTTTTCTTTGCGCTGCCTTTTGCCCTGCTGCGAGCATCTCTCTTTTCATCTCGTCAGCGGAATCATAATGGCCATTTAAAGCAGAAATAAGCACTTTTTTATACTTTTGCAACACCGGACTGCCTTCGATTAAAGATCGCAGTTGTTCCTTTGGCTGGCTTGTTTTTTTGAATTCCTTTTTATGTACACAGTTGATCATAATCATAGCAACCGCAAACAAGTCGTAAGAGGGCTCTGCTTTTCTTGTCCCATACCCCCAATATCCTCTGTCGTAAAACTCGGTATACTCTTTTATCGCTCGGCCCTCCTTGGTTGTTCCGCCTACATCTATGCAGCGGATTCTGGCTGGCGGACCGGTGACAATCAGATTATCCGGCTTAAGGTCGCCGAATATCCACCCTTGCTGATGAAGCACGGATAAGCTGGTTAACAGCTGAATCATCAAGACCGGAATCCATTCTGCTCCTTTGTCACTGACGAATTGTAAAAGCAACGGGCCTTTTATGTATTCCATTGCATAAAATGAAACCTTTGTATTAGCACTGGGAATAAAGGCATCATCAGTGTCAAAAAAAGAAGGCCCCATCGTTACGGACTGGGCCTTAGAAAAAGATTTTAAGACATTCACTTCAGAAGTAATAGACAGGCTGTCATCACTTACCTTTAAGGCAACATGTCCATCTGATGCTTCTGCCAAATACACAATTCCATTGGCCCCTTTTCCAAGCTGTTTACGCAGTGTGTAAGTATTTCCATTCCACTTACCCTTTACTCTCGTTCCCGGCTTGAGGCTACATGCCAAACTCGTCAAAGTGTCGTTCATCATCTGCCAGCATGCTCCTTCTTGAGCGGATTTTTTCGAATTGCTGTGTCGCTTCACGAATCGCCGGACCTGTCGGCGTGATGCCGCCTGTCGATAGCTTCGCAAAGAGTGTGGAAAGAGACTGCAGCTTCGGTGTCCAATTTAGCACAAGCTCGACCTCTTGTTTTTTCCCGGGAAATATACACATCGCAAATTCATTATTCCCTATTCGGGAATTAAGACTAACGGACAAGTCAATCAGTGCTTCTTTCACTGTAGGCAGCTTTGGCGCCATACTCGCGCTTGTATCAACGAGAACCAAAACCTGAAGATGCACCGTTTCTCCCAGTTCATCTACCACTTCCATGACTTCGCCGCGTTTTTCCGGAGAAAGCTCCTCCATTTCCACATTCTTTCCCAGGATTTGCTTCAGTTCTTGATTTACCACCCCTTGCAGGGTTTGCGTCATTGCTTTTTTTGTTACCATCTGAACCGTTTGCGAAAGCTGTGATGCGTAGACGACCTGATGCACGCCGCCTCCAGCAAGCGCAATCCCTTCGACTTCTTTCATAGCCTCGTGGTCAATTTTGTTTTCTTCCATTATACCTATGACATTTACTGTAATCCCTTGCTCTTTAGCAAAAGCAGCCATAGCAAGCGGGTCTTCACCATGATTTGAGCAGCCATCCGTTATCAGCAGAATTTGATTTAAACGTCCGTTGTTCACATTCATTCCTCCTGGAGAATACGATGATTCTCAGATTCATATAGTTTCATCTTCGCCAGAAGAAAATTGATTTATACGGAAGCGTTATGAAATTTCTTGTTTGCTTTGAAAGATGGCCGGAACGGGAATAGACGCCCACTTTGGTGTGTTGTGATCAATTCGGACGACAACAACCGTCATATCATCATCAATTTGGCCTGATCTTGTGCGAATCACTTCCTCCATGAGTAAGTCAGCAATTTCCTGCGGATCATCTGTTTTTAACCCTTTCATTTTGCGCTTCATCCATAAATCATGATTTTCCACGTGTTTAGGGCCTTCGAAAATACCGTCACTCATCATGATCAGGAGGTCTCCCGCCTTCAGCTGCTCACTCACAACCTCAACGTCGAATTCGTTAATAATGCCGATTGGCAGATTGCTCGCTTGGACTTTCATCACCTGCTCACCCCGTTTGATAAAGCTCGGTGTTGATCCAACCTTTAAAAACTTACAGCTCGCATCCTGAAGGTCGATAATAGAAAGATCGAGCGTGGAATATATTTCATCCGTTGTCCGCAGAGACAGTATGCTGTTGATCGTTTTGATTGCTATTTTTTCATCAATTCCTGATTCAAGGATCTTTTCAAGAAGTTTAATCGTTTCATTGCTTTCAAAGTGAGCCCTCGCGCCATTGCCCATGCCGTCGCTGATAGCAGCTGCATATTTTCTTGCGCCCAGCTCCATCATGCTGTAGCTGTCGCCGGAGACAAGGCCGCCGCCCTTCGCTGCATGAGCCGCACCCGTAGACACTCTGTACGATTTTGTTGATCCAAACGCGACATGGCTGTATCCATTTGGATGCGGCGAATGCTGCTCGGCTTTCACGAGAACTTGCTCTTCCAAAATGTCAGAAAGCATAGGCGCTATGATTTTTTCACTTTCTCCATGCCCGCTGAATGGGATTGTCATTTCAATATCAATGTTCCCCTGTTCAAGGCTGTAAATTTCCACCTGCTGAATCTCTATTCCAAAATGCTGAAGAGCCTCAATAATTTGTTCTTCTTGGATAAAGTGCTGTTCCCTCTCCCTTTTTATTTCCCGAGAAAAGTCTGCCATGACCTCTGAAACACCCAAGAGCTGTTCAGCCACAAGCCGCCTGCTGTCCTGCACTTTTTTCTTAAGGGTTAAATGCGCATGATGATAGGCAAGTTCATCCTCTATCAACTCTTCAACCTGACGTGATTTAGAGCAGTACTGGTGAAACTCCTTTTTCAGCCTTCGGTTTGAAGCATACTCTTTTTCCTCTGTTTCAAGCATAACTTGTTTCATTAAATCATATGTTTTATCAAAGTTCTGAACCCAGCACCTGTTTTTCTTGTAGCACGTTTGACAGGAATGCTCCGTAATTTTACTTAAAAACAGATCGACTTCGCTGTCATCTGTTTGTTCGTCAGACGCTTGATAAAAGGTTGCAAAGCTTTCTGACAATGCATGAAATACATTGGAGAACTGATCCACCTTTTGAGCAGTGACATCTCTGATTTTTCTCGCGTATTGCTGCTGCTCCTGAAGATGTTCCACAGTACCCGGAATATATCTCGCCACTTTTCTTGTGATGGACTGAGGCGTAAGCAGAAACAGGCCGACTGCTATCAATGACTCATAGAGCGTTGTCATCAGACTGGCAGAGCCTTCTCCATATAAAGAAATAAGAAGCGATCCGATAATCAGCCCGATTGCCGCACCCGCTTTTTTTCCTTCTTTCAGCAAACCGCCTAATAAACCCGAAAAAGCGAGCAGACTCATTTGATAGAGATTTCCGATATTGGCTAAGCCGAGAATCAGGCCTGTCACGACACCCACTGTACAGCCGATGCTTGCACCGCCGATGAAGGAAAAGCTTAATACAACATAACGGGCCAGGATATGTTCTGCCTGCATCCCTTGATAGGACAAGCCTGCAAGTCCAGTCAGCACCGAAGCAATCAGAATCATAAAACAAATGATTTCTTCTATTTTTAAGGATTGTTTTACTTTCTTCACTGTGAAAATCGGAAGGCTTTGGAGGAAAATCAGCGTTAAAATAAAGGACAGCCCCGCTTCTACAACAGCCATCACATAATCATAGGTTGTAAACGCGCCATTCTGAGCGTAAACAAAACCCGCTCTTGCCGCCGCCATGGAGAAGAACACGACAATCGGAAGGGCTTTCACACGATCATCTGTGATGAAGGATGCTACTTTAGAAAACACGAAGAATGCAAGCAACGCCGCTAATATGAGTAATGAGTGCTTCGGAGAAATTGTCATTGCACCTGCAAGCACAGCCAGCACTGCATACAGCGCCTTGTCTCTTCTGATCAGAAGCATTGCCCCAAAGAAAGGAAGGGCGAAAGGAAGGACCTCGGATAATATGAAAGCTCGTCCAAGCAAAAACCCGATGACGACATAAATGAATCCTTTATAGAAAAACAGTGAATGCAAATGATGAGTCACCAGCTTCGCTCCCCTGTTAAAAAACGATTGGAGTTTTTCAAAAGCTTGTCCCGCCATTGGCCCGTTCACTCTTCTTTCTGCTTTTTCCATTTCACTCATCTCCCACCTGTTATATTCGTTGCCTGTCATTATAGCGAAAGCACAGATAGGATTTTGTCAAAAGAAGGTAAGTATACCAAAGAAGTCTTCGACGGTTTCTGCCCTGAAATTCGTTTATGCGGAGAATTTCCAGAAAGATGTCTAAAAATGAAAAAAATCGGTTTCTGTAACAGAAACCGATTTTTCAGTATGACCCGTACGGGATTCGAACCCGTGTTACCGCCGTGAAAGGGCGGTGTCTTAACCGCTTGACCAACGGGCCTAACAAATATGGTAGCGGCGGAGGGGATCGAACCCCCGACCTCACGGGTATGAACCGTACGCTCTAGCCAGCTGAGCTACACCGCCATATTGTTTTGTGCTTCTAAGCACAAGTTATATAATACAAAGGTTTATCCTTTTCGTCAACAGAAACTTTAATGTTATAATTTTCTGACTCTTACCTTGAGAGAGCATATAAAAAAAGCATCCGTTGGGACGAACGGATGCTTCATTTATTTATAGAAAGCAGCAAGTTATCCTCTTCTTGCTCCGCGCCCTCCACGTTTTGATTCCGTATTGCGTTTTAAAGATGACAAGCGATCTTCGCTATCTTTTAAAAACTTGTTCATTTTCTGTTCAAAAGATTCTTTCGGACGGAAATCATTTCTAGGTCTGGCTTGCGGACGGTCTTTAGCTTTTTTAATAGATAAACCAATTTTCCCGTCTTTTTCAACGTTGATGACTTTCACTTCAACTTGGTCGCCGACTTTTAAGTGATCATTAATGTCTTTAACATAATTATCGGCTACCTCACTGATATGAACGAGACCGGTTGAGCCTCCAGGCAATTCAACAAATGCTCCAAAATTTGTAATACCTGTAATTTTCCCTTGCAACTTGCTGCCCACTTCAATCGACATAAAAAAAGTGCTCCTCCTTAGGCTTATAAAAAGATCGTTTGCTTAATTATACCTAAATAAAAATTTAAGTGTCAACAAGGCTACTTGTTCTTCTTCTCCACATTAAAGATTATTTCACCGTCTCCAGACATGAATAAGTCTCTTCTGGCAAGCTCTGTGACGTAATCTTCATCTTTTAATTTGGATATTTCTTCTTTTAAATCCGTTTGCTTTGTCTTTAAATTCTTCAGTTCTTTTTCAAGCTGTTCTTTCTTTTCTTCTTTTGCGCTAAGGGAAGATGTTTGGCTCCATACAGAGCTTGCCAGTACAATTGCCGTCAGAAATACGAGGGCGCCGAATACAGTCAACCGTCTGTACAGCCCTTTTCTTCTTCTTTTCTTCAGCTGATTTTGCCGCTCTACTTTTTCTTTATAGTCGTTTTGTATTTCAGTTATCGTTCGTTCCCTGGAAAAATTCAAATCAGACGGTCCTCCTTTCATCTCTTCAAAAAACGTGTAATGGTCGTTCTTATGGTTACCAATAGTTTCTTCTTCTTTTTTAGAAATCCTGCACCTTTTTGAAAATATCGTCTGAAAGTTAGACGCAGTTTTTCAGGAAGAAGTTTCATACATTGTTTCACGATAAAGCGGATCGGAAAACACAGAACCATGACTATTTTATAAAGACATAACATGAGAAAACCGATCAGGCGGTATGTTCTCTGAAAAAGAAACGTGACCAGCCAGATGATGACTCCGCATGTCCACACAATAGGACGAAATAACACGTGCTGAATGAGCTTTTTTAAGAATTGATAAACAGAAACAACAAGATAAATGACGAATTTCAGTATTTTTATATAGATTCGTTTGCAAAGGCTTTGATACGTCGCAACGCCCAGCAGAACCGCCAAAAAAATGTACAGCCTGAATTCTCCCTCATTTACATGAAGCAAGACATAAAAGAAGAGCAGCCCCTGCAAAATCCAGAAAAGAATATCATGAATAAATAAAAGCCACCTGGCTGTTCTGGCACGAATGACAAAGAGCCTGTACGTATCAAGCGACGCGCCAAGCCAGAGGCCCATACCGGACATCGCCAGCATTGTATAGAATTGTGTCGTCAGCGTCATTTAAACAACTTGCTAAAAAACCCTTTAGCTTTATCCCCTTGTTGCTCGTCTAAATACACTAAATCAAATACCCTGCCTTTGATCGAAACAATCCCTTTTTCTACATCAAGATTTTTCATTTGAAGGTTTTCGCCTCTGACTGAGAGCATTCCCATCACTGTTTCCAGCAGGAATTCTTCGTTATCAAAGCTTTCAACTTGCTTAACCCCAGAAATATCTAAATGTTTCCGGCCTTTCATTGTCACATCGTGCTGTTCCGGAACAGAAGAAGAACCTTTTTGTTCATAATATGAATTCATCTATTCAGCCCCCATATCCTCGATACTTTTAGCATTATTACTGCATTGTATGAGGCGGGGGATTCTTTTAGAACAAGCCTATTCGCCGAGTTTTTCTTCCTTTAGCACCGTATACATATTTGCGGCTTCTTCTTTTTTCGTCGTGTCTTTGAGCTCATTCACTTGTACCGTTACAAGCTTTTGGCCGAAGCGGACCGTTAATTCATCTCCAGGTTTTACGTCTGAGCTTGCTTTAGCCTGATTTCCGTTAATGGAGATTCTGCCTTGATCAGCTACTTCCTTCGCTAGTGTACGTCGTTTAATCAGCCGTGATACTTTTAAAAATTTATCTAATCTCATATTATGATCTCCTCTCAGTTTCTTTTGCTTCATTCCACAGGTTGTCCATGTCCTCAAGAGACATATTAGCCAGCTCGATTCCCTTTTCCTTCGCTGTTTGCTCAATATAAGAGAAACGTCTCCGGAATTTATCGTTTGTCATCGCCAATGCTTCCTCCGGTTCTATTTTGTAGAAGCGGGCTACATTTACCAAGGCGAAGAGAACGTCGCCAAATTCGGCCTTGAGATTGTGTTCATGAGGGTCTTCAGAAACCTCCGAAGAAAATTCCTCCATCTCCTCATTCACCTTTTCCCAAATATCACTCACATCTTCCCAGTCAAAACCGACTTTTGCCGCTTTTTTCTGAAGTTTAGCAGCTTTAGAAAGAGCAGGAAGGGTTTTCGGGACGTTGTCTAACAAGGATTCTTCAGATGTATGTTTTTCGGCTTTTTTAATATCTTCCCAATTTGCCAAAACATCGTTTTCATCCTGAACCTTAACATCTTTAAACACATGGGGATGTCTTCGGACCATTTTTTCACTGATCCCTTTAATCACATCATCTATTGTGAAATAACCTTCATCTTCACCGATTTGCGCGTGAAGCAGGACCTGAAGCAAAACGTCGCCAAGCTCTTCGATCATATGGTCTGTGTCTTCTTCGTCAATTGCTTCGAGAAGTTCATAACACTCTTCAATCATGTATTGTTTTAATGACTGATGAGTCTGCTTTTTATCCCACGGACAGCCGTTAGGCCCGCGAAGCTCTCTGATGATGCGCCGAAACGCGGAGAACTCCCGGTACAGCAGCTTCTCTTCTTTAATCGGCGGAATATAAACACTTGTTAAGTTATTCATGGCGACATTACGGTCCAATTCAAATAAAGGCACTCTCCGAATATCCTCATCGCGGCTTCCGGCGGCCGTTACAATCACAACTTCATAATCATCCGGCAGCTTCTCCATTAATGTCAGCTTCACTTCGGATGCAGTCATTTGGTCGTAAACCTGACAAATGATCAGGTGATGTCTGAGCTCAAGCTCATCCGCGCTCAATGTGCCGGCATCCACAAATTGAAAGCCTTCAATGGGATCAATTTGCAAGGCATTAAAAGTAGCATCAAGAAAACTTTGTCCTCCCGCGACTTTCACCTGAATGTTTTTTTCTTCCTGCCGCTCCGTCAGCAGCTGTACTGTTTTTTCTGCTACAAATGGATGCCCCGGAACCGCATAAACAACGTCCTGATGCTTCGCTTCTCCAAAGAGAATGTCAGCAATTTCTTCGTATACCGCATCAAACTGGTCGTGCTTCTCATATATATCATCAAAATAACGAATGTTCTTCGTTTCGCTTTCTAGCTCCTGAATTAAAGGATGGTCTTTTGTTCTGACAAACAGAGTGTCCGCCTTTGTCAGCAGCTTATGTATGCCAATTGTCAACTGGTCCATGTCTCCGGCGCCAAGCCCGACGACTGTAATGTTACCTGCCATTTTGTTCTCTCCTTCGTGTGAGTTTGCTTAACTTGCTGCCAAAAGGCACACTGTTGAGCTCTTCATCCGTAAATATTCCCAATTTCATCATACAATAAATAAACACCGCGCCTCCAATGGCGACAGCAGAAACACTTTCAACCGCCGCATATCCTCTTCCTTCCGCATCAAACAGAAAAGACCAAAGGCGTAAATAAGCAAGCAAGACAGCTGACATCAATAAAGCGGACCCAATAATCGGAAGCATAACGCCTCTCAGCTTGTCCAGCCATTCTTTTTGCCGCAGGCGATATAAATTAAGGCCGGCGACAGCCGCAAAGGTAGCCGCTGTCGCAAATGAAGCCCCTTCAATTCCATAACGCGGAACCAAAAAGGTATTTAACACCCATTTCACAGCCACGCCTGCGCCTACCGCTATTGCAGGAAATACCGTGTTTCCCGTTCCCTGTAAGACAGCAGCAGCCGTGACCGCCAAGGACGCAAACAAAATGGAGCAGCTAAATATCTGTAACGCAGCTGTTCCTTCACTATTTTGAAACAGCATAATGTTGACCGGCTTGAGGATGCAGATGAGACCAGCAGACGCCGCAACGCCAATCGCAAGACACAGCTTTAAGGAAGACGTCACTCTTTGTTTCATCACCAGCACTTGATTGTCCTTTACCGCCTTTGAAATCAACGGTACGAGTGAGGTCCCGATGCTCATTGCGAAAACAGAACCGAGCTGCAAAAGAGGCTGCCCCCGGTCATAAATTCCTTTCAGCCGCTTTGCTTCTTCACTCACCTCACCGCCAGACAGCAAAGAATATAAATTCAGCGCATCGACAAGCTGAATAAACAAAAGCAGCAGGCTGCTGACACAGATCGTTACCGAATATAAAAGCAGTTTCTTAATTAATTGATTTGTTGTAATGTGACTTTCTTTTTCTATTTCCGCTTTTTCAGGCTTTTTCGTTTTGAACCAAAAAAAGACAAGGATGATAAGCGCAATCAAACTTCCGGCAAGAGAACCAGAAGCAGCTGCCGCTCCCGCAGTATAAAGCGAGGCACCCTTTTTGATGAGCCAAAAAGATAACCCTAAAAGCACCGCTACCCGCAAAAACTGTTCCATGATTTGCGATAAAGCGGATGGCAGCATATTGTGCCTCCCTTGAAAAACGCCTCTGAGCAGCGCGACAAATGGAAACAGAAGAAACGCATATGCTGTTACTTGAATTAACTGGGCGAGATGCGAATCACCCATAAACAGAGCGATCGGAACAGCTCCCATATATAAACACAGAAATAAAAAAACACCTATTACCGATAAAACCAGCGCTGAAATTTTCATTATGGTGTTATGGTTTTTTTCACTATAATCATTCATAAGTTTAGAAATAATCACCGGAAATCCTGATGTTGAAAGCATGACGGCAATACCAAGAAAAGGGTATACCTGCTGATATATATAAAATCCAACATCGCCGACAATGTTTTGAAATGGGACTCTGTAAACGGCGCTTAATATTTTTGAAATAACGCCTGCCAGAATTAAAACAAAAGCCCCCTGCCACATCCAATGCCGTTTGACGCGTATTGAATCATCCATCCAAAAGCTCCTTCCCAACGTCAGGGGCCATGCAGAGTTCGCAATGACCTTGGTACAAATAAAAACGAGGTTATTATACCATATCCCAACCCTTGGAATCCTTTTTCAGCCTGCACAAAAAAGAACAGCGTCCCAAGGAGAGCTGTTCTTTCTATACCTATTTTGATAATTGTAATAAGACCTACTGTTCCATTTGACGAGCCAAAAACCCAGCTGCTGTTTCAACGGCTTTATGCTCTACTTCGCCCATCGTCTGATCCTTTGAAAAAATCACGACAGCACCTATTGGGTCGCCATTCGCCACAATTGGGCCGACAGTATAAGAACTCATATCTTCATCAATTCCATTCACAAGCTGCACGGATTTTGCATCGCTCTCAAGCACGGAACTTCTCTGATCCATTGTTTTTTCCAGCATTTCGCTGATCGGCTTGTTTAAGTAGTCTTTTTTGGAACTTCCGGAGACGGCAATGTAGACATCACGGTCACAGATAAGCACTGAATGGCCAAGACTGTCATAAAGCGCGTCTGCATACTCCTTTGCAAAGTCTCCAAGCTCACTTATCGGAGAGTATTTTTTCAAAATGACTTCTCCGTCACGATCTACAAAAATCTCAAGCGGATCGCCTTCCCTGATTCTCAGCGTTCTGCGAATTTCTTTAGGAATCACGACCCGTCCTAAGTCATCAATACGACGTACGATACCGGTTGCTTTCATCTCTGGTGCCTCTCTTTCATTTGATGGTTATACAATGTGGGAAAGACCTAAAGCAGTTACTTTATGTACCTTCCGCCTCGCTTGAAATTAGTATCCGTCACATCAAATGTAATATACACCAGAGAGTAACAAAATTTACGTTGATGAAATGGTTTGTTTTTTCACATCTTTAAGGCCCTTCAGCATGCCCAGCACGGTTTCGAGCCATTCATCCGCAGTCTTGCCTTTCGTTTGAACGGAAATTTTGAGTTTTTTTCCTTCCATTCCCAGTCCGATTTGTCTGCCGTATTTGTTGCCAAGCTCAAACAGTTTCTGGCCGTCAATATCAGCACTAGCCTCTTCAGAAATGGTCAGCCTGACTGCATCTTTATCTTGCTTAATCAATTCGACCCGTTCATTTTTCGCATAAACCTTCATTTCAGCTACGGTAAACAAGTATTCAACTTCTTTTGGATAATTTCCAAACCTGTCAATCATCTCATCTTGAAGTTCATTTTTCTCTTCAATTGAAGCCACAGATCTGAAGCGTTTATACATATCAATTTTCTGTTTGCCGTCTTGAATGTAAGTTTCCGGAATGTACGCATCAAGCTCAAGATCAATTTCTGTTTCAAAATGCTCCGTTTTCGCTGTATCGCCTTTCCGCTCTTCTATGGCCTCTTTTAGCATTTGCGAATAGAGGTCAAATCCGACCGAATCGATAAAGCCGTGCTGCTGAGCGCCAAGGAGGTTTCCGGCTCCGCGAATCGTTAAGTCGCGCATGGCGATTTTAAAACCAGATCCCAGCTCCGTAAATTCTTTAATCGCCTGCAGTCTTTTTTCAGCTACTTCAGTAAGCACTTTATCCCGGCGATACGTGAAATACGCATACGCTACACGGTTAGAACGGCCGACACGTCCACGCAGCTGATAAAGCTGGGAAAGACCCATCTTGTCGGCGTCAAACACGATCAGCGTATTCACGTTTGGAATATCTACACCCGTTTCAATGATTGTTGTGCTGACGAGAACGTCTGATTCCCCTTCCAGGAAACTCAGCATGACAGCTTCTAATTCATTTTCTGTCATTTTCCCGTGGGCATACGCAACCTTCGCGTCAGGGACAAGCATTGAAATCTCATCTGCTTTCCGTTCGATATCCTCTACCCTGTTGTATAAGAAATAGACTTGGCCACCGCGCGCAAGCTCGCGCTCAATCGCCTCTCTGACAAGGGCACCATTGTATTCCACAACATATGTCTGTACAGGGAAGCGGTTTTCCGGCGGCGTCTCGATCACCGAGAGATCCCTTACGCCAAGCATAGACATATGCAGCGTACGCGGAATCGGCGTTGCTGTTAATGTTAATACATCCACATTGGCTTTAATCTGTTTGATCTTTTCTTTATGGGTGACACCAAAACGCTGCTCCTCATCAATGATGAGCAGCCCTAAGTCTTTATAAACAACATCTTTTGATAACAGTCGGTGTGTCCCAATGACGATATCAACCGTTCCGTTTTTCAATCCTTTGATCGTTTCGTTTGCTTCTTTTCTTGTTCTGAATCGGCTAAGCAGGCCGATATTCATCGGGTAGTCCTGAAAGCGCTCTGTAATGGTCTCATAGTGCTGCTGAGCCAAAATGGTTGTCGGGACAAGCAGTGCGACCTGTTTTCCATCAGCGATTGCTTTAAACGCCGCCCGGATGGCAACCTCTGTTTTCCCGTAGCCTACGTCTCCGCAAAGCAGTCGATCCATCGGCCGCTCTCTTTCCATGTCTTTTTTGATTTCGTGAATAGAGCGGAGCTGATCTTCTGTCTCTTGATAAGGGAACGCCGATTCAAATTCACGCTGCATTTCATGATCAGGAGAAAATGCGTAGCCCTTGCTCGCTTCCCTTTCGGCATACAGTTTAATTAAGTCATCAGCGATGTCTTGAACGGATGTTTCTACTTTTTTCTTAACCCGCTTCCATTCGCTGCCGCCTAACTTATACAGCTTCGGTTCTTTTCCTTCTGATCCGACATACTTCTGTACCTGGTCAATTTGTTCAACCGGCACATAAAGCTTGTCGCTTCCCTGATAGTGAATGTTTAAATAGTCTTTATGAATTCCATTGATCTCAAGGGTTTCGATCCCTAAATACTTTCCGATCCCGTGATTAATATGAACGACATAATCACCAATTTGAAGCTCGGAATAGCTCTTGATGCGCTCTGCATTCGTAAGCTTCTGTTTTCGAGGTTTCTTTTTCACGCGGTTTTTAAACAATTCTTCTTCAGTAATGACAGCAAGCTTCATTAACGGCAGCTCAAATCCTGATTGAAGCTCGCCTTCCATGATATAAACCTGTCCCTGAACAAGCGCCTTTTTGCTGTCAGTCATCGCCGCTTCGATTTCATAATCGGCCAAAACAGAAGACAGTCTTTGTGTACGTTCCTTATTTGCTCCCAAAAACACAACGGTGAAGTTTGATTTTTTAAACCGCTCCATTTCACCGGCAAGAACATTCATTTGCCCGTGGAAGCTCTGCATTTGTCTGCTGGATACATTTACGATATTTTGCGGGCTCGTATGCTGAACATGGCGTAAAAACAAAGAATAGTACAGCAAAGGCCGTCTTTGTTCAGCAGCTATTTTTTGGAAGCTGAATGACAGACTGATGTCATGCAAAATCTTCCCTTCCTCCAGCAGATTTGTGACAAACTCCGCTTCTTCCTTTTGAAGCTGCTCTTCCATTTCATGAATCCGGCTGACTTCGTCCAAAATAAGAAGCGTGTTATCAGGTGTATAATCTAGCAAACTAGCAGGTTTTTCATAAAAATATGAAAGGTACTTCACCAGTTCTTGATCTGTCTGGCCTTCAGATAAACGCTCTTTATCATGAGAAATATTCATATGCAGGATTTCTTTTTGCTTGTCGAGCTTTAATTTTTTCAAGCTGTCGGCAAGGCCTTTATCCATCTTCTCTATTGCACGTGCTTTTTCTTCAGCTCTGATAATCAGTTCCTTTGCCGGACCGATACTGATGGAGGTCAAGGTTTCAATTGACCGCTGATCGTCGGAGTTAAAGCTGCGGATGGAATCAACCTCGGTGTCGAATAATTCGATTCTGACCGGATGCTCAGAGGTCAGCGGATAAATGTCGATAATTCCGCCGCGAATACTGAATTCACCGGGTGCAGAAACCATATCAGACCGCTCGTATCCCACCTCTACCAGTCGGGATGCCAGCTGATCCGGTTCGATATCATGACCCACCTGAATGAGCATTTGGCTGTTTTTCCACACCTCTACCGGCGGCAGCATTCTTCTGACAGCCGCCACCGGAGCAACAACTATAGGCGTTTCTCCGTTTGTTAATCTATTAATGACATCTAAGCGCTGCGCCCGCAGTTCAGGGCTAGCCACCGCGATTTCTGATGATATGAGTTCATTGACGGGGTACAGAAGGACAGACCGATCTCCAAGAAGTGAAGTCAGATCATCCGTTACTTTCTGAGCTTGGTATAAATTATGGGTGATTAGAAAGATAGGCTTATTCGTTTCATTAGCCAGAGCAGAAGTAAAAACAGAACGCGCGGAACCTGAAAGACCCGCGAGCAGTTGTTCCTTCAGCCCCTCGTTTAAACCGTTGACGATGGATTTGAAGTCATCGCTTTCTTTAATAAAGGTTTGAATGTTGTCCATATGGCCCCTCCTCTCTGTTTTCTGTAAGAACAGAAAAACGCTTTGGTCTAGTGTCTACACCAAAGCTTTTTATTGAATAAATGTGTGATGTTCGTGGTAATGCGGATTTCGTTCAAGCGCCTCTTGGCAATCTTCACATATTGTAAGAACATGGACATCTCCATTGTCTTTATATGAAATCATATCGTTTCTTTCCTCGTTTGTTAAGTGCTCAAATCCAAGTGAGTTTGTCGATACCATGGAAGATTCCAGACTTCCAACTTTTACTCCGCAATGACGACAATAATAATGCAAAGCCATACAAGGGACCCTCCTGATGAAAAAGTCATTTTGGTGTAGTATGGACTTTGATTATGTATTTTATACCTTCGCGTTGAATTCGTTCATAACCTCTAAAAATGGTTTGCTGAGAGAAGCCTCACAAGCCTTAACGGACTTTCCAATCGCTTCATCAATTGCTGGTGTTTCATCCTTTGTAAAAGCGCCTAAAACATAATCAACCACCTTCATCCCGTTCACTGGCCGCCCGATTCCGATGCGGATGCGATCAAACTCAGGCGTTCCGAGATGCTGGATCAGTGATTTGATGCCATTATGCCCGCCGGCACTGCCTTTCGTTCTTAGACGGATCTTGCCAGTCGGAAGATCAAGGTCATCGTAAATGACTTTTAAATCTTCGTTGTCTACATCATAATAATCCATTAAAGGCCGCAAACATTCTCCTGATAAATTCATATATGTAAGCGGTTTAACAAGTAGAACCTTTTTGCCGGAAACAAATCCGGTTCCGTATAATCCGTTAAATTTGCTCTGGTTCAGCTCAATGTTCCATTCCTTCGAAAGCTGGTCTATTGCCATAAATCCGACATTATGCCTTGTATTTTCATAGTTCTTTCCCGGGTTTCCGAGGCCAGCAATTACAAGCATGGCAAATCCTCCCTTAGTCACATAAGCTCCCGCTCTAACACGGGCTATAATTCTTCTCATTCTAGCACAAAAGACGTAACCGCGGGAGGGTTACGCCTTAAGCTATTATTGATCTTCGTTTTCACCTTCAGGCTGAGCATCGGCAGTTTCCTCAGCGTCTGTTTCTGCAGCATCCTGCTGCTGCGGAGGAAGAATAGAAGCCACAACTTCATCTGATTCGTGATTATAGGAGTAGTCACCGCCGGCAGGCAAGTCCTCAATCGTGAGTACATCATTTACATCAAGACCAGAAATGTCTGCCTCGATCGATTGCGGAATTGCTTTTGGCTTCGCCTTCACGGTAAGAGCGTAAAGCGGCTGTTGCAATACGCCTCCATTTTTCACTCCAATTGCTTCTCCGGTCAGATGAATCGGCACTTCCACTTCAATTTCTTCACTCATATTGACTACTTGGAAGTCAGCATGAGTGACCTCATTTTTCAGCGGGTCCGTTTGCAGCTCTGTTACCATGACAGCGTGCTTCTCTCCGTTGACGTCGAGTGTAATGACTGTATTCTTGCCTTCATCCCTCAGTGTTTTGATAAGTTCCACACTGTCTAAGGATACCGGTTTGTTTGCCGTGTCTTTTCCATAAATGATACCTGGAACATGTCCTGAAGTACGGATATCCCGAAGAGACGAACGGGTGAAACCTGTTCTTTCTTTTGCCGTTAACGTTGCCATATTCAGCACCATCCTATTATCGTTTTATTGTCCTATTAGAAACAATACCCATAACGATAAAGGTTTAAACCTTTCAAAATCGGTTTAGCTGAAAAGGTAGCTGACAGATTGCTGCTCATGAACGCGAATAATCGCTTCAGCCAGAAGCGGTCCGACTGAAAGCTGCTTAAACCGTTCAATTTTCTTTTCTTCAGGAAGCTTGATGCTGTTTGTCACAACAAGCTCTTTAATTGTTGAGTTATTAATCCGTTCAACAGCAGGTCCTGATAGTACCGGATGTGTACAGCATGCATAAACTTCTTTTGCTCCGTTTTCAACGAGCGCATTAGCTGCAAGTGTAATGGTGCCGGCAGTATCAATGATATCATCGATAAGGATAGCGGTCTTCCCTTCGATATTACCTACAATATTCATGACTTCTGCCACATTCGGTCTCGGACGGCGCTTATCAATGATCGCAATCGGCGCTTTTAGTCTGTCAGCCAGTTTGCGGGCACGTGTCACACCGCCGTGGTCTGGTGAAACAATGACGATATCTTCAAGGTTTTTGCCTTCAAAATATTCTCCTAAAATCGGAACACCCATTAAGTGGTCAATCGGTATATCAAAGAATCCTTGAATTTGCGGTGCATGCAGATCAAGCGCAATGACACGAGTCGCACCGGCAGTTTCAAGCAGGTTTGCGAAAAGCTTTGCTGTGATTGGCTCACGGGATCTAGCTTTTCTGTCTTGACGCGCATAACCGTAATAAGGAATAACAATGTTAATGGTTTTTGCAGAAGCGCGTTTCAACGCATCTACCATAATCAACAGTTCCATAATATGCTCGTTAACGGGGTCACTTGTAGACTGGATGATGTAACAGTCACATCCGCGAATACTTTCTTCGATATTAATTTGGACTTCCCCGTCACTAAATCTTGTGACAGAACACTTCCCTAATTGAACTCCAACTATATCTGCGATTTCTTTTGCAAGCTCTGGATTAGAATTCAAAGAAAAAATCTTTAAATTCTTATCTCCGTATTGATTAGACATGGATAAACCTCCGAATTTAGGATTATTTTTTATGAATATTTTTCACATAATCGTCTTTATTTACTTGTCTCGCTCTGGCAATAGCAAGTGCTTTTCCAGGTACATCTTCCGTAACAGTTGAGCCTGCCGCTACATAAGCGCCTTCTCCGACTGTGACAGGGGCAACCAAATTGGAGTTGCAGCCGATAAATGCGCCGTCTTCAATTTTCGTCAAATATTTATTCTTTCCATCATAATTGACAGTAATTGAACCGCAGCCCAAGTTGACGTCTGTGCCTACTTCAGCATCCCCGACATAGCTTAAATGAGAAGCCTTGCTTCGGTCTCCGAATTGCGTCTTTTTGATTTCAACAAAATTCCCGATCTTCACTTCATTCCCGATGACAGAATCAGGCCTGATGTGAGCAAAAGGTCCTATGTTTACATCATTCCCCACTTTACTGTTATTGACTACCGATTGTTTAATCACAGTACGGCTGCCAATTGAACTATTCATAATCTCAGTATGAGGGCCGATAATCGTATCTTCTCCGATTTGCACCTCACCTTTAATCACAGTTCCAGGATAAATCACAGTATCGCTTCCGATGACAGCTTCAGGAGAAATATACGTATTCATCGGGTCAATCAGCGTAACGCCATTTTGCATATGCCGTTTATTAATCCGCTCTTTCATAAACAATTCAGCCTGAGAAAGAGCAACTCTATCATTAACTCCGAGCGTTTCTTGGAAGTTACCAGTCTGGTAAGCGGCAACAGTTTCGCCTTCATTTTTGAGGATCTCTATCACATCCGGCAAATAATACTCGCCTTGAACATTATCGTTCGATACTTGGTCAATGGCCCGGAATAGAGCTTCATTATCAAAACAATACGTTCCAGTATTGATTTCAGTCACAAGACGTTCTTCCTCTGAAGCGTCCTTGTGCTCCACGATTTTTTGAACCGCTCCGCTCTCACCGCGAATGATTCGGCCGTATCCAGTCGGATCTTCTGCAACTGCAGTCAAGATCGTAGCTTTTGCTTCTTTTTGTGTATGTTCTTTCAGCATCGCTTCCATTGTCTCCGCTGTTAAAAGCGGCGTATCTCCGCAAATGACAATCGTTACACCTTTTTCGTCAGCAAGAAATGGCTGTGCCTGTTTTACAGCATGAGCAGTGCCAAGCTGTTCTGCTTGAAGCGCATACTCGCTTTTATCACCAAGCTGCTTTTTCACTTCTTCCGCACCATGTCCGACAATCGTGACAAGCTTCGTTAAAGATAACTTTAAGGCTTCGTCTACGACGTGCTCTACCATAGGCTTACCGCAAACTGGATGAAGGACTTTGTAAAGCTTTGATTTCATTCTTGTTCCTTGTCCAGCCGCTAAAACAACTGCAAACCGCTTATCCATTTAATGGCCTCCAATATCCCTTTTATCCATAGAAAAATATATCCTAAATATCAGTTGATTTCAAGGAGACTTCATGAAGTGCAAGAATTTTCTATGGGTGCATTTTAGTTTGAAAAATCAGAATTAAAAAAGGACTGCCGGAAAAAGGCTTGTCTCAGCCCTATCAGCAGTCCTTGCTTTTTGGTTATTTTTTAAGAAGCTCCAGCTTCTTCGAATTCTAATGCTTCAGTGTCACCCAGACGATGATACTCATTTAACACGGCATCTTGAATCTTTCCTCGCGTGCTTGAATTAATAGGATGAGCAATATCGCGGAACTCTCCATCAGGGGTGCGTTTACTCGGCATCGCAACGAAAAGACCATTGTTTCCATCAATCACACGAATATCATGAACAACAAATTCGTGATCCAGCGTGATGGATGCAATCGCTCTCATGCGACCATCGGTATTCACGCGGCGTAATCTTACGTCAGTAACTTCCACAGTAGTTCACCACCTTTTCCCTATATAAAAGCATTAGTGTATCAATTCCACGATTTTTTCTGAATTCCTGCTGTTTTTTAAAATATTTTTTGAAAAAATAGGATATACATACACAATTAGGTCATAACGCTTTTATTTCGGACATAAGGTAAATAAAAAAGTGATTCCGAGTTTACCCAGAATCACTTTTCTTATTATTTTACTAACGCAATAACTTCAATTTCGACTAATGCATCCTTTGGAAGTCTCGCAACTTCAACGCAAGATCTCGCCGGTTTGTGCGTGTCAAAATATTGTCCGTACACTTCGTTCACTTCCGCAAACTGTTCCATGTCCGCGATAAATACAGTTGCCTTTACAACTGTTTCAAAAGAAGCACCCGCTTCTTCCAACACCGCTTTTAAGTTGCTGAATACTTGATGCGTCTGCTCCTTAATATCACCGTTTACCATCTCGCCTGAAGGCGTCAAAGGAATTTGGCCTGAGCTGTAAAACATATTATTGACGATGATCCCTTGTGAGTAAGGTCCAATTGCCGCTGGGGCATGTTTTGTGTGGACTGCTTTTGTCATGATTCTGTCTCTCCATTCTTCAAAAGATTGTCTTTAAAAAAACGCAGAAAATTGCCATTCTGAATTTCAATGGACTTATCTTTCATGTTGATCGTTGAAAGAGTTAGAAGTGACATATATTCATCAACAAGACGTTCATCTACTCCTTCGGCTTCGACCAAGACGCCGATCCCCGCGACATTCGCATTAAACTCATCCAACAGGTTAATCATACCATTAATTGTGCCGCCTGCTTTCATAAAGTCATCAATAATGAGTACGTTTGAACCCGTTTTCATGCTTCTTTTTGCAAGTGACATCGTTTGAATGCGGTTTGAGGAGCCTGACACGTAATTAATGCTCACCGTGGAGCCCTCCGTTACCTTGTTATCCTTGCGCACAATGACGACAGGCACATTCAGATAACTTGCAGCTGCATACGCAAGAGGGATGCCTTTCGTGGCAACGGTCATAACAACGTCAATTTCGCGGTCCGCAAATACAGAAGCAAACAGCTTTCCAACCTTGGAGAGAACAGATGGCTTTCCTAAGATATCCGTTAAATACACATAACCGCCCGGAAGGATACGCTCAGGATTTGCCAATGACCGTCCAAGTGTCTGAACGAACTCTTCAGCTTCAGCCTGCTTCATCTTCGGAATATATTTGACACCTCCGGCTGCACCGGGAACAGTAAGCAAGGTACCAATCCCCTGCTGCTCAAAGGTTTGCTTTATAATTGTTAAATCTTCACTGATCGATGATTTTGCAGATTCATACCGCTCAGAAAAAAAGGTTAACGGTATTAACTCGTGCGGATGGGTTAACAAATAATTTGTTAAGTCCACCAATCTGCCGCTGCGACGAAACTTCATGAACTTACCCCCAAAATCCGAATATTTTAAGATCAATATAACTTAACATACGGATTTAATCAAGAGCGTTCTGTTCGCCGATCATTCTCACCGCATATACCTGATCGCAGAAGCCTCTTAACCCGTTATAAATCCTCTGTACCTTAGACTCATACTGAACCAGTCCAAACACAGTCGGGCCGCTTCCGCTCATTAACACAGCATCTGCACCAAAGCGTTTCATCTGGTTTTTGATCATCGCAACTTCAGGATGCATATCAAGCGTTACAGACTCAAGCACATTGCCTAAACGGCTGCACATCTTTTGAAAGCTCTTTTCCTCAATCGCGTCAATCATACCGTTTACATCCGGGTGTTCCACCTCATCAAGCTTCAGCTGTCTGTAGACCTCGGCCGTGGAAACGCCGATTGTCGGCTTCGCCAAAATGACCCAGCAATGCGGAGGCGGGCTGATGTGTTTAATCTTTTCACCGCGTCCGGTGGCAAGCGCAGTTCCGCCATAGACGCAAAACGAGACGTCTGAGCCAATTTCCGCGCCCAGCTCCGCCAGCGTTTCTGCAGAAAGATTTAAATTCCACAGTCTGTTCAGTCCTCTGAGTGTTGCCGCCGCATCACTGCTTCCGCCAGCAAGGCCTGCAGCCACCGGGATCACCTTAGTGATCATAATGGAAACTCCCTTTTTCACGTTGTATCTGTCTTTGACGAGCTTGGCAGCCTGATAAGCTAAGTTTCTTTGATCATCGGGCACAAAGCGGTTGTGGGATGAAACCCTCACTACATCTTCTGCCAGCTCCGTCAATTCAATCCGATCCGCTAAATCAATTGTCGTCATAATCATTTCGACTTCATGATAACCATCCGGGCGTTTTCGGGTAACGTCGAGTGACAGATTGATCTTGGCTGGCGCTTTTTCTAAAATACGCATAGCTTTCACCTACTTCTCCATCTAAACATAAGTATGAACATTGTATCACATTTGAAGTACGGGATGAACATATCCATATTGGAGCTATTATGTATTTACATCCAAAATCAAAAACCGGGGAACCATACGTCCCCCGGGTCACATTCCTTATCGGTTATTCTGGTTCTGAGCCATTTGCTGTTCGGCGATTTCAATTGCCCGTTTTACCATGTTACCGGCATCGCGGGCACGAATGCCGCCCCAACCTTCATTTTTTACAGTGTCGTAAAAACCAAGGTCCTTAGCCAGCTCATATTTAAACTCATCTGACATAACTCCACGACGTCTGCCCAAACGAAACAACCCCTTTTTTTAGAGATGATAACGATTCGTGCACGTCACGATAAAATGTGACCGTTTTTATCTTTTGTTTAATGACAGTGAAAATATCGAGAGAATTAATGGAAACCAAAAAAAGGCAAAACAAAAAGCAGTAAACAAAAAGTTCACTGCCCGTTAAAATGCTACTGAACTTGCCGCGTCATCATTAAATGTCAGCTCAACAGTCTCAGTCAAAATATCAGCATAACTGTATGAAACTCTTTCAAACGAGTTCTCGTCTTGATCTAGTTGTATCACAAAAACAGCAGGGTACGTCTCAGCTAAAATGCCCGAGCGCTCAATCGTTTTTCGGCGGCCACCGTTTGCTTTTAACGTCAGCCTTTTACCTAAATTTCCATCAAGCGACCTTTTAATATCGGACAACGTCTTCGCCATTGCATCCACCTCACTACATTTATTGTACAACACGAGCCCATTTTTGTCAAATAAAATTTAAATTATATCAACGTTAATAAGACGTTGTCAACAAAATTATTTTGACAAAATTCTATGATTCCTCAAATATTTTCCGCAAGTTTCGGTAAATTATGTATCATTATGCAAAATAAAAACCCCGAATAAATCATCTATCCGGGGTTAATTGGACTTATAAGGCATTCCGACCCTCAGTACTCCTCTTGTTTCAATGCCTCCAAGTCCTTTCTCTCTTGTCAGTGTATTCCGAAGCACTTCCCATACATTGATTCGTTCCATAAAAGGCGTAAAGCTGATTTTCGCTACGATATATACAGGATCAAGAGCGTGAATGTTTACTCTTGAAGGAGAACTCGCGAAATTCGCCCCCGCTCTTATTAGTGATTCAAAGTGGGATTGGCAAGCCCCCGCAAAAATAACAAGCTGATCTAAGTGAGGGATTTTTTTTCGGGCTTTATGAACTGTTTCGACAAAGTGTTTTGAATGTCTGTATGCGCTCAAATCATCAATGCCGCCCTTTTGCTTGGAGTATGCATCATGCCCGGTAATCACCAAGATGTCAGGTCGATATTTGTCGAGCAATTCTTCTATAGAAGCAGACATTTTCTTTTCGTGGCAATGAATGCCGTAAACCGGCACACCGATTTTTTTATAGACACTCAGGCATTTTTTTAAATACGCCTCATCACCATCCATATGAAGCACCTTGCCCGGCATATGAAAATAGTGCTCCTGATGCTGATACTGGCTTGTTGCATAGTACTCCTGTTTCTCTCTCAGCAGTTTATAATCCTGACGGAGCAACTCAAGTGATTCATTCATTCTGCTTTCATCTTTCTTTTTTCGCATCAGCTGCTCATCTTTTTGCACGGCCACCAAATCAGAAAAATACGCATCAGCAATCAGCCTGACTTCGTCACCATGCAAAATGGCGATTGAATTCCCTGTACTTGTTTGCTCTATCCCTATAATGCGAAACAAAACATCCATTTGATAGGATTTTCTGGCTACCATATCCCCTATTTGAAATTGCACGTTCCTCACTCCACACATAGACTAAGCCTCATCATGAAAGAAAGAGCCTTGAGAAAAGCGCCTTTTTTCGCTGAGTGCAAGTTTTTCTTATCATTGAATTTTAAGGTCCTTTTCTAGCCTATGTAGCGGCAGTCCATGTGGTGCGAAAACAAAAAGCCCTTTTAAAAAAGGGCTTTGTACAATCCGTTAGACAGCGCAGCGAACTCCTCAATAGACAAGGATTCACCTCGGCGCTTGCCGTCAATATTCGTTTCTTCCAGCACTTGCTCGATCGTTGGTTTTTTTGCTTTTCCATCAGGCAGATTGTTCACTAAGTTATTAAGCAATGTTTTACGGCGCTGAGCAAAACTCGCCTTAATTAACTGAAAGAAAAAGGCTTCGTTTTCTACATCCACTGCCGGGCCGTCACGGCGAATCAGCCGAATGACTGCAGAATCTACATTAGGCTGAGGAACAAATACCGTTTTCGGAACGATCATCACCGTTTTGGCCTCTGTATAAAATTGCACAGCAATAGAAAGTGAACCGTATTCCTTAGATGAAGGATCAGCTGCCATACGTTCGGCCACTTCCTTTTGCAGCATAACGACAATCCCCTTCAGCGGAAGGTTTTCTTCAAGCAGCTTCATGATAATCGGCGTTGTCACATAATAAGGAAGGTTGGCTACAACCATCACCTCATCACAGTCCTTAAATTGCTCTTCAATGACCGATTTGACGTCAGCCTTAAGCACATCTTGATGAATGACAGTGACATTGTCATAAGGGGAGAGCGTGTCTTTAAGGATCGGCAATAAACGCTGATCAATTTCAAATGCCACGACCTTTTTCGCCCGCTTGGCAAGCTGTTCAGTCAAAGCCCCGATTCCCGGGCCGATTTCAATGACACCGGTTTTCTCTGTCACTTCGGCGTGGTCGACAATTCTGTCTAAAATGTTCGTATCGATTAAGAAATTCTGTCCCAAACTCTTTTTAAAAGAAAAACCGTATTTCTTCAGTATCTCTTTCGTTCTATTCGGTGTCGCAATATCTTTATTCATTCTGTTCCTCCCGCATGACGGTATCGAGCGCACTCATAAAATCACTTTTTTTAATTTGAAACATTTGCAGCCGTTTTTGAAGCTGTTTGCCATTTGTATATCCGATTTTCAGCAAATCACCAAGACGTTCACGGCGGCGCTTTGCTTCAGATCCGCCAATCAGCCCGGCGTGAATCAGGTCTTCAGCAGAAATTTCACTCGGCTGTGCTTCCATTTCTTCGTGCACGTTTTCTAAACATGCCCTGATGCTTTCAATCGATGCGTGTTCTACGCCAATTCCCCGTTTGTTCTTAGGTTTCGCAAGATGCTTTGGCAAAAATGCATGCTTACAGCCAGGTACAGCCTCGGAAATGGTTTTTCGTATTTTTTCTCCCGGGAAATCCGGATCCGTTAAGATAATGACTCCTCTGGTTTCCTGAGCCAAACGGATTTGTTCAATCACATGATCACCGATGGCTGAACCATTTGTTTCAATTGTGTCTGCATCAACAGCCAATTTGATGCGGGCCGTATCGTCACGCCCCTCGACCACAATGATCTCTTTAATTTTCATTATTTCCTCCAAGACAAAATAAAAACTTTTGTATATTGATGAAACTTTTTCATATTTCGAGCGTCTAATAAGCAGAAAATACACTTCGTCTATTATAACGAAAAAAACAGAGGGCGCAAAACCCTCTGTATAGATAAGCATATATTAATTCAAGATTTTAATTTTAACTGTTTTATTTCCCCATCGGTAAGCCGATGATTTCTCAGGGAAAAAGACATCTATTTTATTCCCTTTAATCGCTGAGCCCGTATCAGCAGCAACAGCGTATCCATATCCTTCAACGTGGACTTTTGAGCCTAGCGGAATGACATTTGGATCTACTGCGATGACTTTTGCATTAGGATTATTTTTCAGATTAACACCTGTAGCCGTATGTCCTGAACATCCGCTGCAGCTTGCAGTATAAGCCGTAGATGATACTGTCATGACTTTGCCGGTTGATTCATTGCTCCGAGACACAACTGGTGTTGAATCGCCAGAAGCACTGACCTTTTCAATCTTCGGACTGCTTTGCTTCGTGCCGATCGCAACCACTTTATCTTTGCTTTGCTCGGCTGTTTCTTCTTTTACAAGCTCTCTGGAAACTTCTTCGCCGTTTTCCTTTACGACTTCATAATGTTTTTTGAGCTTGCCTTCTTTTCCTTTTTGAACGACCTTTTCTTGCCCTTTTTCAAGAGATGCGTCTTCTTGTTTTTTCACATCAAACGCTATTTTCTCTTCAACTACATCGGTGACCTTTTCGATACGAGTTATTGTAATATCAGCCTTTCCTTTCGTTAGCTTTTCGTCTAACGCAGGCTTGATTTTATCTTCGTCTTTTATGTTCATCTTTTGCTGTTTTAAAAAGTCAGCGACCGTAGTCGAAGTCGTCCAGATCTTCTTTTCTTTCCCCGCATCGTTCACAGTGACTTGGAACGCAGGTTCTATGTTAATTTTCATGTCTTTCGAAACTTCTGTATCTATTGCAGGATCAATTTGATCGTGTTCTTTCACATCAACATCTTGTTCGTCCAGTAATGCACCGACCGTTTTTGCTGTTGACCATAATGTCTTTTCTTCCCCGTTTAAAGTAAGCTTCACAGGTTTTGCAGCCTCATACACAACATTCATATCTGCTGTTATCTGTGTCTTTTTAGCAGGTGTGATCTTATCTTCGTCTCTTGTCTTTATATCGAGTGTTTCTAAAAGATCACCGACTGTTTTTGCATGTGTGCGTATATTTTTCTTTTTGCCGTTGATAGAAACTGAGACTGATTGTTTCGTCAGCTCATGAGCTGCGTACGCAGTCCCGCTTCCCGCCAGCAGCAAACAAGCAGCAACCAGAATGACTTTGCTTTTGCTAAGCTTTACGGAAAACAGCTTTTTCATTTTTTGTGTGATGAAAAACGCCTCCTTCTCCTCGGAGAGATTATATAGAGTATCTAAAAGGCTGTCAACCCTCCCTTCTCCTTCTCCTAAAAGCTCAGTGTCTTCTTCATTATCCTGAAACACACCGAGAAACGGAAGAAAGACTTGTCGACAAACCTATCCTATGAGGAGAAGAAAGCATGTAGAACTTTTATGGAAAAACGCCGGAACGGACAAGCTCTTACAAAACCTGCTAGCGTTTTTTGTCAGTTTATACGGAAAAGTCTTTTTGCATTTTCAGTCGTGATTGATGCAATTTCTTCAAAGGTTGTTCCTCTTAATTCAGCAATCTGCTCCGCCACATATTTTACATAGCTTGGCTCATTTCTTTTCCCTCGAAAAGGAGTTGGTGTAAGAAACGGACAGTCAGTTTCAATCAGCAGCCTATCATTCGGAATTTCCTTTACAACTTCCTTCGGTTTCTTCGCATTTTTGAAGGTGACAGGACCGCCAAATGACAAATAAAAATTCATCTTCATACATTCTCTTGCAACTTCGATACTGCCCGTAAAGCAATGCATGATGCCGCCGACTTCGTCTGCGCCTTCCTCTTTCAAAATGGCAACAACATCCTCTGTCGCATCACGGTTGTGAATAATAATAGGAAGATCGACCTCTTTCGCCAAGGCAATTTGTTTTCTGAATACTTCTTTTTGAACATCTTTAGGAGATTTATCCCAATGATAATCCAGGCCCATTTCTCCTATCGCTACCACTTTTTCATGAGCAGAAAGCTCTTTAATCCAAGCCAAATCTTCCTCTGTCATGTCAATGGCATCAACTGGGTGCCAGCCGATGGCAGCATAAATAAAATCATATTCCTCAATCATTTCCATCGCCCGGGTAATGGTCGGCCGGTCAAAACCGACGACTACAATACGGTCCACTTTTTCAGCTTTCGCCCGCTCAATAACCTCTTCTAGATCTGTGTTGTACTGTTCTGCATTTAAATGCGCATGTGTGTCAAATAACATAAATGAAACTCCTTTCTTGTCGAAACACAAAAGGTGTTCGACGAATTGTTACACGTGAAACACCTTTTGTTTATCATTATTTAATTCTTGTGCCTTTCGGTAAGGACTGATCGATGGATACGACTTTTAATACGCCGTCTGCTTCTCCTGCAAGGATCATTCCTTGAGAAAGCTCTCCTCTCAGCTTAACCGGTTTTAGATTTGTTACACATACGAGTTTTGTTCCAATAAGCTGCTCAGGCTTATAATGTTTTGCAATGCCGGATACGACTTGGCGTTTCTCAAAGCCAAGGTCAAGCTGGAGTTTCAGTAAACGATCTGCTTTTTTCACCGGCTCTGCTTCTATAACCTCTGCCACACGAAGTTCTACATTCATGAACTGATCAATCGTAATTTCAGGTAAACGGTCGACCTCTTGCGGCTCTTCTTCTTTTTTCTCTTCTTTAGCTGGAGCTGAGCCCTGCATTTTCTCTTTAATGTACGCAATTTCTTCTTCTGCCTCTAAACGCGGGAATAAAGGCTCGCCTTTTTGTACTTTTGTGTCTTTAAGCTGACCGAAAGCTGTAATGCTGTCCCAGGCTTTTAAAGCATCATCCGTGATGCCCAGCTGCTCAAACATTTTTACCGGTGTTTTTGTCAGGAACGGCTGAAGCAGTACGGCTGAAATACGCAATGATTCAGCAAGGTGATACATAACCGACTGCAGTTCTTTTTCTTTTTCAGGATCTTTGGCAAGAACCCATGGAGCCGTTTCATCAATGTATTTATTTGTACGGCTGATCAACTGCCATAACGTTGAAAGAGCCACCGAGAATTCCATATTTTCCATTGCTTTTTCATATGATTTCACTGTTTCCTCAGCCACAGAAGAAAGCGTCTGGTCAAATTCCGTTACGGCACCTTTATAAGAACCGATTTGCCCGTCAAAATATTTATTGATCATAGCAACAGTACGATTCAAAAGGTTACCTAAATCATTCGCTAAGTCATAGTTAATCCGTTCAACAAAACCTTCCGGCGTGAAGACACCGTCAGATCCAAATGGCACTTCGCGAAGCAGGTAATAACGAAGCTCGTCTAAACCGTAGCGTTCGATGAGTGTGACTGGATCAACAACATTGCCTTTGGATTTCGACATTTTTCCGTCTTTCATCAAAAGCCAGCCATGCGCAAATACTTGCTTCGGCAGCGGAAGATCCAGAGCCATCAGCATAATCGGCCAATAAATGGTATGGAATCGCACAATTTCCTTACCAACTAAATGAACATCGGCAGGCCAATATTTTTGATATAGCTCATCATTTTCTGTATCATAACCGAGTGCTGTTAAATAGTTGAATAGTGCGTCGATCCAAACATACACAACATGTTTTGGATTTTCCGGCACCTTCACACCCCAGTCAAATGTGGTGCGTGAAACAGCTAAATCCTCAAGGCCGGGTTTGATGAAGTTGTTAATCATCTCGTTTTTACGTGACTCCGGCTGAATGAAGGTTGGGTTTTCTTCATAGAATTTTAAAAGACGGTCAGCATATTTCCCCATACGGAAGAAATAAGATTCCTCTTTGATCAATTCAACAGGGTGCCCGCTGTCAGGGCTCTTCCCGCCAATAACCTCACCCTTTTCATTTCGTTCAATATCCACAAGCTGAGTTTCCGTATAGAATGTTTCATCAGGAATACTGTACCAGCCCTCGTATTCATCGAGATAGATGTCCCCGTTATCAAGAAGCTTTTGAAACACCTTTTCTATGACGACTTTATGCCGTTTTTCAGTTGTGCGGATAAAGTCATCGTTTGAGATTTCAAGCTGTTTCCACAGTTTCTGAATATCTGCCGCTGCGCGATCCACATACTCCTGAGGCGTAATGTTTTCCTGTTCAGCTTTTTGCTGAATCTTCTGCCCATGCTCGTCCGTTCCCGTTAAATAGCGAACATCAAAGCCTTTTAATCGTTTGTAGCGAGCCATTGCGTCACCCGCGACTGTCGTATACGCATGGCCGATATGTAATTTTCCGCTCGGATAATAAATCGGTGTTGTAATGTAAAATGTATTGTTTTCTTGCGGCATCTTGAAACCTCCCAATCAGAATGTCAAAAAGCTCCCGCCCAAAGGACGAGAGCGGCGATAAGTGCAAATCATATATGATTACCTATTTTTATATTTATCCTTTATCTATGATACCATCTTAGCCTTTAAGATCAAGGATATATACGTATGCCCCTAAAAAGAATAATTAAAATTAAAAATGTTTAATGAAAATAAAAAAAGTCTGTTCATGTCGAATTTTGTCGTATATAATCTTACGGTATAAAAAACCTTGGTTCGAAAGTCTTGATTTAAAAGGATTTTTCATAGGATAATAGCTTTATTAGAAAATTATAAAATGCTGTTATTCCGGTATTTTCAAAGCCATTACTGACTATAAGAACTAAATCTTACAATCAATAGTAAACAAAAGGATTGACGATTATTGGAAACCTTGTTATGCTATGAAGGTAAGGATTTTGTCGAATAATGACGAAGAAAAATATAATTTAAACAATAATTATCTCTTGGGAGGAGAATGTTTATGAAATCTACTGGTATTGTACGTAAAGTTGATGAATTAGGACGTGTAGTGATTCCTATCGAACTGCGTCGTACTCTTGGAATCGCAGAAAAAGATGCTCTTGAAATTTATGTTGATGATGAAAAAATCATCCTTAAAAAATATAAACCAAACATGACTTGCCAAGTAACTGGTGAAGTTTCTGACGATAACCTTAAACTTGCTGGCGGCAAATTGGTACTAAGCAAAGAAGGCGCTGAGCAAATCATCAGCGAAATCCAAAACCAGCTTCAAAACCTTAAATAATCATTTTTTACACAAAAAACGTTCTTGTTATGACACAAGAACGTTTTTTTTATTGCTGAATATGGTATGCATCATACATTTCACGTTTTGGGACGTTACGATCTACAGCCGCTTTTTTAATGGCTTCTTTTGATGTCGCTCCCTTTGAGATGTAATGCTCGACATGTTCTTTTGCAGATAGGTTCTCCCACCAATGTGTTTCTTCATCTGCTTCCTCAGCTTTATTGCCTTCGACCACAAGACAAAACTCACCGCGGATCTGATCCTCATTTGCCCAGTCTATCACTTCGGATATTGTTCCTCTTATAAACTCTTCATATTTCTTAGTAAGTTCACGCGTCACCGCAATGTCCCGATCTCCTAATATGTCTAACATCACAGACAGGGTTTCCTTCAATCGGTGAGGTGCTTCATAAAAAATAATCGTTTCTTGCCGTTTTTTGAGGACATCGAGTTCTTTCTTCTTTTCTTTTTTCTGCCTGTTGAGAAATCCGTAGAAAAAGAAAGGCTGCGGTACAATTCCTGAAGCGATCAGCGCTGTTAATGCGGCATTGGCTCCCGGCAGAGGAACAACATAACCGCCCATTTCCGTAAAGTCCTTGACGATTTCCGCTCCAGGATCAGAAATTGTCGGCAGTCCGGCGTCACTGACCAGCGCTATGTTTTTCCCGGACTTCAGCCATTCAATGATTTTGTGGCCGCTGCTTTCTTTATTATGTTCGTGATAACTGACAAGCGGTGTTTCAATTTCATATACATGGCAAAGCTTTTTTGTTTGCCTCGTATCTTCTGCAGCAATCGCATCCACTGATTTCAGCGTTTCGATCGCACGAAATGTCATATCCTCTAGATTTCCGATAGGTGTCGGAACCAAATAAAGAATCCCCATATCCGACTTTCCATTAAAGCTCATCTGGCGCCTTAACATATACAGCCTCCTTGCTGTTCCGTTTTTCTTCTATATAAAGCTCTTTTTTTCTGCGGGTCAGTTTTTTAAAGTAATATTCCGCCTGCATGGCTTCCCGCTTCGTTGCAAATGCCTCAGCAAAAATTAAATCAACCGGGCGTCTTGCTTTTGTATACTTTGCGCCCTTTCCATCGTTGTGAGTTTTCAGCCGTTTCTGCAGATCGTTGGTATACCCTGCATACCAGCTGTTGTCTTTGCACTGTACAACATAAAAGAAATGGTTATTTGTCTCCATATAAAATGGTCCTGATTTCTTTTGTATATTCATTTTGTTCGTTATACACGAACAGCGGAGGAAGTATTTTCAAATCTGGACGCCCGCCTTTTATGCCTTCAACCAAAATGGTATTGGCTTCCTTCCCTTGTTTCGGATAGACAAACTGAACACGCTTCGGCTCAATTTGATAAGCCTTCATCAATTCAAAAATTTCGAGAAGCCGGCCCGGACGGTGAACAAGCGCCGCCTTTCCTCCTTGCTTTAGCAATTTACTGCTGACTGAAATGACATCTTCCAATGTACAGTGAATTTCATGTCGTGCGATACGGAGATGCTCATTCAAATTTTGTTCGGCCTGTTTCGGTGTTTTAAAATAAGGCGGGTTGCAGGTAACAACATCATATCTATTATGCCCCAGCTTTTCAGGCATGTTTTTCAGATCATCATGTATGATTTGAATTTGAGCCTCCAGTTTGTTATATTCCACACTGCGGACAGCCATATCATGCAATCTTTCCTGAATTTCAACACCAAGGATATCTGCTTTTGACCTTGTACTCAACAGCAGCGGCACAATGCCGTTGCCGGTGCACAAATCAACAATTTTTCCTTTTTGAATCGGAACATAAGCAAATTTGGAGAGAAGCACAGCGTCCAATGAAAAAGCAAACACCGTTGGACTTTGTATAATCTTCATATCCTCTGCCAGCAAATAATCTAATCTTTCATCGTCATGTAATGAAACCATTTTCTTATCCTTTCCAGCACCTTTGAAAAAGGCTTCCGTCTGATGCGGAAGCCTTTTCCTTATTTTTTATTTAAGAATGACAGACAGAAAAGACAATCTTCTTTTCTGACGCTTCCATAGTGGACGTTACAGATATGGAATCCTTCCTGATACAGACGTGCCAGATTATCATATCCTTCCCCTATATCAGCTTGCTCTGTCTTCTGTGTTTTTGATTCTTTTTTATCAGCTTTAAACTTTTCAATCTGCTGCGTCGTATCGTCCAGCCGTTTACGCAAATGCTTATTTTCAAGCTGTAAATGATGATTTTCCTCAATCATCTCACCGATATGCTGCTTTAAATCCCCCAGCTGCCGGTAAAGCGAGCCGATTTGTTCTTCTAAGTTAATGACGGTATCAAATAACTCTTTTTTATCCAAGGTTCCACACCTCGTTAATCTGTGGTTTGTGCGGATACGACGCCCTCTTCCAAGAGCTCTTCCCAAGTATATTCTATCACTTTTTCACGGTTCATCAGTTCCACCTGAAGCACCCGTTCCAGAATATTCAGCCCGACGACTTTTGCAGGCCCGTTTGCTGTCGTAATCATTTCCCCTATATCCGGAAGCTGTTCCTTTGCAGTCTCATACTCATCGTTTTCGTATTTCAGACAGCACATCAGACGTCCGCAAAGACCAGAAATCTTTGTTGGATTTAAGGATAGGTTCTGATCCTTCGCCATCTTAATGGACACAGGTTCAAAATCTCCGAGGAATGTTGAACAGCAAAGCATTCTGCCGCAAGGGCCGATTCCTCCGAGCATTTTTGCCTCATCTCTCACCCCAATCTGGCGAAGCTCAATCCTTGTTTTAAAGATGGAGGCTAAATCCTTTACAAGTTCTCTGAAGTCTACTCGGCCGTCAGCAGTGAAGTAAAAAATCACTTTATTACGGTCGAACGTAAACTCCACATCGACCAGCTTCATATCCAAGCCGTGATCTATCACTTTCTTTTGGCATATTTCAAATGCTGATAAAGCTTCTTGTTTGTTTTCTTCTACAATAAGAAGATCGCGCTCGTCAGCCACGCGTATCACTTTACGGAGCGGAAGCACAACATCATGCTCATCCACCTGTTTATTCGCGACAACAACCTGGCCGTACTCAACGCCTCTGACAGTTTCTACAATTACGCAGCTGTCTTGTTCTATATGAAATCCATTCGGATCGAAATAATATATTTTACCCGCTTTTTTAAAGCGGACGCCAATTACATTGTACAAGCTTATCCCTCCTGCAACATTAACACCAAGTGCTCCATTAATCCCTGCACATTCACATTGGAATGAAGCCGTTTCTTTGCTTCTAAAACAGCAAGTATCTGGTTCGTAACGCTTTGTTGTGTTGATTGTAGCGCATGCTGTTTTATTGATTGGAATAAGTCTTGATAAATCAATTTATCTTCATTTCCTATTTGGATGGACAACACATCGCGATATATCAATAAGAGCATATCAAGACCCATTTCTTGATGGGTTTTTTCTTTGAAAAAGGGCATCCATTGATCTTGAATAAAGAAAAAGGCATGTCCTTTCCGCTGGTGTAAGACTTCATACAATTTTATCACTTTCGCTCTAGACTCTGCAAACTCATCATTTCGACTTAATTCGACTGCTTCTGCTACATTGTTGGTCATGTTCGCCAGGAGCCTCGCCATATGAGGCAAGACATCCTGTTCTATCAGTCGGTCTTCAATTGCTTTGGGCTGCAAAGGCTGAAAAGGAAGGGTTTGGCATCTTGAAATGATGGTATCCAATAACCTTTGAGGCTGCTCAGTGATAAGGATGGCCATTGTGTCTCTGTTCGGTTCCTCTAAAAACTTCAGCAGGCTGTTTGCCGCATTAGCCGTCATTTGATCTGCATGGGATATGATGTACAGCTTTTTATGCGATTCAAGCCCTGTTTTAGAAAACTCTGCTTGCAGCGCTTGAATTTGCGCCTTTTTAATCGATAACCCATCAGGCTGGACCAGATGGAGATCAGGGTGGTTCCCCGACTCAATCCGCTTACAATTTCTGCAGTTCTCACAAGGCTCTGCTTCGTCTTCCAGACAAAAAAAGCTTTTCGCAAGAAGCATTGCGGCCTCCAGCTTGCCTGTTCCTTTTTTGCCCTCAAATAAATAAGCGTGTGATAGTCTGTCCTTCTCAATACTATTATATAAAAGCTTCATTACTCTGGGCTGAAGCTCGGTCATTTCCTTCCAGGATATTGCCATTGTATCACTCTCTATGTGTAAAGGTTAATCAATAAACCTTTTATTTCGCCAATACGCTCCAGCAAATCAATTGCCGGTTTTTCCTGATCCATCATCTCTTCAGTAAGCTTTATCAATTTCTCGTCTATTTCTTTTACAAGTCCCAGCGTTCTGCTGTTTCCGTAAAGATCAAAGCTTTTCGACGTTTCATGTGAAAGGCCGCTGTCAACAGCTTCTTTGACAAAACGTTTCACAAGCCCTTTAAATCTTGCCAAGTCTTTAAAATTCCGTGATTTCGTCAGTCTTTTCCCAAATGCTTCTATGTCCGTTAACATCCTGGTCAGCTGATCAAACTTCAATTTGCTGCTTTGGTTCTCCATTGATGTTTTAAAAGATGCTGAAATCTCAGCTGTTTTCATAGAAGGAAGCTGCTTATTATCTATAAATGTGCGTATATCTTTATTAATTTTCACAGTTTCAAATCCTTAAAATTGATGAAATTCATCGACTGGAAGGACAAACACTGTCGCTCCGCCAACTTCAACTTCGACTGGATAAGGGACATATGAATCAGCATTTCCGCCCATTGGAGATACAGGAGCAATCATCTGATCACGTTTCTGTCCGTTTTCTTTAATGAGGCTCAATGCTTTATCGACCCGAATATCCTCGACACCAATCATAAACGTTGTATTGCCTGATTTAAGAAATCCTCCCGTCGTCGCAAGCTTTGTGACTCTAAAGTTGTGATCTGTTAAAGTTTTCAAAAGTCTGTTGCTGTCCTGATCTTGTACAACTGCCACTATTAATTTCATCTGTAAAGGCCTCCTTTAGATTGGAAACAACAATGATCTCGTTTACATTATTATATCAACTAATGAGAAACAGGTCACAATTGAATTTTTTTCAACGCTTCATTGATAACCTTTAGAACGTCCTGAACAACGAGGTCTTTCGATTGTGCTGCATCAACTGAATGAAATCTTTCTGGAAAACGCTTCATCAGCTCCCGATAACCTTCCTGAACCTTTGTATGGAAGCTCAACTTTTCCAGATCGAGCCGGTTTTTCTCCCGAGAGCCGTTCGCATCAATGCGCTTCAGGCCTTCTTCCGGATCAATTGAAAAATAAATTGTGACATGAGGCATCATATCTCCAATGGCGAATTGGTTAATCGAAAGAACTTCATCAATACCAAGGCCTCTTGCATATCCTTGGTATGCGAGTGAACTGTCTATGAATCTGTCACAAAGTACAATATGCCCCTGCTCTAAAGCAGGTGTTACTTTTTCAACTAAATGCTGACGTCTTGCAGCTGCATATAAGAGAGCTTCTGTTTTCGGATCCATTAACGTGTTGTTTTCGTTTAGAATAACTTCTCGAATTTGTTCTGCGATATCTATGCCGCCTGGTTCCCGTGTTGCTGTAACCTGAAGGCCTTCTGCTGCCAGTATCTTTTTTATTTCCTGCAATACAGTCGTTTTTCCCGCGCCTTCAGGACCTTCAAATGTAATAAATAAACCGCTCATGATTTCTCCTCTTCTATATAAACAAGTAATTGCTTCTCATTGATTTTCATATTCCCTTGAACATGCGTTTTCATGCTGATCAAGCGGCTGAGCTTTTGTACGCTTTCCCTTGTGATTCTTTCGCCTGCCATAATCATCGGAATTCCCGGCGGATAAGGTATAACATCCTCTGCATTCAGCCGGCCTGCCGCTTTATCAAAACCCACATATTCTTTCTGTAACGTGTTTAAAACCTTTTTTGAATAAGGCATTACAGTAATAGGCTGTGCTCCCCATTCTGCAGAAACAATTATCTGGTCCGATGGAGTCTTTTCGATCTCTTGATCGATTTTCTTAATCGTTTCAGCAGTAATTCTTCTTTTTCCTCCCAAGGGAAGAACAAGCAAAACCTGATTTTCATCGGCAAGCTCTGTGAATATGTTGACACGCTCCAATATTTTTTGCAGTGTAAAACCTGAATGGCCGCATTTGGAACGAATGGTGAGCTTCAGCGGATCCGTTGTAATCCGTTGATTGGCCGGTTCAACCGCTTCAGCATATGCAAGTGAATCAAACGTTTGTTTAATCGATTGAATATGCTGCAGAACGTCAGAAAGCTTTTGTTCCTCTATCATATGCTGCACATAAGCGCGGGCAAGATCCAATGAAGCCATTATCGGATAAGACGGGCTGCTGCTTTGTAAACGATTCAAGTAATCCGCTACCCGGTTCCGTTCAATTTTGTTGCTATTGAGGTGCAAATAAGACCCCATCGTCATGGCAGGCAGCGTTTTGTGCGCCGACTGAACAACAATATCTGCTCCCATTTGCAACGCTGAAGCCGGGAAAGGCTCCCCTAAAACAAAGTGCGCGCCATGCGCTTCATCCACCAGCACAGGAATTCCGTATTGATGGGCCTCTGAAATGATTTCAGTCAAATCCGCGCTATGTCCATAGTATGTGGGATTGGTCAGCACCAACCCCTTCGCATTTGGATATGCCTTTAGAGCTTCTTTTATCGTATCAAGCGGAACATGCGTAGGCACATGCATTATTTCATCAATGTCAGGTGCGAGATAAACCGGCTCAGCTCCAGCCAAATCAACAGCATGAAAGACAGATTTATGGCAGTTTCTTTGGATCAGGATCGTATCTCCAGGATCACAAACTGATAAAATCATCGCTAAGTTTCCGACAGTCGTGCCGTTCACAAGAAAAAAACTTTCTGCCGATCCATACAATTGGCTGACAAGATCTTGGGCTTCCTTAATCACACCTGAAGGATGATGCAAATCATCAAGTCCGGATAGTTCAGTCAGGTCAATTGTAAGAAGCGGGTTGTATATGGTCTTAGCCTCATCAAAAAAGACATCTCCATTGTGATGTCCCGGAACGTGAAATGAATGAGAATTCCTTCTCGCATGTTGAATCAGTGCATGATATAAAGGTGTGTTCATTAAAACAATCCTTTGAATGTGTATTCTTACTCTTTATTATATCGTTCCTATGACAGAACTTAAAGCTAAGACTTACTGGTAAACTACCTTTCCTTTATCGCGAGCAGCTTTTGCTTCAAATCGCCTTCCATCATCATGAGCTCTTCTTCAGCCTGTCGGCGTTTGAGCCGCCCTTCTTCTTGAATCGTCAGCGTTTCTTCAAGCGTACTGATTAAGCTTTCCTGCACCTTCTTTAACGTATCAATATCAACAATCCCTCGTTCGCTGGCTTTCACTGTTTCAATTGTATTCGTTTTTAAAAGCTCCGCGTTTTTTAGCAAAAGGTCATTTGTTGTATCGGATACTTTTTGCTGTGCATCCACAGCGTTTCGCTGCCGTAAGAGTGTCAATGCAATCGCTACTTGGTTTTTCCAAAGCGGGATTGCGGTTACAATGGATGACTGGATTTTTTCAGCTAATGCCTGATTCGTATTTTGAATTAACCTGATTTGCGGAGCGCTTTGTATGGTAATTTGCCTGCTCAAGAGCAAATCGTGCACCCTTTTATCCAATCGGTCAGCAAATTGGATCAAATCGTTCACTTCTTGAACGGCCATTTGATTATGTTCACTTGATTCGGCCTGTCGTTTCAGTTCAGGAATTGTTTTCGTTCTTAATTCATCGAGCTTTAATTCACCAGCAGCAATATAAACATTCAGTGCAGAAAAATATTCTTTGTTTTTATCATATAACTGCTCTAACAGCTTATTATCACTGAGTAATGCATTTTTTGAATGCTCAAGTTTTAAACTGATTCTGTCTATCTGCACACTGGTCTTTTGATACTTTGACAGTACCTCCTGAAGAGAATGAGACACTTTCCCAAACATGCGTGCCAAGAAACCTTTTTTCTTAGACTGCAGTTCATTTGGATTTACTTGTTCCAGCTTTTTCATCAGCTCACCAAGGATTTCACCGATTTCCCCGACGTCCTTCTTTTGAACATGATCAATCATCGTATGAGAAAAATTCAGCAGCTTAGACTGAGCTTGTGAACCATATAAGACAATACTGTTCATATTGTTATGATCAATCTGTTCAGCCAGCTGGTATGCTTTTTCTTTGTTTTCTTCTGGCAGAACATCGACAAGCCGCACTGGCTGCTTCCCTGATTCGACAGCCTCCCCTTTTGGTATTTCGATATCCCCAAAAGGGTCTGCCAACAATCCGTCTATTTGAAGTTCGCTTCGATCTTTATTCACCGTCCTTGCCCCTTCCGTTATTTTTTCAAAGAATGCTTCGCTGCATCTAATTCAAATTGCAGTTCACCAATTTCGTCGTCCATTAATTGAGTTAAATCTTCTTCTAAACGCTTCGTCAATTCAGCAAGTGTGATACGCACTTCACTCAACGACATCGAAAGCTCTTTGTTTTTTTTCGGATGGGAAGAAAGAAAAGCATATTTCTCAGTCAGTTCCACAACAGAATCTAGAGTCTGATAAAAGAAACGCTCAGCCCGATAAAACCGTTTTGGCTCTTTTTTGGTTAATATATAGATCCTTCTGACAAGTCTCAGCATCTCTGCATTTTGCTTAAACATCTGGATACTTTTCGCCTGAAATAAAGCTTTTCTAAGACGGATTATTTTTTGCCTTGCTTCCTCAAGATTTTTCTTGATGTACGCATATTCTCTTCCCGTCAGTTCATGTTTTTTAAGAAATAACCGTCTTGCATTCCATAAACCCGCTGTGTATATGAGAGCTGCTGATGAGACGCCATATACAAAAGATAAAAAAAGTGATTGGTTAAAACCAAAAAAACTCAATAATCCTATGAAAACAAAAGTCGCACTGCTTGTGAAACTCCATATCAAAAATTGAAGAAATCTATGCATCACTTCATCGACTCCTGTGAGTATTTCATATTTAACATTATTATCTACTACGTTCAGTCCCTAAACAAGTTTCATGTTCTTTTATCGTATCCATTGCTTTATATAAAGTGAAAAATGGTACAAAAAAAGACCTTCTCAGGTCTAAGAATATAATGGCGGTGTATGAATGCTCTTTAGTTTTTTGACATAAAAGGCATAGTCAGGATCGGAAGTTGCTGTTGAAATTACTTTTCTCTCACAATCTAAGCATATGAATTTTGTATAAAGATGAATCCCTCTGCTTTTCTCTTGTTCACAAATAATACATGTTTGATGGTGTTTAACCGTTTCGTCCATCGTCCCCACCTCCGTACAATTAGCCTTTCCTGAAACCTGATATTGTATACATTATTTAGATCTTTTGGAATCTTGAGATCAGTATATGGGCTATATAAGCTGTCGGTGTTTGTATAGTTTCGATTTCACTTGTACATGGACAAACAAAAAACCCAGCTCAAAGAGCTGGGTTTTACCCTTGCTTGGCGGCGTCCTACTCTCACAGGGGGAAACCCCCGACTACCATCGGCGCTGAAGAGCTTAACTTCCGTGTTCGGCATGGGAACGGGTGTGACCTCTTCGCTATCGCCACCAAACAATTGAGAGTGTTCTCTCAAAACTAGATAACAGGTGTGACATCATTAGAAATTAGGTTAAGTCCTCGATCGATTAGTATCTGTCAGCTCCATGTGTCGCCACACTTCCACCTCAGACCTATCAACCTGATCATCTTTCAGGGATCTTACTTCCTTGCGGAATGGGAAATCTCATCTTGAGGGGGGCTTCATGCTTAGATGCTTTCAGCACTTATCCCGTCCGCACATAGCTACCCAGCGATGCCCTTGGCAGAACAACTGGTACACCAGCGGTGCGTCCATCCCGGTCCTCTCGTACTAAGGACAGCTCCTCTCAAATTTCCTGCGCCCGCGACGGATAGGGACCGAACTGTCTCACGACGTTCTGAACCCAGCTCGCGTACCGCTTTAATGGGCGAACAGCCCAACCCTTGGGACCGACTACAGCCCCAGGATGCGATGAGCCGACATCGAGGTGCCAAACCTCCCCGTCGATGTGGACTCTTGGGGGAGATAAGCCTGTTATCCCCGGGGTAGCTTTTATCCGTTGAGCGATGGCCCTTCCATGCGGAACCACCGGATCACTAAGCCCGACTTTCGTCCCTGCTCGACTTGTAGGTCTCGCAGTCAAGCTCCCTTGTGCCTTTACACTCTGCGAATGATTTCCAACCATTCTGAGGGAACCTTTGGGCGCCTCCGTTACCTTTTAGGAGGCGACCGCCCCAGTCAAACTGCCCACCTGACACTGTCTCCCCGCCCGATAAGGGCGGCGGGTTAGAAGGTCAATACAGCCAGGGTAGTATCCCACCGATGCCTCCACCGAAGCTGGCGCTCCGGTTTCCAAGGCTCCTACCTATCCTGTACAAGCTGTACCAACATTCAATATCAGGCTGCAGTAAAGCTCCACGGGGTCTTTCCGTCCTGTCGCGGGTAACCTGCATCTTCACAGGTACTATAATTTCACCGAGTCTCTCGTTGAGACAGTGCCCAGATCGTTGCGCCTTTCGTGCGGGTCGGAACTTACCCGACAAGGAATTTCGCTACCTTAGGACCGTTATAGTTACGGCCGCCGTTTACTGGGGCTTCAATTCGCACCTTCGCTTACGCTAAGCGCTCCTCTTAACCTTCCAGCACCGGGCAGGCGTCAGCCCCTATACTTCGCCTTACGGCTTCGCAGAGACCTGTGTTTTTGCTAAACAGTCGCCTGGGCCTATTCACTGCGGCTCTCTCGGGCTTGCACCCTAACAGAGCACCCCTTCTCCCGAAGTTACGGGGTCATTTTGCCGAGTTCCTTAACGAGAGTTCTCTCGATCACCTTAGGATTCTCTCCTCGCCTACCTGTGTCGGTTTGCGGTACGGGCACCTCTCACCTCGCTAGAGGCTTTTCTTGGCAGTGTGGAATCAGGAACTTCGCTACTATATTTCGCTCGCCATCACAGCTCAGCCTTATGGGAAACGGATTTGCCTATTTCCCAGCCTAACTGCTTGGACGCGGATATCCAATACCGCGCTTACCCTATCCTCCTGCGTCCCCCCATTGCTCAAATGGTGAGGAGGTGGTACAGGAATATCAACCTGTTGTCCATCGCCTACGCCTTTCGGCCTCGGCTTAGGTCCCGACTAACCCTGAGCGGACGAGCCTTCCTCAGGAAACCTTAGGCATTCGGTGGAGGGGATTCTCACCCCTCTTTCGCTACTCATACCGGCATTCTCACTTCTAAGCGCTCCACCAGTCCTTCCGGTCTGGCTTCACAGCCCTTAGAACGCTCTCCTACCACTGTTCGAAGAACAGTCCGCAGCTTCGGTGATACGTTTAGCCCCGGTACATTTTCGGCGCAGAGTCACTCGACCAGTGAGCTATTACGCACTCTTTAAATGGTGGCTGCTTCTAAGCCAACATCCTGGTTGTCTAAGCAACTCCACATCCTTTTCCACTTAACGTATACTTTGGGACCTTAGCTGGCGGTCTGGGCTGTTTCCCTTTCGACTACGGATCTTATCACTCGCAGTCTGACTCCCAAGGATAAGTCATTGGCATTCGGAGTTTGACTGAATTCGGTAACCCGGTAGGGGCCCCTAGTCCAATCAGTGCTCTACCTCCAAGACTCTTACCTTGAGGCTAGCCCTAAAGCTATTTCGGAGAGAACCAGCTATCTCCAGGTTCGATTGGCATTTCACCCCTACCCACACCTCATCCCCGCACTTTTCAACGTGCGTGGGTTCGGGCCTCCATTCAGTGTTACCTGAACTTCACCCTGGACATGGGTAGATCACCTGGTTTCGGGTCTACGACCACGTACTCATGCGCCCTATTCAGACTCGCTTTCGCTGCGGCTCCGCATCTTCTGCTTAACCTTGCACGGGATCGTAACTCGCCGGTTCATTCTACAAAAGGCACGCCATCACCCGTTAACGGGCTCTGACTACTTGTAGGCACACGGTTTCAGGATCTCTTTCACTCCCCTTCCGGGGTGCTTTTCACCTTTCCCTCACGGTACTGGTTCACTATCGGTCACTAGGGAGTATTTAGCCTTGGGAGATGGTCCTCCCGGATTCCGACGGAATTTCACGTGTTCCGCCGTACTCAGGATCCACTCTGGAGAGAACGAAGTTTTGACTACAGGGCTGTTACCTCCTATGGCGGGCCTTTCCAGACCTCTTCATCTACCTCGTTCCTTTGTAACTCCGTATAGAGTGTCCTACAACCCCAAGAGGCAAGCCTCTTGGTTTGGGCTAATCCCGTTTCGCTCGCCGCTACTCAGGGAATCGCATTTGCTTTCTCTTCCTCCGGGTACTTAGATGTTTCAGTTCCCCGGGTCTGCCTTCTCATATCCTATGAATTCAGATATGGATACCACTCCATTACGAGTGGTGGGTTTCCCCATTCGGAAATCTCCGGATCAAAGCTTGCTTACAGCTCCCCGAAGCATATCGGTGTTCGTCCCGTCCTTCATCGGCTCCTAGTGCCAAGGCATCCACCGTGCGCCCTTTCTAACTTAACCGTTAAAAAGAATCACTATGTGATATCTTGTGTTACTAATTGAATGTGATGTCTACTGTTATCTAGTTTTCAAAGAACACGTTGGTGGAGCCTAGCGGGATCGAACCGCTGACCTCCTGCGTGCAAAGCAGGCGCTCTCCCAGCTGAGCTAAGGCCCCATTTTGTATAAGATGGTGGGCCTGAGTGGACTCGAACCACCGACCTCACGCTTATCAGGCGTGCGCTCTAACCAGCTGAGCTACAGGCCCATCTTAACTTATTCAAGGAACAAAGTTCCTTCAAAACTAAACAAGACAGGGAACGTTCTGTTTATAAGACCCAAGGTCTTATATTCCGTAAATATCCTTAGAAAGGAGGTGATCCAGCCGCACCTTCCGATACGGCTACCTTGTTACGACTTCACCCCAATCATCTGTCCCACCTTCGGCGGCTGGCTCCATAAAGGTTACCTCACCGACTTCGGGTGTTACAAACTCTCGTGGTGTGACGGGCGGTGTGTACAAGGCCCGGGAACGTATTCACCGCGGCATGCTGATCCGCGATTACTAGCGATTCCAGCTTCACGCAGTCGAGTTGCAGACTGCGATCCGAACTGAGAACAGATTTGTGGGATTGGCTTAACCTCGCGGTTTCGCTGCCCTTTGTTCTGTCCATTGTAGCACGTGTGTAGCCCAGGTCATAAGGGGCATGATGATTTGACGTCATCCCCACCTTCCTCCGGTTTGTCACCGGCAGTCACCTTAGAGTGCCCAACTGAATGCTGGCAACTAAGATCAAGGGTTGCGCTCGTTGCGGGACTTAACCCAACATCTCACGACACGAGCTGACGACAACCATGCACCACCTGTCACTCTGCCCCCGAAGGGGACGTCCTATCTCTAGGATTGTCAGAGGATGTCAAGACCTGGTAAGGTTCTTCGCGTTGCTTCGAATTAAACCACATGCTCCACCGCTTGTGCGGGCCCCCGTCAATTCCTTTGAGTTTCAGTCTTGCGACCGTACTCCCCAGGCGGAGTGCTTAATGCGTTAGCTGCAGCACTAAGGGGCGGAAACCCCCTAACACTTAGCACTCATCGTTTACGGCGTGGACTACCAGGGTATCTAATCCTGTTCGCTCCCCACGCTTTCGCTCCTCAGCGTCAGTTACAGACCAGAGAGTCGCCTTCGCCACTGGTGTTCCTCCACATCTCTACGCATTTCACCGCTACACGTGGAATTCCACTCTCCTCTTCTGCACTCAAGTTCCCCAGTTTCCAATGACCCTCCCCGGTTGAGCCGGGGGCTTTCACATCAGACTTAAGGAACCGCCTGCGAGCCCTTTACGCCCAATAATTCCGGACAACGCTTGCCACCTACGTATTACCGCGGCTGCTGGCACGTAGTTAGCCGTGGCTTTCTGGTTAGGTACCGTCAAGGTACCGCCCTATTCGAACGGTACTTGTTCTTCCCTAACAACAGAGCTTTACGATCCGAAAACCTTCATCACTCACGCGGCGTTGCTCCGTCAGACTTTCGTCCATTGCGGAAGATTCCCTACTGCTGCCTCCCGTAGGAGTCTGGGCCGTGTCTCAGTCCCAGTGTGGCCGATCACCCTCTCAGGTCGGCTACGCATCGTTGCCTTGGTGAGCCATTACCTCACCAACTAGCTAATGCGCCGCGGGTCCATCTGTAAGTGGTAGCCGAAGCCACCTTTTATGTTTGAACCATGCGGTTCAAACAAGCATCCGGTATTAGCCCCGGTTTCCCGGAGTTATCCCAGTCTTACAGGCAGGTTACCCACGTGTTACTCACCCGTCCGCCGCTAACATCAGGGAGCAAGCTCCCATCTGTCCGCTCGACTTGCATGTATTAGGCACGCCGCCAGCGTTCGTCCTGAGCCAGGATCAAACTCTCCGATAAAGTAGTTTGACTGACTACGCACATCGCTGTGCGATTTATATTAAAACTTGAATTAACAGGTACGTTTTGTCTTGTTTAGTTTTCAAAGAACTTTGTTGCCGCTCTTTAAGCGACTTTATAATCATAACATTTTACGCTGTTTCCGTCAACAACTTTTTTTCGTAATTTCTTTAAAAAGCTTATCCGTCATCAGCGACGTATATTAGAATAACACCCTTACGTCTTAAAGTCAACATATAATATGAATTAAATAATAAAATGCTTAATCACTACTAATGCTGCTATTCCCGGTATGCCCAAGATTCCGCTTATGGCTGTTGTGACAATATTAATCGGCACATGGATGCCGAGGCTGCCTCCGAACATGTTCACACACACCAACAACAAAGCACCCGCTACACATTTAACAGCAGTTATACCAATCCACTTTAAAGGCTTTGCAGGCGAACCTGATAAAAATAGAAGAACAACTAGTCCTAAAATAATCCCTATAATAAAAATAGGCTCCATGAATCTTCTCATCCCCTTCACTTGTTCTAGTACAAGCTTATGAGAAGATCCAGGAGTTTAGACCACTTACTTCCACCGGCTGATTTTCAAATTCCGCTGTTTCGCTTCCCTCAAGTAAAAAAAATACTTCGCTTCAGCTACCTTCAGCTCGCATAAAACTTCAGCTGATGGTTCAAGGCTTTTTTCAACCAGCTTCTTTTGCCTGTTCCACTCTTCCTTTTGCTTAAAAAGCTGCTCGATTAGTTTTTCATCAAACTCTCTTCTCAATGTTTTCTTGCGAAGAAAACCCATGGATCGCTTTTTCCTCCCTTACAATTCACGTCTTCCTTCAAGTGCCTTAGAAAGAGTGACCTCATCAGCATATTCCAAGTCACCGCCGACGGGCAGTCCGTGGGCAATACGGGAGAGCTTAATACCAGATGGCTTCAAGAGCCTTGATATATACATCGCTGTTGCTTCCCCTTCTATATTAGGGTTTGTTGCGAGAATCACTTCTGTCACTTGATCATCCTGTAATCGTTTTAACAATTCTGGTATTTTTATATCCTCTGGTCCGATGCCGTCCATTGGAGAAATGGCGCCGTGGAGAACATGATACTGGCCGTTGTATTCTTTCATTTTCTCCATAGCAATAACATCCTTAGGGTCTTGCACAACACAGATAATGGACTTATCCCTTCGTGAATCTTCACATATATAACAAGGGTCCTGGTCTGTAATATGCCCGCAAACTGAGCAATATGTCAGATTGCGTTTCGCATTTACCAACGCTTTCGCAAAATCTAATACCACATCTTCTTTCATACCTAGAACAAAAAAAGCCAGACGGACCGCTGTTTTCGGTCCGATCCCTGGCAATTTCATAAAGCTGTCGATCAGCTTTGATATTGGTTCAGGATATTGCATTTTCTTTTATCCCCCTAGAACAAACCTGGCATGTTCATTCCTTTTGTAAATTGACCCATTGTTTCGTTTGTGATCTCGTCAACTTTTTTCAAGGCTTCATTCGTTGCAGCAAGCACTAAGTCCTGGAGCATTTCGATATCTTCCGGGTCAACTACATCTTCTTTAATGATGACATCCAGAATTTCTTTTTGGCCGTTTGCTTTAACTGTTACCATACCGCCGCCTGCAGTTCCTTCAACTACCTGTTCTGCAAGCTCTTCTTGAGCCTTGGCCATATCCTTTTGCATTTTTTGCATTTGTTTCATCATTTTTTGCATATTTCCCATTCCGCCACGCATATTATCCACTCTCTTTCATTTTGTTAGTCTTTTATTTCAATTAAATCCGCTCCGACAAGCTTTTTCGCTTCTGCAATAAGCGGATCTTCTTCAGCCGGCTCATTTGATCCTTCATTTTCCTGCTGATGATCTACTAAAAATTCTTCTCTTATTTTACCCCATTGTGCTTCTGGAACGCCAATCAAATCCATTCTTTTTCCGAGCATAGATTCTAAAATCTGTTCAAGATTAGTCCGGACACCGTTGTTATCCTCGGCGACCATTTTACAATGTATTTCATATTTGAATTTCAGTACAAATGCCGAAGAAGCTGCAGCCACAGGTTCACTGTCATTCAGCAGCGCAGCATGTGATACTTTGTTTTGCTGTTTCAGGTGAGCCAGAAGCTTGCCCCAGCTGCTTCTGAGCTGATCAAGGTCCGTCCTCGTTGCTTCCTTCAAAATTTCATGAATTCTACCTACCGGCGCTTTGTAATTGGATTTCCCGCCTTTTGGCGCACGCGGCGCTTCTTTTTTCGGACTTTCCGCCGCTGCTTTTACGCCGGTTGTTTTGAGCCGTTCTACTTCTTGCTCAAGCTGCTGGATTTTTTTCATCAGCATATCAACTTCAGGCAGGTCTGCAGCAGCTGGTTGATGAGACGTTTGGCAAATCTTCACCACAGCCACTTCAAAGAAGATGCGGGGATGGTTCGTCCATTTCATTTCCTGGTGGCTCTTGTTCAGGATATCAATCATTTCATATATCGCCTGGGTCGGAATTTGTTCACTCAATTCACGGAACGTTTCATCGACTTTTACTTTTTCCAGTACACCCTCTAAGCCAGGAGCTGTTTTGAACAGCAGCATGTCCCTGAAATAGAAAATCATATCCTCTATCAGCTTCGCCGGGTCTTTCCCTTGCTGAAGCAGCTCATTCAATGTTTCCAAAGCTTCAGAAACATGTTTTTCATGCAGAGATTGCGCAAGCTTTCCTATATATAATTGAGAAACTGCTCCGGTAATCAGAAGCGCATCATCAACTTTTAGCTCGTCGCCGCTGAATGAGACTGCCTGATCAAGAAGGCTCAAAGCATCCCTCATACCGCCATCTGCAGCACTCGCAATAATGTCGAGCGCCCCTTCTTCAACCTGCAGCTCTTCAGCATCAACTATTTTGTTCATACGTCCGACAATCGCTTGGGATGTAATTCGCTTGAAGTCAAAACGCTGACATCTGGAGATAATGGTTAAAGGAATTTTGTGCGGTTCTGTTGTTGCTAAAATGAAAATACAATGCTCAGGCGGCTCTTCTAATGTTTTTAATAACGCATTAAAGGCGCCGATAGAAAGCATATGCACCTCATCTATGATATATACCTTATATGTGACGGCCGATGGGGCAAACTTCACTTTGTCGCGGATGTCACGAATTTCATCAACACCGTTGTTAGAAGCGGCGTCAATTTCTATGACATCGGATATGGACCCGTTTGTTATCCCTTTACAGGCTGCACATTCGTTGCATGGCTCATCAACAGGGGCGTGTTCACAGTTGACAGCTTTGGCAAATATTTTGGCCGCACTGGTTTTTCCCGTACCCCTTGGCCCGGAAAACAGATAAGCATGAGAAAATTTCTTTTGCAAAAGGGCATTTTGAAGCGTTTTTGTAATGTGCTCTTGTCCGACCACATCTTCAAAGCGCTGAGGCCTGAATACTCGATATAAAGCTTGGTAACTCACGGGTGCGCCCTCCTCCGTTATTCATCATTCCCATTATACATGAACCGTGTATCGATTCCAAAAGCTCTTTTACATAACAAAAAACTCACCTAATATTAGGTGAGTTTGAAAATTTGATGATTGATTTACCGTGCACCTTCTGTCGATTCGCTACCCTAAGCGTTACTTAAGCAGTTAGCTCGGCCCAGGCAACCCTGCGGCACATGAGAGGTTTCACTTAATGCTGCTTCCTTCCGGACCTGACATGGTTCATGAATTCCCATTGCGCAGGACCCAAACGTCAACACCACTTACTTAAGGCAGACCTTAAAGTAAACGAACCTCGAGAAGGGATTCGGCCCCGCTAGAGCGGATTGCGGGTACAGGGCACCGCTACCTCCCCGCTTAGCACGGCAAAATAAATATCAAATTTTATGTCGCATCTATGACGATGCACACATAAGTATATCCTTTTCCCCTAAAAATTGCAACCTTACTACTCAGACAAGTTTTTCCTAGAAGCTTTCTTCTTTTTTCTCAGATCTCTGAAAAACGCACTGAGCATTCCTCCGCATTCTTCCTCTAGCACACCGCTCACCACTTCAGCCTGATGATTAAAGCGTTCTTCCTGAAGAAGGTTCATTAACGTGCCTGAACAGCCTCCTTTTGGATCAAATGCGCCAAATACTACTTTCTCCACGCGTGAAAGCACGACGGCTCCGGCACACATCGGACAAGGCTCGAGGGTAACGTAAAGTGTTGCGCCTTCCAGTCTCCATGTTCCAAGTGACTTGCACGCTTCATCAATCACAAGCATTTCCGCATGAGCGATAGACCGCTGCTCTGTTTCTCTTAAATTGTGCGCGCGTGCCACGATTTTATCATTCACAACAAGCACGGCCCCGATCGGCACCTCGCCTTTCGCTTCAGCTTTTTTCGCTTCTTTTATTGCTTCTTTCATATAAAGTTCATCTTGATTCATCAGATTAGCTCTCTTTTCAAAGTTTTTTCCTTACCTAAAAAGGCTACATATTAACTATAACTTAAACAGAAAGGAGACTGTCGATGTCTAAAGCAGACACATCTCTTCTCATTGTAGACATGATCAATAATTTTGAATTTGATATGGGAGAAAGTCTCGCCAACAAAACAGAAAAAATCGTTCCTCACATTTTATCATTAAAAAAGCACGCAAGACAAAATGACTGGCCGATTATATACATTAATGATCATTACGGTCTTTGGCAAGCGGATATCCAAAATATCCAGCAAGAATGTGAAAACGAGAAAAGCAAGGCCATTATTGAAAAGATATCGCCCGAGGATGCCGACTATTTTTTAATCAAGCCGAAACACTCCGCTTTTTATGAAACAGCCCTCCATACCCTCCTGACTGAATTACAGGTGAAACGCATTGTCTTAACAGGGATAGCCGGAAATATATGCGTGCTGTTTACTGCTAATGATGCTTACATGAGAGAATACAGCATTACAATACCTAAGGACTGCATTGCTTCTAACAGCGATAAGGACAATGAATTCGCTCTAACCATGATGGAAAATGTTCTTTTCGCAGAAATTACAACTGAAGAACAAATTACAGAAAAACAAACATGATTAGCGCTTTCCTTTCATACATTGTAGCGATATGAAAGGAGGCGTTTTTCATTCAAATTTATGTGGTGAAACAAGGCGACACTCTTTCTGCTATCGCTTCACAATACAGAACAACTGCAAACGAAATCACAGAAACGAATGAAATACCGAATCCCGACAGCCTTGTTGTCGGACAAACCATTGTTATTCCAATAGCTGGCCAGTTTTATGATGTTCAACAAGGTGATACCCTGACATCCATCGCACAGCAATTTAATACAACAGCAGCTGAGCTTGCCAGGGTGAACCGCATCCAGTTAAATACCGTACTGCAGATTGGTTTCCGTTTATACATTCCTCCAGTTCCAAAAAGAGACATTGAATCAAGCGCTTATTTGGAGCCACGCGGAAATCAAGTCAGCGAAAATCTCCAGCAGGCGGCCAGAGAAGCATCGCCCTACTTAACGTACCTTGGCGCATTCAGTTTCCAGGCACAGCGTGATGGAACCTTAGTCGCACCGCCTTTAACGAATTTAAGAAGCATTGCAGAGAATCAAGGCACGACATTGATGATGATTATAACGAACCTAGAAAACCAGGCATTCAGCGATGAGCTCGGCCGGATCCTTTTGAACGACGATACTGTGAAAAGAAGACTTTTGAATGAAATAGTCGAGAATGCCAGAAGATATGGCTTCCGTGCTATTCATTTTGACTTTGAATACTTACGGCCCCAGGATAGAGAGGCATATAATCAATTTCTCCGCGAGGCAAGGGATCTTTTTCATCAAGAAGGCTTAGAAATTTCTACGGCGCTTGCCCCTAAAACAAGCGCAACACAGCAGGGCAGATGGTACGAAGCCCATGATTACAGAGCACATGGCCAAATTGTAGACTTTGTTGTCCTCATGACATATGAATGGGGATACAGCGGCGGACCCGCTCAAGCCGTTTCTCCAATAGGACCTGTTCGGAACGTCATTGAATATGCTTTAACCGAAATGCCCGCCAATAAAATTGTCATGGGGCAGAATTTATATGGATATGACTGGACACTGCCATATACAGCAGGAGGAACTCCGGCAAGAGCAATAAGCCCTCAGCAAGCCATTGTCATAGCCGAACAAAACAATGCCGACATCCAGTATGACCAAACCGCCCAAGCCCCTTTCTTCCGCTATACTGATGCAGAAAACAAAAGGCACGAGGTGTGGTTTGAAGACGCCCGTTCGATTCAGGCCAAATTCAATCTGATTAAAGAGCTTAATTTAAGAGGGATCAGCTACTGGAAGCTGGGGCTTTCCTTTCCTCAAAACTGGCTGCTGCTTTCTGATCAATTTCAAGTTGTCAAAAAGACGTTCCGTTAATTTGGAAACGTCTTTTTTTCATAGGGGAATCCAAGGGTTGTGATACAATATGAAGGTCAGCAATTGACGGACGTTTTTTAGAAATAAGGAGGATTCCAATGAATACAGCCCCTTTTATCGCAGTTGAAGGTCCTATCGGGGCAGGAAAAACAACGCTCGCGACGATGCTTTCACAAGAGCTTGGATTCCCTATGATCAGTGAGATTGTTGAGGATAACCCATACCTTGATAAGTTTTATGACAACATAGAGGAATGGAGCTTCCAGCTTGAGATGTTTTTTCTTTGTCACAGGTACAAACAGCTTGAGGATACCAGCCATCACTTTTTAAATGAAGGACAGCCTGTGATAGCTGATTATCATATTTATAAAAATGTGATTTTTGCTGAACGAACGCTGTCTGAACAGCAGCTCAACAAATACAGAAAGATTTTTCATCTTCTTACCGATGATCTTCCTAAGCCAAATTTCATCATTTACATAAAGGCAAGTCTGCCCACATTGTTACACCGCATTGAAAAACGCGGGCGTCCCTTTGAGAAAAAAATTGAAACAAGCTATTTGGAACAGCTGATCGCAGATTATGACATCGCCATCAAGCAGCTGCAGGAAGCAGACCCATATCTTACGGTGTTAACAATAGATGGCGATTCAGAGGATTTCGTTTTGAATAAGAGCGATTTTGAACGTATTGCCGCCCATGTAAAGGAGCTTATAAAATGAAGGAACATCATATCCCTGAGAATTCAATCATTACAGTAGCAGGAACAGTAGGTGTCGGAAAATCTACTTTAACAAGAGCATTGGCTAAACGGCTTGGCTTTAAAACCTCTCTTGAGGAAGTCGATCATAACCCATACTTAGAAAAATTCTATCATGATTTTGAACGCTGGAGCTTCCATCTGCAAATCTACTTCTTAGCTGAACGATTCAAAGAACAGAAAAATATTTTTGAAGCCGGCGGAGGGTTTGTACAGGATCGTTCTATTTATGAGGATACTGGGATTTTTGCAAAAATGCACGCTGACAAAGGGACGATGTCAAAGATTGATTATAAAACCTATACAAGCCTGTTTGAAGCAATGGTCATGACACCGTATTTCCCGCATCCTGATGTGCTGATCTATTTAGAAGGCGATCTGGAAAACATATTAGCCCGGATTGAAGAACGCGGACGTGAAATGGAGCTTCAAACAGATCGGTCTTATTGGGAAGAAATGCACACGCGTTACGAAAACTGGATCAGCGGTTTTAACGCTTGCCCTGTCCTGAAAATCCGTATTGAGGATTATGACTTGAAGAATGATGAAAGTTCTATCGAGAACATTGTTGATCAAATCGCAACTGTCATTCATGAAACGAAAAAAAAGTGAATCTCATGACCTGAGATTCACTTTTTTATGATATTAAAAAATCCGTTGCAAACGATGCAACGGACAAAACAATCTCCAATATATGCTTGAGTTTCATTAGAATTAAAATCAATATGGCGGAGGAAGAGGGATTCGAACCCCCGCGGGCTTTGACACCCCTGTCGGTTTTCAAGACCGATCCCTTCAGCCGGACTTGGGTATTCCTCCGTATCGACAAGACTTACTATATCATGAATGTTTTATGATGGTCAAGCATTTTTAAAAACTTTTTTTGTTTTTATGAAAATGTTTAATTTAAATAGCAAAAGGCGCGCCTTATCAGGCACACCTTTTCAGCTTTACGCTTTGATGACTTCTCTATTTCCCATATAAGGACGAAGCACTTTTGGTATAATGACGCTTCCGTCTTCCTGCTGATAATTTTCTAAAATAGCGGCAACTGTTCTTCCAACTGCCAAACCTGAACCGTTCAATGTGTGTACATGCTCTGGTTTGCCTTTCACTTCACGTCTAAAACGAATGTTCGCACGTCTGGCTTGGAACGCTTCGAAGTTGCTGCAAGAAGAAATTTCACGATATGTGTCTTGGCTCGGAATCCAAACTTCTATATCGTATTTTTTCGCAGCCGTAAATCCTAAATCTCCCGTACACATGCTCATTACACGGTATGGAAGTTCCAACAGCTGGAGCACACGCTCAGCCTGGTTTGTTAGTTTTTCTAACTCATCATAAGAATCTTCCGGCTTTACAAACTTCACAAGCTCCACTTTATTAAACTGGTGCTGACGGATTAATCCGCGTGTATCGCGCCCTGCTGAACCAGCTTCTGAACGGAAACAGGCACTGAATGCCGCATAATTAATCGGCAGGCTGTCACCTGACAGAATTTCATCCCGATGCATATTTGTGATCGGCACTTCAGCAGTCGGAATCAAGAAGTAATCCTCTTCCCTGATCTTAAACGCATCCTCTTCGAACTTTGGAAGCTGTCCTGTTCCCGTCATGCTTGCACGGTTTACCATATAAGGCGGGATAACCTCAGTATAGTTATACTCATCCACATGAAGGTCAAGCATAAAGTTATAAAGCGCACGCTCCAAACGAGCACCTAAGCCTTTATAAAACACGAAGCGGCTTCCTGTTACCTTCGCAGCACGTTCAAAATCAAGAATGCCGAGCTCATCAGCAATATCCCAATGCGGTTTTGGCTCATGTGCAAATGAAGGTGTTTCGCCCCATTTCCGGATTTCTACGTTATCATCTTCCGTTTCACCGGCTGGCACTGATTCATGCGGAATATTCGGGATTGAAAGAAGAATGGTCTCAAGCGCAGATTCTACTGTTCTTAATTCTTCATCAAGTTTTTTAATTTCCTCGCCGACTTCACGCATTTCTTTAATGATGTGATCCGCGTCTTTTTTCTCGCGTTTCAAAGCAGCTACCTGCTGGGATACTTCATTCCGTTTTCCTTTTAGTTCTTCTACTTTTCCGATAAGCTCTCTTCTTTTATCATCAAGCTCCTCGAACTTATCAAAATCTGTTAAGTCTTCGCCTTTGTGTACAAGCTTTGCTTTAATTTCTTGAAAATTTGCTCTCAGCATTTTCGTATCAAGCATGCGAAACACTCCTTTTTTCATTAAATTCATTGAATTATCGAAAATAAAAAGAGCCCTCATCCCCATGAAAGGGACGAGAGCTCTCGCGTTGCCACCCTGATTGAAAACAAGCCATAGACTTGTTTTCCGCTTTCACACATAACGGTTATCCCGTAAATGCCTACTTCATTCAGCATTTCGCTCAAGGATGGATTCAGACAGCATCTTTCACCGATTCACACCAACCATCGGCTCTCTTAGAAAGAGAGGCTTCCTACTAGTTCCTATCAACGCTTTTCGATCTTTATTTGTGTTTATAATGTACTATAAGTTTCCACAGCTTTCAACTGTTTTATACAAGGGCTTTCTGCTTGTATTCCTCGACCATTTGAACGAACAGCTTTGTCACTCGATGATCCTCTGTCAGCTCCGGATGGAACGAACAGCCCAAGAAATTACCCTGTTTAGCCGCAACAATGCGTCCGTTATGCTCAGAAAGCACTTCAACATTTTCACCGGCTTCCAAGATATGCGGCGCACGGATGAATACACCAGTGAAAGGTTCGTCCAGCCCTTTAATGGTTAAATCAGCTTCAAAGCTGTCAACCTGCCGGCCAAACGAATTCCGTTCAACAACTACATTCAGCAAACCTAAATGAGCGTTATCTGAACCGGCAATTTCCTTTGCTAAAATAATTAAACCGGCACATGTCCCAAACAGCGGTTTTCCCTGAGCAGCAAACTCACGCAATGGCTCCATGAATTGATACGTATCAATTAAACGGCGCATTGTCGTGCTTTCTCCGCCCGGCAAAATTAAACCATCGATTTCTTTTAGCTGCTCTGGGCGTTTAATAACAAGTCCAGCTGCACCGCATGATTCAATTGCATGGATATGCTCTCTTACTGCTCCTTGAAGTCCTAGTACACCTATTGTTAACATGTCGCAGCTCTCCTATATTCTTACCAGCCGCGTTCTTGCATACGCTGTTCTGGAAGTAAATTTGAGATTTCGATCCCTTTCATTGCAGTTCCAAGCTCTTTTGAAAGCTCTGCAATCAATTTATAATCAGTGAAGTGAGTTGTCGCTTCCACAATTGCTTTTGCGAATTTTGCAGGATTGTCTGATTTGAAGATACCAGAACCAACAAATACACCGTCAGCGCCAAGCTGCATCATAAGTGCCGCATCAGCAGGAGTCGCTACGCCGCCAGCCGCAAAGTTAACGACAGGAAGTTTACCGTCTCTTTTAATTTGTTGAAGCAGCTCATAAGGCGCTCCCAAATTTTTCGCTTCAGTCATCAGCTCATCATCGCTCATTGCAACTACTTTGCGCACTTGAGCGTTTACCTTGCGCATATGGCGAACGGCTTCGACGATATTACCAGTTCCAGGCTCCCCTTTTGTACGAAGCATAGAAGCGCCTTCAGCAATACGGCGTGTTGCTTCGCCGAGGTCACGGCAGCCGCACACGAAAGGAACTGTATATTCATTTTTATTCAAATGAAATTCTTCGTCAGCCGGAGTCAGAACTTCACTTTCATCAATATAATCAACACCCATAGCCTCAAGCACACGCGCTTCAACAATATGTCCGATACGCGCTTTTGCCATTACAGGGATGGATACAGCATTCATTACTTCTTCCACGATTGTAGGGTCTGCCATACGGGCAACTCCTCCAGCCGCACGAATATCAGCTGGTACACGTTCTAGCGCCATTACAGCGACAGCTCCAGCCTCTTCAGCAATTTTCGCTTGTTCCGCATTGATTACGTCCATGATGACGCCGCCTTTTTGCATTTCTGCCATTCCGCGTTTTACACGTTCAGTACCTGTTTGAGCCATTTCTTGGTCCCCCTAATCAAGGTATAGTTATATGATTTCTATTTCTTATTGTATCCTAGAAATCCAATAATTCATATGGATATAACTTATTTTATTCGGTTTTTAGGGCTTTGAAAATCATTTTTTATTAAAAATTGGGTTTTTTCAGTATATTAAGCGAAAGAGCCCTAACATCAATCAGAGCTCTTTCAATTCATTAAAACCAGCCAGTTACTGTATCAACAATGCTTCCCCAGATACCAGCGAAAAATCCGCCGATGCTGCGCATTGTTAAAACAAACCAGTTTGCTTTATCTACATTTTCTTTCGTCACAAGGTCTACACCTGCCAGGCTGCTGTTAAGGAATCCATAGTCCTTTTCATCACCTGTATATTCCGCAGTCAGTTTCCCAACCTTCGTCCCTTTTTTCACAGGGGCAGTCAAAGTGTCTTTGTTTAAAGTGACTTTTGCTTTGTAATTCTTTTCTTCACCATTTTTGACAGGAAGAGAAAATGCCTTGCTTGTGACAATGCCTACTTTTTTCTCTTTACCTTTATCTACAGAAATGGTTTTATGGCCTTTTACCTGATCGCCTTCAGCATAAATTTCTTTCATTGAGAAATTGTTGAAAGCATAATCAAACATTTTTTTCGTTTCATCGAAACGGCCAGTGTGAATGTTGCCTTTTGCGTTTAACACCACAGTGATGACACGCATTCCGTTTCTTTCAGCAGTTCCTGTGAAACATGAACCCGCAGAGTCAGTAGAACCTGTTTTCAGTCCATCTACAGTTGCACCTTTGTACTCGCTGACTAGACCCTTCAGCATAAAGTTCCAGTTCGGCATGTCCATTTCATCATCTGTGCCTTTTCTGAACTTCATTTTTGAGATGCTGGAAGTTTCTAAAATCTCAGGGTAGTCAGTAATCAGGTGATCTGCAAGAATAACCATATCCTTAGCAGAAACTTCACTTTCTTCATCTACGCTTGTCCCTTCAGGCTGCTTGCCGTGAAGATCTTTGTTTTCAAGACCTGTTGCATTAACAAATTTGTAATTTGTTAATCCCAGTTCTTTTGCTTTTGCATTCATTTTTTCAACGAACTTTGTTTCAGAGCCTGCAATAACTTCTGCAATGGCAATCGCAGCCGCATTTGCAGAATAGATTGCTGTCGCTTGATAAAGTTCTTTTACTGTGTATTTTCCGTCTTTTCGAAGAGGAACGTTTGATAAACTGTTATCTTGGGAAATCTCATACACATAGTCATCAGGCGTATAGGTTTGATCCCATTTTACTTTGCCTTCATCAATTGCTTCTAATAACAGATACTCTGTCATCATCTTTGTCATACTTGCAATTGGCAGTCTTTTCTCTGCATTTTTGCTGTAAAGAATTTTACCTGAAGAAGCTTCGATCATAATAGCAGCTGATGCGTTGATATCAATTGGATCGCTGGCAGCCTTTGCTTTTGACATTGGAGTCAGGCAAGTTACGGCCAGTGTTAAAACAACCAAAGACATCAATAGCTGTTTACATTTCTTGATGTTCAATCGTACGACCTCCGTATTTCATTTTTCTTCATCTATAATTAAGCCGTTAAGGACATTTTCAATGCACAACAGTATAAATTTTATCATAATCAGTATAAAAAAAATAGACAGAGTCAGAGACCCTGTCAAATGTTTTTAATTTGTAACAATTTATTTATGAAATTGTATAGTTCGGTGATTCTTTTGTAATCTGTACATCATGCGGATGACTTTCACGAAGGCCTGCACCAGTCATACGAATGAACTGAGCTTCTTCTCTTAAAGCGCGAAGATCTTTAGATCCGCAATATCCCATACCAGAACGAAGACCGCCGACTAGCTGATAAACTGTTTCTTCAACTGGCCCCTTGTAAGGTGTGCGTCCTTCAATGCCTTCTGGAACGAATTTTTTATTTTCTTCTTGGAAGTAACGGTCTTTACTTCCTTTTTCCATTGCAGCCACAGATCCCATACCGCGGTATACTTTGAATCTTCTGCCTTGGTAGATTTCAGTTTCACCAGGGCTTTCTGACGTACCTGCCAGTAAGCTTCCAAGCATAACAGCATGTCCGCCGGCTGCCAATGCTTTTGCAATATCGCCAGAGAATTTAATTCCGCCGTCTGCGATAATTGTTTTGCCATGTTTTCTTGCTTCAGTCGCACAGTCATAAATCGCTGTGATTTGAGGTACACCAACACCTGCTACCACACGAGTAGTACAAATTGAACCAGGTCCGATTCCTACTTTGACAACATCAGCACCAGCTTCGAAGAGTGCTTTTGTCGCTTCAGCTGTTGCTACGTTTCCAGCGATAATATTTAATTCAGGATACGTTTCACGGATCTTTGTCACTGTGTTTAACACGCCTTGAGAATGCCCGTGTGCTGTATCGATAACAATGACATCCACATTGGCTTCTACAAGCTTTTTCACGCGTGTCATCGTGTCGCCAGTTACACCAACTGCCGCGCCAACGATCAAACGGCCGTGAATGTCTTTAGATGAATTAGGGAACTCGATAACTTTTTCAATGTCTTTAATCGTGATAAGACCTTTTAATTTATTTTGATCATCAACGAGTGGAAGCTTTTCAATTTTATGTTTCTGCAAAATCTTTTCAGCTTCGTCTAAAGTCGTTCCAACCGGTGCAGTGACAAGTTCTTCTTTTGTCATAACATCGCTGATTTTCATTGAGTAATCAGAAATAAAACGAAGGTCGCGGTTCGTGATAATACCGACAAGCTTTTGGTCTTCTTTGTTATCTACAATCGGAACACCGGAAATTCTGTATTTCCCCATCAAATGCTCCGCATCAAAAACTTGGTGATCAGGAGTTAAAAAGAAGGGATTTGTAATAACGCCTCGTTCAGAGCGTTTTACTTTATCAACTTGTTCAGCCTGCTGCTCGATCGACATATTTTTATGAATGATGCCCAAGCCGCCCTGTCTAGCCATTGCAATCGCCATTGCTGATTCTGTTACAGTGTCCATACCTGCGCTGATGACAGGAATATTCAGCTTTAACGTCTTTGTAAGTTCAACAGATAAATCCACATCACGCGGAAGTACCTCTGACTTAGCTGGTACAAGCAGCACATCGTCGAACGTTAAGCCTTCTTTTGAAAATTTACTTTCCCACATTAGTAAATCCCCCTCTTTTCGGCAAAATATTATATGTAGATTATCAACAAGCCAAGAGCATGTCAAGGAACCGAAAAAGAGTTGAAATATTTAGATAACGGAAAGGAATTAGAAATACATATGACATATCATGATTGGAAAGACTTAGCGCTATTTTACTCCGTAGAATCAACCCAGAAATTTCTAGAAAAAGTCTATGTCTTAAATGGTGCAGATGAGGCGAAACAGAACTCTTTTAAAAACAGCGAGCGGTTTATTTTCTTCTTGAAGCATGCTGAATCATTTTATAAGCAAGCCTCTTGCTCGCCTTTAGAAATCAAACCGATTCTTTTATTCTACGGGATGTCACAGCTGATCAAAGCATGTCTCATCACACAGGATCCTCACTACCCAAGCCATACATCAGTTCTCGCACATGGCGTCACAGCGCGTAAAAGAAAGAAGCAAAATTATTGTTTTAGCGATGATGAAGTGAAAATACAACGCAACGGTTTATGTATGCACTTCATGAAACACTTATTTGGTCAATCAGGTATAGAAGATGAACGGTATACTATGAAAAAGTTATTAGCCGCTATACCAGAATTAAGTGATATTTTTCAATTTCAGAAAAAGGAATGCTTTATTACAAAGGTTGAGAAGGAAAAAGACATGGTTTCTATACCAGAGGATATCGTCATTCATTATAAGATGTCTGATTCACGATTTGTTGAATATATGTCTCATCATTTTCGATGGACCTTTTTGAAGAAAGATAAAGATGACCTGCTGTTCCATCTTTCGCGGCAAGACATAAATCCATGGACGTCAATCAGCCTATTATTTGATTTGGACAAAAGACAATATTATATTCCTTCTAAACGAGATCAGTTTCTTAAACTTCCGGAAATAACAATCCATTATTTAATTTTGTACAACATAGGAATGATTGCGAGGTATGAGACAGAATGGTGGTATGAGCTGTTAACGCAGCATGTCAGTGATGATTACGTGTTAATTCAGCAGTTTTTAATGGTAACGGAAAACAAATTTCCCAAATACGTTTTGAAATTCCTGCAACAATATATATAAACAAAAAACCCAGCTCAATGAGCTGGGTTTTACCCTTGCTTGGCGGCGTCCTACTCTCACAGGGGGAAACCCCCGACTACCATCGGCGCTGAAGAGCTTAACTTCCGTGTTCGGTATGGGAACGGGTGTGACCTCTTCGCTATCGCCACCAAACAATTGAGAGTG